>CAZLDI010000009.1:0-119675 GCA_964558415.1 uncultured Dehalococcoidia bacterium
CGAAGACGTCCAGCGGCAGGCGGATGCGGTAGCCGCGGATCTGCACGTCGCGCTCTTCCATGATGTTCAGCAGGCCCACCTGGATGCGCTCGGCAAGGTCGGGTAGTTCGTTGATGCAGAAGATGCCGCGGTTGTGGCGCGGGATCATGCCGTAGTGGATGGTGAGTTCGTCCGAGAGGTAACGACCCTCCGCTACTTTGATCGGGTCTACCTCGCCGATCAGGTCGGCGATCGTAATGTCCGGCGTGGCCAGCTTCTCACCGTAGCGGCGGGAGCGGTCAAGCCATTCGATCTCGGTGTTGTCTCCCTCGCTGTTGAGCAAGTCGCGGCAGCGTCTGCAGATGGGGTCAGAGGGGTTGTCGTTGATCTCGCAGCCGGAGATAGCGGGGATCTCGTCGTCAAGGAGGTTCGTCAAGGAGCGGATGAGGCGGGATTTAGCCTGGCCGCGCTCGCCCAGGAAGATGATGTCCTGGCAGGAGAGGATGGCGTTCTCCAGGTGCGGGATGACGGAGTCCTCGAAGCCGATGATGCCCGGGAAGTGCTCTTCGGCTGCTTCGATGCGACGGATCAGGTTGCGCCGCATCTCCTGCTTCACGGTCGCCGGCTTGTAGCCGGCGGCGCGCAACTCTCCGACAGTCCTTGCTCTTTTCGTTACCATACTGCCCCCCCGACTTATCCAGACGGCTCTTGCGGTTGTGAGAGGAAGCGCGCTACCTCGTCCCTGGTGAAGCGCGGGACTTCCCTCCGGTGGCTCTTGTTCACCATTATAACCCCCTCCTCCGGAGCGACCAGCCTGCCGATCGGCCGCACGCGCACGCCGGCTGACTCGACGGCGCGCAGAGCCACGTCGCGGTCGCCGTCTGCCACCGCGAGTAGCAATGCGCCTGAGGCGAGGAGGCCGAGCGGGTCGAGATGGGCCGCCTCGCAGAGGACGCGAGTCATAGGTAGTACGTCGATCGCGTCCTCTGCGATCTGGAGCCCGACACCGGCGGCGGAGGCCATTTCGTGCAGAGCCGTTGCCAGTCCGCCTTCGGTCGGGTCGTGCATCGCGTGCACGGGCGCGGCGTCGCAGGCGGCAAGCGCCTCTTTGACGACGCTGATTCCCGGGTCCGAGATGTAGCGGGCGGCGGAGACTATGTCTGTCGCCCCGACGCCGAGTGACGCGAGACGAGCGGCGGCTTCGCGCGCCAGGACGCTGGTCCCTTCGATGGCGATGCCTTTGGTCAGAAGCAGTACGTCGCCGGGCCGCGCGCCGTCGGGACGCACGAGGCGGTCACGCTCGACCTCACCCAGCATCGCGCCGGCGACGATCGGGCGGTCCAGCCTGTAGGTAACCTCCGTGTGGCCGCCGACGAGCTCGACACCGAGGGCTTCGCAAGCGTCCGAAATTTGACTGAAGACCAACTCGGCAAGGCCTGGATCCGAGCCCTCCGGCAAAAGGACGGTCGCCAGGAACCAGGCGGGCCTGGCACCCATACAGGCGATGTCGTTGGCGTTGACATGCACGGCGTACCAGCCAATCTGGTCTGTCGCGAAGGTGACAGGATCGCTCTTGGCGACCAACAGCTTCGGGGCGCCGGTATCGATCACGGCCGCGTCGCGGCCGATGCCCGGGCCGATCAAGACGCGCGGGTCGCGCCGCTGGAGGCGCGCGAGGAGATTGGCGAGGAGGTCGTTGGGAAGCTTGCCGGCCGGCAGCATCGCTCGCATCATGCGGGGTGGCGGCGGGCCTGTCAAATTGCATCGTTTGGATCGCATACAGCGTTCTATACTGATGAAGGCAGGGGGGCAAGACCGGAGGCAGGCAACCGCTGTTTGGCATAGAAGACGCGCTCCTAGAGTTAGCAACGGACATATACGAAGCCATCGAATGGCCCGGCGTGGTCTTTCTGATGGCGATCGAAAGCGCCTGCATCCCCTTCCCCAGCGAGATCATCATGCCGCTGGCGGGCTGGATCCTGGTGAAAGACCGTGGCCACGGGCCGGAGTTCCTGCTGCTGGCGGGCTTCTACGGCGCGCTCGGCAACGTCCTCGGGTCACTGGTGGCATACTACGCCGGCGCGTGGGGCGGGAGGCCGTTGCTGGAGCGCTACGGCCGCTATGTATTGATCACGCCGCGTGAGCTGGACACGGCGGACCGCTGGTTCAAGCGCTGGGGAGAGGTGGCGGTGTTCATGAGCCGCCTGATGCCTGTGGTGCGGACGTTCATCAGCTTGCCTGCGGGGATCGCGCGGATGAACGTGTGGCGCTTTACTCTGCTGAGCTTCGCCGGGTCGTACCCGTGGTCGCTGGGGTTGGCCTGGGCGGGTTATGCGCTGGGTGAGAACTGGGAGAAGCTTTCAGACTACTTTCGCCCGGTCAGCATCCCGATCGCGCTGGCCGTAGCGGTGGCAGTCGTGTACTTCGTTTACCGCCGGATTAGAGAGCTCCGCGCGCCTCCGCCGGCCGTGGACTGATGCAGGTGGGAAGCCTAGGCGGCAATCGCAAGATCGCGCTTGGCCTCATCTTCTGCGCGGCGCTCATCCTCGGTGGGTGCGGTGAGGATCTCCCAAACCGCATGCGCACCACGCCGACCGCTTCGGGAATCGGACCTCCGTCGGATTCCACGCTGACGCCGACGCCGGATGCGCCCGAGACCGAGTACCGGCTTGTGTACCAGGAGGTGGGCGCGAAGGAAGACGTCATCTGGCGTGTCGGGCCGGCAGATCTTGCGCAGAGAGAGAAGCTGGCGACCATTCCGCACAGGGAGGGCTGGCCGGTGGAGGCGACGCTCTCGCCGGACGGCCGCCTTCTCGCCTATCTCTCGCAGCCGGACGCGGCGATGAGCGCCGCCTCGTCACAGGCGGAGGCGTACGTGCTTGACCTGAAGACGCAGCAGGCGACGCTGATCGTTAAGGACGTCGACTTTCAACTGCGCCCTTTCTGGGCGCCGGACGGACGGCGCTTGTTCCTGCGAAGGTACGCGGGGTTCGAGTTCTTGAGCGCGGACATATCTCTACTCCAGATAGAGATTCCGCCGCCGCCGCCGTTCCCGACGCCGACGCCGGGACGGCGGACGCCGACGCCGACACCCTCTCCCGATCCCAGCAGCCCCACGCCGGTGCCGGAGGATCCGGTGAAGACGATCATCCGGACCAAGGTGAGCACGGCGCTGGCGCTGATTCCAGTGGGCTTTGCGGACGACGGGAAGGCGATGTTGTTCGTCCTGATTCAGGGCGGCACGGGCGGCGGCACCGTGGTCTGTTCGTATTCGCCGGCCACCACTGAAGCGATCGCAATGGCCACTGCTGAAGCGACCGCGGCCGCCTCCGCCTCCGCCTCGGCCGGCGTCACGCCCACGCCCACCCCCACGCCGCTCCCGCCTGGCCAGACGCCGACCCCCGTCCCGTTGGTTCCGTGCATCATGAGGCTGAGCGAGCAGATTGCGCGTGACTATGACTTAAGTCTGGACCGTAAGCGGTTGTCGTTTCTTCAGCAGGAGTTGACCGATGGTCAGTTCAGAACGCGCGCCTACATCGCTGAATTGAAGGCGAAGACGGCGTCGCCGGTCCCGATGGAGGGCCTGCACCCAACGGACCATTTCCGCCCACTCTGGCACCCGGACGGCCGGCTGGCCATCGGTCTGGCGCCGGCGAACGGAGAGCCGGGAGAGGTTGCCGTCATCGGCACGGCGCCGGGAACCCCGCTCTTGCTGCCGGCGGCGGAGTCCGGCTTTGACGTGCCGGTGGCCTGGGCGCCCGACGGGACGTTCCTGGCGGCGACTCATTTCAGCGGCGAATCCGCAGTGAACCCGGGGATCACCCGGCTGGACCTGGTGGCGCCGACCGGGCAGAGGGTCATCGTGGCGGAGGGGGTGGAGGTACGCGTTCTGGGCTGGACCATCAATGGCGCGTCGGGTCCTTCGTGATCTCGCTCGTGCTATAGTTTGGGGCGAGGTCAGCGCGTGCCGGGACTCAAGAGCGTAATCAATGCGGTCCGGAGAAATCACGCGCTGGAGCACGCCACGATTTCGATCCTCTTGAGCCGCCATGGACAGCAGAGAGTGGTGGGGCGTGCCGTTCCGGATGGGTTCTACATCTACGGCAACATCCCGACCGAGCGCCTGGAAAGCCTTTCGGCAGAAGCGCTGGAACGCATGCAGAGGGGAGAGGCACAGCTGGCGGTATCCCCCCTGTGCGGGACCAACCTGGTGGTAGCCGGCGTGCTGGCCGGGTTGGGGTCCTACGCCGCCCTCGGTTCAGGAAATCGCGGGTTAGGGGGAGTGCCCGCCGCCATCGTAGCGGCCACGCTGGCCGTCCTGGCGGCGCAGCCTCTGGGCAGACTGGTGCAAAAGCACTACACGACATCGCCGGACCTGGGGGGCGTTAGCATCGTCTCAGTCAAGGCGATGGGCAAGAGCCGGCGTGTGCACAAGATCAGGACGGCGGGCGCGAACTCCTGAGGTCCGACGCGGTATCACGCGATGGCTGAGATCAAGGTAGCGACTCTCAATCTGTTCAACCGCGACGGCGCCTGGGAGCGGCGAGCCCCACTGTTCATCGATCAGCTCGAGGCATTGGTGCCGGATGTCATCGGCCTCCAGGAGATCGATATGCGCCTGGACCAGGCGATGTGGGCGGCGAAGCAGATAAACGGACGCATCTCGCGGCCGCATTACCGCGTGAAACATGCGACGCACACGGGCAAGCTCGCCAGCTACCACGGGATCGCGACGCTGGCGAGGACCGAAGTCATCGAACACGAGGTCCTGGACCTGATGACGTTCGATCGGGTGGCGCAGCGGCTCATCCTGAGATCGGAGGGCACGCTGCTCACCTTCATAAACCTGCACCTGCACCATCCCCCGGACTCCGCGAGGGAGCGTCAGGCTCAGGCCGAGTACGTAGTGACCTGGCTGGACCGCGACACGCGCGGTCTGCCAACGGTAGTGCTCGGCGACTTCAACGCCTACCTGGGGGAGGAGACGGTAGCGTTCATGAAGCGCCGGTTCCGCTCGGTGTTCGAGGTCGTGCACGGGCGCGAGCCGGAGAAGACGTGGCCCACCCCCGTCAACACTTACGATACCTCGCCGCAAGGCACACTGGACTATATCTTCGTGTCAGACCAGGTGGAGCCGCTAGAAGCCGGCCTGGCCTTCGATTCACCGTTGAAGGACGACGCCGACCTTTATCCGTCCGACCACCTGGGGTTGTTCGCGACGCTCCGGTTCTGACGGCTGCTGCGGTGCCGGGCGCCCACGAAGTAACGTCGCTTGTCCGCGTTCCCGGCGGGGGAAGCGTCACCGCCATCGAGACGCCGGTTGAAGGCGTTGCCGGTGGATGGAGGTTTCTCTATGCGCCTGGTGCGGGCTCCAACGTGCACGATCCGTTTGGCGCGTATCTCTGCCGGAGCCTGGCGGAAAGAGGAGTGCGCGCGGTTCGTTTCCAGTTTCCGTACCAGGAGGCGAAGCGGCGGACTCCGGACCGGACGCCTGTGCTGGAGGGCACGTGGCTGACTGTCATGGAACGATTCCGGGAACCGGGAGTCAGGCTGGTTGTTAGTGGCCGGTCTATGGGCGGACGCATCGCCTCGCAAGTAGTGGCTGGTGGCGCGGCGGTGGGGGCGCTGGCGCTCTTCGCTTATCCGCTGCACCCTCGCGGGAGGCCAGAGCAGTTGCAGGATGCGCATCTGCCGCGAATAAACGCGCCGACACTCTTCTGCTCCGGCACACGCGACGCGTTTGCGTCGCCGGCGGAACTGAAGCAGGCCGCGGCGCGGGCACCCGCGGCTGCCGTCCACCTGATGGAGGGTGCGGATCACGGGTTTGGCGTATTGAGGGACAGCGGTCGCGACCGGGCTGACGTGTGGGAAGAGGCGGCGCAAGCGATGTTTGAGTGGCTGCGGGCACTGCAAGTCGCTTAAAGGCGCGGAAGTTGACGACTTACCAGTGTAAGATCTACATTAGTCGCGTGGTTTAACAATAAGGCATTGACTTGCGTGTTGATAACTCCTATACAGGAATGGCCCCTGTTGATAACTCGGCCCATATGGAGAGGGGTGCAAGGGACGGAGAATGTCGAAGATTCTGATGATCGGTCGCCAGGGCGGAAGCGCCGCGCACCTGGCGGCCGCCCTTGGCGAAGATTCGTTTACGTTCGAGTACGTTACCGGCGAGACGGCCGCGTTCGGCTCCGTGGCGGCCTCAGAGCCCAGCCTGATCGCGCTTGAGATCGCGCCATCTGACGGTCAGGCGTTAGCGCTCTGCAAGCGCATCCGGCAGCTATTCGACGTGCCTGTTGTCGCCTGCTCGGGTAGCGGCCGGGAGCAGGACGTGGTGCGGGCGCTGGAGGCGGGGGCAGACGACTATTTCGTAATGCCGATGCGCCCCGCGGAGCTTTCGGCGCGGATCCGCGCGGTGCTCCGCCGCAGTGGTGTCTCCGGGGGGACTGTCACGGAGAACCACCTTGTCGCCGGCGACGTCGAGATGCTGACTGATGAGCACAAGGCGTTCCGGCGCGGTGAACCGCTGGACCTCTCACCGATAGAGTTCAAGCTGCTGGCGCTGCTGGTACGAGAGTCCGGGCGCGCGGTCGGGCATTCTCGTCTGCTGGCGCACGTTTGGGGTCCCGAGTACGTGGACTGCCGGCACTACCTGCGGCTGTATGTGCGCTATCTGCGGGCGAAGGTTGAGGATAATCCGGATGAGCCGGAGCTGATTCTCAACGACTGGGGCGTGGGCTATCGTTTTGAGCCCAATGCCGAGGCACCGGTCTAGCTCACAATAATTTCTAACGTTTTTTATACTGAAAAGACGTCCCCACAAGGGTGTCCGCAGCGTTAACCTCATTTTAACCGAAAGCCGTAGCGGCTGACATATCGTTCGTGCTAGCGAGCGGGGAGTTCAGTGTACCGTGTCCTGGTCATAGGGGAGAGGCCAGAGGACGCGAAAGCCCTGGCATTCCGTCTTGGTCTGTCGGGGTTCGAGTCTTCGCCCAGCGCCGGCGAGTTTACGCTGGCGCTGAGGGCATTGTTTGCGTTCAAGCCGGACGCCGTGGTCCTGGAGGTCGCGCCCAGTGACGCCTCTCGCGAGCTGTTTCGGCTGCTGTACCGAGTCTCCGAACTGCCAATCGTGGTGCAGGGCGACGGTGGCCATCGCGATGATGTCATCTGGTACCTGGAAGAGGGCGCGGCGGATTATCTAACGCGTCCGGTGAGCCCGGCCCTGCTCGCGGCAAGACTGACGACGGTCCTGCGCCGAACGGCGCCGGCGCGCAACGCCAGCGGAATCCGCGTCGGCAACCTGGCGATCGACCCGAACCGGCACCAGGTGCAGCGAGACGGCACGCCGATTGCTCTTACGCCGACCGAATTCCGGCTATTGGCGACGCTGGCGGAGAACGCCGGCCGACCGTGCAGTCATTCCATGCTGCTGGAGCGGGTCTGGGGCAAGGACTTTGTGAACTGCGCCCACTACCTTAGGCTGTACATGGGGTACCTGCGCCAGAAGCTGGAGGAAGACCCAAAGAACCCGCAGTTGCTGATCACTGAATGGGGGCTTGGCTATCGCCTGGTGGCCGACTCCCGGGAGACGCTGCCCGCGGTTGCGCCCCAGCCATACAGGGCGGCGACCGCGTGAGCGGCGGAGAGGCCCGCAAGCGCATCCTCTTCGTCGCGCTCAAGCGGGATGCGGAGCCGGTGCTGGGTCAGCTCCGTTCCGCCGGACACCAGGTCTCCCTGGTCGAGGACCTCGACGAAGCGCAGTCCCTTCTCGACTCCGGAGGCTTCGATCAGACAGTGATCGCCGCGTCGACGGTCGAAGCGCTGCTGGCGCAGCGTTCGTCCTGGCAGGGCGCCGGCGCCGAGAGCTGGCGTAAGTCCGCGGTCGCTGCGGCTCACGATGTCCGCGCTCTCCTGGCCGCTCTAGGTGTCAGCATCGACGAGTTGGAGCACGGGGAACGCGGCGCAAGTGGCGCGAACGCGGACTACGAGGAGGCGCGTCAGGCCGTGCGCGTGCTCTCCAGGTTTCTGACAGAGCTTATCGAAGACCTGGGAAGCGACGCGGGACGCACTCTCGCCCTTGCGCCGGTGGACCTGGAGGACGCGGTGGAGGCGGCGGCGATCGTGGTGTACCCGTCGGCAACGGAGCGACGGCAGCGGCTTACAGTGGATATCGACGATTCTATCGTGCGCATCGAAGCGGACAGCGCGCGGCTGAAGCGCGCGCTTGTCAACCTGCTGGCGCATGCGTGCCACCAGAGTCCGGATATGGGGTCGGTAAGTGTGCGAGCGCGCCCGGAGGGTGACGCGTGTGTGATCTCGATCTCCTACCACGACGACGCGATAACTCTTTCGGGGCTGCGCCGTCTGTTCAAGCCGGTCGAGGGAGACGCGCGCGGGACGGGCCTCTCCAGTGTGCAGAAGTTGGTGGAGGAGCAGGGAGGCCGCCTGTGGATGGAGAGTCAGAAGTGGTCCGGGACCACGATTTTCCTGTCTCTGCCCCTGTCCCCAACCATGGCCGCGGAAGCCGTCCGGTCATACTCCCGCACTTAGCCTTAGCCACGATGAAGACGTGGCTCGTCCCGCTGCTGGTGGCGGCGCTCCTGATACTCACGCCACGGGCGGCTGCCGGACAGCAGGCGCTGGAAGTGCGGATCGATGCGGTGGACACGAGCGCCTATCCGACCATCCGCGCGACCGTGAGCGTGCTGGACAGCTCCGGGCGGCCCGCCGTGGATGTTCCGGCGGAAGCCTTCAAGGGGAGCGTGGGTGGGACTCCGCTCCTCACAACAAGCCTGACGGGCTCGAGCGACGAGGGGCTGGGGATCGCGGTGGTGTTGATGTTCGACCTGAGCGGCAGCATCCAGGGCCCCGCTCTGCAACAGGCGAAGGAGGCCGGGAAGACTCTGATCAATGAGCTTCGACCGAACGACCAGGTGGCGGTCGCGGCGTTCTCAAGCAGCGTCCGCCTGGTGCAGGACTTCACGCAGGACCGCCCGGCGTTGACGGCCGCGATAGACGGGCTTTTCGCGGGCGGCAACACCGCTCTGTACGATGCTGTGGTCCGCAGCCTGGAGATCGCGAAGGGCAGCCCGCTTCCGCGTCGCAGTGTGGTGCTCCTGTCGGACGGGCAGGACTTCGGCGGGGTCAGCCAGACGGACCGGGCGTCATCTATCTCGGTGGCCGGGTCGGCGGGAGTACCGCTGTTTTTGATTGGACTGGGTTCGCTGGCGGACCAGCCGTACCTGGAGGAGCTGGCCGCTGCCGCGCGCGGACAGCTCTTTCTCGCGCCGACGGCGGACACGCTGGGCGCCCTCTATCAGAGCATCGGCGCCGTGCTGCGGCAGCAGTACGTGCTGGAGATGGACGCAAGCGGCCTGAGCGTCAGCGGCGCGCAGTCCCTGCGCGTGGAGGTGAACGGCGCCGCCGGGTCCGGCGCGGCGGAAGCGCCGGTCGATCTGCCGGCGCCTGTCGTCCCCTCTGTCGCACCGCCGACGGAGCCTCCAGTGACACCGCCTGCTACGACGATGGAAGAGGACGGCGGCTCGGGCCTCGCGCTCGTCGTCGGGGCTGGGGCGGCGGCGCTCGCGGGTGTGCTGGTCGTGGGCGGGGGGACTGCGTGGGTCTGGCGGACCGCGCGCCGCCGACGGACGCGAGCGGAGCATCACGACGCGCTGCGGCGGCTCGTGGACTCGACGAAGGCGACGCCGATCTTCGCCGGCACGGGGCCGCGGGAAGAGGTCGCGTACGACGCCTGGCTGCAGTTGACCACAGGCGAAGGCGACGAGATCTTCCCGCTGGGTGATTCGCCGGTGACGATCGGGTTCAGTGGAGATTGCGATGTCCAGCTGACCGGCGGCTCAGGCCGGCGTTCTGAGCGAGTGCGCGTCTGGAGGCGCGAAGGGCGTTACATGCTGAACATACTGTCGCGGTTGGGCTCCGTGACGGTAGGTGGTCAGGCGGCGAGGATGCTGGTGCTGGAGGATGGGGACGGGATCGAGATCGGGACGCAGCGGCTGGTATTCCATTCGCGAGACAAATCCCGCCTGGGTTGACGAATTCTAACATTTTTCTGTAGCCCCTCATGCATCCCGTTCACCGTTGCGCGGCTAGTATGGCTATAAAACGCACGCGCGCCGGACGGTGCAAGTGGGAAGGGGGTGAGGCGGCCCTGCAGCCGCGAGAACCAAAGACAGAATTCGCCCTGACACAAGTAAAAGCAGGCAAATTAGTTCCATGAGGGAGGTTCTCATGCAAATCGTAACTTTCGTTATCACGTCGCTTCTCAGCCGCATTCGCAGCGAGCGCGGCCAGGACCTGATCGAGTACGCTATGCTCGGTGGTCTGATCGCTCTGGCGATCATCGCGGTCGGCACCCTGGCGTTCACCGGTGCCCTGAACAGCATGGCGGCTGGAATCGGCAGCTGCATCGACTTCACCGCGGGTGGCTGCACACCGTTCTAACGGCGGGTATGTAATGTGGTAGCGGCGGCCAACGAGCCGCCGCTGCCACATTCGCTCCGCGGGAGAAGTTGGTAACATGACGATGGGAAGTAGGTCTGAACGGGGCCAGGCGCTCATTGAGATGATTCTGGTCCTGCCGCTCATTTTCGTCTTCATCATGGTCATCGTCGACTTCGGCATCGCCATCGATCGGCGACAAGTAATTCAGCATTCGGTGCGAGAGGGTGCGCGCAGAGGCGCCGTTGGCGCGAACGTGGCAGAAATCCAGGACGTCGCTGTTTCTCAATCACAGGATGTTCTGGTGCAAGCGGACGTCAGCGTCTGTTACGTCGATGGCGACGATGCCAACGGGACCCCGGGCAACGCCGGTGACAGCGTGCGAGTAACAGCGACCTTTGTGCATCAGATGAACATGGGTAGCGGAGAGACGCTGGGCGTCTTTGGCGTAGATGCCAATCTGTTCGAGATTGCAATGACGCCTTCAGCGGAGGCGCGCCTAGAAACCTCCGTCCCGGGGGCGATGGCGTGTCCATAAGACTGCCCGCGCCAGCAACTCATGGCGTCAGGCTAAAGAACGGCGAGCGCGGGCAGGCGCTCATCCTTGGCGTACTGGCGATCACCGTGAGCTTCATCATCGGAGTTATCGCCATAGACTTCGGCCTGTGGCTGAGCGAACGCCGCGGATCGCAGACCGACGCGGACTTCATAGCGCTGGCAGGGGCGTGGGAGCTGCTTGACCCGGCGGGAACGGCCGGCGACGCAACGGCCGCCGCCAACGACGCAATGGCAGCCAACAACGAACAGGACAATCTTACGCTTGAAAATTTGATCGTAGACAACAGCTGCTTCGACCAGGACGAGGACGACGCGGTGATCGCGGATGTGCGGCATGGGTCACGATCGTTATTCGGGTCGATCTTCGGGCTGGTTGCGCCCAATATCGGCGCGCATGCCAAGGCCTGCGCCGGCGCTACCAACGGCCCCAGGAACATCGTCCCATTTGAAATTGACAACAATACATCCAACTGCTTCGGTCCGGGTGAAGTACCGTTATTCACGATAACCTGCGGGCTGGAGTTCGGCGCGCAGTCAGGCAACCCCAGGGGCCTGCTGGACCTCGACGCGCCCGGCGACTTTTGCAGTGACGCCAGCGGGTCGGGCGACATCATCGCGACGATCGAATTCGGCGCGGAGGGGATCTGTGATATCAACCCGGGGAACTCGTGCTCGCCGGTGCGCAATGGACCCTGGTACCAGTGCGTTGCCGTGCAGACCGGTAATCCGCAGAAGGTACAGGACGGCATCCGCGCACGGATAGCGCGCGAGGGCGCGTGTGATATTGACATGAACGGCGTCGAGGAGTTCTACGAGGTCGTCGAACTAATCACCGTGATACCGGGCGGCGGTCCCTTCGATGATATCTACGAGGCGCGAGATTGTGACACTAGCACTTCCGGCGACCAGATAAGCCCGCGGCTGATCACGATCATTGTCCTGGACAATCCGCCGGGCCCGAGCAACAAGGGCCACCCCATCGAGGCGTTCGCCACGCAGTATGTGGTTGGCTGTCAGTCGGACAAGAGTAAGGTACCAGTGCTCGACCCGCTGCTGGCGGACAAAGAATGCAGCTTCGCGGGCAGCGGCCCGCCGGGACACGTGGTTGTCTGGGGTCAGTTTGTGAAACTCATCGTGGAAGGCAGCGGCACAGGGCCGCCCGGACCATCGACAACGTCATTCAGCATTTCGCTAGTGGAGTAAGGCAGGGAGGTAGGAACAATGGCAAGGCTTCAAGAGATGGCGCTCACGCGCGGGAACAGGGGGTTGTTGATCATAGCCCTGCTCGCCGGCCTGGCTGCCGCGGTACTCGTGTTCGTTGCGCTAAACCAGGACGATGAGAACAGCAGCGCCGGCGTGATCACGACCGCAGGCGCGCGGCAGGTGGTGGTTGCGCAACAGAACATCGCGGCCGGAACAGAGATCACCGCCGAGATGGTGAAGGTGATCTCCGTACCGGATGACCTCCTGGTGTCTGGTGGGCTCACCGACACGGAGCTGGTGGTGGGTGAGGTGACGAAGGTCGCCATCGCATCCGGCGAGCAACTAACGGAAGCCAAATTCGGACCGCTCGTGGACGGCGAAGGCCTTGGCTACGTTGTTCCACGGGGCAAGCGCGGGATCGGCGTAGAAGTACGAGAGGCTACGGCGGTCGGAGGTCTCTTGCTGGCGGGCGACCGCGTCGATGTCGTGGCGGTATTGCCGGCTGACCACCCGTCTCTGCTTGGGCGCTTCGGATTTTTCGCGGAGGACGCGGACGTGCCTCCAGTAGCGATAACAATCCTGCAGAACGTAGAAGTCCTCTCGGTCGCGCAGGCAGCCCAGGAGCCGCAGCGGGCCGCCGACCGCGTCGGTCAGGCGGAGGGTGACCCGACGAGAGACGTGATAACGGCGGGTACGCTCCCTGAGAACGTGGACGAGCAGCCGAATGCCGTGACGGTAACGCTGGCAGTCGACCCTTCCGACGGGGTTCGCCTGGCGCTCTTACAGACGGAGGACGCTGGCACCCAAGACAAAGTCGAGATATGGCTATTGCTGAGGCGGGCCGGCGATGAAGACGCCGTGGAGTTTAGGATCATCGATCCCGCCGCCACCTTTCCGGAGTGAGATTGATGACCGATCGAGTCAGTGAGAAAGAGGTGCTAATTGGCCAGGGTTCCTGAAATACTGATAGTGGACCAGGACCCGCAGGCCCGGTTCGAAGTCAAGCAGCTTGTGCGCCAGGCCGGATTGACTGTGGCGGGCGAGGCGGCCTACGGCACCGAAGCTGTCTCCCTGGCGTCTGACGTGAAGCCGGACGTGGTGATCTGCGGCATGAGCAAGTCGCCGGAGCGCTCACTCCAGACGATGGAGGCGCTGCTGGACGTGCTGCCGGAGACACCGATTGTCGCCTACGGATGGCGGGAAGACGGAGAGCTCGTCCGTCAGGCGATGATCGCCGGGGCGCGCGACTACTTTGTGATGCCGGTGGACCCGGACCGCATAGTGGAATCCGTGCGGTCGGTGCTGGAATCGGAAGAGAGGAAGCGCCTGCGGCTGTCAGGACAGGCCAAGGCCCTGGGGCCCAAGGGGCTGACGATTGCCATCTTCGGCGCCAAAGGGGGCGTTGGCAAGAGCACGATCTGCACGAACCTCGGCGTCGCGCTGAGCGGGAAGCTCGGTCAGTCCGTGGTGATAGTAGATGGGGACAACAACTTCGGTGATATCGCCTCGATGCTTGATTTGCGTCCGGACCGCACGATCATCGATCTGCTCAGGGACATCGATAGCGTTGACCGGGCGAACGTGCACGAATACCTGGCGCACCATGAAAGCGGCCTCTACGTGCTGGCCGCGCCGCGAGAGCCGCTGCTCTGGCGCTCTGTCACGCCGGACCGGTTCAGGAAGGTGATATCGTTGCTGGTGCGACGCTTTGACGTCGTGCTCGTAGACACGCCGGGCGCGCTCGGGGACCTGCCGCTGGCGGCCCTGGAGGAGGCGAACATGGTGCTCTGGCTGACCTCCTCAGACTTCTCAAGCATAAGCAACTCGCAGATCGCGCTGGAGACGCTGCAACAGCTCTCCTATCCGGAGTCGCGCATCCGGTTGATGCTGAATGTGATTTCGATGGATGACGGGGTGCGGCCGGCCAAGATCGAAGAGGTGCTGGGCCGGCAATTCTTCTGGTTCATCCCGTACGACCGCCAGCTCAGGGTGGGCGGACAGACCGGCAAACCGGTGGTGATGTCCAATCCTGAGTCGCGAAGCGGCCAAACGTTGATAGACCTGGCGAAGGCGCTGATGGGCGTGGGGCCCAAGCTCGAGGCGCCAAAGCCGAAAGCAACATCGTCGCCGTTGCGGCGGCTACTAACAAGGCGCGGAGGCGGCGAGGAGACGGGGCCGGCCGCCAGAGGGGAGGCAATGGGAAATGCTGAGGCCAAGTGATTCCACTTCCAGGACCGAGGACCCGGTCCTCTGGAGTTTCAACCTGCCGAAGGAGCTGGAGCTTGCGGATGAATACGCGCCGCTGACTCCAGAAGACGAAGAGATGGTGCTCAAGGTGCACCAGCGATTGATCCAGGAAGTCGACATAAAGGCGGTCGAGAAGCTCGGCCCTGAGCGCGGCCACGAGGCTGTAGAGATGGCCGCGCGCGCGCTGGTTGCGGAGGTCGCACCGTCCTTGTACGGCGAGCGCAAGGAGATGGTAATCCGGCGTGTTGTCGATGACGCCGTCGGACTCGGGCCGCTGGAGCCGCTGCTGAAAGATGCCACCATCTCGGAAGTCATGGTGAACGCCCCGGACGAGATCTACTTCGAACGAGACGGGATCATCTACCTTTCGGCGTTGCGGTTCCGGGACCGGGACCACGTCATGCTGACGGTGGACAGGATCATCTCACCGCTGGGCAGGCGCGTGGATGAGTCTTCGCCGTTTGTGGACGCGCGCCTGCCGGATGGATCGCGTGTCAACATCATCATCCCGCCGCTGACGCCACGCTCGCCCACACTCACGATCCGCAAGTTCCGTCCGGACAAGTACAACATGTCAGACCTGGTGGCCAACAATACGCTGAGCGAGCAGATCGCGGAGTTCCTGAGAGCATCCGTGCAGCTGCGGCTGAACATCGTGGTCTCGGGCGGCACGGGCACCGGAAAGACGACGATTCTCAATGCCCTCTCCGCCTATATTCCGGAACGCGAGCGAATCCTCACGATAGAAGACCCGATCGAGCTGAAGCTGCAGCAGAGGCATGTGATCTCGGCTGAGGCGAGGCCAGCCAACATCGAAGGGAAGAACGAGGTGACGCAGAGGGATCTGGTCCGCAATGCCCTGCGTATGCGCCCCGACCGGATAATCGTGGGTGAGGTGCGCGGCGCGGAAGCGTTCGACATGATGCAAGCGATGAACACCGGTCACGAAGGCTCTCTAACGACGGTGCATGCCAACTCCGCGAGAGATGCCCTGGCGCGCATCGAAAACATGGTGCTCATGGCGGGCTTCGACCTGCCGGCACGCGCCATCCGCGAGCAGATGGCATCGGCCTTCCACCTGATGATCCAGCTTTCCCGCTTCGCGGACGGATCGCGCCGGGTTGTGAGCATCAGTGAGGTTGTGGGGATGGAGGAAGGGACGGTCACGATGCAGGAGCTGTTCCGATTCGATGTCGAACGCATCGAGGAGGACGGACGCATCATTGGACAGTTGAGCCCCACCGGTATCATGCCGACCTTTGCCGAGCGATTCACCAAAGCAGGAATACCGCTGGAATCCATAGTCCCCAATCTGGGCAGGTGGTCGTAGTGGTTGAGATACTGGCTGCCGCAGCCGCCTTCGTGGCGATTAGTGCCGCGATGCTCGTGCTATTTCGTGGAGGCACCGGCACCCGCGACGTTGACCGCCGCATGGATGCGATCCTCAGCAGGTCTGAGGAGGGCGACGGCATTGAAGGACGAGGCTTACTCTCCCGCCGGTCATCTCCCTTTCCGATTCTCCAGGCGTTCCTATTGCGCAACGATGATTGGGCGAGGGAGACAGCGCTTCAGCTCCAGCGCGCCGGCGTCCGATTGAAGGTCAGCGAGTACATTCTCCTCCGATTCCTGATGGGGGCGATTGCGGTTGTCCTCGCGCTTCTGCTGACGCGAGGGAGCACCGCCGGCATTCTCCTCGCTGTGCCCCTGGGTATCGCGGGGTTCTGGCTGCCCGCGATGTGGGTGACATTACGGAAGTCACGCCGCTTAGGCGCACTGAATTCCCAGCTTGTCGAGATGCTTCAACTCGTGTCTAACGCACTACGATCCGGCTTCGCCTTTACGCAGGCCGTCGAACTAGCCGCCAGGCAACTGGCATCGCCGATGAAGGACGAGCTGGAATACTACCTGCGCGATTCGTCTCTGGGCGCGCGCAGCGAGGATGCTCTACGGGCAATGGTGGAGCGCACCGCCAGCGTTGACCTTGAGATGATGGTCACGAGCATCCTGGTGCAGCGCACGACGGGCGGGAACCTCTCCGAGGTGCTTGACAACGTAGCCCAAACCATTCGTGAGCGAGATAGGCTACGCGGTGATATCAGGGCGCTGACGGCCTCGCAGCGGCTGAGTGGCCTGGTCTTGTCAATTTACCCGGTGGTGCTGGGACTGGCATTCGTGGCGGTGGCCCCTTCGGTGATGAAGGTATTGTGGGAAGAGGAGACCGGACGTCTGCTGCTGGCAATCGCCGCTGCGCTGGAGGTCATCGGGTTCATCTGGATTCGCCGAATTCTGGCGCTGGACGTCTAAGGGGAGACAGGTCTGATGGTATTCGCAGCTCTTGGCGCCACGGCCGCCTTCGTGGCAGTAACCTCGTTCTTCGCCTGGGCGGGCGGCCTGCGCGCCCCGTCCGCCGAGTCGCGGCTTCGAAGATTGTCCCCGGCGGGCCGCCCGGCTCCGCTGGACGCACCCTTCGCGGACCGCGTCATGTTGCCGGTGTTCGATGGTGTTGCCAGGTTCGGAATGGAACTGCTGCCCCATTCGTTCGTAGCGCGGATCCAGCGGCAGTTGGTCAGCGCCGGCCGCCCCATGTCAGTACAGGCGTTCTTCACGATAGTCCTGCTCTTTGGTGGTGTGGTCGCGGGCCTCGGGCTGTTCGTGGCGATTGGGGTCGGGGGCGCTGCAGGCGCACTCATCGAACTCGTGGCAATCGTAATGGGAGTCTTCCTGCCCTTTGTGTGGTTGCGTCGGCGGGTACGTGCGCGGCAGTTGACTATCTGGAAGAGCCTGGCGGACGCCTTCGATCTGGTCACGGTTTCGGTAGAAGCGGGGCTGGGTCTTGATGCAGCGTTACGTCACGTCTCGCAAAAGCTGCGGGGGCCGCTGGCGGATGAGATCCGCCAGATGCTGCGCGAAGTGGGCATGGGCCGGCCTCGGCGTGAGGCCTTAGAAGAGATGGCCATTAGAGTAGACGTGAAGGAACTGGAAACGTTCGTGAACGCAATAATCCAGGCCGAACAGCTCGGTACCAGTCTGGGCAGGGTACTGCGTTCCCAGGCCGCCACGCTTCGCACGCGGCGGAGGCAACGCGCAGAGGAGACGTCTCGCAAGGCGCCGGTCAAGATGGTGTTCCCACTGGTGCTCTGTCTCATGCCCTCTTTCTTCATCGTGGTCATCGGTCCAATGTTCGTGCGATTGGTGGATTTCCTGAACGACTAGTGAGGGGTGACGGACCGGATGGCGAAGACTAAAGACAATACGGTTACTTTCTACGAGATCCTCCAGGTCCATCCAGCCGCGCCTCCGGACCTGATAACGGCGGCGTACTGGTCGCTGACCGGGCACGTGCAGTCTTCTCGCGCGGAGGACGGACTGGCGCAACGGGCGCTATATCACCTCACACGCTCGTACGAGACGCTGTCAAAGTCTGAGTCTCGCATGAACTACGATCTGGGCATCGGCCTGCGGTCACAGCCGGTGGCGCCCGGTCTCCCGCGCCGGAGCACGGCGTCCGGGCTGGCGAGACTGCTGCCGTTCCGGCGAGAGCCGGCGGCGGGGGACGTGAGCGTCGACTACTACGAGATCATGCGGGTGGACCCGGGCGCCCATGCATCGGTTGTCCGGGAGGCGTACGGGGTCATCCGAAACGTGTATCTGAGGTTGGTCTCCCGGGGGCATGCCCGGCCGGAACTACTGGACTGGCTCGAGGAGGCGCGCGCCGTCCTGTCTGACCCAGCGCGCCGGGAGCAGTACGACACGAGGCGCGGAGGAAGCGATGCGCCAGCCGCTACCCCGGCGGTCAACGGGGCCAAGCACTCGGTGGTGGTGCGCGAGGCGCCGAGGGCGGCAGCGAGGCCGGACGCCCCCGTCGCTGACGCCTCCGCGGCAGCACTGGCGCCGCCCGAGCTTGCCCGGCAGGACACGGTCCCCGCGATAACGAGCGAGGCGCCGGAAGCCCGGGGCGCGGAAGCCTCGCCGGTCCCTACGATCTCTTCCAAGATACAGGCCGCGCCGGAGACGCGGCAGACGCCGTTGAAGCCGGCGGAGAAGACCGGCGAAGGGATCGTGTCGGCGCTGGCGCAGAAGGCGACTCTGCGCCTGCGGCAGGCGCTCAACGTACAGCCGCCGGCGCCGGAGCTGGAGATTGACGTGGACGAAGAGGCTGTTCTTATAGACCGGCTCGCAACAGCGCCCAGGAACGCGCTGGCGCCGGGCGAAGAGAGTTCGGATGGGGCGCATGTGCTGGCGCGCCTGACGCTTGTCGATGGCCCGGGACTCGGGAGTTCGTTTGAGGTGGGCAGCGTGCCGTTCACGCTGGGCGGCGACGACGGCTGCGACGTGAGCCTGCCGGGCCTGGCGAGCCACCAGGCGCGGTTGCTGCACCGCAACGGGCAGTTCGTGCTATACAACCTTGCCGACGAACCGGCGACGCGCATCCACGGGGACGCCGTGGCCTGGGCGGTGCTGGAAGACGGGGACTCTGTTGAAGTGGGTCCCTACAAGCTGCGCTTCGAGTTCAGCAACCGCGACGACGACCCGGCCTAAGCGGAACGCAGCTCCAGCGCATCACCCGGCTCCAATCCGGCGCTTGACGCCGTCCCGGCCGGCAGTTCGAGCGCGCTATGGGCGCCCTTGCCACCGAGCGCCGCTCGCCAAGGCTTGATGCCATTGACGACTTTGACAACCCGGTGCTCTCGGTCGATAAACACGACGTCCAGGGGAAAGCGCATGAAGAACATGTGGATCGAGGAGCAGGGGGTGATCAGGAGACCGCGTCCCTCCGGCAGCGAGCGGCGGCCCATCAGCCCCCAGAACCGAGACCAGATGCCGCCGGCGACGTGCACCTGGGTGGCGACGACGACGCCGTTCTTCTGATTGACGGTCTCAAGGACCCGCTGAGCCATACCCCCCGATTGTAGCAAGGGGAGCAGGCGCGGGCACCCGGCGCAGGGATGGGCGTTGTCTATAATGGAATCGGCGCGCCCCCGTAGCTCAAAGGACAGAGCATCTGCCTTCTAAGCAGAGGGTTGCAGGTTCGAGTCCTGCCGGGGGCGCCAGAATCACTCTTCCCGACCCCAATTCTGGCCTCCTCCAGATACGAACTCGGGCCTTTCAGGCCCTTCGGGCGGCCTCCCTCAACCGCATGCCTCAGTGAGACTACGGCGATCGAAGGTTCGTCCAGTCTTGGCCACCAATCGGAAGGGGCAAGTGGGAACAGCGTGGTGCCAACTGAGCCTCAAGATCCCGAGAATGTGGCTAAGAGAACTTCTGTTAACGTTTGCGTTTGAAGCGCGCACTTCAATGTCTCTGTGGTTGCGAAGGTGCCGCGCTCGTAGAATTTGTTACCCGGTGACCCACCACCACAGACGCCGAAATAATTGCAGGACTGACTGCACATCGCGATACCGCGATCTATCTCGCGTTGCATCGCGATGGCCTTCTCGCTGACGAGGAGCTCGTCTATTGACTCCACGTCCCGAATTCTGCCGAGCGCGAAACGATCAAGTCCGGAGGCTGTACCCGAGGCAAGTTCTGGGGACCAAGAATAGACTATGCCATCACGGGTCATCGTTAGGATCGCACCCAGTCTCTGTTCCGCAAGAACGGGGACGTGGCTGTCGCATTCGCGACGCTGTTGGATCAGCCCCGCGAGACTGTCGAACTCACGGATCCCCAAGCGCCAGCCGTGACGCTTGTTGAGTTGGGCAATCCTTCCCATGAAGGTCGCGTATAGTGCCCTCGCGCCGGTGATGTCGCCGGCGTCGCGCATGAGAGATGAATTGAGATGAGGTCCCTCGATCTCCTCGACGTTGAATGCGATGTGGCGCATATCATTTTCCATAAAGAAGTGAAACATCTCGTCTGGATGACTGATATTTGCCGTGGAGAGGACGCACAAGACGTTAATACCAATATTATTCGCCCTGAGCAGTTCTATGCCCCGCATAACGTGCTCGAACGAGCCGCCTCCACCGCGCGTCTTACGGTTCTCGTCGTGAAACTCGGCAGGTCCGTCGAGTGAAACCCCTATCGAAAGCGCCCTCGCCCGGAAGAGATCGCACCACTTCTCCGTGATGAGCGTGCCATTGGTCTGAATCGAATGGCGGACGCGCCAACGATCCCCGACGAGGCGTTCGGTGAGATCCAGCGCCTGCTCAAAGTAGTCTATCCCGGCTGCCAACGGTTCCCCGGCATGCCAGAGAATATTCAGATGCTCTTGCTTCTGAGTCAGGTTGGATCGTCGTACCGCGCGGAGGAGTCTTTCCAGAAGCGGCATCGGCAGACGCCGCGCATTTAGGCGGTCGGGAACGTAACAATACCCGCAGTCTAGATTGCACAATGCGGTGGGCTGGATTACGAGGAGTTCCAGTCCCAGACCGTCAGCTTTCGGCGGGTTATGCGATGTTGCTGAAGCTGTTGTCGAACTCGTTGTCGAATGCAGCATTTGCTCGCTCCCCGCCGTGAAGCATCTGGAGGTCGGCGTGTGAAAGCTTCGTGAGCCTTTCGTCAAGGGCTTTGTGGTCGGTGGACGGCGGCATCTGATCGATATTCTTGGTCTGCGTGCTCGGCTTGTTCATTACGAAGAACCTCCTCTTTTCCCTTCGGCCACTACTTTTCGACTATGCGAGTCCGATGGGCATGACCATGTCCTCTCGGCGTCCCAAGGAGGTGTTGTCGCCGTGGGCGGGCCAATCGTCGCCGAGATCTGTTGTGCATTCTCGCAACACCACCGGGATTCGCTGGCCTCAAGGGGAGTGAATTCGCAGTCCCCTGTGGGTCTGACGATGAGGGCGTAGGAGTCGGTCGGATCAAACCCGCAAGCCCGCACGTACTGATCAAACAGGTAGCCTCTGACTCCCCCGCTTGCCTTCCTGATGTCGACTTCTGTCAGGCCGAACCGGGCCATATACGGGATGAGGCACCACTCGTTGGGGGTGAACAGGTGTCGATGAGATCCTTCCACGCATCTCCCTCCGTCTTGCCATGCTCGATTGGTGAGCTGACTATACAGGGCGGGGTGAGGCCCGTCAACAGCGCATTGCGAAGCGGAGTTGTAGCCTTGCTCCTTGGCCAAATCCACATCTGTGTCCAAACTTCGTGGTAATTGATAAGCTACATACGATACTGGGTCGCGTGGTTTGCGAACAATTCGTCGGCGTGCAACCGACGCATCGCGGTCACCCCAGCGAACGGTCGGCCGCTTCGTCGTCAGTTGCGTCAAGATCTCCAGGGTGGAGGCACACACAACGTCCACTCCGAAGCCGCGCGGAGACGCGTCTAGCTGCTGTATACTAGCGCCGACCGACGCGATCCTGCAGCTTTTAGGCAGCTGCTCTAGCCTGTGGCTTTGTTGAGCAGCTGCCTGCTATCATGAGCACGTCGTAAGCACACACGAATCGCCCTGATTTCGGTTCGAAAACGACCTGATTCCTTCTAAGCAGAGGGTTGCAGGTTCGAATCCTGCCGGGGGCGCCCAGATACGGCGGTTGGGAGCACGTCAACCCAAGTCGTCTGGCCCCAGCGCCGAGTGTGCGATAACCGGTGCCCGACAGCTGAATCATGAGGTGAACAATGGCTTACTTCCTGGCGAAGACGGATCCGGAGACGTACTCGATCGATGACCTGAAGCGCGACGGTACGACCGAATGGGACGACGTGCGGAATCCCACCGCCGTGAACTTCATCAAGACTTCATCGCTGGCTCGTACCGTTGACTCAATCTACCGAATCCAGAGAGAGGAACGAGCATGCCGTACACACTACCGTGGTGCTAGTTGTCGCCGCAGTGATGCTGGCCTGCGGGGGCGGTTCCAGCTCCGATTCTAACGGAGGCTCGCCGCAGGCACCATCGTCCTCATCGTCGCGACGGTCCTGACGGAATTGGACTGATGCCAGCCTGCAGTTTGAGGGCCAGCGACGGCCGGTGTTCGAATACGGAGACCAGGCGGGCCAGCTTTGTGTCACAGCGTCCGAAACCGCAGTCAGGGGCCCTTTCAGTCAGCCTGCAGGATCTCCAGGTAGACCGCTTGTGTCTGGGGTGAAGGATCTACGCCAAGTTCTTCTGCCATGACCTGTCGGCACCGCTCGTACACGCGCAGCGCTTCGCCCCTGTTGCCCATCGCATCGAACGCGCGCATCAGGCGCTGATAGCCCGTCTCCCTAAACGGCTCGAGCGATACTGCGTCTGAGGCGAACTGGGCGGCCAGGTTCGGTTCATTGTTGACGAGGCTGATCTGGGACAGACAGTCGAGAGCCCGTATGTGACAGGTATGCAAGTCACGGCGCTGTGCCTCTATCCAGTCTGCGCTGTCTGCCGGCAAGAAGGGGCGCCGGCTAATAGCGGCGGCTACGCAGGCCGGTCCCCACGCCGCTTTATCCGCTCCCGCTCGGATGAGGCCTTCTCCTTCGTCGATGGCGGCCCGTGCCTCTTCGATATCGACCCACGCGTCTCCGGCCAGGAGCAGTTGATAGGCGCCAGAAACTGATGGGATGGATGGCCTCTCGTCTCCCAGCGGAGCCAGGAGCGACCTGAGCTTGCTCACGATCGAGCTGAGAGCCGCCTCCCAGCTTGCCACAGGTTTGTTCCACACAGCCTCTGCAAGCTCCGCGAACGGGACGGGGCGCAGCCGGTGGCAGACGAGATATGCGAACGTTCGACGTCCCTGTCGCGCCGGAAATTCACGCTCCTCAACCACTCTTTGCGGCGATTCTGCGCAGAGCCGACCCGTCAGGTACACTCGAAGAGGTACCTCCAAACTTCCTCCAAGAAAATAGTTGCGGGTGCTTCTTACCATCGTAGGCAGGAGGAATGCCATGAACAAGGTCATCACTTGTCCGTGCGGCTACGTTGTTCGCGCTGAGAGCGTGGACTCCTTGATCGCACGCGCACAAGAGCACGCGACGCAGGCGCACGGGCTTGAACTCACGCGTGACCAGGCCGCGTCCATGGTGCAACGAGTATAGGGTGGCCGCCCCCTCCGGCGGTCGCCCGTAGATTGGAGGTTTCCGATGTCCAAGCTCCTGCGCTGTGGGGATCTATTCCCCGGCTGCGCGGCCGAGGTTCGCGCCGACAGCGATGATGAGGTGCTTCGGCAGGCCGCCGAGCACGCCCGCGCCGCCCACGGTGTCGAGCGAGTCGATGACGTGACTGCGGCGAAGGTAAAGGCGGCGATCCGCCAGGCCTAAATCCCAGGGCGGGGCGGCACGCTGGCGCCGCCCCGCCCTGAAGCCTCTCCCCGATGACCTACGATTTCCTGAACGACACGTACGAGACCGAACGGCTCAAGGTCCTCAGTGTCTGGGGCATGTTCAACGACGAGGACATGACGATACGTCCTCATCCCCGAGATCCCCGTGGCCGCTGCCTCCTAGAGCACATGGTACATCAGTGCGTGAGCGAGAACCTCTGGTTCAAGAACATGCTGGAGATAGACGTCTCAGCCCCGCCTCTCCCGCGGGAAGAGACGCGGTTCGAGTTCATCCGCAGGTACGCGGAAGACTCGGGCGGGCGGCTGGATGCCCTCCGCACGAAGCGCACGTCCTGGTGGCGCCAAGAGGTAGAGTTTTTCGATGTCACTCGGTCCAGGGCCTGGGTTATGGTGCGGAGGCTGACCCACACGGCCCATCATCGGGGTCAGCAGACCGCGCTCCTCCGGATGCTGAACCGTGAAGTGTACAGCACGTACGGTCCGACCGCTGACACGGGTGGCTTGATGCAGCACGGGGCGCCCGTCATTTACGCGTACCCGGACTTGGATGCCCTCCTGGAACAGGAGGCGGGCAATCGTGAGAAGGCTCGTCTCTTAGGTCCAGGCCAGAACCCTTCGACGGAGCGTCCGAGTGCAGCTGAGAGCGCGTAGGGAAGGGCCAAAGGCAGGCGCCGCGGGGCGGGAGGGCCGTACACCCGTGGCGGCGCCGGCGCTCGCTTCGGATGCGATCGTCTCTGTTAACGTCTCGCGGGTGATCGAGGTGGGTTACAGGGGCCGAAAGATCCGGACCGGCATCTTCAAGAGCCCGGTCAGCGGCTGCGTCGCGGTTCACCATCTCGGACTGAACGGCGACACGCAGGCCGACCTAAGGGTCCACGGCGGCCTTGACAAGGCGGTGTACGCTTACGCCGCCGAGCACTATGACTTCTGGGAGTTCGAGATGAGCATCAGGTATCCTTTTGGGCAGTTCGGCGAGAACCTGACCGTCACTGGCGTCGCGGAAGACCGCGTGCGCGCCGGTGACGTCTTCCGCGCGGGTGGGGCCCTTTTTCAGGTCACGGGACCGCGCTTCCCTTGCTTCAAGCTCGGCATCAGGATGGGCGATCAGAAATTTCTGAAGCGCTTCCTTGAGAGCGGGCGGTCAGGCTTCTATCTGCGGGTGCTCGAGGAGGGAGACGTCTCGGCTGGCGACCTCTTCGAACTCGTCGAGACCAGAGAATCCCAACCAACGATCCGCGCCCTCGTTGCACAGTACCGGTAGAACGCGGCCGCCCCATCGGACGAGAGCGCAACCTTCGCCGACAACCACAACGAAGACGACATTAACTACCTGGTCGTCCGTGTGGTCATCAACCCCGCGGCTCGGCCTCGTGGCAGGCACTGTCGTCCTCATCGTCGCGACGATTGTCGCCGAGACGGACTAGCGATAATTTTCCCGCACGAGCGGGAGTAGCTCAGTGGTAGAGCATCTGCTTCCCAAGCAGAGGGTCGCGGGTTCGAGTCCTGCTGGGGGCGCCAGATACGATTCCTTGACTCTCAGGCCGCCGAACGGCGGTCGTTTTCGCGGAGGCTTAGGGTCATCTCCCACCTGACGTGTCGCTAAGTATGTGGCCTGAGATGCGGAATCATGAGCATCTGTCACGCAAGCTGAGGGCCACCCCGTAGCACGCTGATGGCGTAAGATTCGCGCCATGGAACGCGAAGTCCGCTATTGCACGACGAAGGATGGCGTCCGCATAGGGTATTGCGTCGAGGGCGAGGGGCCGCCATTGGTGATTGCGCCATACCTCCTTGAGTCGTTCTCTCTGCACAACCTCTACCCGAGCTTCGCCGACTTCACGGGACAACTCCGACAGCCCTCTGTTGTGCTCTGCCGACGAGCGGACTACATGGGCGGCACCCGTTCGTCTATGGCCTCGATCTGATCTCGCGCGCATCGCGGCGCATGATCCAGAAGCGCGGGCCGTCGAGCGGGAATGTGCCCTCGCCAACAACGACGAAGCCGTGACGCCCGTAGTACGCGACGTTCACTTCGTTCGACGTCTCTGTGCAGCACGGCAGGCCCGCAGCATCGAGCCTCGTGAACATGGCGGTGAGCAACGCCGTCCCCGCGCCTGTCCGCTGCGAAGGCGGGTCGGCCGCGAGCAAATTCAGGTACCAGTGCGGCCGCCCGCCCATCGCTTGTTCGCGGACGCGCTGAGAGACGGCCATCGCCGCGAACCGCGCCATCACGTACTCGCCCATGCGCGACGAGATCTCGTGGAAGCCGCTCTTCGTCCCGTCGGGGTCCATGTCGATGCCATCCGACGGTCGATCCCAGATCGCCACGCCGCGCAACGGCGCGCCCGCCCCGTACGCCTCGCCGCCGAGCATGCCATAGCGCACCGCCGCGCTCATGAACCACGCCATCGCCGTTCGGCGCTGCGTTTCGTCCGGCACCACCCACGTCCAGACGGGAGAGTCGAAGAACGCGCGCGCGAGGAGCGCCGCGGCTTCGTCGAGCTGCGGTTCAGTGAGCTTCGTGATGCGCATGTTGGTGCGAGTGTAGCGGTGGTCGCGCCGTGCTGCAACGCCGGAGCGGAGGGGGCTATTTCTTTGCATTGACCTGGAGACAGAGGTTCATTTCCCGGCGAAATCGCGGAAATTGGACGTCGCTAGATACGAATCGCGAAACCTAATCTTCCCAAGCAGAGGGTCGCGGGTTCGAGTCCTGCCGGGGGCGCCAGAACGGCTGTACAGTCCGTGATCACCGTCGCGATGTGAGATAATCGGTGCCCGACAGCTAATCATGAGGTGACCTGGTGGCTTACTTCCTGGCGAAGACCGATCCGGAGACGTACTCGATCGATGACCTGAAGCGCGACGGCACGACCGAATGGGACGGCGTGCGCAATCCCACCGCCGTGAACTTCATCAAGACGATGAAGCCCGGCGATACGGTGATCATCTATCACTCGCAGGACGACAAGGCGATAGTCGGCCTGGCGAAGGTGGTGTCGGAGCCGCGGCCGGACGCAAATGATGAGCGCTCCTGGGTGGCGGACTTCCAGTACGTCCAGCACGCGAAGCGACGGGTGACGCTGCGGGAGATCAAGGAGTCACACGAGTTCGACGACTGGGCGCTGGTGCGGATCGGGCGGCTGAGCACGATGTCGGCGCCGGCGGAGTTCTGGGCGTGGCTTCAGGCACAGGGGGCGTTCTAGGGGACGATCCGGCTGCTGCATCGAGGCCTGCTGGGCCGGCCAATCGCTAGGGCTGCCAGACGGGGTCGGCGTCACTGGCCGGATTGTCGGTGATCCTGGTCTGCGCGCTGCCGTCGGCGTTCATGACGTAGATCTCGGAGTTGCCGTCGCGGTCGCTTGCGAAGGCCATCTTTTTGCCGTCAGAGGACCAGTGGGGCGACGTGTCAGCGGCGGCGTTGTCAGTGAGCCGTTGCGGGTTGCCGCCGTCGGCGTTCATGACGTAGATCTCAAAGTCGCCGTCGCGGTCACTGGCGAAGGCGATCTTGTGGCCGTCGGGGGACCAGGCGGGCCCGAAGTCGAAGGCGGGGTTGTCAGTGAGCCGCTGCGGGCCGCTGCCGTCGGCGTTCATGACGTAGATCTCGGAGTTGCAGGCGGAGCAGCCGACCGGGTTGGGGTCATCGCGACTGGACCGGAAGGCGATCCTCTGGCCGTCGGGCGACCAGGTGGGGTAGAAGTCGAAGGCGGGGTTGTCAGTGAGCCGCCGCTGGCCGCTGCCGTCCGCGTTCATGACGTAGATCTCCGGATTGCCGTCACGCTCGCTGGCGAAGGCGATCTTCTGGCCGTCGGGGGACCAGGCGGCCTGGTAGTCCTCGGCGGGGTTATCGGTGAGCCGCTGCGGGGCGGTCCCGTCGGCGTTCATCACGTAAATCTCGGCGTTGCCGTCACGCTTGGTGAAGAAGGCGATCTTCTGGCCGTCGGGCGACCAGGACGACCCTTTGTCAACGGCCATGTTGTCAGTGAGTCGCTGCGGGTCGCTGCCGTCGGCGTTCATGGCGTAGATTTCGGAGTTGTCGTCGCGGTTCGTGTTGAAGGCGATCTTGCCCGCTGGCTGGCCGGTCCCGGGTGTCTCTGTGGGTTGCCCTGTGGGCGCGGGAGTTGCTGGCGCACCGTCCTGAGAGCCGCAGGCGGCGAGGACGCCCGTCACAAACAGGAAAGCGATAGCGAGGTACTGCCTCGACATCGATGGTCCTCGGGGCGAGTCTAGAATTCTATCGATTAGCACAACGCCCCACCCAAGTGGCTCCATCAACTTTCGGTTCGATGGTGTTCTTTGTCATGATGATGCCTCCTCTATAGGTTTGCCAACCACCGCCAGGAGCGCCAGCCGGTCTGGCTGAACGACTTTCGCTTAGCGAAGCCGAAGGCCGGGCGGAAGGCCCTTTCATTGTCGTGCAAACCGGTCCGTGGCGCGGACCAGCTCTCGGGTGATAGCCGCATTGTCGGCGGCGTGGCCGGCGTCTTCGACGATCACGAGCTCGGCGTGTGGCCAGGCGCGCTTCAGCTGCCAGGCGTTGGCGATGGGCGCCTGGAAGTCGAAGCGGCCGTTAATGAGGATCCCCGGGATGCCGGCTAGCGAGGCGGCGTCGCGCAGCAGGCTTCCGTCCTCGATCCAGGCATCGTGGCGGACGTAGTGCGTGACTATGCGCGCGAAGGCGAGCGCGAAGGTGGGGTCGGTGAATCTCTGGGCCAGTCCGGGAGCCGGCGGCCACGCCGGGGTCGCTGACTCCCACATGCACCACTCGAACGCCGCACGCTCGCGAATGGCGGGGTCAGGATCGCTCAGCAGCCGGTGGTACGCCTCCACGAGGTCGCCGTCGCGTTCGGCTACAGGCAGGGCGTCGCGGAGCCGCTCCCACTGCTCCGGAAAGAAGAGGGCTACGCCGCCACGGAACAGCCAGTCGAACTCTGCGCGCTGACCGGTGGTGACGCCGAACAAGATCATTTCGGTGACGCGGTTCGGGTGCCTTTCGGCGTAGGCGAGCGCCAGTGTGCTGCCCCACGAACCGCCGAACACCAACCAGCGCTCGATGTCCAGGCGTTGGCGCAGCGCCTCGATGTCCGCGATCAGGCTCGCGGTGGTGTTGCTCGCGAGGTCGATATCGGGTCCGCTGGCGTGGGGCGTGCTGCGGCCGCAGTTCCGCTGATCGAATAGCACGATGCGATAGGCGCCGGGATCGAAAAGCCGGCGATGCCACGCGGTACACCCGGAACCGGGGCCCCCGTGCAGGACCACGGCCGGCTTGCCGCGGGGGTTGCCGCATGTCTCCCAGTACACGAGGTTGCCCTCACCCACGTCCAGCATGCCGTGCTCGTAAGGCTCGATCTCCGGGTACAGGCGGCTCATGAAGTGAGTTTGGCTCTAGGATTTCGGCATCGGTGCGGGATCCCGGGCGCCTTCAACGCGGATTGTCGGCAGGTAACGGACGAGCCAGCCGGGCGCCCACCAGTTCGCGCGACCCATCAGCTCCATGGCCGAAGGGACGAGCACGAGCCTGACGATCGTGGCGTCGATAAGGACGGCGAAGGCGAGGCCGAAGCCGAGGAGCTTGAGGTCACGCAGCTCGCCCAGGACGAAGGAGCCGAAGACGCAGACCATGATCGCGGCGGCGGCGGTGATGACGCGGCCGGTCGCGGCCAGACCGTCGGCCACAGCGCGCGCGTTGTCGCCGGTGCGGTCGTACTCCTCACGGACGCGGGTGAGGAGAAACACCTCATAGTCCATCGATAGGCCGAACAGGATCGCGAACAGCATCATCGGCGCCCAGGCCTCGATCGGCCCGTCCTTCCCCTGGCCGATGATGAAGTCGAACCAACCCCACTGAAATACGGCGACCATGGCCCCGAATGCTGCCCCGATGGAGAGCATGTTCATAAGCACAGCCTTGATTGGCACGACGACGCTGTGGAAGACGACAAGCAGTAGCAGAAATGACAGAGCGAGCACTGCCCCAATGAAGAAAGGCATCCGCTCGCCCACGTAGTCGGCGAAGTCGACGACTCCGGGCGGCCCGCCGGCGGTTAGCAGCACAAGGGAAGTCTCGGCCTCCACCGAGGGGAGAACCTCTTCTCTGAGCCGATGGACGAGATCGGTGGTCTCCTCGTCCTGCGGCGCCGTCGTCGGGTAGACGTTGATGAGCGCGAGACCGCTACCGCCCAGCGTCTGCGGTGCGGTTATCGAGTCGACCCCGCCCGTCGACTCGAGGCGGCCAGCGAGGGTCTCCAGGCCCGTGGAATCCGGTGGGCCGGCGTCGCCCTGAGCGACGACGAGGATTGGACCGTTGAAGCCGGGTCCAAACCCTTCGGAGAGTAGGTCGTAGGCCCGGCGGCTGCTATCGGATTCCGGGCGGTTGCCAGCGTCTCCGAAGCCGAGGCGCAGCGATAGCAGGGGTACGGACAGCAGCAGCAGAATCGCTGAACTGATGATGAGGGCTGGCCAGGGGTGCGCCTGAATGACGCGGCTCCAGCGCCACCAGATTGTGTGATGGACCTCGCCCGGCTTCTCGTGCCGGTGGGGTAGTCCGAAGCGATCGATGTTGCGGCCGGCAAAGCCAAGGAGGGCCGGCAGCAGCGTGATCGACGCGCACATCGTCAAGAGTACGGCGAGAACCGCGCTCAAGCTGACGGCGTGGATGAAGTCCAGGTTCAACGTAAACATGCCGAGAAGGGCGATGACGACGGTAAGGCCGGCGAAGACGACGGCGCGGCCTGAGGTGTCCAGGCTGAGATGCACCGCCGCCTCGGGTGCGAGGCCGTCGCGGAGGGCGTCACGGTAGCGGGAGACGATGAGGAGGGAATAGTCGATGCCGACGCCGATGCCGATCATGGCGGCGACCTGAGTGGTGAATGAAGGGACCGGCATGATGCGTGCGACGAGGCCGACGAGGGCGACGCCGCAGCCAATGCCGAAGAGTGCGGTGATGATGGGAAGGCCCATGGCGATGATGGACCCGAAGGCGATCAGGAGAATGATAATCGCGGCCGCGACGCCCACGAACTCGCTGGAGAACGCGGGCTCATCCGCGAAGACGTCCCCGCCCAGCTCTACGCGTAGACCCTCGACATCGACGCTGTCGCGCAAGCCGCGGATCACCTCCACCTCGTTCGTGTATTCCTCGAACGGACGGTCGGAGAAGTTCAGTTCGGCGTAGGCGATTGTGCCGCCCTGGGCGACCTGATGTCCGTTTCCGCTCTCGTAGGGGCTGACGACCTCTACGCCGTCTACCTGGGAATCGATGCCGATCAGCAGGGAGCCTATGGCCTCACGGACGTTGGGATCATCGACGCCCCGCCCGGCTTCGAACACCACCTGACCCTGAATACCTCCGCGTTCGGCGACGCCGCTGTTTTCCAGCAGTTCGATGGCCTGCTTGCTTTCCGAGCCCGGCAGCTCGAACCTGGTCTCGAACTCGCCGGCGAACGCCGTAGACAGGGTGAGCACACCGATCAGGAGCAGGACCCAACCGGCGAGCACGTAGCGACGCCTGCGATAGCAGAACTGGGCGATTGATTTCACGGGGAGCCTCTTTCATCGAGCAGCCCTGTCGCGTTGGATGTCGTTGGCATGGGCATCAGGTCCACAGCGCCGCCGTTTCCCCCTGCTCATCGACTTCGAAGGAGCCGTAGGCGATCGCGCCGGCGCGATCGTACGTATGGATGGCGACGCCGGTGCTGGAAGTCTTCGTGTCGACCAGCTTCAGAGCGGCGGGCACGGCTCCGCTGGCGAAGAGCCGCTTGCCCGCGCCGAGGACTACCGGGAAGACCCACAGCCGGTACTCGTCGACGAGATCGTGTTCGATCAGCGTCTGGATCATTTCGCCGCTACCGGTCACCTGGATCTCGGCTCCAGACTGCTCCTTAAGGGCGGCGACCGCCTCGGCAACGCCGCCCTCGATGAGGGTCGAGTTGTTCCATGTCACGTTGCCGAGCGTTCGTGAGGCGACGTACTTGGGGACGCTGTTGAGCTTGGCCGCAACGGGATCGTCGTCCGTAACCCGCGGCCAGTGGGCGGCGAAGATCTCGTATGCCTTGCGGCCCAGCAGCAGGGCGCCGGCCTTTAGGGTCTGTTCAACGATCGTGTTGCCCATGAATTCGTCCCAGTAGTTGACCGACCAACCCCCGTGCTCGAATCCACCGTCGCGGTCTTCGTCGGGTCCGCCGGGCGCCTGCATGACGCCATCAACCGTAAGGAATGTTCCTACAACTAGCTTTCGCATGTTCCGAGTCCTTTCTTTTTAGGCCGCCAGGCTCTCTGCCAGCTTGTCGAAGGACTCGTTCCAGCCCTGGTTAGCGCCTTCGCCCATCGCGCCCGCCGGAAGGCCCTCGTGCCGTAGCGTCATCCTGGTCTTGCCCGCGAGGTCCTCGAAGGTCACGGTGACGAGCATCTCCAGGGGGATGTCCTCGGTGATGCCGTAGTGCGACGCCGGGACAACGTTGCCATCGGCGTCCGCGAAGCTATCCGTGGTAACGATACGCTCGTGTTCGACGATTTCGCGGTACACGCCCGTGCTCCAGTAGTCCTGGCCCTCCGGCGACCGCATGCAGTTGAGCGAGACACCGCCCACGCGGAAATCGATCTTGCAGAAGGGGACCGTGTAGCCTTTCGGACCCAACCAGCGCATCATGCGGTCAGGCTCGCTCCAGGCCTTCCAAACGAGCTCGCGCGGCGCGTCGAAAATGCGCTCGATGACCAGCGCCCGCTCTTCGGACTTCGTGGCGGGGTTATTTCGTGTGACCATGTTCTCCTCATTCTTTTTCCTGCAAATCGTGACGATGCGTTCGGGCCACGTCATTTGTTCACAACGGCCTCGTTTTCGGCGATGCACGCCTTGACCAGCTTCTTCACCAGCGCGGCGGGAAGTGGCTTGCGGGGCGTGAAGCGGACGGTCGCTCTTGTGGTGTCGTAGGGCTTGAGCTCGTCCTTGTGGGCGTCCATCACGGCCGGGCTCATGAGGTGGAGGCTGCAGTGGTTCTTTGCTGTGGAGAAAGCCACCAGCGGGCCGATACAGCTGAAGGTCGGGATCTGGTAGCTGATGATCTCCGCGGCCGAGGGCGCGGCGCCCTTGATCTGCGTGCGCAGCTTCTGGAGAGCGGCCCGCGCGTCTTCCGGCACTGACGCGAGGTACTCGTCTACGTCTCTTGCTCGAGGGATCATGATATAGATTCGAGGTGCTCGGCGAGGCGGTCCCACGTTTCCGTTGCGCCTTCCTCCATCCCCGACTGGAGCATCCCGTCGCGGTCCTCAACGGAGTCGAAGAGGGAATGAGCGGTAAGCCTCGTCTTTCCGCCGAGATCCTCGAGGGTCAGCGTGTCCACCGATATGTGGCCCGGCATGCCTTCCCATTCAAACGTCCAGACGATCCGCTCGGGTGGCACGATCTCGCGGAATTCGCCCCGGAACCCGTGTTCCTCCACGCCGTCCGGCCCGCGGTGGACGAAGCGATAGGCGCCGCCCGAGCGGAAGTCCATCTCGCAGACGGCCAGCGTGTACTTTCGCGGGCCCCACCACTTCTCGAGGTGCTCGCACTTGCTGTGCGCCGCGAAAACGAGCTCGCGCGGCGCATCGAAGACGCGCGTCATCACGATCTCCAGGTCGGACGGAGTCGTTACGGTGAGGGCGTTTCGTTTGATTTCGACCATTGTTCTCCTCCTTCGTCGGCAAGTTCTAACGGGCGGCTGTGATCGTCGCCAGGTGCACCGCCGCGTGCCCGACGAGCGCCATCTGGACCATCGTCTCGACGGTCACCTCCGCCATGCCTTCGGGTAGCTGTACCTTGCGATCGACTTGCGCGTCGCTCAGCGACCGCACCATGCTCGCGGCGGCTGGAGCGGAGTTCTTGATCAGCTCGATCGTTTCGATCCTGGTGCAGGCGGCGTGCTCTTTCGCTTGCGCGGCGTTGGCCGCATCGATCTCCTCCATGTTTGTCCGCGGCAACGGTTCCCCTTCGGCGAGGCCCTTCACCGTCTGTGCGATGGGGCCGATGTTCGTTGCTGCGTGGAACGCCGCGAATCCCTGCGTCCATTCACCGTCGCTGCTCCGCGCCGCCCACTGCTCCGGCGTGCTCGCCTCGACGGTGGCAAGGAGGTCATTGAGTGACTGCTCGACTCTTGCGGCAAGGCTCTCTGAACGTGTACTCATTGTTCACCATCCTTTCTGTCTGCGTGCTTACGCGGAAATCGTTTGCAGGAGCTCCTGGAGGCGGTCGAAGCTCTCGTTCGCGCCCTCTTCCATCGGGAACTCGAGAACACGGTCGCGTGCCTTCTTTGACTTGTAGAAAGCTGTGCTCGTCATCGTCGTCTTACAGTCCCGCTCTATCAGGGCCAGCGTGTTGACCGTCCCGCCGCCCATCGGCTCGAAGTCGTCGCCTTCGAACACCTCGGTGGCTACAAGCCGCTCGGGCGCAGCGATCTCGCGGTACTCACCGTGCATCCCCATCTCCGCGCCGTCGGTGTTGCGCATGAGGTAGCGCCAGGCGCCGCCGGGGCGCAGGTCGATCTCGCATACTGGCATCGTCCAGCTCTTGGGGCCGAACCAGCGCTTCAGGTGCTCGCATTTCGTCCAGGCGTCGAACACGAGGTGGCGCGACGCGTCGAAGACCCGGGTCATGACAATCTCCCGGTCCGACGGAGTCGTGATCGTGAGGGCGGACCTATTCGCTTGGGCCATTTTTCTCCTCCTTCGCTTTCAGTCCTCGCAGGTAGTCGTCCAGGCGCTCGAATCGCTGCTCCCAGTGGCGGCGGTACTCCTCAACCCAGGCGGCGACGTCTTTGAGCGGCGCCGCCTCGAGCCGGCAGGGGCGCCACTGCGCTTCGCGGCCGCGGGCGATCAACCCGGCGCGCTCCAGCACCTTCAGGTGCTTGGAGACCGCAGGGAGGCTCATCTGGAAGGGCCGGGCGAGCTCCGTGACGGACGCCTCGCCGGACGTGAGGCGCGCCAGGATGGCACGCCGGGTGGGGTCTGCGAGGGCCGCGAAGGTGCTACTGATCCGGTCGGGCGAGGCTGTTTGAACCATAGTGTATTTAACCAACAGGTAAAATACCGCACCCACGGAGTCTTGTCAAGCGCCGCGTGGCACCTGTCAAGCGGCGGATAATCCGCTCCCGTGAAAGGCGTGGCCGGCTGACGTATTAACCCCCGCTTCCCTTCTCGCGTTTCGAAGGAAGGCCGTCGTTGCATTACAATGCACTTCGGCAGGCATTGCTATCTCAATTTCAGGGAGGCCCGCATGAAGAAGTCCCTTATTCTGCTGACGGTTGCCGCGTTCGTGGTGTTGGCGCTGGGCAACAACGCCGCGCGGGCGGGCGGCGCGCCGCCGTTCGTGGTCAATAGTTCAGGCAATGAGGCGGACACCACTCCCGGTGACGGCGTGTGCGCGACGGCAGGCGCTACGTGCACACTTCGCGCCGCGATTGAGGAGGCGAACCAGCTGGCCGGGCTGGACACGATACAGTTCAACATCGCCGGCACCGGCGGCTTCGACCCGGACTGCGGCGACATCGGCGCCAGCGTGGCGATGATAAAGCCGCCGTCGCCATTACCCATCATTAGCGACCCTGTGGTGATCGACGGCACGACTCAGCCGAACTGGACAGATAGGCCAATAGTCTGGCTGTGCGGCGCCATCTCTGGGGCCCAGGTGAACGGTCTGACTATAGACGGTGGCGGGACCACTGTACGGGGTCTGATCATCAACAGATTCGGCAGTGTGGTGGATATGTCGGGGGTGATCACCAGCGACGGGATCGAACTGCGAACTAACGGTGGCAACGTCATCAAGGGGAACTGCATTGGCACCAAGTGGGATTGCCTGAAGATCGATGAGGGCGGTCCCCCGGTCAATGATCCGAACTTCAAATACGACAATCTGGGACACGGCATCCTTATCAACGGATCACCCAACAATGTGATCGGCGGCACGACCGGTGTGACTCCGGGTGGCGCTTGCACGGGCGACTGTAACGTGATCTCAGGGAACGGTCGCCGAACGACCGTCATTCCCCTGCACGGGGTCAAGATCTCAGGTGCGGCCGCGACTGGCAACGTCCTGAAGGGAAACTTCATCGGAACGGATGCGGCTGGAACACAGCGTAGAGGCAATTCTGCGGATGGGGTGTTCATCGGTGGGGTTGGGGGAACCATCATCGGCGGGCCCGCCGATGCGGATCGCAATCTGATCTCCGGTAATCAGGGGGACGGCATCGAGATCAACGGCGGCTCGGAGGTAGGCACCGCCTGCAACGGCAATACTGACAACGATGCTGACGGCTTCATTAACGACGGCTGCCCACAGGCCGGTACTGCCCCAGAATCCGGCGTGCAGTGCTCAAACGCCACCAACGACGACTCGGGAGACGATGCACTGATAAACGATGGCTGCCCGGCCGTTAACGTCGCGACCCGCAACGCTGTGCTTGGAAACTACATAGGTGTCACGACGTCGGGCAGCAGTGACGCCCGGAACGGCGCCAGCGGAATTAACATCAATGCGGCGCCGGGCAACTGCATCGGCGGCTCTGTCGTCAGTCTTGTCTGCACGGCAACCGTGGGCGGAGGCAACCTCGTCTCCACGAACCTCACCGGCGTACAAATACAGGGCAATGGCGCCAGCGGCAACATGCTGCTGGGTAACTCCATAGGAATCAACGCCGGCGGAGCGGCGGACCTGGGGAACATCGGCGATGGCGTGCTGATCAGCGCGGCACCGAACAACACTGTCGGCGGCACCACGTCAGCCGCCCGCAACGTGATCTCCGGAAACGGCTCCGACGGCGTAGACGTGGGCGGCACAGGCGGCACGGGCAACGTTGTGATCGGCAACTACATTGGGACGGACACGACCGGCGTCCTGCGGCTCGGCAACGGCAACCTTGCCATCGGTACTGGTGATGGCGTGCGTGTGAACGGTATCGCTGCCACCACAATCGGCGGCACTGCGGTTGGGGCGGGTAACCTCATCTCAGGCAACGCTGGTTACGGCATCGAGATCTTCAATAACACGTCCACGGGAACCATCGTACATGGCAACTACATCGGCACAAATGCCGCCGGTACAGGCGCCATCGGCAATGGCAAGGAAGGCGTGTTTGTCAACGGCGCGCGCAACAGCCAGATCGGCGGGACGACCGCTTCCGCTCGAAACGTCATTTCCGGCAACGGCTCGGATTTCATCACCTCCGGGATATTGATCCTGCAGCTAGCGGGACCCGCCGCTGACGGCAATGTCGTCGAGGGAAACTACATTGGCGTGGATGTCAACGGCGTACTGGCTCTCGGCAACTCCGCCGACGGCGTGCTGATTGCCGGGGCGCCCGGAAACAGAATCGGTGGCACGACCGCGCTAGCGCGTAACATCATCTCAGGCAACTCCGGCTTCGGTGTGGAGATAGCTTCTTCGGGCGCGATCAACAACGCCGTTCAGGGGAACTACATCGGTACGACTGCCGCCGGCACGGCGGCGGTCGGAAATGGCGGGAACGGCGTCCTCATTGCGGCGCCCAACAACTGCATCGGCGGATCGGTCATCAGTTCCGTCTGCACCGCGGTCAATGGCGCCGGCAACGTAATATCGGGCAATGGGTCGATGGGCGTGGAGATCCTGGACGTGACCGCCACCGGCAACGTGATCGTGGGAAACTTGATCGGTACTAACGCGGCGGGCACCGGCGATCTCGGCAACACAGTGCACGGTGTGTTCATCAACAACGCCCAGTCCAACACTATCGGCGGCACGTCGTCGACAGCGCGCAACATCATCTCCGGCAACGGCGATGCGGGAATCTTGATCAACGGTCTGGGCGCAACGGGCAACCTGGTCAGGGGCAACTACATAGGCGTCAGTACGTCAGGCTCCGGTGATATCGGCAACACTGCAGACGGTATCCGTGTCATCGGTTTCGCGAGCGGCAATACCGTCGGGGGCACCGCAGCCGGCGCGGCCAACCTGGTCGCCTTCAACGATTCAAACGGCGTTGCCGTCCTTCAAGGCACCGCCAATAGCTTCCTGAATAACTCCATCCACTCCAACAGTAGCCTCGGGATAGATCTGGGACTGGACGGCGGTTCCGCCAACGACACCGATGACCCGGACGCCGGCGCCAACAATCTGCAAAACTACCCGGTGCTGTCAGCGGCCAGCGCCACGATCTCGAGCACCACCGTGGTGGGAACGCTGAATAGCACGCCCAGTACCACGTTCACGCTTGAATTCTTCGCGAATGCAGCATGCGACTCGTCGGGGTTCGGCGAGGGCGCCACCTTCCTCGGCTCCTTCATGCAGGCGACGGACGCCGGGGGGGACGTAGCGTTCAACCAGTCGGTGCCAACGGGTGGCACCGCCAATCAATTCATCACGGCCACGGCGACGGACCCGAACGGGAACACATCGGAGTTCTCCGCTTGTGTTTTGGCCGCAGTGTCAGCGGACCAGGACGGCGACGGGCGGCCTGACGTGAGCGACAATTGCCCTCTCGTGCCCAACTTCGATCAGACCAACACCGACTCAGACAGCCTGGGGGATGCCTGCGACTCTGATGATGACAACGACAAGGTATCTGACGTCGCCGAACAGAACTGCGGAGGGAACCCGCTGAACTTGACGCTCCGGCCTGAGCGCATCGATGGCGTGTTCGACAACGTCGACGACGATGGCGACACGCTGGTGGACGAGGCGCTGCCCGGAGGGTCCTCAGGATTCGATTGCGACGGTGACGGCTACATCGGCACGGCCGAAGCGAACGTCACCACGAGCGACCAGGACCCGTGCGGTGGTAGCGGTTGGCCGTCCGACCTCGAGCCGGCCGGCTTCCAGCCGAACACGCTGAATGTGCAGGACCTGGGGACGTTCATCGCACCAGTCCGCAGGCTCGGCACGTCAGCGGGCGATCCTGGCTTCAACATCCGTTGGGATCTCGTCCCCGGCGGCGTTTTCGGCGGCACGATAAACCTCCAGGACATGGCGGCAATCTTCACCGGCCAGAGCGGGTTCCCGCCCATGTTGAGCCCCAATCGCGCGTATGGGGAGGTGTGCCCGTATCCGGCGTAGGACCGGCGTTCCCGGGCTGTGCTAGGCAGTCGCCGGAGCCTTTAGCTCCGCTTCTGACCGAGAGGACAGGAGGATCGCGGCCGCGCCCGACAGCGCGGTGAACAGCAGCGCCATGCCCGCGTAGCCGCCGACGGCTATGGCGCCGCCGCCCGCCGCCGCGCCCAGGAAGGCGCCCGACGCGGCAACGACGCCGTAAGCGGAGACCGCCGTTCCCTGCGACCTGGGGGCAAGCGCAATCAGCATGTTGTTGAGCGCCGCGATCCCGGGCGCCCGCGAAGCCGCAAACAGCATCGCCAGCAGAGTTGCCAGCGGTACTATCGCGGTGGTCTCAACAATCGGCAGCAGTAAGGCGGTTGCGGCCAGAGCGGAGCCGAGGGCGATCGTTCGGGGTGATGCAGTGCGCGCGAGTCCGATGCCGATCGCACCGCCGAGGACGTACGAGCCGCCGACCGCGGCGAACAGTGCCGAGAGACCGGCGGCGTCTGCCCCAAACTCGTCCTCAAACAACGCCCCGGCATAGGTCACCATCCCGTTCCACACAGCGGCCCCCAGGATGCCCGCCGCCAGCACCAGGCCGGCCGTGCGGTTGCCGAACACGTCCGCGTAGCTCGCGCGATAGTGCTCGGCCAGCGTCGTCGGCCGGTGCACTTCCGGGGTCACAGGAGGCAGGAACGCGCGGACCGCCGCGATCACGGCCAGGTTGATCAGTCCGAACACGAGAAACGCCATTTGCCAGTCAGCGACGTCGCTGATCAGCACGACAAGCGGCAGACCCAGCACGACGGCCGCCCCCATCGGCAGCAGCAGCGCGTTAAGCGCCACCTCGCGGTCCTTGCCGCGGAAGTAGTCGCCCACCGCCGCGCCCGCGCTCGGCAGCACAAGGGCGTCTGCGACGCCGCTGAGGATTCGCAGCGCCAGCAGGAGCACGTAGGACGAGGTGAGTGAGGAGCCGAACGCAGCCAGGGCCATCGCCGCGAGTCCAATCGTCAGCATCCCCTTCTTCCCGTAGCGGTCCGAGAGAGGGCCCAGCAGGACCAGGCCGGCGACAGCAACGACCGCCGATGCGGCAACGAGCTGACCGGCCGCGGCCTGGGAAACACCCGCGTCGTCTGCGACCTGTGGAAGCACGGGGGCGAGGAACGTGAAATTCCAGGCGCCGGCGAACGCGGCCGCCCCCAGTATGCCGAGGGTTCGAACGTTACTTCGAGTGAGGATGAGCGCGCACCTCCCGAGCGCCTAGCCAATCATCTTGGGTGGGCCCGTGGCTGTCAATGATTTGCAACCGACTTCCGCCTCCGCCGGCTCGCAGCGTAGAGTGTTGGTTGCCCGGCGAAGGAGGACGGTGCCGATGGGATCCAAAAGCCCAGGCGATCTCGGGTATGATCAACGTTGGGATCTTGTCCCTAAAGGGATCGTTTCCAAAGCCACATCAACATTCAAAAATTTGGCCGCATTGTCCGCAGGCCCGACCAGGACGCCTCCTATGCTTGACGGGACAGCCGTGTTCAATGGACCGACGTGGCCGTACCCGCAGTCGCGCACCGAACCGCCGCCGAAATACAACGTGGGTGTGACATCCTAGCCCGCACTCGGGGAGGATTGACTGCCTAGTTGACATTTCTACTGGCCTTCTTGATTGCGAATCTGTTTTCGGTGATTGTAGCCCGGCGCTCTGCCCAACGGTTGACCGGAGCGGTTTTGGCGGGAATGACGGCTGTCGTCAGCTTCGCCGCGCTGTGGGCAGCGATGTGGATTGGTACAGCCGTTATTTTCGACTTGGACAACGACGGCGCGCCCAGCGAGTACGATACCTTTGCCGGGGTTCTCATAACCATAGGTCTCGCGGTGGGTCTTTTCCTGTTTGGATTCTTGTTTGGTTGGTTCGCTGGAGCCGGCGGTGAGGGAAGATGATACTCCGCTTCAGAGCTAGCGATCGACTGCGGAAAGCCCCCACCTTACAGACCTACTCCACGGCCCTAGAGGGGTCGCGCCATTCGCTCGATACAAGTACCAAACGAGGACAGTTACGATGAACCCACGCACTCAAGCGATAGTCGACGAGATGGCCGCTCACCGAACGCGGTTCGAGGCGTTCTGCCGCTCCCTGAACGAAGATGAACTCAATTCTCAGGTCCCGGATTCGCCGTGGACCGTGCGCGACTACATCGCCCACCTGGGGACGATCGAGTCGCTGATCTCCCCCTGGTTCGCGATGATGGCGGGAGTCAGCGGGATCCCGGCGCCGGAGCTCCCGCCCCGGCAGCCGTTCGATCTGGACGACTGGAACCAGGAGATCGTATCGAGACGTCCTGATGGCGGCGTAGAGGAGCTGCTCGCGGAGGCCGCGCGCAACAGGGCGAACTATCTGCGTGTTCTCGACGCGATGACGGACGCGCACCTCGAGATGAAGGTGCCTTTCGGCGGCGACCGTAAGGTGATCGACCTGCCGCCCGTGCCGGTACCCGTCGCGGAGGTGCTGCGGGCGATTGCGCTACACGACCCGACCCACGTCGCGAACGACGTGCTGCGGGCGCTGCCGACCCGCGCAAACGATCCGGCGGTGCGCGAGTGGCTGGCCGCCGTTGACCTGGACAGCGTGGCTCAGGAGATTCGCGACCGGCGGGCATAAGGGCCTTACGCGCCCCTACCGGACGGTCACATCCTCACCTAGGGTCTCGCCGCGTAGCTGGGGGTTGTAGTAGGAGTACGCCTGAGAGGCTGCGCCCGTGGCGCGCACGGGGTACTGCGCCAGTACGTCGAACGACAGGTGGAGGCTCTCGCCGGGCGCCATATCCTCGATGTAGAGGATCACCTTGCGTCCCGCTACGTCGTAGCGCTTCACCTTCGGGTCGGTATCGACGAGGCGCTGGAGCGACTCGCTGATGGGCGCGAAGCCGGTAGGCACCGCGATGTCCAGCACTACCATGCCGGCCTTCATCGGCTCCGGCGGGTTGAAGGTCACGTCCACGTCCATGCGCACGATGTCGTTCACGCTCACGTTCGCGGTGTCGTAGTCCACGGCAATGTCGAACGTGTTCTGCTCTTGCTCGGCCTGAGGCAGGTTGTAACGAGACACGGCCTGGAACACTGCCTGCCCGCGGCCTTGAGTCTCGATCTGGACTGGCACGCCTGCGGGCACTTCAACGATCTGCATCACGTCAAAGTTGGCGCTATTCACCTTCAGCTCCTTCGTTGTGGCTCCGGCGCGCACAGTGACCGTCAGGTCCACGTCTGATGAGGCGGAGGCCGCGAACTCACTCATCGCCTGCAGCGCGACCACTGTATCCTGCGTCGAGCCGAAGCCGCCGTAGGAGTTGCGGTGGGCGGCGAGCCATTTCGCCGCCTTGCCGGCGTTGAGCTTGTCATCGTGCTGCACGAGCGCGAGTGTCGCGTAGCCGGTGGCCTCGATGCCAGTGCTGACCGGGAACGGCGAGAACGGCGAGAATTCGCGGCCTTCCAGCGGCACGGGCGCAGCGTCGCTGCCCCAGTGCAGGCCGTCCTCGTCCTCCTTGGCCGCGAGCATCAGCGCGTCGTAGGCTGCTCCGGCACTCGGGCTGTCCGCCAGCTCGAGGGCGTACGTCACGAGAGCGAGCGCATAGCCATCTTCGATCGAGGCAAGACGCCCTTCCACGTAATCAATCGCCCGCGCGGCGGAGTCATTCAGCCCCGCCTCAATCAACGCGATGGCTGTGTACGCAGTGAGAGCATCGCGGCCCTGAACGCCGCCCAGCAGCTCGTCGTGATGAACGAAACCGACATCCTGGAAGGAGCCGTCAGCGTTCTGGAGGCTCACCAGGAACGCTCCGGCGCGCGCCAGCACCGCCTCATCTACGTAGACCAGGTCCTTGGCCTGGGCGAACGTCTTGAGGACGAAGGCGGTGAGGAAGAGGCTTCCTTCCGGGTCCGAGTCCCCGAAGGCGGAGAAGGAACCGTCCGAGCGCTGGTACGTTAGCTCTCGCTGGTAGCCCGTGATGAGCAACGTCTCAGCCTTGGCCTGGATCTCCGGCTTCGCCTGGTTGGTCGCCTTCAGGTAATCGAGAATGTAGACGTCAGGCGCGAACATGATCATGTTCTGCTCGCCGCAGCCGAACGGCATGGCGAGCAGCTGGCCGAGACCCTCGATCGTCTGCGCCAGAAGGCTACCCGTGACGGCGACGTAAGCGCGCGCGGAGTCGGGAACGATATTCGCCGGCAGCGGCAGATCGATGGTCTTCGACGAGCCCGCGTTCAAAACGCCGTTCTCGACGCCCTCGCGGCCGACGCCCTCCGGCTCCACGATCATGCTCTTGATCACGGCGTCCGCCGCTTCGCTGCTGCGTGCGGTGATCTTCACGAGCTGCGTGCCGATGGCGGTCGGCTTGATCTTGAACTCCACGCCGCCGGTGTCGTTGGCAGCGACGCGGACGGTCTTCGAGGCGCTGTCGAGCAGATCGAACCAGTCCGCGTCCTCGATTTCGATGGTGAACTCTTGCTCGCTGTCCTGATAGTTGTAGAGCGAGACCTTCAGGGGGAACTCTTCGCCGCGGATCGCGGAGTACGGCAGGTCAGCCTGCAGGAAGAACGGCTGGAAGACGCGATGCGATGCTTCCGCGATGCCGAGTCCCTTGTCCGGCGAGATCGCGACCGCGCGCAGGTCCCACGTCGTGATCGAATCGGGTGATGTGACGGGCAGAGTCCCGGAGCCATCGGCGCCGGTCATAACTTCCTCCCAGATCCAGGTCTCAGGGAAGAATTGCCGCACGCGCTGGACTTCGGCCAGACTACCTGTCTTGACCTGTCCGAACGGCGCGTTGGTGCTGGCCGGACGGCCCTCATTGGCAGCAGGCGCTGCCGCGTCTTCGTTCGCCATCCCCGCCAGTTGGAGCCCGTCGAACTCGCCGCGGAAGAATTGTTGGAGCTCTTTGCCCTTCGGGACGCGCTTGTCGGTAAGCACGAGTAAGCCGGCGTCCTCGAACGTCTCGCGCGCGCCGGGGATCACGACGGGGCCCGGCAGGAACTCCGCCTCGTGAAGCTCCGCCTGAGGCTGCTGGTAGAGGCGCTCGATCTCGGCGAACACCTGCGCCAGGTTCAGGCGGTTTTCCGCGAGGATGTATACGGACCGGTCGACCGCGACGAGGCCCACCTTCGCGGGGCCCTCGGTCTGCACGTCAACGCTGATCTCGTCGCCGGGCTGCGACTCGTCCTCGCTGAACGAGGCCGATACTTTGTGCGGGTATTCCCCCTGTACGTCGAACGGGATGAAGTCCGCCGCCACCTCGCTCGTCGGCAGGATCTGGTACACCAGCAGCCGGGCAGACGGCGCCATGCCGGGCGTCACGCGGAATGAGATGTCACGCGAGTCCGAGACGGCGGTGAAGACGACGCGGTCTGGCGACACGACCTCGTAGTAGAAGTTGCGTGCCTCAGAGGTCGATGAGACGCTGAAGTGCGCCCTCGAACCCACCTTGAGCTCCAGCGGATCGCTCTGCTCCACGTGAATGAAGTTGCCGGACGGGGAGTAGCCGGCGTTCACCTGCTTGAACGCGTAGGCGTCGCCGGATGTGGCGGTCGCGTTCATGCTGACCGCGCCCTCCGGCGGGTTCAGGCTGACCAGCGCCGTGCCGCGCTGCGTCTCGACCTCGCGCTGGACGCGGCTGACCTCAGCGAAGTTGTCGTCCGTGAAGTAGACATCCAGCGTGACGTTCGATTCCACCGGCTCCCCGTCCGGGGTCTCCGAGACGAGGAGCAGGTTGAACGGGAGGCCGGGCTTGAATACGGGGTTCTCGGCGATGATCTGGATGTTGACAGGTGCAGCGGCTACGGTGATCAGTTCCGTTGTCTTCTCTTCGTAGCCGGTGTTGCGCTCCACGACCGTCAGGTCGAGTTGCACATTGCCCAGTCCCCCCGCTTCCGGGACACCCGCGACGTAACCCGCGGCCTGGAGCTGGAAGTCCGCCTCGCCGTTGGAGACTGTGGTCGAGAACGTCGCGAACTCCTCCCAGATGCCGACGTAGCGCCGTGCGGATATCTTGAGCTCTCCGTTGACGGGTTTGCCGAAGCTGTAGGTCGCGCTGACGTGCCCGCTGATCTCTTCGTCCACAAGGAACCACTTCTTCGGGAACTCCACGGCCACCTCGTACTTCGGCAGCACGTACTCTTCCACTCGCACGTCGAGGTCTGTCGACGTGTCGCCGGCGCGCGCGGTGATCTTCCAGACGCCGAGGTTCGGCTCGGTTGAAAGGGGCAGCTCCAGTTTCGCCATGCCGAATTCATCTGTCGTCACGTCCTGCTTGAAAACCTTGATGCCCTTGGCGTCCTGCACTTCGATCGTGGCGGCGCCCGACACGGGCTTGAGCTCTGAATTCAAGGCGACCACCCGCATCAGAATCGTCTGCCCGGGCTTGTAGATCGGCTTGTCCGTCTCGACGAAGAGGAGCGATCCCGCTTGCACCTGCACCTTCGCCTGCTCCTTGAAGCCGGGGCCCTCAACGATGATGTCGTACTCACCCTTCTCCACAGACGGCAGATCGATCTCGACTGAACCCTTGCCGCGAACGAACGCTGAACTCTCCGCGACCGTCTCGCCGCCCTGGCGTAGAGCGACGGAAACGTTGCCGTTGGCCAGCTTCCTGCCGTCGAACAACGAGAGCGAAACGGTCTCCGTCTCCCCTGCCCGCAGCACACGGGGCACGAGGGCGACGTAGCCGTCCACGTGATCGGGCGCGCCGTCGCCCCCACAAGCGACGGCGAGCAAGATGAAACCAACGAATGGTATTAGTAGTTGCGGACGCTTCATGGCTGGTTGCCCTCCTGCTTATCTGACGGAGGGCATGGGGGAAAGGTTCCCGGGCGATGGGCGGGGAGAGAAGCGTCGCGGGGCGGCTAGGAAGCGGGGGCGCCGATAGAGCCGGAAAGCACCGCTTCCCGCTTGCGGTGGATGGAGTCCATGCCCTTCAGGTAGGAGTCCACGAACAACTGCACGCCCTGGGACTGGAGATCGTCCGTGACCGCGCGGAAGTCGATCCCGGCCGCCTCGATGCGACGGATGGCCTCGAACGCGCCGTCCGGGTCGCGCTCCAGCGTGGGCGCAACAATGCCGTGATCGCGGAAGGCGTCCACGGTCGCCTGCGGGAGGGTGTTGACGGTCTGCGGCCCGATGAGCTGTTCGACGTAGACGACGTCGCGGTAGGCGGGGTTCTTCGTGCTGGTGCTGGCCCAGAGACAGCGTTGCGGACGCGCACCCGCCGCGGCCAGGTTCTCCCACTGTGGTCCCGCGAACAGCGCCTTGAACTTCGCGTAAGCGATCTTCGCGTTGGCGACGGCCGCTGTCCCCAGCAGCGACGCGAGGCGCTCACGCTCCGCTGCGCCGCTCGCCGCCTCGATCTTCTGCTGGAGGCGCTCGTCTGTCAGGGTGTCCACGCGCGAGACGAAGAAGCTCGCCACTGAGGCGATGCGGTCGATCGGCTGACCGGCGTCCAGCCGCCTCTGGAGCGCCTGCATGTACGTCCGCGCGACCTGCTCGTAGCTCTCGACTCCGAAGAGGAGGGTGATGTTGACGTTGATACCATCGCTGAGGCACTGCTCCACCGCCGGTAGCCCTTCAGGCGTACCGGGGATCTTGATCATGACGTTTGGCCGTCCTACGTCGCGAGCGAGGCGGCGAGCGGCAGCGATGGTGCCGGCAGTGTCGTACGCCAGCTCCGGGGATACCTCAATCGAGGCGTAGCCGTCGGCGCCGTTGCTGCGCTCGTAGACGGGCAGGAAGACGTCAGCGCACTGCTGGATGTCCGCGATCGTGAGGGCGTCGTAGATGGCCGGCAGGTCCGCTCCCGCGTCTACAAGCTGCTTCAGATGAGCGTCGTAATAATCGCCGCTTGCCACCGCTTTTTCGAAGATCGACGGGTTAGAAGTGCCGCCCGAAACGCCGTCCTCATCCACAAGCCGCTGAAGCATGCCCGTCGGGATCAGCGAGCGGTTCAGATTGTCGTACCAGACGCTCTGGCCGAACTTCGCGAGTTCGCGCAGCGGGTTCGTCATCAGCGGCTCCTCCGCACTAATTCTATCAGGCGCGGCGTCCAGGAGGACGAGCTCAGCCGGGGCGTTGTTCGAGCGCGCGCACCTTCTCCAGCCGGCGTCGGTAGCGTTCCTCATCCCGGAATCGCGCGCCGAGGAAAGCATCCACCACTTCCACCGCCAGTTCCTCGCCGATAACACGTGAGCCGAGGCAGGCGACATTCATGTCGTCGTGCTCCACGCCCTGGCGCGCGGAGTACGTGTCGTGGCACAGACCCGCGCGGATGCCCGTCAGCTTGTTCGCGGCGATGACGGCGCCGACGCCGCTGCCGCAGACGATGATCCCCCGCTCGGCGCGCGACTCTTGAATCGCCTGCCCTACGGCCTGGGCGATGTCGGGGTAGTCTACCGAATCGGGCCCGTGCGTGCCCACGTCCAGCAGTTCGTGGCCAAGCGACTTGAGGCGCAGGGCGAGAGCGTCCTTCAACCCGTACCCACGGTGGTCAGCGCCGACTACGATGCGCATTGCGAGCCTATGCTAGCACGGCCGCTTCAACTACGGATGGCGAGCGGAAGAACGGGCCGGCGCCGCCAGAAGCGCATCAATGGCGTCCGCATCTGGCTGGCGGCCCATGTCAGCGTAGAGGCTGCGCGCCTCCTGGAGCAGGGGTTGAGCGGCGGCCGCATCACCGTTGTTGAGGCGCGCCTCGCCGTGCAGGCGCAGGGCCAGCGCCAGCTCCGTGCGATACTCACACTCGCGCAGGCACTGCTCGGACTCCGCGAACTCTTCTTCGGCTGCCGCATCGTCGGGAGGCTCGGAGGCTGCGTAGACGAGCGCCATCGAGAGGTGTGCCTCGCCTTCGCCCGCACGGTCCTCAAACCGCTGCAGCATCGCCAGGCCCACTTTTGCGTCTTGCTGTGCCTCAGCCAGCTGGCCGGCTCCCAGGTAGGCGCGGGCGCGGCGGGGTAAGACCTGTGCCGAGGCCCGATCGGCGCCGCCAAGCATCTCGAGCGCTTCGCTCAGGACTTCGATCGCCTGCCCGAACCGGGCGGTCGCGACAAGCGCCTCCCCCAGACGCGTCCGGATGCCCGCCGAGAGGCGCCTGATTCCTGCCTGTTCCGCGTAGGCTACGCCTTCTCCGATCACGCCAGTCGCCGGCCCGGGCTGCCCCCGCGCCAGAAGATATGACCCTTCCATAAATCGCAGAAATGCCTGAGCGACCGGTGTCTCTTGCTGGCCGACTATGGCACGGACCTGTGACAGCAGGCGTTCCATATCGGCGAACTCCCCCAGGTAGTTAAGGGAGAATGCCTGCCTGATTATCAGGCCGAAAGTGTACGGGACCGCTACCAAATTTGAGGTGAGCTGTGGCAGGCTATCTATATCTGGTCTCTTGAGAAGCTCCCTGGATTTCGTCAGGGCTTGACGGAACTCCCCCCGGAAGAAATGGGCCACGCCTTCGGCGTAGCCCGCGTGCCAGGCAACCTCCGCGTCAGGAAGGCGACCGGTCAGCGCCCGGACTTTGTCGGCGCAGTCGAGGGCGCCTTGAGGTCCCTTCACGAGAGCTTGTATCGTGGCCCGCGAGCTGTAGGACACTGCCAGCTCAGTGAGAGCGCCGAGGGCGATCGCCACCTCGGTCAGTTCTTCATCGATCTCCGCGAGCTCTGCTTCCCAGCCATCCTCTACCAGGACGAGCACGGTGGAGACCAGCTGAGCCATGGTGGCCATGCGGCGGCGCTCGCGCTCGTCGCTGGGGGGCAGGTCTCGGCCGCGGGCGCGAGCGTTTGCCAGGAGTCCTTTCGCCTCGCCCCAGGCGCCCAGGCGCCCGGCGCGGACGCCGGCCAGGTGCAGATAGTGGACGGCCTTCTCCTCATCGTTGCTCTGCGCGAAGTGGTGGGCGAGCGCTCCCACGAACTCATCGAGCCGGGCCGGATAGAGGCTCTCGATCGCCTCTCCCACGCGCCCGTGGAGCTCGCGACGCCGCTCGGCCAGCAGGCCCTGGGTGGCGACCTCCTGGGTGAGGGCGTGCTTGAACGTGTACTCTACCTCCGGGTAGATGGCCTGCTCGTAGATGAACTCGGCGTCCTTGAGGGCGTCCAGCGACGCTGCCAGCGCCTCCGGCGCCAGATCGCTGACCCGCTCCAGCAGCGAGTGCGCGAAGTCCTTGCCGATCACGGCGGCGGTCTGCAGCGTGCGTTTGGCGTCCGGTGTCAGCGTGTCGATGCGCCCCGCCAGCACACCTTGTACGGTGGGCGGCAGCTCCAGGCGGCTGATATCGCCTACGGGCTGATACGCCCCCGCTGCGCCAACCAAAGCCCCTCGGTCAACGAGGCTGCGCACCAGCTCTTCGCTGAAGAAGGGATTGCCGCCCGCCCGCCGTAGGAGCATTGCTCGGAGGTCCTTCAAGGCAGTATCAGCGCCGAGGAGCGCAGAGAGTAATTCGGCTGCACTCTCCTCAGGCAGAGGGTCCAGACGCAGAAGGCTAAAGTAGGTACGCGCGGTCCAGGGAGGACTGAACTCGGGGCGGAAGTTGGTCACGAGTAAGAGCCGTGACGTGGGCAGCCCCTCGACCAGTGAGCTGATGAGGCCCAGCGTGTCGTCGTCTACCCAGTGCATGTCCTCGAAGATGAGGATGACCGGCTGTCGCACACTCTCCCGGAAGAAGAGGCGTTTCACGGCTTCCGTGCGCAGACGGCGCCGGTGCTCGGCGTCTTCGGCGGCAGTCTGGTCATCCCCCTCGGTGAGCAGGTCGAGGAAGCGCGGTACTGTATCGCGCAGGGTTTCGTCGAGCGCCAGGAGACGGCCGATCACCTTCTCGCGGACGTGCTCCGGGCCATCGTCGTCATCGATGCGGAAGTAACCGCGCAAAAGGTCGATCAGTGGTAGGTAAGCTGTTGCCCTGCCGAAGGAGACCGAAGAGCCCTCAAGAATGAGGCAGCCGGCGGTGCGGTCCAGACCCTTGAACTCCAGGAAGAGGCGGGACTTGCCGACGCCCGGGTCGCCGACGGCCCCCACGACCTGCCCCTGCCCCCGCTTCGCCAGCTCCAGCGTGCTCTTCAGGTGCTCCATCTCGTGCGAGCGGCCGACAAACGGCGTAAGACCGCGCCGGGCCCCGGCCTGCAGCCGCGTCCGCACTTCGGAGGGGCCGAGCAGCTCGTAAGCCTCCACCGGCTGGCTGCTTCCCTTCACCGCGATCGGCCCGAGGGGCGACCAGCGGAAGTAGTCCTCAGTGAGGTCGTGGGTAGCGCCGGTGACGAGGATGGAGTCCGGCTTGGCGAGCGCCTCCATGCGCGCGGCGAGCCCCAGCGCGTGGCCGACTGCCGAGTAGTCCAGCCGCAGGTCGCTGCCGATCGAGCGCACGACGACCTCTCCCGAGTTGACGCCGACGCGCGCCTGGACGACGGCGCCCTGCTCCCGCCGCACCCCCTCTCCGTAGCGGGCGATGGAGTCGCGCATGGCCAGCGCGGCATAAAGGGCGCGGCGCGGGGCGTCCTCGTGAGCGATCGGCGCGCCGAAGAGGGCGACGATGCCGTCGCCAAGGACGTGGTTGACTGTGCCTTCGTAGCGGTGGACCGCGTCCATCATCAACTGGACGGCCGGGTCCATCAGCCGCCGCGCCTCTTCCGGGTCGAGCGCCTCCAGCATGTCCATGGAGCCGCGCAGGTCGGCGAAGAGGGCTGTCACCTGCTTGCGCTCCCCTTCGAGGGAGGCCCGCGAGGCCAGGATCTTGGACGCGAGGTGAGACGGCGTGAAGCTCACCGGCGCTCGTTCGTCCGCCTGGAGGGGCGCGCCGCAGTTGCGGCAGAACTTAGACGCCGCGCCCGCGGGCGACCCGCACGACGGGCAGGCGCGCTCCAGCCGAGCGCCGCACTCCTCGCAGAACGCAGCACTCTCGGCAGCCTGGGCCTGGCAGCGGGCACAGTTCATGTGAGCGGCCTCCTATCACCGCGCGCGAATCGAAGCCGGGTAGGGCGGAATTCAAGCCCGCCCCCAGGCTGTTGTATGTCTAAGGCCTCGCCGGGCTGTCTCTACGAAACGGTTGCCGCGGCGTTGCTTATCGCCACCCGTCCGTCCTGGGTCTTCGCTTGAAGGACGACGCGGCGGTTGCCCTCATCCCACATGTCGGTCGTGATCGTGTCGCCCGGGTAGACGACGCCTGTGAAGCGCAGCGAGAGGCCCGTGAAGCGCGCGGGGTCGTTCCCGCAGTACTCCGACAGGACCGCGCGGGCGACGTGACCGAGCGAGCAGAGCCCGTGCAGGATCGGCCGGTCGTAGCCCGCCATCTTGGCGAAGGCGGGGTCGACGTGCAGGGGGTTGCGGTCGCCGGAGAGGCGGTAGATCATCGCCTGGTTTGGGAGCGTTGGCATGCTCACGCTCTTGTCAGGGGCGCGCTCCGGCGCGATGTTGCCGGCCTCCGGCCCCCGCTCGCCGCCGAACCCGCCGGCGCCGCGGACGAACACGCCGAAGGTGTTGGTGAAGAGAAGGTCGCCGCCCTCCTCCTTCGTTTCGGTGTCCAGCGTGATGAGAGCGCCTTTACCCTTGTCGTAGACACCGGAAATCTTCCCCGAGGTCGTCAGCTTGCCCTGCACCGGGACCGTCTTGTGCACGCGGAAAGTCTGCTCGCCGTGGAGGATCATCACCGGGTTCACGGCTACAGCGGCGGTCATGCCCATCAATGCGGGAAAGGCCGGGATGACCGCGAACGAAGGGATCACCTTCAGGCCGCGTTCGAAGACGAACTCCAGCTCCGACGCGCCGATGCCGAGGGCGTACAGCATGATGTCGCGGTCGGTGTAGTCGTAGGTGGTGGCCGGCAGAGCGGTGCCGACGATGTGCGGTCCGAGTCCCTGCTGCGCGGTGGTCATTGCGCTGCCGCTCCCGCGCCGAGCTTCGAGAACACCCGCGACATGCCCTCAGCGTTGGCGTTCGGGAACTCGTCCGGGCTGCTCAGGTCACGGATGCCGGCGATGTTGTCTCGGATCTGCTCCAGCGTCACGTGGCCGGCGTCCAGGAACACTCCTTTGCCCTCCACCATCGCGGCGCGGCCGAAGTAGCCGCCGGCCGCGGTGAAGATGCCGCCGGACTCCTGGCAGTCCTCCGAGCAGAGATAGACGACCATGGGCGAGACGTACTCCGGGGCGAGCTTCTCCTGCATCGCGGGCGGGAAGATGTCTGCCGTCAGGCGGGAGGCGGCGAGCGGGGCGATGGTGTTCGCCTTGATGTTGTACTTTGCGCCTTCCTGCTTGACGGTGTTCATCAGGCCGACCAGCCCCATTTTGGCCGCGCCGTAGTTGCCCTGACCGAAGTTGCCGTAGAGACCCGCGGCCGATGTGGTGAATACGATTCGCCCATAGGAGTTCTGGCGCATGACTGTGAAGGCGGGTCTGGTCACGTTGTAGCCGCCCTTCAGGTGGACAGCGAGCACCTTGTCCCAGTCTTCCTCCGTCAGGTTGTGAAAGGCGCGGTCGCGCAGTATGCCGGCGTTGTTGATCAGGATGTCCACCTTGCCATAGGCGTCCAGAGCCGTCTTGACGATCGCCTCGCCGCCATCGGCGGTGTCGACGCCGTGGTAGTCCGGCGTGGCCTCGCCGCCCGCGGCCTTGATTTCGTTGACGACCTGGTCGGCCATCGCGGTGCCGGCGCCGGTGCCGTCGCGCGCGCCGCCGAGGTCGTTCACGACGACCTTCGCGCCGCGCGAAGCGAGCAGCAAGGCGTGGGATTTGCCGAGGCCTCCTCCGGCCCCGGTGACGATGGCCACACGGCCATCGAATCTAACTTCACTCACGAGCGAACCTCCAATCGGTGATGGTCGTCCGTCCGCGTGGCGCGGGCGAACGGATTATTCATTCCATACTCGGGGCTTAGGGTCAAACGCCCCCCGCGCCGCCCAGCTCGCTGTTGATCTGGATCAGGCGCAGGACGTCGGCGCGCGTCACGAAGCCGCTGAACTCGCGACTGTCCAGCACGGGGATCTGATGGATGTCGTGCGTGGCCATGATCTCGAGCGCGCGGGCGAGGTCTTCCTGCGGGCCCACGACGTGCAGCTTCTGTCGCGGCGTCATCGCCTTAAAGGCGCTGGTCGTGGCCCACTGGTCCCTCGGCACGCGTTTCAGGTCGCTCATCGAGATGATGCCCAGCAGGTCGCCGGCGACCACTATCGGCACACAGCGCTGGCCCAGACCGAGGATGTGTTCGTTGACGAGCTGGTCCAGCGTGATGTCGGGCGGCGCCGGATGGTACGAGCGGTTCAGCGCGTCGCCGACCTTGCGGCCCTCCAGCGTCATTCGTAGCACGAGCTGCCGGTAGGACGACTCCGAGGCGTTGCGGAGGAACCAGCCGATGACGATGAACCAGGCGCCTCCGACGAACGAACCGGCGAGCACGGAGACGACGCCGATCGCGATCAGTCCGAACGAGATAAGCGTGCCCGTGCTGGACGCCCAGCGAGTGGCGGTGAGCATGCTGCCGCTGCGAGACCAGAGGGCCGCGCGCAGCACGCGCCCGCCGTCCAGCGGGAATCCCGGCAGGAGATTGAAGACGGCAACGGAGAAGTTGATGATCGCCAGGTATTCGGCGATCGCCCCCCAGGGCGAGTTCTCGTTATTCGTGAGCCAGGCCGCCGCGGCGACGGTGGCGAAGACGGCGGACAGTACAAAGCTGGTCAGCGGCCCGACGATGGCGACGCGGAACTCTTGCTTCGCGCCGGTCGGCTCGCAGGCGAGCGATGAGACGCCGCCGAAGATGAAGAGGGTGATGTTGCGCACGCCCAGGCCCAGCCGCTTGGCCACCAGAGAGTGGGACAGCTCGTGGAGGAGGATTGAGGCGAAGAAGAGGAGCGTCGTGACGACGGACGCGGCCCAGGCCTCCGTCTTGCTCCAGTCCTCGTACACCTCGCCGAAGAACCCGTCCGCCAGCCACCAGGTAAGGCCGAGGAAGATGGCGAACCAGCTCCAGTGCACCAGGATCTCGATGCCCGCGATGCGTCCAAGCCGGATAGTGTTCACGTCGCCGGTAAGCATAGCGCAACCCTGAGGCGCTCGTGTGCGAATCGCATACCGAGCAGTCGCTCATTCTGTCTGTCTATTCGGTGCAGTCGTTTGACAAAGTGCATCGGCAGTAGCTATAAGATACGTACCACTAGTGAAAGGGAGCCCATTAGCAGGGTTCGCCCCCCAGTCACTGGGCGGCCAGCGGGAGACGGCATGGAAGAATCAAATTACTGGACGAGACTGAACCGGCGGCGGCTCAGCCGGAGGGCCCTGCTCGGCGCAGGCGCTACCACCGCCCTGGGCGCAGCCGCTGCGTATGCAGTCGGCTGCGGTGGTAGCGGCGACGGTAACGGAAACGGCGATGTGCCGACCGGCTCGCCGCGCCCTTCAGGTTCCCCGGGTACGCCGGTACAGGGCGGGAAGGTGGTCTACGGGCGGCTGTTGAACATCCTGGGCGTGGACCCGCACACCGATCTCACAGGGTTCGACGTAGACACGCTGTGTTACAGCCAGCTCTACTCGTGGCAGCCCAACAGCGAAACAGCGCTCTTCAACAACCTGGCCGAGTCGCTTGAGCAGCCGGACCCACTCACGTTCATATTCAACCTGCGCCCGGGATTCAGGGGCGCTCCTGTAAAGGACAACCCCGCCGTTGGAGAAGACCTGACGGCGCAGGACTGCATCGAGAGCTTCGTGCGTCGCGGGACGGCCCTGACGGCGGTGGACAAGCGTTTTCCCCTGAAGCTCGCCGGGATCACGAGCCCCGACGCTGAGTTGCTGCGGGCGGCCCTGCAGGCGCCCGAGCCGTACATCTTCCGCTTCACGATGGCGGAGCCGCACATTCCCGCGTTGCGGGACATGGCCAGCTTCCCGTACTCGATCCTGCACACCAAGGTGATCGATAAGTACGGGACCGCGTCGGCCGAGGGGCTGGGCCAGCGCGCCTTCGGTACCGGGCCGTTCATGCTCCAGCTCCTCCGCGGCCAGGAGCGCGTCATCCTGAAGCGCAACCCGGACTACTACTGGAGCCCACGGCCGTGGCTGGACGAGATCGAATTCATCATCATCACCGACGACGCCGCGCTCCTCGCCTCCTTCGAGTCCGGCGCTCATGACGTAAACGGGTCGGTACTCACAAAGGAGCGTTTCGACCGGTTCTCGAAGAACGAAAAAATGACGACGGCAACGGCGCCCAGCCTCTTCTATTTCGTGATGCATATGAAAGTCGGAGTCCCTCCGTTCGACGATATCAGGGTGCGCGAGGCGTTCAACCTGGCGATCAACCGGAACGAGTTCATCGAGGTGATCCACGACGGTCTGGGGAACTTCAGCGGCCCCATCCAGTGGCCCCAGTTCAAGTTCGCCTTGCCTCAGGATGAGTTGCGCACGTTCTACCGCTATGACCCGAAACGGGCGCGAGAGCTCCTCGACGATTACGGGCTCGAGCCGGGCCACGAGATAACTGTGAAGGTGCCGCGGGTTCCCGGGGCGCCGATCCTGGCCGATGCCGCCTCGCTCCTGAAGAAGCAGCTCGGCGAGGTCGGCGTGAACCTGCTCCTGGACGAGGTCGAGCTCGGGGCCTTCATCTCATCGGTGATCCTGCCCGGCAACTTCCAGATTGCGTTCTTCCCGAACCTGCCGTGGGACGAACCGGACCGTCCCCTCAGCTTCTATCACTCGAAGGGCGTTACCGGCTCCGGCAACTGGTGCAACTACAACAATCCGGAGCTGGACAAGCTGATTGACCTTCAGGCGCAACAGTACGTTGAGGAAGATCGGATCAAGACGATCCTCGCGGCGCAGCGGATGATCCTTCCTGAGCACGGCCCGCAGCTCACGATCACGGGCGGTTACGGGTACACGGCGCGCTGGTCGTACGTCAAGTTGCCGTTCGAGTTCGGGCAGGAACCGTCTGATGACGCCGGCCCATTCGGCGCGGACGTCTTTACTCTGGAGGGACTCTAAGCCCTCACCGCAGGCAGTGGCGCCTGAGGGAGGGGTCTGAGATCGCGACGCCATGCGAGACTATATAATCCGCCGGATGCTCCTGCTGCCCCTGATCATGCTGGGCGTGAGCATCCTGACGTTCCTGACGTTCCGGGCGATCCCCGGAGATGCTGTCATCCTGCGCTGTGGCTTCGGTTGCACCCCTGAGGTCGTAGCGGACCTGCGCAAAGACCTCGGTCTCGATCGCAGCCTCTTCGTCCAGTACACTGATTGGCTCGGCGGAGTAGTCACGGGCGACTTCGGACAGTCGCTGGCTGAGGGCGAGCAGCAAGTCTCCGATGAGTTGCGGCACCGGCTGCCGATCACCGCTGAGCTGATGATCATGACCATGGTTCTCGCGTTGGTGCTGGGGATTCCGCCCGGCGTGCTCTCCGCGATTCGCCCGGGCTCGTTGATCGACCTGCTGGTGCGGTTCACCAGCGTCCTCTGGGTGTCGATCCCCTCGTTCTATCTCGCGATCTTGCTCATCACTTTCGGAGTGCAATGGTTCGGATACGTTCCTCCGCAGTTCGAGCGCGCCTACGTGCCGTTTATGGACGACCCCTGGGTGAACCTGCAGCAGTTCTTCTTCCCGTCGCTGGTCATCTCCGTCGGCCTAGCGGCGGCGTTGATGCGCCTGACGCGGTCGTCGATGCTGGAGGTGATGGGCAATGACTACGTTCGCACCGCCTGGTCGAAGGGGCTGCGCGAGCGCGCGGTAGTCTGGCGGCACGCGCTCAAGAACGCGATGATTCCGGTCCTGACCGTGATCGGCCTCCAGATCGGCGGCCTGCTGGGCGGGTCAGTCTTGATCGAATCCGTATACAACCTTAACGGCGTCGGCAAGTACGCACTGGAGGCGATAATCAGGCGCGACATCTTTGTGGTGCAGAGCCTCACTCTGTTGTTTGCCACCGTCTACGTCGTCGCCAATCTTGCCGTTGATGTCGCCTATGCGTGGCTCGACCCGCGCATCCACTACGCGTAAGAAGGGAACGATGGCTCAGCAGCAGATCGCCGTCCCACTGGAAATCGAAGAAGAGTGGACGGCCCCGCGCGGGCCGCGCCTCCGGAAGGTCATGCGCATGGCCCGCGCCCATCCGTTGGGCGTCCTGGGACTGTTCTGCATCGGCCTGTTGTTCTTCTGCGGGATATTCGCGAACTACATCGTCCCGCACGACCCGCTGACGCTGATCGAGGAGACGAAGCGCTTCGGGTCGCTCGCGGAGCCTATCAGCGCCGACTTGACTGACAACACACTTTTCGTCTCCGACATCGCTGCCGACGTACGCCAGGGGGCATCTCTGACGATAGAGGAAGAGGAGATGGCGATTATCCGCATCGGCGAGGCGCCGGAGTTCCCGGGCGCGCCTGTGCCGCCGCTAACGGACCCGGCGGAGGTGCTGGTCACCAGAGGCGACGCAAGCACGATCGCCGTCGCTCACGAAGCCGGCGCCGGGATCACCACCACAGGTGTGGTCGAGAACCTTTCGCCGTCTCTTACGCACCCGTTCGGGACGGACCGCCTGGGTCGCGACGTGCTCAGCCGCGTAATCTTCGGGGCGCGCATTTCGCTGCTGATCGGCCTGGTCTCCGTCACAGTTGGGATCACGATCGGCTCCACCTTTGGCGTGATCTCCGGCTACTTCGGGAGCATCGTGGACACCGGCATACAGCGCTTCGTGGACATGCTCCTGGCGTTCCCTCCGCTCGTGCTGCTGCTGGCGATCATCACTGTGATCGGCGACCAGGACTCGACCGTCCGTCAGTTCTTGCAAGACAATACCTTCTTGCCCAAGGGGGAGTTCTGGGGCATCCCGAACTTCCTGGATATCGTCGTAGTGTCCATCGGTATCGGTATCGCCATCGCCGTAGGCACTACGCGCATCGTCCGGGGCGCGGTGCTGTCAATCAAGGAGAACGTCTACATCGATGCCGCGCAGGCGATGGGCGCGTCCAGCGGACGGATCATGCTGCGGCACATCTTCCCCAACGTCGCCGCCCTTGTCGTGGTCCTGGGCAGCATCTTCCTGCCGGTGGCTATCCTGGCGGAGGCCGCCCTCTCCTTCCTGGGTGTGGGCGTGCCGGACCCGACACCTTCATGGGGCGCCGATCTGAGCGGCCCCAACCAGACGGCCGCGCTGGACGGGTACTGGTGGTCCGCCTTCTTCCCCGGCCTCGCGCTGAGCCTGGTCGTTCTGGGCTTCAACATGCTCGGCGACGCCTTCCGCGACATTTCCGACCCCCGCCTACGCGGGAGCGGTCTGGGCGGCGCGTCTGGTCCCCCTCGCGGCGGCTAGGCGCGATTCTCTCTGGACAGCCTCGTTAGGGGGGAGTAGTATGTAGTCGCGGCGGGAGTGGTCTATGCGCAACTTCATCATTCGCCGGTTGCTGCTCCTGGTCCCGATCATGATCGGGGTCAGCCTCCTGACGTTCCTCGCCTACCGAATCGTCCCCGGCGACGCCGTTGACTTCATCTGCCCCCTTTCCTGCAGTGACGCGCAGCGGATCGAGATCCGTCATTTCTTCGGCCTGGACCGTCCCTGGTACGAGCAGTACTGGGACTGGCTCTCCGGCGTAGTCCAGGGGGACTTCGGCAGGTCGTATTACACGGGGATTGAGGTCTCCACGGAGCTTGAGCGGCGTTTGCCGATCACGCTGCAACTCATGGTGATGACCGTTGCCTTCTCACTCACTCTGGGCGTTCCATTGGGCGTCATCTCCGCGATCCGGCCCGGTACGCCGCTCGACCTGATCGCCCGTATGGCCGGCGTAGTCTGGCAGTCCGTACCCTCGTACTACGTCGGTACCCTGGCGATTACCTTCGGGGTCATCTGGTTCCATTGGGTGCCACCCCAGTTCGCCAGGACTTACATCTCCCCATTCGACGATCCCTGGGTCAACCTTCAGGAGTTCTTCTTCCCGTCGTTCATTCTCGCCCTCGGCTCAGCGGCGTTCATCCTGCGTCTCGTGCGCTCATCACTGCTGGAGGTACTGCGCAACGACTTCATCCGTACGGCCTGGGCCAAAGGGCTGCGGGAGCGCTACGTTGTCTGGCGTCACGCCCTGCGCAACGCGCTGATCCCGCTGCTGACGGTGATCGGGCTGGAGATCGGCGGCCTGCTCGGCGGCGCCGTCATCATGGAGAGTATGTATAACCTGAACGGCGTGGGTAAGTACGCCCTGATTGCCGTCATCGGGCGCGACCTGCTGGTCGTTCAGACTCTCACTCTACTGTTCGCGCTCACGTACGTTGTAACGAACCTGCTGGTTGATCTGGGCTACGCCTGGCTGGACCCGCGCATTCGCTACTCCTGAGAGCGCGGCGGTCGCGAAGACGTGCTGAGCCGTTCGATGTGCTCGCGAAAGACCGCGCGCGGGCTGAGGCGAAGGAATAGCCATAGGCCGAGGACGACGACGAGCAGGTCGTCAAGTTGTCCCAGCACCGGAATGAAGTCTGGGATTGGATCGAGCGGCATCACCAGGTAGAGAGCCACGGCTGGCAGGATAAATTTAGCGCGAAGCGGCACTCGCGGTTCGCGGAGCAGCCGCCAAAACAGGACGGGGCGCGCCCGCCAGCGCAGGCGCATTAGCTCCTTCGCGGGGCTTTCCTCAATGTCCGCGGACGAACTCCTCGATGCGCGCGTGCAGGTCGTCCCGCGCTACGCGGAAGGCGTCCGTCAGATCGACGCCGCGGGCGTGAGTATCGGACGGGTCCTCGACGTCCCAGTGGACCGCCTCACCGCCGGGAAAGGCAGGGCAGGTGTGCCGGGCGGAGTCGCAGACGGTGATCACGTAGTCGAACCGCTCGCCGGCGTACTCGTCCACGCCTTTTGACCACTGGTCGATGACGTCGATGTTAAGTTCGCGCATCACCTGCACAGTCTGCGCAGCCAGGCCGTTGGGAGCGGTCCCTGCGCTATGGGACTCGAATCTGTCCCCCGCGAGATGGCGCAGCAAGCCTTCTGCCATCTGGCTGCGCGCGCGGTTGCCTGTGCAGACGAAGAGGACTCGCTTTCGTTCCACCGCTCCAATATATCACCGGCTGACGAATCGTCCGGTATAAGATACAGGACGGAGGGTTCCCTTGGTCGAGAACATGCAGGTGGTCTTCCGGCTGGCCTACAGCCTCTTCGTTGCCCTGCTCGTCGTCTTATTCGTCGTGCTCGGCACGCGGACATTTTTCAGCGAGCCTGACTACCCGGTGCAGCCCCCGTCCTTCGGACCCGGGCTGGGTAAGAGAATCGTGTACTGCGAGACGGTGGACGTTTGCTACATCGACAGTTCGCTCGTTACCCCCGAGATAGAAGCCACCTTCTCCGATGACGAGCGGGAGCTTCTCCATGACCAGCGGGCGTTCGCGGAGCGTCGTAAGGAATACGAGGAGGACAGGCAAGATCACTTCCGCGGGGTGTTCCTGATAGCGATGGTTTTCGGCGTGGCGGCAGTAGGGGTGGGACTGCTGCTCTACAGGCGGGTGGAGGCGATGCCGCTGGGTCTGCTCCTCGGTGGCGTCGGCGCTCTTATCTTCGGTTGGGTGGAGTGGGCGCGCGGCCCGGAGGACGATGATGTGGGGACGGCGCCCCTTTTCGTCGCCGTGGGCGTGGGCCTGGCGATAGTGCTCGGTGCCGGGTACCGCGTGCTGGGGCGGCGCGGCGAGAAGGACGGTGGCTAGGTCCCCTTCAGCGCCTCCGCGACGATCTCCATGTCCTTATCCCCGCGCCCGGACAGGCAGACCAGCACGATCTGCCCTCTTGTCAGTGTCGTCGCTAATCCGGCGGCGTAGTGAATCGCGTGTGCTGTCTCCAGCGCCGGGATGATGCCCTCGGTCTCGCACAGCAGGGTCAGCCCCTCCAGCGCCTCATGGTCCGTCACACCCACGTATTGCGCGCGGCCGGAATCCTTGTAGAACGAGTGCTCCGGGCCGACGCCGGGATAGTCCAGCCCGGCGGAGATCGAATGCGTCTCCAGCACCTGTCCATCGCTGTCCTGCATCAGGTACGACATGGAGCCGTGCAGCACGCCCAGTCTGCCGTCAGACAGCGGCGCGGCGTGATGTCCGGTGGACAACCCGTCGCCTGCCGCCTCCACGCCGACCAGGCGGACCGTCTCGTCGGCGTAGAATGGGTGGAAGAGCCCCATCGCGTTGGAGCCGCCGCCGACGCAGGCGACGGCGTAGTCCGGCAGGCGCCCCTCAGCGGCGAGAATCTGCTCCCGCGCCTCCACGCCGATGACGGACTGGAAATCGCGCACGATCATCGGGTACGGGTGCGGCCCGACGACGGAGCCGGGCAAGTAGTGAGTTGTCTCGACGTTCGTCACCCAATCGCGGATCGCCTCGTTGATGGCGTCCTTAAGCGTGCGGGAGCCGGACGTTACCGGGTGCACCTCTGCGCCCAGCAGCTTCATGCGGAACACGTTCAGCGCCTGCCGCCGCACGTCCTCTTCGCCCATATAGACGACGCACTCCAGACCCAGCATCGCGCAGACCGTCGCCGCGGCGACGCCGTGCTGTCCCGCGCCCGTCTCCGCCACCACGCGCGGCTTGCCCATCCGCTTGACCAGAAGCCCCTGGCCCAGCGCGTTGTTGATCTTGTGCGCGCCCGTGTGCGCCAGGTCCTCTCGCTTGAAGTACACGCGGGCGCCGCCCAGCCGGTCCGTTAGCCGCTTTGCGAAGTACAAGGGCGTCGGCCGCCCGACGTATTCGCGCAGGAGTGACGCCATCTCCTCCAAGAAGTCAGGGTCTGCCTGCGCCTCGCGGTACGAGCGTTGAAGCTCGCCCAGGGCCGCCATCAGCGTCTCCGGGACGTATTGGCCGCCGTAGGGCCCGTACCGCCCGCGGTCGTCGGGGAGGGCCTGCGTCATGGAATCATCGCCTTCTGTCGTTCAGGGAACATCGGCCGTCCTCACTGCGGCGATGAAGGCGCGTATCTTGTCCGTGTCCTTCACACCGTCGGTCTCCACCCCGCTTGAGACATCCACCGCCCAGGGGCGGACGGCGCTCACTGCCCGCGCGACGTTGGCGGGCGTGAGGCCCCCGGCGAGCACCGTGGGCCGTTGCTGCGCGATCTCGGCGGCTACCGCCCAATCCAGCGTCCGTCCCGTGCCACCATACGAGCCTTCGACGAATGGATCCAGGAGCACGATGGCGCCGCCGCCGGCGTGCGACAGAACGCCTGAAGCGGGCTCGTCGTCTCTCACTTTCATGCACTTGAGCACTGGTCTGCAGATCAGCTCGCACACCTCCCACGGCTCGCTCCCCGAGAGTTGCACGATGTCCAGATCCACGTCCTCGGCGATGGAGTTGACGGTGTCCGCGTCCTGATCAGCGAAGACGCCGACCAGAAGCGGCCTACGCCTCCCCAGCGCGTCTTCTATCGACTCTATTTCCGCAACCGTTGGACCTGCTGTGTGCGGGTCCTTGCGCAGGCCGGCGGCGATGCGCTTCGCTTCGCCCAGCGTGACCTGACGGCGCGACGGAGCGAACACGATGCCGACGAAATCGGCTCCGAACGCGGCGGCGGCGCGTGCGTGCCGGACCTCTGAGACGCCACAGATCTTAAGGAGGGTCACCCCAGTAGCTCCCGCACCTTCGCGCCCGGGTCTGGCGCGGTCACCAGCGCCTCGCCGATCAGCACGGCGCTTACACCGCACGACGCCATGCGCCCGATGTCATCCCGCGTGAAGATACCGCTCTCGGCCACCAGCGTGACGCCGGCGGGGACCATTGGGGCGATCCGCTCCGTTGTCGCGAGGTCCACCTCGAATGTGCGCAGGTCGCGGTTGGTGATGCCGATGGGATTCGCCCCGGCCGCCAACGCGCGTTCCATCTCCGGCTCAGCGTGCACCTCCACGAGCGTCGTCAAGCCCAGTGCGCGAGCCTCGCGGATGAGCGCCTCCAGCAGCGGTTGCTCCAGAATGGCCGTGATTAACAAGACTGCATCGGCGCCGTGGCAACGCGCTTCCCACAGCTGGTAGCTCTCGAACAGAAAGTCCTTCCGCAGCAGCGGCGGACCGTCCGACAGCGCGGCACGTATCGCCGCGAGATGGGCGAGCGAGCCCTGGAAGTGCTCCTCGTCCGTCAGTACCGAGATCGCCGAGGCGCCGCAGGCCGCGTACGTCTCTGCGAGCTTTACCGGATCGAAGTCTGCCCGCAGCAGCCCGCGCGATGGCGAAGCCTTCTTGACCTCGGCGATGAGCGAGATACGCTCGCCGCGCAGCGCGCCCAGGAAGTCGCGCGGCGGCGGAGCGTCCCGCAGCCGCGCCTTCAGCTCGGCGAGCGGCACGGCCGCCTGCGCCGCCGCCAGCTCGCCGCGCTTGTGCGCGACGATGCGGTCGAGGATCGTGTCCGTCTGCTGGGTCATCTGAAGTGCCTCACTGAGAACTAAGCGAAGCTCTGCGTTAGCGCCACGAACTGTTGCAGGCGCTTCGCCGCCTCGCCCGAATCGATCGCCTTCGCCGCCTCGTCTGCTCCTTCGCGTATGTCCTTCGCGCGGTCCGCCGCAAGCAGAGCGGCGCCCGCGTTCAGGACGATGATGTCTCGCATGGGGCCTCGCTCGCCCGCCAGGACGGACGTGATGATCGCCGCGTTCTGGGCGGGCGTTCCGCCTCGCGCCGCTTCCGGCGGCGACATCGATAGCCCCGCGTCCTCTGGTGCAACCAGGTACTCGCACGTCTCGCTATCTCGGACGTCGATCACGGTCGTCGGGCCGCTGAGCGACAGCTCATCACCTCCGTCGTGCCCGTGGACGACAAGGGCGTGGCGACTGCCCAGGCGCTGTAGCGCGGCCGCCATCTTCGGCGCCAGCTCCGGCCGCGCCACGCCGAGCAACTGGTACTGCGCGCCGGCGGGGTTAGTCAGGGGGCCGAGGATGTTAAACACCGTGCGCACGCCGATCTCCCGGCGTACGGGGGCGACATGCTTCATCGCCGGATGGAACGACTGCGCGAACATGAAACCGAATCCGGTCTGCAGGATGCATTCCGCGACCTGCTCCGGCGAGAGATCGATCTTCGCTCCGAGCGCTTCCAATACGTCCGCGGAGCCGCAGCCGCTGGACATCGCGCGGTTGCCGTGCTTGGCCACGCTCACTCCCACGCCGGCGGCGACGAACGCGGCCGCTGTCGAAACGTTGATGGTGTTGCGGCCGTCGCCGCCCGTCCCGCAGGTGTCCAGGAGCGGGCTGTCCACGTCGACGCGCAGCGAGTGCTCACGCATGACACGGGCCATCCCCGTGATCTCGTCCACGGTCTCGCCCTTCAGGCGTAGTCCAACGAGGAACGCGGCGATCAGTGCTGGCGTGGCCTCGCCGGACATGATCTCGCGCATCGCCGCGATTGCTTCGTCCTCGGTCAGGTCGCGTCGCTCGTTGATGACGGCGTCGATCGCGTTGCGCATGCTCATTGAAATAGCGCTCCGACATCGTCGTAAGTACGCTCGCCGCGTCGCTCGATCCTGCCGACGACTATCAATTCCTCCGGATCGAACACACTGTAGATTACCCGATACGATCCGAGGCGAATGCGCCAGATAGGCAGGCGCGACTGGAGTTTCGTTGCGCCTGGTGGTCTGGGGTTGCCCGCTAGCTGATCGATGGCGTGCTCAATCCTCTCTGCGTCACGCGGCGCCGATCTTACTAGCTTTATCAATGAGCGTTGGGCCGCGCGTTTTATTTCAAGCCGGTACGCCACGTTTGAGCGACGCCTTGAACTCTTCCCAGCTCATCGCAGACGAGGGGTCGCTGGCGTACTCCTTTAGTTCCTGCTCCATGTCGATCGCGTCTAGCTCATCCTCGTAGGCTTGCTCCAGCGCCTTCCGCACCAAGTTGGACATCGTCGTGGATCGCCGGTGGGCAATCTCCTTGAGACCGAAATGCAACTGTTCCGGAAGGTAGACTAACGTTTTTCGCATCATTCTTATATCCTAATATTACAATAGCGTGATGTCAAGATAGCATGTCATCACGGCGTTGGTGTGCGGATTGGGGCATCGTTCTGCACGCTGAAGGCGTTGTACATTCCGTTCAGATAGTGGCTGTCGTCTCCGGCGATCAGGTTGCAGATTAAAACGTACTTACCGAACTCCACGTCAACCCGGAGTTCGCCTGATTCGCCGGGAAGCAGCCGCTCGATACGGCCAGCAACCTCCAGCTGCCCCTCATCTGCGCCCAGCCCGCCGGCGGCGCGCGGGAGCTGCGCGGTCGGCAGCTCCGAGCGGATGACGAGGAACTGATGCGGGGACTCGCCGGTGTTGTCCACCTTGAACAGCACTACGCCGGGTCGCGCGCGGGTCTGGTCCGGGCGGATCACGAACTCATCCAGCTCGATGCCTATTTCAGTGATCGCAGCGGGCAGCGTGGGGTCCGCAGACTCGCTGGGGGCCGGTCCGTCCGTTGGCGACGCGCTGGCCGACGGCATCCCTCCATCACCGTCGCCGTCGTCGTTGCAGGCCGCAAGGGAGAGCGCCAGCAGCAGCAAGAGCGCTGCGGCGGCCGTCAGGACGCGGCGCCTCCTATTTGGATCGTTTGTCAGCGGTCCCTCTTGCTCTCTCATCTACCCCTCCAGAAAGTTCTTTAGCAGGTCTTTGCCAACAGCTGTCAGGATGGATTCCGGGTGGAACTGCACACCTTCGACCGGATATCGCTTATGGCGCACGCCCATGATCACGCCGCTGTCGGACTCCGCCGTGATCTCAAGCTCGTCTTGCGGAAAGCCGTCCCGTTGTATCGACAGTGAATGATAACGGATCGCTTCGAACGGCTCCGGCAGGCCGCGGAAGACGCCAGCGCCGGTGTGGCTGATGATCGAGGTCTTGCCGTGCAGGATCTCGCCTGCGCCGGCGACGACGCCTCCGAAAGCCTCGCCGATCGCCTGATGCCCCAGACAGACGCCGAGGATCGGCGTCTTGTCGGCGAAATGGCGCACCACAGGGACGCTTATCCCTGCGTCCTTTGGAGTGCCGGGACCGGGCGAGATCACGATCTTCTGCGGCGCCATCACGTCGATGTCGTCGACGGTCGTCATGTCGTTGCGCACTACCTCGACCTCGGCGCCCAGCTCCGACAGGTACTGATAGAGGTTGTACGTGAAGCTGTCGTAGTTATCGATTAGCAGTATCACGAGCCTTGTGTCCTCGCCACGTAGAATTCCCTGTCGATCGTCAGCCCGGTGAGGACGCCTCCAGCCTCGCTGCAGAGGAAGACAACCAGGGGTGCGAAATCCTCCGGCTGACCTACACGGCCCGACTCGATCGCGGCTTCGATATCTTCGTCCGAACGGAACGCGCGCCAGAGCGGCGTGTCAGTGGGGCCCGGCGCGATTGCATTGACGGTGATCCCGTTCTGCGCCACCTCCTGCGCCAACGACCGCGTGAAGTTGATGATCGCCGCCTTCGATGCGCCGTACGCCGTCCCACCGGGCAAACCGCGCAGCCCCATACCGGATGCCGTGCTGATGATTCGCCCCGATCGATTTGGGATCATCTGCCGCAACGCCGCCCGGGAACAGATGAACGTCCCCCGCAGGTTCACGGCGATCAGACCATCCCAGGTCTCGTCCGTCATATTGGCAACGTAGCCGCGGGTGGCCCGCCCGGCGTTGTTCACCAGGATGTCCAGGCGCCCGAAGCGCTCGACCGTCTTCGCGACCATCGCGTCGGCGTCGGGCGTCAGCGACACGTCAGTCAGCGAGGCTATCGCCGCGCCGCCCGCCGCCTCAATCTCGGCGGCGACGGCTGGCGCCCTGTCGCCGTCGATGTCAGCGATTGTGAGCGACGCCCCTTCGCGCGCAAGGGTCAGAGCGATGGCGCGGCCGATACCGCTGCCGCCGCCGGTCACGATCGCCACCCTGCCTTCCAGTTCCACTACTTCTTCCCCGGTTTGCGTGCCACGAAAATCAGCGTTCCGGGTACGGTCGCGTACTTCTCGCAGTCGTTCTTGGCCGCCCAGCCCGTGGCGCCGCCCGTTGGATCGTCAACGGGTCTCGGCTCCAGCAGGCGTTCGACAGCGAAGCCGGCGGCGGTCAGCAGCTCGAACCAATCGCCCGCGGTCCGGTAGTAGGAGCGGAACGCCACTTCGTCATTGCACAAGCCGTTCCACTTCCATTCGGACTCCGTCTGGAAGTAGGGCTTCTCGAAGCCGTACGGCGGGTCGTCAGTTGTGGAGGCGTTGGCCGGGTGCTGCACGCTGAAGGCGAAGAGGCCGCCGGGGACGAGCACGCGATTCGTCTCGGCGAAGCAGAGATCGGCGCGCTCGACATAATTCAACGCGTGAACCGAGACGGCGATGTCGATCGTGTCGTGGTCGATCACCGAGAGGTCTTCCGCGCTTCGCCGCAGCAGCCGCGCCATCACGCCGTGCCGCTGGAGCAGGTCTCTGGCGTGGGATAGCTGGCGGTCGGAGATGTCGACGCCGGTGAACTGTTTCGCGCCCATTTTGACCAGCGCCACGATATCCTGCCCGCCGCCGCAGCCCAGCACCAGCACCCGCTTGCCGGATACGTCACCGAGCAGCCGCAATTCATCCTCAAACGGGCAGCGGATCCCCCAGGCCAGGCGGTCCGAGGGCCACCCCAGTCGCGCCTGGTACACGTCCGAGATCGCGTCCCAGGAGGCGCGGGTATCGGGGGATCTGGCTACCGATCCTTGGTCCTGGGTCCTACGAGGCGTTGCCATCAGTACCCCAGGCTCCCGCTGGTCGTGAACCCTTCCTCAATCTCCTCCGCCTTCTCGATCCCCCGTAGCGCCCCACGAGCTTTGTTCTGGCTCTCCATGTACTCAAGCTCGGGCACACTATCGTAAACGATCCCGCCGGCTGCCTGCGCGTAGGCCATCCCGTCCTTCATTGCCAGCGTTCGTATCGTGATCGCGCTGTCCAGGTTGCCGGAGAAGTCGAAGTAGCCAACGGCGCCGGCGTAGGGGCCGCGCCGGTCCTCCTCCAGCTCCGCGATGATCTCCATCGCGCGGATCTTCGGGGCGCCGGTCACCGTTCCCGCAGGGAAGTTCGCGCGCAGGGCATCGTATGAGGTCATCTCGGGCCGAAGCCGCCCGACCACGTGCGACACCAGGTGCATGACGTGAGAGTACTTCTCGACCGCCATCAGCTCAGTCACCTTAACCGTGCCCGGCAGCGCGATGCGTCCGACGTCGTTGCGCGCGAGGTCCACCAGCATGATGTGCTCTGCGCGCTCCTTTTCGTCGCTCTTCAGCTCTTCTTCCATGCGCTTCTCATCTTCCGGGTCGCGCCCGCGCCGGCGCGTCCCGGCGATCGGGTGCGTCTCCACCAGACCGTCCTCCACGCGTACGAGCATCTCCGGCGAAGCCCCAACGATGTACGAGTCGCCCATCGCCAGGTAGTACATGTACGGCGAAGGGTTCACGATCCTGAGCGCTCGATAAACCGAGAAGGGGTGGGCGACAGTCCGCCGCTGGAACCGCTGGGAGATCTGGACCTGGTAGATGTCCCCGGCGACGATGTGTTCACGGCAGCGCTCGATGTTTGCGATGAAGCGTTCGCGGGGCACATTCGACTCCACCGGCTCCGGGGTATGGGCCGCAGCGCTGATGGGATAGGGAGTGGCGGGCAGCGTCTGCTTCAGGCGCTTCGCGAGTTCGTCGATCCTCCAGCAGGCCTGGCGGTACGAGGCCTCGATGTCCCCGTCCAGCCTGCAGTGCGCGACCACCTTGATCGTGTGCATCAGATGATCGAACACCAGCAGCGCGTCGACAAACATGAACAGCGCTTCCGGTAACCCCTGCGGATCGTTGCGGGGGATCTGCACGCGCGGCTCGAAGTGCCTTACGACCTCGTACGCCAGGAAGCCCACGGCGCCGCCCGTGAACCGCGGCAGCGACGTGGGGCCCTCCGCGTCCTTCGGATGCGAGAGGCGGTAGCGGGAGAGCTCCGCCTCGATCTCACGGAGCGGGTCCGTGCCCTCGGACGTGTCTTCGTACGGACCGCTCTGCAGCACACGGTACGGCTCCGTGCCGATGAAGCTATAGCGTGCCAGGCGCTCCCCGCCTTCAACTGATTCCAGCAGGAACGAGTGCTCACCGCGCGCGACCTTCAGGTAAGCAGAGACGGGCGTCTCGAGGTCCGCCGGGATGTCGCGAAACACCGGGACGAGGTTGTTGTCGCCCTTCTTCGCTATCTGGCGGGCTTGCTCCAGGGATGGCGTGTAGTTCATACGCCAAGCTCCACGTGCTCCGGATCCCGGAAGTACGTCAGCCCCATCGCCTCGCGCGCCTCGCCCAGCGTCTTGCGGCACTCATCGCGCGCACGCTTCGTGCCCTGGTAGACGATCTCCTCGACCAACCCCTTTTTCTTCGCGAACTCGGCGCGCCGCTCGCGAATGGGCTCCAGGAACCGCTCCAGGGCCGCGATCAGCTTCTGCTTCACTTCGACGTCGCCTACTTTCCCTTTGCGGTAGCGGGTCTTCAGGTCATCGACTTCGGGTTTGTCGTCGTTGAATGCATCGTGATACACGAAGACCGGGTTCCCCTGCACGCGGCCGGGGATGTCGGCGCGGATGCGCTTCGGGTCTGTGTACATGGACATCACCTTCTTGCGCACCGTCTCCGGATCGTCCGTCAAGAAGATCGCGTTGTTCAGCGACTTCCCCATCTTGCCCGCGCCGTCCGTGCCGGGCAGCGTCGGCACCTGGCCGACCAGGCCGTCGGGTATCGGGAAGACCGGCGCGAACGTGTCGTTGAAGCGACGCGCGATCTCCCGCGTCAGCTCCACGTGCGAGAGCTGGTCCTTCCCAACGGGCACCAGGTCGCCCTTCACCATCAGGATATCCGCGGCCTGCAGGATCGGGTACAAGAGGAGCGCCATCGACGCCGACTCCAGCTTCAGGTCGCGCACCACCTCCTTCAGCGTCGGGATGCGCTGTGCCCGCGGCACGCTGACCAGCGAATCGAAGATCCAGGCCAGCTCCAGCACCTCCGGCACCAGCGACTGCAGATAGATCGTCGTCTTCGTGTGATCGATGCCCACGCTCAGGTAATCGAGCACCAGCCCGCGGATGTTGTGCCCCACCTCGTCCAGGTTGCTGATGCGCGTCGTCAGCAGGTGCAGGTCGGCGAGCAGCAAGAAGGTGTCGTACTCCTCCTGAAGGCGCACGCGGTTTGCCAGGGTGCCGGCGTAGTTGCCCAGGTGGAAGGCGTCGTTCGTGGGCCTGTCGCCGGTCAGTATGCGTTTGCGGGCCGTTCCGCTCATCCCGGGCTCTCCTTAAATCAAAAAACCCCTCGCCCGTAAGGGGCGAGGGTTCTCGCGGTGCCACCCTAATTCTCTCAACCGCTGGCCGAGAGATCTCATTCCAGGCACGCCCCGACCTAGCTCATCCGGACCCCTATCTCATCTTGAGCTTGTCGAAGGATGCCCTGGGCTTGTAACGGCGCCCTTTCCGGCCCGGCCTACTCGTCTCTTCGGCTGGCGGCTCCCGGGTCCATTCCTCCGCTGCGCTGACGGCGGGCTCTCACCTGTCCCCGCCTCTCTTGGCCCCGCTGCGCGGGCTACTAGTCCCGTTCCTTGCCTTTGCTCTTCGGTTGTGTCGGCAGTGTAGCAGGCGCTCCAAAAGTCGTCAAGCGGCGATTGGCGGTGCGCGCTATGGCGGTGCAGTCGGCGTCGGTAGCGCCGGGATGGGTGGTGCGGTTGTGGCCAATGGCAGCAGCGGTCCCGGGGTTGGAGCAGGGACTGCAACACCGGGGGTGGGTAGCGCAGTGGGCAGCACCTCAGACCCGGGTCCAAGCGCCGCTGCCTGAAGGACGGCGGACACTGCTCCACCAACATCCTGGCCGACAATCTCCAGGGGACCTAGGCATCCGGAGCATTTCCACTCACTGGTAGCCACGTCCAGGCGACCTTGTCCATCAACATAGAACCGCCCCCACGGCGGGCCGGAAAAGGTGGTTCCCCACGGCTGCTCAATCGCGATATCCCTCAGGCCCACAAACTCGTCCAGGAAGAACAGATATCTGCACCCTATCTCGATTAGTGCATCGTCGGGGGGATTATCAGCTTCACCATTGAACATGCCGCCGTTCTGCAATACCGCGATCTCGGTGCCGGGCTTGTAATTGTCCGACGTAACTATGGTGTCAATCTCGACTGAGTACACTGTGAAGAACCTTCCCGGTGGCCGGGCGAGTTCCTCGGCGGACGGCGTGGGGGCACCCGCCTTAGGATGTCCCGGCGGAACCGGCTCCGGCGTAGGTACTCCCAGGTAGCCGGGCCGCGGATCGTATGGTAGGAGAATTGAGCGGGGCGTTCCAACCACGATGACATCGTTCGTCGCAACCATCTTGCGCAGCGAAACGTAGGAATCCCCCCAATCGGGCGAGTAGGCGCTTGAGTCTACCTTAGTCTCGCACTGGCCGCCGTTGGTTACTCCGACCTCAGCCGAGGGCCGCTGTATGGCAGTCTGTTCCTGTAGGATTTCCTGTTCCCGGTCGCATCCAAGTAAGGTAAGGACAGACATCGCAGACAGTATTGCCAGCCAGTGGGTTCTTCCTAGCACGCGAACCACCCAATTAGAGTCTACACCCGCACCCCCACTCGCCCCTCGCGCGCCCGCTCCTTCGCGATGATCTCCTCCACCTCCTCCGTGCAACGCTCAAGGTCGTCGTTCACCACCGTGTAGTCGAACGCACCTGCCACAGCCATCTCTTCCTCCGCCTCGCGCAGGCGCACCTCCATCTGCTCCTGGGTGTCCCCGCCGCGCTCCCGCAACCGCCGCTCCAGCTCCCGGGGCGACGGCGCGGCTACGAAGATGGTGAGCGCCCCGGGCGCTCTGGACTTGATCGTGCGCGCCCCCTGGATGTCCGTGCGTAGGATCACGTCCTTCCCCTGCGCCAGCGCCTCGCGTACCGGCGCTCGCGGCACGCCTTTCTCCTGGCCGTAGACCAGCGCGTGTTCGAGGAACTCGTCCGCCGCCAGCATCCGCCGCCACTCGTCCTGCGACACGAATTGGTAGTCAACGCCGTGCTCCTCGCCCGGCCGCGGCGGGCGTGTTGTGGCTGTGACTGCGTAGTGGTACGGCCTGCCGAGAGATCTCAGGCGCGCGAGGACGGAGTCCTTGCCGGCGCCGGACGGGCCGGTGAGGACGATCAGGAGCGGCCCGGCGGGCAAATCGTCAGTCGGTCTGCGCCTGCACGACACGCCCGGCGTGCAGTGAAGAGACGCGCCCGGCGATCGCTTCCGGCGATACCGCGATGAGGGCGATGGCGCCGGTCTCCATCAGCACCGCTCCCTTTGTGCGCCGGCCGCTGGTGATGTCGACGACGATGCCGCGGCGCTTCCCTTCGCGGATCATGCGCTGGATCGGCGCGGAGTTGGGCGTCACGATCGCGATCACCTTGTTGACCGCGACGAAGTTGCCGAAGCCGACGTGCACCAGTTCTGTGCTGTGCTCTTGCTGCGCCATGAGGCGCCTCCCTTCTGCCCGGCCGGGCGTGTGCCCGGCCGTGGGCTCAGCGGGCGGAGAGGCTCTCCAGGTCCTGCCAGAACCACGGGTATGATACAGCAACCGCGTCCGCGTTGCGAACCGAAGTCTCCCCGTCCGCAAGCGCACCCGCGACAGCGAGCATGATGGCGAGTCTGTGGTCGTCATGCGAGGCGACGGCGGCCCCACGCAGGCGTTGAGGGCCGTGGATGCGCAGTCCGTCCGGCGCTTCCTCCAACTGAGCGCCCAAGCGCCGCAGCTCGCGCGCTGTCGTCGCGATGCGGTCCGACTCCTTCGTCCGCAGCTCGGCGGCGTCGCGGATTACCGTCTCACCGTCGGCGAGGCAGCCGGCGAGCGCCAGCAGCGGCAGCTCGTCGATGGCCCGCGGCACCATGTCTCCCTGAATGAGCGCGCCCCGCAGCGCAGATGAGCGGACAACGATATCCGCCACCGGCTCAGGCCCCCACATCCGGTCCTCCTCGATCCGCACGTCCGCGCCCATCAACGCCAGGGCGTCCAGGACGCCGGTGCGGGTGGGGTTCACGCCCACGCCCTTGATGCGAATCTCCGCATCGGGGTGCGCCGCGCCCAGCACCAGCCACGGGGCGGCGCCGGAGATGTCCCCGGGCACGCGCATGGAGAGCGGCGCCAGCTCACGCGCGGGGCGGCGGACCGTGATAGCCGGCGCCTCTCCGAACGTGACGCTGACGCCCATTGCGGCCAGCATGCGCTCGGTGTGATCGCGGGTGGGCGTCCCTTCCTCGACGATCGTTTCGCCCTCAGCGAATAACCCGGCGAGCAGAATCGCGGATTTCACCTGGCCGGACGCCACTGGCATGTTGTAGCGGATGCCGCGCAGGTTGCCGCCGCGGATCGACAGGGGCGCTTTGGTGTCGTCCTCGCGGCCGGAGATTCGAGCGCCCATCTGGCGCAGCGGGTCGACGACCCGGCGCATAGGGCGCGATAGCAGCGAGGAGTCGCCGCTTAATACTGAGAAGAATCCCTGACCCGCAAGGATCCCGGACAGCAGGCGCATCGTCGTTCCTGAGTTGCGGCAGTCAAGGACGCGTGATGGCTCTCGCAGCCCGCCCAGGCCACAGCCGTTGATTCGCAGCGTCGATTCATCCTGCCACTGCCACTGCGCCCCCAGGTCGCGCAGGCAGCGGAGTGTCGCCAGGCAGTCCGCGCCGCGCTGTACGTTTTCGACCACAGCCTCGCCCGTTGCGAGCGCGTTGAGCATGGCGGTGCGGTGCGATATCGATTTGTCGCCGGGTGGCGTTATCGACCCGCGCAGTGCGGGGGTCGCGCGTACTGATCGGCGCATAGGGCTAACCGTCGCCCTTGCCGCGCGCCTCCTTCTTTCGCGCTTTCTCCGCCCGCTTCCGCTCCAGCTTGTCCAGGTCCCTGCGGACATCCTCCGCTATTTTTTCGCTCACCGTGATCTTGCGCCTGCCACCCTCCGGTGTCACCTGCTCAAGCTGACGCTCCTTCGCTTTCTCGGCCATCTCGCGCATGCGCTTCACATTCTTGGCCATCATGCCGCCGACCAGGAGGGTGAGAAGGGTCTGCTGTGTTTCCGGCTTCTCTTCGGGCGGGCGCTCCCGGCGGGGTGGCTTGTCAAGGAAGACTTCGCGTTCCAGGGTCACCCGGGTGAACGTCTCCAGCAACGCCTCGTCCTGGGCGTCCTGGAGCAGGTCGCGGAAGCGCATTAACTCGCCGGACATGCGCTCCAGCCAGTGTATGATCGCTTCGCGGTTCGTCACCCAAACGCCGTGGCTCAGGGCGGGGTCCGTTGAGGCGAGCCGCGTTGCGTCTCTGAAGCCGGACGAAGCCATTGGGCCCAGGTCAGGCCAGGCCGGGCTACTGCGCATGAGGTTAAACAGCGCGGTCGAGATCATCAAGGGCAGGTGGCTCACCGCCGCCGCGTAGGTATCGTGCTCCTCCGGATCGATGAACAGCGGCTCCGCGCCCGCCAGGCTCGCCAGCCCCATCACGCTCTTCACCGCGGACTCGGGCGCGTCGATGGAGGGGCACACACAGTACGCCTTGTCACGGAACAGCGCGGCGTCAGCGTGCTGGATGCCGGCGGTCTCCTTGCCGGCCATCGGGTGCCCGCCCACGAAGCTGACGCCCGACGGCAGCGTCTCGCGCGCCCAGCGCATCACCTGCGCCTTCGTGCTCGCGGTGTCCGTGACCACCGCCCCTTCTTCGAGGTCCGGCGCGACCTGCTGCATGACCTCTCGCACGGTCAGGAGGGGCGTGGCGATGATGACCATGCCAGCTTCGCGGACGGCATGTGGCAGGTTGTGCTCCGCGTGGTCGATGGCGCCCATCTTTTCAGCCTGCGCCGCCGTCCCGCGGTCCCGGTCGTGTCCGATGACCTCGATGCCCGGAAGCTTAGCCGCCTTCAGCGCAAGGCCGATCGACCCGCCGATCAGGCCGGTGCCGATGATCGTGATGCGCCGCTGGCCGTCCGGGGAGCTCATTCCAAGACGAGCTTAGCAGGACGTATCCGGCGTTACAAATGCGCCGCTCGGCGTTGCCGGCGCCGGCGTCCGGCTAAGCGCTGTCGTCAGCCGCCCGTAGCGCTGCTTGCCGGGCGTCGCGGGGCTCATCCTCATGCCGCCGGATGAGGTCGGCGATCGCGGGTGTCGCACCCATGGCTTCTGCCAGCATCGCTCCGCGCGCGGCGTGATTGTGGAGCGCCGCCAGCCCGCCGCGCCCGCCGTTGAGCCGGCGCAGCATGAAGGGCGCCCCCGCGGTCAGAACGACATAAGCGACGCGGTGCCACAGCCGTACCCTCGCACCCGACAGCCGGCCCTTGCCGGCGTCATGCAGCAGCGCTGCCGCCAGCACGTCGCGATCGTCGCAGCCGCGGGCGAGGACGGCACGGTAGACATCGAAGCAGTGACGCTGGTCGCGCCGGGACATCGATTCGAACAGGGACATCAGACCTGCGCCCAGCAGAGACGCTGCATCGCGCCGCTCGTCCTCACCAAGACGGGCTCCCAATGCCCCGAAGAACTGGCGCGCGCGGTAGCCCGGCCGGCTAAGTAAAGACATCGCCGTCTCTTCCGGCCAGCACCTTCGCCAGAACCTTGACGAACGGCTCCATGATCTCGAACAGCAGGAAGTCTCCGCCGGTCAGCCACGGCCAGAGAAAGAGGCCGATCAACACTACCGGACCCCACGGCTCGAGCCGGGCGAAGGCGATCGACAGGTCCCGTGGCAGAAGCCCGACGGCGACTTTGAATCCGTCCAACGGGGCGATTGGAATGAGGTTGAACACCCCGAGCAAGATGCTGAAGAGGACCAGGGAGCTGAGGTAGATTCCGGCATAATCGGCGACTTCCCAGCCCTGGAAGGCGAGGCGATTGATTTCCCCTTCGTTGAAGGGTGATATCCATGGCGCCAGGCCCAGATTGAGGGGGAGTCCCGCCACGGCCGCGACCAGCAGGTTGGAGAGCGGCCCGGCGCCGCCGACGAGCGCCAGCGACGCCTTGGGGTTCGCCGTGGCGTTGGGGTTGATCTGCACCGGTCTCCCCCAACCGAAGCCGACGACGAACAGGAGGATCGTACCCGCGGGCTCCAGATGCGCCAACGGGTTCAAAGTGACTCTGCCCTGTCGCCGCGGCAGCTTGTCGCCCAGCCTGTCGGCGACGTAGGCGTGCGAGAACTCGTGAAACGAGATGCCCGCGACGAGTGCGGTGATGATCGCGCCGATCAGTATGAGGCCGGCGAACGCGTCGTCTTTGAACGCGTCAAGGAATACGAAGATCAAGCTGCTGGAATGATAGCATGCCGTTCGCTCTGATCCTGAAGGAGCGGTGTGGGGTATAATCTTCGCGCGATCTGCAAAGCTGAGGAGGTTCTCAATGGTTCTCACACGCACGCCGGTCACTGAGCCCGTACGATCGATCGAGCCGGTCCAGAAGGCCTGGAATTACCCGCTGTTCGACGCCATCTTCCAGCGGCGAGCCCGCCGCTTCCCCCTCGGCGCGGCGCTTCCCGGAGACCTCGCGCCCTTCACATCCACCAAGGACCCGGTCCCGCTCGACGAGATCGAGGAAGCGATGCTGGTGATGGCCGGGGCAGGCATCAGCGGCATCAACCTGGCGGACCTGCCGTTCAACGACAAGGCAGGAAGCAACTGGTGCGGGAACACGATGCTCCAGTTCGTCGGCCGCGTCTACGCGAGCGCCTGCGGCTCCCACGGCACGGAGCTGTTCTACACCAACGACGAAGGCACGTACATGGTGAGCTTCCGCGACAAGATGCCCACAGCCATGCAGGAGTTCGAGTCGACCGACGACCGCGAAAAGATCGTCGAGGCGTTCCGCGCCAACACCGTGCAGATCGGCAAGGGGCGTCTCCAGGTGCCGCTCATCCCTGGCGTGACGCAGCCGTTCAACTGGTGGAACGCCAACCAGCCGGGCACGACGCTGTTTATGCCGGTGAGCGACACGACCTGGGAGTACATTAACGTCCTCATGCTGGTGATGGACGAACCCAACTCCTACTATCCGTACGACGACCTCAACGGAAACGCCGAGCCACTGAAGGAGTGGGCGGACAAGGGCTATCTGGACCGCAGCCGCCCCTGGCCGCTATCGACCCTCGAGAACGCGATGCAGATGATCATCACGGGCACGGAGCAGGCGCTGATGCTGCAGAACATGTACCTGGCCCTGCAGGCGATGGGCCTGGGCGGCTGGATATTCAGCTCCTCGGTAGATGCGTTCGTCCTGCCGATGATGGGCTTTCGCGTCCACGTGCCGGACCGCGTGGGCCCCATCAAGCCGCTGGACCCCTCAGCCGGCGGACGCCCGGCAGTCGTCGGCCTTGACGGGCATTTCGAAGGCTACTGCCCGCCGTACTACCCGGACATGGGCGCGGCGGTGCAGGCGATCTACGACGCCAAGTGGGGCGGCCGCGGTATCTATCGGGAGGACGGTGGCCCCGCGGCTTTGAAGGACCGCCAGTCGCTGGACAAGCTGGTGAACAGGACTCCGGACTGGTGCCTGGAAGCGACCAAGGCGATGTGCGAATACATCTGGCAGACGTACGGCCGCTTTCCGGCGACGATCAACCCGATGCAGATGAACATCTGGTTCCAGGCCCACCACCTGGAGACGGAGTTCTACGACCAGTACTACCAGCCCGGCGCTTATCACGATGCCATCAAGAAGCACATGGGCGTCTGGCACGGCGCCCACTAGGCGACGAAATCAGCCGGGCGGCAAGAGGTGCTAAGCGGTGGCCGCGGCCGCCGCTTCCAGGCGGTTGGTGACGCCGTGAACCCCGCGCACTCGCGACGCGATACGCACGGCTTCGGCCGCAGTCTGAGGTGATGGGCAGAACCCGAACAGTGTCACCTGTCCAAACGTCCCGCGAGGGTGCACCTGGGAGTCGCGCAGCACTCCGCCCGCTTCCAGGGCGAGCGTCACGTCCCGCTCCAGCGTGAAGTCGTCAATCACATCGTTCCGCATTCCCGACAGTCCGTCGATCTCCATCACCAGGCGTTCCACTCGCTCCCTCGCCTGGGGCGTGCGAACGTTTCCGTCCAGAGTGGCTGCCGCTTCCGAGACATCCACGCTCAGGTGTTGACGGTCTTCAGGCGTGACGCCGCTGTCCAGCGCCAGCGCGCGACGCACCAGTTCGCGTAGCTCTGCGTCCGAGCGGTACGGCGAGAGGGTCTCTGCCTGGTGCGCCGCTACCAGCGTCTTCCCGTCGAACCCGGCGCCGTCTGTAGCCACCTGAAAGAGACGGCCTGGTGTGGTGCGCCGGCTGACTAGCAGGGACTCGACGACACGGTCGTTCCCGCGCACCAGTACGCCCGCCAACGAGAGTCCGGCAGGTGCGACGTTCGTTCGTGCTGAGAGGGACTTGGCAAGCACGGCGACAGGGGGCACTTCGCGGGCAAAGGCCTGCGTGCTGGTGCAGTTGAAGACGATCTGCCCGGAGGACCATTCCATCGCGGCCGAAAAGGGGAGCTTGACGCCGCTGCGCCAGCGCAGGAGGCCGCGGAAGATGATGGCGTTGAGGACTTCCCAGCTCTCATCAATTTCGATGGCGTAGAGCGATCCCTGCCAGCGGTCGCTAAAGCGCACAGGAGCCCCGAAGCGGAGCGGGAGCAGTTCGCTGGCGGGCACGTATTGAGCGTAGGCGATGGCCGGGTTAGGCGCCATCGGCGGCTCCGCATATCGAGATATCTGATGTGGATAATTGGCTTGACGCTCACTGCGGCAACGGTTAGCTTTGTTCCAGCCAAACTTTCACTATCGAAAGGAGACAACGCCCATGACCAGGTGGCTAACACGCCATGCTTGGTTGGCGATGCTTGTACTGGCGCTCACTGCCGTGTTCGCGTTCGCCGCCTGCGAAGACGAGGAGAAGGACGGCGACGCCGGCACCGGAACCCCGGCCGCAACGACCGCCGTAGCCGGCGAAAACGTCGTAACTATCGACGCGGGCGAAACGATTGTCGTTGGTATTCTGGCAGTGATCACCGGAGACAATGCGCAGCTGGGCGAGCAAGTTCGCGATGCGGCAACTCTGGCCCAAAAGCAACTTGGCCCGGTTCAGGGCTTCGACATCGAGCTCGTAACTGCCGATGATCAGTGCACGGCGTCGGGCGCGGCGCCTGCGACCCAGCAGCTTCTGGCCGAAGATTACCTCGTCGCAGTAATAGGTGCGATCTGCAGTGGCGTGAACGTCACGGTCCAGCCGACCTTCGAAGAGGAGGGCATCACACAGATATCCCCCGGCTCGACGGCCGTCAAGGTGACCTACCCTGAGGGGCGTGAGCCCTTTGACACTTTCCTGCGCACGGTGACGAGTGACGCCACTCAGGCTGCCAGGCAGGTGGCGTACGCCAAGGAGGTTCTGGAGGCAACGACAGTCTACACGGGGTTCGATACCGACACGTATGGCACCGGCCTCAAAGACGCATTCAATAAGGGCTTTGCGGACGAAGGTGGGCAGGTCCTCGGCACGGAGGGCTGGGAGAAAGGGCAGACGGATTTCAGCGCGCTTGTGAGCAATGTGACCACGGCCAATCCCGACATGGTCTACGTGGCCAGCTTCGCTGCAGAGGCGGCCGCCTTCCTGCGGCAGCTCCGTGCCGCGGGATATGAGGGCGATTTCCTGGCAGGCGACGGCGTAATCACTGAGGAATTCTTGAGTGACATAGGTGCAGACGGCGAAGGGGGGCACCTCTCAAAGCCGGCGCCGTTCGAGGAGACACCGGAACTGCTACAATTCCAGGAGGACTTCGAAGCCGAGTTTGGCTATGCGTGGGACCGCGCGCCCTACGGTCCGGAGGCTTATGACGCCTACAACGCGATCCACAAGGCCCTGAACGAAGTGGCGAAGGTGGAGGGCGGCAGCTTTGTCATCGACCTTGACGAGCTGAACGACGCGCTCCACGCGTCCGATTTCGACGGTCTGAGCGGCCACATCTCCTTCGACGACCACGGGGACAAGGCTGCTGTGCCTGGGAAGGCCCAGATCATATTCTACGTGATCGAGGGTGGCGAGTACGTGCGGCAGGAGTTCGAGTAGCTCGCTTTAGCGAGAATGATTTAGAGGGAGGCGCCTCGTCAGGCGCCTCCCTCGCATCTGATGATCAAGACGAAGGACCACGGCCAATGAGGCGAGGTGTCCCCCTGGCCGTCACCGCCGCAATGCTAGCTGCGGCGGTGTACACAGCGTTCGATACGGACAAGGGCGAACGTTTCTGGGCTGACCAGTTCATGAACGGCCTGACTATCGGCAGCCTCTACGCCCTCATCGCGCTCGGCTATACGATGGTTTACGGCGTGTTGCGCATGATTAACTTCGCGCACGGCGAGATATTCATGGTTGGCGCCTTCGCCGGCATGCTCACCCTGCGCCACGTCTTCGGCGGGGATGGAATGCCGGACGCCTTGATCGCGCCGGCGATTCTCGTCGCCATGCTCGTGGCGGCGCTGGCTTCAGCAACTGCTACGGTTGTCATCGAGCGTATCGCCTACAGACCTTTGCGACAGGCCCCCCGGCTGGCGCCGCTGATCAGCGCGATCGGTGTCAGTATTTTCTTGCAACACCTGTTTCTGCGCCTCACCCACGCACAGACAGAGATCTACCCACGTATTTTCCCGCAGGGCCCAGGCGAATCGGTTGATATCGGGATCGCGGATGTGGACTACGTCCAGATTTTCCTGATCGGGTCGTCTCTGGCGATGATGCTCGGGTTGTACCTCTTCATTCAGCGCAGTCGGACGGGCACCTCGATTCGCGCCGTGGCTGAGGACCGCGATGTGGCGGCGCTGATGGGGATAGATGTGAACCGCGCGATCGTGACGACGTTTGTTATCGGCGCCGCACTGGCGGGTGTGGCCGGCGTGATGTACGGCCTCTGGTTGCTGACGATTAAGGGAACCATGGGATTTCTGCCGGGGATCAAGGCCTTCACCGCCGCTGTACTGGGCGGCATCGGCAATATCCCGGGGGCGATGCTCGGCGGCCTCTTGATCGGCCTCTCCGAGACGGTCGGCCGTGAGTGGCTAAACGAGCTTTTCGGACTGGGCCTGGGAAACCAATGGAAGGATGTCGTCGCGTTTTTCGTGCTGGTCGGGGTGCTGCTCGTGCGCCCGACGGGCATTCTCGGAGAGGTGGTGGGCAAGCGTGCCTGAGGGCCGGGTTGCGGGTATCCGACGCATCGTCTTGGGCGCGGTCCTCACGGCAGGTCAGCGTGCAGAGCGGGCGTATGGCTCCGTGCCTAGTATGCTTCGCCTGGCACTTTTCGGCGCGCTTCTTGTAGGCGTTCCCTACTACGTCAATCCGTTCAGCGGTGAGGTGCTGTTCGACAACCGTTGGCTGGTAATGTTCCGGCTAGTCGGGCTATACATCATGCTCGGGATCGGGCTGAACATCGTCGTCGGCTACGCGGGGCTGCTGGACCTGGGGTACGTGGCTTTCTTCGCCAGCGGAGCATACTTATACGCGCTCCTGGCGTCCCCTGTATCGCCGGCGATTGACTTCCCGATCGAAGACGTGGTCTGGCTCTTCTGGATAATGCTGCCGATTGCGTTGGTGGTCGGCGCGCTCGTGGGGGTGCTTCTAGGCATCCCCGTTCTGCCGCTGCGTGGAGACTATCTGGCGATCGTGACGCTAGGATTCGGCGAAATCATACGGCTCTTCCTGATAAACATGGACGACGTATTCGGCGGATCGCAGGGACTATACCGCATTCAGCCGCCACCTCTGCCGGAACCATTGACAGATCTGACGCCGGGGCAGCATAAGGAGTGGTACTTCTTTATAGTGATTGCGATATTCATTGCCGCTTTCTGCGCGCGACGTTTGCGGGACTCCCGAATGGGGCGCGCCTGGGAGGCGATCCGGGAGGATGAGGACGTGGCCGCGGCGATGGGCGTCAACACCGTGAAATACAAACTGATGGCCTTTGCCATGGGAGCGGCGATGGGTGCATTGGGAGGCACGATCTTCGCCGGCTTCCAGGGCTCCGCGATTCCGGAGAGCTTTAACCTCCTCGTTTCCATCAACGTCGTCGCCCTTGTTGTCATTGGAGGTATGGGTAGCACGCCCGGGGTTGTGTTAGGCGCGTTCATACTCATTGGCGCTCCAGAGTTCCTTCGCTTCGAGGAAGCGTCAGACTTCCTCGGCTTCTTCGACCCGTTTGTCCCGTTCGCGGATACGCATGAGTGGGCGGACCAGCTCCAGCAGGACCGCTTCATCGTTTTCGGCGCGCTCCTCGTGCTGACTATGGTCCTGCGTCCTGTGGGTCTCGTCCCAGCGAGGCGACGCAGTCTGGAGATGTCCGGCCTCCGAGAGGAAGCCGCCGCGTGACGCAGGCGGCGGCGGTGCTGGAGACGCGCGGGCTCACGCGCCGCTTCGCGGGCGTCGTCGCGCTCTCGAACCTCGACCTGCGCGTAGAGCGTGGCAGCATCGCGGGACTCATCGGACCAAATGGGGCGGGAAAGACGACCTTGTTCAACGTCGTCACCGGCTTCTACGAGCCGGACGAGGGCAGCATCGAACTGGACGGGCGGCGCATCGAGGGTCTGGCACCGCACGCTATCGCGGCGCTCGGTCTCAGCCGCACGTTCCAGAACATCCGCTTGTTCGCGAACATGACCGCGCTGGAGAACGTCCTGGTCGGACAGCATCTCCACGCCGACTTCGTCGCGAGCACGGTCCCTGCCGGCGACGGCGGCGATGCGAGATCGGCGCTTTCCCGAGAGAGCCTCGCCTACCGGGCGCTGTACCCCGCGCGCGCCTTCTGGGAGGTGATCGCCACTATCGCGCAGCCGCCGGTCGTGAGGAACGCCGAGCGCACGGCGGTCCAGAGCAGTCTGGACGTGCTGGACTTTGTCGGGCTCAAGGGGCAGCACGACGAGCTCGCGCGCAACCTGCCGTACGGCGACCAGCGGCGCCTGGAGCTGGCGCGCGCCCTCGCGACGCGGCCGAAGCTGCTGCTCCTTGACGAGCCGACGGCCGGGATGAACCCGCAGGAGAGCCAGGAGATCGTGCGCCTGATCCGCTCCGTGCGAGAGGAGCTGGGGATGACGGTGTTATTGATTGAGCACCAGATGCGCGTGGTAATGGGCGTCTGCGAGAACATCACTGTGCTGGACTACGGCGAAAAGATCGCCGAGGGGCCGCCGGAAGCGGTCCAGCGCGACAAGCGCGTGATCGAGGCGTATCTCGGGGTGGGAATTGCGGGGGCCGGCGATGCCGCTGCTGAAGCTTGATTCCCTAGTCTCCGGCTACGGCGGGATCGTCGCCGTAAAGGGCATCGCGCTGGAGGTCGGCGAAGGCGAGATCGTTGCCTTGATCGGCAGTAACGGCGCCGGCAAGAGCACCACGCTGCGCACGATCTCCGCGCTTGTGCGCTGCCGCTCGGGCGCGATCGAGTTCGACGGCCGCGACCTCACGCGCATGCAGCCGCACCAGATCGTGGCCGCGGGCATCTCGCTGGTCCCTGAGGGGCGCGGCATCTTCCATCGCCTTAGCGTGACGGAGAACCTTCAGATGGGCGCGTATCTGCGGCCCGCAGGGGTGGCCGTCCGGGACGACCTGGAGCGCGTGTTCGCGTTGTTCCCCAGGCTCAAAGAGCGCGCGAAGCAGGCCGGCGGCACCCTCTCCGGCGGCGAACAGCAGATGCTGGCGATCGGCCGCGCGTTGATGGCAGGGCCGCGCCTGTTGCTGATGGACGAGCCATCGATGGGCCTCTCGCCGATCCTTACCCAACTGATCTTCGAGACGATCCGAGACATCAACACCCGGCTCAAGACGACAATCCTCCTCGTGGAGCAAAACGCGCTGATGGCCCTGACCGTCGCCTCCCGCGGCTATGTGATCGAGTCGGGCCGCATCGTTCTGCATGCTCCCAGCGAGCAACTTCGAGAAGACCCGCAGGTGCGCCGCTCCTATCTGGGCGAGCTGTAGATCCGGCGCTGTGGACGTCGTCGAGGCGCTGGGCCTTGCCGCCGCCGGCTTTGGCGCCGGCGCGGTGAACGCCGTCGCCGGCGGCGGCACGCTCATCAGCTTCCCGGCTCTCGTTGCCGCCGGTTATCCCGCGAAGGTGGCGAACGTGACCAACACTGTTGCCATCTGGCCCGGGTATCTGGGCAGCTCGCTGAACTATCGCGAAGAGCTGGGTCACCAGCGGCGACGCCTGCTGTCACTGCTTGCTCCCGCCGTCGTGGGCGCCATCGGCGGCTCGGCGCTGCTGCTTTCCACGCCGGAGGACGCCTTTGAGACGCTCGCTCCCGTCCTCATCCTGTTCGCCACGCTGCTGCTCGCGTTCCAGCGGGCGCTTTCGAAGTTCGTTGATCAGCATCACCCGCATGACGGTGATGGGCAGCGCGTGCCCGCGTTGCTGCAATTAGCGATCGGCGGCGCGGCGGTTTACGGGGCCTACTTCGGAGCGGGGCTGAGTATCCTCACCTTCGCCGTGATGACGATCCTCCTTGCCGAGGATGCACAACGGCTGAACGCCCTCAAAGGGATGATCTCGCTGCTCGTGAACGGCGTCGCGTTCGGATACTTCGCGATCTTTGGCCCCGTGGAGTGGGAGCCCGCCCTAGTGATGGCCGGCGCGGCCCTGGCGGGCGGCTATCTTGGCGCCGGCGTCGCCCGGCGCATCGGCGCGGAGCGTCTGCGCGCGGCTATCGTCGTCACCGGGGTCATCGTTTCCGTCGCAATGATCTTGGACTGAAAATCCCCGGACCCGCACACTGATCTCGTTCAGATAGATCCTGTACACCTGCGTTATAGCAGGTATGAGAGTATTCGGACTCAACATCCCGAACGGAGTCAGCAGTGTTCACCCGCTGTATCTATCGAAGCAAGCGAAGTGGCGACTGAAGGTGATTGACTGGCATGAGGATCACGGTCGGAACGCTGCTTTGGCAGCGCGTCACTTCGGCATCTCCAGAACCACTTTCACGAAGTGGAAGGAGCGCTTCGACGACACTGGGCCAGGCGGACTTGAGGACGCCAGCCGCCGTCCCGACAGCGTACGTGCGCCAACATGGAAACGCCCAACGCGATCACAGAAGTCCGTAAGTTGCTCCGCACCTGGGAGGACGTCTTCAACTGTTATCGCCCTCATCAGGCTCTCGCCTATCTCACCCCACAAGCGTTCCACCGTCAAAATGCAGCCTAGAAAGGAGAGCGGTGTACAGGATGTACCGAACGAGTACACTTCCTTGCTGGGCTGGAACGTGCGTGCTAGGATGAGTTTCGTCGGGGCGTAGCGCAGTCCGGTAGCGCACCTGAATGGGGTTCAGGAGGTCCTCGGTTCAAATCCGAGCGCCCCGACCACGCCTGTCGCCCTCGGGCACGCTCGTCGTCCGACCAATCGGACGATCGATGCCATTGCCGAGATGATCCCGGCCGATCCGCACTGATCAAGCAACAACTTCTGAACAGGAAGGCCTCGTCTCATGAATGACAATTGGACTGCCGAGCAGATCCCCAACCAACAAGGTCGCGTCGCTGTCGTCACCGGAGCCAACAGCGGCATCGGGCTGGTTACGGCGCGTGAGCTCGCGCGGGCTGGCGCCAGCGTGGTCCTCGCCTGCCGTGATACGGCGAAGGGTGAGTCGGCGGCGCGCCAGATCGCGGACATCGCACCGGCCGCGCAGGTCGCGGTTGCCGCGCTCGATCTCGGCAGCCTCGATTCAATACGCCTCTTTGCTGATCGGTTCCGGGGTGACCACGATCATCTCGACCTGCTCATAAACAATGCCGGCGTCATGGCGCCGCCGCGACGGCTAACCGCGGACGGGTTCGAGCTTCAGTTCGGGACCAATCACCTGGGCCACTTCGCCCTGACCGCGCTACTCATCGACCGGATGGACAGGCGAGACGGAGCGCGAGTGGTAACTGTCAGCAGCATTGCTCACCGCACGGGGCGAATCGACTTCGATGACCTCCAGGGCGAGCGCAGTTACGCCCGCTGGCGCGCGTACGGCCAGTCGAAGGTGGCGAACCTGCTCTTCGCTTTCGAGCTGGATCGACGTTTGCGCGCCGCGGGCTCTGTCATTCGCAGCATGGCTGCCCACCCCGGCTACGCGGCGACGAACCTCCAATCAGCCGCGGTGCCGCAGCCGGACAGGCTCATCATGGCCGTGACCAACCGTCTTTTCGCTCAGACCGCCGAGAGGGGCGCCCTGCCGACGCTGTACGCCGCAACTGCTCCCGCGCTAGAAGGTGGCAGCTACATCGGACCCAACGGCCTCTTCGAGCAGCGGGGATATCCGGAGCCGGTCGCGTCGAGCCGGGCCTCGCGCGACGAAGAGACCGCAACCAGGCTGTGGGGTGTGTCCGAGGAGCTGACAGGTGTCCGCTTCCAGATCCCCAGTGGCGCCTCTCGCTTGAAATAGTCGCCATGCTGCTGGAGCTACCGGCCGCCGCCCGAGAGTCCGTGCGCCCGCTGTTTGCCGGATTCCCCGGCTTACACGGTTGCCTGGACGCCGCCCTGGAGGGCGTCATGGGGACGGCGTACGCCGACGACGCGGCCGCGCCCAGCGTAGCCCGCATCCACCTGGAGTTCCACCTCGTGGCAGGCGATCCCGATCACGCCCTGGCTGAAGAAGCCGTGCGCGATCTGGCAACGCCCGCAAGCATCGTAACCACGGACGCCAGGTGGGAACCGCTGCTCAAGCGTGTATGGGGCAACGCCCTTCAGGCACGCACCCGCGTGGCCTTCAGGTCGGGGGAGTGGAGTGGATCCAGGCTACGCGGATTCCGCGAGGGCCTGCCGAATGGCTTCTCCGTCAAGCGAATCGCCTCCACAGACGCCCCCCAGCTCGCTGACCTCGCTGACTCGCTGGTCTACAACTACCCATCGCTGGAGGAGTTCGTTTCGAGCGGAGTAGGTTTCGGGATAGCGCACAAGGGGCGCTTCGTCTCCGGTTGCTCCTCGTTCTCACACAGCAGCCGGAGCATCGAGTTCGAGATCCAGACGCACCCGGACTTTCGGAGGCGTGGCCTCGCGTGCGCCGCCGCAGCCGCGATGATCGAGTACTGTCTCGACCACGGGCTGGAGCCCTGCTGGGACGCTCACAACGAAATGTCCGCCGCCCTGGCGACCAAACTCGGGTTCATCGACCCGACGCCCTACACCGCGTACGAAATCGCGACCTGAGCGAGCCTTCTAGCGACGGCTAGACGGGCGCGCCGGGTGCGACCAACGGCCACGGGCGTGCGCGCTCCATCACCAGCGCGAGGTCCAGGAGGAGCGCGTCTTCGTGGCGTCGCGCATAGGCCTGCAGACCGATTGGCAGGCCGCTGGCGGACATCCCGGCAGGCACGGAGATAGCCGGGTAGCCCGAAAGGTTCGCCGGTATCGTGAGCGCGCCTGCGTTGTACGGGCTCACAGCCACCTCGCCGACGCTGTTGGGCATCGGTCCTTCAGCGGCAAACGGCTCCATCGGACTTGTGGCGCAGAGCACCAGGTCTACCTGCTCGAAGAGGTCTGCCATCGCTTCATTCATCTCGACGCGGAAGCGCTCGACCTCTGCGCCGTGCTTCGCGCGATAATGCGGCGCGTATTCCATCGCAAACCTGATCTCGAACGTGAGGTCGTCCTTGCAGTCCGGCCAGCGGTCCTTCAGGTCCGCGACCAGCGACGGTAGCCCCGCAGAGGCCCAGGCGATGCCGTTCTCCGGAAAGCGGACATCGATATCGACGCGCTCCAGGCCCGCCTCATCGACAATGAATTCCGCGGCCTCCCTGACGATGCGCTCCACCTCCGGATGCACGACAGCGTTGCCCAGGTTGACGGCTACCGCGACGCGTAGGCCTTTAAGCGGGCGCTGCCCGAGCCCGGCCTCCCAGCCGTCCGTCCGAGCCAGGCTGAACGGATCACGCGCGTGGTAGCCTGAAGTCACGTCATACCACCGGGCGGCGTCTCGGACGCTGCGAGCCACCGTCCCCTTCACCGCCGCGATCTGTCCGTACGCAGCGCGCGGCCCCCGCGGAATGCGCCCGAAGCTCCCCTTCATACCCACCAGCCCGCAGTAAGAGGCCGGCAGCCGAATCGACCCTCCGCCATCACCGGCGGTGGCCAATGGCACGAGCCCGCCTGCCACTGCCGCCGCAGATCCCCCGGATGACCCCGCCGGCGTTCGCTCCAGATTCCACGGGTTCCGCGTCACTCCATTCAACTTTGTGCTGGTGTAGGCCACGAAACCAAATTCCGAAGTAGCTGCCTTCCCTGCGACCACCGCTCCGGCCGCGCGCAGCCGTTCCACGTGAGTGCTGTCTGCCGTCGCGAGATTATCTTTGAAGGCCAGCGACCCGTGAGTGGTGGGCATCCCGGCTGCGTCCTCAACATCCTTCACCAGGATCGGCACGCCGCTCAGCAACCCCGGGTCTTCGCCTCGACCGATCATCGCGTCGATCTGATCTGCCTGGCGCCTCGCTCCATCCTCATCCAGACACGTGAGTGCGTTCAGCTTCGATGCAGCGATGGCGCGCAGAGACCCGTCCAGCGCGTCCGCGGCGCGGATCTCGCCCCGCCGCACGGAATCGGCAAGGGAACAGGCATCATCAAGCCACGCCGTCATGACCAGGTTCCCTTGATTGAGGCAGGGCCTAGCGCTGCGCCTGTATCGCCGCCGGTGCGGCCGCGGGCGACACGCTGCGGGACGCCAGGAACCGCTCTCTGTCCGCAGACGTCGCCGGCTTATGCGAGACATCTGCCTCTGTGAATACCGCCGTCCACGCGGCGAACTCCAGCAGGATGCCATCTGGGTCCATGAAGTACATCGACCTCACGAAGACGCCGGAGTGCATCTCCCGGCTCACTTGCAACGGACTATTGTCGTGGTTGAGTATCTCGGTCGTCTTGATCCCCTTCGTGCGCAGCTTGTCCCGGTACTCCTCCATCTTCTCCGCGGGCACATTGAACGCGACGTGATTCATCGAGCCGATCGCGGTCACGATATCGCCCTGCATCGGCATCGCCATCGGGGCGGATATCCCTGGCTGGGGCTCGGGCGCTCCGGGAAACCAGAAGAAGGCGAGCGAATCCCCGTTGCCGATATCGAAGAAGAAGTGCTGCCCCATGTTCATCGGCAGTTCGATCGTCTTGATCAGCGGAAAGCCGAGGACGTTCGTGTAGAAGTCCACCGTTCGCTCCATATCTCTACAGACAAGAGCGAGATGGTTGATTCCGGCGACTGCGAACTCACTGTTGTCCCGTTTCATGACGCCTCCCTCACATTCGTTGTGGCCCGCGGCTCGGCGATCCCTTCACGGCAGCCACGCTCGATGTTCTTGGTACGCGGATTATACCACCGCCGGCCTTGAATGCGCGGGGCGTGCTGTGATAGTTTCTGGCCACGCATGAACACTATCGCCGCTCCGGGCATCCGGCGCGAGTTCGTCGGGCTGGATTCTCCCACAGCGCAGGCGAATCCAGCAGGCTACCATCCGTGCCAGGGCCTTTACTGGACGCCGAACGGGCGCCGGCCCAGGACCGCGTTCATCGCCACTCACTACAATGTCGATTTCTCGGAGCACTATCTGGCCCCATTTCTGGCTGAGCGGGGATTCGGGTTTCTGGGCTGGAACACGCGGTATCGTGGCGCAGAGGCGTGGTTCGTCCTGGAGCACGCTTTGGTCGACATCGGCGCGGGGGTCCACTGGCTGCGGGAAGAGGCCGGCGTCGAGTCAGTTGTCATCCTCGGGAACTCCGGCGGCGGATCGCTGATGGGCGCGTACCAGTCGCAGGCGACGGAACCAAACATCGAGGCGACGGCAGGGGGCGCCTTGCCCCCCGCGGTCATGGACCTCTCGCCCGCCAACCTTTACATCTCCCTGCAGGCGCACCTGGGCCGGCCGGAAGTCCTCACCGCGTGGATGGATCCGTCCGTCGTCGACGAAACCGATCCACTCTCAGTAGATCCTTCGCTGGACATGTTCGACCCCGCGAACGGGCCACCTTACTCCCCTGAGTTCATGAACCGCTACAGAGCTGCTCAGGAGATGCGGAATGGTCGCATCACGGAGTGGGCGCTTGCAGAGCTGGAGCGTCTGCGCGCCCACGGCGCCTACGACCGCAACTTCAACCTCCACCGCGTCTGGGCTGACCTGCGTATGGTAGACGCTTCGATCGATCCTTCCGACCGCTCGCCTAACACCTGCTACCTCGGTCAACCCAAAGCCGCGAACTACGGGCCGTACAACATCGGTTCGTCCAGCACACTCCGCACGTGGCTCTCGATGTGGAGCCTTAAGACGTCACAGTGCCGCGGTGAGCCCCACCTGCGCAGAATCACCGTCCCGGCGCTGGTCATTCAGAGCACCGGCGACACCGGCGTCTTCCCGTCCGACGCTCATCGCATACACGAATCTCTGGCTTCCCCGGACAAGCAATTGCAGATGATCGCCGGCGACCACTACCTCACGTCCCGGTCGGAAGCGCGACGCGAAGTGGCCGACCTCATTGCTGCCTGGGTCAGGGAGCACGGGGGTGTCGTGTAATGCACGAGGGATCATGCTTGTTCGCGCCAGGCGGAGGCAGTCGATGAATATCACACTCGATTGGCTCGGCACGGCCACATTTCGCTTGACGATCGGCGACCTTGTCGTGTTCCTGGAGGCCTACATGGACCGCGTGCCATCTGCTCCGCCCGTCGGCCTCCGCGCTGTTGACGTCGCCCACGCGCACTGGGTGCTCGTCGGCCACAGCCACTTCGATCATCTGGCCGGCGCTGAGGTCATCGCTGCGAACACCGGCGCGAAGATCATTGGCTCGAATGAAAGTTGCCGCGTGATGAGAGAGCGCGGTGTCCCGGCTGAACAGCTCCTGCCCTCCCAGGGCGGCGAGCGATTCCGGCTGGCGCCGGAAGTCACCGTCCGCGTCTTCCCCAGCCTGCATTCGTGCACCTGGTGCCTGACAGACGCCACCAGCGGCGACGTGGAGACAGGACACCTGGGTCTGACGCAGGACGAGCGAGCGGCGATACCGGGACTGGTGCAGCAGATCACAGGACTTATCGCCGGCGGGTCGGAGGACGGCCGTGCGATTCTGCAGCACCTACAGACCAGCGCCGGCTCACTCAGCGATGGTGGGCCGCTCGTCTACCTCATCGAGACGCCGGCGGGGACGGTCTTCTATCAGGACACGACAGGCGCCTGGACAGGCGTACTGGCTGGCCTGCGCGCAGACGTCGCGATCCTGGCCGCTTCGGCAAGGCCCAACGTGGACGGTGAGCCGAACCAGGGGTCCATGGCCCAATTCCTTGCCGCCGAGGCGAAGGCTCTCGGTGCGCGGACCGTAGTACTGGGCCACCAGGACAACTGGATGCCACCGGTGACGCGACACGACTTCGACCTTGCGCCGGTCCGCGCGGCTCTCGCCCGGGAGGCGCCCGGCGCTGCGCTTCTGGAGCCGGGATATCTGGCAAACACACCGCTGCTGCGCTAATGACAACGCGAGAACGATCGACGATGCTGGCGCACCCCACCATCTTCCCGGCCAGGAAGATCATCACGATGAATCCGAGCCTGCCCGAGGCCACCGCGGTCGCCGTTCGTGATGGCCGCATCCTCGCGGTCGGCAACCTGTCTGACCTTCGCGGTTGGGGGGCTTTCGATCTCGATGACACCTTCCGCGATAAAGTGCTGATGCCGGGCTTCGTCGAAGCACACTCGCACGTCCTCGCCGGTGCGCTCTGGGACTTCGTATACACCGGCTACTTCGACCGCAGAGATCCCGACGGGAAGCTGTGGAACGGGTGCAAGAGCATCGCCGCTGTCCTCGCGCGGCTGCGGGAGGCCGCGGTGCAGGTGGAAGAACCGGAAGCCCCGTTGATCGCCTGGGGCCTGGATCCGATTTACTTCCCCGGCGAACGGCTCGCCGCCGCGCACCTCGACGAGGTCTCGAACACGCGATCGGTCTTCGTCTTCCACGCCAGCGCGCACCTCGCGACCGTGAACAGCGCGCTGATGCGCAAGCAGGGAATCACACCGCAAACCACGGTCGAAGGCGTCGCCAGGGGGCCTGACGGCAGCCCCCTGGGCGAGCTGCGAGAGCCGGCAGCGATGATGCTCGCCGGCCCGGCCTTCGCTGCGCTCTTCGCGAGCACAGAAACGACCCGCGCTATCTGGAACACTGCGCGCCTCGCGAGGAACGCGGGGGTAACGATGTTCACCGATCTCGGCTCCGCACGTCTCTACAGTCAGCAGGTCCTGGACCTGTGGCAGGAGGCTGTCAACGACCCTGCCTACCCTGGGCGCGCCGCGCTGGCATACTCGCCCCTTTTCGGCGGGCCCGGCGATCCCAACGAAGCCGCCGGGTACGTCGCGGGGCTGGCCGCCCAGAGCACAGACAAGCTGCGATTCGGGCAGGTCAAGCTGCATCTGGATGGGTCGATCCAGGGATTCACCGCGCGCGTGGGCTGGCCCGGCTACTTGTCGGGAGACGGCCACGGCCAGTGGCTGATCGACCCATCGCTGCTGAAGTCAATCGTGCTCGCCTACCACAGGGCGGGCCTCACCGTGCACGCTCACTGTAACGGCGATGAGGCCAGCTCTGCCTTCGTCGATGCCGTCGAGGCAGCCCTTCGAGAGCACCCACGTTGGGACCATCGGCACACCGTGCAGCACTGCCAGTTGGCCACGTCGGCTCAGTACCGGCGCATGGCCGCCCTGGGCATCTGCGCCAACATATTCAGCAATCACCTCTACTACTGGGGCGACCAGCACCGCGACATCACGATCGGCCCGGAGCGCGCCGCCTTGATGGACGCGTGCGCCACCGCGAAGCGCGAGGGTGTTCGCTTCGCAATTCACTCGGACGCGCCGGTCACACCGTTCGGAGGGCTGCACCTCGCCTGGTGCGCCGCGAACCGGCTGACGGCGTCCGGCCAGGCGCTGGGCGAGCACGAGCGTATTCCGGTTTATGACGCGCTGCGCGCCGTCACGCTAGACGCTGCCTACACGCTCCGCATGGACGGCGAGATAGGGAGCATCGAGTGCGGGAAGTGGGCGGACTTCGCAGTGCTTGAAGACGACCCGCTCACCGTCGACCCGACGGCGATCAAGGACATTCCTGTCTGGGGTACGATCGTAGCCGGCGTTCCACACGCGGCGGGCGCGTGAGAGTCGTCGCCGGGCGGCCCCTGCTCTACCACGAGGTGCACGGTGTGACCGGACCGTTCTTGCTCCTCGTCCACGGAATGATGTCCAGCCGGGCCCAGTGGATGCTGAACATCGAGGCCCTGTGTGCCTTTGGCCGGCCCGTTGTCGTGGAGCTGCTCGGGCACGGCCGGTCGCCGGCGCCCGACGAAGCCGCGCTGTACTCGCCGGACGCTTACGTCGAGCAATTCGAGCTCCTCCGCCAATCTCTTGGAGCCGACAGCTGGTTCATCGTCGGCCAGTCCCTCGGAGCGGCCCTGACGTTACGCTACTCGCTGGACCACCCAGACCGCATCATCGCTCAGGCCTTCACTAACTCCAACTCGGCGCTCGCCGACGAAGGATGGGGCTTGCGAGTGCTGCCGCTAATGCAGGCACAGGCGCAACGGCTTCTGGAGGGCGGACGAGTTGTCCTCGACCGGCACCCACTGAACCCGTCACGCGGACGTAGACTACCGCCGGAGGCCCGAACCGCGCTTGTGGCGGACTGCGCCCTGCATAGTCTGAAGGGGCTGGCCTACACGGGCCTGTACACGGTACCGGCGTCTTCTGTGCGCAGCCGGATCGCCGAGAACACTGTGCCCGCGCTGTTAGTGGCCGGGCGGCGCGAGGAGAGCTTCGCCGAAGCGCGGCGTTTCGCGGAGACGGAAATGCCGGTGACAACAGTCGTCGTACTGGAGGCAGGGCACGCCGTCAATCTGGAGTCAGCTACTGAGTTTAACCGCAGCGTCACTGACTTCTTTGCCCGCTTCGCGCAAGCTAACGATTAGAAGCCCGCCCCGTTGAGTTCTACACCCCCGGTCACGCGGAACGGGCGACCGGTGTCGTGGCGGCCGTCGCGACGGCCGCGGTCTGGCCGCGCGGGTTAGCCCCAACGTCCGGCAGGTCGCTTTCCGGGACTCCAGCGGCTTCGCGCAAACGCGCGAACTCATCGTCCAGGAACTCCGTGATCCGCTCGACGTCTGGAACTATATCCGGGTCCGATATCACGCCGAAGTACAGGCTCTTATCGTAGCTGGTGATGGCGATCCCCAGGCCCAGGTCACCGGTCAACGGCAGCAGTGGATACATCGCCTGCATGCGGCGCCCCGAACCATACAGCGGAATAAGTGGGCCGGGAACGTTTGTGCACACCACGTTGATCATCCCGGGCGGGAGGCCGTTGATGCCGGCCAGCGCGTGAAACACCGCAGGCGCGTTCTCCGCCTGCTGCAGGAGCGCGTCAAACGCCAGCCCCTGGTCTTTCTTCTTGGTGCGGTCCATCTCCTCCCGCACCGCAGCCAGCCGCGCTACCGGATCTTCGATCGCCAGCGGCACGTTCGGCAGCATCATCGAGACACGATTGCCCATATCCCCCTGCTCCGCCTCCTTGCGGACGTTCACCGGCGTCATTACCCGAACCCTCTCACCCTCACGTAATCGGTTTCCGTGCTCCTTGAGGTATCGCCCCAACGCTCCGCCCACCAGAGTGAGCACGACGTCGTTCACTGTGCCGCCGAGCTCCGCGCGGATCGCGCGCACCTCCTGGAAGGACATAGTGCTGAACGAGACGCGTCGCTTGCTGCCCACCGGCCTGTTCCACATCTTCGGCGATGGTACGCGGACGCCGCTTGTTATCGCAGTCCACATCGCGCGAGTGGTCTGGCCGATGCGTTCCACGTTGCCACGAGGGTCGAAGATGTCCCGCTGGAATCCCATCAACGTCTCCGCGCCACGCGCCCACGCGTCGGTCGTCGCGCGGCTCCACGCGGTCATCGCGTCCGGCAGTGGCGCGGGGACCCACGGCTCAGCGGGAGGTGTTGGTGGTGGCGGGTCCGGCACCAGGTCAAGCACCGCCAGCATCAACTCGATGCCGGATACGCCGTCGACGAGGCAGTGGTGCACGCGGCTGACATAGCCGGTCCGTCCGCCTTCCACCCCGCGCAGTACGATGATGTCCCACAGCGGCCTGTCGCGAGGCAGCATCTCCTGGAAGACCTCAGCCGTCGTCGCTCGCAGCTGTTCCTCAGTGCCGGGCGCAGGGAGCACAACCTCGCGGATGTGACGATCGAGAGAAAAGTCGGGGTCGTCCTCCCACGTCGGATGTCCGGCGAACAGCGGCGGGAAAACCGGGCGTTGCCGGTAGCGCGGGATGAGGTGCATGCGCTCCTCCATTCCCCTGCGCGTCTGTTCCAGCGCGATGTCACCATCGAAGACCTGGAGCGAGCCGATGTGCAGTGGAGCGTGCGGCTTCTCGAAGTATAAGAACCAGGCGTCGGCGGCGGTCATCCGCCTGCGTAGTTGTTTGTCTGGCATGCGGGCTCTCTGTCTTCGCGGCGTACTGCTGCGTGGCGAAGCGATTATACACCCAGGGAGGTGCAGCGCAACGTCGATCGCGTGCGCTCAGGACAAACGCGATCGCCTGTAATACTTCAGCCTCTGAAGAAGGCCGAAATACGGGTTCCGGCCCTCTTCAGAGGCTGTGTCCCAATAACTCCTCCCTTATAGTTCCTCTTCCCGGCTGGCGAAGAGGTATTCGTAGGCGATCCCGGCAGTGAGACCGCCCAGCAGACCCAGAGCATAGTACTCGAAGTGCGTCCAGGTCCCGGCCACCAGGTCAGTGCCGAACACGCGCGCCAGGTTCAACGCGGCGCCCGTAATGGGGAACGCCACCAGGAATGAGAAAAAGACCACCATTCCCAAGGACAGCGCGCCCATCGTCCGGTCGCCACGCTGGTCCATGAAGCCGCGGAAGTACACCGTAACCAGGATGAAGGCGAGTACCGCCTCAACCAGGCCGCCGGTAATCCCGTCCATTTCACTGGACAAGCTCAGCGAAGCCACAGCGGACACGTCCGTCACAAAGTCGTCGTACACCAGTTCCAGAGCCAACGCGCCGATCACGGCGCCGCCCATCTGTGCAGCGACATACAAGATCCCGATCGAAAGCGGCATCCTGCGCGCCCCGACAAGCCCCAGGGTTATCGCCGGGTTCAGATGCCCACCGGAGATAGGCTGGAACAAGGCCACGAGCAGCACGTAACCGACAGCGGTGGCGGACGCCATGCCCAGCAGGCCAAGTCCGCCGTCGGTGATGTTGTTCGCGAGCATCGCCGATCCCGCGACGAACGTGAACGCCAGCATGCCCAGCCCCTCGCCAACGAGCCGGCGGGCCACGATAGCGATCTCGTCCGCGCTTTCCGGCACGTACGTCCAGTCCACTTCCTTGGAACCCCAGCGCACGCGTGGAGTGATAACAGCCATCTGTCTAATCACCTCCTTTCTATTCCAGCCGACTTATGTCTATCGGCTTTACTTATGACTTACATCGACCATTACTATCATCCGCTCGTCACCAGCCACTGTCAAGAGACTTTCAGTTGACAGCCTCGTGCACCAATATCTAGAATCGGGGAGCCAGCACTCGTAAACAGCCCCAGGGCAGCGAGGCAGAAGGAGGCCCAGCTTGAAAATCTCCATGTTCCACCTCATGCCCTATCGCGACCTGCCTGACGACTTCGAGAAGCGCTACCGCTCCGTCTGGGTAGACCCACCGTTCCACGAGCTGACCACGCCGGAGAAGGCGGGCATGTATTACAACCAGACCCTCGACGAGCTGATCTATGCCGCGAAGGCTGGCATGGACGGGATCTGCGTCAACGAGCACCACCAGAACGCCTACGGCAACATGCCCGGGCCCAACCTCATGGGCTCCGTCCTCGCCCGCGCCACGCAGGGACTTGACGTTGCCATCGTCCAGATGGGCGCCACCTTGCCGACGACCCAGCCACCGATCCGCATCGCCGAAGAGTACGCGATGCTGGACTGCATCAGCGGCGGGCGGATCGTCGCGGGCATGCCCTTGGGCAGCCCGATGGACGTCAATTACTGCTACGGAATCACCCCAATCGAGCAGCGCGACCGCTACTACGAGGCGCACGACCTCATCCTCAAGGCCTGGACTTCCAAGACCGCCTTCGCCTGGAACGGTAAATACACCCAACTGCCGATAGTCAACCTCTGGCCGCGACCCGTCCAGCAGCCGCACCCGCCTGTCTGGGTGCCCGGCAGCGGCAGCATCAGCACCTGGGACTTCGCGGCCCAGCACGATCATTGCTACTGCTTCCTCAGCTACTTCGGCAGCAAGCTGGCCAAGAACGTGATGGATGGCTTCTGGGAGTTCGTGGACAACGGCGGTCATGACCCGAACCCGTACCGGGCAGGCTTCCTTCAGCTCCTCGTGGTCTCAGAGACGGACGCGCGCGCCGAGGAAGACTACTACGAACACATCCGCTACTTCTACGACAAGTGTCTCCACATCGCCCCTGAGTTCGCCGCACCGCCGGGCCACCAGGACTATCGCAGCCTCGTCAACACACTCAAGAAGCAGTTCGCCACCGTCCGTGATATGCGCGACGAGCTCCCGAACTTCAAGTTCAAGGACTTCGTCGATAAGGGTTTCGTCATCGCCGGCGGGCCGGCCACCGTCCGCGACCAACTAACCCAGGCGATCAAGGAACTGCGCGTCGGGAACCTGATGGTCCTCCTGCACATCGGCTCGATGCCCCACGAGCTCACGCTCAAGAACATCGACCTCTTCTCCCGCGAGGTGCTCCCCTACGTGCGCGACATCTGGGACGATCAGTGGGAGAACGAGTGGTGGCCACAGAGCCTGCGGGCAAAGCGCGAACTTCCGGTAGCCGTTGCGGCGGGCGGCGGCGGCGAATAGGCGCGAGGGAGTACAACGATGGTTGCAGCACAGGACCGGACAGTCAGCGTCTGGCGGGACCAGATCGAAACACGCGTGAAGGTAGCGGGCGACGGTCCGCCGTTGGTCTTCTTCCACGGTGCCTACGGCCTCCAGTGGGACCCGTTTCTGGACACGCTGGCGAAGACGCACACAGTCTATGCCCCGGAGCATCCGGGCACTACGCCGGGGTCGCCGGATAGCATCAAGCCCCTGGACGATCTCTGGGACCTGGTCCTCTACTACTACGAGCTCTTCGACGCACTTGGCCTCGAGTCCCCGGCTCTCGTCGGCCATTCCTTCGGCGGGATGATCGCCGCGGAGATCGCGTCCACCAACCCGGAGCGCGTGGGGAAACTGGTCCTGATCGATCCCCTGGGCCTCTGGCTGGACGAGACACCCGTGAAGAACTGGATGGCGATCCCCATCGCGGACCTGCCCAGGTATCTGTTCGCCGATCAGGACGGCCCGCTCGCGAAGATGATGTCTGCCATGACCCCCCAGGACGGCGATGCCGCGCTCGACATGCAGATCCAGATCATGTGGTCGCTGGCCTGCACGGCAAAATTCGTCTGGCCGATACCCGACAAGGGGCTCAAGAAGCGCATGCACCGCATCAAGGCGCCCACCATGATCGTCTGGGGCAAGCAAGACCTCATCGCGCCCGTCGCCTACGCCCCGGAGTTCGGCCAACGTATCCCCGGCGCGCGGGTTGAGGTCATCGACAACGCCGGCCACCTCCCGCACCTCGAGCAGTTGCCGGCGGTTTCCGCACTCGTCGCGGATTTCCTCCTAGGATAGTGACCGTGCGGCGCACAGATCCGCGCGCTCCCTTGCACCCGCAGGTCAAGTCGTTATTCGATGCGCTGGCGGCGCTGAGACCGGACCAGCCTGTCCTTGACGCCGCTGTGATGCGCGCGCAGTCCGCTGCGTTCGCGCCGCTTCTCAACCAGGGCGCCCCAGCCGTCGCCATCGAGCGGGAGATCCGCATCCCGGGACCGGCCGGCGACATCCGAGCGGTAGTATTCGCCCCGGCGAACCCGACGGGTTTGCGTATGCCAATGCTGGTCTATATCCACGGCGGTGGCTTCGTCAACCTCAGCCCCGAGACCCATGCCAAACTCACTAAACAGCTGGCAGTGGGCGCCACCACCGTCGTCGTCAGCCTTGACTACCGCCTCGCGCCCGAAAGCCCTTATCCCGCAGGGCTGGACGACTGCATTGCGGCATTCCGCTGGATCCGCTCGAACGCGGCGTCCCTGGGCGGCGACGCCAGCCGCGTTTCGATCGCCGGGGACTCCGCCGGCGGCAATCTTTCAGCGACGACGACTCTGAGGCTGCTAGCGAAGGGAGACGCGCCGCCACGCTCAGTCGCGCTCCTCTGCGCCTGGCTGGACCTCGCGATGGACACGGAGTCGTTCCGCGCGTTCGGTCCGGACGACCCGATAATCGACGACACGGTGATGGAGTACTACCGCGCATCCTATACGCCGGATCCGAACCAATGGAACGACCCGCTGATCAGCCCGCTGCGCGGCGACCTGTCCGCCTTCCCCCCCACCTGTATCGTCGTGGGTGACATCGACCCGTTGCGCGACGACGGCATCCGCTTCGCTGACAGGCTGCGATCGGTCGGGCGAGACGTCATCCTCCACAATCACGCCGGGATGCCGCACGTCTTCATGCTCTTCCCCGGCGTCGATGCGGCCGAGACGCTGGTCAGTCAAGTCAGCGCGTTCCTCCGCCGCACCTGGGCCTGACCACACGCTGTCAGCCCGCGAGCTCTTTTGGCAAGACCGCGCGGCCTTCGCGCCAGGACAAGCGCGCCGCCAGCGCAAGTATCGTCGCGACTCGCCCGTCCTCGCCGCTGACCTCGGGCTCGGCACTGCCCAGAACGCATTCCACGAACGCCGACAACTCCACGACGTACGAGTCCGCGTAGCGGTCCGTAAAGAACCGCAGCGGGGACGGGGATAGTGCCCCCGCGCCGCCTCGAAAGGTCGCCGCGTGCGGGAATTCGTTCTCCACGCTAACCGTGCCCCTGGGGCCGAACACCTCTGCACGTTGGTCGTATCCGTACGCCGAGAGCCAGCTGTTCTCGATCGTGACCACCGCGCCGCCGGTCATGCGCAGCAACGTCAGAGCCGTGTTGGGCGTATCCGCTCCAGCCTCTTGCGTGATCCCGATGGCCCGCACGCTTTCGACCTCACTCCCTGTCAGGAAGCGCGCCATGTCCAGGTCGTGGATCGTCGTGTCCAGGAACATGTCGGGCTCGAAGCTCGGCGTCTCATCGGCGGAACGGACCGGGTCGCGGCTGACGATGTGCACCGTAATCGGGTCTCCGGTCTCGCCGGAGATCACCGCGTCACGCAGCCGACGGAAGTTCCTGTCGAAACGGCGGTTGAAGCCGACTTGCAGCTTCACGCCCGCCTCCCCCACCACCGCCAGTGCACGGTCCGCGGTCTCTACTTCCAGCGCCAGCGGCTTCTCGCAAAAGATGTGCTTCCCGGCGCCCGCCGCGGCGATGATGATCCCGGCGTGTGTATCCGGTGGCGTGCAGATCACGACTGCATCGACGTCCGCGCCGGCAAGCATCTCTCGATAGTCGTCGTAAACGGCGTCGACCTCGCAGTTCCTGGCGGCGCGCTCCACTGCCGCGCGTTCGACGTCAGCCACGGCCACGAGCGTGCCGCCCTCGACGCGCCGGGCGACGTTCCGCGCGTGCAGGCTGCCCATGAGACCGGTCCCGATCACCCCGAAGCGAACGCGGTCCACGCTCAGACCCCCAGGCTTCGCAGCAACTCGCGGTCGCGGCGCGCGCTACTTGCCGGATCGCCCATACCGGGCGGCAACTCGTCTTCGACGACGATCCAGCCTGCATACTCTCTCGCCCGAAGATCATCGAGCACCCCCGCGAAGTCCACAGCGCCACCGCCCAGACCGTAGAAAACACCCTGACGCACCGCGGTGAAATAGTCCCATTCCTCGCGGCGCGCGCGCTCTGCGATCGCCGGGTGGCAGTCCTTGAAGTGCACGTGCCACACGCGCTCTCCGTACCGGCGTAGTCCATCGCGAGCGTCGCCGCCTGCATAGACGAAGTGTCCCGTGTCGAGGCACAGGCCCAGCAAACTCGAATCCGTGAGGTCAAGTAGCCGGTCCGTCTCAGCCGGGGTTTCGACGAAGCCGGCGCAGTGATGATGGAACACCGTGCGCAGACCGGTCTCATCACGGACCGCCCGCGCCACCTTCTCTGCTCCCTCCGCAAACGTGGTCCATTGCTCCGGCGTCAGCCCTTGATCCGGGTTGATGCGACCGGCATGGAGGGTTCGCTCCGCATCGCCGCCGTTGTCGTCCGCCAGGATGACAAACGGCCCGGGCGATGGATAGTCACCAGCAACTGCCGCCAGCAGCCGGGCAGTGCGCAGCGCCGCGTGCACTCCATCGGTGTGCGCTGAGCCGTCCGCAAGCGGCAGCGCCACCAAGGCTCCCACCATGCTCAGGTCGCGTTTCGCCAGCTCCGCTCCTAGCACACGGGCGTTCATCGGCAAGTACCCCCAGTCGCCCAGCTCCGTACCTTCGTAGCCCGTGTCGGCAATCTCATCCAGCACCTGACCATAGGGCGGAAACGGCGCCTCTGACGCGAAGCCCGTCATCACCCCCCACGAACAGGGCGCATTGGCGATCCGCATGCGGCTCACGAACGCCAAGCCTACCGCATCTTCAAAGGCTCCGCACTGGTGACGCCTTGCAGTCGTTCGTCCAATGTGGCAGATTACATGCCAGACCAGAAGAGGAGGCGCCTGTTTGCGCCTTCTCATACGCCCTCCGGAAGGGAGCGACCATGGATCCCAGGGACAAAGTAGCGATCGTCACCGGCGGCGGCTCCGGTATCGGCCGGGCGACCGCAATAGCACTGGCGAACGAAGGCGCGTCGGTCGCCGTCGCGGACGTCAACGAAGACGGCGGGCGGGAGACGGTGCGGCTGATCGAAGCTGCCGGTGGCAAGGCGGCGTTCGTGCATACTGACGTGACGAAGCGCGACGACGTAGAGCGCATGGTGTCGTTTGCCGAGAAGACTTACGGCGGACTGGACATCCTGCACAACAACGCTGGCGTCACAACGGGTCAGCCGCGGTTTCCCGACTCACCGATCGAGGCCTGGGAGAAGACTTTCGTGATCGACCTCTGGTCCGTCATCGCCTGCGTTCAAGCCGTTATACCGGCGATGCGGCGTCGCGGCGGCGGCGTGATCGTGAATACCGCCTCCATCGCCGGCCTGGTCGGCTATATGCCCGACCCCGTTTACGCCGCCGCCAAGCACGGCGTGGTCGGGCTGTCGCGCTCCCTTACGTTTCTGAAGGACGAATCGAACATCCGCGTCAACGCTGTCTGCCCCGGTGTCGTAGACACGCCGCTGGTGCACTCCGGACTCTCACAAGCGACGCCGGAAGAGCGCGCACGAATCGAGTCGGTGCTCAAGATGATGCCGATGATGCCGCCGTCCGACATTGCCGAAGCGGTGCTGGAGTTCGTGCGCGATGAGTCGCTCAACGGCGAGGCGATGAGCGTGATCTACGGCGGCCGCAAGCGCCTGGTGGACGCGCCCATCCGCTTCGCGCGCGACCCGGCGCAGGCCCAGCGCTAGGCTACCCCCGCAGCGACGCGAGCGACGAGGCGTCCGCCACAGAGAGACCGTTCCGGCCCAGGAACTGAGCCTGCGCGCCTATCGTCTCGAACCCGGCGCCCACAGTGCCGCCACCCAGGAAGCGCTTGTACATGTTCTCCAGGATGACGCCCAGCTTGAAGTGGGCGAGGACAGTGTAGAAGTCCAGGGCGCCGAGATCGTTCCCGCTCTTCGCCTCGTAACGCGTTGCCGCCTCCTCCCACGTCGGGAAGCCGGGCAGCGCCATCACCGGCGTGCCGGCGATGCTGATCGTCTGGCTCGTACCGCGGCTCCAGTACATCTGCATCAGGCCCATGTCGGCCAGCGAGTCGCCCAGTGTGCACATCTCCCAGTCCAGGACCGCGATGATATGGCCGCCGCCGTCCAGGATCGCGTTGTCCAGCCGGTAGTCGCCGTGTACGATACCGGGCGCCCGTTCCGGCGGTATCGAGACAGCAAGACGGCGCGCCAGCTCGTCCAGCTCCGGGGTATCGCGGTAGCGGATCTCCTCCAGCTGTTGAGAAAATCGCCGCACCTGCCGTTCCAGATAGCCCTGCGGTTTGCCGAAGTCTGACAGCCCAATCTCGTCCGGCACAAACCCGTGCAAGGTTACCAGGACGTCGATCACCTCTTCGCCGATGCGCCGCCGGTCCGCCTCATCAAAGCGCTTCGCGACCTCGTTCGGGTCCACGGCGATGAAACCGTCCACGAACTCCATGATGTAGAACTGCGCGCCGATGACATCATCGTCCGTGCACAGCGCGTACGGCTTGGGCGCCGGGAACCCCGTCGGCGCCAGCGCCGAGAGGATGCGGAACTCACGTCCCATATCGTGCGCCTTCGCCTGCACGTGTGACAGTGGTGGACGTCGCAGCACCCAAGACCGGTTCCCTTCGTTCACGCGGTAGGTGATATTCGACCGTCCGTGGCCGATCACCGTAGCTGATAGCTCGCGGACCGCTTCCACGTTGGCGCGGAACCAGGGGAGGAGCTTCGCGAGGTCGAGTCCGGGAGGCGAATCCACCGTCCTACTTCCTACTTTCCGTTTCCTGCCCTACAATGGCGTCCAGACGATACGAGGAGGAACCCCACATGCCCGTTGATTTTACTCTGCCCGCCGAAGTTGAGGAAGTACGCCTGCGCGTGCGCAAGTTCATGGACGAAACCGTCCGCCCGGCCGAGGCTGGGCTTGAGCACGACGGCGCGGACCGCGGCGCCTACGTCCGCACTATCGTGGGGTTGCGCGAGAAGGCCAAGGCCCAGGGTCTATGGAACCCGCACCTGCCGCCGGAGTGGGACGGCATGGGCCTCGGCGCCACGGCGATGGCGTTCGTCTCCGCGGAGGCGGGCCGCACTGGCATCGGCCCGTTCGTGATCAACGCCCAGGCGCCGGACGAAGGCAACATGCACACGCTTCTGCACTGGGCGACGCCAGATCAGGCGGAGCGCTACCTGCGCCCGTTGGCAGAAGGCCGCGCGCGTTCTTGCTTCGCGATGACCGAGCCGGAAGTGTCGGGCTCCGACCCGACGCTGATCCAGACCCGCGCGGTCAAGGATGGCGACGACTGGGTGATCAACGGCCACAAGTGGTTCATCTCAGGCGCCAAGGGGGCGAACTTCGCGATCCTCATCGCCTGCACGGACCCGGAGGCAGACCCGCCGCAGGCCCGCAACTCCGCGTTCCTGGTCGACCTTCCAGCCGAGGGCTGGGAGATGGTCCGTGACATCGATACGATGGCGGGGCGGGGCAATCACTGCGAGATCCGTATCACGGATATGCGCGTCCCGAACGACCGGATGCTGGGCGGCCGCGGTGAAGGCCACTTGCTCGGGCAGTACCGCCTGGGCCCGGCGCGGCTGGCGCACTGTATGCGCTGGATCGGCAACGCGGAGGTGGCGCTAGAGATGCTCATGGACCGCGCGCTCAACCGCTTCACGCACGGGTCCCTGCTGGCGGAGAAGCAATCGATCCAGTGGATGATGTCCGAGTCCGCGTTGGAGTTGTATGCGGCAAAGCTGATGGTGCTGCATGCGGCATACAAGATCGAGAACAAGCTACCCTTCCGGCAGGAAGTCTCGATGGCCAAGTACCACGTCGCCAACACCCTCTGGCGCATCGTCGACCGCGCGATCCAGGTGCACGGCGCCCTCGGCTACTCCACGGACACGCCACTCGAGCGGATGATGCGCCACGCTCGCTCCGCACGCCTCGTGGACGGTGCGGACGAGGTGCACCTGCAGACGATAGCGCGCAACATGATCGCTACATACAAAGAGCACGGCAACACCAAGCTGGCCACAGGCGACCTGCTGTAGGGGCGCAGCTGGCAGCGCGACGGCAGGACCACCCCCATCGCCGCTGTTCGTCAACGTTTCCGGTCTATGTCGCAAACCGCGCTGCGCCCAGCCGCCCTGCCGCAATAAATCGCATCTTGCTAAGCTGTCAGCGCTGTCGTCGGGCATTGCTCCAGCAGGTAGGTTGACACCCACGCGCCGCGAGAGTCACAATCCTGCCATTCCCGCATTCTGGTTCACACACAGGAGGGATTGCTATGGCAGACAGCGTGTACAAGGTGATCGAGCTCGTTGGTACGAGCGCTGATTCATGGGAAAAGGCAGCCGCAGCGGCCGTAAATATGGCCTCGAAGTCCCTTCGCGACCTGCGAATCGCGGAGGTGGTGGAGCTCGATATGCAGCTCGAAGATGGAAAGGTGAACCTCTACCGCGCGAAGGTAAAGCTGTCCTTCAAGTACCAGGGCGGCGACTAGCGTCGCACACCCCCTGACCGCAACGCGCGCCCACGCCGAGAGACGGCTGCAAGCGTGAGCGTAGAGATCATTCTCGAAATGCACGCAACCAGCCTCGATAACGAGGCCGGCATCGCCTCCGGCTGGAGTGACGTGACCCTGTCGCCGAAGGGGCGCGAGCAAGCCGGCGAGATGGCAAAGCGCCTTCTGGCTGAGGGGGTGGACGCGGTCTACTGCTCCGACCTTCGCCGTGCCGCGGAGACGGCCGAGATCGCGTTCGGCGCGGCAGTGCCCGTATACCTCGATCCCCGTCTGCGCGAGTACGATTACGGGACGCTGACGGGCGCGCCCGCGCAGCAGGTCCATTCCCAACGGGCCACGCGCGTGGATACGCCGTTTCCAGAGGGCGAGAGCCTGCGCGACGTGGTGGAGCGGGTTCGCAGCTTACTTGACGACCTGGCGCGCGGCTGGGACGGCAGACGCGTGGTCCTGATCGGGCACAGCGCGACGCGGCTCGCGCTCGACCACCTGCTCGGCGGGATCGCCCTGGAGGAAGTCGCAAACGCACCGTGGAAGTGGGTGCCTGTACCCAGCTGGCGGTACGTGCTCGAGGCGGGTGCCGCGCGGTAGACGAATCATGTCTCTCAGCGAAGCACTCGTAGCGTCCGCCCTCGCGACCCTTGCCTACGTGACGGCCATCTGGCTGCTCAGCCTGGCGCTGCGCAACGCCAGCATCATCGATATCTTCTGGGGGCTCGGTTTCGTGCTCCTCGGCGCCATGTATCACACCACTCTCGACGGATATGGGTCACGCAGCGTCCTGATCACGACGCTCGTGATCATCTGGGGGCTCCGCCTGTCCGGCTACATCCTGTGGCGGAACTGGGGAAAGCCCGAGGACTACCGCTACGCCCGCTGGCGCGAGCAGTCGCATGGGCGGTTCTGGTGGACCAGCTACTTCCGCGTCTTTCTGCTGCAGGGCGTCCTGCTTTGGGTGATCTCGATGCCGCTCCTACCTGCCAACAACAGCGAGACGCCGGACCAACTCACGGTACTAGACTTCGCCGGTCTCGCTGTCTGGGCGATCGGGTTCCTGTTCGAGGCGCTGGGCGACTGGCAGCTCGCGCGCTTCAAGTCCGACCCCGCGAACGAGGGGAAGGTGATGGACGTCGGCCTCTGGCGCTACACGCGGCATCCGAACTACTTCGGCGACGCCACGCAGTGGTGGGGGTTCTTCTTGATCGCCGCGGCGAGCGCGGACGGCTGGGTGACGGTCTTCAGCCCGTTGATCATGACGTTCCTGCTCGTGCGAGTGTCCGGCGCGGCCCTCCTGGAGAGCGGCCTAAGACGATCGAAGCCCGGCTACCGCGAGTACATCGAGAGCACGAGCGGCTTCGTCCCCCGGTTCCCCCGTAAGCGCTCAAACACCGTCTAGTCCAGGCGCCGAGGCTGAGGCCCGCGATAAGATGAGCAAGGAGGGGTGGCAGAGCGGTTGAATGCGACGGTCTTGAAAACCGTTAGGGTCGCAAGGCCCTCGCGGGTTCGAATCCCGCCCCCTCCGCCAGTTGGGCCTACTCCCGCGGCTCCCAGCTGAAATAGCGCGCCGCCAGCACCACGCCCACTATCCCCCAGGCCGCCATCACGAGCAGGTTCACCGGCTCGAAGCCTCCGCCGCTCTCGAACGGGTTGAACGCGGTCTGGCAGGCTTCCGAAAAGTGCCGCACGGGGAACACGCGCCCGACGACGTCGATCCAGAGCGGCGGGTCCTCGAGGCGGATCAAGACGTCGGACACGAACAGCGCCGGCAGGATCGTGCCGTTGGCGATGGCGGGGGCGGCCTCGGCGTTGGGGATGACGCAGGCGATCGCCAGGCCCAGCGCGCAGAAGACGGCCGCGCCCAGCAGCACTGTCACGACGAAGGCGGGCATGGTGTTATCCGGGACGTCGACGCCGTAGAACAGCGCGCCGGCGCCCACCGCGATCACGACGAGAAGCGCCGCGACAAGCGTCGCATGCACGATGCGGCCAAAGAGGTACGCCCACGCCGGTAGCGGCGTCCCGCGTACGCGCTTGAGCAGCCCCGCGTCGCGCGCGATCGAGATGCTCATCGCGATGTTCGTGTAGCAGGCGGTGACGACGGACAGCGCGATCATCGCCGGCACGTAGAAGGTGGACTGGTCGACGGTGCCGCCTTCGACCTGGATCTCGTCGTTGCCGAAGATCGTGTTGAAGATGACGACGAACATCAGCGGCAGGATGAACGTAAAGAACGCCGCCGCCGGGTTGCGCCAGAACGAGCGGTTCTGGTAGCGAACCTGCCTCAGCGCCAGGGTCAGATCACTCACCGGTCTCGGCCTCCTGTGGCTCGGCTGTCAGCTGCAGGTAGATGTCCTCCAGCGAGACTCGCGATACCGTTAGTCCATCCAGTTCGATACCCCCGGCGATGGCCCATGAAGTGATCTCGTTTAAGGCGCGTGTCGGTTCGGCTGTCTCCAGTTCCACCACACCATCCCGGACACGCGCGTCCGCCAGCGGAAAACCGGCTGCGCCGTCGGGAATCCGGAAGTGTATCACCGTCGCGGCGTGCGGGCCTCGAAGGTCATCCATCGTCCCCTCGGAGACGATCTCACCGCCTGCGATTACCGCCACGCGATCCGAGAGCGCCTCCGCCTCATCCATGTAGTGCGTCGTCAGAAAGACGGTCTTACCCAGCGAGCGCAGGCCCCGCACCATCTCCCAGGCGCCTCGCCGGGCGGCCGGATCGAAGCCGGTCGTCGGCTCGTCCAGGAACAGCAGCTCGGGATCGCCCGCCAGCGCTACTGCGACGTCCAGCCGGCGCATCTGCCCGACCGAGAGCCGGCGCACGAGGCTCGAGCGCTTGTCCGCGAGACCGACGGCCTCCAGGACTTCCCCCAGCGGGCGCGGATGCGGGTAGTAGCCGCGGAAGAGTTCCACCACCTCTTCCACCGTCAGGAACGGCTCGACGCCGGTGCGCTGGAGCACGATCCCCAACCGCGCCCGCAGTGCCCGTTCGTGCCGCGCGGGGTCGTGACCCAGGACCCGGACCTCGCCGGCGTCGCGATCGCGGTGGCCCTCCAGGATCTCGACGCACGTCGTCTTCCCCGCGCCGTTCGGCCCGATCAGGCAGAACACCTCGCCGGCACGGACGGAGATATCGACGCCCTTCAGCGCCTCTAGCGGGCCGTAGGACTTGCGCAGGCCTCGCGCTTCGATTGCGAGTTCGGTCATGGGGAGATTGTAGCGCCAAGGCGCTGCGTATAGAGTTGGCTCTAGCCCCCGTGTTTTCCGCGTGTGCGCTGCCGCTCCTGGAACGCCGCCGTTTCGTCCGGCCGAAGCGTAATCTGTTGAAACTCCAAAGTCGCGGCTCGGGGGTCCGCTCTATGCAAGCTGCGCCCGTGGACGCCGGCCCGGTCCAGGAATGCGAGAAGGAATGGTCCGCCGGTGTACGAATCGATGCGACTTCGACATGTCTCCCATACTGCGCGACCGATGTACGAACCCCATTCTTCGACACTGTTGCTAAACACCACCTCGGTCAATGGAGCAGCAACGCGACTATCGACGTCCGTACGGAGCTTCTCCCAGAACATGACTTTACTGTCCGGGCTTCCAATCGTCTGGATACCGTCGATCTCATGTGGTCGGAACCCATCCTGATCGCGAAAGTGCCACAGATGGAAGCCAGCCTGACGATGATACATCCCGATACAGAATTCAGCTCGCGAGTCGCGACGTTTGTGGGAGCGCCACGCCGACTGGAATGCCGCCCTCGCCAGGCGCAAAAGTTGTTGCGGGTTGGCTAGCGCCAATCGACCGAGCTCCTCAGTGACGCGACCAAGCGCGCGGGTCCCAACTACCACGTCCCCTGCGTATATACCTAGTGAGTAGGGGGATAGGGCAGCAACTTTGACGGCACCGTCATCAAAGTCAACGCCCTTCTCATACGTCCATCGGCTATCGGCCGCCATAATGATCGCCTGCGACGGCGCGAATTCAGGAAAGTACTCGATGCTCCATCGAATCTCATCTGGCCACGATTCGATCAGTCCTGGCCAAGGGAACCGGGCGGCAACTGCGAGTGTCACTGCTACTAGTGTAAATGAGGTTGATTCAACCGAGAATGGCGCAATTGTAGCGCGAGCTATTCACAACGCGGCTCTTGCGATAAGCTCTGCGACGCACCACGGGGTAAGCAACCGTATGACCTACGACGTCGGCGAATCCTACAAGCTCTTCGAACGCGCGGAACGTGTTATCCCCGGCGGCATCTATGGCACGCGCTCGCCCCGCTTCGGGGTGTTCGGGGAGTTCCCCGCCTTCATCCGGGGCGGCCAAGGATGCCGCCTCACGGACGTTGACGCGAACGAGTACATCGACTTCATGTGCGCCTTCGGGCCTAACGTACTGGGTTACAACCACCCGAAGGTGCAGGACGCGGTGATCGACCAGGAGTCGCGCGGCAATGCGATGTCGTTCCCGCTGGACCGGACAGTCGAGCTGGCGGAGACGCTGGTCGCCCGCTTTCCGTTCGCGCAGTGGGCGATGTTCGGCAAGAACGGCTCGGACGTGACGACGCTGGCCACGCGAGTCGCCCGCGCCACGACGGGCCGCGCGAAGATACTCGTCGCGGAGGGGGCCTACCACGGATTCGACGCCTGGTCCAACCCGGACGCCACCGGCTTTCCACCCGCCCACCGCAGCGAGACGGACGCCTTCACGTGGAACGACGTGCGCAGCGTCAACGACTGCTTCGCGCGCAACAAGGGCGATGTGGCGGCAGTGATCATCTGCCCGATCAGGCACGACGCGATGCACGACATCGAGATAGCGAACCCGGAGTTCCTGGCGGCGATACAGGAGCGCTGCCGCAGTGAGAACGCGCTGCTGATCATCGACGACATCCGCTGCGGCTTCCGGCTCCACCCCTCTGGCGCTTCGCACGTGGGGATGGGTCTGAACCCGGGCCTCGTCTGTTTCGGGAAGGCGATCGCTAACGGACAGCCGCTCTCCGTGTTGATGGGACGCGAAGAGCTGCGCGACGTGGCGAGCAAGCTCTACTTCAGCGCAACGTTCTTCTTCAGCGCAACGCCCATGGCCGCCGCCCTGGCGACGCTCAGCGCGTACGACTCAGAGGGCTCGTATGAGCAGATGCAGGGCGCGGGCCATATGCTGCGCGAAGGAATCACGCAAGCGGCGGCCCGGACGGGCGTCCCGATCCGCTACACCGGCCCGCCGACGATGCCCAACCTGCTGTTCATGGACGACGCGAAGTTCAAAAAGGGGAAGCGGTTCTCCGGCCTGGCGGCGCGGCGCGGCGTGATCTTCCACCCGCGACACAATTGGTTCCTCTGCGCGGCGCACTCACCCGAGGACATCGCGCGCGCAGTCGCCATCGCCGAGGAGTGCTTCGCGATCGTCGCTCAAGAGATCGAGTCAGGAGAGCTACTGTGACGGACCTCAAACAGACCGCGAAGGCGCGCATAGAAGAAGCGTACGAGAGCCTCATCCAGCTCAGCCACCGCATCAACGCCAACCCGGAGACCGCGTTCGAAGAGCACAAGGCCGCCGCGTGGCTGACCGAGGCGCTCGAGAAGGCAGGCTTCGCTGTAGAGCGGGGGATCAGCGATCTGCCGACGGCGTTCCGGGCGCGGTCAGGCAGCGGCGCGCTCAACGTCGCGATCTGCGCGGAGTACGACAGCCTGCCGGGCATCGGGCACGCCTGCGGGCACAACATCATCGCCGCATCGGCGATCGGGGCCGGGATCGCTGCCGCCGCGGTCGCGGACGAGATCGGCGCCACTGTCACGGTGATGGGCACGCCAGCGGAGGAAGGCGGCGGTGGGAAGATCATCCTCCTGAACAGAGGGGCGTTCGAGGGCGTGCACGCCGCGATGATGGTGCACCCCGGGCCGGTGGATGTGGTCGACGGCCCGATCATCGCCTCGCAGCGGATCGACGTGGAGTACACCGGGAAGGAGGCGCACGCCTCGGGCTTCCCGCAGCGAGGGATAAACGCCGCCGACGCCCTGACGGTAGCCCAGGTGGCAATCGGTCTCCTCCGCCAGCACATCAGGCCATCGGACCGCGTGCACGGAATCGTCACGAAGGGTGGGGACGCCGCGAACGTGATCCCGGCCCACACCAGCGCGCGCTATGCGATCCGCGCCCGCACCCTCGCCCAGTTAGAGGACATCCGGGCGAAGGTCTACCGCTGCTTCGAGGCCGGCGCCGTGGCTACCGGCTGCAGCGTCGAGATTAAGGCAAGCGAGCACGCCTACTCCGAGATGCGACACGACCCTGACATCGGCGCGGCCTACAAGGCCAACGCGGAGGCGCTCGGACGGACGCTGCTGGACTCCTCCCGGATGGAGCGATATGCGGGCTCCACCGATATGGGCAACATCTCGCTCGTGATGCCGGCGATTCACCCGTCAATTGGCATCAATTCGTGGCCCGCGGTCAACCACCAACCGGAGTTCGCTGAGCACTGCGCGACCAAAGAGGCAGACAAGGCGGTCATTGACGGCGCTATCGCGATGGCCTGGACGATCATAGATATAGCTACGGATGATGGCGTTCGCGACCGCCTGCTAACGGGTCGCTGACGCCTCCAACTGAGAGGAGCACGAATGACGCCGGAAGAACGAAGGAAGTTCCTGGAAAGTCACCGGCTGGCGGTCGTCGGCGTTGGCCGGGACGGCATGGGCCCTCACTTGACCCCTGTTTACTACGTCCTGGACGGCGACGACCTGATCGCGTCAGTCACGAACTCACGCGTCAAGACGAAGCTCGCTCGCAAGAGCGGCACGGTGTCTCTCTGCGTTCTGCACGAGCAGTTCCCGTTCCCCTACGTGACGGTCACCGGGCGCGCGCGCATCGAGGAGGAAGGCGCAGTCGACGTCATGATGCGCGTCGGCGAGAAGATGACGGGCAACCCCGTGCCGGAGTCGATGCGTCCCGCTCTCGCAGAACGCGCACGCAATGAGCAGCGCGTCGTCCTGCGGGTCACGCCAGAGAAGTACACGTCCCGTGACTGACGCCGGCCATTACATCACCGCGAACGGGATCAAGACCTACTACGAAGAAAACGGCAGGGGTGAACCCCTTGTCCTGATGCACGGCGGCTTCGGCACGGCGGAGTCGATGTTGCCCATGAGCGCCGAGCTCTCGAAGCACTACCGGGTCTTCGTCCCAGAACGCCGGGGCCACGGGCACACCCCGGACGCCGGCCCTATCTCCTACGACCTGATGGCGGCGGACACGATCGCCTTCATGGAAGCGCTGGGTATCGCCAAAGCGCAACTCGTCGGCTACAGCGACGGTGCGATCGTCGGGCTCTTCATGGCGATGCAACGGCCCGACCTTGTAAACAAGCTGGCGCCGATCAGCGCGAACTTCCACTTCAACGGCCTGACGGAGCACATGCGCACTATCTTCGCGAACGCCACGCCGGAGGCGTTCGCGGCCGTCCTGGGCGACCTCGTGACGGCGTACAACGCCTACAGCCCGGACGGCCCCGACCACTTTCCGGTCTTGTTCGCGAAAATGAAGGAGCTCTTTCTCACGCAGCCCACGCTCACAGTCGATGACCTGGCGGCCATCAAGGCGCCGACCCTCGTCGTCGCCGCAGACCGCGACCTGATGACGATCGAGCACACCTTGGCGCTCTTTCAGGCCATCTCGAACGCCCAACTGTGCATCGTGCCGGGCGCCAACCACAACCTCGTGTTCGACAAGGCAGATCAGGTCAGCGCGGCGGTCATGCGCTTCCTTTCCTAGCGGGGGCAGTTGCCCGCCCCGTGTCGACTCCGTCCGCTCATCCTGAGGCTCTTGTAGGATGAGCGGGACCATTAGACCCTAGCCGATACAGACGTCGCCTTGTCGGACTCAGCTCTAATCAGGCTTGCGCGCGGTGATCGAGTACATCAGCGGGAAGCTCGGCACTCCCGGGGGCAGGCCCCAGGTACGGCCTGGCAGCTGCGGCATGTCGTCGTATATTTTGAACGAGGCGTGGTCGTATTCGCGGAAGTGCTCGAGGACGAGTCCCGCTTCGAGCAAAGCGGTGATGATCTCCGCCGTGCCCCAGTGGAACTCGTGGGCGACGTGTGGGTTCTTAAAGTCCTGCACACCCTCCAGCCATCCAGAGGGTGCGTCCGGGGGCCCGGAGCGCCCGACGTAGTCCTCGATGCCGTCGTCCCAGGTCAGCGGCTTACCGTGGGTCGAGTACGGGTAGCGGTGGCTCAGGTCGACCTCGAACATCATCTCCACCGGGTGGAACTCCACAGTCACGAATCGTCCGCCCGGCTTCAGGATCGCGGCGATCCCTGTGGCCCAGGCGTTGAGGTCTGAGAGCCAGATGATCGCGCCGTAGGAGCAGAACGCGATGTCCCAGCGCTCGCTCCCTCGCGCCGCCGCCGCGAGCCAGTCGTAGACGTCCGCGCGCTGGAATGTCGCCTCGACGCCGGAATCCGCCGAAAGCCTGCGCGCGAAGTCGATCGCCTCGTCGCTGATGTCGACGCCCGTCACTTTCGCGGCGCCGAACTGCTTGATGGAGAGGGTGTCCTGCCCGGCGTTGCATTGAAGGTGAACAACCGACCTACCGCTGAGGTCGCCGAGCAGTTCCATCTCCTCGGCGTAGAGCTTGTTCCCGCCCTCGCGAAAGAACCTCGCCTGGTCGGCCTTGTGGCTGTTGTGCGCCTTCGTCGCCTCGTTCCAGGAGAGGCGGTTCTGCTCGTGCAGGGCCCGCCGAGCTTCCGGCGTCGTCGCGTCGGCATCGTGTCGAGGTTCGAGCGTCATAATGGCGATATCGTACCGCATCGGTAGCGGTCGCCTGTATATCGGCCTCCTGCTACACTGTGTCGCGTCATGGTTCGGATGCGCATTCTGCTTGCCCTCCTCCTGGCGCTCGCACTCGCCCTGGCCGCCTGCAACGGCGACGATGACGATGGCACAGAGCCTTCGCGGACCGCAACCGAAACGCCCGCGGAGGAGACGGAGGACCCAGGCGACGACGGGAAGACGCCCGGACCGGATGAAACGCCCGACGGGGACGGCGAGACCCCCACCAACACGGGCCCAGGCCCGACGCCGGCGGACGAAGGCATCCGTGCCGTGGCCCCGGCCGATCAGGACGAGTTCATCGCCCAGTTCAGCGGCCAGATCCTTGACCGCGAAACGTGTCAGTTCAACCCGAGCAGCTTCCTGACCGACTGCGGCGACAACGGCATCTACGCCGTCGACCCGCCCCTGACCGGCCAGGACGTCAGCTGCGACGTGGCCCTCAACGGCGGCAATCCGGTCTTCGTTACCTGCACCAGCCAGGAGCCGCTGACCACGATCTTCTACGAGATCATTGAGGAATAGCCCGGCGTGAAGGTCCACGAATACCAAGCGAAGGAGCTGATCGCCCGCTACGGAGTGCCGGTCCCTCGAGGGCGCGTGGCGGATAGCGCTGACGAGGCCGTCGCGATCGCCCACGAGCTGGGAGTGCCGGTGGCGATCAAGGCGCAGATCCACGCGGGCGGGCGCGGCAAGGGCGGCGGCATCAAGCTGGCGGCGACGCCGGAGCAGGCGCGCGAGGCGGCCGACGAGATCATCGGGATGCAGCTTGTCACCCACCAGACCGGCCCGGGCGGGCAGAAGGTCAAGCGCGTGCTCGTGGAGGAACAGCTACAGGTGGAGCGCGAGCTGTACCTGGGCGTCGTGATCGACAACTCCATCGGCCTGCCCATCGTGATGGCGTCGGCGGACGGCGGCGTCGATATCGAGGAAGTGGCGGCGAAGACGCCGGAGCGCATCCACCGCTCGCCCGTCGACCCGACAATCGGCTTCCAGCCGTTCCAGGGGCGCGGACTGGCGATGGCGATCGGGCTGGACGGGGAGATGATGCGGCCGGCGGCATCGTTGATCGCCGGGCTCTACCGTGTGTTTGATGAGAACGATTGCTCGCTGGCCGAAGTCAACCCGCTCGTCGTCACGAAAGACGGGCGCCTGCTCGCCGCCGACGCGAAGCTGAACATCGATGACAACGCCCTCTACCGGCACAAGGACCTCGCGGAGCTGCGCGACCTCGACGAGGAGGACCCGCTGGAGGTGCGCGCGCAGGAGTCGGGCATCGGCAACTATGTGAAGCTGACGGGGAACATCGGCTGCGTGGTGAACGGGGCGGGGCTGGCGATGGCGACGATGGACGCGATCAAGCTGGCGGGCGGGGAACCAGCGAACTTCCTGGACATCGGCACCGTGAACGACGTGGGGCGAGTAGTCGCCTCCTTCCGCATCCTGGCGGACGACCCGAACGTGCGGGCGATCCTGATCAACATCTTCGGCGGCATGGCGCGGGTGGACATCATCGCGCAAGGGATCATCGAGGCGCACAAGGAGATGGACGTGGGCGTCCCGGTGGTGGCGCGGCTGGCCGGCACGAACCTGGAGGAGGGCGAGCGACTGCTCTCGGAGTCCGGGTTGTCGGTGCTGCGGGCGGCGGACCTGGGGGAGGCGGCGGCGAAGGCGGTGGCGGCGGCGGGTTAGGCGGGCGGGCGACCGCGAGGGTCGGGCCCGGCGGTCAATCAAAGCGTTTTCGTATCTGGATCAGGATTGATTTCCGACTGCGCCTCCTGCCATTTGATCGTCTCCGTTGCGGTTTTTTCTTTTTCGGCTGGCGCTCACGATTGGACGAGGCCCTAAACGGTGCGAAACGTTTGATTGTGTACGGCTCAAAGCCCTCACTGCCGCATTCAATCGGAGAAGCGAGAGCGGGCGGCTTTGGATGCGGGTCATGGCATCTTCAGGGTAGTGGATACGGGTCGGAGCACAAAGGGCGCGGTGGCGTTACGAGGATTGCGGGCAGCCCGTCACGGTTGACGGGCGGGAGTAGAATGGGGGCGTGAAATACGTGTCACTACCATTGACGGTTGTCGTGCTGGTGGCCTTGTTTAGTCCGCTTGCGACGCCGACGGCGCATGCATGCAGTTGTCTTGCAGCAGATGAGGAGAGTTTTGTCGAGGGAGTCCTTCTCCATTCTCCGCTGGTGCTGGTTGGCACGATCGCAAGCACCGACTCGCAGTTCACACAGATCGACGTAGAGACGATCTACAAGGGCGAACTGATAGCTCGGGTCACCGCTGACCAAACGCAGAAAGACGTCGAACTCCAGAGGGAAAGCGCTTCCAAGCATGGTTATCCTGGCTTGTTGGTGACCGGACCTGGCGACTGCAGCATGACCCTGCTCGGGCAACCCGGGCAGAGATACCTCCTTGGCTTGGCGGAATCGAATATAATGCGTGGTGCTTATCGGGGTAACCTCTGCGCGACGATGGCAGAAGTGCCAGATAACGAATATTGGAGCTGGCATAGGCTCATCCGCAGCTTGAGCGATGCGTCTGGTGGTGGGCTGACTCCCGATGGCTTACCCGCGCTTGGAGGTATGCCCGGGTCTGCGACATTCCCCACTCTCCCCGCCGCAGTCGCAGCGACGCTGGGCTCTCTGGCGTTCCTGCTGGGCGCGTCGTTTGTCCGGCGAAGGCGCGCCGGGGGTGGGTGATGCGGCGGCTGGCGTTTGGTGTGGCGGGCGTGCTGGCGTCGGTGGGGATGCTGTGGGGGAGCGTGACGCCGGCGGCGGCGTGTAGTGTTGGGCCGGACTTCAATCCTGTGACTGAGTCCGACGTGATCGTCGGCGGGCGTATCACCGGGTGGGAACTAATCGAGAATTTCGAGCGTTTGGATCCCAAAACAAGACAGGTGCCCGTGGACGACCCAAATTACTACGGCCCTTACGACCCGATTCGCGCCTTCATGATTGTTGACAGAGTTTACAAGGGTGACGTACCAGGGCAGATCGATCTAGTGGCCGGAAATACGCTATGGGCGAGCGGAGGTGCTTATTCGTGGGTCGGCGCAAGCGGCGCATGCGGGGCATTCGATACCGATCCAACAGGCCAGTACTGGATAATGGGTCTCCGCATTGACGAATTCGGTAGATACCGGCCAAGCCGCCCGCTCACCTTCTATGTCGGCGCGGAACCGACGGGCGATAGCTACGAGCAGGCGCTGGCGATGATGTCCGCCTTCGGTGCGGTCGTGCTGCCCGTTGGCGGTGGCCCTCCTTCGACCCCTTCGGCCCCTGCGTTCCCTACCCTCCCCGGCGCTGTCGCGTTGATGCTCGTCCTGCTCGCGTTTCTGTTGGGCGCGTCGTTTGTGTGGCGGCGGGGCGCCTAACGAAGGCAGGCGGCGGGAACCTACGCGGCACTGATTTCGTCTAACATTCAGGTAACCGATGAAGCGCCTCTTCCTCCCACTCACAATCGCTGTTACTGCGGGCCTGCTGTGGGCCAGCGTCACGCCGGCGCATGCCTGCTCGTGCGCGGTGCGTCCCGTTTCGGAGCGGGTGGACTTCTACAGTCACGTTGTCGTCGGGAGCGTGCTGCGGCTGACAGACGACCTGGGGAACGAGTTCCCTGATAAAGACGCGGTCGTGTCCGTTGAGCGCTACCTGAAGGGCCTGGGCTCTCGAGACATCGTCGTAGACGACCCTGTCGGCGATGCCGACTGCGGCTTCTTCGGCGAAGCGTCGGTGGGCGAGCGCTACGTCCTCTTCCTGAGCAATGACGACATCTTCGGCAAGGGTGACGATGCGTCGCTGCATACACACCTCTGCGCGGGCAACGAGCTCGCCTCGGACGCCTTCGTCGCGGAGGTGGAGGCGATCACGGGCGCCGGTGTGGTGCCGACAGGCGACGGGCCGTACCACGGCCCGTTCGTCCCGCCTGACGATAGCGAGCCGCTCAGCGAGGAAGCGGACAGCGGCGGGTTCCCGTACTTCCCGGCCGCCATCGCCGCTGTCCTCGGCCCCCTGGCGTTCGTGTTGGGGGCGTCGTTCGTCTGGCGGCGGCGCGGGGCGTAGGGCGACTTCGAACAGCTAGCCGCCTTCTCAATCGAAGGGTGCTGGGGCGCAGCGCGCGAGACGACGGCGCGTGATTCAGCGGGCGAGATGGCGTACGGACGCCGCCCGTGATCCGATTGCGGCGTGTGCTGCCCGGACGGGCCCATATTGGGCGCCCCTACCGTGCGTGGGGACCGCAGACGCCCGAAATCCGCCGCGAGGGTCGCACCTACGAAGGGGGCGTCGTATCATTTGCTCGTCATGCCGCTTCCCCTCGCTGAGGCCGCTGTCGAGGATCTGCGCGTCGCGCACCGTCAACTGCTACGCGTCGTTGATTCGCTTTCGGAGGCGGACTGGGAGCGGCCCGTGCCGTACGGCGAGTGGACGGTCAAGGACCTCGTCGCGCACACGATCGGGGACATGTCGCCGGGGTGGGCGGGGCTGATCCTGGCGGGGGTGCTGACGCCGGAGTTCATCGTGGACATGGGGAAGGGGTACGACTCGCGGATGTCGAACGCCGACACCGTCGAAGACAGGCGTCACTTTACGCCCGCGGACCTGCGGCAACTGCTGTTCGAGGCGCACGACGCGTCGATCGAGGCCACGCTGCGGCTTGAGGAGAAGCACCTATCGGTGCTCGCCTACGCGGTGCCGATGGGGCCGGAGTACGACCTGCGGGTGGAGGACTTTCTGTGGCGGGGCGCGCACGACCGCCAGCACGCGGACGACATCGAGCGAGCGCTCAAGGTTGACTACACGCCCTCGAAGCTTGCGTTCGTGCCGGAGATCGAGCGAAAGATGCGCTGGATAGTGCTGAGCCAGGAGACGTTCCTGCGCGCGCTTTACTCCGTCGCCGACGACGTCTGGGACGAGGAGTCGCCGCTCTGTCAGGGCTGGACGTACCATGAGGTCGCGGCGCACGTCGCTTCGAACGAGACGCGCAGGCAGACGCGGCTGCGCTCGGCGCTGGGCGAGGCGCCGCCGGCGGAGCTGGACGCCGTCAACGACATCGACGGCTGGAACGCGTCGGCCACCGCGGAGCGCCGGGGCCGCTCTGTGCGGGAGCTGGCCGACGAGTTCGTCGCGGGCTGCGACGGGACGATGCAGGTGCTGGGCCGGTTTACGGCGCAGACGATTGGCAATGAGGTGACGCTTGGTGGAGGAGGCACGGTGCCTGCGCTGGAGTTCATCACCCGCGTATCGAAGCACACGTCGCGGCATGCGGGGCAGCTGGTGCCGGGGAGCCGGGCGCGACGGGCGGGTGGGTGACGGGAGGCGGGGCTGAAGCCACTGCAGCTACGGGCTATGGGCGTTTCGGCAGGGCTTGGGCAGGGCTAAAGTCGCTGCAGCTACGGGCTACGGGCTCTTCGGGCCCCGTTCGGGCAGGGCTGAAGCCGCTGCAGCTACGGGTTACGGGATAAGGTCTTTTCGGACCCCGTTCGGGCAGGGCTGAAGCCGCTGCAGCTACGGGCGTCTAGGCCGCCAGACCCCGTTCCTTCAACACGGTCTCCGTGACGGCGCCGATCTCAGCGGGCGAGTCGACGATCGTCGCGCCGGCGGCGCGCAGGGCTTCTTTTTTCGCCTGAGCCGTCCCGGCGGCGCCGACGATGATGGCGCCGGCGTGGCCCATGCGCCGCCCGGGCGGGGCTGTGGCGCCGGCGATGAAGGCGATCACCGGCTTCTTCATGTCGTTCGCGATGAACTGCGCGGACTGCTGCTCCGCCAGACCGCCGATCTCGCCGATCAGGACGACCGCGCTGGTGCCGGGGTCTTCGTTGAACATGCGCAAGGCCTCGACCTGTGTGGTCCCGATCACGGGGTCGCCGCCGACGCCGACGCAGGTGCTCTGACCGATCC
>CAZLDI010000010.1:0-112349 GCA_964558415.1 uncultured Dehalococcoidia bacterium
GGCCCCGGCGTGGCGGCGGTGGCTACGGCGGCGGCTCCGCCGGCGGTTCCGGCGGCCGCGGCGGTGGCGGCGGCGGTGGCGGCTACGGCGGCGGCGGCGGCAGGCCTCGGCGCGGCGGTGGCAGCTTCGGCGGCAGTAGCGGCAGTAGCGGTGGAGACTTCCGGCGGGAGCCCGGCAGCCCTCCTCCTCCTCCTCCTCCAGCGCCCATGAAACGCTGGTAAATCGCACCTAACCTCCCGCTCGACCGTGACCGGAGCTGACGTCCTCGCCGTGGTTAACCGGCTGCAGCAAGCGGGGCTGCGTATCTGGCTTGACGGTGGCTGGGGTGTTGACGCGCTTCTTGGGCGGCAGACCAGGGAGCATTCTGACCTTGATGCCGTCGTAGAACTGGAGCACGTAGAGCGCCTGATCGGCTGTCTCTCGCCCCTTGGTTTCGCCGTGCTTGAAGACGCCCGGCCCACCAGGCTTGTGCTTCAGGATGCAGGCCGAAGGAGAATCGACCTCCATCCGGTTCTCATCGACGAAAACGGTGACGGCAAACAGATCGGCGCGGGACGGAACGGAGGCGATGCGCTTTATCCCGCCGCCGGGCTCGCCGGCGCCGGGAGCGTGCACGGGCAGGCCGTCCCGTGCCTCACGCCGCAGCTCCTTCTCGCTCACCACACCGGTTACGCGCCGCTCCTGAAGGACGTCCACAACGTGCGCCTCCTCTGTGAGCGCTTTGGCCTATCGGTGCCGGACTCCTACCGCAGGCATCTGGACGCCCCTGGCTCACGCGATGCGCTAAACTGAGGTGCGCCATGACGGTGCGCGTTCTCGTGAGCGGCAGCGGCAAGATGGGCCGCCAGGTCCTGGAAACTGCCTGCCTGCAGTCGGACATGGAACCCGTCGGCGTCGTCGACCTCTTCGCCTCCGCGGACTACGTCCCGCTTCCTGACGGCTCTGGTGACATTCCGTTCGGCCGCGACGCCGCACAGATCATCGCCCTTACCAAGCCGGACGTCGCGGTGGACTTCACGAACGCCGAATGGACGCCCATCCTCACTCGTGCCGCGCTCGACGCCGGCCTCCGCCTGGTCATCGGCACGACCGGACTCCCCGACGCATTCGTCGACGAACTTCGCGCCGAGTGCGCCCGGCGACGGATCGGCGCGGTTATGGCGCCGAACTTCACGCTGGGCGCAGTCCTGATGCAGCATATGTCGAAGATCGCCGCCCCCTTCTTCGACTACGCCGAGATCATCGAGCTCCACCACGAAGGCAAGGTGGACGCCCCCTCCGGCACCTCCATCGCCACCGCTCGCGCGCTGCTCGAAGGACGTGGCAAAGCGTTCACCCGGCCCGCGGCCCAGAAGGAGACGGTGCCCGGGACCCGCGGCGGCGAGATCGAAGGGATCACGATGCACAGCGTCCGCACGCCCGGTCACGTCGCCCACCAGGAGGTCATCCTCGGCGGCCCTGGTGAGACGCTGCGCATTCGGCACGACTCCACCGGGCGCGAGTCCTACATGCCCGGCGTGCTCCTCGCCGTCCGCCACGCGATGCGGCACCCCGGGCTCGTCGTCGGCCTCGATCGCCTGATCGGCCTCAAGTAACGCCCCTGATGACCGTCAGGACGGTCGCGATTCTCGGCGGCGGCACCGGCGGCCTCGTCGCCGCCAACCGCCTGCGCCGCATGCTCGACCGCGAGCACCGCATCGTCCTCATCGACCGCTCCCCCGTTTACTCTCTCGCCCTCTCCTTCCCCTGGGTGATGCTGGGTATGCGCGACGGGCGCCGCATCTCCCGCGACCTCAACCAGCTCAAGACGAAGGGCATCGACGTCGTCACCGGCGAGGTGCAGTCCATCGACGCCGCGGCGAAGACGGTCCGCATCGATGACAGGGAGGCAGCATTCGATTACCTCATCGTCGCCCTCGGCGCGCAGTACTCCTCCGACGAAATCCCGGGCCTGGGGCAGGCCTGGACCTACTATCACCTCGAAGGAGCGGAGGGACTGCACGAACGCCTGCAGACGTTCGAGGCCGGGCGCATCGCCATCGTGGTGAGCGCCCTCCCCTATAAGTGCCCTGCCGCCCCGTTCGAAGGCGCGTTCCTGCTCGACCACCACTTCCACCGCAAGAACCTCCGCGACAAGGTCGAGATAACCGTGTACACGCCCGAGCATCCTCTCCCGCTCAAAGCCGCCGGCCCACAGGTCGGCGAACGGCTCGTGCACCTCCTTTCGGAGCGTGGCATAGGCTTCGTCTCCGGGGCGCAGGTGGCCGCGGTAGACAACAAGGCGCTGCGCATCCGCTTCGAAGACGCCTCAGAAGCCCCGTTCGATCTCCTGATAGCCACCCCTGTCCACAAGGCGCCGGACGTGCTCGTTACCGCCGGCTTCTGCCCGCCCGATGGTTGGGTGCAGGTGGACCGCGAGACGCTCGCCACTCAGTTCGAAGACGCCTATGCCATCGGCGACTGCAACGCTATCCCGCTGGGAGACGGCATCACCCTGCCGAAGGCGGGCGTCTTCGCGCACGGCCAGGCCGAGGTCGTCGCCCGCAACATCGCCGCGCAGATCAGCGGCGGCGAACCCAACTGGGCGTTCGGCGGCCAGGGCGGATGCTTCCTGCTCACCGGTGGCGGCCGCGGCGCCTTCGTCTCCGGCAACTTCTACGCCGACCCCGCACCCGCCGTCGAGCTGCGCGGCCCCTCGCGTCGCTACCACTGGCAGAAAATCGGCTTCGAACGCCTCTGGCTCTGGCGCTGGTTCTGAAGCCCGGATTCTAGAGCACCCCCCTGTCATTTCTAGAGCGCGTATCTTGTCATTCTGGAGCATAGCGAAGAATCTGACGCCGACAAGTCCACCTCCCGGTAATCCCGCCTGCGTTACTGCTCCCCGGCCGGCCTGCGCTAGGCCAGCTTACCCGCAAGCCGGCCCATTGAACGCGCGCACACCGCCCCCGAACATCGGCGGGTACAGTAGCGTGATCACCGCCAGGTCGGAGACATCGACCGTGCCGCTCGCGTTCAGGTCCCAGCGCTCGTTGTAGTCAGGCGACCCCATCGCGGCACCCAACCGCCGCACCGGTGCAACGTACGTCGCGAGATCGCTGACGTCGATGTCGTCGACGCTCGGCGCGCTCGATTTCAAGTCCGCCGGCCACGCCAGGCTCGGCCCGCCCGGTCCGGCCGGATCGCCGCACGAGTCTGCCATGTCCGTCCCTAGATATGACTCCATCGCACCCGAGAAACCGTCCCCGTCGGCATCCGCCGCATCCAGGATGCTGAAGTTATCGGCGAAGCTGCCCGTCGAGGCGACGAACTGCGCGTCTATCCGGCCGGGCAAGACCGTCAACTGCATGAAGCCGTCGCTCGTCGCATCGATCTCCGCGAAGTACCCCGCTTCTGAATCGCTCGCGTTCACCGCGTAGCAACAGCGCCCGAACGCGCCGGAGATCACGATCACCGTGCCCGCACCCTTCGTGTACGCTCCATCCGCGCCGGTGTCTGCCACGCAGTCGGCATCGAACGCGTTCGTCGGGACTCCAGCGCAAGTTCCAGCGTTCAGCGCGAGCTGCTTGCTCCGCTGGTAGTTGTGATCGTGCCCCTGGAAGATAATATCCACCCTCTTGTCAACCAGCAGGTTCAGCAGCGCCGTCCCGATCTCGCAGGTCTTCTGCCCCGTCGTGATGCAGTTTTTGTGCATGCCCACAGCCACCCACGGGATCCCCGCAGCCCGCGCACCGTCTATCGCCGACGCCAGCCAGTTGTAGTGCACGCTCCCGATCGTGTAGTCGTAGCTTACGCCGGCCACCTGGAGGTCGGCGGCGATCATGATCACCCGCAGCAGCGGCTCGCTCTGCGGGTAGTCGAAGTAGTACTCCGCGGCATAGACGCCGTTCTCATTGAGTCTGTCGGGCAGGCACGCCGCATGGTTCAATATGTACCCGTCCGGTCCCCCCTGCTCCTCGTGGTTGCCCGCCACGAGCTCGAACGGGAACGTCCCGCCAAGCGTCGGCAACCCCTGCGTCACGTATGAGCACCACGCCTCGTCGCTAGCCGTCTGGTCGTAGTCCATGTCACCCAGCGCCAGGTAGAACGCCGCGCCGGATTGGTCCAGCGCCGCCAGGCTCGCCGCCGTGCTCGCGTTCGCCCCGTGGTCGCCGGCAGCCGCGAAAGAAAATCCCATGGGCGCGGCGGCCGCTTCGCCACCACCTGAGTCCCTGCCGCTCAGCGGCGGCCCAACCCACGCACCCTCAGCCGGCGAGCCCCCGATTACGAGCGTGAGCCCGACGAGCAGGGGAAGCAGTGCGTTACGCAACACCGAGGCCATCATCGCATCTATAGAGACGAACGCGCGGGCTGGCCGTTTCGCATTGCCTCGCCTCAGCCGAATCCGCTACCATAGGCGCTACACATCGTCCGGTTCTAAGAGGGGACAGAGAAAGACTCAGCCAGATGTCCAGGGATTTCAACGTAGCAGTCGTCGGCGCCACTGGTCTTGTCGGGCAGGAGTTCCTCAAGATCGCCGTCCAGCGCAGCTTCCCGGTCCGCGGGCTGCGCCTGCTCGCCTCCCACCGTTCCGCCGGCAAGAAGATCAACGTCGGCGAATGGCAGGCGGAGGTCGAAGAGGCGACAACCAAGTCCTTCCACGGCGTCGATCTCGCCTTCTTCTCCGCCACCGCCGAGGTCTCACGCGAGCTCATCCCGGCCGCCGTCAAGTCCGGCGCCGTCTGCATCGACGATAGCGCCGCCTGGCGCATGGAGCCGGACGTCCCGCTCGTCGTCCCGGAAGTGAACGCCGACGACCTGCGCGGGCACAAGGGAATCATCTCCATCCCCAACTGCCCTACGACGCCCCTTTGCCAGACGCTCTGGCCCGCTCACAAGCTCAACAAGATCAAGCGGATCATCGTGGACACCTACCAGTCCGTCTCCGGCACCGGCAGCGCCGCCGTCCAGGAGCTGACCGACCAGACCCGCCAGGTACTGGAAGGCAACGCCACCAGCCCGCACGTCTACCCCCACCAGATCGCCTTCAACCTGCTGCCGCAGGTGGACGTCTTCCTGGGCAGCGGCTACACGAAGGAAGAGTGGAAAATCATCAACGAGACGCGCAAGATCATGCACGAACCGGAGCTACCGATCAGCGCCACCGCCGTGCGCGTCCCCGTCTATGTCGGGCACAGCGAGGCGGTCCACGTAGAGTTCACGAAGGCGATGGCCCCGGAGGACTTCTACCGCATCGTCAAAGACGCCCCCGGCATCACCGTCCGCGACGAGCCGTCCGTCAACGTCTACCCCACCCCCTGGTCCGTCGCCGGCCAGGACGACACCTACGTCGGCCGCATCCGTGCTGACCTCTCCTGCGAATACGGCATCGCCTTCTGGCTCGTCAGCGACAACCTCCGCAAAGGCGCCGCCCTCAACGCGATCCAGATCGCCGAGGAGCTCGTCGCCCGCGCGCTGGTTTAGCTCGCCGGACCGGCGTTCAACTCCAGCCCGACGATGTCGTCATAATCGCCGGTATTTCGCGTGACCAGCGCCAGGCCGTGTTCAAGCGCCGTCGCCGCGATAAGCAGGTCCAACGCCCGGGCGTTAACGCGTTTACGCTCGCTTCTCAACGCCTCTCTCAAGAGAGCGCAACGCCTCGCCACTTCGACGGAAACAGGTATTACCGGTATCGCGTCAGCCAGCGCGTCGAACCTCAGCCGCGCGCTATCCGGAACGCCGCCGCGCCGCATCCCCTCGTACGCCTCCATGTACGTGATGACGCTGATCGCGATCCCTGAATCGGTGAGGCCCTCCAGAAATGAGCGGGCGACCGGAGCATCCGCCAGGTAGTCGATCAGCCAATCTGAATCGACGAGATAGGCCATCCTATTCCGGGCGCCCACCACTTCGCTGGCGCCGGCCCTCTCGGGCCTCTTGCAGGAGGACCTCCGTGTTCACTCCCCGCAGGATCCCGGCTGCACTGGATAGCGCCGATTTCACGACGGCCGGGTCATACCCGCTCCAGATCCCCTCGCGGGTGCCTCTGGCGGGCTGGGCCATCTTCCACAGGTCCCGCTTCCGAATCCGGATCGTCCGTCCACCCATCCGGTAGGCGGGTAGTTTCCCTTCTTCTATCCAACGCCACACGGTCGTCCGGCTGACAGCCAGCAGTCTCGCTGCCTCAGACACCGAATAGTATTCGCGTTCCTCCACCCTCAGCATCGCGATTCACCTTCATTTCACTTGATGCATAAAATATCATTTGTCGCAGAAGATGTCAAATATTCCATCCGAGCGCGGCCGCCCATAGCGCCATTCAGATTGCCCAAGAGCTGGTCTCCCGCGCGCTGGTCTAGCTCGAAGCTGCTTCGTCACTCAGGGCAAACCAGGTCCAGGTCTATGCCGTAATCGCCCGCGCGCTCCTCGATAGCCGGACACCTGCGCTGTCGTTCGCGCCACCGCGTCGGTGAACTCCGCGTCTTCCGCGAAGGTCCCGTCTATCTCGGCCTGGGTCGAGGCGTCGTTTAACAGCTCAAGCCGGTCGTGATTGATGGCGTTTACCTCGCGTTGCCCTCCAGTATTTCCTCATGCAGGTCTTCCACCTCTCCCGGCGCCTCCAGTTCATTCACCCTATAGAGGAACTCGTCGTACAGTGCCACGTACTCGGTGAACGAGTTCTTCGTCTGCTGGACGTCCCCCCGAAACGCCTCAGGGTACTGGTCGTCCAGCGCCCGGATCCTCCCGTTGACATCCTCATGGATGACCCTGTAGCCGTTGAAGTAATCAGAGATCGCCGCGCTTACATCATCCCCCGTCTCACCATCGTCGCTGCCACACGCACCGGCGATCAGCGCAAGCCCCGTCATAAGAACGAACAGCGACGTGGTGCGCACCATAACATAGGGTCCTTTACATTTCGCAGGGGCGAGATTGCGCAGAGTATACCACCGCCGTTCCCTCCCCTTGTGCTATCATCTCCCCACACGCTCACGGAGGACGCCCATGGACATCGGCCGCCTGCTCACCGCCATGATCACGCCGTTCGACGAACACGGCGCGGTGGACTACGCCCAGGCCAAGCGCCTCGCCCTCGCCCTCCTTGACTCCGGCTCCGACGGCGTCGTCCTCGCCGGCACCACCGGCGAAGCCCCCACCCTTTCGCACGACGAGAAGCTGCAGCTCTTCCGCGAGGTGAAGTCCGCCGTCGACAGCCGCGGCGCCGTCATCGCCGGTACTGGCACCTACAACACCGCCGAGAGCGTGGACTTGACCCGCGAAGCGGAGCGCTGCGGCGTGGACGCTGTCCTCCTCACCTGCCCCTACTACAGCAAGCCGTCGCAGGAGGGCCTCTACCGCCACTTCGAGACGATCGCCCGCGCTACCTCGTTGCCCTGCATCATCTACAACATCCCCAGCCGTACATGCGTCAACATGACCACCGAAACGCAACTCCGGATCGCGCGCATCCCCAACATCGCCGGCGTCAAGGAATCCTCCGGCGACATCGTCCAGATCTCGCGCATCATCGAGGACGCCCCGGACCACTTCCGCGTCTGGAGCGGCGACGACCAGATGACGCTGCCGGTTCTGGCCGCGGGCGGTTACGGCGTCATCTCCGTCGTCTCCCACCTCGCCGGCGCGCAGATGCGCGAGATGATCGACTCGCACCTCGCAGGCGATGTGCAGCGCGCCGCCCGCCTCCACCGCCGCCTGCTGCCCCTCATGACCACACTGATGACCGCGGCCCCCAACCCAACTCCCGTCAAGTACGCCCTGAACCAGATGGGCTTCCCCGCCGGCGGCGTCCGCCTCCCCCTCGTCCCGCCGGACGAAGACGCCGCCGCCGCGATCTCGGCGGAACTCCGCCACCACCACATCGACCTAGCCGTCGCCGTTTAGACCGGCACTCGGCATCGCCGTTTCTACTGTCGCAGCGACACCGTCAACTCTCCTCCCCGAGGATTCTCCCAACGCAGCTCCGTAACTTGGGCTCCCTCCAACACGTCGAATAGGATCTGACCGCGGACCTTCAGGCCAGCCGGTACCTCCCCGTCCGCCAAAGGGGGCGACCCAGCTCCGGCAATCGGGGCGTACGCGAACCGTTCGGCGTCGACGAGCGTGAACTGCCCCACTTCATACGCGACGTCGGCGTCCGCCAACCGGTTTTCAATGGTGATATCGACGACTATCGCGTCTCGATCCGAGCTCTCCGGCTTGAAGGCGTGAATGATCAGGATATTGACCGTTAGGCAGGCCTCCACGCCGCAGCTGGTCGACCCGACGATCATTGGAACCGGGTCTAGCACTTGCTGTGCTGGCATCGCTTTGTCCTCGGCTGGAGTTGCCGTTGGGAACTCGGTTGGAGTTGAGGTTATGTCGGGTAGGATAGAATTTAGAGGTCGCGGTGGGGGCGTAGCAGTTCGGCCGGCTTCGAATTCAACCTCGACCTCTTCCGCGTCCTGCGCACAACCAGTAATGAATGCGATGCAGGCACCTACTGCCAAGACCTTCAGTGTGATTCCTATCAGAGCGGTCCTCATCCCGATCACCTACAACGAGTATACGACTGACGCACCGATGCCCACATTGCGTGCGAAGTGAACTGTCGCTGCCAGAGTCGAGCTCTGTCCCCGACTTGATCCAGGTCTCAGTGCCCCTTCCCGCTCATCCTTGTCCCGAGCCTTGTGGAGGGAGTGACGTTCTCGTACCATGAGCGGAGCCACGGCGCATCACTAACCCAGAGGAGGACCGCCCCGCATGGAATACCGCAATCTCGGCCGCTCCGGCCTTCAGGTCTCAAACGTCGGCCTCGGCTGCAACAACTTCGGCATGCGCTGTGACAAGGACCAGTCGGCTGCCGTCGTCCATAAGGCGATCGAGCTCGGCGTCACGCTCTTCGACACCGCAGACATCTACGGCGGCGGCGGCCGCAGCGAGGAGTTCCTCGGCGCGGCGCTCGAAGGCAAGCGCCAGAACGTAGTCGTCGCCACCAAGTTCGCCGGGCCGATGGGCGAAGGCCCGCTCAATCGCGGCGCGTCGCGTCGCTATATCTTCAACGCGGTCGAGGCCAGCCTCCGCCGCCTCGGCACCGACTACATCGACCTCTACCAGGTGCACTTCCCGGACACGACCACGCCCATCGGGGAAACGATGCTCGCCCTCGATGACATCGTCCGCCAGGGCAAAGTCCGCTACATCGGAAGCTCCAACTTCGCCGGCTGGCAGGTCGTCGAATCGCAGTGGATCGCCCGCACAGAGCACCTCACCCCCCTTGTCTCCGGGCGGAACGAGTACAGCGTGCGCGACCGCCGCATCGAGGGCGAGCGCGTCCCCGCCTGCAACGCCTACGGACTCAGCGTCCTGCCCTACTTCCCGCTTGCCAGCGGCTTCCTCACCGGCAAGTACCGCCCCGGTGAGCCGCCGCCCGACAACACCCGCCTCAAGCTCTGGGGCCAGCGCGGCCAGCAGTTCATGTCCGAGCGCAACTTCGCCGTCCTCGAGAAGCTCGAGCCGTTCGCGAAGGGCAAGGACCACAGCATGCTAGAGCTGGCGATGGGCTGGCTGGCCAGCCAGCAGCACGTCGCCAGCGTGATCGCCGGCGCGACCAGCCCGGAGCAGGTCGCCCAGAACGTGAGCGCCGCGGAGTGGCGCCTGACGCCTGAAGAGCTGACTGAAATTGACACGCTGACGAAGAGGGAAGGCTGATGCGACACCCGATCAGGATCGACTCCATCTGGCGTCCGCTGCTCCTCGTCGGCGGCGGCGCCACGCGCGACAACTCCTACGTGGACGTCTCAGAGCGCGGCGTCATCTTTCGCATGGGACCCTTCTTCAACCGCACGCTCTCCTACGGCGACATTAAATCCGTCTTCTCCCGCGGCTGGCCCTGGCTCTACGGCATCGGCTGGCGCACCAACTTCCGCGGCGTCATCGGGCTCGTCGGCTCCTACCAGAACGTCGTCGAAGTCCGCCTCAACCGCCGCATCCGTCGCTTCCTGCTCCTTTTCCCCTGCGACCGCATCTGCGTCTCGCTGGACGACCCCGCCGCCTTCATCCGCGACCTGAACGACCGCCTGGCGCCGCCCATCGTGGCGCACGGCGCAGGATCCGCGGCGGCGAAACCAGCCTCCACAGAGACTGCCTCCCACGTGTCACGAGCTCCCGGCCGCAAGTCGGGCCCGGACGAGGCACCTACCGCCGCCGCGGTGCCCGCCCGCGCAGAACGCCGCCGCAAACAGCCTCCGTCGCCGAACGGTGCCCCATCCGGATCCGTTAAGCCTTCCGCGCGGAAAGCTACCAAACAGCCCTCGGCGCCCGAAGCAGCTGCTCCATCGCGAAAACCCCGCAGGCCGAAGGGGCGCTTGTTGCGGCCGCCTCAGAGTTAACCGGCTTCGCGCCCGCCATCTCCTCTCGGGGTCTGTATACTTTGACCGCCGCCTCAACGCGTCGCTATCATCATCCCTACCGTCACACAACACTTTAAGGAGCCCCAATTGCAGATCAAAGTAGAGGCCGGCGATATCACCAAACACCCGGCCAGGGCGCTCGTCGTCAACCTGTTCGAAGGCGTAACGGCCCCCGGCGGCGCCACCGGCGCAGTCGACAAGGCGCTGGACGGCGGCATCAGCGCGCTCATCGCCGAGGGCGAGATCAAGGGCAAGAGCGGCGAGATGACGCTCCTCCACACGCTCGGCAAGACCCCCTCGCCACGCGTCTTGATCGCCGGCCTCGGCAAGCAGGATAAGTTCGACCTCGACACCATCCGCAACTTGACCGGCAGCGCCGTGCGCCGCGCCCGCAGCGTCGGGGCTACCAGCGTCGCGACGATCCTCCACGGTGCGGGCATCGCCGGGCTCGCCCCGGAAGCCTGCGCCCAGGCGATCGCCGAAGGCGCCCTCATGGGCGGTTACCGCTTCCGCACCTACAAAAACGGCGCGGGCGACGACGCCGACAAAGACGTCGAAACACTCTCCATCGTCGAATCCGACAAGTCCAAAGTGGACCTGATCAAGCGCGGCGTACAGCGCGGCACAGTCCTCGCGCAGGCCGCCAACCACACGCGCGATCTCGCCAACGAGCCCGGCAACGAGCTCCCCCCCTCCGTCTTTGCGGAGCGCGCCCGCGCCCTCGCTTTGGATGCCGGGCTGGACTGCGACGTGCTCAACGAGGGTCAGCTCCAGGAACTCGGAATGGGTGCGCTCCTGGGCGTCGGCGTCGGGTCCGCTCAGCCTCCGCGCTTTGTCATCATCAAATATCGCGGCGCGCCGAAGAGTGACAAGACCCTCGGCCTCCTTGGCAAGGGGATCACCTTCGATTCCGGCGGCATCTCCATTAAGCCTGCCGCCGGTATGGAGGCGATGAAGGGCGACATGTCCGGCGGCGCCGCCATCGCTTCGACGATGTGGGCGATCGGCAAGCTCAAGCCCTCCATCAACGTGACGGCGCTCATACCCACGGCCGAGAATATGCCCTCCGGCTCAGCGATCCGGCCGGGCGACATCCTTCGCGCGATGAACGGCAAGACGATCGAGGTCATCAATACAGACGCCGAAGGGCGCCTCATCCTCGCCGACGCCATCTGCTACGCCCGCAAAGAGGGCCTCTCGCCAATCATCGACGTCGCGACGCTTACCGGCGCTATGCAGATCGCCCTCGGTCCGGGCGCGACCGGCTTCATGGCCACCGACGACGCCCTCGCCGACGCCCTCGTCACCGCCGGCAAAGCCTCCGGCGAACCGATGTGGCGCTTCCCCCTCATCGACGAGTACAAGGAAGGGCTCAAGAGCAACGTCGCCGACATCAAGAACACCGGCAACCGCAACGGTGGCGCGATCAGCGCCGGCAAGTTCCTCCACTTCTTCGTCGAAGACACTCCCTGGGCCCACATCGACATGGCCGGCACCGACGACTCCGAGAAGGACAAAGGCCTCTGGGTCAAGGGCTCCACAGGTATCCCCACGCGGACGCTGATCAACCTGGTTCTATCGCTCGCCGCGAAGTAGAAATAGGATGCGCCGGAACATGGAGGTCGCCGCTTTCCGCTCTCTCCTCTGCTAACGTAGCTGCAGTTGGCTTCAGCCCTGCCCTCGCAGTTGGCGCACCTTACCGCACGTCCTGGGGCTCTCGTAGGACGAGCGGGGCGATGATCCCTCGGCTGGAACGGAGGCCGGCAGTACCCGATGTCTACCTGGCAGGAATTCGCCGCAGCCGCGCCCGAACTCGCCGCCTTCGGTGAACGGCGCTTCCGCGAGGCAGAGGTAGCGTACCTCGCGACAGTGCGCCCGGATGGCTCACCCCGCGTGCACCCCGTAACGCCGGTTCTATGCGAAGGCAACCTCTATCTCTTCATGGAGCCAACCTCGCCCAAAAGCCAGGACCTGCGCAGGGACCGCGATTCGCGATGCACTCCCTCGTGACAGACCAGCACGGCAACCCCGGCGAGTTCTCCATAGCGGGACGCGCGGAACAGACTGCCGATCCTTCCATCCGCGCCAGAGTAGCTGCCGCCGCTCCCTACGAACCCATGGACCGCTGGATACTCTTTTCTTTCAGCGTCGAGGAAGCCGCCTCAACCGTGTACGAAGGTAAAGAGCCGGTACGCCGGCGCTGGCGCGCCGCTGTCGGGTGACTGTACTCTCCTGGCTCTCATCTTTTGGCGGACGCGCAGGGCGAGCCTTGCCGCTCGTCCTGAGGCTCTCGTAGGACGAGCGGGGCGATGACGCCTCGACAGTGACACTCCACGCGCGTGGAGTGCTGTCTGCGCTTGTGGCGCGGTTTGCTGCCTGGCGCGCCGAAGCCGGCTAAGCCCGGCTGGCCACTACCAGCAGCCAGTTCCGCGGCGACGTTGTCAGCCCCAACTCGCGGAACGCCTCCCGCGCCCCCTCGATCAGCGAGTCGCGGCCGGCAGCCAGCGGCACGCCCGGCAAGACGCCTTCAATCCAGAGGCTGTATTCGCTGATGCTCTCGAAGCCACTTAGCGGCATCTGGACGGTCATCACTTCCTTGTCTCGCACCTTGAACCCATGCCCTCGCAGCAAGTCCAGATAGTCCTGCTCCGTGAGCCGGTGCCGCGCCTCCGCTCTCGTCCGGTCCGGCATCAGTCCGTACTTCGTCTTCAGCACCCGCAACGCCTTCATCATCCAACGGCGGTAGAACTGCTCCGCCTCCGGCGGCTCCGCGCCGTCGTAAAAGGACGTATTGAAGGAGAACGTCCCGGCCGGTCGCAGCGTCCTCTTCACTTCCTCCAGCACCGCGTCCTTCTCCGGCACAAGGTGGATCGCGTTGCAGAAGAAGATCGCGTCCGCCGGCCCTCGCACTAGCTGCGACAACCTCTCCGCGCCGCCCTGCACGAACCGGACCACCGCATCACCGAAGCTCTCGAGATTGCGCCGCGCCACCTCGATCGCCGTCTCGGACGGCTCCACGGCGATCACCTCCGCCTCCGGCGTTTCCGGCTCGCCGACCTGCTCCGCGATCAGCCGCGTCACCGCGCCCGTGCCGGCTCCCAGGTCGACGACGCACTGGCCTCGGCGCAGGCCCGTCAACGCCACCAGCCTGCGGTTCACCTCCTGGTAGAAGGGATGGTCAGCGAACTTCTCGAGCGTGAATCCGTCACCCATACTGCTATCCTCAGGCGCCAACTTCTGCGCGTCCATCCTTCCCCAGTAGACTGGCGACCCTGTCAAGTATACGCCCGGCAACCTCGTACTTCGACATCAGCGGCAGGTCCTCGCGGCCACCATCGCTATCCAGGAGCGTTACGCGGTTCGTGTCTGCACCGAAGCCCGCGTCGGCCGCCGTAATGTCGTTCGCCGCGATCAGGTGCAGCCCCTTCGCTTCCAGCTTCCGCGCCGCGTTCGTCAGCAGATCTTCGCTTTCCGCCGCGAAGCCCACTTTGATCAACCCCTTGCGCTCGCCCACCTCCACCAGGATGTCCGGTGTTCGCACCAGCGGCACCGTGATTCCTTCCCGGCCCTGTCGCTTGATCTTCTGTCCCACGGCCTCCGCCGGCTGGTAGTCCGCGACCGCCGCCGCCATCACCAGGGCGTCGGCGTCCGCGCACTCCGCCACCACGGCGTCCCTCATCTCGCCCGCGCTCCTTACGCGGATGACACGCACCGCGTAAGGGTCCGCCAGGGACACTGGCCCGCTTACCAGCGTCACCGCTGCGCCCCGGTCCCTGGCCGCCTCGGCGATTGCGAACCCCATCTTCCCCGAAGAATTATTGCCGACGAACCGCACCGGGTCGATCGCTTCGTGTGTGCCTCCCGCGCTGACCACGACTTTTTTTACTGCTAAGTCGGCGCTGACACCTAAAACGTAGCGAATGCCCCCTAAAATCTTCTCAACCTCGGAGAGTCGCCCGCTCCCGGTCTGTCCGGAAGCCAACCGGCCCTCCTCCGGCCCGATCACGTGCACGCCGCGCCCGATCAGAGTTCCCAGGTGCCCCTGTGTCGCCTCATGGTCGTACATGTGCGTATCCATCGCCGGGCAGACAACCGCCGGCGCGCGCGTCGCCAGCGCGGTTAAGCTCACCATCTCTTCCGCCAACCCCAGCGCCATTCGCGCGATCACAGTCGCCGTCGCGGGCGCTACCACGAGTACGTCCGCTTTCCGTGCCAGCGCCACGTGCGGCTCCGCCACATCGCTGCTGGCGTCCCACATATCCCAGTACACGCGACGTCCGGTGAGGCTCTGGAACGTAATCGGCGACACGAACCTCGTCGCCTCAGGTGTCATCACAACATCTACAAGGGCCCCCGCCTGCGTCAGCTTGCTCGCGAGGTCCGCAGCCTTATACGCGGCGATGCTGCCGGTAACCGCCAGGACTACGCTTTTGTCAGTCAAGTTGTACATAGCTGTTCGCCACCGTTAAGCCCGGTTCATCTCGAAGATCAGGCGAAGCCCAATCAGTGTCAAATCGGGGTTTACCACCTCAATTATATCCGTTTCCTGACTGATGATCTCCGCGTACCCGCCGGTCCCGATCACCCGCGCCTCCCCACCCAGCTCATCCTTCATCCGCCTGACAATGCCCTCCACCAGTCCAACGTACCCGAAGATCATCCCGGATTGAAGGGCGGCAACCGTATTACGCCCTATCGCGGACGGAGGTCTGCTGAACTCTACTCGATACAGCTTCGCGGCCCGCCTGATGAGAGCCTCGAACGCTATCCCGGGCCCGGGCGCTATCGCTCCTCCCAGGTAGTCTCCTTCAGCGTTGACTGCATCGAATACCGTCGCCGTCCCGATATCCACGACGATCAGCGGCGCCCCGTATAGCCGTATCGCCGCCACGGCGTCCACCACTCGGTCCGCCCCAACATCCCGCGGCGAATCGTACAGAATCTTCAATCCGGTGCGCGTACCCACGCCCACTTCCAGCGGCTGCACGTTGAAATACCTCCGGCAGACCATTTGGAACACCGGCTCCAGCTCCGGCACCACGCAGGTCATCGCCGCCTCGCTTATATCCATCTCTGAAAGGCCCGCGTGCTGGAGCAGGCTCAGCATCATACCGCCGTATTCATCGGCGAGTCTCTCGATATCTGTGCCAAGCCGCCACGTGAAGCGCAACGATTCACCCTCGAACACGCCCACCGTGACGTTCGTGTTGCCAACGTCGATTGTCATCAACAAGCGGAAATCCTGCCTTTCGGCTGCTCGTCGTGGGGCCATTATATAGCGCGACACTACCCGCTTCCGAATCTACCGCCCGGGCGCTTTCCGCAGCGTCTTCTTTACGAGTAAGAATAGCCACCCAACTTGCCCCTCTCTTTGACATAACCGTGTTGACGCCTTTGGCTCCGGGTTGATAATGTTCCGCCATCCGCTCCCCATTCCACTAAACGGAGGCTTCCAGATGGGGGATCCCGCCGCCCAGAAGGTCTGGGATGCTGCCTTGGGGCAGCTTCAGATACACGTTACCCGCCCGAACTTTGATACGTGGTTGAAGGACACGCATGGCCTGCGTATCGACAACGGTTGCTTCGTCGTTGGCGTGCCCAGCGAGTTCGTTCGCGAATGGCTATCCACCCGCATGCGCAGCCTCGTTCTGCAGACCGTCGCCGGCATCCTCGGGCGGCCCACCGAGGTCGAATTCGAGATCGCAACGCAGAACGGCCATCGCAACGGCAGTTCCGCCAGCTCAATGCCACTCGCTGACACGGCGCCCGCCCAGACAGTCAGCAGTAGCCCCATTCGGCAGCAGCGCCTGAATCCCCGCTTCACCTTCCGCAGCTTCGTCGTCGCTGATACTAACCGCCTGGCTGCCGCCGCCGCCATCGCCGCCGCGGAGAAGCCCGGCGAGGACTACAACCCCCTCTACATCTGCGGTGGCTCCGGCCTCGGCAAGACCCACCTCCTCCAGGCGATCGCCCAGCGCGCCTTGCAGTGCACCCATAACACACTCTACGTCACCTCAGAGCAGTTCACAAACGAATTCGTGACTGCCATCGCCCAGAGCCGCTCCGATGAGTTCCGCCGCCGCTACCGCAATCTTCAGTTGCTCCTTTTGGATGACGTCCAATTCCTCGTCGGCAAGGGACGCACGCAGGAAGAGTTCTTCTACACCTTCAACGATCTGCACTCGAACGGTTGTCAGCTCGTCGTTGCCGGCGACCGCCCACCACAGGGCATGCCCGGACTCGAGGGCCGGCTCTGCTCACGCTTCCAGTGGGGCCTCATCGCCGACGTCCAGCCACCTGAGTTCGAGACCCGCCTGGCCATCCTCCGCTCCAAGGCTGACCAGCAGCACGTCGACCTCCCAGAGCCCGTCGCGCATCTTCTCGCCAATAGAGCTCGCGAGAACGTCCGTGAACTCGAAGGCTCCCTCAATCGCGTCGTGGCATACGCGCGGCTCACCAACTCCCGCATCTCCGTCGATACTGCCGAGCGCGCCCTGGCCGCCCTCAACCCCTCGCCCTCTTCGCCCAGCGACCCTCAACTGGTCATGCATGCGGTCTCTTCGTACTTCTCCATCCCCCTCCAGGCCTTGACCGGCAAGAGCCGCGCCAAGCCCATAGCAGAGGCCCGCCACGTCGCGATGTACCTCCTCCGAGAGGACTGTCAGCTCGCCCTCAAGCAGGTCGGCCTCATCCTCGGCCACCGCGACCATTCCACCATCATCCATGGCGTCCAGAAGATCACTCAGTCGCTCTCCGCGGACCCCCGCGCCCGCGCCCAGATCGCTGACCTCCGCTCTTCCACCGCCCGCTAAGAACAGCATCCACAGCGCCGTCCACCAGTTGATCCAGCTTCGGCCCGCGAGGACTGTCCACGGCATCAACCTCCCTACTACAACTACGACACTACCCAAACCAATCCCACAAACTGTTTCTATAATAGAAAGCCGTAATGATAGACCGTGTTGAAATCGTCGCTGGTGGCGGAGATGGTGGTCGGGGCTGCGTCAGCTTCCGTCGTGAGAAGTTCGTTCCGAAGGGCGGTCCGGATGGAGGCGACGGTGGCGACGGTGGCAGCGTTATCCTGGTTGCCGACGGATCAGTCCGGACGCTGGCGGAACTCGGGCGGAGAAGGATATACAGAGCTGAGCGAGGAGTTCACGGGCGCGGCGCCGACAGGCACGGGGCGAGAGGCGACGACCGGGTAATAATGGTTCCTCCGGGCACGGAGATATGGCGACGCTCAGACAGTGGCGACGGCCGGCTGGCGGATCTTTTAGCGCCGGGGCAGCGGATCGTTGTTGCGCGTGGGGGCCGTGGAGGCTGGGGCAACGCGCGCTTCGCCACGTCAGTGCACAGGGCGCCGCGGTTCGCGCAGCGTGGCGGCGTGGGCGAGCAGGTGCGGTTGCGCCTGGACCTGAAGCTGCTTGCTGATGTTGGGATCGTGGGTCTGCCGAACGCTGGGAAGTCGACGCTGCTGCGCGCGATCTCGGCAGCGCGACCGAAGGTAGCTGACTATCCATTTACCACGCTTGAGCCCGTCCTCGGCGTGGCTCATTCGGGCTGGGAGACGATCGTCGTCGCCGATATCCCTGGCTTGATCGAGGGAGCGCACGAGGGAGTTGGCCTTGGCCTGGACTTCCTTCGTCACATCGAGCGTACCAAAGTCGTCGTGCACTTGATCGATGGGTCCAGCACAGACGTGTTGAGCGATGTGGAAACTATCGAAGCGGAGCTGGCCAGTTACAGTCGTGAACTTGGGGACAAGAAGCGGATAACCGTCGTGAACAAAGTGGACATCCCGGAGGTCGCGGCCCGCGCGGGGGAGATTGCTGATGTCCTGCGCGCCCGTGGCCTGGAGCCGCAGTTCATCTCTGCCGCTGCGCAGCAGGGGACCGGCGAGCTCGTCGCGCTGCTGGCGCGTGAGGTTAGCGCGGTTCGCGACCAGGAAGCGGCTCCGCAATCGGTGGAACCGCTGGCGCCTGCACCTGCTCAACTCAAGGAGGCCACGAGCGTCACGAGGGAAGACGGCCTGTTCCGGGTAGCGGGCGAGCGCGCGGTGGCCTTCGCGCAGATGATGCCGCTCGAAGAGGAAGAGGCGCGTGCGGAGCTCTGGCGTCGCTTCGGCCGCTGGGGGATCACCAGCGCCCTCCGCCGCGCTGGGGCGCGTGCCGGCGACCGTGTCCTCGTCGGCAACGTCGAGGTGGAGTACCTCGCGTGAGGCTGGGGTTCTTCGGCGGCACGTTCGATCCAGTCCACACCGGGCACCTGATCGTCGCCGAGGCCGCGCGTGAGCAGTTCGCCCTGGACCGCCTGCTCTTCATGCCCGCGGGGCAGCCGTGGCGCAAGGCCGGCGCCGAGGTCTCTGAGGCGTGGCACCGGATCGCCATGCTGCACGCGGCCACCGAGGACAACCCGGCATTCGAGGTCTCTGCGATCGAGACAGAGCGCGACGGCCCGACGTACACCGTGGAAACCCTGCGCGAGCTACACGCCCGCTACGAACCGGAGCAGGTTGTCCTCATCATCGGCGAGGACTCGCTGGCGGATCTCCCCAACTGGCGCGAGCCGCAAGAGATCCTGGACCTCGCGTCCCTCGCGGTAGCCCCCAGGCTCGGCGAGACGGCGGCAGAGCCCGCAGAGGGGGCACTCCCGGGCCTCGAGCGCCGCCTGACCTTCCTGGCCATGCCGGTCGTCGCTATCAGCGCCTCAGAGATCAGGCGTCGAGTCCACCATGGCTCCTCGATCCGCTACCTCGTGCCCGCCGCTGTTGAGCGCTACATCCGCGAGCAGCGGCTGTACCGCGACTGATCACGGCCCGCGACGCTACATCACGTACGTCAGGCGCACCTGTGCGCCGCGTTCCGCCGCCCATCCGGCGATCTGCGACAGCTCGCGCAGGCGCTCCGGCAGCTCCGGGAACGCGGCGGTCAGCTCCCGTAGCTCTGCTGTCCCCTCGATCGCCTCGGCAGCGGCGCGGGCGGAGTCCGCGAGCGGCCCGGCGTCCTGCCACAGTTTCTCCAGCAGCAGCTCCTCCGCCGCATTGTCCGTGCGGGCGTCCGCGAAGTTCAGGAGCGGCGCGAGGTTCAACCGCAGCTTACGCTTCAGGATCGCGGCCGCCTTCGCCAGCGGGTGGTCAGCCCCGTAGCGCTCACTGTGCGCCATCGAGATGAAGTAGACCACGTCCGCCGTATCGCCCAGAAAGTCGTGCGGGCAGGGCTCATCGCCGCTCGTCTCTACGATCAGAGTCGTCGGCTCGGTCACCGCTTTACCGCTACGAAGAGTTCGTGCGTGCCCGGATCCAGATCGGAAAGCTCCAGCGGCGCGGCGTGCGCCGTGAACCCTTCCGCGTGGAGACGGTGCGCGCTGGGGTGGGGCGGCAGCGGATCAGCCATGGAACCAGTATAGAGAGCGACGACCCACCAGACCTCGTAGCTGCAGCGGCTTCAGCCCTGCCTCAGGGCGCCTCGACCAACCTCCTCCGTGGCCCGGAGAAGGGATACATCGATGAATCGGCCGTGATTCCCGCCCGGACCGGATTATGCCAGATATACTCCGCGGCATCCCGCAGATGCTCTTCACGCCTGAGAACGCGGTCGTGGTAGCTGGTCTGCCATAGCTCGATGCCGCACCGCTTCTTGTATTCGAAACTCGACACCTGCTTGAAGTGTCGCATCAGGTCATGGAGGGATGACGACTCGCTAGTGCCGGACACGAGAAGATGAGCATGGTCCGGCATGAAGCAGTAAGCCACCACCTCGAACCGGTACTTCCCGGCCGAGCGGTCGAGGCAGTCTAGCGCCGCCTTTACGACTTCGGAGGTGACGAACACCCGTCGGCGCTGACGCGTCACGATAGTCACGAAGTAGGCGTAGGCGCCCGCGTAGTCGAAGTGCTTGAGCCGGGGCGATTCTCGGTATCGTAGCATCGTCGGGGCAGGGCTGAAGCCAGCTGCAGCTACGTTTACGAGCATTCGGGAGCAGCGCAGCTACGTTGGCCCGCGATCAGCGTAGCCGGCAAAGAGAGCCGCGCGCCAGACGTAAGTGTCACTCTCGTCGAGAAATCAGCGCTGGCGAGTGGACGAGAGCCTTACGGGACACCGACGTCGTAGCTGCAGCGGCTTCAGCCCTACCCCGACGCGCGTAGCGGCGCCGGCTAGACGTCCAGCGTGGCCTGGGAGTAGTGGGCCTGGATGAAGCGCTTGCGGTGCTGCACCTCTTCGCCCATCAGGTGGGTGAAGACCAGGTCCGCGGCCATCGCGTCGTCCACGTTCACCTGCAGGAGCGAGCGGCGCGCCGGGTCCATCGTCGTCTCCCAGAGCTGGTCGGCGTTCATCTCGCCCAGACCCTTGTAGCGCTGGATGCTCACCTTCTTGCCGTCCTTCAGCTTCGCGAGGTGCGCTTCCTTGTCCTTGTCGGAGTAGATCCAGCGCACATCCTTGCCGCTCTGGATGCGGAACAGCGGCGGCTGGGCGATGTAGAGGTGCCCGTGCTCGATCAGGTCGCGCATGTAGCGGAAGAAGAACGTCAGGTGCAGCGTCCGGATGTGGGCGCCGTCCACGTCCGCGTCCGTCATGATGATGATCCGGTTGTAGCGCAGCTTACCGATGTCGAAGTCTTCGCCGAAACCGGCGCCCAGCGCCGTAATGATCACCTTGATCGCCTCGTGCGCGAGCATCTTGTCCGGTCGCGCCTTCTCGACGTTGAGGATCTTGCCGAAGAGCGGCAGGATCGCCTGGAAGCGGCGGTCGCGACCGCCCTTCGCCGAGCCGCCCGCGGAGTCACCCTCGACGATGAACAGCTCGCGCTGGTCGGGGTCGCGCTCGGAGCAGTCCGCCAGCTTGCCCGGCAGCACGCTGTCGTCCAGGAAGCCCTTCTTGATCACCAGGTCCCGCGCCTTGCGCGCGGCCTCGCGTGCCCGGGACGCCGTCAGGCACTTCTCGATGATCCGGCGCGCGTCCGACGGGTGCTCTTCGAGCCAGAGCGAGAGCTCTTCGCCCAGAGCGGACTCGACGGCGCCTTTCATCTCGGCATTGCCCAGCCGCGTCTTCGTCTGCCCCTCGAACTGCGGTTCAGGGAGCTTCACGCTGACGACGGCGACGAGCCCCTCGCGGGTGTCCTCCCCGCTCAGGTTCGGATCGTTGTCTTTCAGTATCTTCTGCTTGCGGGCGCAGTCGTTCAGGACGCGCGTCAGAGCCGACCGGAAGCCCGTCAGGTGCGTCCCGCCGTCGATCGTGTGGATGCAGTTGGCGAAGGCGAAGGTGGACTCGCTGAAGCCGTCGTTGTACTGGATCGCCACCTCGACGACCGAGCCCTCGACGGCGCGCTCCATGTAGAAGGCATCGTTGACCGTGCCACGGTCCTTGTTCAGACGCTGCACGAACGACTTGATGCCGCCCTCGAAGTAGTAGGTGATCTCCTTGTCGGAACGCTCGTCGCGGAAGTGGATCCAGATGCCCTTGGTGAGAAACGCCATCTCGCGGAAGCGCTGGGCCAGCGTGCCGAAGTCGAAGAGGGTTTCCTCGAAGATCTCGTGGTCCGGGGTGAAGCCGGTCGCCGTGCCGGTGCCCACGCCGTTATTGGTCGCCTTGACCTCGGACAGCGCCTTGCCGCGCGCGTATTCCTGCCGGTAGACTTTACCGCCGCGGCGCACCTCGACCCACATGCTGGACGAGAGCGCGTTGACGACGGCCGCGCCGACACCGTGCAGGCCGCCCGAGACCTTGTACGCCTGGCTGTCGAACTTGCCGCCGGCGTGCAGGTAGGTCATCACGGTCTCCAGGGCGGACTTTCCGGTGCGGGCGTGCTTGTCAATCGGGATGCCCCGGCCGTTGTCGGTCACCTCGACGGCCCCATCGGGCTTGATCACAATCTCGACGCGATCGCAGAAGCCGGCCATCGCCTCGTCGATCGAGTTATCGACGATTTCGTAGACGAGATGGTGCAGGCCGCGCTCATCGGTAGAGCCGATGTACATGCTGGGGCGGCGGCGTACGGCCTCCAGCCCCTCCAATACCTGGATATCAGCGGCGGTGTATTTCGTTTGGGTAGCTTCAGCCATACGCGAAATGCTTTGTGATTGCAATAACAATTCTATCATAACTTAACGTATTTCGCACGTGTGGAGTTAGTGGATTTGGCCGCGCATGAACGCGGATGAGGTCGCGGATGGGAATAGTCCACAGAGGACACAGAAGGGGCGCGGATGGGGATGGGATCTGGGTGGCGCGCTCATGGTACGAGAGCCTCACCATGAGCGGGTCGGGCCGGAGCGTGGCTTACCGCTCGTCCTGAGGTTCTCGTAGGGCGAGCGGGGCGATGCTGCCTCGAGCAAGAACACTGAGCGCGTGCCGTTTAGCCGGATCGGGATACCGTGCTGCGCTCATGGTACGAGAGCCTCACCATGAGCGGGTCGGGGCCTCACCATGAGCGGGATATCTCCAGAACCCGGCGCCCCGCCTACCGCGCAGCCTTTGACAACCGCACCCCGCGCGGTGTACTTTCGCAGAGCGGATTGCCGTTCAGTCCGCGGTCCCTCTAGAGACATCGCCAGAAGGAGAAACGCCATGGTGGCCGATCCCGTCAAGGACTGGGCGGTCGACTACGACATCTTCGACCCGTCGTACATCAAGGACCCGTTCCCCGTCTGGGACGACCTGCGCGAGCGCTGCCCGGTGGCGCACTCGGAGCGCTGGGCCGGGTCCTGGATGCCCACGCGCTACGAGGACCTGTTCAACATCGCGCGGGACATCCAGCATTTCTCGTCGCGGGAGATCCTGGTCGCGCCGCTCGGCCCACCGCCCGGCAGCGGGGACGAGCCGGACCCCGAGATACCGGAAGCCCTGCGCGACTACAACGTCGGCGCACCGCCGATCACCTCCGACCCGCCGGAGCACACCTGGGCGCGCAAGCTGCTGCTGCCCCCTTTCTCCGCGACGTCTATCGCGAAATGGGAGCCGGAGACGCGTGAGCTATGCCGCTCGCTGATCGACGGCTTCATCGAGAACGGCCGCGCTGACGCCGCCGCGGACTACGCGCAGCAGATCCCCCCTCGCGTGATCGCCAGCATGCTCGGCATCCCGCAGGAGGAGTCCGGCACGTTCACGGAGTGGGTGCGCGGCCTGCTCGAGTTCGGCCTGACCAACGCGGATGTAGGCGGCGAGGCTGCTCGCAACATCTTCCTCTACCTGTGGGACCGCATCCAGGAGCACAAGGCGAATCCGAAGGACGACCTGATCAGCTACCTGCTCGCCGCGGAAGTCGACGGCCAGCCCGTGCCGGAGCAGCACGTGCTCGGCACCTGCTTCCTGTTGCTCGTCGCCGGCATCGACACCACGTGGAGCTCCATCGGCGCCGCGCTCTGGCACCTCGCCCAGAACCCCGGCGACCGCGCGCGCCTCGTGGCCGAACCCGAGCTCCTGCCGGTCGCGATCGAGGAGCTGCTGCGGGCCTATGCCCCGGTGACGATGGCGCGCGTGGTGACCGAGGACTACGAGTACGGCGGCTGCAAGATGTCCGAAGGCGACAAGGTGCTGATGTCGTTCCCCTCGGCCAACCGTGACCCGCGGCGCTTCAAGGACCCCGACAAAGTGATCATCGACCGCAAGGAGAACCCGCACATTGCCTTCGGCGTCGGCATCCACCGCTGCGCCGGCTCCAACCTCGCCCGCATGGAGATGCGCGTGTCCCTGCAGGAGTGGCTGGCGCGCATCCCGGAGTACCGCCTGGAGGACCCCGCCGGGGTCACCTGGGCCGGCGGCCAGGTGCGCGGCCCCCGCTCGATGCCCGTCCTGTTCCCGTAGGGGGCAAGGGGCAAGCGGCAAGCGGCAACCGGCAAGCGGCAAAGGGCAAGGGGCAAGCGGCAAGCGGCAACCGGCAAGCGGCAAAGGGCAAGCGGCAAGGGGCAAGCGGCAAGGGGTCGGGATACCGTGCCCCGCTCATGGTACGAGAGCCTCACCATGAGCGGTGCGACAGCCTCACCATGAGCGGGTCGTGGCCTCCCTGACGGCGGGCCTCCGGAGTATTCTTCATCGCTACCCTTCCTCCGGCGGCGCCAGACTGCTCAGCGGTACTATGACCGGTGGCAGGTCGCGGCTGACGATCTCCCACACGATATCGAGATCGACCGCAAAGTAGCCGTGGATCAGGCGGTCCCGGGTCGCGGCCATCTGGTTCCAGGGGATCGCCGGGTTCGCCGCCTTCGTCTTGCTGGAAACGCCCTTCGCCGCCTCGCCGAGAATCTCCAGGAGACGGGTGAGTGCCAGCACCAGCACATCGTCGCTGTTCAGGTCTTGCCGGTTGCGGCCGTCGACCAGCGAAATCGCCCTGCGAGCGGCGGCCAGCATATGCGCAAGCCGGTCCTCGTCACTCCGCGTCAAACAGGACCTCCGCCTCCGCCTCCACGTTCCGCCGGACGCGGGGGCTCAAGAACTGCGGCGTGTTCAGGTCGACGCGGCGCCGGAACAACACCGATAGCTCCGCCTGGATCTCGAAGAAGGCGAGCCCTGGCGTGCGGCCGGGCTCGAATTCGACGAGCACGTCTACGTCGCTATCCGGCCGGAAGTCAGACCTGAGGACAGAGCCGAAGAGCGCGAGTCTGCGGATGTGCCTGCGCCTGCACAGCCGAGAGATCGCGGACGCGGGAGGGAGCACGGTTGAGGCAGACTTCATGTTGCCATTGTACCGGCCAGCAGCTGCGAAACGTCATCCGGCTGCATAGACCATCTGCGCGGAGCTCAGGATCAGGCGTCTGCGGAAGGGGTTGTCACTCGCCTCCACTGTATCCTTGTCCACCAGGTCAACCTCTCGCCCGAAAAGCCGTGCCAGCTCCTCCCGCATGTCAATGATGTGCCAGAGGTCCCACCGCGCGTCCGCCGCGAACCGGACCAGCACGTCGACATCGCTCTCCGGCCCGAAATCCTCCCGCAGCACCGAACCAAACAACGCCAGCTCGGTGACGCGCCACTTGCGGCAGAACGCCGCGATCGCTTCGTCCGGGACCTCGATGCTTCCGTTAATCCTCATGCTTTAACTATATTAGCCGGTTCCGTAGCCGCCCAGGGCTCACCGGGTCGGGATACCGTGCTCCGCTCCTGGTACGAGAGCCTCACCATGGGCGGGTCGTGGCGTCACCGCGAGCGAGTCGAACCGAGGGCGTGGCATCACCCTGACGGCGGCCCGCTAATGTCCAGGCGTGCCAGGGGCGTGGCCTCGCCGCGGCGGCGCGCCTGGATCGCCTCCAGCTCGTGCATCGTCTGGACCAACTGGCGGTGCAGGTGCGCTTCGTAGCGGACGATGTTATCGAGCGCCGACTTGTCCGGGAGCATGCGGATGCCCGTCTGGACCTTAATCCGCTCCAGAGTCAGCCTCGGGCGCTTGATGCCGACCGCCTTGCCGTAGCGGTCGGCGGTGGCGATGTCCTGGGGCATCTGCTCGAGACTGGCGGCGATCCTATCGGCCTCGTAGTGAACGACCCGCTGCAGGCGCCAGAGGAGCTCCGCGATGCGCACCGTCAGCTCCGTCTCCAGGTACCCGTCCGGCGCCAGGCTCTCGACGATCCCCGCGAAGTGCCGCTGGTAGAGCGCGAGGTCCTCCGCGTTGCGGACGACCACCGCGGTGGAGCGCAGCCCATGCTTGACGGCGTTGAGCCTGGTGGCGGCTTTGCCGGCGTCGGTGTTGGGTCCACGTGTGGCCATTCGCGACCAGCGTAGATGCCGGTGCAGCGAAAAGCCAAGGGGAAAATGGCACACCGCGGGAATTCGTTTGGCAGTTTTGGGGTGCTGGATTGCGGAATATTCCGGAATTAAGAGGCGAGTGTAACGGCGTGAAGGCTTCGGTGCAGGGCCTCGATCGCGGCAAAGTTGTCGCTGGCGCGCAGCGGCGCCAGGTCGAAGCCTACGCAGATTTCGATGTCTTTCGGCGACAGGTAGTTGCCGTGGATTAGCACCTCGCGGATCTGGTCAGCATCGTCCGAATATTCGCGCTCTTCGGGGTCGTGGCTCTGGAGGAGGAACTCGCGGTAGGCGTGTTCGATGACCGGCCGTGAGTGGGTCTGGATCTCGTCCACCACACGCAGGATCTCGGTGATTTTCGCGTCAATCGCCTCTGGAGTGCTGAAGAAGATGTTGCCGTTCGAATGGGCCGTCTCGTTCCGGTCGTCCACTAGCTTGGCGTAAGTGCCGATCTTACCGTTGTCACAGGCGATGAGCTTGAGAAAGCGTAGGATCGTGCGCTCATTCACTGTACTGAAGGCCAAGGGTGAAGTCGCATCCAGCAGGGCCTTCTCGTCTCTGGCGAAGCCGATCAGGCCCATCTCGAAGTCCGCTGGCCGAGTCTGCCTGATCTGCCAGATATTGAAATAAACGACACTCATAGTAAGCATGTGGTAGGCGAGAAACGCGAATTGATACTTGCCGTACGTGTAGTTGGTCTCGAAAGCGTCCCAGAGGAACTCAATGTATTCCTGCTCTTTCGGGCTCTTGAAGGACAGCGGCAGGTAGTTGCCCAGCTCGGCGGCTTCTTCCATGGCTCACGCGCCCGGCGGGGCTGACTCGTCCTCGCCCCAGACGCGGGCGAGGGTGGTCTGGATCTTCCGTTCTTCATCCTCGATGGCGCTGCCGAGGCGAGCAATCTCGCCCTGATAGCCCTCGATCTCTGCCACGATCTCCTTCTGCACCTCCAGCGAGGGAAGAGGAATTTTGAGTTCGCAGAACTTGGATTTGGAGATCTCTGTGAACGTCCCGCCCGTCGCCCATGCTTGCATCGTAGGCACAAGCTTGGTGAGCGCGAGTGCGACAAACTCCGGCACCGCTCGTGCCGAATCTTCAATGATGACGTTCTTGAATCCCTGATTTGTTGCGAGGGGCACGCGATTGATGGCGATCCGTCCGATAGTCGCGCGAGTGGAAACAACGACCGAGTTTGCCGGAATCAGTTTCGCTGAGGATTCGCGCAGGCCTCTTTCGGAAATCGTCCGCTGTGTCGCGGTGATTTGAGTGATGAAGTCCGTTGCGGGGAGATCAACGAGCGTCGCCCAAGGAATTCCGCCGTGCCAATATTCCTCCACGCCGGATTTAGGCGTGCCTCCGCTTTCCACGCGGAAGAGGTTGTCTTCACCCAGGGAAACAAGCGGAAACAAATGATTGCTCGCCGCCCCTTCCTGATATCGCTCTCCGCTGAGGTTGCAGTCACCGCTCGCGGCGATCTTCTCTTTCGCCACGATCAGGCCGAGCGTGGGCTGGAAGTCTTCTATCGATTCTCCCGCCCGCAGACGGCGAAGGTATTCGCCGATCTCGGCCTGGGCCTGAGGTAGGTCGTTCCTGTCAATCTCACGCCGTTGCGCGCCGAGGCCGAAGCCATCGTTTTCGATCTTGAAAAAGGCAAGGGTGCTGGTCTTCTTGGCCAGGGTCTTGTCGAGAAAGAGGATCGAGGTCTTCACCCCGGAATAGGGATTGAAAACGCCGGCGGGCAGCGAAACGACGGCGACCAGGTACTCCTCCATTAGCATCCTACGGAGCCGCGTGTAGGCGGTCTGGCTCTGGAAGATGATTCCTTCGGGCACGATGATGCCGGCGCGGCCGCCGGGCGTGAGATGCTCGGCCATGTAGTCCACGAACAGTACTTCACTGCGCTTGGACTGCACCGAAAAGCGGTTGTGCGGCTTGATGCCGCCCTTGGGCGACATGAAGGGCGGATTCGCGAGGATGACGTCGGCGTACTCGTTCCATTTGTCTTGCGAGGTGAGCGTGTCGTACTCGGCGATGTGCGGGTCGGTGAAGCCGTGCAGGTACATGTTGACCAGCGACAGGCGCACCATGTCGGGCGAGATGTCGTAGCCCTTGAAGTTCTGCGCGAGGCGGCCCTTGTCGTCCGGCGTTAACGTGCTGTGGCCTTCGGTGTCGGTGTTGGCCTTGAGAATGCGCTTGTAGGAGGAGATGAGGAATCCGGCGGTGCCGCACGCGGGGTCGAGCACGGTCTCGTTCTTCTTCGGGTCGATGATGGCGACGATGAAGTCGATGATGTGTCGCGGGGTGCGAAACTGTCCGGCATCGCCCTGCGAACCGAGGACCGAGAGCAGATACTCGAAAGCATCGCCCAGACGCTCAGAGTGGTCGTACGTGAACTCATCGATCACTTTGAGGAACATCTTGAGCGTTTCGGGGTCGCGATACGGCAGGTACGCGTTCTTGAAGATGTCGCGGAAGAGCAGCGGAATGCCGGGGTTCTCCGGCATCTTGGCGATAGCCTCGGCGTAGAGGTTCAGGGTCTCGTGCCCACCCAGCCCGGAGCGCATGAGATTGGCCCAGCCGTAGCGGGCGAATTCCGCGGCAAAGAACTTGCGCTTCCCGCCGAACTCCTCGCTCTCAGCGTCCATGTCGTCCATGAACTTGTAGATGAGGGCGATGGTGATCTGCTCTACCTGGCTCTTGGGGTCGGGCACTTTGCCGACGAGGATGTCGCGGGCGGTGTCGATGCGGCGTTTCGTGGCGGTGTCGAGCATGGGATCTCCTTTATGCGGCGAACTGGTTCAAGGAGACGTAGTCCTTAACGTAATCAGGGATGAGCGTTCGGTACTTCTTCGGCACGGCGCGGAAGTCGCTGGAGGAAAAGACCGGGTTGGTGGCCAGGTCGGTGAACTGCCTGCTCTCGATGATGCCGCGCACCTGGTCGCTGGTGACGTAGGCCTTGAAGAAAGTTTTGATGGCCGGGATCGACTCGGCTTCTTCGGGCTTGGCGTCGGCGACGAACTTCGCGAACTCCTCTTCCAGCAGTTCGTCCTTGGACTTGAAGCGCGGGATGAGGCCGAACACCTTTTCCAGGATCTCCCGCAGGGTCAGGCGACGGTCCACGGCGGCGGCTTTGCGCAGCTTTTCGAGGGTGTAGTACTCCTCGGGCGTGTCGAAGACTTCGCGGTTCACGTAGTCGATGACACGGTCCCACTGCCCGGCCTCGACACTCCGAGCGATGAAGTCGTTCTCGCGCACGGCGTCCTCGAACTTCTCGAAGAACATCCGATCGATCTTCATCCCCTCGTAGCCGATCGTCTCTTCCTTGATCATGGAGAGGATGTCCGCGCCAAGGTGCTCGTAGGCTCCGGGTATCGCCACGGCGCCCCGGCCGCCGATATCCCCCTCGCGGCCCTTGCGCTGGGGCGCGGGGAGCTTGAGCACTTCGTCGTAGTTGAACTCCTTCTCGAAGTATTCGCAGTTGGCGAAGAAGTCGAACAGCTTGAATGTGGACTTCTGCGGCTCCGCGACGCCGTCCTTCAGGCTGTCGTCAAAGAGCTGTTCCAGGAAGTTGTGCTTACGGGTGCCGCGCCCCTTGATCTGGATGAAGTCTGTGGGCGAAAAGATCGGTCGAAACAGACCGAGATTCAAGATGTCGGTGCAATCGTAGCCTGTGGTCATCATGCCCACGGTCACGCAGACACGCGCCTTGCTGGTCTTGTAGGCGGGCAGGAAGTTCGCCGAACCTAACAGGTTGTTATTCGCGAAGTTGATGCTGAACTGCTGGGCGTCGGGGATCTGCGAGGTGACCTGCACCGCGAGGTCGGACTGGTACTTGCCGGGGAACATGCGGTCGGCCATCTTGTTGAGGATCTGCGTCAGCTTGGCGGCGTGACCCTGGCTGACGGCGAAGATGATGGACTTGCCGATTTCGCCGCTGACTGGATCGCGCAAGGCGTTTTCCAGGAAGGTCTTGCAGAGGAGTTGGTTGGTGGCCTCGGCGAAGAAGCGCTTCTCAAATTCACGCTGCTTGAAGGCCTCCTCCTGGTCTTCGCCCGCATCGTCGGTGAACGAGACGACGAACCCCTCGTTGGAGAGCAGCTCGGTGGTGATTTCGGTGCGAGCATCGACGACCGTGGGACTGAGTAGATAGCCATCCTTCACGCCGTCAAGCAGCGAGTAGCGGTAGGTCGGCTCGCTGTTCTCGCAGCCGAAGGTGCGATAGGTGTCCAGCATCAGACGGCGCTCGGCCTCACGCGGGTCGCGGGTAGTGGGGTTAGCCTTGTCGAACCGCTTCAGGTAGTCGCGGGGCGTGGCTGTAAGGCCTAGCTTGTAGCCGATGAAGTAGTCGAATACTGCGCGCGCGTTGCCACCAATGGAACGGTGCGCTTCGTCAGAAATCACCAGGTCGAAGTCAGTCGGCGAGAAGAGCCCCTGATACTTGTTGTTGAAGAGCAGCGATTGCACTGTCGTGACCACGATCTCCGCCCGCCGCCACTCCTCACGGTTCTCTTTGTAGATCTTCGTCTGAAAGTCGGCAGACAGGATTGCGGTGAGGGCTTTCTTCGCCTGATCCTCCAGTTCGAGCCGGTCCACCAGGAAGAGGACGCGGCAGGCGTTGCCGGAACGCAGAAACAGCTTGATGACAGCGCCGGCCGTGAGCGTCTTCCCGGTGCCCGTGGCCATCTCGAACAGGAAGCGGTCTTTCCCGTCCTTGACTGCCCGTTGCAGCGCCTGGATGGCCTTGAGTTGGTAGGGACGCAGAAAGCGCAGCTTGTTGGCCTGGATGTATCCGGGGCGTTCTGCTTCATTGCGCCACGCCGCCTCAGATTGGTAGTTCGGGCGTTGAGTCAAGACGATGTAGTCGTCGCCGACCTGCTCATCGATAAGGCGCTGCGGGTTGGGAGTGACCTTTTGGTAGCCGATGACCGAGTCTGGGGTCGGGAAGGACGTGATGATGTATGGGTTGCCGCGTTCCAGATCCCAGAAGTAGTGCAAGTTGCCGTTGGAGAGGATAACGAACCGGCAGTTCTGGGACCTGGCGTATTTGCGGGCCTGCTCTTTGCCGACGAGCGGATTCTTGTCCTCCGCCTTGGCCTCCAGGACAATAAACGGGAAGCCCTTGGTGTCGAGAAGCAGAAAGTCAATGTAGCCCTTGGTCGTCTTCTCGAAGTTGTCGCCGAGCGCGGCGAGGTCGGCTGTCTTGATCGTGACGCTGGGCTCGAGCTGAATGTTGGCTGGGGCATTGCCATCGGCGAAGAATCGCCAACCAGCAGCCTCCAGCAGTTTATTGATTTTAATTCGAGCGACGGCTTCTTTCATGCAGCTATGCCAGGTGGTTGAGGACGCGTCAACAGTCTCACCCGGCATTCTACGCCGTCCCGCTGCTCCGTCCATCCCCGTCTGTTCCTCCATAGCTGCGGGTTTCAACCCGCAGAACACCCACTGCCCACTCCCCCGAGGGCGAGGCGAGCATCGCCCCTACGCCTCCCGCCGCCTCCCCGCCGCCGCGCTGTAACGTTTCCTCACGCGTGCGCCTCTTATCAACCGAGGGGCCGGAGCGCTCAGGCGCGCGGTCCCGCGGAGGTATTCATGGAGAACACAGAACAGACCACGCGAACAGGCAAGCCCTGGCGGCTCATCGCCTTCGCCGGCGCCGGCATCGTCGTCGCCGCGCTGGTGGGCGCTGCCATCTGGCAGGGGAACGTGAGCGAGTCGCGCGCCAAGGAGAGCGAGGCGCACGCCGCGCGGGCGGCAAACCTGCAGAACGCCGCGCAAGAGGGCGCCGCCGCCGCCGAGCTGATGCGGACGTTCGTCGAGCAGGGCGACCCGGCGCTGATCCTCGAGATCCAGAACCACGCGACCAACGGCATCGGCTTCCTGACGACCGCCGTGGCCCAGAAGGGCAAGGCGGACCTCAAGGACGTGGCGCTCGGCGGCGCGAGCCTGGCGGACGGGGCGGGGCAGGTCATCGCCCTGCGCCAGAGCGGGGACGTGGCGGGCGCCGCGGCCACGCTGGAGGCGATCCGCCCGGCCTTCGCGCAGTTCAGCACCCTGCTGGAGGACGCGATTCAGGTAGAGAACCAGGAGGCGGTTTCCCTTCAGAACAGCGCCGACAGCGCGGACGACGCATCTTCGCAGCTCATGCTGGCCGCCATCATAGTGGCCGCAGGCGCCGGGCTGGCTGCTCTCGTGCTCGTGGGCCGCTCGCTGGCACGCCGGCAGGACCCCGAGACAGTCACAGGCTAGATAAGCGCGTACGGCAGTCCGCTCCAGGCGGGACAGACTGCCATAGAGAGCAGATCAGGTAAGTGCGCCGATGATTGCGACACACCGGGCAGCGACACGGACGCCGCAGGTGCGGCTTGCGGGCCGCCTGCGGGGCTTCACGCCGCTCGGTTCGGTGAGGGCGCGGATCATCGGCGCCTTCGCCTTCATCTGCGGCGTATTCATCGTCGCCGCCGGGATGTCAGTCTGGCAGGAGGAGTCCCGGCAGGCGAACCTGGACAGCCTCGACAGGCACTCCAGCACCGCCACGCTGCTCCAGGAAGCGGAGGCGCAGGCCGGGATCTCCGCGCTGCTGCTCCAGCGCTACGTGGTGACGGGTGATCCCGCATACGTCGAAGAGGTTCGGGCCCACGGTGAGGCGGCCGTCAACAGCCTCTCGGCGGCCGTCAGCCAGAGCGACCGGCCGGAGCTGATCGAGATCACCGTCAAGGGCGCGTTCCTGGTCCAGAGCGTCGGTGGGATCACTGCTCTGCGTCTGGCCGGCGACGTCGGCGGCGCGAACGCGGCCATGGAAGAGATCGTGCCGGTCTTCCGCGACTTCCGGCTGGCGCTTGAGGAAGTCACGGCCCAGGAGCGACGCGAAGTCCTGTCCCTGCGCGTCAGCGACGAGAGGGCGAGCGACCTGGCGCTCTCGCTGCTGTTGGTCTCGGCGACGACTGTGATAGTCGTTGCGATGACGACGACGTTCTTCGTCGTCCGCTCGATCCTCGCGCCTCTCACGGCGCTGGAGGCGACGGCCTCGGCGGCATCGCAGGGCGACCTGTCGGCGCGCGCGCCGGCGACGGGGCCGAGGGAGCTGGCGCACCTGGGATCGGTGCTGAACCAGATGATGTCCGCGGTGGAGGCGCGCACGCAGGAGCTGAAGGACACGCTGAAAAAGCTGAGAGACCGCAACCGGCAGCTCGGAGACGCCCGCGCGCAGGCGGCCACGGACCCGCTCACCGGGCTGGGGAACCACCGGGCGTTCCACAAGCGGCTGCGCGAGGAGATAGCGCGCGCGGAAAGCAGCGGCGCGCGCGTCGGGCTCCTGCTGTTCGATATCGATGGCTTCAAGGGCGTCAACGACAGCCTCGGCCACCTGGCGGGTGATGAGCTGATGCGCCACCTGGCCGGGACCGCCGCCGACGTTGTCGAGCGCGAGAACGCCTATCGCTACGGCGGCGACGAGTTCGCCGTGATCCTGCCGGGCCTGAACAAGAAGAAGGCCACGCAGACCGCGGAACAGCTGCGAGAGCGCGTGGAGCGGATGACGGTGCCCGACGCCGGGAGCGTGACGATCAGCGTCGGCGTCGGAAGCTTCCCGGAGATGGCCGTCGCCGCGGAAGAACTGATCTATCGCACCGACATGGCGATGTACTGGGCGAAATCCACCGGGAAGAACCGCGTGGGCGACTGGGACGGCCTGCTGAGCCGGCGCGCCGACACCGACGGCCCTCAATACGCGGGCGACAGGGCAGCCCCGGACGTCGTCGCTTCACTTGTCAACGCGCTCGCCACCAAGGACCCGAACACGCGCAACCACATCGAGCGCTGCGCCTGGTACAGCGCGGAGCTAGCGCAGGAGCTGGGGCTGTCCGACGAAGATGTCGAGGTGCTGCGGCTGGCGTCGCTCCTCCACGATATCGGCAAGCTCGCGATACCGGATGTCGTGCTGCGCAAGCCCGGGCCGCTGGATAGCAGCGAATGGGACCAGATGAGGCTCCATCCAACGCTCGGGAGTCACATGCTCAGCCAGATCGATAGCGTGGCCGAAGCTGTCCCGGCGATCCTGCACCATCACGAGCGCTTCGATGGTTCCGGATACCCCGCCGGCCTGGCCGGTGAGGCGATCCCGCTCGCCTCGCGCATCCTCATGGTGACGGACGCCTTCGACGCGATGACCGCGGACCGCCCCTACCGGAAGGCGATGTCGATAGAGGCCGCTATCGAGGAGCTTCAGGCGAACGCCGGGACGCAGTTCGACGCAGGCATCGTGGAGGCGTTCGCCGGCATGATACGCCGCAAGGGCGCCCACCCGCTGCAGGCTGAAGCCGCGACCGGGGCCGCTATTTCTGCGGACTCAGCCGCCCGCGCCCCGATCCCCGGCTGAGCGCCCGACCCCTACGCCTGTTGCCGGAACCGCGCCGCCTCGTCCGAGCCGCCCGTCGCGTTGCCGCTATCGCTAGGTATTTGGCCTCATCGGTCTGCTCGTCGCCAACACTTCGCCCCGCTCAAGCGTCCTCGTCGGGGGGAACGAGGGGTTGAAGCGCTGCGATCAGGGGCGGGAGCCAATTCTGGGCTGTATCCCACACTCGGTCCAGATCGAGATTCCGGTAACCGTGGACAAGCCAGTGACGCATCCCAATCACGCGACGCCAGGGGATCTCCGGATGCGCGTCTTTGAGTTCCTCCGTAACGCGCCCTGCCGCCTCACCAACGATCTGAATCTGGTGTACAACGCCGTCCTGGAGCAGTAGGTCAGCTTCAAAATCCCCTCGGCTGACTCCTTCGGCGTATTTCGACGCCCTGCGGGCGGCTATGAGCATGTCCAGGAGGAGCGTCTCGTCATCCGGCAGCATAGACCGTCTGAGCCGATTTCAGAATACGTCGCCTCCTGAGGTAGTTTGGGTTTTGCTCGACGGCGGACCGCTCGGCAAGATCGACCTTGCGTCCGAATAGCGCCTCGAGCTCCTCCTGCATGTCAACGATATCGAACAGGTCCCACCGCGCGCCGTCATCGAACGTGACCAGTACGTCAATATCGCTGTCTGAGCGGAAGTCCTCACGTAACACAGAGCCGAAGAGGGCGAACTCAGTCACGCGCCACTTGCGGCAGACTTCGGCAATCTCCTCCTCCGATATATCCAGGTTCCCGTTGATCTTCATGATCTAACTATACCCGCCCAGCGCCCTCCTTGCGTGCGCGCTGAAGGGCCCCCGGAGGCGCCGTCGCCCCCTACGCCTGTTGCCGAAACCGCGCCGCTTCGTCCGACCCAACCGTCGCGTTGCCTGCGATGTACGAATGGGCGCCCGCGAATATTGCGTTGCGCGATGAATTGAGTAAAATTACTCAAGACACTGAGTAAACGGTGATGCAACGCAAACAGGCTTCTGTCGTGGTTCAGCGGCTGCTTGAGCCACGACGCTTCATCCAGGTTCTGGCTGGCCCACGCCAGGTTGGCAAGACCACCCTGGCCCACCAGGCAGCAGCGGACTGCGGCCTGCCCTTCCACTACGCGAGCGCCGACGAGCCCGCGCTGCGCGGCCGCGAGTGGGTGCCCCAGCAGTGGGACGCTGCGCGCCTGCGCGCTCGAGAAGGTGACGCCCTGTTGATCCTGGACGAAGTTCAGAAGATAGCTGACTGGACTGAGACCGTCAAACGCTTGTGGGACGAGGATACCGCCAGTGTTACTCCGCTGCGGGTACTTATCCTCGGGTCCGCGCCGCTGCTCATCGGGCGTGGTCTGACGGAAAGCCTCGCCGGACGCTTCGAGGTGATTTACGTGCCGCACTGGTCCTTCGCCGAGATGCGCGAAGCCTTCGGCTGGGACGTTGACCGCTACGTCTTTTTCGGGGGATATCCCGGTGCCGCGCCGCTCATCGATGATGAGGAGAGGTGGGCGCGCTACGTCAAGGACTCCTTAATTGAGACGACGATCTCGCGCGACGTTCTCCTCCTCACTCGGGTCGACAAGCCCGCCGTCCTGCGCAGGTTGTTCGAGCTCGCCTGCGAGTACTCCGGGCAGGTGCTCTCCTACACCAAGATGCTCGGGCAGTTGCAGGACGCCGGGAACGCGACGACGATGGCCCACTATCTCGACCTCCTTGCTGGCTCGGGCATGGTTACCGGCCTCCAGAAGTTTGCGGGAGACGCGGCGCGCCGTCGCGGCTCAAGTCCGAAACTACAGGTGTTCAATACAGCGCTGATGTCCGCGCAGGCAGGCCGGTCGTTCAGCGCAGCCCGCAGGGACCACGCTTGGTGGGGAAGGGCCGTCGAGTCCGCGGTGGGATCACATCTCGTGAACGCCGCGGCGGCGGGTGTTTGCAGGGTGTTCTATTGGCGTCACCGAAACGCTGAGGTCGATTTCATCGTGCGCTCCGGCGGCAACGTGACCGCCATCGAGGTCAAGAGCGGAAGCGTGCGTCACACTCACTCAGGCATGGGCGCATTTGCAGGCGCCTTCAGCCCCCGACAACAGTTACTCGTGGGGGCCGGAGGGATTTCCGTGGAAGAATTCCTTTCCCGCCCTGTCGAGCACTGGACCGCGAGATAACGGGGGTTTCGCCGCCGGGAACTCCCCTCGACCAAGCGATGCGCCTGACCCCCTACGCCTGTCGCCGGAACCGCGCCGCTTCGTCCGACCCACCCGTCGCGTTGCCGGCGCTGTACGAATGGGCGCCCGCGCCCGCCAGCTTACCGCCGTCCACGATAAGATACTCCTCGCGGATCGGGCGGCCCTCGAACCAGCACTCCAGGATCTCGCGCACGCCCGCGGCGTAGCGCGCCTGCGCTGACAGCGACGTCCCGGACACGTGCGGCGTCATCCCGTGATGCGGCATCGTCCGCCACGGATGGTCCTGCGGCGGCGGCTGCGGGAACCAGACGTCGCCCGCGTAGCCGGCAAGCTGTCCGCTTTCCAGCGCCCTGGCCACGGCGTCGCGGTCGCAGATCTTGCCGCGGGCAGTGTTCACGAGATAGGCGCCTCGCTTCATCTTGCTGATCAGCGCGTCGTTGAACATATGCTCCGTCTCCGGGTGCAGCGGGGCGTTGATCGTGACGACATCGCAGACCCGCACCAGCGACTCGGCGTCGGGGTGGAACGTCAGGCCGAGTTCGCGTTCGACCGCATCGGAAAGGCGGTGCCGGTCCGTGTAGTGCAGCTTGACCTCGAACGGCTTCAGCCTGCGCAGGACGGCCGTACCGATGCGCCCGGCCGCGACCGTCCCGACGGCCATGCCCTCCAGGTCGTACGAACGCGAAACGCAATCGGCGATGTTCCAGCCGCCGTTCACGACCCACTGGTAGGACGGGATGTAGTTCCGCACAAGCGAGAGGATCAGCATCACGACGTGCTCGCTGACGCTGATGCTGTTCGAGTAGGTCACCTCGGCGACCGTGAGGCCCTTCTCCGTCGCGGCCTGCAGGTCGACGTGGTCCGAGCCGATCCCAGCGGTGATGGCCAGCTTTAGCTTCGGCGCGCGGGCGATCCGCTCCGCGGTCAGGTAAGCGGGCCAGAACGGCTGCGAGATGACGATGTCCGAGTCCGGCAGCTCACGTTCGAACACGCTGGCCGGGCCGTCTTTGTCTGCGGTCACGATCAGCCTGTGGCCGAGTCCTTCCAGGAACTTGCGCAACCCCAGCTCGCCCGAGACGCTGCCCAGCAGTTCTCCGGGCCTGAAGTCGATTGCGTTTGGTGTTGGCAACGTCTGTCCGCCCGGGTAGCCGTCCACCGTGGGCAGACCGTCGCGGGCGTACGAGCCCGGGTAGCCGGTCACCGGATCATCGTAGAGGACGCAGAGTACCTTCGCCATTCGTTCGCTCCTTGCTGAAGAGTGTCCTCTCATCCTAGGGCGGAACGTCGGGAAGGGGAAGGTTGGACGCGAGGCGGCGCCCTCGCTCCGCTGACGCCTGCAGCACGCGCGGCGCTATAATCCCCCCATGCGGTGGCTCACTCGCACCCTCTCCCGCAAGCCGGCGCCGTTTCCAGAGCTGCCGGAGGTCACCCTGCGCCCGGTCGGCTTCGTGCGCAGCCGCGTGAAAGAGACCGGCGACGGGCGCGACTGGAGCAGCGTGCACGCCCGCATCATCCTGCGGCCGGAGCTGGCGGACGCTCTAATGGGTCTGGACACGTACTCGCACGTGCTGGTGCTGTTCTGGCCCAGCCTCGTGCCCGCGCACGTCCGTGGGTCCAAGCACCAGCTGCACCCGCGGGACGACCCGGCGAATCCGTTGATGGGCGTCCTGGCGACGCGCAGCCAGATCCGCTTCAACCCGGTCCTCTGCACGGCGGTGCGGCTGTTGAGCGTGAAGGGGAACGAGGTGCGGGTCAAGGGGCTGGACGCCATAGATGGGACGCCGGTGCTGGATATTAAGCCTTATATCCCCCACTTCGATTCCGTTCCGGACGCGAAGGTGCCGGGATGGCTGCTCGCCCGGGTAGAAACACGCAAGCCCGCGAAGTAGCGTCCCCGGCGGCAGCCACCGACGCCAGCGCGCTGCTGCGGGACGTCTACCGGCGGTTGTTCGCTGAGTACGGGCCGCAGCAATGGTGGCCGGCGGATTCGCCCTTCGAGGTGATCGTCGGGGCGGTCCTGACACAGTCCGCCGCCTGGACCAACGTCGAGAAAGCGATCGCCAACCTCCGTTCGGCCGGCGCTCTGTCGCCCGAGGGGATACGCTCGTTGCCGGAGGCGGAGCTGGCGGCCCTGATCCGCCCCAGCGGCTACTTCAACGCGAAGGCGCGCAAACTGAAGGCGTTCACCGCGCTGCTAAGCGAGCGCTTCGAGGGCGACCTCCCCAAAATGCTCGCTACACCCCCGCGAGACCTGCGTCCGTTGCTGCTCGCGACGCACGGCATCGGCCCGGAGACGGCTGACGCGATCCTGCTCTACGCGGCTGGGCGCCCGGCGTTTGTGATCGACGCTTACACGCGGCGGACACTGTCCCGCCTCGGCCGTCCACCCGCAAGGGATACGTACGCCGCGTGGCGAGAGCTGGTCGAGGCGTCACTGCCGCCTGACGCCGCGATGTTCAACGAGTACCATGCGCTGCTGGTGCGGCTGGGGAAGGAAGTCTGCCGCGCGCGCCCGGACTGTGGGCGGTGTGTCCTGAGAACGGTGTGCGCGACCGGGAGCCGGAGCTGAACCGGGGGCCGAAGCGTGGGTAGTGGGTCAGTTTGATCCGAAGCTCTGGACCCCCTGGTGGGGTATTGGACAAGGCTCCGGATGATCAAACGCGCCGACCGTCTCTCGATCATGGGGTTGCGACTTAGAGACGCCGACGCGCTTGCGCGATGATTTTACCACCGAAGAAAGAGGCTGGGCTTCCAGCGTTGCAGGGGGTTACGAGTTCTTCCGCGCGGCCGCCATCAACTCGATATTTGCCCGGTTGCGCAGTGACACGCAGATACGGCTTCCGGGCTATCCACAGAGGACATTGACCAACAACACACGGCGCCAAGTCCCCTGGCACGGCCAGTAGGTGGCGGCGTGCGCCCTGGGCCTAGGGTAACTTTTCATTGTCGAAGGTGCAGTGCACACTATCGCCCGGCAGGAGGTCAATGGTTACGTTGTAGTCGAATTGGTAGATGTTGATCCTTCCCTCCGCGCCGGCACAGGAGATGCTGCGGAGATACCACCCCGGCGGCCGCCCCTGCTGTGTCATAGTATAGAGCCCGCTCTTTAAGTCGAAGAAAGCGAAATCCTGGAGGTGTAGAATGGGAAAGTTTTGGACGTACGCGCCGGGGCCGTCAAGGGTGAAGTCAACGGATACCCCAGAAGAGCCCCACAGCAACAGCGTCACGCCAATGATGCCGCCCGGCGGCGTCGGCGTCGGCGTCGGCACCGGCGGCTGCGTGGCCGGCGGCGGCGTCCAGGCCGGCGGTGGCGTCCAGGCCGGCGGCGGCGTCCAGGCCGGCGGCTGTGTGGCTGTCGCCTCTGGCCTCGGGGTGCGTGAGGCTGGCGGCTGGACGACCGACAGCACGCCTGGCGGCTGCGTGGGAGTGGGCCCTGTCGCTACGGACGTCGGTGTGGCGGTCGGCCCTGACGTGGCGGTGCGTGAGCGTGGCGACGTGGCCGACGGCGCGAAGGCCGCGGTGCCGGAGTCGCCCCCGTCACCACCAGATAGCAAGATCACAAGGACGATGACGATCGCCGCCCCTGTTCCTCCAAAACCCAGCGCGAGCCGTACCTTGGGGTGGCCAAACCAGCCCTTGGCGGATTCGAACGCCGCCCGCAGTGGCGTTGGCCTGGCCAGCCCCTTATCAATCGCAGCTTCGACAGGCCGCGCCTCAGCTACGGCCTCCACCTGTTCGGTTCTCGATAGTAACAGCTGCGTCATCTCAGCGAGACGCTCGAGGTGCTTTTTCAGAGGAGGCGTCAAAGCGTCCAGCCAGTGCGTTCTGCTGATGAAGTACTCCATGGACTTGGAGAGAGGAACATCCTCTATGCGGAGCGGCAGTATGGGGATCCCGTGGCTCACTGCCCTCTCCACTTCCCTCATCACATGCTGGGAGTTGTTTGAGTTGGAGGAAAAGACCAACACCATGAGGCGGCTCTGGCCAATGGCCTCAACGAGTGCCTCGGGGTAATCCTGTCCCGGCAGCACGTCACGTGGAGCGACCCAGCACCGCAGGTGCTTGGCTTCGAGGGTGGCGCAGACTGCGTCGGCGGTGGGCTTGTCCTGAGCCGCGTAGCTGATGAAGACGTCGTGAGCCATGGCGAACGCCGCGCTCCCTAGACGTGCAAATCGAAGTCCTCAGCGGCGGCCGCACGGCGGACAAGCCGGGCGAGGAATCTCAAGTTGCGACTGATAGCCGGTGCCTGAAGCAAGAACAAGCCCTGTATACACCGATCCTGGGCAATTGTCAACCCATTATGGGCGGGGAAAATTGCTTTTCGACACGGTCACCGCGGCGCCAAGGGTTGCAAGGGCGTCCAACATTCGATGTACGGCGCTGGTCCACGTGATATCGAATGTTATCCGCCCTTGGGTATTGCCAGCCAGGCTGGCCATCGTGGAGCGCTGGGCGGGCCCTAACTCGAGGCTCTCCGTCAGTCACCCGGCCGTGAGCATCGAGGGGAGCGGCTCGTCCTCGAACTGGAGTCGATTGTGAAGCTGCTGCCACGTTAGTTGGGCCCCGGTGCTGGAGGTTGTGGGCCTCGCGGTTCAGGGCGCGGGCAAAGGCCTCGAGGGTCGCCCGGCGCCGGGCGGTGGTCAGGGGTTCTCGACTCTCGGGAGTCATGGCTGCCCACTCACGACGCGATGGGAAACCGGGCTGAGGCACTCCGGGTATACGACTCGTGCCGCCGCCGGCCAGCAGAAGAGCTCGGCGTCAGGCCGTCCACCCAAACTGAGGCCGCTTACCTTGCCTTGATCGAAGGATCTGAATAGCCTCCGCCCGATGTTTGCGCGGCAGCGCCACTCAGGCACCGGACCGAGCAGACGAGCTCATTCTTGCGAGCGGGGAGCTACTCCACGTATCCCCTGGCGATAGACACTCCCACTGGAGATCTCTACGCCGGAATCACGTAAATCGCGACCAGCGAGTAGTGCAGGGCGCTACCTGCGGTGACCATCACATGAAAGACCTCGTGGTACCCGAAAACGCGGGGGAAAGGGTTCGGCTTGCCGGCGGCGTACACCAGCGCACCCAGCGTATAGAGGATGCCCCCCGACAGCAGTAGCGCCAGCGGAACGGCAGCGAACCAGTCCGCCAGCTCCGTCGCGGCAACCACTGCGATCCACCCTGCGCTAACGTAGAGAAGAGCGTTCAGCCACCTGGGAGCGGAGCCCCAGGCCAGCTTCAGCAGGATACCTGCTCCAGCCACGCTCCAAATCACCGATAGCAGAGCGATGCCCCAGGCGTCTCTGGCCACGAGCAGGCAGAACGGCGTGTAGGTCCCGGCGATCAGGACAAAGATCATCGAATGGTCCAGGCGCTGCAATGCCGCGCGGGCGCGCCTGCCCCAGGTGATCGTGTGATAGACGCCGCTGGTGAAGTAGAGCAGGATCAGGCTCGCCGCGAACACGGCGCCGCCCACGTAAGCGCGAGGCGAATCAGCAAGCAGCATGAGGACCACGCACCCGGCCACAGCAACGAAGGCGGCGAAAAGATGCAAGTAGCCGCGCAGAAGGGGACGCCTTCCTGCCTCGCTTGCGGTCGCCGCGTTGGGAGAGTCGCTCATGCTGGATGCCGTTGTAGGTTAGACGCTTATCTTCGTCTCGCGTGACGCACGCCCAACCGTCCCGAACCTGTGGATCGCCTCCGGACACCTCGCGAGGGCATAATAGATTCATGGTCAGGAGATCTGCCCCCGCTACGCGCCCGATTCCGCGCCGGTGAGGAACCCCCGCAATGCCCGGGCGTAGGCTTCCGGCTCCTCCGCGTGCGGCGTGTGAGAGCTGTTCTCGAAGATGTGTAGCTCCGATCCGGCGATCCCCTTACGAAGCGTCTCCTGGCTCGCGAGACCCATCTCGTCGTAGCGGCCACCAAGGACGAGCGTCGGCGCTCTGATCTCGGCAAGCCGGCCCGAGCGGTCCCAGTCCTTCAGGACGCCCAGGATCAGCCACTCCGACGGGCCGTTCATGACCCGGTAGACTGGGCTGGCCGCGACGTTACCCATCGAACGCATCATGTAATCCGGCCAATCCGGCAACCGGCAAAGGTGGCGCTGATAGAAGGCCATCATCGCTGCTTCGTACTCCGGAGTATCGGTGGTTCCGGCCGCCTCGCACCGCTCGATCGCGTCGCGCGCGTCGGCAGGCAGCTCGGCTACCAGCCGGCGCGCCTCGGCCACGAACTCCGCCGTACTGGCGCTGGTGTTGGCGAGCACGAGGCTAACGACTCCAGCTGGCCGGGATAGCATGTACTCGATCGCGAGCCAGCCACCCCAGGACTGACCGAGGACGTGGACGCGGTCAAGGCCGAGGGACTGCCGGACTGCTGCAACCTCATCGACGAAGCGGTCCACGCGCCAGAGCGACTCGTCGTCGGGGATGTCAGACCTGCCGCAGCCAAGCTGGTCGTAAAACACAACGGGCCGCTCGTCTCCCAGCGCCCCGAGGGGCTCGAGGTAGTCGTGACCCGCGCCGGGGCCGCCGTGCAGCACGAGCAGCGGCACAGAGGGTGAATCCACCCCGACGATCCGGTACCAGACATCGCCTCCCGTCACCGCTATCGTGCCCTCTTTAGTCCGGCTGTCTATGCTGGTCATCGCATCCCCCATTCTCTCCGGGCAGGCCGCAGCTTACTCACCCAACCTGGTGTAACACTCTGTTTTGAGATGTCGTCTTATGTATTGGTCCCAAACCCTCCCTTTTGGGCTCGTCACAGGAAGGTTCCGGCAGATCTTCCTGTGATGCTCTTAAAGATTGACGCCGCTTCCGCCTCAGGCGGAGGCGGCGTTGTCTTGTCCCTCGGGGACTCGTGGATCACACGGCCAGCGGCAGCTTCTTCGCGCCGCGGATGATGAACGTCCCGCCCCACACAGGCTCGCCGGCGAGCTCGATCTTCGGGTAGCGCCGCAGCAGCGCTTCAAACGCTATCTGCGCCTCCGCCCGCGCCAGCGGCGCGCCCAGGCAGAAGTGAATGCCGTCTCCCAGCCCCAGATGGTCCGTGGGGTTGCGCCGGAGGTCCAGCCGCTCCGGGTCCGGGAACTTGGCAGGGTCATGGTTCGCCGCGCCCAGCACTGTGAGCGCGGACTGCCCTTGCTTGACGACATGCCCATCAATCTCCACGTCTTCCTTCGCCACGCGTCCCGTCGCCTGCACAGGGCCATTGAACCGCAGCAGCTCTTCGACCGCCGACGGCATCAGCGCCGGCTCGCTGCGCAGGAGCTCCAGCTGGTCCGGATGCTGCAGCAGCGAGAACATGGCGTTAGAGATCAGGTTCGTCGTCGTCTCATTGCCGGCGACCAGGAGCAGGATCGTGGTCGAGAATATCTCCTGTTCCGTCAGCACCTGTCCTTCGTCTTCCGCCGCGATCAGGCCGCTGATGAGATCATCACGCGGTGTCATCCGGCGCTGCGCGATCACCTCCGCCAGGTAGGTGACCAGCTCCTCGATCGCCGCCCGCCCGGTCTGGACCACCTCGGGCTGTATCATCGGACCGCCCAGCGTCGCCACGATGTCGTCCGACCAGCGCTTGAAGTCGGCGCGGTCCTCCGGAGGTACCCCCAGCATCTCCGCGATCACGATGACCGGCAGCGGATACGCCAGCACCTCAACCAGGTCGAAAGCGCTACCTGTGGGAACGCCGTCCAGCAGCCCCTCCACGATCTCCTTGATGCGCGGTCGCAGATTTTCCACTGCGCGCGGCGTGAAGGCTTTGCTGACCAGCCGCCGCAACCGCGTGTGCTCCGGCGGATCGGAGGTCAGCATCGTGGGCGCCTGGGAGAACGGCCCGAACTCCTCTTGCTGCTGGCGGATCATCTCCGCGAAGCGGTTCTGTGCTCGTGCCCGGTCGGCGGAGAAGCGAGGGTCCATCAGGACAAAGTCGACATCGTCGTAGCGCGTGAGGATCCAGGCCTCGAACAGCGGGTCCCAGTGGATCGGGTCCTGCTCGCGCAGCAGCTTGTACATCGGGTACGGGTTCGCGAGCAGCCCGGGGGTGAACGGGTTGAACTGTGCGGTTACCATCGTTAGCCTCTCTTATCGCTCGCAGGCAGCGCACTCCATTAGAGCCTCGTCGCGCCGCAATGTCAATCATCCCACAAACCGACCGGTCAGTCACCACAATCCCCGGCCTAGGGGCCGTCGGGAACTCGAGCCTTCCCGGTTGCGTTGTAACATCAGCATGGCGATGAGTACTGCGCGTCTGTTAACCGGGTTGTGCGTCCTGTGGCTGTGTCTGCTGGTCGTCAGCTCAGCGGGCGCGCGGCAAGAGACGCGACTATATCTGCAGCCGGATACGATCCCTGCTGGCGAAAGCACCATAGCTTCTGGCACCGGGTTCTGCCCAGACCCGAGTTGCGGGCCGGTTACGCTTACCCTGGAGGGTTCGCCGCTGTGGAGCGAGACCAGGGTTGGGCCGGACGGGACGTTCTCTACTCCGGTCTTTCCAGTGGGCCCGCCGGGGAGGTACGCCGTCGCGGCAACACAGGACACGCCGGGTGGGCGACTCTCGGCTGATGCCCTGCTTACCCTGACCCTGGTCGATCGGGCCAGCCCTACCGCGCCAGCGCAAGCAACCGCGACTGCGAGCCCGTCTGAAGGTACCCCTGGGTCTCCGGACGCTTCTGCTTCAGGATCGCCATCGTCGTCACCGGCTTCTACTTCCTCGCCTTCCGGCGATTCTTCCTCGACCGGACCGTTGCCGAACACCGATGGCGACGGCTTTCCCGCCTGGGGCTGGTTGGCCCTGGCGGCGGTTCTGGCGCTCATTCTCAGCGGCGCGGTCTTGCGCTTGAGGCGGAGGTAAAGGCTTCCAAGTCCCGCGCTGAACCTCAAAGTGCCTCGCCCGGCTACTTGACAATATCAATCGCACCATTGATAATCGGGCAATTGTCGGGCATTACGCTCCGAGGTCTCAATCTCCGGGTCCCGAAACTACATATTCTGGTCGGCAGCGCTTGGCTGCACGGTCGAAGGGAGTTCTTCCATGACTAGCCGAGGTCGCACGCTCACTACGGGGACGCGGTGGTGGAGGCGGTCCGTTTTGCCCCTGATCTCCGTTCTCACCCTATCTTCGCTACTCGGCGTCATGCAGGCAAGGGTCCCCGCAGCCGAAGCAGTGCTTCCCCCGCCGCCGGCAGTCGCGGAGTACGATTTCGGCGGGGCGGGCCCTCCCGGCGACCTTATCTTCGGAGGGCGCTCGGTCGGCGTCGACATCAGTCCTTCCGACATAACCGTCGCGTTTGAAGGCTCGGAGAGCGGCGGGCTGGCGAAGACCACTGATGGCGGTGTGAGCTGGAACCACGTGTTTGGCTTCCCGCAGTTCCGCATGTCCGATGTCTCCTTCGATCCAAACGACTCAAACATTCTCTACGCCACAACCTTCTTCGACGGCGCCGTCCCCGCGCAGACACAGTCGGGCGTCTGGCGAAGCACGAACGGAGGAGCGGCTTGGGGTCGCGCGTCTGTGCCTTTCGCCTGCACCAATACGCCGAACGCATACGGGATCGGCACCGCCCTCGGAGCGGACACTCATCAGAAGGTGTTTGTGGGAACCGACTGCGGCGTCGCTTACAGCAACGACTCCGGGGCTACCTGGTCTTTCGCAGATCCCTCGGGTGGCGCGCCCACGGTGTTCTTTGACGTCGCCGCTGTCCGCACCGGCGCGAACACGGCGCAGGCGTACGCATGCTCCGGGGCGGCCGGCGTCTACACCACCACGGTGGCCGGCGCCGCCGCGCCTGCCTGGACGCCGGTGCTCACCGCTTTCCCGGCCGTTGATATGAGCACTGGAAACTGGTGCCAGATAGCGATCTCCCCGCTCAACACGAACGTCGTCTACCTCACGAACCAGAACTGTCCGGTCGTCGGGTCGTGCACCGGCGCCTTCGGCGCGCGCGTATACGAGATTGACATCCCGCCTGCCGGCGCGGCGACGATCACTGACCTCTCCGGCCCACTGGCAAACAACCGCGAGCCGTACGTGACGACGCACCGAGCGACCGATGGAGACGCCACCCACTTGGACGTCTTCTTCAACAACGGATTCGGTATGTACCGCCAGCACTGCATAAACGACGGCAACGCCGCAACTGTCGACTGCCCGAGCGGCGCGGACCCCAATTGTGCCGACGCCGTCGACAACGACGGCGATCAGATGGTGAACGAGGGGTGTGCGCCCGCTGGCCCGAACTGCGCGGGCGGCTCCACCCCGTGCCCCGAAAATAGCGGCTTGACACCCAGCCAGTGCAAAAACGCCGCCGACGACGATGGCGACGCCGTCGTGAACGATGGCTGCGAGGTGATGGAGTTCTTCACCAACGGCACGCATGTGGATACCACCGACCTCGCTTTCGATACGTCTTCGCCCACGGGATGTCCGCTGCTCACAAGCAACGACGGCGGCATCGGCAGAAGCACGAACTGCGGATCAACCTGGGCCGACAGCAACGCCGGGCGCCGCAAGCTGCAGATATACAACCTGTTTGGCACCCTCCGTGGCGCCGGGCCGACTCAGGCAGACCTGTACTTCGGCACGCAGGACAATGAGTGGTTCTTCACGCTGGACAACGGTGGCTCCTGGACCAAGGCATTTTGCTGTGAAGGGTTCCTCGGCCGGGTAGACTACCGCTCCCCGCCGGTGGCCCTGGGCGATATTCGTGCAACCTTCGTGAACTGCGCGGCCTGCAGCAATCAGACGTCCGAACGCGGCTTCGCATCGCGGGTCGCGTGGCCGAATCCGCCCGGGGGCGGTGGCAATCCGATCCCGTTCGGCAATGAGCGCTACGCCCAGTTCAGCAGTGACCTGGCGGTCGCGCCTAACTTCCAGCTCTATATCATGAGGCCTGAGACCGGTGCGCAATGCGCCAACAACACCGACGACGATCTCGACACCGGCATCAATAACGGTGGCGCCGGGGCGGTCAACGACGGGTGTCCGGCTGTCGGAGGCGCCGAGTCGGGCGCCCAGTGTCACAACAACACCGATGACGATGGCGGCGACGGTGGCGCTGTGAACGACGGCTGCTCGCACATCTTCAGCCCGGAGACCGGCGGCGAGTGCGGCAACGCAACCGATGACGACGGTGACAACGTCGTCAATGACGGCTGCCCGCAACAGGGGACCTTCTCGGAAACCGGAGCTGGGTGCCTGGATGCCGCCGACGACGCCGACGAGGACCCGAACACGGTCGGCAACCAGAACGACGATGCCGCCGGGGTCAATGACGGTTGCCCGGAAGTCGGGGTTTGGGGACCAATGGGCCCGACGTTCACGCAGCCACCCGACAGCCCGATCCAGCCGTCTGGTCCCGTCACAGGACCTTCGTTCTTCTTCACGGTAGATGTCGACACAAGCCAGAACGCCGACTCCCGGTTGCGGCGGATTGCCGGGCCGATGAACGTGGGCGCAACGCTGTCCGACGTGACTGGAACCGGCGCCAACACGCTCGGGGACGTCAACGCTTACTGCATCCAGTTCCTGTGCCCCCGGTTGTTCACTGTAGATCCGGCCGACCCCACACGGCTCTATGCCGCGGATGACACGACGAACCAGATCAAGTTCAGCAACGACGCCGGCCTTAACTGGCAGGTCGATTCCGAATTGACGCCGCTGGTAACAAACAACGGGCAGTTCCTGTGGAACGGCTACACCGGTTCGCAGGTCACAAGCATTGCCTACGATCCCGAGGATGGCCAGCGCCTGCTCGTCGGCACCGAAACAGCAGGAATATTCGCCTCCGTCAATGGCGGCGGCAACTGGTTCGAGATACGCGGTTCTGATGGGGTGGTTCCGCTTGCCTCGAGCTTCTTCTTTGACAACGACCACGACGTCATCTATGCGTCAACGTTCGGTCGCGGGTTGTGGACGCTGACACTTCCTGATGCGGACCTCAGCATCACGAAGTCTGACTTCCCCGACCCGGTGATGGCCGGACAGGAGCTGTTCTACACGATCACCGTAACGAACAACGGCCCCAACCCGGCCACTGCGCAGGTGATCGACATGCTTCCGCCGCAAGTGCAGTACATCGGAAACGACCTCGTGCCGCCGCTCGGCTGCACAGAGTCGCCGCCGGGTCTGTTGCGATGTGACGTGGGGGCGCTGGACACGGGCGACTCCATAACATTCGTGATCAAAGTCAGGGTCAGATCGAACGCAGCGCTGCCGAGCGGGTCGACGACGATCATCAATACCGCCACGGTCGTGAGCACGGACACCACCGACCCTGACCTCACGGACAACACGGCCTCGGCCACGACGTTCGCGGAGGAGCTGTCAGATCTGACAGTCACAAAGATATGCAAGCCGGACGGCCCCCTGCTGGCCGGCGAGACCGGCACGTGCACGATCTACGTCGACAATCTCGGCCCGTCTGACGCCCGGAGCGTGGTGATGGAAGACTCCATCGTCAGCGACGGGACCTTCACGATAGGCGCCATCGCAACCAGCCACGGCACGTGCAATCCACCGACTCTATTGAACGTGGTGCACTGCGACCTGGGCGACCTGACTGCCCTCTCGCCGTCGTCGCCCGGGCGTGCGACGGTCACCGTAGACGTGACGGCGACGGAGCAGATGGACATTAACGACTTTGCCACGGTGGTGAGTGCAACGCCCGATCCCGACATGTCCAACAACATGGCGCAAGAGTCGCTGAACGTTCAGGCCGTATCGAACCTGGCGCTGACGAAATTCGGCCCACCCAGTGCGATCGCGGGCACAAACATCACCTACAACCTCACCGTTACCAACAACGGGCCCTCCACAGCCACGGGCGTGTTGATTGAGGATGTCCTGTCCAGCAGTGTGACGGTCTTCTCTGTGATTGGAAGCGGCGGCGCCACCTGCAACGCCGGGTTTCCGGGCGACCCATTCCTGCCGACAACCTGCTCATACGGAAACCTGGCTCCGTTGGCGAGCCGGACGATGACCATCGTCGTGACGGTCAAGCCGGACGTCCTCGGCACGATCCATAACGATGCCCGTGCTCTTAGCCAGGTGTTCGATGACGATGCTGTCAACAACCTCGCGACCGTCGCCACAAATGTGACCGGGGAAGCAGATGTGTCCGTGGTCAAGACCGCCACGCCCAACCCTGTTGTGGCGGGAACGGCCCTCAGCTACCAGATTACCGTTAGCAACGCCGGACCTTCCGTGGCGGACGATGTCGTGCTCAGTGATCCCCTCAACCTGAGCCTCACTCTAACCTCGGTTTCCAGTGCTCAGGGAAGCTGCGGGCTCCAGACCAGCACCAACACCGTCGAATGCGCCATCGGCGACATCGCTCCGGGTGAATCGGTCGTGGTCTACATCTACACCAACGTCGCCGCCTCGCGGTTGCCCAGCCCACCGTCTATTGCGAATACTGCGACGGTGTCGAGTGCCACCTTCGAAACGAACGGGGCGAACAATTCGAGCATGATCACGACCGGAGTGATCACCCAGGCGGATCTCACCATCACGTTGACGTCGGACAAGGATGTCTACAAACCGTCCACCGTCATCCATTACACGATCACCGTGAAGAACCTCGGCCCTTCCGACGCCCAAAGCGTCGTGGTGACGCAAATGCTACCGCCGACGAAGACGGCGATCTACCAGGGCAACAACGTTGGCTGTCCGGCGCCCGTCGCCCTGACGTTTACCTGCTCTCTGGGTACCATTGAGGCCGGTGGGACGCGCGTAATTCACCTGGACCTGCTGATTCGCGGGAACAAGCGCACGATATTCCAGACTGCTACCGTCGTGTCGACTACGCCCGACCCGACGACTCCAAACACCTCAACCCGAATGGTAACGGTGAAGTAGGCCTGGACCACGGAAGCGTGAAGCGGGGGATGCTCACCACACAGTCGCGAGCATCCCCCGCTTGTATTCAAACGCTCTCTCCTGGGCCTGACAGGGCGCTTTGGTTGCCTGGCTGAGACTCCCCGTCCGCCGCAAGGAGGGGCGGCAGCTTCAGCTCCGTCCAGCGCTCAGCCTGCGGAAAGCCGCAGCGCCTTCACCCCACGCACCGCGAACGTCCCTCCCCACTCGGGGTTCGGGTCCAGCAGCCGCAGGCGCGCAAAGCGCTTCAGCAGCGACGCGAACGCTATCTGCGCCTCCACGCGCGCCAGCGGCGCGCCGAGGCAAAAGTGAATGCCGTCCCCGAACGCCACGCTGTCGGTAGGATTTCGCGAAACGTCCAGCCTGTCGGGATCGGCGTACTTCGCCGGGTCGCGGTTCGCCGCCGCCAGTATCGCTATCACAATCTCCCCGCGGGCAATCCTTACACCCCCGATATCGGCGTCCACCGAAGCCAAGCGGCGCGTGGTATGCACGGGGCCGCTGTGCCGCAGAAACTCCTCGATGGCGGACGGCACAAGCGCTGGGTCGGCGCGCAGGCGCTCAAGCTCCGCGGGATGCCGCAAGAGCGCAAGCATCCCGTTTGAGATCAGGTGCGTCGTTGTCTCGTTTCCGGCCACCAGGAGGAGGGCTATCGTGCCCAGGATCTCGTCCTCGCTCAGCACGGAGTCCTGCTCCTCCGCCGCCACGAGCCTGCTTATCAGGTCGTCCTGAGGCTCGCGCCGCCGCGCCTCCATCACCGCCGATACGTACTCCACAAGCTCCTCGTTGCTCCGCCGCGCCTCCGCCAGCAGGCTGTAGTCCCCGCCCAGCGTCGCGATCATTGCGTCCGACCAGCGCTTGAACCGCTCGCGGTCCTCCCGCGGGATGCCCAGCATCTCCGCGATCACGATCACCGGCAGCGGCCAGGCCAGCGTCGGTACCAGGTCGAATTCGCCGCCATCCAGCGAGTCCAGCAGCTCGTCCACGATCTGCTGAATCAAGGGGCGCAGGTTCTCGATGCTGCGCGGCGTGAAAGCCTTGCTCACCAGCCGCCGCAGGCGCGTGTGCTCCGGCGGCTCCGTCGAAAGCATCGTCTCCACGCGGCCCAGGAGGCGCTCCGGGCCTTCCCGCCGCTCGCGCGACAACCTGATCCGCCCACCGCGCCCCGCCGCCTCACCGAAGCGAGAGTCCGTCAGCAATTGCCGCACCTCGGCGTAACCGGTCACCAGCCACGCCCCGTTCGCCCCACTGCGGTGAACACGGCCGAGTTCGCGCAGCGCGTGGTACGCGGGGTACGGGTCCCCCATCAACTCCGGCGAAAACGGATCGGGCGTGTCTCTGTTCATCTGCTTGCCTGGTCTCGGCGTCATCATTAGAGTCCCTGCTGCCGCGCGAGTCAACCGCTCAGCACGTTGACCCCCGGCGAAGCCCCTCTTACGCTTGCCCGAGAGCGAACCCTTGGACGTTGCGATCGTAGGCCTTCCCCAGTCCGGCAAGAGCACGCTGTTCGCCGCCCTCGCCGCCGGGCACGCCAGCGCCACCGCCGACGCCCGCGCCGGCAGCGTCGGCGTCGTCAAGCTCCCGGACGAGCGCCTCTACCGGCTCGCCGCCCTCGTGCAGGCGAAGAAGGTCACGCCGATCGAGGTCGCGCTGCACGACCTGCCCGCCCTCTTCGAGCGCGGCGCCGCGCCCTCCGGCCCGGCCGCCGAGACGCTGTCCCGCGCCGAGGCGCTACTCCACGTCGTCTGGGCCTTCGACCGGCCCGACGGCGACCCGGCCACTGACGTGAAGACCTTCGACGCCGAACTGATGCTCTTCGACCTCGGCATCATCGAGCGGCGTCTCGAGAAGCTTGACATCACGGTACGATCGGGCCGCCCGGATGAGCGCGAGAGCGGCGGGCGCGAGCAGGCGCTCCTCCAACGCTGCAAGCAGCACCTGGAACGCGAGGAACCGCTGCGCGACGTGATGACCGACGCCCAGGACGTGAAGGCGCTATCCAACTTCGGGCTCCTGTCGCTCAAGCCGATGCTCTGTGTCCTGAACCTCGGCGAAGAAGACGCCGGCGACGCAGCTTCGATTGCCGACAAGCACCGTCCGGCCCTGGCCGGCGCGGGAACAAGCGTCGTCGCCATCTGCGCGAAGCTGGAGGCGGAGCTCGCCGAACTCTCCCCGGACGACGCCGCCGAGTTCCGCCGCGAGATGGGCGTCGAAGCCGGCGCGACCGATCGGGTGCTTGCCGCGCTCCAGGAGCTGCTGGCCCTCATCACCTTCTTCACCGCAGGCGAGAAGGAGACGCGCGCCTGGACGCTGCCCGCCGGTGGCACCGCGCTCCAGGCCGCCGGCCGCATCCACACTGACATCGAACGCGGCTTCATCCGCGCCGAGGTGATCGCCTGGGACAAGCTGCTCGAACTCGGTTCGCACGTCGAGGCGCGGAAGGTCGGGCAACTGCGCACGGAAGGCAAGCAGTACCTGGTGCACGACGGCGATGTGATCAACGTGCTGTTTAACGTCTAGCGCCGATCACCCGCAACCAACCCCTATAATATCCCCGTGTCCATCCTCTCTCTACACCACGTCCAGCTAAACATCCCTGCTGGTCAGTCGGACGAAGCGCGGCGCTTCTACGCGGAGTTGCTGGGGCTTGAAGAGATGCCCAGACCGCGGTCCCTCAGCGCCGCCGGACGGAAGGGCGCCTGGTACCACTGTGGCGACCAGGAGCTCCACATCTTCTTCAACCCCGACCCGGAGTCAACCTCCGATACCAGCAGCCGCCATCCCGCCTTCCTCATGGACGGCCTCGGTGCGCTCGCCGACCGCCTGCGTGAGGCCGGCGTCCCTGTTGAGCAAGCGATCCCGATTGACGGGCGCGAGCGCTTCTTCTGCCGCGACCCCGGCGGCAACCGGCTGGAGTTCCTCTCTCTCACGTAGATGGAGTCTCGTGAACTCAACGTCCTCATCGCAGCTGAGGCGATCGCGGCGCATGAAGGCGGGCCGCCCGTCGCCGTCGCCACGGTCATTGAGGCGCCGCCCGGCGCTGAGGCGCTCGTCGGCGCGAAGCTCCTCGTCCGGGCTGACGGCTCAACCGCAGGCGCTATCGGCGAAGCCCGGTTAGCTGCCGCCATCGTCGCTCAGGCGCGTGACGCCCTCCGCCGCGGCGGGGTTGAAACGGTCTACCTGACACCTGAGGGCCGCCGCGTCAGCAGGACCGATTCGGGCGATGCCGTCAGCGTCATGCTGGAAGTGCACCAGCGCCCCGCCCGGCTGCTGATCGTCGGCGGCGGCCACGTGGGTAAGGCGCTGGCCACGATAGGCCACCTCTGCGGGTTCACGATCGAGGTCATCGACGACCGCCCCGAGTTCGCCAACGCTGATCGCTTCCCGGAGGCGGAGCGCATCACCTGCGGCCGCTTCGAGGAGGTCCTCCGCGATTACCCGGTCGATTCCAGCACCCACGCCGTTTGCGTCACCCGCGGCCACAAGCACGACGAGACCAGCCTGCGCCTCCTCGCCGCCTCGCCCGCCGCCTACGTCGGCATGATCGGCTCCAAGCGGCGCGTCGCGGCGGTGCTCCAGCACATCGTCGAGGACGGCGTCGACGCGGACGCGGTCGCTCGCGTGCACACGCCGATCGGTCTGGACATCGGAGCGGAGACGCCGGAGGAGATCGCCGTTGCGATCATGGCGGAGATCATCCTGACGCGTCGCGGCGGTACCGCCGTCCGAATGCGCCGGACGCAGACCCGCCCTCAGTAGTGGCGCTGGGACGCGCTCGTACCCCGAGCCTCCAGCGCATGGTCTACCGCTCGTCCTGAGGCTCTCGTAGGACGAGCGGAGTGGTGATCTCTCGCCTCAGCGGACCCCCGGTTCGGGCAGTTCACCCAGCGGCTGACGCGTTATTGCATAAACGAATTGACATTATAGCTATTCCTATTCTACGCTTGGCCCTGGTCGTTGCGGCGGTGTCCGCACGTTCACGGTTAGCCGACAAGGAGGGCCGATATGGGCCAGTTTGACATGTCAGCGGAGTCGCTCGGCTTCACCAGCGCCGACATCACACCAAAGACATACCGCGCGGCGCTCGCCGAATTCATCGCGACGCTGCTATTCGTGTTTATCGGCGCCGGGAGCGTCGTGACCGTCGGAGGGGTACTGAGCTCGCCGCTTGAGGGAGGATCGCTCACGGCAGTGGCGTTGGCGCACGGGTTGGCGATCGCCGTGCTCGTAGCGGCGACGGCGAAGATCTCCGGTGGACATATCAACCCCGCCGTGACCTTTGCGGCCGTGGTCACCCGCCGAATGAAGGTGGGTCCCGGCCTGCTGTATGTGGCGGCACAGCTACTCGGCGCCGTCGTTGCGGCCCTTCTCCTGGATGCGGTAGTGTTGTCCAGCTTCGAGGGTAGCCTGGGCGCGCACTCGCTGAATACAGAAGCCCTATCGAGCGATGGGGCTGGAGTGGTCGTTGAGATCATCCTGACATTCCTGCTGGTCTTCGTCGTCTTCGCGACCGCGATCGACAAGCGCGGGATGGCGAACCTCGCGCCGATCGCAATCGGACTGGCTGTGCTGATCGACCACTTCGTGGGCGTGCCGCTCACGGGGGCGTCGATGAACCCCGCGCGCTCGTTCGGGCCGGCGCTGGTGGCGAACGAATGGAGCGACCACTGGGTCTACTGGGTGGGCCCGCTGGCGGGCGGCGCACTGGCGGCGCTCGTGTACCAGTACGTCTTCCTGGCCGACGACGACGAAGCGTAGCGGCGACGGCGATAGAGGTCGCGCCGGGTAAGCCAGCAGTTCCGCCGAGCTTCGCCGGCCCTCAGGCCCGCCAGACTAGCGGCGGCTTGCCCGCCATCACGTCGTGGATCGACGAAAGCTCGATCCGCCAAGGCGTTAGCTTGAGCAGGCCGAGTCCCGGGTCCTCCGGCGACTTCCAGATCATCCCGAGATCGTAGCCCAGCGGCGGCGCCGTGGCGCCATAGAGCGCCCAGAGACGGCGCTTCTCGCCGCCGCCGTCCTCCCACGTCGCAACGCAATCGGCGTAGACCTGCTGGTGCTGCGGGTCCCAGTACGTAAGCGAGACGTGGGCGTTGCCGGCAAGGTGCCTGGTCTTCAGCGACTCTCGTCGCGTGGCGATCCAGCCAGTGGCGCCTTCCCAGATGGGGTGCAGGATGCGCGACCGGGGACGCCCCTGACGATCGATCGTAGCGACGGTGCACCAGACGATGCGTGTGACCCGGCGGCTGAACTCATCCTGGATCTCCGAGAACTCCGCGACGTCCATTTTGGCCTCCTGGCTACGTTCAGGGTGGCAGCGCGCCGCTCATCGTAGCACGCCGGGGTAAGGGTCGGTTAAGTCGGGTAACGCCTCGCGCGGGGGTGGCGTCTCTGTTTACGGATTCCCAAAGCACTGGACCATTATGTTCGCACGAAGCATTCGCCCCCCTGTCACGCCCGGCGACCCCAATCCGGCTGCCGCCGCGTCTCTTGCGCAAGACCCTTTGCGCGATGTGCGCGTGCTCAAGCGCTGGGTCAACATTGGTGTCTACGCGGCGATCATCGCTTCGGAGCCGCTGTACATCTTTGTGCTGCACCAGACTCTAACGCAGGTCCTCGTTGGCCTGGTCATCGGGCTGATCATCGCCTTCGTCGCCATCGAAGGCGCCTTCGCCCAGATGTTTCGCCTGCGCAAGCGCAGCGCCTACCCCAACGTATTGCTCGTAGAGCTTGGCAGCGTCGCGACGGTGGCCGAAGCGGCCCCCACTGCGCTCTCCGTCGTTGAACGGCTCCTGGGCGGGCGAGGTTCGCTGCTGGCGTTAACGGAGGAAGGCGGCGGACTCAGCATCGCCGCCGCGTCGGGCATGGACGAGCCCGATGCGAGGGACTTGCTGGCCGGGTCAATGATCCAGGCCCGCCACGCCCTGAAACATGGACAGACGGTCTCCCTGGCCTCGTACGGCGGGCGGCGGGACCGCACCACGCTGACCTACATCCCGATCGTGGCGCTTCAGGACAGGATCGGCGTCCTTGCCGTGCTGTCCGGGCCCCGCAACCGCGATGTCACAGACGAGCAACTGCTCCAGGCCCTGGGTATGGCGCTCGGCCTGTCTCTCGACAACCTGCGCCGGCGAGGTGACCTTAACGGCACGCTGTCGCTCTTGACCGCCACCCTCGAGTCCACGGCGGATGGAATCCTTGTCGTCGACGCGCAGGGCAGGATCAGCAGCCTGAACCAGAACTTCGTCGAGATGTGGGGCATCCCGGAGTCCGTCCTCGCTTCTCGCAGCGACGATGACGCGCTCGGCTTCGTGCTTAGCCAGCTCAGTGACCCCGAGGAGTTCCTCGCGAAGGTCCGCGAACTCTACGCCCAACCGCGCGCCGAGAGCTTCGACGTCCTCCACTTCAAGGACGGACGCGTCTTCGAGCGCTACTCCAAGCCCCAGCTCGTCGGCGGCGAAAGCCTTGGACGTGTATGGAGCTTTCGGGATGTGACAGAGCGGCGCCTGGCGGAGGACGCTGTCCAGGCGAGCGAGCGGCGCTTCCGCTCGCTAATTGAAAGCAGCGCGGACGGGCTTGCCCTCATCGACTCGGCCGCAGCGGTGCTGTATGCCGGCCCGTCGACGCAGCGACTCATGGGGTACTCCGCCGAGGAGTTCGTCGGCCTCAATATGCTCAGTCTCGTCCACCCGGAAGACCTGCCCACCGCTGAGATGGAGCTTGCCGCCGCGGTTGATGATCCGACGAGAGTCGGCGCGGCCGAGCTCAGGCTCAAGCACAAGGATGGCGCCTGGCGCTGGTTCGAAGGCACAGCCCGCAACCTGCTCGCGGACGCCGCCGTATCGGCGGTCGTGCTCAACTATCGCGACGTGACCGAACGTCGCGCGGCCGAAGAGATGCTGCGGGAGAGCGAGGAGCGGATGCGCGTCATCCTCGATACCGCTCTCGACGCGATCATCACCATCGACTCCGCCGGCGCGGTCACGAGCTGGAACCCCCAGGCCGAAGCCCTCTTCGGGTGGTCGCGCGCTGACATCCTGGGGCGCAGCCTGACAGAGACGATCATCCCGGAGCGGTTCGCTGACGCCCACCTGCGCGGCATGAAGCGTTTCCTGGAGACCGGGGACGGCCCCGTGCTCAACGAACGGATTGAAGTCGTGGCGAAGAACAGCGCGGGCAGAGAGTTTCCCGTCGAGATCGCGATCGCACCATCGCAGACTGCTGATGGCTATACGTTCAGCGCGTTCATTCGCGACATCAGCGCTCGCAAACAGGCGGAAGAGGCCCTGCGGGAAGCCGAGGGGAAGTACCGCACACTGGTCGAGCGCCTGCCCGGCATCGTCTACGTGGCCCATCCCGGCGAGCACGGGGAATGGCTCTACGTGAGCTCCCAGACTCAGCAACTGCTCGGCTACGGCCCTGACGAGTGGATGGAGAACCCGCACCTCTGGTTTGAGCGCGTCCACGAAGATGACCGCGACGCATCGCTGGGGCATGGCCGGCGCTGCCAGCTGGCTGGCGAACCCGTGTCGGTCGAGTACCGGATGTTCCACAAGGACGGCCGCGTCGTTTGGTTCCGCGACGAGGCCATGCTGGTGCGCGATGAGACGCGGCAGCCGGTGCTCCAGGGCGTGATGTATGACATCACGGAAGAAATGCTGGCCCGCGAAGCCCTCCGCGCGAGCGAGGAACGGTACCGCGGCCTCGTGGACACCGCTCAGGACTGCATCTTCACCCTCGCTCCTGACGGCCTACTGACCTCCCTCAACCCCGCCTTCGAGACGATGACTGGATGGTCGCGCGAGGAGTGGCTCGGCAAGCACTTCGCGCCCATCGTCCACCCGGATGAGATGGGCAACGCCTTCGAACTGTTCAATCGGGTGCTTGCCGGCGAGACTATCGCCTACGAGCTGCGCATCCTGAAGAAGTCCGGCGAATACCTGACCGGAGAGTTCACGTCCACCCCGTTAATGCAGGACGGCCGCATCGTCAATTTCCTCGGCGTCGCGCGGGACGTCACGGAGCGCAAGCAGGCTGAGGACACCATCCGCCACCTCGCCCACCACGATGCGCTCACGGGCCTCCCCAACCGCGCGTTGTTCGAGGACCGCCTCCGCCAGGCGCTTGCCCAGTCCGCGCGCAGCGGCGACGCGCTCGCCGTCATGTTCCTCGATATCGACCGCTTCAAGCTCGTCAACGATACGATGGGCCACGATAGCGGCGACCGGCTGCTGCAACAGGTCGCCGAGGAGCTCGGCTCTATCGTGCGCGAAGGTGACACCGTCGCCCGCGTCGGCGGCGACGAGTTCACAATCCTCTTGACAGGTGTCAGTGGCAAAGAAGGCGCCGTCGATATCGCTGAGCGCATCCTGGACCGCCTCAAGCAGCCGCGTTTGATCGGCAGCCGCGAGTTCCGCGTCACTACCAGCATCGGGATCACGGTGTATCCGGGCGACGGAACGGATTCGGAGACCCTGCTCGGCAACGCAGACACCGCCATGTACCGCGCCAAGGAGCTGGGCCGCGACAACTACCAGCTCTTTTCGCCTGCCATGAACGACACGATGCTGGAGCGCCTCGCCCTCGAGAGCGACCTGCGTAATGCCGTGGAACGCGGCGAGTTCGTCCTGCACTACCAGCCCATCATCGACGTGAAATCCGGGCAGATAACCGCCGTCGAAGCGCTCATCCGCTGGCGCCATCCCCAGCGCGGCCTCGTGGCCCCGGACGATTTCATACCGTTTACCGAAGAGACCGGCCTCATCATGCAGATCGGCGAGTACGCGCTGCGCGAGGCCTGCGCGCAGACCCGGGCCTGGCAGGACGACGGCTTCGATCCTGTCCGCATGATGGTCAACCTCTCCGCCCGCCAGCTGCTCAACGCCGGGCTCGTCAAGGACATCGCCCGCATCCTCGACGAAACGGGCCTGCCAGCGGAGTTCCTGCACCTGGAGATTACCGAGAGCGCCGTGATGAAGAACATCGAGTGGAGCGGCATGATACTCCAGCAGCTCCGCGCGATGGGCATCGCCGTGTCCATCGACGACTTCGGCACCGGCTATTCGTCGCTGGGCTACCTCAAGCGCCTCCCGATAGACGCGGTCAAGATCGACCGCTCCTTCATCCGCGATCTCGCGACGGACGCCAACGACAACGCCATCGTCACCGCCATCATCGCCATCGCCCGCAGCCTCAAGCTTCGCGTCATCGCCGAGGGCGTCGAGACCACCGAGCAACTCGACTTCCTGCGCTCCCACCACTGCGACGCCTTCCAGGGCTTCCTCGTCAGCGCCCCCGTCCCCCCGCAGCAGTTCGTGAAGTTCCTGACCCAGAGCCACCGCCCCCGCGCCAAAATCACCTCCATCCGCTCCGCCTGACACCCGCATAGTGAGCAGCTTCCAACAGATCTCGTACCCGCCGCGGCTTCGGCCCTGCGGGCCGCCCCCGTAGCTGCAGCGGCTTCAGCCCTGCCTCATCGCCGAAGGCCACTCCCCCGCCTGGCACCCACCCCCGTCGCCCTCTGACCCCTTGCCCCTCTGACCCCTTGCCCCTCGCCCCTCTGCCCCCTGTCCCCTGCCCCCCTGACATCTGTCATCTAACATCTATCATCTATAATCTCCCCATGGACACCGTCTTCCAGCAGCTAAAGCAATCCCTCGACGCCCGCGAGCCCGCCGTGCTCGCCACCGTCGCCGCCACGCGCGGCTCCACCCCGCGCAGCCCCGGCGCCCGCATGCTCGTCCGCCCGGACGGCGTCACCTGCGGCACCATCGGCGGCGGCTGCGGCGAATCCGAAGTCATCTACGCCGCCATGGAAGTCCACGCCGACGGCCGTCCCCGCCTCGTCCACGTAGACCTCACCAACCCCATCGACGGCGACGACAAGATCTGCGGCGGCGTCATGGACATCTTCCTCGAGCGCATCGACCCGTAGGAGCGCGTTTCAAACCCGCCCGCCGCTCACGGACCCGGGTGGAGGGTGGGTGCCCAGTCTCGCATGCTAAAATCGAACCCCGCCATGGCTCTCTCCGAAGCCGACACGCGCGCCAAGCTCATCGATCCCGCCCTCCACGCTCGAGGCTGGACCGAAGCCCTCATCCGCCGCGAAGAGACCGCGCCCGCCATCGAGATCATCGAAGGCAAAGCCCGCCGCAGCCCTCGCCCTGGCCGCGTCGACCACATCCTCCCGCCCCGGCCGCGCGCCCTTTGAGAGAGCCACGATCTGCTCCTCCGTGAAGCGACTTCGTGGCATCTCGGTCCTCCTATCGTTCCCTGGAACGCGCCAAGACGGGCGCCTGTTTAGACGGGAGGACCGCGATTTAAAGTGGAGCAGGTCACACATGGTGTGCAATTGCATGCCTTGACTGCCGAACAGGCGTTCTGTACTATCAATGACTAATATGACGAAAGAGAATGAAGTTGAAAAAGCGAGTCGGTGTGCCCTCGAGGATGATAGCTTCCCGTTTGAGGAATTAAGCCGAATCGCAGAAGTCGAAAGCTGGCGAAAGGAAATATATCGCCCCACTTACCACATGCATAAGTGGTGGGCACAACGTCTCGGCTCCGTATTCAGAGGAATCCTCATCGGGGCTCTAACGGAGCCGGGTGGGGAAGTCCTAGCGAGGTTTTATCGTCCCGTGCGGCTGAAGGGTATCGTCTTCGATCCATTTATGGGGAGCGGCACAACCATAGGGGAAGCCCTGAAGCTCGGCCTTCGTGCTGTCGGAAGGGACATTAACCCGGTATCAGAATTTATCGTGAGGGTCGCGCTTGCCAAGCATGATCGTTCGAAAGTGGAAGCTGAATTCGCTTCCATCGAACGTGATGTCCGCGATGCGATAAGGAAACGTTACCAGTGCCTTGGGCCGGATGGATCGGTGGTTGACGCCTTGTACTTCTTTTGGGTCAAGGTAGTTCGCTGTCCGGGCTGCGACCGAGACGTGGATCTGTTCTCGTCATACGTTTTCGCCAAAAATGCCTACGCTCATCGGATTCCGCGGTGCAGAGTTATCTGCCGTGGATGCGGAGAGGTAGGCGAGGCGAAGTACGGCGAGCACAATTACGAATGTTCGTCATGCCACGATGAGTTCGATCCCATAGTCGGGCCAGTGCGAGGCGCCAAGGTCCAGTGTGGCTACTGCCGGCAGGATTTCTCCATAGCAAACGCCGTTCGCCGCGAGGGAGGACCACCCCGGCATCGGATGTATGCCAAGCTCGTACTGCACAAGCAAGGCCGGAAGACGTACTTGCGGACAACGGCAGGGGACGCGCTGGCCTATGAAGAGGCAGCCACCGAGCTCAGCCGCCGACCTGGCTTATTCCCGGTCGTATCACTGGCGGACGGACACAACACAAAGCAGGTCTTGAACTATGGGTACCGATACTGGCACGAGATGTTCAACGAACGGCAGCTGTTATGCCTGGGCCTTCTAGCGGAGCGCATTCGCTCCATAGGCGATACCAAGCTCCGGGATCTATTCATTACCCTATTCTCCGGAACCCTCGAATTTAGCAACATGTTCGCGTCTTACAAGGGCGAGGGCACTGGCGCCGTAAGGCATATGTTCTCACATCACGTTTTGAAGCCTGAGAGGATGCCGATAGAGGCTAACGTGTGGGGCACAAGCAAGAGTTCTGGCTCGTTCGCGACCTTGTTCAAGTCCCGAGTGCTTCGAGCGCTCGATTACGCTGATCGGCCGTTCGAGATTAGAGCCAACGGTGGCGAAAAGAAGATTTTTTTCCTATCAGATTCGATGGGGTATGAGGCAAGTCGAACCTTTGGTGAGTTCAACGAAGGGAACGTAGCCGTCTATCTTTCGTGTGGGGATTCCGCAGACACGGATTTGCCGGATGAGAGCATAGACGCAATCGTGACGGACCCTCCCTTTTTTGACAACGTGCACTATTCAGAGCTCGCGGATTTCTTCTACGTCTGGCAGCAACATGTGGTTCACGGGCCTTCCGGGGGCACTACAACACGACGAGAAGGAGAGGTTCAATCGACCGACGCCGATATCTTCGCACGTCGGTTGATGGGTGTACTGAGAGAGTGTAAACGTGTTCTCAAGCGTAACGGAATATTGGCGTTCACGTACCACCATTCGCGACCGGATGGCTGGAAGGCGGTACTCTCGGCGGTTGTCAAGTCTGGCTTTTGGATTACCGCAGTTCAGCCCGTCAAATCGGAAATGTCGGTAGCGACGCCCAAGAGTCGAGCGAGCCATCCGATTGACGTAGATGTTGTCTTCGTGTGTCGCAAGTCTGGCGTTGCCCAATTTCAGTCACGACCGCTCAAGGATGTGGTAAGTGAGTCGCAACACGAGACGTTGAAGCAGGCTGACCGATTTCTTAAGGTCGGTCGCAGGCTGGGTTACGGCGACTTGAGGGTGGTCTTTTTCGCTCATATGATTCGACAACTCTCACACTTCGGAAGTGCAGATGAGGCCGATGAACTACTAAATCAACTAGATGACCGGGTCGAATCACTGGTCGATGGCCTGTGGCGCATCCATTCGGAGGAACCGGTGGTCCATCACGGTCAGTTACCACTCGTCGAGGAGGCGGCGTTGCCGTGACGGCTTGCCTCGACGTTTTCGCCGAGTGCTATCGTGCGATCCGATCTGGCGTTCCAATCGTCCGCGAGAGTTCGCGAGACAAGGAATTCCACCTCCAAAACTGGGTCAGCGACCGTCTTTCAGCGACGGGCCTGACATTTGAGGGTCGTGGTCGGAACGCGTATCCAGACTTCGTGCTGGTTGATCGGCCTGAGGGATATGAGGTCAAGGGCCTGGCGCATCCTGGCCGCGAATTAAACTACGACGCAAACAGCCAGATACCCACCGGTAAACATAGTGGACGCGACATCTTTTACGTCTTCGGGCGGTATCCCACGGGCGACCAGCGCGAGTTTGAGATCATTGATCTGATCATCAGTCACGGCAGTTTCCTGAACGCCGACGAGGACTACGTTCACAAGAACCAGCACATCAAAGCGTTTGGCAGCTACGGCGACATTATGATTCGGGATCGGAAAATGTACGTTGTCCCAACGCCTCTTGCGTTGACGGTGGGGACCCAGGGACACGCTACTCTGATACTGCCTTCAGGAATCGAAGTTGATGATCGCGTAGTTCCAATCGGTGACCTAACCAGGATTGAGGCCGATCAGTTGGTAGTGGGCTATAACTTCGATCTGCGGACGAACAAGATCACGGCTCAGCTTATTCCGAATCCCCACGCGGGCCGTGAACATCGCTTCACCGCATATCGTATGAACGATGACAGCGAGCGGACTGTCTCACTTCGTGGCCAAGATGTTGTCGTCGCAGAGCACGAACGAGAACTGGGACGAAGCGAGGCCGAAGGCGACGAATAGGTCCAGCAATGCTTTTGCTGAACATCTGGTCGTGTGAAAGACATTGATCGTTCAACCCTAGAATCGGCGATTCGGGATCAATTTCGAACTCAGGTAGCGTACCGGCGCTCCGATGGTTCCATATCCGTACACGTGGTCGCCCCGATCGACATTCGCTTCGGCGAGACGGAAAAGACTGAGGCCACCGAGTATTTGTGGGCCTTTTGCTACGCCGAAGATCTTCCCGAGATGCATCGCTGTGATCGGATTCTCTCGGTTCGAGTGCTTGGTGAGCACTTCGACGCACGGGCGCTCCTCGATAGCTGGCCAACCAAGAAGTGGCCCTTACCGCAAGCTTGGCTGGTCCCCCGTCGATGGGACGCTGAGAAACCTGGCCAGACGTAAGGGTAAGGGATGCGGGGAAGGTGGCTCCTACCGCACTCTTTACACTCTAGCACATATGTGCTATACTCCATACGCCCAATCCGCCCCACCATCGCCACAAATCCCCCGCGAGGAGGCGCCCCATGCCCTGCAGCGACAAGCACGGAACCTGTCCCGAGCGAGGCCGAAGGATACCAATCCGGTACGACTGGCCTGCGCAGAAGTACGAACTAGACCCGGAAGCCGAATCCGCGCTCAATCCGCGTGAATCCGCGGCCAAACCCGGTCCAAATGCATCCGTGCCCTCCGTGTCCTCCGTGGCCAAACCCGGCCGAGGCGGCCCCCGCCCCGGCTCCGGCCCCCCGAAAGGCAACCTCAACGCCCTCAAGCACGGCCGCTTCTCCACCCGCCACAAACAACTCCTCGAGGCCCTCCTCGTCGTCCCCGAGGCCCGCGAAGCGCTGATCTCCATCGCCAAACGCAACCGCCAGCGCGTCCGCAAAGCCGAACTCGAGGCCGCCTACCTCCTCATGCGCTGGCTCGCCCGCGACAACCCCGCCGCCCTCCTCCCCACCCCTCCCCCGCCGGCGGCAGAAGAGTCTCCGCCCAGCGCAGGCCATACGGCCCGTCCGGGCGCTGAGGGTTCCGGCAACCAACCTCTCCCCTCTCCCGCGCACGGGAGAGAGGCCGGCCATGCGGCCCGTCCGGGGGGTGAGGTAAACGACCAAACCAAAAACGACCAGCTAATCCGGGCCCTCGCCAACATGCAACACGCCCTCGAAAAAAGAATTCTCCGAAAAACGACCAGACAACCCACCCCCAAAACCCCCCATCAACCAAACCCACCCACCTCCGTCATCCCGACCGCAGCGCAGCGAAGTGGAGGGACCCGCCGCTGACCCACGTCTGACCACCCGCAGCGCCCGCGACACCACCCACCCCTGTAGGGGCGTCGCATGCCGTCCCCACATACACCCCGCCGCCCTCCCGCACTCCCCGCAGGCATGCTGCGCCCTGACGCCCCGCATACCAATCACCCCCCTTCCCCCTTGCCCCTTGCCGTTTGCCCGCTTGCCCGTTTGTTGTATGCTCACCCCACCACCCACACACAAGGAGGACCACCCCGTTGAAAGCAGTCACCTTCCAGGGCCCGTTCAAGGCCGAAGTCAAAGACATCGACGACCCCAAGATCCAGGACGGCAACGACGTCATCCTCAAGGTCACCACCGCCGGCATCTGCGGCTCCGACGTCCACGCCTACGACGGCCGCATGACCCTGCCGCCCACGGGCTGGTCCATGGGCCACGAATACATCGGCGAGGTCGTCGAAGTCGGCCCCAGCATCAAGAACTTCAAGGTCGGCGACCGCGCCGTCGGCTCCTTCACCTCCTCCTGCGGCGACTGCTACTACTGCCAGACCGGCTGGCCCAGCCAGTGCGCCAAACAGCAGACCTTCGGCTTCCTGATGCTCCCCGGCGCCCAGGCGGAGTACCTGCGCGTGCCCAACGCCCACTACACGCTGGAGAAGGTCCCCGACGGCCTCTCCGACGAGAAGGCCGTCTTCGTCGGCGACATCTTCAGCACCGGCTACTTCTGCGCCGACCGCGGCGACATCAAGCCCAACGACGTCGTCGTCGTCATCGGCTCCGGCCCCGTCGGCCTCTTCACCCAGATGAACGCCCTGCTCTTCGAGCCCAAGATCGTCCTCGCGATTGACTCCATGCCCGAGCGCCTCGAGATGTCGAAGAAGATCGGCGCCACCCCCGTCGACATGTCGAAGGTGGACCCGATCGCCGTCGTCCGCGAGCACAGTGAGGGCCGCGGCGCGGACGTCGTCCTGGAGGCTGTCGGCATCGAGGCATCCCTCAAGTCCGCGTTCCAGTACGTGCGCCCCGCCGGCACCATCAGCGCCGTGGGGATGTACACAGAGCCGGAGTTCCCCTTCCCCATGTTCCTGGCCTTCCTGCGCGACCTCACCTTCAAGATCGGCGTCTGCCCCGTCAAGCGCTACATGCGCCAGATGCTGGACACGATCGCCGCCGGCAAGCTTGACCCCTCCGCCATCATCACCCACACCCTCCCCCTCAGCGACGCCGCCCGCGGCTACGATATCTTCCACCACCGCAAGGAGAACTGCATCAAAGTGGTCCTCAAGCCCCACGGTTAGGGAGTGCGGCGAGGAAGTGTCATTCTGAGCGACGGCCAGGCCCGCAGGCAGCAAGCCGGCCCGCCGCGAAGCCGAAGGCCCTCCTCTGGAGGGGAATCTGGGCGGGGTGGGGGAGGTGCGTCAGATCGCTTGGAGGCGCGATACGTCGATCGCTCGATGATCACCCGCGCGCTGGTACTGACCACGGCGCTCCTCGCTGTCGCTTCTGCTTGCGGCGACGGCGACGGCCCCGCGCCGCGGACTGCCACGCCCTCGCCCGCGGCGACAACCTCCAGCGCCAGCCCCACGACCGCCCCTTCCCCCGGCTGGCGCCAGCTCGCCTCGATGCCCACGCCCCGCACCGAGGTCGCGGCCGCTGAGTTGAACGGCCAGATATACGTGATCGGCGGCTTCCTCGTAGATGGCACAGCCAGCGACAAGGTTGAGGTCTACGACCCGCCCTCCGACAGCTGGTTCGTGGTGGCCGCGCTCCCGGAGACCCGTCACCACGCCGCCGCCGTCGCTATGGACGGCGTCCTCTACGTGATCGGCGGCTACCGCACGACCTTCGGCGACGCCACGGACACCGTTTTCGCCTACGACCCCGTCGCCAACTCCTGGACGCAGCGAGAACGCATGCCCACCGCCCGCGGCGCGCTCGCCGTCGCCGCCTCCGGCGGGCTGATCTACGCGATCGGCGGCGCCCGCACCGGCCCCGGCGGCAGCACCGAGAGCATTGCCGACGTTGCCGCGTACGATCCCGAGGCAGACAGCTGGAGCGTGGTCAGCGCGATGGCAACAGCGCGCGACCACCTGGCCGCCGCGGCAGCAGCCCCGGGCGTCTCGGACCCAGCTCCAGGCGCAATCTTCGCCATCGGCGGCCGCGCTGGTGGCGACTTCGGCCGCAACCTCGCCGCCAACGAGGCGTATCTCCCTGTCCGCGACACGTGGTCCAGTGGTTTGATGCTACCTACGGCGCGCAGCGGCATCGCTGCCGCCACGCTGCACGGGCGTATCTACGTCTTCGGCGGGGAGGGCGCCGGCGGAACGTTCGACGATAACGAGGTCTACGACATGAAAGCTAATCGTTGGAGCTTCGCGCCGCGGATGCCCACGGCGAGGCATGGCCTCGGTGCTGCCGTCGTCGGGGATACGATGTACGTTATTGGCGGCGGCCCAACCCCGGGCCTCTCCGTCAGCGGCGCGAACGAGGCGTTCACGCCGTAGCGACGGTTGCTTCAGCTCTGTCCTTACGATTGCTATCTGAATCAGCCTGGTCAGCACAGAATCGATGCCGCGATGCACCGGCACGTAGGGACGGTTGCTTCAGCTCGGTCCTGACGGTGCTATCCTGAATCAGCCTGCTCAGCACGGAGTGTCGATCCCGCAATGCCCTCGACCGAAGCGAACAAAGCCCTCGTCCGCCGCTACTACGAGGAGATGTGGAACCGCTGGGACCTCTCGGCGGCGGCCGAGCTGCTCTCCCCGGATGTGCGCTTCCGCGGCTCCCTCGGCGACGAAGCCGAAGGCGTTCGCGCCTTCCGCCGCTACGCCCGCAAGGTCTGGCTCGCCTTCCCTGACTTCCACAACGAGATCGAAGAGTTGATCGCGGAGGGCGACACAGTGGTCGCCCGCCTGACCTACACCGGTACGCACCGCGGCGAACTATGGGGCATTGGTGCCACCGGCCGGCGCGTCGAGTACGAAGGCGTCGCCACCTTCCGCATCGCAGGGGGCAGGATCGCAGAAGTTGCTGTCATCGCTGACACGTTGGCGCTGCTGAAGCAACTCCAAGAAATGTGACCAAGGGCTCTTGACAGCGTGTCACGGCGGGTTAGAATAGGGTGTGTAGACCCCCACCCGGGGGGTATGGGTAGGAGCCAGGAGATGGAAGACGAAGTCAGGCAGGACGTCCTCAAACGCCTCAGCTACATCGAAGGGCACCTTAAAGGCGTGCGCGGCATGATCGAGGAAGACAAGTACTGCCCAGAGGTGCTGAAGCAGACGTTCGCCGTTCGTCGCGCCATCGAGAAGATGGAGGGGATGATGCTGGACGGCCACCTGCACCACTGTGTCGTTGAGGGGATCAGAGACGGTCGCGAGGAGCAGGTGATCGGCGAGCTGCTGGAGCTGTACGAGCTGGCGAACAAGTGAGCGTCAATGGAATTCGCTGGTCAGGTCAGCGATAAGGAGGACCAACATGGAATGGGTAATCATCCCGATCGTTCTCATGGCGCTTCTGTGCCCGATCATGATGGTGGGTATGATCGTCGGCGGCTGGATCTTCGGCCGACGGGCGATGGGTAGCCACAGTACTCACGGCATCTGCATGGGGCATGGAGAGCATCAACCCGGCGGGCGGGACCAGCCAGCCACGAAGTAGCGCAACCATGGTCCCTGTGGCGCGCCGGAACCTGTTCGCGGAGAAAGGGCGCTTCGCCATCTCCGTCTCAGGAGTGGCGTTTGCCGTTCTTCTCATTCTGATCGTCCTCGCACTCTACCGCGGATGGAGCCGCACCGGAGCGACGTTCCGCGAGCTGCCCGGACAGCTCTGGGTCGTTCAGGAGGGGACGCGCGATCCGTTCCATTCGGTATCACTGATCGAGACGTCCGATCTCGTTCCTCTCGCCGGCGTTCCCGGGATCGAGGCAGTCGTGCCAGTGCTCTCCAGGACTACGGCCTTCGATGTCGAAGGTTCCGAGCAGTCCGCCACACTGATGGCGCTTGGCATTCCTGACGAACTGGCGCTCGACCAGAAGCAACGGGAGAAATTCCTGCCCCCGCGCGGTGAGATCATCATAGAGGCGACGCTGAGCCGTAAATCGGGGCTGGGCGAGGGGGATGTTGTGACGCTCGGGTCGGTGCCGCTAAGAGTTGGCAGCGTGCGCCCCCGCAGCGCCGAGGTCCTGACGCCCTTCGCTTTCATTAACTTCCAGGACGCTCGAGAGATCTTCGGTGGCGCCACCACCGTCAACTATGGAATGGTTGTCCTCCAGGAAGGAACTGAGTTGGCGCCGGTGCGCGAAGCGCTACTCGCGAGGTATCTTCGCGGGGCGGTCCTCTCATCAGAAGAGTTCGCAGAGTCGATACGCAAAGAGATAGACGAGAGCTTCATACCCGTGATCGTGGTGCTGGTGGCGATCGGCTTCGTCGTGGGCGCAGCGGTAGTCGGGCTTACGATCTACACGGCAACGATTGAGAGGACGCGCGAGTTCGGGGTGATGAAGGCTGTCGGCGGCTCGCCCTTCTTCCTGTACCGGGTAGTCCTATCTCAGAGCGCAATGTTGACCGCCGGCGGATTTGCCGTGGGGTTGCTGGCGGCGTTCGTCGTGGCGCGGCTGGCGGAGCGCGCGGTGCCGGAATTCGTAACGGAGTTTCAGCTCAGAGACGTGGCCGTTGTCTTTGCGGCCTCGGGAGTCATGTCCGTGCTGGCGGCGTTCCTGCCGGTCCGCCGTGTCAATAGTATCGATCCGGCGATAGTGTTCAGAGCGTGACGATGAGCGGGTCCACGGAGATACTGCGACTTTCAGGGATAACAAAGGTCTTCGGGACAGGCGAGGCCGCCGTGCGAGCCGTCGACGGTGTCGACCTGGTTGTGTCACCCGGTCAGCTTGTGCTGATCATGGGACCGTCAGGGTCGGGTAAGACAACACTACTGACGATCATCGCGGGGCTGCTGCGCCCCACCTCCGGGACCGTCGAGATCGACGGAGTCGAGATCAGTTCACTGAGCGAGGCGCAACTTACACCTGTGCGCCGGAGCAAGGTGGGTTTCGTGTTTCAGTCCTTCAACCTCTGGGAGACGCTGAGCGTCCGGGAGAACGTTGAACTGCCGCTCAACATGGCGGGCGTCGGTGGGTCGACCGCCCGTGGGCGCGCCGAGCAGTTACTGCGTGACCGCGGCCTCGAGCATCGCCTTCGCTTCCGCACCCGTGATCTCTCCGGGGGCGAGAAGCAGCGCGTGTCGATAGCGCGGGCGCTGGCCAATGAACCGCGTCTACTACTGGCGGATGAGCCCACCGCGAATCTCGATTCGAAGCACGGACGAGACGTGATGCGCCTGCTCCACGACATCGCGAGCAACGGCGAGCGAGCGGTGATAGCGGTGAGCCATGACGAGCGCATCAGGGAAGTCGCAGACCGGGTCTTGTGGATGGAAGACGGCCGCGTCGGGGACATCGGGCGGCTGGCTCGAGACCCTGTTTGCGGGATGAGCGTCGACACTGAGAGCGCGGTCACAGTCGAATACGCGGGCAACGCATTTCAGTTCTGCTCGCGTGGGTGCAGCTGGGAGTTCCAGACGGACCCGCGAGAGTTCGCCAGCCGCGTTAGCGTTGCTGAGGAGAAATGAGCATGGTAAAGATGGGGCGTGCGCGGTGCCCGCGGGGAGCAGGTAGCGGTCGAAGGAGAATCACAATGCACCACAAGCAAACGGCACTCAAGGCCGGCGAAGCCCCGCGAACAGAGGGCAGGATCATCCGCTGGGCGCGCTGGTACGACCTCGTCAGCGGTATCCTGTCCCTCGGCCGGGGCGACGCGATCTGCCGGACGACCGTTGAGGTGGCCGACGTCCGACCGGGCGAGAGGGTCCTCGACGCCGGGTGTGGCACCGGTACCCTCGCTCTTGCCCTGAAGGAGAATGCGGGTCGGCAGTGCGAGGTCACCGGCATCGACGCGTCGCCCGAAATGATTGGCGTCGCCGGCAAGAAAGCTCGGCGCGCGAACGCGGACATCGCTTTCCAGGTCGAAGCCATCGAAGCTCTCTCGTTTCCTGACGAGAGCTTCGACCTCGTCACCAGCACGATGATGCTCCACCACCTGCCGGAGGACGTCGAGCGCGCCGGGTTGGTTGAAGTGTACCGCGTGCTCAAGCCGGGCGGCCGTCTGCTGGCCGTCGACTTCGACTCGGAGAGCGGCTCAATCCTCGGTCATCTCCTGTCAGTGCTCGGTCACAAGCACGGTGATAGCAGCTATCCGGCACTTGGGAAGACGCTGCATTCAGCCGGTTTCACGGCGGTAGAGAAAGCTGAGACGAAGCATAAGCAGCTGATGTTCGTGAAGGCCAGGAAGTGACGACAGACCAAAAGGACCGCAGAATCCAAGAGATATCTCTTCCCGTCGCTGGGATGACGTGTGCCGCCTGCGTGCGCAAGGTGGAGAAGGTGCTGAAGAACCTGCCCGGCGTGGAGGATGCGACCGTGAACCTCACAGCAGGCAAGGCCGGAGTGGCCTTCGATCCTGCGGCCTGCTCCATCGAACAGATGGAGCAGGCGATCGCAGACGTCGGCTACGAAGTGCCGCTCGCCAGCCTCGATCTGCTCGTTATGGGGATGACGCCGGGACATTGCGACATCATCATCGCGCAGGCGCTCAAGACTCTTCCCGGCGTGCGCACGGTGACCGTGAACCCCGCGACGGATACGGTCAGCGTCCAGTTCGTCGATGCCATCACTTCGGCAGCCCAGATCAAGAAGACGGTGCGCAGCCTGGGTTATGAGACGGCGGAAAAGGGAGAAGGCCAGGACGCGCTCGACCGCGAGCGCAAGCTGCGTCGGGAAGAGCTGCGCCGCCAGCTGGTCAACATGCTCGTTGCGTGGCCGCTGGGCGCCATCGTCATGATTGGGACGTTCAGCGAATACGAACCGCTGGCGGGCGTAATTCCCTCATTCATGAGCGAGAAGCTGTTCCTCTTCGCGCTGACGACGCCGCTCGTGCTGGGCCCCGGCCGCCAGTTCTTTGTAAACTCTTTCAACGGCCTGCGCAGGGGCGTCACGGACATGAACCTCCTGTACGCCACCGGCATCGGCGCCGCCTACCTGATCGCCGTGATCAATACCTTCTGGCCGGGCGCCGGCTTCGGCGGCGAGCGCGCCACCTTCTACGAGGCTGCCGCGCTTCTTGTCGCCTTCATAGTGCTCGGTCGCTACCTTGAAGCGGTTACCCGCGGGCGTACTTCCGAGGCGATCCGCAAGCTGATGAAGCTGCAGCCCAAGCGCGCCCGTGTGTTGCGAGACGACGAGGAGATTGAACTCCCGGCGGACGAGGTTGAGGTGGGCGATATCATCGCCGTCCGCCCGGGCGAGAGCATCCCCGTCGACGGTGTCGTCATCGACGGCTACTCGGCGGTCGACGAGTCGATGCTCACCGGCGAGAGCATACCCGTCGAGAAGGCCGCTGGGGCGGAGGTAATCGCCGGTAGCCTTAACCGCACCGGCGCGTTCCGCTTCCGCGCGACCCGAATCGGTGCGGAGACGGCACTAGCCCAGATCGTCAAGCTCGTAGAAGAGGCGCAGACCACGAAGGCGCCTATCCAGGCGCTCGCCGACCGTGTGGCAGGCCACTTCATCCTCGGCGTCCATGCGCTCGCCCTCGTTGTGTTCCTGTTCTGGTTCTTCGCCGGTTATGACCTGTGGTTTGCGGAGGAGACGCGTCTCCTCCTGACCCCGTACTCGCTGGAGGAGCTGGAAGTGTTCGGCTTTGCGTTGCTCGTTTCAGTCACGGTCCTCGTCATCTCCTGCCCATGCGCTGTCGGCCTCGCCACTCCCGCCGCGATTATGGCCGGCACAGGCAAGGCGGCAGAATTCGGCATCTTGTTCAAAGGCGCCGACGCCGTCGAGGCCACGGCGAAGGTCCAGGTCGTCGTCCTGGACAAGACCGGCACCCTGACGAAGGGCGAACCTTCCCTGACCGATGTCGTGCCGTCTGCCGGCGTCGACGCCGGCGACGTGCTGCGCCTGGCCGCTGCGGTTGAGAAAAACTCCGAGCACCCCCTGGGGGAGGCGATCGTTCGAGCCGCTTCAAGCGGCGGCATCAACGTCCCGGAGGCGACCGGCTTCAACGCCGTGACGGGCCACGGAGTCGAGGCTGAGGTCGATGGCCTGGCGGTCATCCTGGGCAATCGGACGCTCATGGCAGATCGCGGCACCGGCATCGGGCATCTCTCCGACGAAGCGGAACGCCTGGAGGCGGAGGGCAAGACAGTGATGTTCGTCTCGCGAGACCGTCAGGCTATCGGCCTCGTCGCCGTCGCGGACACGCTCAAAGAGACATCGAGGCGCGCAGTGGAGGAGCTTCGTGCCCTCGGTCTTCAGGTATTGATGATCACCGGAGACAACCACCGCACTGCGCAGGCTATCGCCACGCAAGCCGGGATCGGCCGCGTCCTTGCGGAGGTGCTGCCGCAGGACAAGGCCGCTGAGATCCGCAAGCTCCAGACCGAAGGCAGGGCGGTGGCGATGGTTGGCGACGGCGTCAACGATGCTCCCGCGCTCGCTCAGGCGAACGTGGGTATGGCAATTGGTTCCGGCACAGATGTGGCAAAGGAGACCGGCCACGTGATCCTGATCCGCGATGACATCCTTGATGTGGTTGCGGCGATCCAGGTCGCGCGCGCCACTATACGGCTTGTGAGACAGAACCTCCTCTGGGCGTTCGGCTACAACCTCGCCGCGATCCCCCTCGGGGCGGGCCTACTCTACCCGCTCTTCTCGCAGATCGTTAGCCCGGAGCTTGCCGCTCTCCTGATGGCCGCCAGCAGCCTCTCCGTGACGATGAACACGCTGCGCATGCGCGGCTACCGCCCGCCGGTGAAACGTGGACCGCCCAGCGCCTCGCCGCAGCGCGCGGTTCCGGAGCCCAGCGTCGCCACAGGAGCGCGGGCGTGACTGCCGCGCGTTTCGCCGCCGTGATCTACACGACCGCCTCGCTGCTGGCTGCCATAGCGTTCTGGTTGGCAACTCTGCTGGCAGGGGATTATTCGCGGGTGGCCCAGGTCGGAGGCGCCGTCTGGACCTTCTTGCTAACCATGATTATCCTCATGCCGACAGTCACCCCCTGGGTCCGCGAGCGCCTGAATCCGCCCTGAGGATTCCCTCGTTCACTGATTGGGTTGTATCATCTCCGCATGAGTGTTTTCGGGCGTCCCGGGAAATCAATCCTGACGGTGATCGTCCTCGCCATGCTGGCCGCGGCAACCCAGGCCTGCGGCGGTGACGGCGAGCGGTCGCTACCGACGAAGGCGCCGAACGAGGGAGTCGAGCGCCCGGAGAACTGGCTGATTCGAGCGCAGGACGCCCTGGCCGAACTTGACGGCTATACGATCACGGTGACCGGCCACAACCTCGTCCTCCCTCAATGGGGCGGCATCGACTCTGGAAAGATCGAAATCAGCACAGATGGCCCGCGGGCCCGGGCTGAGCTGCTACGAACGGGGGACGGCGACTATACGATGATCTGGGCGGACGCCCAGACTTTCTTCCAGCGCTCCACCTGCGATCGCGTCGCGCGCGTGCCGGGAGGCGGCGTGGAAACCCTGTTGCCGTTCCTCTGGACCGAGCGCAAAATCCTGGAGACCGCTGAGAACCCCCGTTACGCCGGCAGCACCGCGGAGGAGCACGTCAGTATGCTGATGAAGCTCCAGTACCTGGGCGAAGTGCGTGTCGACTTCGATCCGGTAACAGACCTGCCATCAGGCCTGTTCATCTTCCCGGACCCCGTGTCGAATACAGAAACCGCGTGGCGCTTCGGCGATTTCGAATCGAAGCCGGAGATCGAAAAGCCGGCCGGCGACATCACAGATCAGGGTCCCGGAGGCAACCCCTGCTGAGGCTATCAGCCTAGTAGTTGTCGCCGCAGTAAGGGGCGTGCGTTACCGCGAATGCCCGAGACATCGCAACCAGGGCGTCCGGCTGGTGGACCCGAAGTAGCCCAACGCTCGCGGCCGTGTCCGGCCGCATGTGTCCGGTGAACAGAGGCGCCAGCGCGTTAGCGCTCAACTCCAGTTCCGGCTCGCCGTCAGTCCGCTCCGCGGCGATCGTTCCTTCGGCTGCCTGGATACGCCAGACGCCCTTGTTCCACGGCGCCGCCTCATCAGCCACGCCGAGCGTGAAGGATACCGGCGTCTCGCCGCAGTAGGGACGGGCGCCCAGCGCGCGCTCGACGTCTACAACCCGGATCATTGCGCCTTCCGCGCGTAGAACCTGCAGCTTCCAGGGGTCTTCCACAAGATCGGAGAACGGGTCTTCCGCGGACACCTCGGCCACAATGCGCGCGGCCAGGTCGTGGGTCAGCAGGTGAAGCCAGAGGCCGGTGTAGGCGTCAGCCGAAAGCGCCACGAGGTCGCGCACCCAGATGTCGTGCGGCGCCCACCGCCCTTCTTTGGGCAGCGTGGCCACTTCGTAGACCAGATACCCCTGGTCCGCCCCCTGGGAGTCGACCCAGACGAACGCCTCCCTGTCCGCCCGTAGACCCTCTCCGTCGTAACCCGCCAACACCGCTTCCGTCCACCACGGCTCTACGCGGCGGAGCGGGCCGTTTCGTGGCGCCGCCCACACATTGTAGATCGCGTCCAACCGCCGCCAATCCGCGCTCGAAACAGTCGCCAACGAACCGGACGCCCCTTTGCTTCGCAGATGTACGTCCTTGGGACTGAACTCGTAGCGCTTTCTGCCTTCGGCGCGTTCCCACCCATAGCGGGCGTAAAGGGCGTCGTGCGGCGTGTACAGACCGGACAGCCATTGCCCCTTCTCCCGCATTCTCTCCAGCGCCAGCCTGAGAAGCTTCGCGACGTGTCCCTGCCGGCGGTGCGCCGAGAGGCAGGCTACAGGGCCGACTGCGCCGAAGCCGATCGTTCCTCCGTTGATGTAGCGTCGCATCGGCGTGGTACGCACGTCTGCAACAAGGCGTCCCTCAATGAACGCTCCAACAGTCCAGTCAGGCGGGATGAGCTGACGCCGAAGATCTACAAGTTCAGGAGTCGACCTGTTGTAAAACGCCACCGCCTCAACGTGCGCCGATTGCTCGATGTCATCGGGCGTGAACGGACGGTACTCGACAGTCATAGCGTGATTGTCCAATCGCGCGGCGTGTGATGTCAAAGGGCTTCTCGCCGCACCGATGTGGGAGCGGTACGGTTCACGCTGCCGTAGAATGGCTGAGGCATGAGACGCACAGCAGCCGTGGCCGCCGCGAAGACAGCGCGCGCTGTCAGTCGTCGGCTGCACCTGGGCGGAGGGACCGCGTTGCCAGGTCTCATCGCCGAGCGGATAGACCCGGGGATCATCGGCGGGCTCGCGGCGCAGCTCGGGCGCGGAAGCGTGCTGGTCACCGGTACAAACGGCAAAACCACTACCGCTCGATTGCTCGGCAACGCCCTCCAGTCCGCCGGGTTGCGCGTGGTCGCCAATCGCGCGGGCTCCAACATGATGCGCGGCATCGCCTCGGCGCTCGTGGAATCCGCCGGGCTGAACGGTCGTCTCCGGCGGGCGTCTCGTCTCGCCGGCGTGTTCGAAGTAGACGAGGCGACGCTGCCTTACCTGGCCTCCGCAGTGAAGCCGAAGGCAATCGTCTTCACGAACCTCTTCCGTGACCAGCTCGACCGCTACGGTGAGGTTGAGTACGTGGCCGGCATCTGGCGCGAGACGGCAAACGCGCTCCCGCCGCAAACCATTCTGGTGCTCAACGCGGATGACCCGTCTGTCGCTTCGCTTGCGGACTCTAGAAAAGGCAGGGTCATTTTCTTCGGCGTTCGCGACACCAGTTGGGCTCAGGACTCAGTCGAGCATGCCGCGGACGCCCGCTGGTGCAGCGCCTGTGGCGGCGAGCTCCACTATTCCGCCGTCTTCTATGCGCACTTGGGCCATTGGCGCTGCCCGGCCTGCTCGCTCGAGCGCCCTGCGGTGGACGCCTCGGCCGCGCACATCCAGCAGGACGGTGCCACGCTTCAGCTTGAGATCTGGCTGCCCAACGGGCAGGTGACCGCGCGGCTGCCGTTGATGGGACTGTACAACGCCTACAACGCCCTCGCGGCCGCGGCGGGTGCGGTCGCCTTCGGCGTCGGTCGCGAACACATCGAATCCGGCTTCAAGCGCTTCACGGCAGCGTTCGGGCGGCAGGAACGTCTCAGCGTCGCCGGCAGACATGTGCAGGTAATGCTTGCGAAGAACCCTGCCGGTCTCAATCAGGTGCTGCGCACCATCGCCGCCAACGGAGAGAAAGTGAACGCGGCTTTCTTCCTCAACGATGGCATCGCTGACGGCCGCGACATCTCGTGGATATGGGACGTTGACTTCGAATTGCTGGCCGGCCGTACGGAAGCGCTCATGGCCTCCGGCAACCGTGCCTGGGACATGGCTCTTCGCTTGAAGTACGCCAGCCTCGGGATAGAGCCTGAGGTCGAGAAAGACCCGGCGAGCGCGCTCCATCGAGCGTTGGAGCGGACTCCGGACTCCGGGACGCTGTATGTCGTCCCCACCTACACCGCGATGCTGCAGGTGCGCGACCTTCTAGCCCGCTGGGGTGGCCGAGGCGCCTTCTGGGAGGAGTCCGCCGATGGCTGAACGAAGCCTCAAGCTCCGCGTCGCGCACCTCTATCCGAAGCTGATGAACATCTACGGCGACCGCGGCAACATCCTTTGCCTGAGGCGGCGCTGCGAGCAGCGGGGGATCGACTTCGAGGTCGACGCCCTGGAGGGCGGCGATAAGCTGGACCCCGCGCGCTATGACCTGATATTCATCGGCGGCGCGCAGGATCGCGAGCAACGCCGAGTTGCCGACGACCTGCTGAAGCTCAAGAGAAAGCCTTTGCAGGAAGCGGCCAGGCGGGGCGTCGTGGTCCTGGCCGTCTGCGGCGGTTACCAGCTTCTTGGGCGCTTCTACCGCACTGCCGGGGGCGAGGAGCTTCCGGGCGTCGGCCTGCTCGACTTATGGACCGCTCATCCGGGGCCCGGCTCGCAGCGTTTCATCGGCAACGTGGCAATCCAATGGAACGGAGGCACTCTGGTTGGCTTCGAGAACCACGGTGGCCGGACGTTCCTCGGTAAGGGCGCGCAGCCCCTAGGACGCGTGCTCGCGGGCTTCGGGAACAACGGCGAAGATGGCAACGAAGGCGCAACCTCACGCAACGTCTTCGGTACGTACCTTCACGGCTCTCTCCTCCCGAAGAACCCCCGGTTTGCCGATCACCTGATCCACACGGCCCTTCGGCGGGAGCACAAGGACGTCACACTGTCGGCCCTGGACGACAGCGTGGAGATCGCAGCCCACGAGGACGCGGTGCGCCTCGCCGCCGGGCACGCTATTATCCCTGCAGGAGGTCGCTGAGTGCTCGATGACGCAACTAATTCTTGAAGCCCCCGATATCTCTTGTGAACACTGCATCATGAGCATTGAGAAGGCGGTAACCAAGCTGGCGGGCGTGCGTTTCATCGCCGGCGATCCGGAAAGCAAACTGGTGACCCTGGAGTACGACGCCGCCCGGGCGGACGTCGCGGCGATTGAGCAGGCGATGGAAGAGGAAGGCTATCCGATCAGGAAGTAGCGTCGTGCGGTGGGCGCCCCTGGTCGTGGCGGCAGCGGCAACGCTCGCCGCCGTTGTTTTGCTTGCTCCGTGCAGCGGCTCCGGTGACGCCCCGACGGCAACACCATCTTCATCCCCATCGCCCACATTGATCCGCACGCCCTCCCCGACTGTGGTACCATCTCCCAGCCCGGCGTCGTTCCACTACACTGTGCAGGACGGCGACACGCTTTTTGATATCGCCCTTCAATTTGGCGTGACTGTCGACGAGATCGTGGCGCTCAACAACCTGTCCGATCCCACGGCGATCAAGGTCGGCCAATTGCTGCTCATCCCCGGCGAAGAGCCAGCGGGCCTCAATACTCCGACTCCTACACCTCTCGCGAATCCGGCGGGCACAGGTTATGCGTTACCCATCGCGGGATCATGTCTGCCCAGCAATGATAACCTTATGCCCAACGCGCCCAGGGAATACCGGGCAGGTATCCATGAAGGCGTCGATTTCTATAGCGGCGTCAACTGCACCACCATCCCCAACGGCATGCCTGCCCTCGCTGTTAAGGCCGGCACGGTGATCCGCGCCGACCACAGCTTCGTCGAAATGACGCTCGACGAACTCAACGACCTGCTCGAACGTTCCCAGGCTCAGGGATTCACCGACTCCGAGGCGCTCGATCGCTTCCGCGGACGTCAGGTCTGGGTGGACCACGGCGGCGGCACCGTTACGCGCTACTGCCATCTCAGCGCTATCCCGGCTGAGATCACCGTCGGGGCGCAGGTGCAGACTGGAGCGACTGTGGGCCTCGTCGGCGAGTCCGGAACACCCGAGGCGGTCACCAACCCGGGAACGGAGATTCACCTGCACTTTGAGTTGCGCATAGGTGATTCGTTTCTCGGCGCGGGACTGTCCGTCGAAGCCGTGAGGGCTATCTACGAGCAAGCGTTTTCGTTACCCTGATCCCTGTCGGCCAAGCAACCTTCTTCATGACTGACAGCACAAACGTCTCAGAACCCGGCGCAACTCGCACGCGTTCCTCTGCGGGCTTTCTGCGGAGGATTCTCTACCCGCTCATGGTTGTCGCCGCCATCGCGAGCGTGATCTGGTGGATCGAGCGCGGCGACGGCTCCGGTTCCGCCGGCGAATGCGCCCTGATCGGCGAATGCGGTCCTACGGACTTGCCAACGGCGCTGCTGACGCCCGGTCTTGAGGTAGGCCCCAAGGTCGGCGCGCTAGCGCCGGACTTCCTGCTGGAACGGCTCGATGCCGGTGGCGCGCGCCTGAGCGACTTCCGCGGCAGTCCTGTAGTGCTGAACTTCTGGGCGACCTGGTGCGCCCCTTGTCGCAAGGAGATCCCGCAGTTCGTGGAGGCGTACGACCGCTACCGCGACGAAGGCCTTGTGGTCATCGGCCTCGACCTCCAGGAGGGGAAGTCCATCGTCGGGCCGAAGGCTGAGGAATTCGGAATGGACTACCCGATCCTCATCGATCGTGACGGCGAGGTCGGAGAAGAATATCGGCTCCTCGGACTGCCCACCACCTACTTCATCGATGGCGCGGGTGTTATCCGAAGCATCTTCACGGGCCCGTTCGTCGAGGAATCGCGCGGCACGAACGTCCAGGGCGCGATCGAGGACGATGAACTCGATCAGCGGATCCAGGAGATACTGGCCGCGCAGGCCGGCGAAACGAAGGACGGGTATGGCGACCGATAGCGCCGCCGAGCGCGCCGCCCGCCGCTCGGGCGCCGGCTGGTCGCGCACGTTCGGCCTGCTCAACCCGCTGCGCGCCGTCTGGTGGCTGTTCACAAACGTCCGCTTCGCCATCATTCTCCTCGCCGTGCTCACCGGCGTCAGCTTAATGGGTGTTCTGTTACCGCAGAAACCACTTGCTGTCCGCGGCGATGTCGTCCTGGAAGCGGGCTGGTTGGACCGGCAAAACGAACGCTTCGGCGCTCTCACGGATCCCCTTGACCGCGCCGGACTCTTCGACGTCTTTCACGCCGGCTGGTTCGGTGGCCTCATGGCCATCACCGTTGTCTCCACGGGCGCTTACGTCATCAGCCGCTTCCCCGGCATCTGGCGCGCCATCGCGAAGCCCCGCAAGCGCGTGCCGGACCGCTATTTCCAGATGGCCCCGAGCCGAGTCGACGTGGCGACTGGCGTCGACCCCGCTCTGTTCGAGCGCGTCCTGCGCAGCGCCCGCTACGAGGTCGAGCGTTTCGAGGAGGCCGATGGGACCTACTTGTTTGCGGACCGCTTCCCGCTGGCGCAGCTCGGTACTCTCCTAACGCACGTAGCGGTCATCGTTTTCATCCTCTCCGCCGTCGTTAGCCGCGTTGACGCCTTCTCGTCGACCCTGTTCCTCGCGGAGGGCGGCACCTTGCCGGTTTTTCCCGTCAGCAACCCCAACCAGATTCAAGTCGAGCTATTGGACTCCCGCGGTACCTTTGCTGCCGACGGGCAGCCGCTGGATTACCGCTCGGACCTTGTGATCTACCTGCGTGGGGAGGAGATTCAGCGCTGCTCCTCCACGGTCAACTCCCCGTGCTCGTACAACGGGTACCGTCTCCACCAGTCGGCTTACTTCGGCTTCGGCGCTGCACTGCAGGTACGGGATCTCGCCAACGGCAACGCGATCTACCACGAGACCCTGGCGCTCAGTGAAACCAGCCCCTCGCCGCACGTCGTGATCAAGGACGCAGACGGACGGGCGGTCTTTGATGCGGGACTCGTACTGACGGACGTTCTGAGCGGAGAAGACTTCGCCTACGCCGGGACGCTGCTCACACTGCCGGATGGGCGGATACTCACCGCCGGACTGCGCACTCCCGCGGGCGGAGGTGAACCGAAGCTGGCCGTGCTTGAGGCTTCCGCCGCCGGTCGGGAGCCCACTCAGCTCTCTTTGCGAGAGGGCCAGACGGGAACGTCTGGCGGACTCGAAGTCTCTTATCTGGCGCTCGGGTCGATTCCGTCGTCGCTGGTCGAGGACCTGCCGATGCCGGACGGCGCGGCCATCGCTGATACGGCGCTCCTTCAGATGAACAACGTGGTCTACGGTACCGCGCGCGCCTCCGAGGGTTCCGTTGGCACCGGCCTACCACTGTCAGGGCCGCCCACGCTCACAGTGAGCGGCCTGGGGCCACGGGCGGCGGTATTGCGCGAAGGTGAGAGCGTCACCGTTGCCGACTACGAGTACACTTTTCTAGGCCAGCGCGAGTTCTCCGGAATCACAGTACGCAGAGACCGCAGCGATTACCTGGTCTGGGTCGGCGCCGCGGCGATAGTCCTGGGCTTGATGATTACCTTCTGGGTGCCTCGAAGGAGGCTATGGGCTAAAATAACTGCGACCCGTATCCTACTGGCCGGTCAAGCCGCCAGTCACGCTGACTTCCCACGCGAAATGCGGGATATGCTGCGGAGGTCCGGGGCTGACGTGGCGGAGGACACAGGAGACTATGATTAACGCGCTGCTCACGATCGAGATCGGCATCGACCCGGTGATCCTTGACGCATTGGGCCTGGAGATCACCTGGCATGGCCTCTTCACCGCCCTCGGTGTTGTGATCGGCGTCGCGGTGGCTACGGCGTTCGCCCGCCGAGCCGGGTACAACGAAGATACGATCTACAACGTCGCGCTCTTCCTCGTCATCGGTGGCATCATCGGAGCGCGCGGCCTTTACATCATCGAGAACTTCGGCGACTTCGACGACGACCTGACGGATATTTTCGCGGTCAACACCGGCGGCATCTCCATCTACGGCGCGCTAATCGGCGGAACGATCGGCGGCCTGCTGTACTGTGTGATCCGCCGCGTGCCAGACATCCCCCGCGGCGCCGACATCGCCGTCCTCGGTGGCATCCTCGGAATGGCTGTTGGCCGTATCGGCGACATCATCAACGGCGAGCACTTCGCCAGCGATACCGAGTATCCGTGGGGAGTCGTCTACACCCATCGCGATAGTCCCAGTTTCGTCCGCTTCGGGCCGGATGCCCTCCCCCAGCACCCTGCCGTAGCGTACGAGATGATCGGCGACATTCTCATCTTTGGCCTGCTGTTGCTCATTTTCCTCCGCGTCAACCGCCACGGCATCACGTTCTTGGCCTGGGTCTTCCTTTACGGCTTGTTGCGAACGCTCGTCAGCTTCTTGCGGCAGGACGAGATCATCCTCGTTGGACTGCGCACCGCGCAACTCATCGGCATCGGCGGCATGGTGCTGGGACTGGCCGGCATCGCTTACCTCCTCCGATTCGCTCCGAAAGAGGGTCTGGGCAGAGCCGCCAGACGCCGGGCGATCCGCGAGGAACCTGCCCCCCTCCCCGAGGAGGAGCCCGCGACTTGAGGGTCACCCTCTACACAAAACCAGACTGTTCGCTCTGCCTCCAGGCCGAAGGCATGCTGCGCGATTTGAGCCGAGTGATCCGCTTCCAACTTGATCTCGTATACACAGAGGCGGATGATTCGCCGGGCGCTCGCTATCGAGACCGAGTGCCGGTAGTAACCGTGGATGGTGAGGAGGTGGCCTCGGCCCCGCTGGACGCCAGGCGTCTCAGGCGGATACTCTCCGCCTGACCAAGGGCCCCGCACAGGTCTGGTAATGAATCGAGCGTCTCGGTTGTTACTAATTTGTCACCATTTACTCCTTCTCAACCTTGATAACAGATGGCAGTATGGAATTACCGCGATGAAATTGCACGAATCGCAATTCCATAAATCCGAGAGAAGTCGATGATCGTCAACGGCAACAACGTCTCAAACCACTGGTATCTCGTCTCCAGCCATGGCGCAGTCCTGTTCTATATCGCAGTGCGCCCAGGTTGCACCATCCGCGAGATCGCCGAGACGATGTCGCTGACTCAGCGGACTGTCTGGGGGCTCATCGGAGACCTGCGCCGGGCCGACATGCTTACAGTGCGTCGCGACGGTCGCAGGCACCACTACACCGTGAACCTGGACGCCCCGTTCCGGCACCCTGTCCTTTCCGGTTTCAGCCTTGGCACGATCCTTAGCGAGCTTGTGGACCAGTATGCATCCCCTGCTGACCGCGAGCGTCAGCCTGTTGCTGCCGGGCGCTGATCCCCGTAGCGATCGCGCCGCCGCTCCCCTGATTACGTCTGGTATACTCTCGGCAGGCGTTAACTCAACGCATGTTATAGTGGGCCCAAAAAGGGGGACGCGTGCGAGAATCCTCGCTCCAGCATTTGATTCTGAGACTTGCGCTTGTGCTCGTCGCCGTGGCGATGGGCGCTCTCGCTGCGCGGCGCGACGACCCTCGCGTAGGCGCCCAGGGCAACTTCACCACCACTGCGTCTGTCACGCTGTCCAGCACGGCAGCTGCGGCCAACGCCGATCAAACTGTGGTCCTCTGCGTTCCGGCATCATGCCCGGTCGTCCAGGCCGGTGAATTCCCGCTCGCCTCGCGAACGGACATGAACTTCGCGTCTGTGATCACGCTGCTCCCGGGCGGCGCGACCGTGGCGCCCAGCCCGCCGGTTGCGGGCGCGGGCGACCCATTACTCGGTGAAATCATCGGTGACCTGGCATGGGAAGCCTCGCTGGGTGCGACCAATCTGTCCTGCGACAGCTACCTGCCGGTGACGTTCAAGTTCATGGTCGCCTCGGCTGACAACAGCGCCGCCAATGTGGTCTATCCCTCGCCGCAGAACGAGGCGATCGCCACACCAGGCTCTCCGGGCACGGCGTCAGAGGCGATCGGGACGCTGATGCCGCTGCTCAGCGACACCTATGCGATTACCGAGAACAACGGTGGCGCCCCTGACGGCGGCGCGGGAATTGGGAGCGCCCCGCCCGTCGCCGCCAATGGCATTGCCACACACGTGGAGCGCTACCCGAGCTACTTGAACACCATCTTCAGCAACACCCCGCCACTTGCCCGCTACTCCGGCGGACAGAACGTCAGCGACAACGTCATGATCTTCAACTATCTCATCTTCTCGCCTGGCGCCCTGGCTGCCGTATCCGCGCCGGACCCGCTGTACGATGTGGCGGCAACAAGCCTCGGTTACAGCTTCTTCAGCGTCTTTCAGGACCCGACCGCCGACCCGGCCGCCGCCACAATCACGGACCTCTGCGCCCCGCTGAACGTCGCGTTCAACATCTACGGCACCAGCCGTGGCAACCCGTGCATCGGCGTCACCGTTGCGCCGTGCCACACCGCCACCGGTGTCAACAACCCTGCCACCGGCGCTTCCACTGGAAACGTACGCTGGGCGAACCCCGCCACGAGCGGGACTCACTACTTCGGCGCTCTGAGCACCTCGCTGCGAGACAGCGACAGCGATGGCTATGAGAACGCCCTCGACACCTGTCCGTACGCGATCAACGTAGATAATCCGCGCGACGTCGACGGTGCTGACGACGACGCGCTGGACCCCATTTGCGAAGCGACCCTCGTCGGCGATTGGGAAGTGGATTGCGCCGCTGGCGAAGCCCTCCCGCTGGACGATGATGGCGACACCTACGTGAATGACGGCTGCCCGACGACTGGTGGGTTCCCGGAGAGCGGAGTTGCTGGTTGCGCCAACACGATCGACGAAGCCGACGAGGACCCGGGCGTGCCGGTGACCGGCGACGACACAGCAATCAACGACGGCTGCCCCGGCGTCAACGTCAATGAGGACGACGACTTTGACGACGACCTTGCATCCAACGGCGGCGTGTGGCTGAACGCGAGCGATAACTGCCCGCAGGTAGTCAACCCCACGCAGACCGAGAGCGAACGCTCCGAACCGCCACTCGTCAGCCAGCCGCGCGGCGGCTCCGAGGCCGACACCCTGGGCGATGTCTGCGACCTTGCCGAGAACCCGAACTGCGCCAACAGCGTCAGCAATGACGATGACGCTCCCCCTGCGACAATCGGTCCAGAAGACGCGATCAATGACGGTTGCCCGGCAGCTAATGCCGTTGAAGGGGATTGCGCCGCTGGTGAAGCCCTCCCGCTGGATGATGACGCTGATGGTTTCGTCAACGACGGCTGCGCGGCGGTGGGTGGCACTGAGGACCAGGCGCAGTGCGGCGCCGCGGTCGACAACGACAGCGACGGGCTGACTAACGACGGCTGCGTGCCCGTGGGAACGGCGGAGACCGGCTGCCTCAACAGAGCAGACGACGAGGACAATCCGAACACCGCAGCCCTGGACGGCGACGGCGCGGTCAACGACGGCTGCCCGAGCAGCAGCCGCGTGGGCAACGGCCATTTCCACAGCACGTTCGAACTGCTACCGGTGTGCATTGGCCTGCCGGACCTGGACGGCGACGGCTGGTGTGACCTGGCGGGTACCACCAACGGCCTGGACGACCCGAGCGACGCCGGTGACGGCGACACCATGCCATGCGAGACCAACGGCAACGACCCGGGCTGTGCCTTCACGCCGGAGCATTACGCTGCGGTGCGCATCTTCCCGGTGGCCTCCTCCGGTTCCGGCGCCAACCCGCCGGCCTCGGGCGAGCCGCGACAGCCCTGCAACGACGGCATCGACAACGACGGCAACGGCGGCATGGACGATCTTGAGACAGACGGCCCAGACGCGGGCACGGTGACGGACTGCAACCCGGCAAGCTGTCCCGGTTCGGCGCCGACATGCGTACTCACGGCACCCGACACCGACGGCGACGGCAGCTCTGATGCCGTCGAGGTCTACGTGGGCACGGATCCGCTCGGGCGCTGCGAGCGGGGCAGCTCTGCAACCTCGACGACGCCGAGCAGCGACTGGCCGATGGACCTGGCCGCCAACGGCGCCTTCAGTGCGGACAGGATCAACGTGTCCGACCTGGCCAGCTACGTGGCGCCGACGCGGTACATCGGCACCAGCCCGGGCATACCACCGTTTGACAAGCGTTGGGACGTGTCCCCTGGGACCACGTTCAGCACCTGGATCAACGTAGCGGACCTGGCGGTCATATCGCAGACCGCTCCGATACCGATGTTCGGCGTGAGAGCATTCGGTGGGCCGACCTGTACAGCGTCCCCGACGCTGGGAGACTAGTGACTCAGACCGACTGAGAGGCAATGCCGGTCCTGTAGGCAGGTTGATGACGCAACATCATTCATGCTCCGCTTGCACAGGCACACGCCGAACCAGGGTGGCCACCGGTTTGACACCTTCCCGCAGCCGTGCTAGCATGCCAAATACAACCGAATAGGACCTTATCCAGAGAGGTGGAGGGCACGGCCCTGTGAAACCCGGCAACCGGTCCCACTCACGACACGGTGCCAACGCCGTCTCCCGCTAACGCGCGGGGGGACGATAAGGGAACTCAAAGGCCTCTTCTCACACTGGAAGAGGTTTTCTGTTTTTATGGAGATACCACTTGGCTGAAGTAGACCGGCGAAACATGGCGATGACACGGGTCTCCGCTCCCGGCGCACGGGAGTAAGGGAGGCCCTGCAACCAGCGTTCAAGGGCGGCCGGCAGGCCGTAATATCCCTCACCGGAGGACAGTCATCGTGACATTCGCCAAAAGCCTTAAATGCAAGGAGTGCGGCCGCGCCTACCCCCTGGAGCCGGCTCACGTCTGCGAGTTCTGTTTTGGGCCGCTCGAGGCTTTCTACGACTACGCAGCGCTAGGCCGCACTCTGACCCGTGAACGCATTGAGCGTGGTCCGCCCACGATGTGGCGCTATGCAGACCTTCTCCCCTGCGAGCCGGAAACGGCCGTCGACATCGGCACGGGGTACACGCCGCTGATTCGCGCCGCCAACCTGGGCCGCTCCCTGGGGCTGAGCCGCCTCTATCTCAAGAACGACTGCCAGAACCCCACATGGTCGTTCAAGGACCGCGTCGTGTCCGTCGCCGCCAGCGTCGCCCGCGAGTTTGAGTTCGATACGCTCGCCTGTGCCTCTACGGGCAACCTCGCCAACAGCGTCTCCGCACACGCCGCCCGCGCAGGCATGAAGGCGCGAGTCTTTATCCCGGCGGACCTGGAGCAAGGCAAGATTATCGGCTCCGCAATCTACAACCCCACGCTCGTCGCCGTCGAGGGCAGCTATGACGAAGTGAACCGCCTCTGCAGCGAGCTGGGGGACAAGTACCCGTGGGCCTTCGTCAACATCAACATGCGGCCGTACTATTCCGAGGGCAGCAAGACGCTGGGCTACGAGGTCTGCGAGCAACTTGGCTGGCGCGCGCCGGACCATTGCATCGTGCCGCTGGCCAGCGGCTCTCTCTTCACGAAGATCTACAAGGGAATAAAGGAGCTAGCCTGGCTCGGACTGATCGACTGGGGGCACACGCGCATGAGCGGCGCGCAGGCGGAAGGTTGCTCCCCCATCACGGAAGCTTGGCGCCGTCACAGCTACAACATCCGACCGCAGAAGCCTGACACGATCGCTAAGTCGCTCGCTATCGGCAATCCGGCGGACGGCTACTATGCTCTGAAGGTCATGGCCGAATCGAACGGCGCCGCCACCGCGGTGAGCGACGACGAGATCGTTGCCGGGATCAGACTCCTCGCGGAGACGGAAGGGATCTTCGCGGAAACGGCCGGCGGCACGGTGATCTCCGGTTTGCAGAGGCTCGTCCAGGACGGTCACGTCGCGCCGGATGAGCTTATCGTTGCCTTCATCACGGGCGCCGGCCTGAAGACCCAGGAGGCCGTCGCCCCATTTCTCGCGCCGGCGCTCAGCGTGCGCCCGACGATCGATTCCTTCGAGAAGGCCCTGACAGAGCGCGAGGGCGTATTGCCCGCGGGCAGGCGTTAGGAGGACGCGATGCCGAAGCTAAAAGTGAAGTTCACCTTCGTCGAAGAGCTGATTAAGGAGCCGATCATCTGGAAGCTCGGCCGCGAATTTGAACTCGTGACGAATATCCGGCGGGCCGACGTCACGGACGATCGCGGCTGGGTCGTCCTCGAACTCGAAGGCGACCGCGACGAGATCGACCGCGGCATCCGCTGGGTAGAAGAAAACGGTGTACGCGTCGACTCTGTCTACGAGGACATAGTGGAAGGATAGTGAGGACCTGCGAATGAGCATTACGGTCCGGATACCCACGCCCCTGCGCAAGCTGACTAACGAAGAGGACGTGGTCTCCGGTGACGGCGGCACACTTCTCGCCTGCATCGACGGGCTCGACGGCCGCTATCCCGGTCTGAAGGAGCGTCTGTGCGACGAGACCGGCGAGCTGCGTCGCTTCGTCAACGTGTACATCAACGGCGAGGACGTCCGCTTCCAGCAGGGCGTGGAGACCCCGCTCAAGGCCGGCGACGAGGTCAGCATCGTCCCTGCGGTGGCGGGCGGCTGATTGTCGGTCAAAACCCGTAGTCTTAGCACATTGACAGCGTACGCGCCCGCGACTAAGGTGAAGCTGGCGAATATGAGAGCCCGCCGTCTTGCGGCGGACACCGGAGGTGGCTGATGGACGAGCCCGAGCTGGGGCTCATCCTCCAGAAGTGCCTTGACGCGCTTGACGGAGGCGAGTCGCCCGCGACCGTCGCGCAGGAGTATCCCCGCCGCCGTGACGAGCTACTGCCTTTGCTCGATGTGGCGGCGCGGCTGCGCGAGGGCAGCAGGGCTAGCCCCGTTCCGCTCGAATTCCTGCGCGATTTGGGCGCGCGCCTCCGCTCCGCCTAGCAAGCGGTTTCGCGGGAGTTTGTTTCGCAAAACGCTTGACATCTCTTCCGCATCCCCATATAATTCCGACTTATCGGATAGACAAAATAGAGTTCATCCTTCGCCCACAGCAAGCCGGGGGTCCGCAATGCAAACTCAAGAGAGACCACAGACGCTCAAGGCACATCCCAAGGTGCCCACAGAACTGAAGGCGGGCCACGTCTTTGTCACGCTGGACGACGAGATCGACAACTTCGAGACGGAGGTAAAGCGCTTCCCGGGCGACCCGGAGGGGCTCGAGGGTGAGTTCACGCCGTTCCGCTTGCGCCACGGGGTCTACGGCCAGCGCCAGACGGATCAGCAGATGATCCGCGTGAAGCTGCCATACGGCGGTGTTAACGCCGACCAGATGGACGCCTGCGCCGAGATTGCGGAGCACTACTCGGGCTACCGCCGCGGCCACATCACGACGCGTGAGAACTTCCAGTTCCACTTCGTGCCCCTGGACCAGACGCCGGAAGTCCTTCGCCTCCTCGGTCGTGTGGGACTCACCACCCGAGAGGCGTGCGGCCACACCGTGCGAAACATCACGGGCTGCCCGTACGCCGGCGTTTCCGGCGACGGCCATGAGCTGTTCTACGTCACGCCATACCTGGCCGCATACGGCCGCAACATGCTGCGTAACCCCATCTGCCAGAACCTCCCGCGCAAGTGGAAGACGGCCTTCTCCTGCGGCCCGGTCGACTGCGCCGGCACGCCCTTTCACGACATGGGCTTCATCGCCAGAGTCCGCCAGGAGGACGGGAAGGAAGTCCGCGGCTTCGAGGTTGTCGTCGGCGGTGGCCTCTCGACCATGGTCCGGCCGGCCGACACGGTCTGGGAGTTCGCTCGCGCCGACAACGGTGAGTACATCCGCGTCGCCGAGGCCTGCCTGAAGGTCTTCGACAAGGAAGGCGGGCTGGACAACTTCCTGCGCAAAAACATGAACAAGGCGCGCGTGAAGTTTCTCCTTCACAAGGTCGGCATCGACGAGTTTCGCCGGCAGGTGGAAGAAGAGCTGGCCGAACCGTGGGCGTGGGCGCCGCTGGACATGGATGCCATGATGCAGCTCGCACCCGAAGGACCGACACCGGGCGAAGCCCCCAACGGGCACCGCCCGGGCGAAGGCTTTGACCGCTGGGTACAGACCAATGTCGTCCCGCAGCGCCAGCCAGGATACGTAGCCGCAACGATCACTGTGCCGCTGGGCAACATCTCGCCGGAGCAGTACCGCGGCCTCGCGACGTTGATGCGGCGCTTCAGCGGCGGCAACGCGCGGACACAGCAGAACCAGAACCTGGTGCTGCGTTGGGTGCACGAAGCCGCCCTTCCGGCGCTGCATGCCGAACTGAAGGCGATCGGCCTGGGCGACTCCGAAGCCGGGCTCATCGCGGACACAGTGGCCTGCCCGGGCACAGACTCCTGCAAAATGGGCATCACGTCATCCCAGGGCGTCGGCAGCGCGATCAGCGACGAAGTCAAGACCTGGGGCATCGATGACCCGCTGGTCCAGCAGATCCACATCAAAGCCAGCGGCTGCCCTAACGGCTGCGGGCAGCACCACCTTGCCGCCATCGGACTCCAGGGTTCCTCGTTCAAGGCTAACAACGCCGAGATCCCCTGCTTCGACATCTTCCTCGGCGGCGGCGGCTACGTCGGCGGCGGAAAGTACGGCGTGCGTGTGGGGCGTATCCCCTCGAAGCGCGCCCCGCAGGCGATCAAGAAGATCATTCAGTACTACCGGGACAACCGCGACGACGGCGAAGAGTTTGTCCCCTTTGTGGACCGCATCGGCGCGAAGAACTTCGACCCGCTCCTGGACGAGTTCAAGGACGTGGGCCCGATCCACGAGGAGATCGGCGTCTACATGGATTGGGGCAAAGACGAGCTGTTCCAGGTCATCCGTGGCGAGGGGGAGTGCTCCGTATAGAATCAATATCGGAACGGATGGGCGGTCCTTCCCCAGAGGGACGGCGCCCTGTAGACGGGCGCCATGGGCGCACCCGGTAGGAGGGATAAGTGACCCAGACCAGGAGCAGGAACTACACGCAGGCAGACGCGGATGCGCTCAACGCACAGCTCGCCGGTAAATCGGCCGAAGAGATCGTCCGCTGGGCCGGCGACACGTTTGGCCCGGACATCAAGTTCGCGAACAGTTTTGGCGCGGAAGACGTGGTCCTGCAGGACATCATCGCGAAGCACGCGCCCAGCATCCGCGTCTTCACGCTGGACACCGGCCGTCTGAACGACGAAACCTACGAAGTGATGGAGGCCGTGCGCTCCAAGTACAGCGATATCCCGATCCAGACAATGTTCCCGCAGCGGGAAGCCGTGGAGAAGCTGGTTGCGGAAAAGGGCTACTTCTCCTTCCGTGACAGCGTAGACAACCGCCGCGAGTGCTGCGCCGTACGCAAGGTTGAGCCGCTGAAGCGCGCCCTCTCTGAGGCTGCCGCCTGGATGACGGGCCTGCGCAAGGACCAATCTGTGACACGCACCGACACGCCGGCGATCGAATGGGACGAGGGCAACGCGATGCTGAAAGTTAACCCCCTCATCGAGTGGTCGAACGACGACGTCTGGGCCTACATCAAGAAGAAGAAAGTCCCCTACAACAACCTGCACGACCAGGGCTTCCCCAGCATCGGCTGCGCCCCCTGCACGCGCGCAATCAAGCCGGGAGAGGACATTCGCGCCGGCCGCTGGTGGTGGGAGAACCCCGAGTACAAGGAGTGCGGCCTCCACCACTAGGCTGGGGAAGTCCGTAAGCCCGGCAGAGAGACCAGGCGAGGCGTCTCGATCTGACGACTAAGCCCTCGGTGCTCGCATTCAAGAAGGACCTGCATTGACTGTCGATACCGGCAACCCAGAGACCATCGCGCCCCACGGCGGGCGCCTCATAGACCTGACGGTTAGCGGCCCTGACGCGCAGGCGCTGCGCGAGCGAGCCGCCTCACTGCCGGTTGTCGCTGTCTCTGCGCGCACGCTGTCGGACGTGGAACTGCTCGCCATCGGCGGCTACAGTCCGCTGGAAGGGTTCATGACCCGCGCCGATTACCTTGGCGTCGTCAACGACATACGCCTGGCCAGCGGCCTGCCCTGGCCGATGCCGATAACCCTGGCAGTCTCGACGGACGTCGCGGCCACGATCGGCGAAGGTTCAGAGATCGCCCTCGCTGACGATCAAAACCAGGTACTGGCTGTGATGAGGATCGACGACAAGTTCAGCTATGACAAGCAGCTTGAAGCGCGGCAGGTGTACCGCACGGAGGACGAGGCCCATCCCGGCGTTGCCGCCGTCTATGCGCAGGGTGACGTCCTCCTGGGCGGTCCGGTCAGCGTCCTGGAGGTTCCCCCGCATGACGACTTCCCCACCTATCGCCTGACCCCCACTCAGACCCGCGCGGAGTTCGCGTCCCGCGGCTGGCGCAGCGTCGTCGGCTTCCAGACCCGCAACCCCGTCCATCGCGCGCACGAATACATCCAGAAATGCGCTATGGAGATCGTAGACGGCCTCCTCCTTCACCCGCTTGTCGGCGAGACGAAGGCCGACGATATTCCGGCGGACGTGCGGATGCAGTGCTACGAAGTGCTGATTCAGAACTACTACCCGGTTGACCGCGTGCTGCTGTCCGTAAATCCCGCCGCCATGCGTTACGCCGGACCCCGCGAGGCGATCTTTCACGCGCTGGTCCGCAAGAACTTCGGTTGCTCGCACTTCATAGTGGGCAGAGACCACGCCGGCGTCGGCTCCTACTACGGGACGTTTGACGCCCAGCTCATCTTCAGCGAATTCGCCCCGGGCGAGCTCGGCATCACACCGCTCATGTACGACAATACCTTTTTCTGCCGGAAGTGCGCTGAGATGGCCAGCGTCAAGACCTGCCCGCACGACGCGGAAGCCCGCGTCAGCCTGTCCGGCACGCAGGTGCGGGAGATGCTCCTTGGCGGTATCTCGCCGCCGCCTGAGTACTCCCGTCCGGAGGTCGCCCGCGTCCTGATCGAAGCGATGCAGGAGAGGGTCACGCCTCACCATGCAATCTGAACAGGCGGCTGCAGGTGCTTATCAGCGGGATGGCGTGACCGCGTTGACCCTCCGCCGGTCGCGCTGGAAGACCTCCGTTACGGCAGCAAGTTCCCTGCTCTACAGTGGCGCGGGGATTTTCCTCTTTGTGCTCGCACTCCAGCTCCTCAAGAGCGGAGCGGCCGGCCTGAAGCCGGTCTTGAATGCTCTTTCTGCCGATGGAACGGCGAACCTTCTCGGCTTCGGCTGGCTCGGCTCGTACATCGTGATGAGCGGCTCGCCCGTCGCGGCCATCTCCCTCAGCCTTTTTTCGGGCGGCACGACCTCGGACGTGGAAGCATTCGCTATGCTCAACGGCTCGCGGCTCGGCGCTTCGTTCATAGTCCTTTTCGTCGGTTTCATCCTTTACTTGACGCATAAGCGGACGGCCGACGGCCTCTTCATCGGTGCGGTTGCCCTCCTGACCGCCTTCACCCTCTGGCTGCCAGCCCTGCCCATCGGGATCATCGCGCTCGAATCCGGCATCTTCGACTCCGTGGAGGTCGGCACTCCCGGCGGAGCGGTGTCGATCATCGACGCGATCTACGACCCGATAGTGAACCGGGCAGTGGACAACCTGTCCAACCTGTTGATCTTCGCCGTCGGCATCGCTGTGCTAATGTCCGCCTTCGCTGTGTTCGATAGGGCGCTGCCAAACCTGGAACAACCCAGCCTGCGAGTGGAACGCATCAGGGAATGGCTGCATCACCCTCTGGCCATGTTTGCCCTGGGACTCGCGATCACCGCCATGACGTTGTCGGTCTCCATCTCTCTTACCTTGCTCATTCCTCTCTCTCTGAAGGGCTACGTACGCAGGGACAGCATCATCCCCTACGTTATGGGCGCCAACATCACGACGTGGGTGGACACGATGGTGGCGGCGCTGCTGCTGGAGAATGGACGCGCGTTCACCATCGTGTTCACACAGATGGTGGTCGGTTCCGGCGTCTCCCTCTTCGTGCTCGTCTTCCTCTACAAGCCATACTCGCGCCTCATCCTTTCGACCGCCCAGCGCGTTACGCACAGCCAGCGCGGCTTTGCCCTCTTTCTGGGCGCGATTTTCCTCGTGCCGCTGGTGTTGTTCCTGATATGAACGCTGTCCAGCGCGACACTCGTGACATACCCCATGCCGGTATGCTAATATTGTTGATGGACTTACTCTACATTAGCTCAGAGGTATCACCCGCCCCACAATGAAAATCTCAACCAAAGGCGACTACGGCATCCGCGCTCTGATCGAGCTAGCGCACCGTTTCGGTGAGCCGCGGCCGACGCAGAGCGGCGACATCGCCGCGCGCCAGCGCATCCCGGAGTCGTACCTGGAGCAGCTCCTCACAACGCTGCGCCGGGCGGGATTCATCCGCAGCGTGCGCGGTCCCGGGGGAGGGCATGCGCTCGTCCGCAACCCCGGCGACGTTCGCGTGAGCGAGGTGATTGAGGCGCTGGAGGGGCCGATGGTACCCATCGACTGCCTGGACGAAAGCAGCCCCTGCGCCCGCAACGGCGGTTGCGCTCAGCGCGACATGTGGCTTAACGTTCGCGACGCGATCCTTGGCGTGCTGGACAATACGACTATTGCCGATCTGGCTGCGCGCGACCGGGCGCTTCAGCCGGGCGGCGCGCGCTATGTGATTTAGGAGAGGCCATGGGCGAGAAGATCGTCAACAACGTCCTCGACCTCGTAGGCGGCACCCCGCTGGTCCGCCTGAACCGCGTCGCACAAGGGGACGTGGCGGAAGTGCTGGGGAAGCTGGAGTCGCTCAACCCGGCCGGCAGCGTGAAGGACCGCATCGCCCTCAGCATGATCGAAGCCGCAGAGAGCGACGGCCGGCTGAAGCCCGGCGCCACCATCGTCGAGCCGACCAGCGGCAACACGGGTATCGGTCTCGCGATGGTCGCCGCGGTCAAGGGCTATCAGTTGATCGTCACGATGCCGGAGGACATGAGCCTGGCCCGCCGCGACCTGCTCGCCCGCTTTGGCGCGAAGGTGATCCTGACGCCCGCCATCGAAGGCATGACCGGCGCCGTGTACGCCGCTCAAGAGCTGCTGTCGGGCCATTCGGACTACTTCATGTGCCAGCAGTTCGAGAACCCCGCTAACCCGGACGTGCACCGCCGCACCACCGCACTCGAGATATTCGAGGCAACGGAAGGGCGGATCGATGCTTTTGTGGCCGGCGTCGGCACCGGCGGGACGATAACCGGTGTCGGCGAGGTCCTCAAGGAGAAGGTTCCCGGAATTCTCATCGTCGCCATCGAGCCGGCGCGCTCACCCGTACTCCAGGGCGGCCGCGCGGGGATCACGGCTATTCAGGGTATCGGCGCGGGCTTCGCGCCCGGCATCCTTAACCAGAACGTGTACGATGAGATCCTGTCGATCGGTGATGAGGAAGCGATCGAGATGTCGCGCCGCCTCTGCCGGGAGGAAGGTCTGCTCGTCGGCATATCGGCGGGCGCCAACGTCATCGGCGCGCTGAAGATAGCGAAGAAGCTGGGCCCCGGCAAGCGAGTCGTCACGATCCTCTGCGACACCGGCGAGCGGTACCTGACGATGGAGGCGTGATAATGCGGCTTGGGAAGGACAATGGGATGCCTGTGACCGTCTATATACCGACACCGTTCCGCCGCTTTGCCGGCAACCAGTCCTATTTGAAGGCTGACGGCAAGACCGCGGGCGAAGTACTGGATTCCATCGGGACCCAGTATCCGGCGCTTCTTCACATGATCTACGACGCCGCCGGCGAGATTCCGGGACACGTCAACATCTATCTCAACAACCAGGAGATACACTCCCTGCAAGGGGTGCTCACCCCGGTGAAAGACGGCGACGAGATGGCGGTGATCCCCGCCATCGCCGGCGGCGAGGCGCTCACGCCGGAGCAGGTTGACCGCTACTCGCGGCACATCATCATGCCCCAGATCGGCCCTTCCGGGCAGCGCAAGCTGATGGAGGCGAAGGTCCTGATCGTCGGCGCGGGCGGCCTCGGCGGACCGGCCGCGCTCTACCTCGCGCTCGCCGGCGTCGGCACGATCGGCATCGTCGACTTCGATGTCGTCGACCTCTCTAACCTGCAGCGCCAGGTCCTCCACCAGAGCGACGATGTGGGGCGCAAGAAGACCGAATCTGCGAGACAGACTCTCCTCGCCTACAACCCGGACGTGAACGTCGTCATACACGACACGCCGATCACCTCCGACAATGCGATGGAGATCATCCCGAACTACGACATCGTCGTGAATGGGGCAGACAACTTCACCACGCGTTATCTGGTCAACGACGCCTCCTACTTCGCCGGCAAGACGCTGGTGGACGGCAGCATTCTTCTGTTCGACGGTCAGGCCACCGTCTTCGTGCCGGGCCAGGGCTGCTATCGCTGCCTCTTCCCCGCTCCGCCGCCGCCCGGCCTGGTTCCGAACTGCGCGGAAGCCGGAGTCCTCGGCGCCCTCACCGGCGTCATGGGCTCCATTCAGGCGATCGAGACGGTCAAGCAGGTGCTGGGCATCGGCGAGTCGCTCGTCAGCCGTCTGTTGCTCTTCGACGCGCTCTCCATGGAGTTCCGTGTCGTCAAGCTACGGCGCGACCCGAAGTGCCCCCTGTGCGGCGACGATCCGACGATCACCGAACTGATCGACTACGAGGGGTTCTGCGGTGCGCCGTTCCCGGGACACGACGGGGCATAGGGGAGGGGAAGATGGCGATAGAGGTGAAGGTCACCGCGAATCTTGTGAAGCTGGTCGGCGGCGTGCGCTCCGTACGGGGGGAGGGAACGACCGTCGGCGAGGTGCTGGACGACCTTGAACGTCGGCATCCCGGCTTCAAGCCGATGGTCGTCGCCGACGGCCAGATCCATCGCTTCGTCAACATCTACCTCAACGACGAGGACGTCCGTTTTCTGGAGCAGCTAGACACGCCGCTCCGGGAAGGTGACGTGCTGTCCGTCCTCCCCGCGCTGGCCGGCGGCTAGCCGGTACGCCGGCAGAATGCTGCACGACTCCATCCTGGACGCCATCGGCAACACGCCGCTGGTCCGCCTTTCGCACTTCAGCCCGAAGCCAGGCGTCAACGTTTACGCCAAGCTTGAAGGAGCGAACCCCACCGGCAGCCTCAAGGACCGCATCGCCCTCCAGATGATCCGGGCGGCGGAGGAAAGCGGAGAGCTGACGCCCGACAAGACCGTCCTGGAGCCGACCAGCGGCAACACGGGCATTAGCCTGGCGATGGTCTGCCGGGCGAAGGGCTACCACTTGCTTTGCGTCCTGCCCGACATCGTTACGCGGGAACGCGAGCAGCTCCTGCGCGCGTTTGGGGCGGATGTAGTTTACGCCGAGGGCGCCTACAGCACCAACGACGCCGTGTTCCTCGCGCAAAAGATGGTCGCCGAGACGCCGGGCCGCTACTACATGCCGTTCCAGTATGGCAACGAGAACAACCCGCGCGCCCACTACGAGACCACCGGTCCTGAGATCCTGCGTGACGTCCCGGAGGTCGATGTATTCGTGGCCGGCCTCGGCACCGGCGGCTCCCTCACCGGCGTCGGTCGCTACCTCAAAGAGCAGCGTCCCGGTGTCAAAGTGATGGCAGCCGTCCCTCATCCGGGCGACCTCGTCCAGGGCCTGCGCGCGCTGGAGGACGGCTTCATCCCGCCTGTGCTTGACGACTCGGTCCTCGACGGACGCGTAGTGGTCGACTCGCTCTCGTCCTTCGCGATGGTCAAGGAGTTGATGGAGAAGGAAGCGATCTTCGCCGGCATCTCTTCCGGCGCGGTGCTCAAGGTCGCCGTGAAGGCCGCCCAGCGGCTGGACCGCGGCAACGTCGTCGCTCTCCTCGCCGATGGCGGCTGGAAGTACCTCTCGACTGACTTGTGGACGCGAGATTACGGTGAGACGCCCGATGAGGTGGAGGGGAAGATCTGGTGGTAGACGAGTTCGGAGATTCCTGATGGGCCGCACCCTGATGTACAGCGCCATCGGCGGCCTCGCCGTCTTCGTCCTGAGCGCGGCGTTCCTCGTCCAGAGTGGCGGCGGCTCCATCGCGCAGGCCGGCGATCGCTCCATCCACGACCTCTTCCTTGAGCCCGAGCGCTTCGACGGCGCGGGTGTCACCACGGAAGGCGTCCTGCGTCCGGGTAACTCCGGCGAGGAGTTCCTCGTTACAGCGGACGGTCTCGGCATCATAGTCAGGTCCGATTCGCTGGACCGCCTGCGAGAGTTAGAGGGACGCAAGGTGCGAATCTCCGGGCGCTTTGGCGTCGACGAGGATGCCGGCGTATTCATCGACGCCATCACGATCGTCGAGATCGAGGCTTAGGGCGTGGCGCTGAAACTGGACCAGCCGCTTCTCGACGAGATGGTCGCCCACGCGCTCGCGGATGCACCGAACGAGTGTTGCGGCATCATCGGCGGCAAAGACGGCGCCGCGACGAAGCTATTCCGGGCGAATAACGCGGAGGCGAGCCCCTGGCGCTACAAGGTGGACGACAAAGACCTCTTCCGTATCTATCGCGAGTGTGACGACAACGGCTGGGACTTCCTCGCGATCTACCACTCCCATACCGCCAGTGAGGCGTACCCTTCGCCCACTGACGTCCGCCTGGCGTTCTGGCCGGAAGCCTACTATATCCTCGTCTCGGTGCAGGACCCCGAGAATCCCCTTGTGCGCGCCTACCGCATCCTGGAGGGCGCGATCAGCGAGCAAGAAATTACTTCGTAGCGCCGCAGAACAGGGAGGGACCGCGGTGCGTCATCACTGGCCGGGAGAGATGAAGTCTTTGATATCGATGCTGTACCCGCCCGCCTCCAGCACGTCCTCCGACCACTCGAACACGAAGACGCCCGGCGCGAAGGCCCGCTCGTGGCTCGTCAAGAACGTCAGCAAGAGCACCCAGAGTGCGAAGCCGGCCAGGGTCGCTACCATGATCCGAAACTCGCCGATCTTCGGATATGCGGCCCGCAGCCCGTACGTCGTATAGAAGAACATCGCCGCCACGGCCAGGATCCCGAATGCGAACGCGAGACCGGGAACGAAGACGAAGAGCGAGACAGCGAACGGCAGGTGGCCCAGGCAGCCCACGCGCATCACACCATCCCAGGTAAGCGTTTCGCCGTACAGCCACGTCAGTAGCGCCCACGTGACCAGCATTCCGAATATCCAGAGCACAATCAGGAAGAAGGTGCCCAGGATGAACGCCTCCAGGAAGAACCCTTCCGCTTCGTCTACGATCACCTGGGACCACAAGAAGGCCCCCAATCCCGCAAGCAGCACGCTGACTGCGGCTGCGGCGAGCGCCCACGGCGTGAACGTCGCGTCGTCTCGCGCTTCCTCGAACGCCTTGCCGTCCAGCAAGAGCGCCCTTCTGATGCGCGCTACCACTTCGTCAAATTTCATACGGTCCTCCTCGGGCCTTTCTTGGTCTCAGTCTGCGCACTAGCCCCCTGAATAGTCAAGTATATCACTCAATCGCTTATGCGGATTAGCCACCGGAGGATCCCGACCCGTTTCCTTTGACACAGGCGGCCCGCGTAGTGGATCGTGGCCGTGTCTCGATCCCACGCAAGGAGGCGCCCGATGATCGACCCGAAGGACGAAGCGGCCGTGCTCATGGCCCTCGCAGGCATCCCGCTGCCACCTGACCGCGCGCCGGCTCTTGCTGCCGGACTCGCCGGCGTCAGGCGCATAGCCGGGACTCTGGCCCGCACAGACTTCGGAGACGCTGAGCCCGCGGCGCGTTTTCGCGCCCCGCGACCCGAGAGCAGATGACCACCGCCGACCTCCACCGGCTCTCGATCTCCGAGGCCGCGGCGCTCATCAAAGAGCGAAAGCTCTCGCCCGTTGAACTGACGCAGGCCTGCCTCGATCGGATAGACCGCCTTCAGCCGCAGCTCAACGCCTTCATCACACTGACCGCGGACGACGCCGTGAAGACTGCGCGGGAAGCGGAGGCTGAGATTGCGCGCGGCGACCATCGGGGTCCGCTGCACGGAATCCCGATCGCGCTCAAGGACCTGTTCGACGTTTCAGGGGTCCCAACGACGGCCGGATCGAAGATTCTGGCGGGAAACATCGCCGCTGCTGATTCCGCGTCAGCCGCGCGACTCAGAGATGCCGGGGCCGTCATCCTCGGCAAGCTCAACCTGCACGAGTTTGCTTACGGCGCAACCGGCGTCAACCCTCACTTCGGCGCCTGCCGCAACCCCTGGGACACGGAGCGCATCTGCGGCGGCTCCAGCTCCGGCTCCGGCTCAGCGGTCGCCGCCGGTCTCTGTTTCGCGGCTCTCGGTACGGACACAGGCGGCTCCATTCGCATTCCCGCGTCGCTCTGCGGGATCGCCGGTCTCAAGCCCACGTTCGGCCGGGTGAGCCGCCGCGGCGTCGTGCCGCTGAGCTGGTCGCTGGACCACGTCGGCCCGATGACGCGCAGCGTCGCGGACTGCGCCATCGTCCTCCAGGCGATCGCGGGGCACGATCCGCTCGACGCTTCGTCCGCCAACGAGGCGGTGCCGGACTATTCAGAATCGCTGGAAACCGGCATCGAGGGCCTGCGCGCCGGGGTCCCGCGCGAGCTCTTCTTCGACAACCTGGACCCCGAAGTGGAGGGGCCGGTCCGCGCCGCCATCAAGACTCTCGAAGGCCTGGGCGCGCGCGTGACAGAGATTGGCCTGCCGTACATCACGGAGATTCCCGGCGGCCTCACCGCCATCATGCTGCCGGAGGCGCTCGCGTACCACCAGAAGTGGATGGCCGAGCGCCCGAACGACTACGGCGACGACGTGCGATACCGGCTCGAACTGGGCGCCACATACCTCGCCGTGCACTACGTCCAGGCGCAGCGCCTGCGTGAACGGGCAGTCGCGGCCTGGCGGGAGCGAGTATTCGATAAGGTCGACCTCATCGTGACGCCGACGACCGCGGCCGCTGCCTCCCGGATCGGCGAAAGCGACCTGTCCGTGACGTTTGGACTGATCCGAAACACCAACCCGATCAACTTCCTGGGCCTTCCCGCGCTGTCCGTGCCGTGCGGCTTTACGGCGGCCGGATTGCCGGTCGGCATGCAGCTGATCGGCCGCTGGTTCGAGGAAGCGACTGTCCTGCGCGCCTCCTTCGCCTACGAACAGGCAACGGACTGGCACGAGCGCCGCCCGCCGCTGTAGGGCTGCTGGAGAACGGGCCTGAAGGCGAGGTCCCTACTGTGAAGAACTGCGCCTGCTAACATAGTCCCGCTATGGCCGACGAAATCCGGTACTGCACGACGGAAGACGGCGTGAGTGTCGCCTACGCGGTGTTCGGCGCTGGGCCGACGATCGCCTGCGTGAGCGGCGCCTCTGGAGATCTCAATCTGTACTCGTCCGGAATGCCCGGAATTTCCGGGCCCACGGACGCACTTGTCGGGCTTGGCTGGCGCGTCATTAGGTACGACGGTCGAGGCATGGGGTCTTCGGAGCGCGGCAAGGTGGATTTCTCCTTCGACGGGCGCCTCCGTGATCTGGAAGCCGTAATCAAACAAACGGGGGTTGACAGCTTCGCGCTCTGGGGCAGTACGCATGGCGGCCCTACCGGCGTCGCCTACGCGGCCGAGCACCCGGACCGTGTATCACATCTTGTCCTCTCCCTGACCTACGCAAAAGACGCCGATTGGTTGAAGCTAATTCCGGCGGCACGAGCGGCTCGCGCCGGCAGCACGATGGTGGAGGAGGAGTGGGAGTACCACACGCTGGCATTTGCGAACGCTGCCACCGGATTTAGTGACAGCGTTCTCGCCAATAGGTTTGCAGCGGCGCTCCGTGCGGGAATGTCAGCCACGGCTTACCTTTCGTGGAACGCCGAGAACGAGAAGATCGACGTAACCGATCTCTTGCCTCTCTTGAACGTGGCGACGCTGGTGCTTCATAACCCATTGAGCCCATTATCCAACGTCGACCTGCTGCGCGCGCTCGCCTCGCGGATTCCGAACGCCCGCCTGATCTCAACCGAGGCTCCGGCCGCAGCGATCGACGCCTTCTTGCGCGAAGGCGAGGAACAGACCCCGCCTCCCGCGCCCGCCCGTCCTGAGCCCGTCGAAGAGCCTTCTGGCACCGCCATCATTCTGTTCGCCGACGTCGTGGACTCCACCGCCCTCACCGAGCGCCTCGGCGACGCCGCCTTCCGCGCGAAGGCGCGCGAGCTCAACGCCTCGCTGCGTACGCTGATCCGAGAGTGCGGCGGGACGCCGGTAGAAGGGCCGACTCTTGGCGACGGCGTGCTGGCATCGTTCACGTCGGCGCGGGAGGCGATCGAAGCTTCCCTGCGCTGCGCAGACGCGGGCAACCGCGAGGGATTGCCGCTACATGTGGGCGTACACGCTGGGGATGTGATGCGCGAGAAAGACCCGGACGGACGGGCGAACGTCTATGGTGGCGCGGTGAACATCGCCGCAAGGATCGCCGGCGCATCTGCGCCGGGCGAGATACTGGTGTCGGACATCGTCCGTGGCTTGGCGCGAACGTCGGCTGGTGTGCGGTTCGAGGACCGGGGAGAGCACGCGCTCAAGGGCGTCGCCGACCCGCAGCGCCTGTTCGCGGTGCAGGAGCGCGCTAGCGCCAGTCGATAGCGACCACCTGTACGGGCCGCGCGATGCCCTTCAACGCCAGCGACCTCGGTTCGGACGTCGAGAAGGCGCCGCCGGCCGAGGCTACGGTGTCCTGACTCGCGAAAATTTCGCCGGCACTGGCGACCGCCCCGATGCGCGCGGCGCAGTTGACACCGCGGCCGAAGTAATCGTCGCCCCGGCGCCTGGCGTCTCCCGTATGCACGCCGATCCGTACTTGAGGCGCGAATCCGTGATCGCGACGGTGCTCCTGCAGACCGCGTTGGATCGCCAGCGCGCACTCGATCGCCCGCTCCGCTTCTTCGAATGCGACGAAGAACCCGTCCCCACCGTGCTTGATCTCTTCTCCCGTGTGCTCAGCGAACAGCGAGCGAAGCCTCTGGTCGTGCCAGTCCAACAGGCTGTCCCAGGCGTCGTCGCCCATCGCCTCCATCAGGTCGGTAGACTTCACGATGTCCGTGAACATGAAGGTCTTCGTAGCGCGAATTCGGGCCGGGGACCGACCAGCCGCGGCGGACCCCACCTTCAGCAGCTCTCGTGCATGAAGCGCGGCCAGCCTGGCGCCCAGACGTTCGAACGTCGATCGGGCCGACTCCAGCTCGAGTCGCGCGGACTGCTCATCGCCGCTGGCCCGGTAGGCGGCGGCCGCGCATAGCCGGGCGCGCGCCACCTCGTAGGGAGCGTCGATCTCCTGCCAGAGGCGCAGCCCGAGCCGCAGGTTCGTGAGAGCTGATTGGAAGTCGCCGTCTGCAAGCTGCAGCGCGGCCCGGCTGCACAGCGCCGTTGCATGCAGGACGGTGGTATCGTACTTTCCGGCAACCGTCTCCAACTCCTCTACCGCCGATCGCGCTGTCTCCAGGTCCGCCAGTGCGATCGCGATCTCAACCTGCGCCGGCAACATGCGCGCACGCGCCAGTTGCTCCTTATCCTGCTCTAACAGCGCGCGTCTGATCATTGCCCCGGCTGCCTCCGCCTGACCCTGAGCGAGGCGCACGAGCGCCAGCCCCGGTTGCGGGTCGCGGCCCATCTCGTGCGCCTGCCCGAACGCCTCCTCGGCTCCCTTCAGGTCGCCTGTGCGCAGACGGATCTCGCCAAGTTCGTAGAACGCCTCTCGCGCCATGACCGGATAAAGGCGTAACTCGTCGCATGCCTTTTGCGCGTCTTCCTCCGCCTCCGCCCATACCCCGCGCAGGCGCATCACCTCGGCGCGATTCACGCGGCACGTCCCCGGGTAGTAATCCAGCGCGGTCCGCTCGCACCAGCGCTTCGCAGCGTCGATCCACTCGCTCGCCCGGTTGTAGTCGGCGAGGCCACGACAGGCGCCGACGATGTTGCAGTAGATCGTAGCGCTGGCGAGAAGGCCTAACTCGCCGGCGACAGCCGCCGCCGCGGCCTCGTCCAGCAGCGCCATCCCCTCGGCAACGTCGCCTTTGGACACCAGCGCCAGGCCCTGTGTATGCAGGGCCAACGCCTCGAGGTCTCGGTCCTCGAACTTGCGGGCGATATCGAAGGCTTGTTGCGCGGTTGCCAGCGCCCCATCCAGGTCGCCCAGTCCGATATAGACCTGGGCCTGGACGTACCCGAGAAGCCCGTGCTCTACGCATTCCGGCTCCTCTTTCAGCAGTCTCACCAAACGGCTGAGCCACCCGGCGGCAACTGAATCAGAACCCTGGGTGTTCAACTCGGCGAGGAGGCGGACGCCTGTGCTCACCGCCTGCCGCCTGTTTCCCGACTGAACGTACGCCGCGTACGCCCGCTCGTATGCGCCGATGCATTCCTGCGGCTTCAGCGCCCACATAGCAGCGTCGCCTAGGCGCTCCAGGTCCTCGGCCTCCAGGTGACCTGCGACGTCGGCGGCAGAGAGCAGTTCGAACGCCTCGCGCCAGGCCGACCGTTCGAGCGCTTCCCTCCCTGCTTTCAGGGTGTCCTCGGTGGTGGGCTGTTCGCTGGTGGTCATTACCAAGTCCTCGCGAACTGAGTTTATCATCTAGGTCGTGAACCCGGACGTGCGCCGCATCCTCCTTGCGCAGGCGCTGCGCGCCTTTGCATACGGCTTCGGCGCCGTCGTCCTCGGCGTCACTCTGGATCAGCGCGGCTGGTCCGGGACGGAAGTCGGTCTGCTCCTCACAAGCGTCGTCGCCGGTACCGCCGCCCTGTCGTTCGCTGTGGGCACCCTCGCTGACCGCGTCGGGCGCAGGCGCTTCTACGGCGGCCTGTTCATCGGACTGGCTGCGGCGGGGGCGGCCTTCGCGCTGGTCGACGAGCTCTGGCTGCTTGCGCTGGTGGCGGTCACCGGCACCCTTTCCGTCGACGTCGTGGAGTCCGGTCCCTTCACATCTCTCGAACAGGTGATGCTTCCCACGGGGCTGGAAGCCCGCGAGCGCACGCGGATATTCGCGGTCTACAACGCCGTCGCCGCCGTGGCCGGCTCGCTCGGAGCGCTCGCCGCCGGCGGCCCTGCTCTGCTGCGCGACGCGGTTCCCGGCATACCGGCGGACCAGCGCTTCTTCCTGATCTTCGTCCCGGTGGGCCTGCTGGGAGCGCTCCTGGCGTCGACGCTTTCGGACGGCGTGGACGTCGAGCGGCGCGCTACCGCGGGGGCGCCGCTCCAGCGTTCGCGCGGTACGGTCTTTCGCCTTGCCGGGCTGTTCGCGGCGGACTCGTTCGGTGGCGGCTTCGTCATCCAGAGCTTCATAGCCTACTGGCTGCGCACGAAATTCGACGTCTCTACCGAGTCGATCGGCCTCGTCTTCTTCGCCGCGGGTGGCCTGCAAGCGCTGTCGTTCCTCGCCTCCACGCGCGTCGCGCAACGGATCGGGCTGCTGAACACGATGGTCTTCACGCACCTGCCGTCAAATGCGCTGCTCGCGGCCATCGCCTTCGCCCCCAGCTTTCCGGTTGCCGTCGCGCTCTTTCTCGGGCGTCAGATGCTGAGCCAGATGGACGTCCCGACGCGACAGGCGTACATCGCCGCGCTCGTCGACCCGGACGAACGCACCGCCGCCGCGGCCTACACCAACAGCGCGCGCTACCTGACGCGGCCGCTGGGGCCGGTCCTGGCCGGGGCCGCGCAGCAGGTCGCCCTGGGCCTTCCGTTCCTCCTCGGCGGTGGCATCAAGGCGGTCTACGACCTCGCGCTCTGGGCCTGGTTCCGCCGCGTGCCCATCGACGACGAGACCCCGAACCCGTAACATATGGCCACCATGACGCCTCGCGCGATCAGCGAACCGGACGCTGCGACGCTGCGCACCGTCCTCGGCCGCGAGGTGAGGCTCCCGGTGGAGGTGCGCGACGCCACCGCGGCCGTCGCCTACTACCTGGTGCCCGCCGCCGCAGCCCAGCGCCTGATCTCTCTGTCCGGTCTCACCGTCGCCCGCTTCCTGCCCGGACGCACGCTGTGCACGATCGGCGCCATGGACTACAAGGACAACGACCTGGGCGCTTATCGCGAGATCGCGGTCACCTTCTTCGTTCGCGAAGGGGGACGCGACGCCGGCCCGCTCGCGACCCTGCCGGACTTCCTGCGCGGCCGTCTCTCCGCGTACATCCACCAGCTTCCGGTCGACGACGAGTTCAGCTGCGAGGCGGGACGCTTGATCTGGGGCTTCCCGAAGTTCGTCACTCAGATCGATCTTTCCCGCTCCGGCGGCGCGCAGACCGCGACACTGAGCGCTGAGGGCAGGCACGTCCTCACCCAGCGCGTGCGTAGCGGCGGGCGGAGAACGTTGCCACAGCGCACCCAGGTATCGTTCGCCTTCCGCGACGGGACGCTCTACCGCACGCCCTCCCTGATGAACGGCGAACGGATGGGCTTCCGGCTCGGCGGCGCGGCTCTCGAGCTCGGTTCGCACGAGATGGCGGACGAACTGCGCTCGCTCGGCCTGCCGAAGCGGCCGCTGTTCAGCACCTGGATCGGCCGTATGCGCGCGCGCTTCGACGCGCCGGAGGTGATCCGATGAAGTGGGTGACACGCGAACGGGTGAAGGTGGACCGGGTGGCTTGCCCCTGGCTGATCAAGAAGTTCGTGGATCCGGACGCTGAGTTCCTCTTCGTCCCGCCGGGTGAAGTGGCGGCGGTTGCCGAACGAGAAGGCGCGACCCCTTACGACGTGCCCGGAGCGGAACTCGGGCATCACGACGGCAGGTGCAGCTTTGAGGCGATAGTCTCCAAATACGGCATCAAGGACCCCGCTATCGACCTGCTGGCGCGCATTGTTCACGGCGCGGACGTCGCCGACGATCTGTACGGCCGGCCCGAGGCCCCGGGGTTGAAGGCGATCGCGGAGGGGTTTCAGCAGATGGGGCTTAAGGATGACCAGGCGATCCTGGCGCTGGAGTTCCCGGTTTACGACGCGCTGTACGTGTACTGCCAGCGACAGGTGGCCGGATAGCGGCCGGATCAGCTCGTTACGCCCGCATCCTCAGGCAATCAAAGGGATTTTGTACGGGGAATCCGATTGAATTGGGCATTTCGCATTAAGGGATTGATTGAGTTGACGCGAATTTTTTCTTTTTGGTGTCGCGGCACACGTGGCGGAGGGCTTGAAGCGACGGATTTCTTTGATTGGTGCGAAGGCAAAGCCATAGGCCCAATGTCCGATCAAAGCGATGGCGGAGGCTGTTCGTCACGCGCATTTGAATCCAGCATAGCGCACGGTTGTGACAGCTAGTAGTCAGTAGCGACGCGCTCCGCTCTTCAACCCGTTCAGCGACTGGATGATAGTATGAATCCCGCTATGGAGCCGCGTATTCAGTACGCCACGATCGCCGAAGATGACAGATGATAGTGGACCGATGATAGTGGACAGATGAGAGTGATTCGAAGGCGGAACGCTGTCGCTCCGCTCGTCCTACGAGAGCCTCAGGACGAGCGGGAAGAGGCGTCGCAAGAGTGCGGGGCGTGATGGAGCCGCGTATTCAGTAAGCCACGACAGCCGAAGATGACAGATGATAGTGGACAGATGATAGTGGACAGATGAGAGTGATTCGAGGGCGGAACGCTGTCGCTCCGCTCGTCCCTTCGTGCCTCAGGACAGGCCTACGAGAGCCTCAGGACGAGCGGGAAGAGGCGTCGCACGAGTGCGGGGCGTGATGGAGCCGCGTATCCAGTACGCCACAACCGCCGACGGCGTGAGCATCGCCTTCTGGACGCTCGGGGAAGGCATGCCCCTGGTGGTCATGCCGGCGATTCCCTGGAGCCATATACAGATGGAGTGGGAGTCGCCTGACTGGCGCCGAATGCTGGAGCGCCTGGGGCAAGCCAGGCGGCTGGTGCGTTACGACAACAGAGGTTCCGGGCTTTCAGAGCGGGAGGTGGGCGACTACTCACTGGACGCCCACGTGCGGGACCTTGAAGCGGTGATGGACCGCCTCAGTCTTGGCCGGTTCGCCCTGCTGGCATCCCTCGGTTCCGGCCCGGTAGGCATCGCCTATGCCGCCCGCCACCCGGAACGCGTGTCGCACCTCTTCCTGTGGTGCACCTCCGCCAGGGGACCCGACCAGCTTCCCGATTCGATTCGAACCCAGGCCTTGAGAGACCTTGCGGAGAAGCACTGGGAGGCGTGGTCAGACTCACAGGCGCTGTCGACCGTCGGCTGGACGGACGCGGCGCTGGCGCGGCAGATGGCGATGTTTTTCCGGGAGTGCACCACATGGGAGACAGTGAGAGGGTTTGATGCGGAGCTTAATCAGCTCGATGTAACAGCCCTGCTGCCGCAGGTACAGGCGTCCACTCTGGTGGTCGATCGCCGCGGTAGAGACCTGGCCGCTACGAAGTATCTCGCCTCGCGTATACCCGACGCCCGGGTGTCAATACTGGAGGGGTCGTCGGCAGTGCCCTTCATCGGGGATTACGAGCCGGTGGTGCGGGCCATGGAGGAGTTCCTCGGCGAGGGCGAAGAGGTCAAGCTGGACTTGCCCGAACTCCCCTCCGGCACGGCCATCATCCTGTTCGCCGACATCGTCGACTCCACGGCGCTCACGGAGCGAATGGGCGACGCGGCGTTCCGCGCGAAGGCGCGGGAGCTCGACGGCGCGCTGCGCAAGATCATCGGCGAGAGCGGCGGCAGGCCGATAGAGGGCCCCACGCTGGGCGACGGAATACTCGCGACGTTCGCGAGCGCCCGCCAGGCGATTGAGGCGGCGTTGGCCTGCGGGAAGGCGGGCGATGACGCCGGCTTGCCCCTACATTTGGGGTTACACGCTGGCGACGTGCTGCGCGAGGCGGACGCGGACGGACGCAGCAACGTCTATGGTGGGGCAGTCAACATCGCCTCGCGCATCAGCGGGCTGTCCGCGCCGGGAGAGGTGCTGGTGTCGGAGACGGTGCGGTCGCTGGCGCGGACGTCGGCGGGGGTTGGGTTCGAGGACCGGGGGGAGCAGGTGCTGAAGGGCGTGGGGGAGGCAGTGCGGGTGTGGGCGGTGAGGGAAGATTACAGATGACAGATGGCAGATGGCTGTGATTTCAAGGTGGAATGTTGTGGCTCCGCTCGTCCTACGAGAGCCTCAGGACGAGCGGGAAGAGGCGTCGGACGAGGTCCTTCGACTCGTCCTTCGCTGGCGCTACGGACGGCTCAGGATGAGCGGAGGGGCGTGATGGAACCGCGTATTCAGTACGCGAAGACGAGCGATGGGGTGAACATCGCCTACGTGTCGGGGGGCGAGGGCCGACCGCTAATTTCAGTGCCGCCACCGGGTTTCAGTCACGCCGAACTGGGCGGGGAGATGTTCGGCATATGGCTGCCTTTGATGGACAAGTTTCGCTTCGTTACCTACGATTCACGCGGTTCCGGCCTCTCCGATCGCACTGCCATCGACTTCTCGCTGGAGGCAATGCTGCGTGACCTCGACGCTGTGGTGGAGCGAGCCGGTTTCCAGTCGTTCGTGCTGGTGGCGGCGACCAGCGGGGTGCCGATTGGCGTCGCCTACGCGGCCGCTCACCCGGAGCGCGTCACTCACCTGATACTCGCCGACGGCTTCGTGAGGTTCTCGGACATTGCGGAGTCTCCAGCCTACAGGGCGGGTGTGACATTGCTTGACGGGGACTGGGTGGTGTTTACGGAGACGTTCGGTCAGGTCCTCTGGGCACACGCGGACCCCGAGTTTGGGCGGCGGTTCGCGGAGTTCATGCGCGCGTGCGCTGAACCAGAGGCGTTGCGAGCGGCCTGGAAAGCCTGGGAGAGCTATGACGTCAGCGCGCTCCTGCCCAAGGTGGCCGCTCCTACACTCGTCATTCGCAACAAGAACAGCCGCTTTTATGCTCCGGACGTTGGCCAACAAGTCGCCGCTGCCATCCCGAATGCGCGCCTGACGCTAATAGACGACATCACATACGCTTCACTGCCGAAGCTGATCGAGGCTTTCGTAGGCGAGGGCCAGCCACAGCAGTCAGTGCTGCCTTCCGGCACCGCCATTATCCTCTTTGCCGACATCGCCGACTCCACCGCCCTCACGGAGCGGATGGGCGACGCGGCGTTCAGGGCGAAAGCGCGGGAGCTCGACGGCGCGCTGCGAACCATCATTCGCGACAACGCCGGCACCCCGGTCGAAGGCAAGCTGCTGGGCGACGGCGTTCTCGCCGTCTTCACTAGCGCGCGCCAGGCGATAGAGGCCGCGCTGGCGTGCGGTCGCGCCGGTGGCGACGCTGGCCTCCCCCTGCACCTCGGGCTCCATGCTGGCGACGTGATCCGCGAGTCGGACCCGGACGGGCGCAGCAACGTCTACGGCGGGGCGGTCAACATCGCCTCGCGCATCAGCGGGCTGTCGGCGGCGGGGGAAGTGCTGGTGTCGGAGACGGTGCGGTCGCTGGCGCGGACGTCGGCGGGGGTGGGGTTCGAGGACCGGGGGGAGCAGGCGCTGAAGGGGGTGGGGGAGAAGGTGCGCGTGTGGGCGGTGCGGGAAGATGACAGATGACAGATGACAGATGACAGATGACAGATGACAGATGGCAGATGGCAGATGAAAGATGACAGATGATAGATGACGGTGGACAGATGATAGTGGACAGATGACAGTGATTCGAGGGCGGAATGTTGTCGCTCCGCTCGTCCCTTCGTGCCTCAGGACAGGCCTACGCGAGCCTCCCTCCACGGCGGGCAGGCAGGACGAGCGGGAAGAGGCGTCGCACGAGGGCGGGGCGTGATGGAGCCAGAGATCCGGTACTGCACCACCAGCGACGGCGTGAGCGTTGCCTACTACGCCATAGGCCAAGGAACGCCGCTCGTACTGATGAACTTGCCCAACTCGCACCTCCAGATGGAATGGCAGATGAGCGATGTGCGACAGACCTACGAAACGGTGGCGCGTTTAGGCACGCTCGTCCGCTACGACCATCGTGGGTTTGGCCTGTCTGATCGCGACGTGAGCCATTTCTCGATTGAGGCCCTGCTTCGCGACTTGCAGGCGGTAGTGGACAGGCTGGAGTTGAAGAGTTTCAACCTGTTGGCGTACAGTGTCTCGTCGCCGCTGGCGATCGCTTTCGCAGCATGGCAGCCGGAGCGCGTGTTGAAGCTCGTCCTCTGGCCCGGCTTCGCGCGGTTCCCCGATTCCTCTTTCGAACAGTTGGACAGGTTGCTGGGTTTTGCAGAGGAGGACTGGGAGTTCACAACGGAGTCGCTCGTAAGGCTCGGCTACGGCTGGTCGGAGGAGATGTCCGGCCCGGCGGCCGCGACACTTCGAGAAGCGGTCACGCCACAGACGCTCAAGGAATGGTCCCGGCAGGCGAAGGCCTGGGATGTCTCCGACCTACTGCCTGGGATAACCGCACCTACACTCCTGATTCAGGACAAGACGGACAACCAGCTTGGGCCGCATCTGGCACGAGAGCTCGCCACCATCATCCCCGATGCCCGTGTCGCTATCCTGGACGGCGCCTCGCGCCCGGAGAGGTTCGCTCAGGCGGCTACGGCAATACTTCCGTTTCTGCTTGACCAACAACCGGCTGCCCGGGAAGAGATCGGACAGCTCCCCTCCGGAACCGCCGTCATCCTCTTCGCGGACATCGTCGACTCCACCGCCCTCACGGAGCGGATGGGCGACGCGGCGTTCCGGGCGAAGGCGCGTGGGCTGGACGGCGTTTTGCGCGCCATCGTCCGCGACAACGCCGGCACTCCCATCGAAGGCAAGCTCCTGGGCGACGGCGTCCTCGCCGTCTTCACGAGCGCCCGACAGGCGATCGAGGCGGCGCTGGCGTGCGGGCGTGCGGGCGATGACGGCGGCTTGCCCCTGCACCTGGGCCTGCACGCAGGCGACGTGATCCGCGAGGCGGACGCGGACGGGCGCAGCAACGTTTACGGCGGCGCGGTCAACATCGCCTCGCGCATCAGCGGGCTGTCGGCGCCGGGGGAGGTGCTGGTGTCGGAGACAGTGCGGCCGCTGGCGCGCACGTCGGCGGG
>CAZLDI010000011.1:0-106339 GCA_964558415.1 uncultured Dehalococcoidia bacterium
GGGCCGGCGGCGCATTGGTGCTCGCGGGCCGCTGCTTCGAGGGCGAATGGGCGCCCCCCTACGCCCCTTTCGCCGAGGCGATCGCGGGCTACGCCAAAGACGCCGCTCCCGACGCGCTGCGCGCCGACCTCGGCTACGGAGCGCCGGCCGTCGCCCGCCTTGTGCCGTCTCTGCATGAACGGCTGCCCGACATCGGCGAGCCTGTCCCGCTGAACCCGGACGAAGAGCGCTTTCGCCTGCTCGACGCCGTGTCACAGTTCATCATCGCCACGTCGGCGCGCGCGCCGGTCGTACTCGTGCTCGACGACCTGCACTGGGCCGACGGGGGAACGATCGCCATGCTGCGCCACGTGGCGCGCTTCCTGCCCGCGCAGCGGACGCTTGTGCTGGGGGCCTACCGCGACGTCGAACTTGACCGACAGCACCCACTGGCCGACGCACTCGCTGCGCTGCGCCGGGAGGCCGAATACGAGCGCATCCTCGTGAAAGGCCTCGACGAAGGCGACGTCCGCGCGTTGCTCACGGACATCGCCGAACAGGACGTTCCCGAAGCGTTCGTGCAGGCGATCAGCGCCGAGACGGACGGCAACCCGTTCTTCATCCGCGAGGTGCTGAATCACCTTGCGGAGGAGGGCAAGATCTACCAGCAGGACGGTCGCTGGACGGCGAACGTCTCGATCGCCGAGATGGGGATCCCGGAAGGGGTGCGGCAGGTGATCGGCCGCCGTCTCTCGCGCCTCTCGGAGACTGGCAACCGTCTTCTCACCGCCGCCTCCGGCTTCAACGGTCCGTTCCGGGTCGGCCTGGCGGCGGCTGCCGCCGGCCTCGACGAGGCGGACGCGCTCGACGCGATAGACGTGGCTTTAGAGGCGCAGCTTGTGCAGCCCGCAGGCGACGCCGAGAGTTACGATTTCGCGCACGCCCTGATCCGCCACACGCTTTACGGCGAGCTGAGCCCCTCCCGGCAGGTGCGCCTGCACCGCCAGATCGCCGAGGCGATGGAGCGACTCTACAGCGACCGCGTGATGGAACACGCCCCCGAGCTGGCGTACCAGTATCACCGCAGCGCCGGCCTCCCGGGGACGGAGCGCGGTGCGGACTACGCCGTATCAGCGGCCGACCAGGCAGAACGCCTGCCCGCCTGGGACCAGGTCGCCGTCTTCTCGCGGATGGCGCTGGACCTGCTTCCCGAGGCCGATCCGCGCAGACCCCACATGGCCGGCCGGCTGGGCCTCGCGCTGGCCTGGTCAACCGGCTCTGACGAGGCGGCGCGCGCCTGCGCCGAAGCCGCCGATATGCTCGCGAAGGGGGAGGGGGCCGGCGCGGCCGCCGACTACCTCGCCGAGGCGGTCTCTGCGCTCTGGGCCGCGAACTGGCGCGCCACGTGGGACCTGGCGACCCAGGGTATGGCCATCATCGGAACGCGCCGCGACGCGACCTGGGCTACGCTCGCCTGGCCGGATGCATATCGCCTCGACGCTGAGGACCCGGATGATGTTGGCATACCGCTCCTGACCGAGGAACGGCGGGAGATCATACGCGAGCTGGAGCAATCGCCGGACAGCCTCGCGGCGTCGGACGCGTATTTCACTTTTCCAGACGTGCGAAACCGCGAGGACGCGATAGCGCAGGCGGCAGAAGCGCGGGCGGGCCGTTGGGACGATTCACGGCGCGCGTGGCTGCTCAGCGGCTGGGTCGGCGACTACAGGTCGGCGAAGGATCTGTTTATCTCGCTTGCGGAGCGTGCGGAGGGGGAAGGCGCCATCGCCGCCGCTGTGGTCGTTTGGTCCTCTGCGGCGCGCTGCAGTTACGCGCTGGGTGAGTTCGATGAAGGTGATGCGGCGCTCGCGCGTTGTGAGTCGCTGGTGTCACGCCTGACGGCTCTGTCACCAGCCATGCTAAGTGCCGGCGTTGCGCGCTTCACCGGCCAAAATGTCCGCGGCGAATTTGAGAATGTCCTCGCTGAGCTCGGGACGCGGAGCGCGGAACCGATGCCGGAGGACCGCTGGGCGGCCGCCGCGCTCCGCGCGGCAGGCGCGGCGCTCATGGCGAGGACCGGCACCAGCGACGCCGCGATTTCGTTGCTCGCGACCGTGCTCCCGGCGCTGGAGCGCGCGGAGGGGTCCTTCGCCTTCTACACGCTCATCGCCTGCAGCGCCGCGGACGCGCTCTGGGCCGCTGACCGCACCGACTACCTCGACGTCATCGAGCGCAACCTGCGGGAGAAGGTCGTGGCGCCGGACTTTCGCGACGTGGCGATGGACGGCCGGCTCAGCCTCGCCCGGCTGTGCGCCGTCTCCGGCCGCTTCGAGGAGGCGAGCGAGTGGTTCGCCCGCGCCCGCGCCGTCTTGGAGGAGCAGGGCGCGCGGCCGCTGCGGGCCGTCGCCGACCACGACGAAGCGCTGATGTACGCCCGCCGCGCCGCTGACGGCGACCGCGAGCGGGCCCTCCCGCTGCTCGACGCCGCGCTCGCGCAGTTCCGGGAGATCGGCATGACGGGCTGGGTGCGGCGCGGCGAGGAGCTGCGAAAGCGGCTGTCGGATGCTTGATGGACTTCGGCGCCGCCGGGAACATCAACGGGTGCGAGAGCGTTCAACCACGCCGTGGGCTGCCCCTGTCCGCCGTGGACGATCGCGCCCGGGACCCGGCCGGGCTTCAGCTTCAGGAGCGGGGGCCAAGGGCGTCGGCGATGCGGAGGGTGTGGGTGGTGGTTCCTGGCGAGGCTTTGTGACTCCGCTCATCCCTTCGTTCCTCAGGACAGGCCTACGAGTGCCTCAGGATGAGCGGGAAGGGACATCGTTCGGGGCTGGGCCTTCGACTATCCAGGGAAGACCCGGGGGTAATTAAGCCGCGGGTCCGCCGGTGGCCTACTCTGCGGGTGCCGCGAACTGCTGCTTGAACGTGAACGCCTCCGCCGTCGCGCCGGTCGCGCGGAGGTAGTCCAGCCGCTCCTCCGCCTCTTCGACGGTGGGCTCGTGGCCCGCCGGGACCCACCAGAGCACGAGGTGGGCTGCCTCGTGCGGGTCGAACCACTCGTGGCGCCTCCGGTACACGTCGGCGTGGTCGCTGCGGTAGGTGAACTCGAACAGAGACGCGGCGTCCTCCCAGACGCTGAAGTTGATGATGATCATCGGGTCGCCGCGCACGCGGATCGAGGTCGAGTTCCCCTCACTCGTCTGGTGACGCCAAACGAAGCCGGGGCTGCGGTCGCCGAGCTGGTTGATGCGGTCGAGGTTCGCCATGAAGTCGGCGAGCTGCGGGCTGTCGAGGGGCGCGACGAGCCGCGCGATGTTGTACTGCGCGAGATACCAGCTGCGGCGAGCGGTCTCAGCCATGTTCGGATGATAACGGACGAACGCGTCTTGCGGCGCTGCAGCGTGTGGGCGTAGGATGCAGGCATCATGAACCCAGACACGTCGCACATCCCGTCTGTCGCGTCGGGTGCTTACCCTGTCCGCGAGGGAAACCTCGTGCGCCCGCTTGTCGACGGTGAACCGGCGTTTCGCCGCATCTGCGAGGCCGTCGAGGGAGCGCGCTCCAGTGTTTGGGTGACTGTGGCTTTCATCGACCAGGATGTGCAGATGCCGGATGGGCGCGGGAGCTTCTTCGACGTGCTGGACCGCGCGGTGGAGCGCGGCCTTGACGTGCGGGCGCTGTTCTGGCGCTTCGAGCCGCACGGGTCGCCGCGCATCGTGCAGGCGGCCTTCAGGGGCGATGAGGAGGAGCGCGGCTGGCTTCAGCAGAGAGGCTCGCGCTTTCTCGCGCGCTGGGACCACAATCCCGGGTACTGTCACCACCAGAAGAGCTGGGTGATCGATGCGGGTCAGCCCGGCGAGACGGCGTTTGTGGGCGGGATCAACCTGCACACCAACTCGGTCGTGGCGGTCGGGCACCCCTACCTGGAGCACATGTGGGGCAGCACACACGATGTGTATGTGGAGCTTCGCGGCCCTGCGGCGACAGACGTGCATCACAACTTCGCGCAGCGCTGGAACGAGGCCAGCGAGCGCGACCACGATCACGGTGTCTGGCAGGCGCCGGACGACCTGCCGTTTCCAACTTCCGCCTCGCGGTCCGCAGGCGCGGCCTCTGTCCAGCTTACTCGCACAGTCCGCGCCGGCGCCTATTCCGACGGCACGCCGCCGCCGGATGGCGAGCCGCACGCCATCGCCAACGGAGACGGAAGCATCCTCGACCAATACGTCGCTGCGATTGACGCGGCGCGAGAGTCGATCTACTTCGAGAACCAGGCGATCGGCTCGCCCGTCGTGGTCGCCCGGATCGAGGAGGCGCTGAAGCGCGAGGTAGAGGTGACGTTCCTGGTGCCTGGACGCCCGCCCCCGGATATGACCATAGCGCGGAAGCATCCGTCTTCGGCGCCGTTCTTCGAGCAACTGGCTCAACTTGGCAGGTATCCGAATTTCCTTCTGGCCGGGGTAGCCGGCAACGTTCGACCCGGCCAGTACCACGATATCTACGTTCACGCCAAGGTCGCGCTCATCGATGACGTCTGGGCGACGATCGGCTCGACGAACATCGCGAACCGAAGCTTCCACCGCGACACGGAGCTGAACGCATCTTTCTGGGATCCGGGAACCGCACGAGCGCTGCGCGTCGAGTTACTGCAAGAGCACCTGGACGAAGATACTCGCGAGATGAACGTACGGGAGGCGATGGCCAGGTACCGGGATGTGGCTGCGGCGAACCAGGAGCGTCGCCGCAGCGGCGAGCCGCTGCGCGGCCTCGCGTTCGCGATCGATCCGGCGGGCTACGGCCTCTAGCAGCACAGACGGAAGGAGGGCTGGCATGGCGCCACCGAACAACAGGATCTTCATCAAATTGACGTCCGCTCTGCATAGCTTCTGGTATGGGCGCACGGGCGGACGGGTGGGCGGTCGGTTCGGCAAGGCGCAGATTCTCCTGCTGACGACGAACGGCCGGAAGAGCGGCAAGGAGCGGACGACACCGTTGATCTACGTTGAGGACGGCGACAACCTGGCGCTCGTCGCTTCCAACGCCGGAGACGATCGGCACCCAGGGTGGTATCTGAACCTGCGGGCGAATCCACGCGCGACCGTCCAGATTGGGCGCGAGCGCCGGGCGGTCAAGGCGGAGACGGCCGATCCGGATGACCGGTCAAGGCTGTGGGCGAAGGCGGCGGCGGTGTATGCGGACTACGACGAGTACACGAAGCGGACGTCGCGCGAGATTCCGGTGGTTATCTTGAAGCCGGAGAACGCGTGATGCCGAGCCGGCTGGCTGCGAGGCTGTTCACGAGGGGGCACATATTCTGGTATCGGGCCAGCGGAGGGCTGATAGGATCCAGGTTCGGGAAGATATCGATGCTACTGCTAACGACGAAGGGGCGGAAGAGCGGCAGACCGTGGACGACACCGCTCTCCTACTTGCGCGACGGCGACAACATGGTCGTCGTCGCTTCCTTCGGCGGCTCCCCGGCTCACCCCGCCTGGTATCTTAACCTGCAGGCGAACCCGGCGGCTCACGTGCAGGCGGGGCCACGCCGGATGCAAGTCAGCGCGGAGACGGCGAACAGCGAAGAACGCATGCGGCTGTGGCCGAAGGTCGTGGAGATGTACTCCGGCTATGAGGGCTATCAGAAGAGGACATCCCGAGAGATACCGCTGGTGATCCTGAAGCCAGAGTGAAGGACGGAATCGGCAGCCGCTGGTTCACGCTCCTGTTCTCCGCCGTCCACGCGTCCGTGTACCACGTGACCGGCGGCAGAGTCGGAGGGCGCTGGGGGCGGGCGTCGATCCTCCTCCTTACTACGAGGCGGCCGTACGGTGGCGCGCGGACGAGGCCGCTTTTGTACCTTCAAGACGGCGAGTCACTCGCGGTGGTCGCGACCAATGACGGTGCAAGGCAAGAGCCCGGGTGGTGCAGGGACCTGAGACGGGAACCGCGCGCCGAGGTGCAGGCGGGCAGCGCAACATATCTGGTGCAGGCAGAGTTTGCCGCCCCCGAAGAGAAGGCGCGGTTGTGGCCGCTGCTCATCGAGATGTACCCCTCGTACGATCGTGACAGGGCGAGGGCACAGCGCGAACTGCCGATCGTGGTTTTGCGGAGGACGGCACGATGATCGGCGGCTCGTCCCTCGGCGATCTCGCCCGCCTGCGCGACGCGGTGAGAGGCCGCGCCTCATCGTATGACACGACCGGCGGCAACACAGACTTCTGGTTGCTGCAGCCGGGCGAGACGCGAACGCTCGCGAGGATCGATGGACCGGGTTCGGTCCGCCATGTCTGGATCACGATGGCATCTCGTGAAGAGGCTTACCCGCGGCGTAGCGTGCTGCGAATGTACTGGGACGGATCGCCTGCGCCGTGCGTTGAAGTGCCGACGGGCGACTTCTTCGGTATTGGGCACGGTGTAACGAAGAGCTTCACGTCGCTTCCGCTCAGCATGAGCCCGCGGGACGGGCGCGGCTTCAACTGCTTCTTCCCGATGCCGTTCGCTACTGGGGCTCGGGTAGACGTGACGAATGAGGGCGAGCGGCGGTTGATGCTGTACTTCTACGTGGACTTCGAGACCTACGCGCGCCCGGCGGAAGGCGTGGGCTACTTTCACGCGCAGTGGCGCCGTCAGAACCCAACAGCCGGCTGGGGCGACGACGAACGCCGATTCAGTGGCGATCCCGCGTATGCGCGCGAGGTGTTCGCGACTCCGAATCAGACGGGAGAAAACAACTACGTGATCCTTGACGCACTAGGACGCGGACACTATGTGGGCTGCAACCTGAACATCGATTGCTTCCGGCGCGCCAAGAACGACTGGTACGGTGAAGGCGATGACATGATCTTCATCGACGGCGACGAGAAACCGACGCTGCACGGTACCGGCACTGAGGACTACTTCAACACGGCGTTCGGACCCGCGGAGGAGTTCTCGGCGCCGTACCACGGCCTGCCGCTGACGTCCGGTACGGATGAGTGGCCGTGGGGTGGGAAGCATTCGATGTATCGGTTCCACATTGAGGATCCGATGCACTTCCGCGAGTCTATCCGCGTAACGATAGAACACGGTCATGCGAACCATCTGTCGCACGATTATTCATCGACAGCGTACTGGTATCAGACGGAGCCGCACCTCGCGTTTCCGCCGCTTCTCGCTGTCGCCGAGCGACTTCCGCAGTCGTAAGAGCTGGTACTCCGGCCCGCTCAGGCACCGGCAGCGGGCGGACGAGCGCCGGTGTCGAGGCTAAACGGCGGGTACTGCTCTACCAGGGAAGCGTGGTAGGCGAGCAGGCGCGCGTGCCAGCGCATAATGCCGAGCTGGACGTTGAAGAGGCCTTCCGGGTAGTTCTCCTGGACCAGGATGAAGACAGCGGCGATGATCCAGATCACTGCGGCGACGATGCCGAGGAGGGCGAGCACGAAGGCGCTGGGGATGCTGTAAAGGAGTCGCAGCAGTGCCGAGCCGACTGTCGGCGATCCGCCCGGCGTCAGATTGAAGCTGACCGCCGCTTCCGGTTTCTCAGTAGGAAGGCGGTCCGTCAGGAGCGCGAGGTACGAGTAGGCGGCGACGATCCAGCGGAGCCAGGACGTGACACGGGGCGCCTCGTCTCTGACATAGCCTTCTGACCCCCTCTGCGAGATCAGTACCGCCGCTGCGATCGGAATGGCGAGGTAGATTAAGCCGAAGAACCACCCGATGGCGTTGGCCAGTAGTGAGAGCACCAGAACGACGAGGAGTCTCAGGGCAAGCTGAGGGCGCTCGAACTTCTCGGGACGAGTAAGGTCAAAAGTCACTGGGTACTCGGCCGCCATGACGACCCCCTTTCAGGGTGGGTGTGTGCCTATAGGCCCTAGTCCGCTGACACCCGATGTTACTCCCGGTCGAGTGGCATTGTCCACGAGGAGCGCCTAGCACCCGCTGCCCAGCGGACTCGCCCTAGACGTCGCCTGCGCAGCGGAATCCGGTGTTGCCGGTTGAGCTGTCAGGGGTGCTGCCGCTGCGGGCGGATACGCGGTAGCGGAAGCAGTATGATTCGTGGCATAGGTACGAACCGCCGCGGGTGACGCGGTGCGTGCCATCGTCTGGACCTCCGGGGTCCGCGCGGGGACCAGTTACGTGGAAGCTGGGACTGAACCAGTCGGAGCACCACTCCCAGACGTTGCCGGACATGTTGTAGAGGCCGTAGGCGTTTGGAGGGAATGACCGCGCAGGCGCCGTGCCGTAGTGGCCGTCTTCTTCCGTATTGTGGCGGGGGAACACCCCCTGCCAGATATTGCAGCGGTGCTTGTCGGCGGGCGTTAGCTCATCGCCCCAGGGGTAGCGCTTCTCGTCCAGGCCGCCGCGCGCGGCGTATTCCCATTCTGCCTCGGTGGGCAAGCGCAGACCCGCCCATGCGCAGTAGTTTGAGGCATCGCGCCAGGTGACGTGCACCACCGGGTGATCTTCCCGGCCGGCGATTGACGACTGAGGGCCTTCCGGGTGCCGCCAGTCCGCGCCGAGGACCTGGCGCCACCAGGGCGCGGCGGCAACGCCTCGCGTCTCCGGAAAGTCGTCTGGAAGCAGGCCCGCGAAGACGAACGACCAGCCGAAGCGCTCGGCGTCGGTTGTGTGGACGGTGGCGTTGACGAATTCCGCAAAGCGACTGTTTGTGACGGCGAACGGATCGATCGAGAACGGCCTCAGGGACACATCGCGCACGGGGCCCTCGCCATCGGACGGGTAGGCCGCGGGCTCGTCCGAGCCCATCAGGAAGCGGCCGCCGGGGAGCAGGACCATGTTCCGTCGACTTGACTTCCGCTGCGCTCCTGTCGGCTCAGGATGAGCGGCCGTTTCCCTTCGCTGCGTTACGGGCGGCTCCTTCCGCGGCGGGCAGGCAGGATGAGCGGAGAGAGGGGCCCTCTTTCGCGCTACGGGCGGCTCAGAACGAGCGGGGACGCAGCACGGCAATCCCTGGGCGGGCGGAGTGTCGCCGGACATGGGGAACGCCGGTTATTGCTTCGCGAGGCCGACGGCAGCCTCTTGTTCAACGTTGCGTATCGGGTCGCGGCCGGACACCTCGACGATTACGCGCTTGAGCTTGCCGGTGAACGAGAAGGGTGCCTGGTAGTCGTCGGAGACGGGCGCGCCGCCGTCGTAGCCGCAGTGCAAGGCTTCGCCGATCCCGAAGAGGATAGGGACTGTGATCGGGAAGGTTGATTCGCCGACGACGCGGCCGTTGATGAGCAGGCGCGCATCTCCGCCCGCGCCGAAAGGTTGCGCTCCGGTCTTATCGAACTCGAAGGACAAAGTGCAGGCGCCGGTCGGTATCTCCTCCGACGATTCCATTCTGTAGTGGCCGCGGGCGAGGAGGTTGTAGTCATAGCGGAGACGGCCATCCTTTACGTAGAGGGAGATGCCGCCAAAACGGCTGCCGATTGCCAGGAGGACGCCCTCTGCGCCTTCCTCCGGGATCTCGACCTCGGCGGTGATGGTGTGGGAGCGGTTCTTGACGTTCGCTGCGGCCAGGAAGTCGATGGGGGCGCCGCCCGGACGGTAGACGAAGCGATGACGCTGGCCGCCAGGTCGTGGCCTGGCCCGGCCGCGACCAGAGAAGGTCGCCTGTAGTGGCAGCACGTTGTTACGCGCTGCTTCGATCCACCACAATTCCTGCAGCTCGCGGAGCTTGTCGGGGCGCTCCGTCGCCAGGTCGTGGCTCTCGGAGAAGTCCTCGGCGACGTGGTAGAGCTCCCAGACATCTTCGTCGAACGGTCGCGTCGGGTCGGTGACGCCGTCGTAGATCATCCCCTCGGTACCGTGGTAGGTGACCGCCTTCCAGCCCTTGTGGTAGATGGCGCGGTTGCCGAGCATCTCGTAGTACTGCGTTTCGTGGTTGCTCGCGGATTCCGTATCGTCGAGGGTCGAGGCGAAGCTGATGCCCTGCAGCGGCGACTGCGTTATTCCCTTGATCTGGTGGGGCGGATCGATGTTAAGGATGTCGAGGAGCGTCGGCGTCACGTCGACGACGTGGGCATACTGGCTGCGGACTTCGCCGCGGGCCTTGATCCGTTCCGGCCAGTGGATGACACAGAAGTCGGCGACGCCGCCCTCGTGGACCTCTCGCTTCCAGCGCTGGAAGGGGGTGTTGCCAGCCCAGGCCCAGCCGAACGGATAGTGGTTGTAGGCGCGGGGCGTTCCCAGCTCATCGATGCGCGCGAGGCACTCGTCCACTGACTCGGGAAGGCGGTTGAAGAAAGCGGCTTCGTTGAGGGAACCGTTGGGGCCTCCCTCAGCGCTGGCGCCGTTGTCCGAGATGGCGACGATGATCGTATTGTCCAGCTCGCCGAGCTCAGCGATGAAGTCGATCAGGCGGCCGATCTGGTGATCGGTGTGGGAGATGAAGCCGGCGAACACCTCCATCATGCGGGCGTAGAGGTGCTTCTCGTCTGCGGGCAGCGCTTCCCACGCCTGGATCCAGTGAGGACGGGGCGTCAGTTCGGTGTTTGGCGGGACGATACCCATCTCCTTCTGGCGCTGGAGTATCGTCTCGCGGGCCTTGTCCCAGCCCATCTCGAACTTACCGCGATACTTCTCGATCCACTCGGGCGGGGCGTGATGGGGGGCGTGGCCTGCGCCTGTGCAGAAGTAAAGGAAGAACGGTTTGCTGGCCTCGACGTTTCGGAGGTCGGTCAGGAACTCGATCGCCTTGTCGGCGAGGTCTTCGGTCAGGTGGTAACCCTCCTCCGCCGGGCGTGGCTGATGCACCGCGTGATTGTCAGCGACAAGCTCGGGGTTGTACTGGTCGGTGTCGCCGCCCATGAAGCCGTAGAAGCGCTCGAAGCCACGGCCGAGAGGCCAGCGGTCGCGACGGGCGCCCATGTTCATGTCTATCTGAGGAGTGAGGTGCCATTTGCCCACAGCGTAGGCGGCGTAGCCGAGTGGTGTGAGCATCTCCGGGAGGAGGCCGATCTCGAAGGGTATCTCGCAGGTGTAGCCGGGGAAGCCGGCGGGGAACTCCACGATGCCGGCCATCGCGTTGGTGTGGTGGTTGCGGCCCGTGAGGAGCGCCGAGCGGGTGGGGGAACAGAGGGCGGTAGTGTGAAAGTTACTGTAGCGTAGGCCGTTCTGCGCCAGGCGGTCAAGGTTTGGTGTCTCGCAGAAGCCACCGAAGGGGCTGATCTGCCCGTAGCCCACGTCGTCAAGGACGATGTAAACGATGTTCGGAGCGCCGTCCCTGGCCTTGATCGGCTGCGGCCACGCCGGCGTCGACTCCTGGATAGTGCGTCCGATGACGCCCTCGAAACGCTGAGGCATGTGTGCGACCTCCTGGGTTTGTGGTGCGGAATATCATAACAGAGGCGCAGAGCTGAGTGCCGGTGCCGAGTGAGCGCTGGTCTGCTGCCTGTTTCAGATCAACCGTTATCACTCTCAAACTCCCGGAAGATACGGGAGGGGGTTGGGCCAGTCTGGCCCTGGTACTTGGAGCCAAGGCCGGGGGAGCCGTAGGGGCGGTCAACGGGAGTGGAGAGCGCGTAGAAGCTGATCTGCGCGATCCGCATCCCGTAGTAGAGCGCGATGGGCATCTGAGACTGATTCGATAGCTCCAGCGTCAGCCTACCGGTCCAGCCCGGGTCTACATAACCCGCAGTCGCATGGACGAGCAGACCAAGGCGTCCGAGTGAGGACTTGCCGTCGACGCGAGCGACGATGTCGTCCGGGAGGGTGATGGTCTCTACGGTGGAGCCGAGGCAGAAGGCGCCCGGCTGGATCACGAACGGCTGGGCGTGCCCGACGGTCACGATCTCTGTCAGGTCGTCGACGGATTCGCGGACGTCCACGAAGGGGCGTGAGGTGACACGGAAAGTGCGGAACTCGGCGTCCAGGCGGAGGTCAACGGAGGCGGGTTGAATGGCGCTTTGATCCAGGGGGTCGATAGTCAGGCGCCCGGAGGCGAGTGCCTCTTTGATGGTGTTGTCGCTGAGAACGGACATATGGATAGCGTCAGGGGCAAAGAGTCAAGGGTCAAGGCGTGGCTAAGGCGTAACGCTGCTCCATTTTCGCGCGTCCGAACCGTTGGTATGATGCGACACGGCGTGGCGAACGCAAAAGCGAAAGAGTGGGACGAGCGAGAGGCGGACCTGGTGGACCGCCTGAAGGCGCGCTCGTCTGAAGCCTGGACGGAGGCGTTCACCCGCCACCACCGCACCATCTTCCGCTATATCCACGCGAGGGTCTTCGACTCGTCGACAACAGAGGATCTTGCTTCAGCGGTCTTCCTGGAAGCGATGCGCGGGATCGATGCTTATCAGTATCGTGGCCGGCCTGTACTCGCCTGGCTCTACCGTATCTCGAGGAACGTCGTGAGCGATCACCAGCGGAAGCTGCTTGGGCGGCCCTACCCGTTGCGGGTGTTGCGGTCGGTGATAGGCAGCACCTCCACCGCTGAGAGCCTGGATGCCCCGGCACGGACGGCGGACTCGGCCGATGAGCCGCAACTGCTAGTCGAGCGGATGGACCTGAGGAGCGCGCTGCGGACGCTGACGGGCGCCCAGCGGGAGGTGGTGATCCTGCGCTTTTTCGTGGGGCTGGACACGCCGGAGATTGCGGCGATGCTTGGTAAGGCGCCGGCGGCGACTTACTCACTGGAGGCGCGCGCGCTGGCCGCTCTCCGCAAGCAGTTGCGTTAACCCGCGAGAATTTTCGGGCGTCAGCGACGAATTTGGCGGGCGAGCGCCGATAGACCATGTGGAGACATTGATGGACAGCAACCTCAAGGAGACGATCGCGGCCTGTATCGCGGAGCTGGAGAACGGCTCCAGCGATGTCGAAGCGTGCCTGCGCCGGTATCCTGAGCTCGCCGCGGAATTGCGGCCTCAGCTGGAGCTGTGGACGGCCCTCCGCGCAAGCGCGAAGGTGGATCCGGAGCCCGGAGCCGTGGCTCGAACGCATCAGCGAGTGCTCGCGGGGCTGTCCGATCACCAGGGAGGCTCACGCATGGTCCCAATGACACCAGTGCTCGCCAGAGCGGCAGCCGTCGTAGTTGGCGCGCTCCTTCTCGCAGGCGGCGCAGCGGGCGCCTCGGCCTCGCTGGGCGGACCCGGCACAGCGGTCCTGGACTTTGTTGGCGTGGTGGAGGAGAGTGGGGACGGCGATAACAACGACGGGGATGCCCTGAACGAAAACGCCAACCAGAACGCGTCTGAGCACTGCGAAAACGCGAGCCAGGGCCGGAACAACGCGAGCAGCAATTCTCGCGGAGGTGAGCACGCCAACGAGCGCGCGTTCCAGGGCGGTAACGGCGACGCTAACTGCGATAAGAATGATGACCGCGTGTGCGAGGGAGATGAACCTGAAGCATCTTCCTCGCCCGACGGCTCAGCGGAGGCTTCGCCTGAAGCCGATGATGAAGGGGACGAAGCTGCAGACGATGCAGATGATGCAGAAGACGGCGACGTGGACGACGTAGACGGCGATGGCGAAGACGACGATGGCGAAGACGCCAGCGATGACAGCGAAGTCGAAATCGATGACGTTGACGCTGCCGACGACGAGGCGGACGCCGATGAGGACGAGGGCAACGACGACTGTGAGATAGAGGACGCCGACGTGGACGAAGCCGACGTTAACGACGGTAACCATGAATGCCCGGACGGGCCTTCTTCAGAGCAACCGCCCGCCGTGGACGGTGATGACGACGATTGCGGATTGGGCAACGACCAAGAGGGCGAGCCGGGAAACTCGGAAGACGCTCCCGGCCACGACGATGACGGCGACCCCGCGAACGACGCCAGCGACACCGACCAGGAAGACGACAGTGCTAGCGACAGCTAGCGCATCCTAATACTTGCAGGTAATTACGACCTGACCTGACCTCCCCATAGCAGAAGGCCCGCTGTTTGGCGGGCCTTCTGTTTGTCTGCGGGTTTGGTGAGTCCTGGCTACTGGATGGCGAACGTCACGCTGATCTGGGCGAACACCTGCACCTCGCTGGCCTGTCCCTCGATGAACGGCACGCCACCGAGCGGGTAGGGTCCCGCGTAGCCGGCGCCGCACACTGTGCCGCCGTAGGGGGAGTACGAGTAGTTGGAGGCGCCGATAACGTCGCCTGCCGTTATGCCGAGAGCCTGCGCGAAGGCGGTGACGCGGTCGTTCGCGTCTTCTACGGCTGCCTTCATCGCCTCGACCTCCAGCGCTGAGCAGTCCGTCACGGTGTAAGAGACGTTGGCGTTGGATAGTGAGATGTCCGTGAGGCCGGCCGCGGCGTCCGTTGCAGCGGTGACAGCAGAGTCCAGCGACTCGAGGTTCGTTACGGTCGCTCGGAGCGTGGCGCTGCTGGAGTACTTGTCGAAGTAGCCTTGCCCGATGAACTCGATGTCGGCGCGGGCGATGCCGGCGCCGGTGAGCGCGTCGATCACGGGCTGAAGATCGTCTTCAGTGATCGGCTCTACAGCCTGGAGGTCGGTCGCAAAGTCCCCAGGAGAGGGCTCGCCGACAGCGATGCCGGAACCAGAGCTGGAGCGCGTCTCCGGGACGGGGAATGGCTCTATGCCATCGCCGTAGGCATTGCTGTAGAAGTAGAACTCAGCGATCGCGCTATCGGCGGCTGTGGTGGCGGAGCCATAGCCCTGTACCGTCACGCCATTACCACCTTCTTGCAGGAACGGGAAGGGCGCGATGTCTCCGCCCTTGCCGAATGAGAGGTCTGTGGACGAACGGGATTGGGCGCCCGCGTTCCCGATCAGTGGTTGGTCGGCGGGCGCGGCGCCAGTGCCGTCACTCTCATTGGCACTCGCTCCGAGCTGTTCTGCTATTGAAGCGAGCACAAGCCCCTTTTGTGTGCGGATGTCCTTGACGCCATCGTCACCGTCGCCGCCGCCGCACGCGGCCAGCGTCGCGAGCGCCGCGGCTATCAGCAGCGATCCAAAGATCATTCGAGTCCTTGTCTTCATTGTCCTTTCCCTCCTTACATGGCCGTTCATCGGTTACAACGTTGTGTTGGCGCAATTGGCTCCCATAGTTAATCAGCCGACCCGCGCCGTGCCGCGCGCATCAGGGCAAGAGATGTCGTGATCACGAGAACGAGCGCTGCAGCCAGCGCCAGCTCGACGAAGCGCAGGGCGGAAGGGCCATCGTCGGGCGATTGGGCGGACTCCAGGTTCTGCGCATTCACATCCGTTCCCGTCTCGGTAGCGCTTTTGGCATCGACCTCATCGGTGTTTGCACCGTCGTCGAGCGTCGCGGAAGGGGCGCCTCCGATGCAATCCGCGTCGTCTAGAAGTCCGGCGGGGGCAGGGACCGACGGATCCGGCGCGGGTTCGGGGGTGGGCCCAGGCGCCGTTGTCGCTGCCGGGGTACCAGTCCCGAACGGCAGGCCAATAGCATCGGACCCGGGTTCGCCTTCCACGCGATCGCCCTCGCAGTACGGCGCGTTTCCACTTCGGGATTCGCCACCGGCGTCCCCATCTGCTGGTGAGCCGTTGTAGATGGGGAACTGGTCCTGTGCCGCGGAGGTTGCTGCGGCCTCCAGGTCGGCGGAGTCGCTGAAGGGCGCGTTCTGCGCGCCGGACGCGGCGTCGCGCTCCGACGTCAGCTTTTCGCTGCTTTGCTCTGAGCCGAGGTTGCCCGCGTCGACTACGATAACGACGGCGAGGGCGACCGCCAGTGCCGCGCCCGCCAGGCGCATGCCGGCCGCGGCCGCGGGAGTGGCGAATACGGGCGAACGCGCCGGACGGCCGGCCATCTGCGGCGTTAGAGTGAACGACCGCGGCGCTCTGATCTGCGGCAGTGCGCGGACAGCCCGAGTCACGGCGCGCAGCTCCGCCAGCTTGTTGCGGCAACCGGCGCAGCCAGCGAGGTGGCGCTCGAGCGCCGCAATCTCACTTGAAGAGAGCTCGCCGTCAATGTAGGCCGAGATGCGGTCCCGGTGCTTCTGGTGTGGATTAAATCCAAACAAGGTCATGGGTCCTCACTTGATTGACGGAATCGGGACGGCAAAAGTTCCCGCTGTTCCAGGAGGATCGCCCGTAAGCGCAGGCGAGCACGGCTTATGCGAGACTTAACGGTGCCCAACGAGACGTTCATCGCCTGGGCGATCTCAAGGTAGTCCAGACCTTGCACGTCGCAAAGGACTACGGCGAGGCGTTGGTCCGGCGGCAGCCTCGCGAGCGCTACCTGAATGAGGGCGCCCAGCTCGGTCTGCTCGACGAGCTGGTCCGGGGATGCGTCCCCACTTGCGATCTCGAACGGGCGCTCGCCTTCGCCGGTTGGCACGTCCAGCGAGGTTGACGGGCGCGCTTTACGGCGTCGCATCTCGTCGTAGCAGGCGTTGGACGCGATACGGAAGAGCCAGGCGCGGAACGAACCTCCCCGAAACGTGTGCAGAGAGCGAAAGGCGGAAATGAACGCGTCCTGCGTGGCGTCCTCCGCGCTGGGTGGCGACGCCAGCATGCGAAGGCAGAGGTTGTACAGGGCATGCTGGTGGCGTTCTACCAGACGGTTGAAGGCACCGAGGTCGCCTGCCCGGCTGCGGTCGATTAGTTGCTGTTCGTCGATATCTTCCTGCACCGGCACACCATTCTAGCAGCGGAGATACAGCCGCGCGCTGCCGGATAGGAAACCGAAGGGCGAGTGGCTTCGTCTAATATCAGAAGGAGCCGCTGCTATAATGAATTGGCCCCAATGACCGATTTCAAGGATAAGAACGAAATGCGGGCGGGTGAGGGGGCGGAGACGCGATTCGAGCCGGTTTCGCAACTGCACTACGACCCGCTCTTCAAGCCGTGGCAGGAAGCTGCGGATATCGAGAGTCCCGGCCAGGCTACGTCCGACCCGCTGGGCGCAGGCTGGGTACGATCGAAGTCTGCCGGCGCGACAACGCATGGCGACGCGATCTCCTGGGGAGTTCCGGCGGCTTCCCCGTACCGGGCCTCGTCGGCCGCCTATCCAGACCGATACCAGCCGCCGTATGCTGGGCGCCTCTCAAGGCTGGATCAGAGGATGGGCGATGGGACGATCGCGCTTCCGCGCCCGGAACGACGCTGGCTGGTCACGATCCGTGAGGCCGCGGAGACGCTTCTGCTGGCAGCGCTGATCTTCCTGGCCGTGCGCGCTTCGTTCCAGAACTTTCGTGTGGAAGGCGCCAGCATGACGCCGAGCCTGCTGCACGGAGAGTATCTCATCGTCAACAAGCTGAGTTATGCCGAGATCGACATGAGCGTTTTCGATTTCCTGCCGTTCTACGAGGCGGGCGAGAACGACGTGCACCATCTCTGGGGCTCGCCGTCACGCGGTGATGTCATCGTCTTTCGCGCACCTACGTCTGTGAGCCGTGATTTCATCAAACGCATCATCGGCGTTCCCGGCGATGCGGTGTCGATCGAGGAGGGGACGGGTGTGGTGTCTGTAAACGGCCAGCCACTGACCGAGCCGTATATCAACGGAATGACGGGTTGCGGGGCTTCGTGCTCATGGACGATACCGCAGGCCCGAAGCTCGGAAGCCCTTGCGGAGTGCGGCTCCAGCCACTGTTACTTTGTGATGGGAGACAACCGCCAAAACAGCAGCGATTCCCGCCAGGGTTGGCTGGTACCGGAGGAGAACATCGTCGGCAAGGCGCTGATCACCTACTGGCACGACGGTGCGCCGGACGTTGACTTCGCGCCGAACCGGTCCGTTGGCATAGTCGACGAGGCGGTGGCGGAACAGTAGATGGCCGAACGGGTCTCCACGGAAGCCGCCGAGAAGGCACTGAGGGAGGTGGGTGCGCTACTGGAGGGCCACTTCCAGCTGGCGTCAGGTCGCCACTCGTCCGTATACGTGGAGAAGTTCCGCCTCCTGGAGCGCCCGCCGCAAACGGAGGCCCTTTGTCGCATGATCGCGCACTGGGCGCGCAGCCTGCGCCCCGAGCTCGTTGCCGGACCTACAACGGGCGGCGTGATCCTGAGCTATGAGGTCGCGCGCCTTCTCGGATTGCGCGGCATCTTCGCTGAAGCAGTCGATGGACGCGGGCGCTCATTTCAGCGCGGCTTTACGATTGCCCCAGGGGAACGAACGCTCGTTGTTGACGACGTGCTCACGACCGGTGGGAGCGTGCGAGATGTGCTGGATGCAGTGCGGCGCGCAGGCGGTGAGCCGGCGGGAGTTGCGATGCTGATCGATCGCACCAGCGGAAAGACCGATTTCGGCGTCCCATTCTTCGCGTGCCTGACGCTGGACCTCCCGTCATACGCAGCCGATGCCTGCCCCCTGTGTGATGCTGGGCTTCCTCTGAAGGAAACTTAGGCCAGGACCGGGGCCAGACCGGTACGGCCCCGCTCCCCTCACTCGAAGGAAGACGAAGGCATGACCTGCTGACGGAGCCCTCGGTTATGCTGGACGGGTGGAGTTGTCTGAAGTTGAGCTGGACTTCGTGTGCCGCCAGCGGGTCGCGCATCTCGCGACCTCGGATGCGCACGGAGCCCCGCACGTTGTGCCGGTGTGCTTCGCGTATGAAGACGGTCACTTCTACGTCTCAGTGGACGAGAAGCCGAAGCGCAGCGTCCGCCTGAAGCGCGTCCGCAACATCGAGGAGAACGCGCAGGTCGCGCTCGTGTTCGACCATTACGACGAGGACTGGTCGCGGTTGGGTTGGGTGATGGTGCGTGGCGAGGCGGCCATCATCCACGAAGGCGCGGAACACCGGCGCGCCCTGTCCTCGCTGCGCGACAAGTACCGGCAGTACGTTTCGATGGCCCTCGAAGGGCGTCCGATCGTCTCTGTCAGTGCGGAGCGCGTATCAAGCTGGGGACGCCTGGCTCCTTAAGCAGGCGGCTTCGCGCGCGTCTCGGGCTCGAAGCCCGCGGTTTTGTGGCTGCTGTCGCAGAAGGGCTTGGTCTGGGAGTGGCCGCAGCGGCAGAGGGTAAAGACTTCGCCGGGCAGCTCAAACTCGTTGCCGTCCGAGTCGATCACCTTGATCGGCCCCTGAACGCGGTAAGGGCCGTTGGGCCGGACTATGATCTGCGGTTCAGACAAGATGTATTTCCTTTCAAAGGGGTGGCCTGTCGGCAACGATGATAGCAGATGGCGCCGCTTGCCGACTCAGCTAGATGTGCTGCTTCAGGAACGGCGAGACCGTCTCGGCCAGGCGATCGTCTGAGCCCCACCAGAAGTGGTCGACGCCGCGGAGAACAACCATCTCCGCAGTTGGGCCGAACAACTTCACGAAGTCCGTCAGGTCGTCGACATCCGAGTACTCGTCCTCGTCTCCTGAGACGAAGAGCGCCGGGCATGCTGGACGCGCCTCCGGCAATACCATGACCGTCGGTAGCGAGACCGCGACCAGCGCGCGTGTCTCTGCACTCGCGGACGCGATGAGCGCCATCATTGCGCCGAACGAGTACCCGGCGAGCGCCAGACGGCTGGAATCGACCTCTGGTCGCGAGCGCAGGAAGTCCAGCGCGGCGAGCACGTCATCCCGTTCGCCGCGGCCTTCATCGTGCGTTCCTTCGCTTGCGCCGACGCCGCGGAAGTTGAAACGCAGCGCGGCTAATCCGGCTTCGTTGGCGACTTTGCAGAGCGTGTGGACCACGTTGTTACGCATGTCGCCACCGTACAGCGGGTGGGGGTGACAGACGACGAGCGCGGGCGCCGGCGTTGATTCGGGTAAGTGGAGCAGGCCTTCCAGCGTCAGGCCGCCGCTCGTGAAGGAGATGGCCTGTCCTTCACTGATCGTCATGATGCGCCCGATTGTAGCACGCGAACCGTGTATCTACCGCGTGATACCCTTTCGCCATGCTCAGCCCTGTCATCTCCCGCTTTCAGGCACAGCCGCTGCTAGACGCCAGGCGTCATGGCGTGGGTGAAGCTTCGACGTCCATCGACCTGGGCCTGACCACCTGCTCGGCTTTGCTTGGCGCGGACGGCATCACCTTAGATGGCGGCCGGACTGTCTCATGGCAGGCGCTGGAGGAGATTGCCGGAGATGAGGGCGGCTGCTTCGTGATCGAGGACAGTGCGGGGGGGAGGATCCAATGCTTTTCTGAGGAAACGAATCGGGCGTATTCGCTTTGGGCGACGGCGGGGGCGCCGACGATGCTGGTCTCGGGAGTGACGATGCACCGCATCAAAGGCATCGATCCGCTGGAAGACACGCGGCGCAAGCTGCGGACGATCGAGCCGGTCAGCGGGCGGGTTTTAGATACGGCGACGGGCCTGGGGTACACGGCGATCGAGGCGTCGAGGACGGCGCGGGAGGTGGTGACGATCGAGCTTGACCCGGCGGCGCTGGAGATCGCGCGGCTCAATCCGTGGTCGCGTGGGTTGTTCGAGTCAGCGAAGATCCGGCAGGTGGTGTGGGATTCGTTTTCGTTGGTGCAGAGCCTCGAAGACGGGGGTTTTTCGCGCGTGATCCACGACCCGCCGGCGATGCGGTTGGCGGGGGAGTTGTATTCGCTGGAGTTCTACAGGCAGTTGCACCGGGTGCTTGAAGAGGGCGCGCGGTTGTTCCATTACGTCGGGGATCCGGCGAGCAAGTCGGGGGCGCGGGTGACGGCGGGGGTGATGCGGCGGCTGGGGGAGGCGGGGTTCCGGGAGGTGCGGCGGTGCCCGGAGGCGTACGGGGTGTCGGCGCGGAGGTGATTCGGGTCCACAGAGGACACAGAAGGGCACGGGAGGACACAGAGGGGACGGGGTTGGCGGGTGGGAGGGGCAGCGAGGGGACGGAGGGGAATTTTGGGGTCCACAGAGGACACAGAGGGGCACGGGAGGTTTGGGTGGGATTGACCGCGAGGACACGGAAGGTTTGGCCGCGGATTGGCGCGGATTGGGCGCGGATGGGGTTTCTTGAGGTGGTCCACAGAGGGCACGGAAGGACACAGAGGGTCTGTGGGGATTGAGTCAGGCTGAAGCCTGACCCACGATTTGTGCCGGGATCTACGGAGGGCACGGAAGGGCGCAGAGGGCCACGCGGGGCCACCATTACGCGGCGGTTGTGGTGTTGTCGCGAGGCGTTGAGGTGTGGGTAGGGGTGTGCGGCGATGGGTCCCTCGACTGCGCTGCGGCGCGCTCGGGATGACAAATGGTAACGTTGCGGTGCGGGCGGTACGACGGTGTTGGGCGGGCGGGAGGGGGAGGGCGGGTTGGCAGGCTCCGGTGGCTGCCAAAACGACCTCGCGCGCCGGGGTCTCCGGGGGTGACGCCAACGTTCGTGCCGGGAAACCCGCCCCTACCGAAGCTACGCTGAATCGCGGAATGCGTGTCGCGATGGCAGATGGAAGTGAGTTCGAGTCCGGCCCTGGAGATGTGGCGGTGATACCACCGGGGCACGATGCCTGGGTCGTCGGCGACGAGACGGTTGTGGTGGTTGATTGGGGTGGTGCAGCCAGCTACGCGAAGCGCTGAGAGCAGGCGAAGCCTCGAACCCCTGAGTCAGATGCTATGGGCCAAGCGGCAGAGCGTCAACGCAACGCCGCAGCATTATGCCCGCCGCCGGCTCGCCCCTTAGGTGAACAGAGGCGACATCACGGCCCGCGTGACCATTGATTCCATCTGCGACTCGGGGGGAGGGGCCTCGTAGCGCTCGGCGGCGTTCAGGATCTTTTCGAGCAGGCCCAAGTCCGACGAGCTGTTGAGGAAGGCTCTCTGGTGGCCGAGGACCCAGTGCACGGCGAGGTCAATATCGGCTTGCTCAGCCAGGGCTTCGTACCAGGTCCTGGTTGTCCGTTCCTTCTCCCCCCAGGGGCCCACCGTCAGGCTCTTTATGGTCTGCATTGCTACCTCCCGTTGGCGGCAGGTCTCGGCCAACGCAGCGAATTCGGCGGCGTAATGCGGATTCTGGAGCATCGTGTAGTTGAGGGGGAGGAGAACGGCGTCGAAAGGGAAGCGTTCCAAGCTGCGGCGGTGCATCTCCGCGACCGTGACGCCGTGGCCCGTGACCCCTATGAAGCGCACCAGTCCCTGGCCTCGCGCCTCGATCGCCGCTTCGAGCGCGCCACCGGGGCCCATCGCTTGCTCCCACTCAGCCGGGTCGACGAGGTTATGAAGCTGCCAGAGGTCGATGGACTCGACGCGGAGCCGTTCCAGGGAACGACGCAGCTCCGCTTTCGCAGCGTCGTATCCGCGTTCACCTGTCTTGGTAGCCAGGAAGAAGCGGTCGCGGTGGCGTTCCATCCAGACGCCGACGTGGTCTTCCGCCTCTCCGTAACTGGCGGCGACGTCAATGTGGTTGATGCCGTGCTCAAGCAGGAGCGCAAGAGCCCGCTGTTCAACCTTCGGGTTCGCTGTCCAGAAGGCGGCGGCACCGAAGATGACGCGGCTGCTCTTGTGGCCGGTGCGACCGAAGTCCTGCAGAGGGATCAATGGTGTCGTCTCGTCATGGCGCAATTACTCTAAGTCCGCTTGCCGCCGTATAGCAAGCTCCGCCGGCTGCGGGTGCGGGCACTACCACAGAGGGCGCAGAGGGGCGCGGAGGGGCACTGACGGTTTGGCCACGGATTAGCACGGATTAGGCGCGGATTAGAGGTCCTGAGGGGTGTTGAGGGATCGCCACAGAGGGCGCAGAGGGGCGCGGAGGGCACACTGAGTCATTTTGGGGATCGAGGGGACGGAGGGGTTGGCCACGGATTAGCACGGATTTGGCGCGGATTAGAGGTCCTGAGGGGTGTTGAGGGATCGCCGCAGAGGAGGCAGAGGAGCGCAGTGGGCTGTTGAGCGCGTAGCTGTAGCGGTTGAGCGCCTGGGGGTTGCCGGCGCCGGGGACGATCGTGTCGGCACTGATGAAGCGCCCGATGTCGGCGTTGCAGAGGCGGGCGCCCCTTCGGGTTGCGCTCTGGACAAGCTCCGTGGTGTTCCCCATATCCGAGTCGGCTTTCGGTACTCAAAGAGCGAGGGTCTGGCCAAATTCCTTCAGGCGCCTGCGGCGCAGCGCGTAGTCCTGCAGCGCCGCCGCCATCTCCGCCCAGAACTCCAGCCCGTGATTGCGCACTCTCAGGTGCAGCAGCTCATGCACCACGACGTAGTCGATCAGGGCCGGCTCTGCCATCACAATCCGCCAGTTGAAGCGGATCGTGCCGTCGGGCGCGCAGCTACCCCAGCGCTGCCGCTGGTCTCGTGTGGCGATCCGCTTGACCTGACAGCCCAGCCTGTCACCCCAGAGGAGGACCCTTACCCTCAGCCGCTCCTGCGCCCGCTGCTTGTACCATCGCGTGATCGCGTGGAGTATCGCCTCGCGTCTGTCGTCGCCTCTCAGGTGTTCTGGAACGGCGACGCGAAAGCTCCAGTGATCGAACCTCACGTCGACTCGCCGGACGTCAGCAGCCTCGACGAAGAGGCGCACCTGTCTTCCCAAGTATGGGAGCGACTCCCCGCTGACGAACTGCTTCGGGTGCGGCCGAAGGGCTGACTCAGTGCTCTTGCGGATGATCCAACCGGCCCGCCGTTGGACGATTCGAGCGACCTCCGTAGCTGTCGCTTTGGCGGGCGCGGACACCAGCACGCCCTCACCTGGATCGAGCGTGATCTCGATCGTCTTCTTTCGTCGTCGGCTGCGTCGGATCGAGTACCCGATCGTGGTGGCGCCGAAGGTTACGCTGTCACGCTCAGCCACGGGCTGCCTTGCGCCGCGCGATATCCACCATGCTTCGGGCCAGGTCTTCAACATCCTCCGCCGACAGGCTATCCAGCTCCCGCAGCTCACGTTTGATATCTCGGCGCATCTCTCGCTGAACGTCGTCGTTCGTATACCAGTCGATGATCGACTGGCCCTTCCTCATGATCTGTTCGATCTTCAACGCGCTGGCCTTCAACCCATCGTTGAAATCGGTGCGATATGCAGGTCGCTCCTCGCGAACGCGTGGCTCGCCCTCCCCTGTCGATCCGCCCTCCGTGGACTGTTCGAGCAGTTCGTACAGCGCGAACGACAGCTCGGTCAGGCCCTGATCGGCTGCCGCCTGCGCCTCTCCGATGGCGTCTTGCTTCAGCTGTATCATCCTGCGGCAGGCTTCCGCAGCGTCGATGAGGCGCTGCTTCATCTCGTCGATGATGCGTTGCAGTTGCTGAGAAAGCTTCTCGTAGAACACGGGATTCTCCGCGATCCGCTCCTTGATTTGCGCGCGGATGGCGTGCTCCATCACCGACGCCCGCGCCTCGTCGTGCGGAAGCTGGCTGATCTTCTCCTGGAAGTTGGCGTCGAGGATCGAGACCGGCTTCATTAGTTCGCGCACTTCGGCGTCGATGCGGCTGTCCAGCAGCTGCTTGACCTTCATCGAGACGCCGCTCCAGTCCACATGGGCCTTCTCGCGAAGGAACTGCGCACGCACGTATGAGCGAATCCGCGTGAGTCGCGTCAACCGGTCGGTGTAGGCGAGCGCGCCCGCCGCCGGCAGGTAACGGTCCATGAGTCCCGCGAAATCCTTGTACCCGGCGTCGAACTTCTCGAAGAGATCTGCCCGAAGCTCCGTCGTCGCTGGATCGACGAAGACCTCGATGCACTCCCAGGCGTTGTCCAGTGACTTCCCTTTGAAGAACGCCTCCGCCTTCACGGCCGCGCTCTCGATGACAACCCCCGGGCTGTCTTCCAGCGGTTCGAGGCTGCTCTGGACGTCGCGCGGGTCGAACTCCGACAGCGCCGCCTCTAGCTCGTTCGAGACGCCGTAGTAGTCGACGATCAGGCCGTATTCTTTCTCGGTCGTCACGCCGTCCGCGTGCCGCGAGAAACGGCGGTTGACGCGCGCTATCGCCTGTAGCAGGCCATGCTCACGCAGCGGCTTGTCGAGGTACATCACCTGCTCGATCGGAGCATCGAAGCCGGTCAGCAGCATATCGACGACGACCAGCATCTCCGGCTTCCCGTCGGGGTCCTTGAACTGGTAGACGATCTGCTCGTGATTGAGACCGCGAGCGATCGCGAACTCGGGTCCGTCGTCCGGTGTCGTTGTGATGATCGGATACGCCTCGATGTGGAACGAGTCGCTTAGCTTGGCCGCGTATTTGATTGCCGCTGCCCGGCTCGGTGCGACCACCTGGCATTTGAAGCCGTTGGCCTTGATTCGTTCCGTGTAGTGTCGCGCGATATCTTCCGCGATCATTTCGATCCGGCGGTCTGCCTCGGCGAGCGCATCCTTGTTGGCATATCGCCTCCGGATTTGCGCCCTCACGTCCTCCGGCTCATTGCTGAAAATCGTCTCAAAGAGACGGTCCAGCGTGTTCGCGCCGATGATCGAGAGCTCGGCGAGCCGCGCCTCGTACATGATCTGTACCGTCGCGTGGTCCGCGACTGACTCCGGAATCGTGTACTTGTCGATGAGCGGTCCGAACCGCCGCATCGTGCTCTTGCGGAAGCTCTTGTCGATCGGCGTGCCGGTGAAGCCCAGGAACGTCGCGCTCGGGAGCGCCTTCGCCATCTTCGCGCCGAGCAGTCCGTACTGCGTCCGGTGTGCCTCGTCCACCATCACGAAGACGTTGTCGGCGTCGTTCAGGGAATCGATGCGGCCGTTCTCGCCGGTCAGGGCGTCCTCGAACTTCTGGATTGTGGTCATGATCGTCCGGCCCGAGCCGAGCATCAGCAGCTTCCGCAGCTCTTTGGTCGAGCCGGCGTGCTCCGGCGCGGGGAAGCCGCAGCGCTTGAACGTCCCCGTGATCTGCGTATCGAGCTGCGTGCGGTCGGTCACGATGACGATCGTCGGGTTGTCCAGGCGCGGCTCGCGGCGCAGCTTGGTCGCCAGCCAGAGCATCGTTAGCGACTTGCCGGAGCCCTGCGTATGCCAGACGACGCCGCCGCGCTCCTCGGGCTTCTCGTGCGTCAGCAGGCGGTCCATCGCCTTCCGGACCGCCCGGAACTGCTGGTAGCGCGGCAGCTTCTTGAGCAGGCGGCCGCGTTCCGGCTCGAAGACGACGAAGTCGCGCAGGACTTCGAGCAGCGTCGCCGGCGAGAGCAGGCCGACGATCAGTTGCGCCTGGCCCTTCGCCTCGGTGCCGAACTGCTCCCGGACCGCCGCCTCTGTGTAGGGCTCGACGCACTTCCAGCCGGAGTAGACGTTCTCCGGCGCGGCGATCCCCGCGAACGCCGCGTCCGCCCCGCAGATGGCGACGCAGGCGAGGTTGTAGTAGAAGAGCTCAGGCGCGCCCGTGCCGTGAAACTCCGGGCCGGCCTCCTGGTAGCGCAGCATCTGCCGCACGGCGCGCACCTTCCAGACGTCCATCAGCGTCGGCGACTTCGCCTCGATGACGACGAGCGGGATGCCGTTGACGAAGAGGACGATGTCCGGCTTGACGACTCGCTCGTCATCCTCGGTCTTGCCGCCGGCCTCGTTGCCGCGCCGGACGCGCATCTGGTTCGTGACGACGAACTCGTTGCGGCCGGGCTGCTCGAAGTCGAAGAAGGCGGCCGTCCGCGTGCGGCGGCCGTCAGCGTCGTCCACCTCCAGCGGCAGGCCGTAAACGAGGTACTCGTGCACGAGCTGGTTGCGCGCCATGCCGACAGCGTCCAGGTTCTCCAGCGCGAAGATGACGCGCTCGGCGTCGTTCTCCTTGAGCCACGGGTTGAGCCGCAGCAGCGCCGCCTTCAGCCGCCCCTTCAGCAGCACCTCGCGCTCGTTGTCCCGCTCCGGGGCGAGTATCTCGCGGGGCACGTACGTGTAACCGAGCCGCTGCAGCAGCGCGACCGCCGGAAGCTCGGCCTCGTTCAGCTCGTTGACCTTGTCGGCGGATGTGGTCATGTCATCAAGCGAAGATAGCGATCGGGATCATCTGGATGGCTGGCCCTTCAATTTGCGTCTTCAGGGAAGGAATGCTCAGGCCGGATTGGGCCAATTCCTGGAAGCCATCCGAGAACTGCTTCACTACCTGATCTCCAAAGATGCCCAGGGGCGTCTTACGCAGCAGGCTGATTGGTTGGCCGTCAACGTCCGAAACGACTCGCGCGACCTTCCCGAGTACGCGGAATTCGCCATCGATTACATCGTTTAGGGTCGGATCGACAAAGTAGCTCGGCTCGGCGGTCAGTACGACTGTAATGCCGGCGACGCCCTCGCCGATGAGATCCTCTGAGCCTTCTGAACTGACCGCCTCCAGAAGCGCTTCGATCTGTTTCTTGACCGGAGACGACCCCGACGCCTTTCGTGCCCCTTGGCCCGCTTTGCCTTGAGACGCTTGATCATTACTCTCAAGAGCTGTCATCAGCGGAATGAGCCGAGAAAAGCCAGTCAGCGTCGCCACCAGCGGCGAGCGGCGAAGTACGAGCTTCATCTCGACGAACTCGCCGGGAGCAATGTCAGTCAAGCCGCTCGCCTGAGTCGGCTCCTTCAATATCCCGTTCGCCTTAAGATGCTGCCGGAGGCGTGCAAAGAGCGACGTTGGCGTGTGCACTCGCTGTTCTGTTACAACTTGGGATTCCGTCTCCGACTTGGCCTTTTTCCCAGACGCCCCAAGAGATATGCCGAGGAGCGCGAATACGTTGCCAGTCCCGAGTTTCGCCTCCCCGCCGTGCTCCTTCGAGTCCATCGTGCCGGACGATATCTGGATCTCTTTTAGCTGGGAAAAGCCTCCCTCGTATGACGCCAGGGTGTCAAAGACGATGCGCTGGTTCAGGTATAGGGCCGCCGGCAGGTCTGACGGATCCATTGTCGTCTGTGTACTAGTCATTCGAAATCTCCACGGGTGGGCGCATTCTTATTCGTCCGCACAACAGGGCACTGGCCGTGGTGCCCTTTAGTTTTCCTAACTCCCGCAACTCATCTCCCTCCCCAATCGCCCGCGCCCTGACTGCTTCGAGTAGGCGCGCCATCTCATGCTGCTCTGAGACAGTGGGCAGTGACACCACGAGAGAGCGAAGACTGGTGGGATTGATGTTGGCCTGACTCGCGCCCTTTGTAGCCATTCGGCGAAGCGCGTTCTGTGTCGCTCGGTGATTCAGAAAGCTGATCAGCCACCACGGGTCTGCCCGGCGTGGATCAGTCCTTAGCCGAAGCAGGTAGGACGCGAACGAGAGGTCACCGGCAATGTCGCGCACGATGGCGACTTTGCCAACCAGGTCGATGCTGTTGGTCCGGTTGAAGAGAATGTCGCCGCGCTGCAACAGTAGTGCCGTCCGCTCGTTGTCTGGGAGAACGCCTCGACTCAGTTCCCCATCGCGAACCTCGCCGTCACCAATATTCTTCATGCCCAATATCGGAATTCCACCGGGTGCGTCCGACGCCGGTACGTTGGTCCCATAGTCCACAGCGCTGAGCACATCCCCCAACCGCACCACGTCCCAGCACGCCGGGATCGTGCCGATGCCGGGCACCTGCTTCCACTCCGTGTGCCAGCCGGGGACGCCGCGCGTCAGCAGCTCGCTGAGCAGCGCCGTGCGCAGCCGCTCCGTCGCCGCGATCACGGCCTCCGTCTTCTCGATCGCCGCGTCGATGGCGTCGAGCACCTCGGCGATACGGCGCTGTTCGTCGAGCGGCGGAACCGGGAAGGGGAGTGCATCGAATTGGTCAAGGTTTAGGCGCACACGATTCGTGGTACCGTCACTCACCGACTCACAGAGATGCCAGAACATAGGTAGCGAGACAAGGTGGTCGAGATAACGGGAGTCGGCGGCATCGGCGGAGATGTCGTAGACAGGAAAGTCGGTGGTCACCAGGGCTCCATCGAGCGTCGACGGAACGAAGCCGCATGCGCCATTCCTCGCATCAATCTTCGAGATTATGAACTGCCCGGCACGAACCTGAACTTGGTTCGGACTTAGGATTTCTCGACGTCGAAAGGCGTCAAGGCGGCGCTCGACAACACCTCGATGTCGAACGCGTACAGTGACCTGCCGAACGCCATCATGGCCGTTCACGACGATTGGCGTACCGGAACGCTTCGCGAACGATCCCCAAGGACGAAGTTCCCAGTCTGCAGGGCGTGGACCCCATAGGGTTGGCCTATCGGGCATACCCTAGCTCCACCAGCAGCTCGTTCACGCTCAGCGCGTCGCCCGTCTCCATCAGATTGTCACTCGGTCCCGCCGCCGGCCGCTTCCTTCGCCGCGGCCCTCACGGCCCGCTTGGCCTCCGCGTAGAACCGCGGCGTTTTCAACGTCTCCGCGAGCCGCCGCGCGCTGGTCAGATACATGTCCGTGGCCAGCGCGCTGCGCTGCGCGCTGCCGTGCTCCGCGATCACTTCTATCGGCACCCCGGTCTCCGCCGCCAGCTCCGACAGCGACGCTTCGCCGCTGGCGTGCCGTTGCGCGGCCCACTGCAGAAGCAAATTCCTCGTCTCCACTCTCAGGCCTTCCTCGATGCCAGCCACTTCTTGAGCGACTCCTGGCTCTCGCCCGAGCGCCTTCCAGCGAGCAAACTCTCAATGCTGATGTCCTCGTCAAGGCCGTCCCAGTGGATACCCTCACCGTTGCCTATCAGCCGCCAGCGGTCGCGTTCCTGGGGGGTGCCATGCATCAGCCTGGGGAACCATGCCAGCGGCACAGAGACGGACCGTCCGTCACTCAGCTCGACGCTTAGCGTGTCGTCGGTCACGGTCACCCGTCCCGCATTCGGGACTTCCATCTCAACTCTCGAAGTAGTCATTCCACGCCTCCAATAGCTTTCCTTGATTATCCGCCACAATCTGTTCGATCGTTCGCAGTTCGGCAGCGCGGAACCCGATGTTGCTTTCCAGTCGCACCGGGTCCAGCCATACCTTTGCCACGCTGTCATCACGCTCGACATGGACGTGTCGCGGCTCGCCGCGGTCTCCCGAGTAGAAGAACAACCTGTACGGCCCCGATCGCAGCACAGTGGGCATTAGGCGCATACCCCAGCTCCGCCAGCAGTCCGTTCAGGCTCGCGACACTCACAGCGGTTCTGTCCCTTCGGTCAATATCTGTAGATAAGGGTCGTAGGCGAAGACGCGGTTGCGCCGGCGTCCGGTGAACTCCTTCGCGATACCGAGCGACTCCAGTGCCTTCATGCCGCTGCCGACGGTAGGAAAAGTCAGGCCGGTTCTCTCCTGTACCTGGCTAAGAGTGATGAGCGGCCGCTCCCGCAGGGCAGCGAGCACGCGCAGGGCGGTGGAGGCACCCCGGCCCAGCCGCTGCAACGTGGCCTCGTCCATCTGGATCTGCGCTACCAGGCGTCGTGCCGTCTGTACAGCACCGTTCGCCGTGGCTTCAACGCCTTCAAGGAAGAAGTCCAGCCACACTTCCCAGTCCCCTTCAGTGCGTACGAGGTCCAGCAACCGGTAGTACTCGCCTCGCTGCTGCTTGAAGTAAAGGCTGAGGTAAAGCAGTGGCTGAGACAGCGCCCCGCCGTCATGCAATAGCAGCGCGATCAAGAGGCGCCCCACGCGTCCGTTGCCGTCGAGGAACGGGTGGATCGTTTCGAACTGAACGTGCGCAAGAGCGGCATTCAGCAGAACGGAGGATGGAGACTCTTCCTTGTGGATGAAGCGCTCAAGGGCTGCCATGCACGCCTCAACGGCGTCCGGCGGTGGCGGCACGAAGTGGGCGTTTCCGGGTCGCGTCCCGCCGATCCAGTTCTGCGAGCCACGGAACTCTCCGGGCAATTTCTCACTGCCCCTTCCCCGAGAAAGCAGCTCCGCATGGATTTCGCGGAGGAGGCGATTGGAGATTGGGAAGCCGTTCCTGAGGCGCGTCATCCCATGCTCAAGCGCGCGGACGTAGTTCGAGACCTCGATGACGTCTTCGGGGAATGGCGCCCCAGGCGCCTCGGGCAACTCGAAAAGCAGCAGGTCCGACAGAGAGGACTGCGTTCCTTCGATCTGTGATGAGAGAACCGCTTCGCGCCTCACGTAGGCGTAGAGGAACAGATCCGGGTCAGGCAAGAGAAGAGTAATACTGTCGAGCCTGCCCAGAGCCAGCGTGGCTCGTTCCAGCAAGCGCTGACGCTCGCCGGTGATGTGCAGCGGCGGCTGGGGCGGCAGCGGAAGAGGCACGAACGATTCGACCCGCTCGCCGCCGATAACTGACAGACGGTAATCGCCGGTTACCCCTCGCTTCATCGGCCGGTAGTCCTTATACAACCATGCTTGAATAAGATGCATCGTTATTAAAACATATGGGCCATGCTTTTAACAAGCTTGGCCCGGCCCTTTCAATATGTTTCAACGCGCATACCCCAGCTCCGCCAGCAGCTCGTCCATCCGCTTCGCCGCCTCGTCGCGCTCGCGCTCGGCCTCGCGCAGGCGGGCCAGCACCTCGGCGATGTCCACCTGCTCCTCTTCCACCACCGGCGCGACGTAGCGGCTGATGTTCAGGTTGAAGTCGTTCGCCTCGATCTCGGCCAGGTCGGCCACGTGCGCGAACCCCGGTGCGTCCTCGAACGCCTCGCAGGCCGCCACGATCGACTGAATGTGCTCCGGGTCGAGGTAGTTCTGCGCCTTGCCGGGACGGAAGTAGCCCTCCTGCGCCGCGTCCACGAAAAGCACCTTGCCGGCGCGCTCCGGCCGCTTCGACTTGTTCAGCACACAGATCGCCACCGGGATGCTCGCCCCGTAGAAGATGTTCGGCGCCAGCCCGATGATCGCCTCGAACAGGTCCGCCTCAACGATCCCCTTGCGGATCGTCCCCTCCGCGCCGCCGCGGAAGAGGATACCGTGCGGCATCACCACTCCGACCATGCCGGTCGCGTTCGTCGTCGCGATCATGTGCTGCAGAAACGCCAGGTCGCCCTTCGTCCGCGGCGGGACCGCTCCGAAGCGGTCGAAGCGGTGGTGCGGGTCGTTGGGCGCGAACTCGTACCCCCACTCCTTCAGGCTGAACGGCGGATTGGCGATCACCCGGTCGTACGAAAGCAGCCGCCCCTGCGAATCCTGCAGCTGCGGCTCCGCGATCGTGTCCCCGGCCTCGATCCGCGCCGAGCGCAGGCCGTGCAGCAGCATGTTCATCTTGCAGATGCCCACCGTGCCCAGGTTGCGCTCCTGCCCGTGCAGCACGAGGTTCGTTGGGTTGCCGCCATGCTCCTTCACATACCTCGCCGAGTAGATCAGCATGCCGCCTGAGCCGACGGTAGGGTCGCAGATACGCATCTTCTCCTGCGGCTTCAGCAACTCGACGAGCAGCGTGACGACGGAGCGAGGCGTGTAGAACTCGCCGCCCTTCTTCCCTGCATCGTCGGCAAACTCTTTGATCAGGTACTCGTACGCGTCGCCGAGGACCTCGCGCCCGTCCAGGTTGTCGTCGCGCAGGTTCAGGTCGCTGAAGTGCACCAGCAGGCTGCGGATGATCCGCTCGCGGCTCGCCGGGCTGCCCAGCTTCGAGTCGTCGTTCCAGTTGGTCGCCTTCAGGATGCCGTCCAGCCTGGGGGTGTTCGCCGCCTCGATCTCGATGCTCGCCCGGTTCAGCCCCTCGCCCAGGTTCATCGCCGCCGAGACGAGCGGCTGCCAGCGGAACTCCTTCGGCACGAAGAATTCGTGCTCGTCGGCATCGTTCTCGGCCACCGCCGGGGCGACGCCTCCCGCGACCGCCTTCTGCACCTCTTCGTCGAACCGGTCGGAGAGCCGCTTCAAGAAGAGCATCGAGAAGATATAGTTCTTGTAGTCCGACGAGTCGATCTGCCCGCGCAGGATGTCCGCCGCCTTCCACAGTTTCGTCTCGAGTTCGCTCGTGGTCAGTGGCATGTTCGCCTCCTATCTCCTGTTCGCCAGCTCGCGGACAAGCGCTGCGCGTACCGCTGTTCGGCGCTGGTCGGCCGCTTCACGCGCCGACCAGTATGCGCGCTCAGATGCCTCGATCATTTCAGTGAGCTGTCGCAGACGCCGCCGGTCCGGTACAGGAACCTGCAGGCGCGAAACGGCCGACGGGGGCAGCGATGCGATCGTGGCACTGCCCAGCATTCGAGACTCCAGGTCCCTACGGCCTTGCGGGGACGTTAGAAACCACCACAGGTAGATCCCCAGATCGGCGTCGTGAGGATGAACTACCACGAGAGTCGAGTTGGCTATCGCGGGCCCCAGTTCAGGGGGGATGTATGCCGCTTTGACAGATGTCGACTTCCCTGTCACGATCACGTCGTATGCACGAAGTAAGTGCTTTTCGGTCATTTCGTTCTGAGGGATCGAGACGCGGGGGAGGGGACAAGAGAGCCGGTCGTCGCCAATATCGCCTCCGCTGATCAAGGCGACCAGGCGGTCGCCCGGCCGGCCGGCCGCGGAGCGGCCGCTCCGGCTGGGCCCGGTTCTAACGTCGGCTATTTCGCCTAGGGGCCGGCTCATGTGGGCAGAATATCACCTCGCCTATGCCATGTCAAACAGTTGGCGCGGATGGTAGAAACGAGGGCGCGTGCGTCAGCGGCCAGCAAACCCACGCGGACAGCGGTGTTGGGTGGGCGGAGAGGGCGGGTTTGCAGGGCCCAATGCCAGCGCACACAACCTCGCGCGTCAGACTCTTCGGGCGTGACACCGACGTTGGAGGTGGGAAACCCGCCCCTACGGGTTGGGGGGTGGGTATGGGGTGCGCCGAAGGGGGAGGGCGGGTTTGCAGGCCCCGATGCCAGCGCAAACGACCTCGCGCGTCAGACTGTCCGGGGGTGACACCAACGTTCGAGCTGAGGAACCCGCCCCTACGGGTTGGGGGTGGGTGTGGGGCGCACGCGGTCGGGATGACGGGGGAGGGGGTGCGTGGAAGGGGAGAGGGCGGGTTGGTGCGTGTTGGGTCAGAGGGCGGGTGCGGTACGGGGTCGCGGTTGGTTGTTCGGGCGCGTGGGGGGTGCTGCCAACGTTGGGGCTGGGAAACCGGCCCCTACGCTAGGGCGCGGCAAGCATGCGCCCCTACGTGTCTCCGGTCGGGATGACGGTTGTGGTGGAGGTGTTGGGTGGGTGGAAGGGGGAGAGGGCGGGTTCGCAGGCCCCGCCGCCAACGCAAACAACCTTGCGCGTCAGGGTCTTCGGGGGTGACGCCAACGTTGGGGGTGAGGAACCCGCCCCTACGTGTTGGGGGTCGGGTGTGGGGCGCACGCGGTCGGGATGACGGGGGGTGGGCGGAAGGGAGAGGGCGGGTTTGCAGGCGCCGATGGCGGGCCAAACGACCTCGCGCGTCAGGCTCTGCGGGGGTGACGCCAGCGTTGGAGCTGGGAAACCCGCCCCTACGTGTCTGCGGTCGGGATGACGGGGGGATGTTGGGCGGGTGGAAGGGGGAGGGCGGGTTTGCGAACCGCGCTGGCGGGCCGAACAACCTCGCGCGTCAGGTGCTGCGGGGGTGACACCGACGTTGGAGGTGAGGAACCCGCCGCTACGGGTCTGCGGTCGGGATGTTGGGTGGGCGGAAGGGGGAGGGCGGGTTTGCAGGCCCGGTGGTGGGGCGAACGACCTCGCGCGTCAGGGTCTCCGGCGGGGACGGCAACGTTGGGGCCGAGAAACCCGCCCTTACGTGTTGGGGGGCGGGTGTTGCGTGCGCGGAAGGGAGGGGGCGGGTTTGCAGGCCCCGATGCCAGCGCAAACGACCTCGCGCGTCAGACTCTTCGGGGGTGACACCGACGTTCGGGCTGAGGAACCCGCCCCTACGCTAGGGCGCGGCAAGCATGCGCCCCTACGTGTCTGCGGTCGGGATGACGGGTGGTGGAGGTGTTGGGTGGGCGAAAGGGGGGAGGGCGGGTTTGCAAACCCGCCCTCACGGGTGGGTGGCCCACATGTCGAGGCGGACGTAGTCGGCGACGAAGGGGGGCCGTGGCGGGCGATGGTCTCGCGGATGACGGCGCGGAGGAAGTCGTCCTGGAGCGCGGGCGGGAGGGCGGCGACGTGGCGCTGGAGGATGACGGTGCGCAGGTAGAGGGCGGCGTCGTCTTCGACGTCGAACGGGACGCCGGAGGGGAAGAGCGAGGGATGGGCAGCGCAACAGCGTCCCCCCAGTCTCTCGACTGTGGTGACCCATGCTCACTTGCTGAAGGCAAACGTGTCAAGGAGCATCTCACAACCCGAAGCGTTGCGCGCCCCCGGCTAGCGCGGCCCGGCGGTGAACAGATCGTTGACCTCGTCTGCACTCAACGCGCGGTCCCAGATCGTCACCTCGTCAATGGCACCCGGCAGGAAGTCCACTCCCTCACGGGCGAGGTTTGTGAACCCCGCGATGTACAGGTCCCGGCCGTAATCGGTGATCGAACCGCTTGCGGGGACACTCGCTGCGAGCGCACCGTCGACATACAGCCGCACCTCGGAGCCGTCGAACGTACCCACCAGGTAATACAGGCGGCCGGGCGTCCAGCCGGCGTAGTCCGTAGAAGCGATTTGGCCGTCCACCGCGACCCAGAAGCCGAAATGGCCTTCACCTCGGTACTCAGTCCCGGTGACCCCCAGGTGATATTGATAGTAGGGGTCGGAATGGCTGGTGTACCCCTTGTCCACAAGACCGTTGTTGCCGGCGCCGACAAAGTCGACGGCGTTCCACCAGGCCGACACCGTGATGGCGTTCGCCGGATTGAGGTCCGGCGCGTCAGCCACCTGGAATGCATCGTCTGTCCCATCCATCGCGGCGGCGCCATTTACGAACGCGGCTCCGCCGATGACGGTCGCGTCGTGACCGTTTCCGGTCACATCGGTCGCATTGCCGTCGAATGTCCATTGCGCTACCGGTCCGTCGCTCTCTGTCCCAGAGCGCGGCGTGCCTGTCTCGCTGCTCGCTGTGGGAGTCGACGGGTTCCGCAACTCCCCGGCCTGATGGTCGTCGCCCCCGTCACATTGGCTGAGGGCCAGCAAGAGGATCAGCAGCGCCAGACCGATCGCCGCCCCAATCGGGACGAGGATTCGAAGCCGTTGGCTGCGGGTCTCGGGGGACTGTTCAGTTGACACGGCGCCTCCTCTCGCATCGCTTCAGAGCACTGGGTCAATCATAAATCAACTGGATGTCGAGGCGGACGTAGTCGGCGATGAAGGGGGCCGTGGCGGGCGATGGTCTCGCGGATGACGGCGCGGAGGAAGTCGCCCTAGAGCGCGGGCGGGAGGGTGGTGACGTGGCGCTGGAGGATGATGGTGCGCAGGTAGAGGACGGCATCGTCTTCGGCGTCGAACGGGACGCCGGGAGAGAGAGGGCGGGTTTGCCAACGCGGCTGGCAGGCCACGCAATCTCGCGCGTCAGAGTCTGCGGGGGTGACGCGAACGTTCGAGCTGAGAAACCCGCCCCTACGTGTCTGCGGTCGGGATTACGGTTGGGGTGCGCGGAAGGGAGAGGGCGGGTTTGCGGGCCCCGCTGCCAGCGCGAACAACCTCGGGCGTCAGACTCTTCGGGGGTGACACCAGCGTTGGAGGTGAGAAACCCGCCCCTACGAGTTGGGGGGCGGGATGACGGTGTTGGGTGCGCGGAAGGGAGAGGGCGGGTTTGAAACCCGCAACTACGGGTGGGTGGCCCAGATGTCGAGGCGGACGTAGTCGGCGACGAAGGGGGGGCCGTGGCGGGCGATGGTCTCGTGGATGACGGCGCGGAGGAAGTCGTCCTGGAGCGCGGGCGGGAGGGCGGCGACGTGGCGCTGGAGGATGATGGTGCGCAGGTAGAGGACGGCGTCGTCTTCGGCGTCGAACGGGACGCCGGAGGGGAAGAGCGAGGTACGGACGTCGGTCCAGCCGGCGCGTTCCAGGGACGCTTTCGCCTCCTCGGCGGAGCGGTATTTGCGGAACTCGGCGGAGCCTTCGAGGTGGGGCGCGAATTCCGGTCGCTGCGCCACGGCCTCGGTCGCGGCCATGAGGCGGACGATGTTGGCGCCGCCGCCGCATTGGGCGCGCAGGCGGCCGCCCGGTTTCGTCGCGCGCAGCAGGCAGCCGAAGAGGGCGTCATCGTCGGGGATCCAGTGGAAGACGGCGTTGGAGAAGACGACGTCCACCTGTTCGGGGAGCGCGAAGTCCGTGAGGCCGGCGCGCAGGGGGATTACGTTGGCGATGCGGCGGTCGTTGAGGGTGGCGGTGAGCTTTTCGATCATGTCGGGGGAGCTGTCGAGGGCGTAGATCTTGCCGGCGGGGAGGCGCTGGAGCAGGTCGAAGGTGACGGAGCCGGAGCCGCAGCCGGCGTCGAGGACGGTTTCGTCGCCGCGCAGGTGGAGGTCGTCGATGACGGCCTGGGCCCAGCGGCGCATGGGGGTGCCGATGCGGTCATAGACTTCGGCGTTCCAGTGGGTGCGGCCGGTGGTCATATTGGCCACAGATTAGCACAGAGTATGGTCCACAGAGGGTACGGAGGCTCTGGCCACGGATTAGCACGGATTATCGCGGATGGGTTTGGGGGATGGTCCACAGAGGGGCACAGAGGGGCACGCGGGTTTGGATATTTGGCCGCGGATTAGCACGGATTATCGCGGATGGGTTTGGGTGGAGTCAGGCTGAAGCCTGACTCCCGGGGTGGGTGGCGATCGGCGTGTTGGCAGGGCGGTGGCGGCGGGGGAGGCCTGAAGGCGCTCCAGCTACGGAGCGCTACGGCCTGGCGGGGGCGGCGGACATGGCGGCCTGGCCACAGATTAGCACAGAGTATGGTCCACAGAGGGTACGGAGGCTCTGGCCGCGGATTAGCACGGATTATCGCGGATGGGTTTGGGTGGAGTCAGGCTGAAGCCTGACTCCCGGGGTGGGTGGCGATCGGCGTGTTGGCAGGGCGGTGGCGGCGGGGGAGGCCTGAAGGCGCTCCAGCTACGGAGCGCTACGGCCTGGCGGGGGCGGCGGACATGGCGGCCTGGTAGCCCTGGACTACGGGGTGCTGGATCCAGGCTTTGAGGGTGGGGTCGGCGGCGCGTTCGGGGAGGGCCTTGAGCATGTCGACGGCGTGGATGGGGTCGTGGAGGGCCCAGCCGCGCAGGAAGACGCGCAGGGGGAGGGTGGCGGCGCTGCGCTTGGCGTCGCCGGTGAAGTGCATGAGCTGCGCGATATTCTCGTCCGAGAGGCGCTCCATGCTCTCGATGAGGGCGGCGCGGTTGCGCGACGCCTCGTCGAGGATTCGGTCGAGCGGCCAGTCGCGGCGCTCGGCGACGAGGCCGTCGTTGAGGGCGTCGATGTCGAAGCGGCTGCCGTCGGCGTTGCGCTCCACGTCTGCGGCGCGGCCGGCCGCGGTGGCCTCGAACGTGCGGGCCACCGTCGGGTCGAGGGTGCCGAGGTGGCTGATGAAGTCCTTGACGAGCCAGGTGCTGTCGGGCACGGGGCGGGACAGCTCTTCGTCGCTGAGGGAGCGGCAGAAGGCCTCGAACTTCTCGCGGTTGTCGCGGATGCGGGCGATTACTTTGGTGACGGTTTCGCTGGTCATGGGGCAGGCTCCTTCAGCGGTCGGGCGAACCCTCCTGGCGACGGACAAGCTCTTGGGACGGAAGTATACCGCAACGGGCGGCGGCGGACGGGCGTCTTACAGGTTATGAGGCACCCGTTTTGCGACGCGACTCTGGCGCGCCTAGTGCTCCGCCTACGGGCGGACAAGATGCTCCGCGAGGAGGGTGAGACGCTGAGCCAGGTAATGTGGTGCCTGGCGTTTATCGGGCTTGTGGGCGTGGTGGTTGTGCTGGGGCACGATCACATCGCGCCGTTCTGGCGGGAGTTCGTGGGGGACCCGACGCGATAGGGGCGAGGTGGTCCACAGAGGGCACAGAGGGGCACGGAAGGTTTGGGTGGGATTGACCGCGAGGACACGGAAGGTTTGGCCGCGGATTGGCGCGGATTGGGCGCGGATGGGGTTTCTTGAGGTGGTCCACAGAGGGCACGGAAGGGTGCAGAGGGCGGACGGCCACGCGGGGCCACCGAGGGGCAGAGAAGGGCACGGGTCCACAGAGGGCACAGAGGGGGCACGGAAGACACAGATTGACGCTGATTGAACCCACAGATGAGCACAGAGGCTTTGCTCGCGGGAGAGGGGCGGGTTTGAAACCCGCCCTACGGGTGGCTCAATCGGCATTTTTGGAGCGGCATCAGCGCTCGTCTGGCTCAGCGCACGACGAATGTACCTCCGTCGCTGCGGCCCCAGACCTCCGGGAAGTACTGCTCGTGGGCCGTGGCCGGCGGGAGCTTGAACTCGCCGGGCGTTGTGGCCTGGGCGAAGTAGGTGTACTCATACACCCCCTTCGGCACAAAGCGCGCGAAGAGCGCGACGCGATTGTCGCGAATGTCGGTGTGCCCGAAGGGGCTGTAACGCCAGCTCACCTGGTACGCCTTGCGCTGCTCCTCGTATAGAGTCTGGCGCAGCTCCGGCGGCGTGGTCTTGAGACTTGCGTCGATCGGCTCCAGGCCCGCCGGCAGATAGTCCTCAAGCGTCAGGAAGTTCAGGTCGGAGGGCGCCAGTAGCGTCACCTTCACCTTTACGATGTCGCCCAGTTTCGCCTCTGTGAGCGGCGTCTCGCCATCGGCGGAGAAGTACTCATGTGAGACACCGATGCCGTGGTTCGCTGCTTCGACGTCCTGAGCGGGGGTGAAGTACCGCAAATGGGCCGTGTAATAGAGTCGCCCCGCAGCGCTGGAAGGGCTGCGCGCGATCGTCAGCTCGTTCAGCGTGTCTTTGAGGAGGTCATTCATCTGGATGGCTACTCTGTCCTCCTGGTGCACCTTCCCCGCCTCGGCGCTGCCCTCCAGTTTGGTATCGCCGTTCAGGCGGACGCGGTAGGCGAAGGCGGCCTGGGCGTCCTTGCGCACGATCATGAAGTCGGTGATGGCGAGCAGGGCGACGGCCGTGTCGTGCGTCGACTCCCAGTGGCCTTCTTTGCGCGCCGCCATGAGCCAGCGCATCGTGCCGTCCACGAGCGGGTGCTCCGGCTGGAACTCAGTGAACGCCTGAAGCACCTGGGCTGTCGTCAGGACGCTGTTGCCGAAGATGTCCGGGTTGTACTCCTCCTCTTCCCAGTGATTGCCGGTGGCGGATGGGATGGCGGCGGCACGGAGGTCGGCCAGCAGCGAGGTCAGGCGCGGGTCGTCCTGCGCGCCCCCACTCAGCTTGATAGCGAGGGCGATCCAGGCTTTCGCGGTGTTGCTGAGGCTGGCTCGCTGCTCCGCCAGGGCGAAGCTCCGGCCCAGATCGCCGCGCTCATCACGGGCCAGGGCGTACAGGATGTAGGCGCGCATGTCGTACTCCGGCGTGAGCACGTCGCGCTGCTTATCGAGCTGTCCGATCAGGTAGACGGCCGCCTGCTCCTCAACCTGAGGGTCCACGCTCACGCCCGCCCGCTTCGCCTCGCCCAGCCCAATGAGCACATAAGCGGTCACGGCTGGATCGGAGGCATCGTCGGACCACCAGCCCCAGCCACCATCGCTGCGCTGGTGATTATAGAGGCGCTGCACCGAGCGCCGGACCAGCGCATCGACATCGTCTCCACCGGCGCTGACACCCGTCAGGCCGAGTTCGTCGACGGCCTGCTGGAGGGCGAGGCGGGGCAGGAAGCGGCTCACGGTGGCCTCGGCGCTCTCGTCAGGGTGCTCCCGGATGTAAGCCAACGCCGTGTTCACGCCCGATGCGAGCGAAGGCGAGACACTAACGGTGAGCTCTCCGGCGTCGGGGCGGACGTAGTAGGGGACATGAACTCCTTCTGATGCCTCGTCTGTTACCTCGCCCGCTGTGGCGACGGTCTCCGGTGTATAGAAGCCATAAAGAGGCAGCGTGACTTGAACGGAGTCTGAGACAGCGCCGCCCTTCGCCTCGAAAGTGAGGCTGACGCTGGAACCGCCGACTGGCGCAGTGACGCTCCAACGTACGAGTGCGTCGTCGCCGGGTTCGACTCTCACCGACTGCGTAGGCTCGCCTTCAACGTTGACTCCTTCGGCGCTCAGCGACACCTGGAGGTCGAGCGCGGTGCGGGTGAAGTTGTGAACGATCGCGCCCAGGAAGGCGTGGTCATCGACGACGAGGAAGCGCGGCACAACCGGACGGACGATCAGGTCTTTGGACGCGATGATCTCGTTGCTGGCCTCGCCAACTTTCGTATCAGTCGTGAAGCCGCGGGCGGTGAGACGCCAGGTGGTGAGGGTGTCGGGGAGGGGCACCTCAACCGTCGCCCTGCCATCGCGGTCCGTCACTAAAGCGGGCTCCCAAAATGCGGTGTTGGGGAAGAACGTACGGGTCTGGTCGCCGGGGCCGCCGCCACCGCCTTTGCCGCCGTCCTGTTGGCGGTTGATGGCCAGCTCGTTGGTGCGATCGATGGAGACGGCGAAGGTGGAGCCGGTCAGCACGCTCAGTGGTCGCTGTCGCCAGAACGCCTCGAGTACCGGGCCTGCGAAGTCGTCCTGGAGCGAGAGGACTGACTTGTCAACGAGCGCTAGCGAAAGCTCCGCCGAGACGCCCTTGCCCTTGCTGTCGGTTGTCCGAATGCTGTACGTAACAGTGTCGCGCGGCTCGTAGCTATCGCGGTCCGCTTCGATGGAGATGGTGATCTCCTTCTGGTCCGTGGACACTCTGAGTTCCACGAGACCGAACTTCACCTGGGGCATCGGGTTATCCGTTGTGGGCGACTTGAACAGGGTGACGCCGATGTACACGTTCGGAATGTGTTCTGACGTGATTGGGATCTCGATGATATCGGAGTTCGTCTGAAAGTCGCGGAGATCGTGCTTCATCAGGCGGCCCCGCTCCTGGGTGATCAGCCCGCGGCTGGCTTCGAAGGGCGCGGCTACGAGGATCTTCGCTGTATCACCCGGGCTGTATTCGGTCTTGTCGGCGACGAGCTGGATGATGTCGTCGTTGCCGACGAACCAGCTGGCGTACTCCGCGCTCGACGCCCAGACGAAGGCGGCTGACTTTATGGCGTTGCCAGCACTATCCTGCGCCTGCGCCACGATGTAGTACTGGCCGCTGGAGGCAGGTGTGAAACCGGCCTCGCCTTCGCCGTTGGCGCCGGTCGTCGCCTTGATCGTCTGAATCAGGGTATCCTCCGCCTCGCTGCGATAGCGCTGCTCGCCTTCGGAGTCGCGTTCACGCACGGTGCGCCACCGGCGTTGATAAACGCTGAGCGTCAGCGGCACATTGCGCACGGCCTCGCCATCGGGATCGACGGTCAGAAGCTGCAGTTTTGCCTCACCGCCGGCGATGGCGATGTAGGATTCAGGCTTCACGCCGATGTAGAACCGCCCCTTGTGCACGGGGACGGCGCTGAAGGCACCCACGGACTGCCCGTTCTGGTCCGTGGCGGTCGCCTCCAGCGTGAATGTCTGGCTTCCGGGATCGCTAGAGACGTCCGCGGGCAGGCTGAACGCCAGCTTGCCCGCGGCATCCGTCTGGCCAGCGCCCTGTCCGCGGATGAACTGCTCCTGCTGAAAGAACGGCCCTTCGGAGAAGTAGAACTGCTGAGGCGAATCCGTAAAACTGTAGCCGGGGTAGTCTTCGTGGTCGAAGAAGTAATCCTGCGACGTGACCTGCCAGCTCACCTGCGCGTTGGCCAGCGGCGCGCCGAAGAAGAGGTCCGCGGCGACGGTAGCGTTGATCGTGTCACCGCTAAAGTACTCCTCTTTGTTGGACGCGACGTTGACCTCGAATTCTGGCTTGCGGAACTCCGCCACGCGGAACGACACGTAGGCGATGGTTGGCACGTATTGGTCCGGCGACGCACCGTACTCAACGATCTGGGCGTAGTAGACGCCCGTCGAGGCCTCTGGGCTGAGGTCAAACCGAGTGTCGAAGGCGCCCATGCGTGAAAGACCTGCAGACTGGCTCGTGAGGAGCCGGCCTTGAGCGTCGCGGACACTGAAGGTGAGGTTGGCTCCAGTCGGCAGCGAGTAGCGGGCGTCATCATCAGTGCGAATCACGCTCTTGAAATAGACCGTCTCGCCCGGACGGTAGATAGGCCGGTCGGTATACAGGTGTCCCACGAGGTCCGGCAACGAGAACTGGAAGTTGAGGTCCGGGCTGAAGTTGTACGGCTGGATGCCATCGCCCCAGGCGGTCGAAGCCAGCACCGTCCGTCCCGCGGCTGAGGCCGATACGTAGTAGGACTGGTACTCATTGGGTACGGCCGGGAGATCGATGCGCGCCACGCCTTGACTGTCAGTGCTCCCTTTCGCGAGCGGCGCGCCGCTCGCGTTGAGCACATCCAAGGGGAGTCCGGCCATCGCGTCGCCCGAATTCATGTCCACCAGCCAGACGAGCAGGTGGCGCTCTGTCAGCTTGGTGGTGACGTTGACGCTGCTGACGACGATGGGCATCTCGTCGATATAAGCGGACGCCTCGGATGATGTAACCCTCAGGAAATAGACGCCCTCAGCCAACTTTCCGCCATCGGCAGCCAGCCGCGTTGAAGTGACGACTGACTCATTGAGAGGCGGGTTGTCTATCGACTCGCTCCAGCCTCTGACCAAGGCGGATGCCGGCGGAGAGTACGGGGCGGCCCCCTTCGGTTGTTCGCGGTCGATCAGCGCGCTGCGGTCGATGCGATAGAGCGCGAAGTCAAGCTGGTGCAGGTTCCAGGAGGTAGCGCTGATCGTCGGTTCGCGGTAGGCGTTGAAGGTGCCGGAGATGGAGGCGCGAAAGATCCTGAAACCGGGCAGGAGCCGGTCAGTCACGAAGTTCAGATCCAGCGGCGCGGCCAGCCTCTGCCCGTAACGGTCGGTGGCCTGGGTGCTGAGGGTGACTCGATATGCGGACGAGGGCTTCATCTGGAAGCCGATGTACAGGACCAGGCGATTCTCCTGCCAACTGAAGTAGGGATCGTCTATCGGCTTCGGGGTGATCACGATGTTGTCCTCGACGGACTGTTCGTTCATCGGGTTTGTGAAGGTGATAGTCACGCCATACGGGGGAGCGCGCTGATCGCCGTTGGCAGGCGTGGTGGAGGCGACGCGCGGCACGCCGACTGTGGTGAAGCTCCAGCGTACGTCGCCGGCCATCACAGCCTGAGAATCGCGCGCCTTTACGCCTGCGTGAACGATCGCCTCAAACGTCGTCGAGAGCGCAAGGGGCCGCACCGGCCGGAAGACGAACGTCCGGCTGTCCGGCGATTCGAACGATCCAGCGACAGGCGCCCCACCTTGCGGAGACAGCGAGAAACCCGCCTGCGCTGTCACGGAATCGACGGGCTGGTTGAACTCAACCTTGATCTCCGGCAGAGGCGCGACGAATTTGCTGTTGTCAGGCGGCAAGAAAACGGACACGCCAGGCGAAAGCGTCGTGAAGGAAAAGACATAGTCCTCGTGGAGCTGCGCGCCGAGCTGGTTGGCCAGCCCTGCCTTCAGCGTGGCGGTGTAGCTGGTGGCGGGTGTCCAGCCCTGGCCTGCCGGCTGGAACGCGTAGATCGATGTATTCAACCAGTGGCCCGCGCCCTCGGTCACCGGATCGAACGTGACGATATTTTCAGGGCCGCGCTCAGCGATTACGGTAAGCGGGGCGACCGAGCGACTGAACTGAAGCATGACCGCCGCGTCCAGTGCGACTTCGCGCGAGCCGTCTTCGGGGAAGACGGACGAGACTTCAAGCCTGCCATCGGTGGTGAAGCTGAAATCCAGGCCGACGGGGTCCGCGCCCGCCGGCAGCGCCGATCCGGGCAGGGCGAGCGCCACGCTGTAGGTGACTCCTCTCGCGAACCCGGGCCACTCAGGACGGAAGGTGAGGACGTCGCCCTCGAACTGCTTGCTGCCTTTGGGCTCGTTGCTGATCACGAGCGCCTTTACGGCGGCGTCCCGGTCCAGATTTCCCGCCAGCCTGACCTGCACCGGCGTCATCGGATGCACAAGCCCACCGCTCATGCCAATGACCTCGACACAGAGCGGTTTGGGGCAGTTGGATCCGGATCCGGATCCGTCGCCCTCGAAGGCGAGGACGACAGCGACAGCAGCGGCCAAGATAAGCGCAGTTGCAGCGCCGCCGGCGGCGATCTTCTGCGGCCGAGTGAGCTGGAGCCAGCGGTCGCGCGCCCGATGCGCCAACGGCTGGAAAACGGACCTTATTCTGGATAGCATGGCTTCCTCCTCATGGCAGCAGGACCGTGATCGTTGCTTCTTCGCTCCATGTTTCGTTGCCGGCGGCATCGACGGCCCGGGCGCGAATGGCGTGGGTCCCCGGCGCCAGCTGCCAGCTGGCACGGTACGGAGCGGCCTCTGCGCGTCTAATGAGCGCGCCGTCCACGTAGATATCCACGTAACGTGTCGCCGTAGCGGGCAGCGCCTCGATGCGCAGCTCCTGGTCCTCCGGCCGCAGCTCTCTGCTCAGGCGTAGCACCGTGCCGTTCGATGGGGAGACCAGCCGCGGCGGGACGTCGGTTTGGACAGACAGCCGCCCGTCCGGACCGGGATAGGGGGCGACGGCGGTATAAGGAGGGACGGGGGGCAAGACGACGCCAGCCCGCCTGGCCCAGGGGATCGCCTCCAATGGCACGAATGCGAAGATGCGCTCCCTAACGCTGCCGTGGCAGGGAGCGTCAACGGACGTCACCGCCTCGCCAGTTGCATCGCAGATGATAAGAGGACGATAGTACTCGTCTGCTTCGCCTGGCCCGGCGCCTGCCGGGAACAGCTCCAGGCGCTGTCGCTGGCAGTGGGGTGTCGGCAGTAGTCCAGAGGGCAGGCAGATCAGTACCCGTTCGATCCCGTCGGGCTGCGGAAACTGCTTTGGCGCGACGCTCTTGAGGGCCACCTGCATCACGTCTCGCCAGATCGGAGCGGCACCGTCGACGCCGGATACGTTGCGCATTGAGCTACCGTCGGCGTTGCCTACCCAAACGCCTATTGCGAGGTCGGGCGTGTAGCCTACCGTCCAGTTGTCTCGGAAGTCGCTGGTGGTGCCGGTCTTGACGGCGGCGGGGAAGTCCAGCCGAAGCGGGCTGTGGAGACCGAAGCCAGGCGCCCGCGCCGCGTTGTCAGCCAGGATGTCGGTGATCAGGTACGCTGTCTCTGGGGAGACTACTTGCTCGCGAGCGAGCGCCGGCGGCTCATAAAGAACGTTGCCCGCGCCGTCCTCGACTCGCATCACGGCGACCGGATCGACTCTCGTACCGCCCGCAGCGAACGCGGCGTAGGCCGCCGTCAGGTCCAGCAGTCGTACTTCGCCTCCGCCCAGCGTCAGCGAGAGGTCGTACCGGGAAGGGTCGCGGAAGCTGGTGAGCCCAAGCCGCCTGCCCGTCTCGAACGCCCTGTCCAGTCCGATGGCTGCGAGGACGCGGACTGCCGGCACGTTGTAGGACGATGCAAGCGCTTCGCGGAGCGGCACGACGCCGTGGAACGTGTGGTCGTAGTTGTTGGGGGCGTACGGGTCGCCGCCGCGCGTGCTGAGCGTCGTGGGCACATCCAGCAACGGCGATGCCGGCGTGAATCCGGACTCCAACGCTGCGGCATAGATGACAGGCTTAATTGAACTCCCCGGCTGTCGCTCGGCCAGCGCCATGTTGACAGCGCCGTCGATTTCCTCATCGAAGTAATCGGCGCTGCCCAACAGCGCCAGGACTTGACCCGTCGCGGGGTCGATTGCAACGACGGCGCCATCGGTGACCTCGCGGTCCTTGAGTTGCCCCACATGCCAGGCCACGGCGACCTGAGCGGAGCGTTGGAGGTCAAGATCGAGTGACGTGTAGACGCGCAGGCCGCCCCGGCTGACGGCCTCGTCCCCCACCAGGCTGGGAAGCTGCTCAAGCACCCAGGCGACAAAGTGCGGCGCTTCGATGGGGAAAGGCGTCCTGTTCAGCGTCAGCGGCTCGGCCTGCGCCGCGGCGGCCTCGGCAGCCGTGATATATCCCTCGTCCACCATGCGCGTGAGGACGGTCCACTGTCGCCCTTGTGCAGCGTCCATGTTCGTGAACGGATCGTAGCCAGAGGGCGATTGGAGAAGACCGGCCAAGAGGGCCGACTCCGCCAGGTCGAGATCGCGGGCGCTCTTGTCGAAATACGTGCGAGACGCCGCCTCTACGCCGTACGCAAGATTCCCGAAGTAGACCCGGTTGAGGTACTGTTCGAGAACCTCGTCTTTGGAGAGAGAGCGATTCAGTTGCAACGCCAGCGCAATCTCACGAATCTTGCGCAGCGGGCTTCTGGCTGTGCGGTCTTCCGGCTCCAGATAGAGGTTGCGGGCCAGTTGCTGCGTGATAGTGCTGCCGCCGGAGCTAAGCTCGGCGGCGCGGGCGTTGGTGATCGCCGCGCGGCCGATCGCACGCAGATCGATGCCGGGGTTGTCGTAGAAGGATGCGTCCTCCGTCGCGACTACCGCCTGCCTGAGGCGCGCGGGCATGTCAGCGAGGGCGAGATAGGTGTAGTGGGCGTCCGTGGGGCCGGCCGAATCGTAAAGGAGCCGCCCCTCGCGGTCCAGGATCTTCGTCGACTCCGGCAAGGGAATAGGAGGCGGCGGCGGCGGGAGCGGCGCCAGGTAGAGGGCCAAGTAGGCTAGAAGCGCTATGGCGCCTGTGTATAGAACGCCTCGACGGACCAGCCGTGCCAGCCGGCTCATCTTTCTCCCCCCTGGCCTGAGCCACTTTATAACCACTCCAGGGATAATTCTAGTTAACTAACGTTATACACCACGATCGGATACTTGAACATGGCGCCGATCGCCCCAAAGGGAGTCCGCGGGATCATCGAAGGAGGGCCACTAGCGCCCGGGTGGTCCACAGAGGGCACAGAGGGGCACGGAAGACGCTGATTGACGCTGATTGGGTTCACAGATGAGCACAGAGGGTTTGTTCGCGGGAGCGGGGCGGGTTTGAAACCCGCCCCACGAGTGGGTGTACGGTTCGCGAGTGTTCGGGTGAGGGGGCGGGGTGTGTGCGGCGACGGGTTCCTCGGCTTCGCTGCGCTGCGCTCGGGATGACACGTAGAGGCGCTGCGGCTGCGCTCGGGATGACAGGTGGAGGCGCTGAGGCTGCGCTCGGGATGGCGGGTGGACGGGGGTAGGTTAGGGTGTCGCGGGAGTGTTGGTGGGCCGATGGGAGAGGGCGGGTTTGAAACCCGCCCCTACGGGTGGTGTACCGTGTCGCGGGGGTTAGGCGAATGCGCCGTCGCGGCCGGTGAGGTTCCTGGGGCGAACGTGGACGGTTTTGCGGGGGTCGTCGATGCAGCGGCCGAGGACCCATGAGGGGCAGGCGGCGTGGGACGCGAGTTCCTGGACGCGGGCGACGGCGGTGGGGGCGCAGATCACGCAGAAGCCGATTCCCATGTTGTACACGCGGAACATCTCGGCATCGGGGATCCGGCCGCGGGCCTTGATGAGTGCGAAGATCGGAGGGGCTTCCGGCAGGTAATCGATCTCGAAGCCGACCGGCGCATTCGCACGGGTCAGGTTGAGGAACCCGTCGCTTGTGATGTGGAACAGAGCTGAGATTGCGAGTCCTTCGCGAAGCATTGGCAGTACAGAGTTGACGTATATTCGGGTTGGTTCCAGCAGCTCTTCGCCGAGTGTCCTGCCCAGCTCGGGAATGCGCTGATCGAGTCTCAGGCCCGCATCCTCCAGTAGAGCCTTGCGGGCCAGAGTCAGCCCGTTGCTGTGGATGCCGGAGCTGGCGAGGCCGACGATGACGTGACCTGCCTCGACGAGCGACCCGTCCAGTACGGCGTCCTTGTCGACGAGGCCGATGCAAGTGCCGACAAGGTCGAAGCCGTGACCCTCACGCGCGCCTTTGATGATCTCGGGGATCTGTGAGATCTCGCCGCCGGGGATGCTGATGTTCGCCTGGCGCGCTCCCTCCAGCAGGCCCTTGCCGATCTGTTCCAGCATCCGATCGCCGGCGACATCCACGGCGATGTAGTCGAGCATCGCGATGGGCTCGGCGCCGACGCAGATGACGTCGTTGGCGTTCATCGCGACGCAGTCAATGCCGACGGTGTCGTATTTGTCCATAAGCTGCGCGACGATCGCCTTGGTCCCGATACCGTCGGTAGAGATGGCTATCGCCTGCGGCCCGGGGATATCGAGGACGCTGGCGTAGTACCCGAAGTCCAGCAGCGGGCGCCCTACATCGGGGCGAAGGTCGAATGTTTTCTTGAGATGCCCGAGGAGTCCCTTGAACCCACGGCGCCTGTCCAGCGAGGCAACGCCCGCGTCCTCGTAGCCCTTGCCGGCGTTGACGGATTGGTGCGGGGGCATCAGTCCTCGGTGTCCGGCAGGGGGTGTGTTCTCACGGAAACGATCGTGCTCTGATAGATCCCATCGGCACTAGCGTCGATGCGGATACTCAGTATTCTACCTCTAAATCCATCGCCTGTTGGCTGGCCGAATCTATCGGTTGCTCACTGTTCGAAGTTTCGGGTTCCCTTTGGGAAGAGGGGACCTTGATGCGATAGGCTGTGGAGGCCGTTCTTGTTCCGGGAATTTGTTCGATCATGTCCGCCTTTTCCATTCGGCCAAAGATTGTCTTGATTCGATAGTCCGCAGTGATGTGGGTGATGCGCCGGGCGTCCTTGTTCTTGATTGAAGGATGATCTGTGAGATAGTCCATAATCGCCTCTTCGGGAGATGCTAAGCGCTCGTGTTTAATCAAGACGAGCAGGCTGTTATCTTGCTCCACAATTGCCGGCGGCTTCAGCCCCAACTTAGTCATGGCTTCGAATGCAGTGTTCAGCCCCTCTCCAACATCCTTGTTTGGAGGGTCCGGGAATTTGTTTAGGATTCGAACGATGGTTCCGTTTCTGGCGAAGCGCTCAGTCAGAATATTTTGAATAGTTACATGCGCAGGCAGCGTACCTGGGCTTTGCACTTCGATGCGGTTATCGAAGATTCGAATGTGGACATCGTCGGCGACGTGATAGTCGCGGTGCAATACGGCATTGGTGATGATTTCGTGCAAAGTCTCAGGAGGATAGTTGACTGTCTGCAACGCCGATTCTCCGAGCTTCGGAATGCTCTCCACTATGTTTTTCGTGGCCGCAACCGCTGCTTTGATCTGCGCGTATAAGTCGCCTTCAATCGTCATCGGGTCGAAGGCCAACGTCTCCCGCGTTCCCTCCGGTTCCGTCGTCTTGTAACGATAGACCTTGATCCCGCAATGCTTAGGGATCAGAGCCTGCGGCTCCTCGGCGAACAGTAGAACGCCTGCCACTGTAGGCCTTTCCTCTCGCAAGAGAACTTGCTTCCGCAACCACTTTTCAGGGGTCGTCGTCGGCACTACTTGCTCAACGAAATCCTTGATTACTCGCGACTCGATAAGCACTTCCTTCGGAGCATTTATAGGCTCTGTTTCGAAAGTGGTGATGCCTTTAGCATATTCAAGGCGCTTAATCTCTTCTGGCGTTTGAACCGGCAGAGATTGCGCCCCTCGCCTCACATAGGGGATGCTGTTCGAAGCCTTGATTATCCCCTGTGCCTTATTGATTTGGAGGTGCAATACGAGACCGGGGAATGCGCCCGCCCTCAGAAATTCGTACTGGAAGTCGGTGCCAAGCGGGAAATACTTCTCCAGCTCTTGAATGTGGGCATTGGCGGCTTCGTCATTAGGAAAACCTGCCCATTCTCTCTTCTTCCCGGTGACTAGTTCCTGTATACCGACGTAGAGTTCGCCGCCATCAGTGTTTGCGAACGCTGATATGGCCTTCGAAAGGCCATGAGCTGATACCTCCTTCGCCTTGAGGTCATTGAATTGGCCCTCGTCCAAGGCCAACAGTTTGGCGACCTGCGCCTCCGTGATAGTTTCTGTTCGAATTGAACTCGGCATGATGACGAATTTTATCAGATGAACGACCGCGCGAGGGTGTGTCAAATGGTCAGTCCCCTCTTCATTTGACATCGCCCTCCGCGTTGGACGATCATCCGTGAGGTAAACGGGTGCGTACAATCGGGAATCGTACGCCTTGCACGGCCCATCTGTTCAGGAGGTAGATTTGCCCGGTCCAGATATCCATGAGGACCTCTGGCGGCGCAACGCGGAGAAGATACCTCAGCTGATGGAGCAAATAGGCGCGAAGTTCGACGCGCCGAATCTCCGACAAGTGTGGCCGGACGAGAAAGAGGCGATCGCCAAAATCCTCGAGATCATCGGATACGATATCTCGTTCAATTACACGTACGACAAGTTCATCGCGGCGGGCGGTGCTGGCCTCGTTTTCAGGGTACGTGATGAACGGTTGGGCATTTGGCGTGCCTTGAAAGCCCCGCGCCCCAAAGGCGGGAGGATCGAGCCAATCGTGCAGATAATGTCCTCGGAAATCGACAAGCTTTTGACCCTGGGTCACGAGAATATCGTACCGGTTTACTTCGTTGGCAAGGAACTGGACAACTTGGCCGGAGGAACTCTCAATCTTCCCTACTACGTCATGGACTACGTGCAGGATGCTTCAGACTTCGACAAAGTCGTCCCAAACCTCGAATTGCCCGAGTTAATACGGCTCTTCCGGCAGGCCATTGAAGCGGTCGCTTACCTCCATCGAGAGGGCATCGTACATTGTGATCTGAAGCCGGCCAATATCCTGATTGGGCGCCGAGGTGGGCGACACCATGCGTGGGTCAGCGATCTGGGATACGCGAAGTACTATCAGAGGTCGCACCCCGAGGGTGACACGGAGGTTCGCTTCACCGAGAAGTATGCACACCCTGATCTACTTAGCAGACGCACCCGGGACTCGGATGAGCTGGCGAACGTGGCATCCGTCAGTTGGAATCTTTTCAACCCGAGCTTTGATCTGTATTCGATGGGTATTACACTCTTCGAGCTTTGTGACCTTGCCCAGGTCGCGAGAAAAGGTACATCCTACGTTCGTCGCTATCTGTCTTTAATTGCCGCTCGACTGTTAGATGCACAGATTCCTCCGCAGGCATCGCTCCCTGCCAACGTAAGGCCGGATCAACCGTTCGACGGGCTGTCGCGGCAGAGCATGCGGGAGGTCTCGTTTCAGACAAGCATCGAGGCGTGCGAGGACTTAATGAAACTCCAGGATGAGTACCCCCTACACCGGCGTGTTCGAGAACTGAATTTGTTTCCCGCGGAAACCGTTCAGTTAGCCACTCAAGGAGGCGTTGTCTTTACCGACCGTTTGAAGCGGATCGTAGAAGTTCCCATCATGTCTCGTCTTGGGCAGACCAGCCAACTTGGATTGCTCAATTTCTTGTACCCAGGAGCGACTCACACCCGGTTAGAGCATTCATTGGGGACCTTTGGTATGGCTTGCAGGTACGTGAACGCGCTCTATCACTCGAACAGCGATCCGCTCTTCCGCTCGATAATGACTGACAGAGATATCCGTCGGGTGCTGTTAGCATCCCTGCTCCATGATCTCGGGTATTTCGCCCTTGCGCACGACCTTGAGGACTGTGATGAATTGGCGTTCTCGCATGCGGAGTTGACCAAGACTTTTCTTCGGGAGGACACGATCCGCTCTGTGATTTCTGGCCCCGAACCTGATGGTTGGGACCTAGATGTCGAAGAGATCATTTCAGTATTGGAGGCGGATCGGGGAAGCCCAACCGGATTCAAGGAGCAGATCCTAAGGTCTATCATCGATGGCCCCATTGACGCCGACAAGATCGACTACCTATTACGCGACAGCCACCACCTCGAGGTTCCGTACGGGCTCGGCATAGATATGGCCTGGTTCGTGCGACATCTAACAGTCGCATATGACACCACCCGGAACCCCTCCATTGCAGGAATTGGAGTGACTGAAAAGGCGCGAGTGGGCGCCGAGGCTATCTCATTCGCACGATATGCGATGTTCTCAACGGTCTATTGGCATCACACGTCTCGGGCATTGAAAGCCATGCTGCGATTCGCGGTTCGGCGGATTCTCGCAAGCCCGCGAAACGCGGACCGAGCTAAGTTCCGGGACGAGCTTGCTGAGTTCATCAGTTCGTCGTCGTCCTTCGAGGTCAAAGAGTCACGCTCGGCTGTGAATGAAAATGATAGGCAGATGCTTGCTTGGCTGTCTGTCCGGGGCGACGCGATCGTACAGGAGATGGTCCGATTGATCCTGGGGCGTAAAATCTATCAGCGGATTGCTACTATCGACAGCCAACGGGAACCCGAGCTCTTTGCGGGGCTGACTCGACTGTTCATTGCCGACGGGGAGACCGATAAAGAGAACTATCGCGAGCGTCTCAGCAAGAGCATCGTCTCAGAGTTGGAGCGGCGGATTCGGTTGCCTGGCTACGAGGTTCCGCCAGACGCGGTCGCTAAGGCGGCGCAAGAGTCCGCTCTCATTTTGGTCGATGTGCCGTTCCGCCGTGGCCAGAAGGGAGAACAGTTGTACTTTGTCCGAGAAGGCGAGTATGGTCCACCAAGCTTGGAGGCCTCGCGGCTGTGGTCGCAGTTGCATGGCGGATTCAATGAGCTTGCTGGCAAAGTTCGTATCCTTTGTCACCCGTTATACGCGGAAATGACAGAACGGACGCTGGATGCCGACCAAGTTCGTGACGTATGTCGGCAAGTGTTTAACGACATGGCCACCGCGGGCCAGATCGAAGCCACCCCCATAGGCTCACGATCATAGACCGCTCTAGCGGGCAACGGCATCGCTAACGACTAGTCACGCACAGTGACTTGACTTCGGCCGCGTGAGAGCGATGATGCCCGGTGACTTCAGAAGGAGGTTCCCACTTGAACACCGAGACCATCGGGGCACAGGCGCTCACCAAGTGGGAGAGGACGATCTACGGCTTCCTGGCCGAGAAGGAGCGCCGCAGCGGGTTGCTGTGCACCTAGCTGTGGTGGTTGAGTCCGGCTGAGGCGGACGGGTTGGCCGCGCTGGGCACGCTCCTGAGTCGGACCTTCGGGCCGATGCCTGCACCGGAGTTCGAGAAGATAATCACCGTACGAAGTGCAGCTAGCCGTTCGCGATCCCGGGGACCCGTGGCGGATCAGTATGAATGACCAAACGCGCCGACCGTCTCGCGATCATGGGTGCGACTTAGAGAGGCCGACGCGCTTGCGCGATGATTTTACCACGAGATGGCTTGACCCACCTCCTACACGAGGGCCACTGAATCAGCGCTCCCCGGTCTCCCGTAGCTCCCGGCCCTCGCGTCCTCACGGATCAGCTGGTAAGGGCGGCCGGGCGGGCAACGCTACTTCTTCGGTGGTGGCGTTGGCGCCGACGCGGCTTTCTTCTGTTCCTTCTGCTTCTTCGTCTTGGAGGTATTCTTCGGACTCTTGTCACCCATCGCGCAATCCTTTCTCAAGATCCCGCCGGCGGATCGATGGTAGCGCATCCGCCGCGTACATGGTGTCCCCAGCGTCGATGCTCCTTCGCACTTCGTGCGAGGAAAGTATAGCGCAACCCCCGGTCTGTCAGCGTCCCTCGTCGCCGGGCCGTCTTCGCCTATAATTTGCGCATGACATCGGAGGCGATGGGCGGGCGCTGGAGGTGGCGCTTGTGGCGACTGCGGTGACGTCGCCTAACCCGACGGTGGGCGCCGTGATCGTCGTCGACGGCGAGATTGTGGGGGAGGGCGTCACGGAGGCGCCCGGTACGGGCCCGTCCGGGCCGCCCGCCACGGGCCCGTCTGGGCCGGGGTTGCCAGGGCATCGAGCTGGCACTGCTGTTTCGGGTCGAACTGTAGCTTCACTGCTTCTTTTTCTTGCGGGCCTTGCGAGCCGGGGCACCGGCACGAAGTTGCTTGATCTGTTGAACGGCAGATTCGAAATGTTTCTCAACCGGGGAGGGCTCTAGCGGGCGGACGGCCAGAAATTTGTCGAACTCCTCGGTTGCCTTCTGCATGGCCTGTTCGTGGGAGACTTTGCCGGCGTGCGTGAGGATGTCTCGTTCACTCAGGTGCAGAAAGTCATCGAGCTTGCTGATCCAGTCCCCCATATACATAGGGCGGCGGCTGTGCGCCTGCAGCTCGGCGAAGTCGAGGTACAGCGAGACGATCAGGTTGAGAGCCTCAATCTCGTCGTGGTTCAAGTAGTTCTTGGCGACGGCGGCGTCATCCCGCCGAATCGCGCCGCCCTTCCAACTGGTCAAGCCCAGGTTCGGCCGGGTGGCGTCTGCTCGCTCATAGATCACCTCGGCTGCGGTGCGCCCGTGCGCCGCCCAGTGCATCTTGTTCTGCACGGTGGCAAAGAACCGTTGCGACACATCAATGTTTGGATCGTAATCGATGCTTGTTGCATAGATGTCCAACGCCTTGCGCCAGAAGACCTTTTCCGACGAGCGAATGTCCCGGATACGAGAGAGAAGCTCATCGAAGTAGTTACCACCGCCGCTTTCCTTCAGGCGCTCGTCGTCGAGAGCAAAGCCTTTGACGAGGTAATCCCGAAGGCGTTGCGTCGCCCAGATGCGGAACTGCGTGCCGCGGTGCGATTTGACCCGATAGCCGGTGGAGATAATGACGTCCAGGTTGTAGTGGTCTATTCGGCGCTGGACCTGCCTGTCGCCTTCGGTCTGAACTATAAAGAAATCCTTTACGGTTGCCTCCGGCTGCAGCTCCTCCTCATCGAAGACGTTCTGAATGTGCTGACCGACGTTCTGCCTGCTGGTCTGGAATAGCTCAGCCATCTGCGACTGTGGCAGCCAAACTGTCTCGCCGTCGAACCGCACCTGAATCCGCGTGCTGCCGTCCTCAGTCTGGTAGAGGATGATCTCGGATTTGGGAGCCTCGTTCTCGCGCATGCTTTCAGTCTCGCGATTCTGAGCCGTAGTGCCCAGCCCTGGGCGTCACCTATAATTTGCGCATGACATCGGAGCCGATGCTGCTGGCGCTGGCGCGCGGGGCGACTGCGGTGACCTCGCCTAACCCGACGGTGGGCGCGGTGATCGTTGCTAACGCAATTCGTATCTAGCGAAGCCTAATTTCCGCGATTTCAGGCGGTTTTGACCCTCTGTCTCCAGAGGCCATGACCCTAAAACTCGACGCCACTATACTGCCTGATCCAACCCTACAACAGGCATGTGAAAGACCGATCGGTCTGCTAGGCCAGAACACAGCCGAAGATCGACGGCAGCGGGTATAATCCTCCCGCTGCCCTCCTTATGACATCAACGAAAAAGCGGTGCCGCAGGACGCCCATCAGAGATATCACGGCGCGGCGCATCCCTCGCGGGCTAACGGCAAGTGCACCGGTGTCGCGAGATCTCATCTGATATCTGCGCTATGCTTTCGCGGCCATTGTCCGGCAGGTTTGATATTCCTGTTGACGCGGAAGAGATTCGTCGGGTCGTACTTCTCCTTGAGGGCAGCCAAGCGCTCGTACTTCGCCTTGCCGTAGGCTTCCAGCGTGCGGTCGTCGCCCTCGTCCTCAGTGAGGAAGTTGACGTAGGCGCCGCCGGTCGAGTGGGAGCGCATGGCGGACCAGGCACCGCGGGCCCAAGCCTTGCACGCGTCGATCTTCGCGGGATCGATGCAGGAAGAGGCGACATTAAGCACATAGGCGGCGTCGCGGTGGGCGGCGGCTGAGATGTTGTCGTCGATACGGGCGGCGGCGCCGCCGAGCTGGAACACGATAAGGGCCGACTCCGGCGAAGGGAACTCCGCAGTACGCTCGCGAATCGTCTGCTGGGCAGCTGCGGTGACGCCGGGGAGGTAGTCGGACTTCCAGTAGTAGTAGCGGCCCGGCGGCTGCGTGCCGTCGAGAGCAGACTGGTGGACGGTAAACGGCTTGGGCTGGATGGTATCGGCGACGGGCGAGCCGAACTCCTTGAGAGGCTTGACCGCATTCTCGCCCTCCTCGACGGAGCCCGCATGGCAGACGATGATGGCGGCAATCGGTTTTCCGTGGATCTCCTGCGGCAGGAAAGGCGCCGGCGGCGCGATCCGCAGCAGGAGGACGCAGGTCAGGTCGTCGGGGGCAGCGGCGCTGAACTCGCGGTAGAAGGAGATCACCTCTTCAGCGCGATCCATCGGGTGGGCGACGAGCCCAGCCACGACGGTGGGGCCGAGCTGGCGCATGCGGTACTCGTAGGAGGTCACGATGCCGAAGTTGCCACCACCGCCCCGGAGGCCCCAGAAGAGATCGGCGTTCTCGTCCTCACTGGCCCGCACAAGGTCACCGTTCGCGGTTACGACGTCGGCGGAGATGAGGTGGTCGGAAGTGAGTCCCCACTTGCGAGTAAGCCAGCCGAAACCGCCGCCAAGGGTGAGGCCGGAGAGACCGGTCTGCGAGACGAATCCAGAGGGGACGACGCGGCCGAACGCCTGGGTCTCCCGGTCGATGTCACCAAGGAGTACGCCGGGTTGCACGCGAGCGGTCTCGTTGGCAAGGTCTAGATGGACGCCCTTCATGTGAGAGACGTCTGAGCCCGGAGCTCTCCGATGGTGTCCTGCGTAGTCATGGTAACTCCTTGATTGAATGGTGTTGCCGATACCCAAATGCCTATCGCTGGCAGCCCAGACCCAGGCCGAGAAATCCCTCATCCTGATTGCGACCTTCCCTCCCTTCTCTCAGCGAAGACCTGCGAACAGGTCATTCTCTACTGTCGGCCCGCCGTTGACCCGGCTAAACGCGCGATAGTAGACGCGTCTGCCCCATAGTCGCTCGTGCGCCTCCTCCGGCAGAGCGATGAGTTTCCGGTAGCCGGGCAGCTGCGAGCGGTGGCGAGAGATCGCGTCCCAGACCTGCCGCCAGTGAGCCGAGGCATCGATGCGAGTGGTGATCGCCCACTCCTGCCAAGGGATGGAGCTGCGCCGGTGGCCGTTGATCTGCATCGCCAGCTCCCCGAACGCCGACTGATACAATTCGATCTCCCCCGGTGTCCACGCCATGTAGTAGAGCTTTGAGACGTGGTGCGGTGGCTGACCATCGGGGTCCCGGAAGTTGGCGTCCGCCGCCGCCGCGACGGCGGCGGTGGCGTGTTGGCAGATGGCGATGTGGTCCGGATGGCCGTACAGCCCGTTCTGATCGAAGGTAACCGCTACTTGCGGCTTCACCCTCCGGATATGCCGCACGATCTCCGCCACAACTTCGGCCGCGGGCGCCTGGTCGAACTCGCCATCGCGGTAATCTAATAAGGAGACCTCACGGATGCCCAGGACGCTTGCCGCGTCCTTCAACTCCGCCTCACGAATGCGGCCCAGCTCGTCGGGTCCGGGGTTCTCGTCCTCGGGCCCGAACCAGCCCTGCTCGCCGCGAGTTGCGGTGACGAGGTAGGTCTTCACACCTTCGGCCGCGTACTTGGCGATGATTCCGCCATTACCCAGCGACTCATCGTCGGGGTGGGCCAGGATCAGCATTAGCTTCAGTTCGTTCGTCATAGTCGACTCCTCATCATTCACGGGCTATGCGCGCTCCTCGTTCTCGATAAACACGGACGCTTTCGCCAGCGTCGGACGCCGATCCGGGGTTGTGAGCTCCGGACCCAGGCTCCCGATCCGTGCAACCAGTTGGGCAAGCCTCGATTGGGCGGCAGCGCCGTACATCACAACGCCGACGCCGGTCGTTATGAGCGCCACGCCGAACGCCGTGCTTGGTCCTATCTCCTCGCCGAGGACCGCCCAGCCCAGCAGCAGCCCGAACACCGGGACGATGTACGTGACCAGAGACGCGTACACGCTGCCAGCGGCGCCCACCAGCCAGAAGTAGAGAGTGAACGCGAGCGCTGTGGAGAGGACGCCCAGGGCGACCAGTGCCAGCGATCCCTCGGCGCTAAGGTCCTGGTACGCCGGCATGCCCTTAGTCACCGCCACGAGGAAGGTCGCCATCACTGCACCAGCCGCGAGCTTGGTGCCCGTCAAGGTGAGGGCATTCTCTGTCCTCAACAGCATCTTGGCGTACACAGCCGCGGCGCCGTAGCAAGCGGCGGCGCTGACCACGGCCAACTGCCCGACGCCGCCACTACTGGTCACGTCCAGGACGTCGCCGCCGGTGAGCGACACGACGCCCAGGAAACCGAGTGGAATACCCAGCAGACGGACGGGGGCCAGCCGCTCGCCGGGCAACGCGACCGTTGCGATAACGACAGTGAACACCGGCATCGTCGAGACAAGCACCGAGGCGATCCCACTGTCGATCCGGGTCTCCGCCCAGGCGATCAGCGTGAACGGGATAACGCTATCGAGAAGGGCCAGCAGCGAGATTTTGCCGATCGTCGCGAGGTCGAATCGGGGAGCCTTGCCGCGCGCCAACATGATGGCGTAGACGATCGTTGCCGCCAGGGCCAGGCGACCGAGAACGATCTCGGCGGGAGAGATCTCTTCAACCAGCACCTTCATAAAGAGGAAGGCAGCACCGAAGAGTCCGCCCAGGGTCAGGAGGGCCAGTGAGGTCTTCGTATTGATCGTTACGGGGTTGCCTGTCATCGCCTTTTCCCTTCGTCTCGCCTGTCGCTCTGTTTCTACCGGAGAGGATGAACTGCCCGCTGCCTAGGCGGCCCTCGGAAGGCTGCACCAGTTGGCGTAGCGACCGGTAGTGGCCTCGTGGGTCACGTAACCTTCCATGGCCCGATCCGCCAGCCAGTCACGGACGAATCGGGTCGGTGCGCCAGTGCGCTCCGCCAGCTCGGCCGCGGTCACTGGCGTTTCAGTCATGGCCTCGTAGAACCCCAGGCTCTCGCCAAGAGCCATCAGACCCGTACTGGCCTCGACTCGTGTCCTCACTTCTGCAGTCATCGCCGTACCTCCTCTCGGTACATTCACGATCTTCGTGACACCACCGTAGACGCGCCAGCGGCACGCCACATCACCCGAACTGGTGGTTGTCGTTGGCGGATGTGTCAGCGACCGGATAGCCAGAAATGGCTATCCGATTGGAAAGTGATGTGGGGCCGCGTGCGGGAGAGGCGGGTCAGTTTTTCGGAGTGTGGCCTGGGTCTAGACCAGCTTCTTCACGGTGGCGTAGGCTGCCGCCTCGGTGCGATTGGCACTCTGTGTCTTGGAGAGGATGTTCTTAACGTGGTTGGCCACCGTGTTCGCCGTGATGAAGAGTTCGTCGGCGATCTGGCGGTTACTTCTTCCTTTCGCGATCAGGCGAAGGACCTCCATTTCTCGCTCAGTGAGCTCGTCCGGATAGGATGAAGCGCGCACCGGCTGGGCGGCGTCGGCCGCGCGCTCCAGAAGTGTGCGAATGCCGAGGTCGGAGTTCATGGAGAGTGAACCTTGGAGGATCGACACGGCCACGCCCAAGTCGCCGACGCCTCCAGGCTGCATCGCGACATCGACCGAGGGCCAGCCCTCGCGGCCGCGGAGAACTCGCTGCGCCCACGCCTTCGTCTCGTGGTCGCTGGCCGGGTGGTGAAGCGCCAAGCCCAGCAGCTCGAGGCCTCCTGCAGCGTCCCCTTCGCGGATTAGCATCTCTCCGGCGCCCGTGATGAGCGAGAGGATCTGCGGTACGTGCTGAATGTCCGCCGCGAGCTGCAGTGTCCGTCCAAAATGCTCCCTGGCCGACGCGTAGTCCTCTCGGGCAACGGCCGCCTTCGCCATCCCAGTGAACGAGGCTGCCAGCCCGCCCTTGTCATGGATGTCCCGGTAGATGGAGATAGCCTGTTGATATAAGTCCTCAGCTTCCGCATATGACTGTTGCCGCAGGGCTACGTCGCCCAGACGCGTCAAGGCGATGGCCATACCCTCAGGGTCCGCGAACTCCGTTCTCAGGTCATAGCTGGATTGGTAATAGTGTCTCGCAGCGGCAAGATCGTCTAGTGCGCAGGCCACGTTGCCTAGTTCGATCAGAAGGTAGGCTAGGAACCAGCGATCGCCAACCCCGGTGGCGATGTCGGAGGCCCGCTGAGCATATGTCTGAGCGGCCTCATACTTGCCCTGCAGTAGGGCCGCTCGTGCCAGCACGTAGAGTGAGATCTCTTGGTTCCACGGGTTGTCCTGTGTCTCGGCTGCAAGAAGCGACTCTTCCCCGTGTCTTGCTGCTTCGGTGTACTCCCCTTTTATAGTGGCAATGACGCCGAGCACATGGCGAGGGTCGGTGGCGAATCCCGGAGACGGCCGCGCACCGAGTCTGACGTAGATACTCTGACACCTCGCCAGGGAATTCTGCGCCTCCTCAAGCCGTCCCAGGCGGATGTAGAACCAGGCCAGCTCCACCAGCACCCGCGCCAGCGTCAGATCCAGCTTGTCCGTGGCCGCCCACCGCCCCAGGCTCGTGGCCGCACCTTCCAACAGGGTCACCGCTTCCGCGTAGCGGGCCTTGAGCTGCCAGCACTGGCCTAGAGTGTCGACAGTCTCCATGAGCCGTTCCGTCTGGGCGTGGTCCGCGGCCCACTGCCAAGCGGCACTGATGTTGTCGAGTTCAGCTTCGATCTCGGCAGCGGCCTCTACCTGTCGGCCACCCAAGAGATCTGACGCTCGCTCACCGAGGAACCTCGAGTAGTAGGCGCAATGGGAATTGCGGGCGCGGGCCACTGCCTCCGGCGACTCCGCCAGCTTTTCGAGGGCGTATTGCCGGAGCAGTTCGTGCACCAGATAGCGGCTTTGCGTCAGCGGCTTGAGCAGCGATTTGTCCACTAGCGTTGACAACAGCCTCAGCGACGCACCAGTAACCTTTTCGGCGGCCTCGCGCCCAAACGTGCCTCGGAACACCGCCAACTCCGCGAATATGTCTCGATCCTCCTCGCTAAGATGACTCCACGATTCCTCGAACACAATGCGGACGCTGCGGTGCCGCTCGGGGACGTTGCGGAGACTGGTATCCAGAAAATCCAAGTTGCGCTCGATCTCGGCGACGATCTCATCGCAGGACAGGACATTGATCCACGAGGCTGCCAGCTCTACAGCCAGGGGCACCCCCTGGACGAGCCGGCAGAGGCGGGCGATCGCTGGCCAGTCGGGGGTCGGTGAGTAGCCCCGCTTAACTCGTCGGGCGCGCTCCACGAACAGCCGCATCGCGTCGTAGTTTTCGGGATCGGCAACGTCCGCGCTGTCAGGAAAGCGCATCCCCGACACGGGGAACACCCACTCCTCGCTCAGCTTCAGGGCCTCACGGGTAGTCACAATGATCTTCAGCTCCGGGGCTGCCGAGAGCATCTCGTTGAGCAGGTCAGCCGCGGCCACCAGCTGCTCGAAGTTGTCCAGCACCAGCAGCTCATGCTTCTCACTGAGATGATTGAGCAGCTGGACCTTCGGTTCCTCCTGTCCGCGGAGGGAGAACCCTATCGAGTTGGCGATGGCGGGCACCAGGAACTCGATTGAATCGACCGGCTGAAGGGGGACGAAATAGGTGCCGTCGGCGAAGTCGCCGACCCTCTCGCGTGCCGCTTCGACCGCCAGGCTGGTCTTCCCGCTGCCTCCTTGCCCCACCATCGTCACCAACCGGCAGTCGGGGTCGCCGAGCAGGCGCTTCAGCTCTTTCAGCTCCTCCGTCCTGCCAATGAATGGAGTCAACTGGACTGGTAAGTTGTGTGCTGACTGATCCATCGTCATGTTGGGACAGAATGATCGACGTCCGGGAGGGGGCGCCTTGTGTGCATGATTTTACCCTGCGCTGGCTCTGCGTGTTGGCGGCGACGATTCCGATCCGGTCTCCGGAATCGAATCAGCGCCGCGTCCCAGCCGCTCGGCACCGCCGCTGGACGCTCCGTCGGCTCGATGTCCAGTACCGCTCGGGGCGGCGATAGGGTCGATGTCAATCACAACCTAGTTCATCTCATACCCTGACACTCGCCTATAATTTGCGCATGAGATCGGAGGCGATGGGGCGGGCGCTGGAGCTGGCGCGCGGGGCGACTGCGAGCACGTCGCCTAACCCGACGGTGGGCGCGGTGATTGTCGCCAACGGCGAGACCGTGGGCGAGGGCGTCACGGAGGCGCCGCCGGGGCTGCACGCTGAGGCGGTCGCGCTGCGGGAGGCGGGCGAGCGGGCGCGCGGCGCGACGATGTACGTCACGCTGGAGCCGCACGGGTTCCAAGGGAACAATCCGCCGTGCACTGACGCGATCATCGCCGCCGGGATCGCGGAGGTCAGATACGCGCTGGCGGACCCGGATGAGCGGGTGAGCGGCGCGGGGCACAGGGCGCTGGAGGCTGCGGGCGTGCGAGTCGTGGCGGGCGACGGGGCGGAGGAGTCGGCGCGCATCCTGGAGGCGTACATCAAGCAGCGGACGACGGGGCTGCCGTTCGTGATCGCGAAGTTCGCGGCGTCGCTGGACGGGCGGATCGCGGCGGCGTCGGGAGACTCGCGGTGGGTGTCGGGGCCGGAGGCGCGGGCGTGGTCGCACGCGCTACGGACGCGCGTGGACGCGATACTGGTGGGCTCGGAGACGGTGGTGGTGGACGACCCGGAGCTGACCGCCCGCCCGGACGGGGTGGAGGCGGAGCGGCAGCCGTTGCGGGTCGTCGTCGACACGCGCGGGCGGACGCCGCCGATGGCGCGCGTGTTCACGGGCGGCGCGAAGACGCTGGTCGCGACCGCGGAGGGTGCGCCGGCCCAGACGGGCCCGTATCGGGCCGCGTGGCGGGCGTCGCTGGAGGCGCGCGGGGCGGAGGTGCTGGCGCTGCCGCGAGAGGGGGAGCACGTCGACCTGACGGCGCTCCTGCGAGAGCTGGGGGGACGCGGCGTGCTCTCGCTGCTGGTCGAGGGCGGGGGGGTGGTGCTGGGCGGGTTCTTCGACCGCGGGCTGGTGGACAAGGTGCACGCGGTGATCGCGCCGATGATCATCGGGGCGGCGGAGGCGCCGGGCGCGGTGGCGGGGCGGGGGGCGGAGCGGATGGCAGAGGCGCTGCGGCTGCGGGAGGTGACGGTGGAGCGGCTGGGGGAGGATGTGCTGGTGACGGGGTATCCGGTGTACGGGGGGGAGTGAGCCACAGAGGGCACAGAGGATCCACTGAGGGACACAGAGGGGGAAGTGGTTTGGCCGCGGATTATCGCGCATGGATATTGTGGGCTGGGCTGCGCTTTAGCGCCTGGAGGAAGACGTGCTGGTGACGGGTTACCCGGTGTACGCGGCGGAATGAGCCACAGAGGGCGCGCGAGGCCCTGATCCTCCGTGCCCCTCCGTGTCCCCGTCTCTGTGTTCTCTGTGGCTCAGTTCGGGCTGTGGTAGGGTCGCGGTATGGGTGATCCGTCCGCGATCTATGCGAAGCAGGAGTATCTGACGCCGGGGGCGGCGGAGACGGTGGAGATGATCGCGGAGGTGGTGCGGCCGGGCGAGGAGACGCTGCTGCTGGACGTGGCCAGCGGGAAGGGGGAGGCGGCGTGCCACCTGGCGACGCACTACGGGTGTCGGGTGGTGGCGGTGGACCTGTTCGACCCGTTCATCCATTATGCGGCGGCGAAGGCATGGTTCTTCAACCTGCGCGACCTCGTCTCGGTCACGCGCGCGAGCGGGCGGAGGCTGCCGGTGCGGGACGGCGCGTTCGACGCGGGGTACTGCATCGGCGCGCCGTCGATCGTGGGGCTGGCGCCGTGCCTGCGCGAGCTGGCGCGGGCGGTGCGGCCGGGCGGGTGGGTGATCGTCTCGGACGCCGTGTGGCGCGCGAAGCCGGAGGGGCCGCTGGGGCCGGAGTGGCGGTGGTGGGCGGGGGACGCGCCACAAGTGTCTATCGATGAGTACGCAGCGGTGGTGACGGACGCCGGCCTGTCCATCGAACGCACGCACGTGCACGCTGCGAGCGCCTGGGAGGAGTACTTTCGCCCGATGCTGGAGCTGGCTCACGAGGCGAGGACGAAGCAGCCCGCCGACCCGTTCCTGGCGGACGACATCGAGTCAGCGGTGGCGCTGGATCGGCGTGCGCAGGAGATGTATGTGGACTACGCCACGTTTGTGGCGCGGAAGGGGTAGGGGTTAGCACGGATGGCGATGCCACTTGTTGGCCTCGTTCTGCTACCGGTGCTTTGACATCGTTATCCTACGGGACCGCCAAGTGCCGGAGCGACGCCGTTCGCGGTGGCTTCTGTACTCTCTGGCCATGCTTGTCCTAGCCGGGATCGCGACGATTCTGGGTTTGCGCGACGAGGACATAGTGTGGTTGGTCTTGGCGGCGCTGTATTATGGCGTGACCGTTTGGATGTGGATAACCGCTGTTCGGCTGTGAGGTATCGAGTTCATCCACTCATTATCGGCGCGATTGGCTCTTCGGCGTTCGGGATCTTCGTCATAGTGAGTGCTATACGACAGAATCTCCATGTCGTGGAAATCGGAATTGCCGTACTATGCGTGATTGTCGGAACCGCCGTGGGCTGTTTCGTGGGTTGGCGGGTGGTGAAGGGACGGTGGCGAGACTCCGAATGATTGCTAAACGAAGTCACGCCGCGTCTCCAATCGGGTCCACGCAGCCGCCAGTCTTGAACGATCGAGAGGCCCAAGCCGGAAAGGGGAATCATTGTGGTTGTGCCCGCGCTGGTTGCGCTTCTGTATGACGCGTGGGACGACTTCGACCGTGCGTCTGACGGGCTGGCGGCGGAGGAGGCGGTGCGGAGGGTGGATGGGGGCAGCTCGTTCGCGTGGACGGCGGCGCATCTGGCGAACCAGGTGGACGCGTGGGTTAATGTGCGGATTCACGGGTCGCGGGCGCATCCGCTGATCAGCGAGCCGCGCTTTCGCTTCGGCGGGACGGGCGCGGCGGAGGACCGGGACGCGATCCGAGCGGGCGTGCGCGAGGTGCGCGAGACGGCGCGCTCGCACCTGGGGCGCGCGACGGAGGCGACGCTGGACGCGCGGTTGCCGTACGACGGGTCGCTGGCGCACGTGCGGCCGGTGGGGCTGACGCTGCGCTATGCGCTGTACCGGGCGATCACGCACCACTACTTCCACCTGGGCGAGATCGCGAGCAAGCGGCGGGCGATGGGGCATGATGTTGGCGATTATCCGGGCGAGCTGTCGCAGAGCCTGATGGCGTAGGGCAGGGCGGCGATGGCCCATTGGGTTGTGCGGGAGGGAGAGGGGCGGGTTTGAAACCCGCCCCTACGTGGATGCCTCCTCCTTGCTCGTGGCTCCTTGCTCCTATACGCTCACTTCACCTTGTTCACGGGAATCATCGAGGAGGTGGGGACTGTCAACGCAGCGGATGAGGGCCGCCTCGCGATCGCCTGCGACAAGATCCGGGATGGCACGGACCTCGGCGATTCGATCGCGATCAACGGCGTGGACCTGACCGTTGTGCGGATCGACGGCGAGTCGCTGCACTTCGACTGCATGCCGGAGACGTACCGGCGCTCAAACCTCGGCGAGCTGCGCGCCGGCGACCCGGTGAACCTGGAGCGCTCGGTGCTGCCGACGACGCGGCTCTCCGGGCATCTGGTGCGCGGGGTCGTCGAGGCGACGGGGACGCTGATGTCGCTGACGCCGGAGGGAGACGCGGTGATCGCGCGCTTCAGAGCGCCGCCGGACATCCTGCGCCACACGGTGGTCAAGGGCCCGATAACGATCGACGGCGTCTCGCTGACGGTGATCGCGAAGGATGAGGCGTCGTTCAGCGTGTCGCTGGTGCAGTTCACCCAGGAGCACACGAACCTGACGCGCAAGAGCGCCGGCGCCACCGTGAACCTGGAGAGCGACATCATCGCCCGCTACGTGGACCAATTGCTTTCGGAGCGAGGCCTGACGTAAGGGAGTCCGTCCGGACGGACCGAACAGCATGCCGTACGAGCCAAGCGACGAATTCTTCCAGCAGGCCAGGGACTGGACGAACGCGGCCGAGCGGCTGCTGGCGCGGGGACGCCTGCGGGAGGCCGTCGACGCGCTCAACCGCGCGATCGCGCTGGCGCCTGAGTTCTCGCGCTCGTACGCGCTGCGGGCGGACGCCTTCGAGCGGCTGGGGATGCAGCCGCAGGCGGAGGCGGATCGCCAGCGGGCGCAGGAGATGGGCGGCGCCTATCCCGAGCCGGAGGAGCCCGCCGCGCCCGTCGCGAAACCGCGGAAGCGCCCCGCGGCGCGCGCGCCACGAGCTTCGGCCGGGGGGCTCTCGTCCGGGCTGATCGTGTTGGTGGGCGCATTTGTGGCGCTCGCGGGGGCGACGATCGCGGGTGGACTGGCGCTGGTGGCGCTGACGCGCGACGACACCGAGGGCGGGCCTGACACGTCCGTGCCGCCGGGGGCCGCTTCGCCGACACCGGATGGAGCGACCGCAGGCGCCACGCCGACGCCACGGGCGTCGCTGCCGCCGGGGGCGACGACCGGGAGCCCGTTCTCGCTGGCCAGCTTCGACAAGGGGATGGAGGCGAAGGGGATCGGCGTCCAGGTCGGAGGCGGCGCAGAGGGGTTCTCCGGCTTCGCGGTCGGGCCCTCAGAGGTGACGCTGATGCGGGGAGGCGGGACGGCGGAGCTGGCTGTGCTGGTGTACAAGAACACGGACGCCCCGGCGCAGGACTGGACGCTGATGCCCGGGAGCCGGCCGGAGGCGAAGTCCGGGCGTACGTTGCCGTCGCACATCTCGATCTGGTGGAACGCGAACATGATCGTGGTGGTGCGTTCGGACAGCGGGGGGATCACGGTGGATGGGCTGGATGCGTTTCTGAACCTGGCGCCGTGAGGCGGTGCCGAAGGCTGAGAGGGTGTTGTGGGGGGTTTGGGCGCGATCGAGACTGAAGGACAGGGCTGAAGCCGCTGTCCCTACGATGACCGCTGGCGGCGCTGACGAGATGAGCGTGATCTGCCTGTTATAATGAACCTGCGCGTATCTGGGCTATGCGGAACGCGACAGAAGGAGGCCCGTCAATGCCTGACAGCGCAGGGAAGAAGCCCCGAGTGGAGTCCATCGAAGCACATCGCCGGGCGAAGGTAGCGTCATCGCCGCGCTCGAACCTCGACTCGATTGAGGAAGCGATCGACGAATACCGCCGTGGGCGGTTCGTGATCATCGTCGACGACGAAGGCCGGGAGAACGAGGGTGACCTGACGATGCCGGCGGAGTGCGTCACGGAAGAGGCGATCACGTTCATGCTGCGGCACACGGTGGGGATCATCTGCGTGCCGCTGACCGGCGAGCGTCTGGACCACCTGGGAATCCCGCTGATGGTGGGGAACAACCAGGCGCAGTACGGGACAGCCTTCACGGTGTCGGTCGATGCCCGGCACGGGATCGCGACCGGGGTCTCCGCGCACGACCGGGCGGAGACGATTCGCATCCTGGCGAGCCCGGACTCGCATCCGCGCGATCTGGTGATGCCCGGGCATATCTATCCGCTGCGGGTGCGTGACGGGGGCGTGCTGGTCCGGGCGGGGCACACGGAAGCCACGGTGGACCTCTGCCGCCTGGCCGATCGCCGTCCCGCGAGCTATATCTGCGAGCTGATGAGTCCGGACGGGACGATGATGAGGCTGCCGCAGCTGCGCAGGTTCGCGGACAAACACAACGTCAAGATAGTCAGCATCTCTCAGCTCATCAACTACCGCGTGCAGCGCGACCGCCTGATCGAGCGTGCAGCCTCGACGACGCTGCCGACGAAGTGGGGCGACTTCACGCTGTACGCATATCGCTCGGCGATCGACCCGGACGAGCACGCGGCGCTGGTGTTCGGCGACATCACGACGCCGGAGCCGGTGCTGGCGCGAGTCCACTCGCAGTGCGTGTCGGGAGACGTCTTCCAGTCGATGCGCTGCGATTGCGGTGACCAGGTTGAGCTCGCTTTGCAGCAGATCGCCGCCGAGGGGCGCGGCGTCTTCGTGTACATGCGGCAGGAGGGCCGGGGCATCGGCTTCTGCAACAAGGTGCGCGCGTACCAGCTACAGGAGCAGGAGGGGCTGGATACCGTGGAAGCGAACGAGGCTCTGGGTTTCGCCGCCGACCGACGCGACTATGGTATCGGGATGCAGATCCTGATGGATCTGGGGCTGAAGAAGATACGCCTGATCACGAACAACCCGGCGAAGCGGGCGGGCCTGGAGGGTTACGGACTCGAGGTGGTGGAGCGGATCCCGATCATGGCGACGCCGAACCCGCACAACTGGCGCTACCTGGAGACTAAGCGGGACAAGCTGGGTCACTTCATAGAGATGCCCGGGTTGGGCTGAGCTTTCGCGGGCATGGGCGGGTTTGAAACCCGCCCATGCAGTTAGACTCGTGGCGGGTCCGCAGGCGGATGTGCGGGTACCGGGTCGCGGGTGGTTGGTGGAGGTGGAAGGGTATGCCGCGAGGGGTCCCTCCACTTCGCTGCGCTGCGGTCGGGATGACAATGTGGGCGCTGCGGTCGGGATGACAGTGTGGGCGCTGCGCTGCGGTCGGGATGACAATGTGGGGGAGGTCTGTGGGTGGGATGACGGTAGGGTGAGATGTGCGCGAGAGGGAGAAGGGCGGGTTTGAACCCGCCCCTACGCTTCGTCCGCGCTGGCCGTGAGAGTCCGCCTCAAGATATTGCTTGACGGAGAATTATCGTCGTAGGTATAATTGCTCGCATTGAGCCCAGCATTATGGCAACCAAGGAGGTCCCGTCCCATGAAACACCGGTTTATGATCGCCTTTCTCGCAGCCGTTCTCGCGCTGGTCGTAGTAGGGTCGGCCAGCGCGTTCGAATGCTACAACACGCAGCGCTCAGCCAAGGGTAACGCTTCGGCCGGAGCTAATTCCCGCGCCCTTCTGTCCGTCGAACGGATCCTCTCGGATCCAGACATCGTGGGTCTCTGTCCGGCAGGAGTAGAGCACGTGATCAGCGGCCTCGAGGATGCGGGCTACCGGACCGATGTTCTAATAAGCTTTCGCACGCTCATGGCGCAGGGACTTGAGAAGGCCGGTCATGAGGACCAGCTTCATGACGGGAAGGGCATCGATCATCTGAGCGAAGGGTTCTTCATGGTCGTGGACGGGCTGATTGGGGAGGGATTCGGCATCTGCGCGGGGCCATAGCGTCCAGAACACCCACCAGATAGAGGTTATTCAGAGCGCCCTCTGAAGGGGCGCCGCAGAGAGGCCGGGCGGAGAAGAGCGGGACGCGGAAGGGTGGGTTTGCAAACCCCGCTGGCAGGCCAAACGACTTCGCGCGTCAGAACCTCCAGCGGGGACACTACGGTTCGAGCCGAGAAACCCGCCCCTACTTGATGTGAATGCCCGAGATGGCGCGGGAGATGACTAGGCGCTGGACCTCTGAGGTGCCTTCGAAGATGGTGTAGATCTTGGCGTCGCGGTGCCAGCGCTCCACGGGGTTGTCGCGCACGTACCCGTAGCCACCGAGGATCTGGATCGCCTCGTCGGTGACGTATACCGCCGTCTCGCCGGCGAACAGCTTTGACATGGAGCCCTCGCCGTTCTCGAAGCGCTTGCCGGTACGCCCCATCCAGGCCGCGCGCCAGACCAGGAGCCGCGAGGCGTCGATCCGCGTCTTCATGTCGGCCAGTTTGAAGGCGATCGCCTGGTTCTCAATGATCGCGCGACCGAATTGCTTGCGCTCCTTGGCGTAGTCAAGCGCGAACTCGTAGGCGGCGCGGGCGATGCCCACGGCCTGCGCGCCGACGGCCGGGCGGGTGGCCTCGAAGGTCGCCATCGCGGCCTGCGACTTGTTGCTCTGACCCTCACGGGCGCGGGCGAGCCTCTCGTCCAGCTTCTCTTTGCCGCCGAGCAGGCACTTGCCCGGCACGCGGCAGTTATCGAGCACGACTTCCGCGGTATGGCTGGCGCGGATGCCGTGCTTCTTGAACTTCTGGCCCTGGCTCAACCCGGGAGTCCCCGGTGGCACCACAAAGGCCGCGTGACCGCGGGAGCCGAGCTCAGGCGCGACGGAGAGCACGAGGACGTGGACGTCCGCGATACCGCCGTTGGTTATCCAGGTCTTGGTGCCGTTGAGCACCCATTCGTCCTTGCCTTCGTCGTATACGGCGCGGCTCTTCAGCGAACTAACGTCGGAGCCGGCGTCCGGCTCGCTAACGCCGAAGGCGCCGAGCTGAATCTTCTGCGGAGTGCCGAAGCACTGGGGCACCCACTCGAGGATCTGCTCGGGCGTGCCGTTCGCGAACAGCCCAGCCACGCAGAGGGTGCTGCCCATGATGGCGAGGCCGATGCCGGCGTCACCCCAGAAGAGCTCCTCGTTGGCCATCGGCATCGTGATCCCCGTCGGGTCGGCGAAGCCGTTCTGAATGAACTCAAACGAATAAAGGCCGATCTTCGCAGCTTCCTGGATGATCGGCCAGGGCGTCTCTTCGCGCTCGTCCCACTCGTGCGCCGCGGGGCGCATCACGTCTTTCGCGAAGCCGTGGACCCACTGCTGAAGCTGGCGTTGCTCGTCTGTCAGGTCCAGGGAGAACGTTGGAGTCTTGGGTGCGGATGGTGTTGCCGCCGGTGCCGGCTCAGCCGTCTGTACCATAGTCTTTTGTATCGTTGGAGCGGGCGAAGACTCGTCCCGCAGCCTTCGAATCTCCTTTCGAGAGTAGGTTCCGCGCACGTTTGGCGCAGCGTGTTCAGGGTACCGGCAAACTTAGCGCTCGACAAGATACCAAAAAATACCGCAATTCAGATTAGCGATGCAAAATTCTGGACTTACGCCCTCAGCGGACGGCGGTTCACGTCGCACTCGCCTTATAATCAAGCCACCGTGGCTGAGCAACCAAACCTAGACGGCTCATCGCTCTCTCTCGCGATAGTCGTCGCGCGCTTCAACGAGCACGTCACCGGCCGCCTGCTGGAGGGCGCGCGTGAGGCGATGGGACGGCACGGGGTGCGCGAGCACGACGTGATCTGGGCGCCCGGGTCGTTCGAGCTGCCGGTCGTGGCGAAACGCCTGGCGGAGACGGGCCGCTATGACGCCGTCGTTTGCCTGGGGGCCGTCATCCGCCACGAGACGGACCATTACCTGCATGTAGCGACGCAGGCCGCGGCGGGGATCCAGCGGGTGGCGCTGGACAGCGGCGTACCCTGCATCTTCGGCGTGCTGACCTGCGATACGGAAGCGCAGGCGCTGGCGCGCGCAGGCACGGCGAGAAACGAGGGCGCGAACGCCGTCAAGGCGGCGGTCGAGACCGCCAACCTTCTGCGCGCTATCTCCGGCCGCTAGTGCCGTCGCTTTAGTAGTGCCGGTGGCAAGCGCATCGCAATGAACAAGGGAGGGACGCTGTACTATCTCGCCAGCGATCACCTCGGTGGCACGTCGCTGATCACAAACGCCGGCGGCCAGCTCGTCTCGCGGGAGCGCTACTACCCCTACGGCATGATCCGCACGCAAGAGTACTCAGCCCCACCCACCGACAAGCTCTACACCCCGGACGGGCCTGGCGGCGGCCAGCAGCGCGAGACGACGAACGGCCTCTACCACTACGGGGCGCGGCTGTACAACGCGGACATCGGGCGCTTCATCAGCGCCGACACGATCGTCCCCGGTGCCGGCAACCCCCAGGCGCTCAACCGCTACTCCTACGTGCTGAACAACCCCCTGCACTACAGCGACCCGAGCGGGCACTGCCCGATGGACGATGGGCCGCAGGGCGGTTGCATGCCGCGTCCGCCAGGGTGCGCGACGTGGAACTGCGGCAGCGGCACGAAGAAAGGGCCGAAGGGCCCGTCACCGCAGGTAACGCCCGGTCCCACACTGTGCGGCCTTGTATACGATCCCAGACTGTGTGCCGCAACGCCAACGCCATTTTTCTCGGAGTCTGTTAGATCGTTCGTTTCGGAATGGCAGCGGCTCGGCGCAGGGTCGACAAGGTGCTTCGCGGGAGTAAACGGCGGTCCCGGCGGATGCTTTGGCTTGCCCGGGGGTGAATACTGGGTGAGACTGCACATTACGAACCGCTCGTCCCAGACCGGTGATCACCGCGTGAACTCGTTCAAGCTACTGGTGCTTCTCGAGATTGACGAAGACCCGCGCTCTTTCGGCAGCAACGCCGTGGTGACTCTTGAAGGCGGCCGAAGGTTAGTAGTCGACCCACGTAATCCGCTGCAGGTGTATCGCCGCGACTACATCCAGCAATGCGAGGGGCAACTGTGCGCTTCTGCACAACCCGGGGGATTCGGCGGCGAATTCATTGGCTCCGGCGTACCGGCGAAGGTGGAGGCCACCGTACTACCGCTCAACATCTCTCACCCCTTACGCATTCCAGTAATCGGGTACAATCTGTCCACCGGAGAGACATACACCACCTCCAAATGTACGGTGCCCTTATTATGCTGACGCCGGCGTGGCGTCGTGTCATCGGGCCGGTAGCGACGGCCGTCCTAATAGCAATGAGCCTGTCAACCGGCGCGTGCGAGGACCCTCGGCCGAAACTGAGTCCTGAGGAGTTGGAGAAGATTCGAGCAGAGCTTGGCCTCGCAGAGGAGCGGGTCGACTTCGAGATCATCGCCCCTGAATATCTGCCTGACGGAACTGACCGCGACCTTTTCGCATTCGAGCAGCCGGAGGACGGCATAAATTTCGTCTTCGTCGCGATTGAGGACGATACGATCCCGCTGCATATGCGGGCGCGGGTCGAGATAGTCGAAGCTTCCTCCCCTTTCGCGTTTCACGTAGGTCTACCTGAGGTATCCATCGCTGGCATCGACGTTGGGATATCGAAGACGGAGGGTAGAGCGGAACAAGTGCGGGTCGACCTGTTCTGGAACCGAGAGGGTATGGGCTTCGTCGTTCTGCTAAGCTGGCTGAAGCCTTCGGCACCGCTAATTGAGGTGACCGAGGAGATGGAACATCAGGCGATCCTCGTCGCGGAGTCGATAATCGCACAGGGAATACCCTGACGGGCGGCACGTAATGCCCACCGACAAGCTCTACACCGGCCAGCAGCGCGAGACCACCAACGGCATCTACCACTACGGCGCCCGCCTCTACAACGCCGACATCGGCCGCTTCCGGAGGATCGGGCGCTTCCCTCCTGCGGCGGGCAGGCATCAGCGCCGACAGCATCGTTCCCGGCGCGGGGAACCCGCCCGGACGGGCGAGCGTCGGCTCCCGGGCGCTCAACCGCTATTCATACGTGCTCAACAACCCGCTGCGCTATATAGCGACCCACGGGATACTGGCCGAGCAGGGCGCGCGCTTACTTCGTGCAGATGTAATAGGCGTTGATGATGTCGCCCGCGACGCTCTTGGTCTCGATGTTGCGGAACCCCGCGTCGCCGAGCATCCGCTTCGCGACCTGCTCTCCCCAGCAGGTTCCCAGTCCCGCGCCGTTCAGCGCGAGGGAAACCGTCATGCAGTGCAACGTCGATATCGCGTACAGCATCGGCCCGAGAGGGTGCTCGACGTTCTCCTCGAGGTTGCTGGAAGCGGCGACATCGACGCACAGGAAAGTACCTTCAGGCTTGAGGGAATCGGAGATACCTTTCAGCACTTTCGCGGGCTGCGCCTGGTCGTGAATCGCGTCGAACACGGTGATCAGGTCGAACTTACGGGAGCCGTCCAGGGTCGCTGCGTCCTTGACCTCGAAGTCAGCGTTAGAGAGGCCCATCGCCTTAACCTCGGCCTTGCCGGCAGCGACGCCCTCCTCTGAGAAGTCGTAGCCGACGAAGCGGCTGTTCGGAAACGCCTTCGCCATCACGTTGACGGCGTGGCCCGCGCCGCAGCCCACGTCGACGACGTCGATGCCGGCTTTCAGGCGTTCGACTAAACCGGGAACGAGCGGGAGAGTCACGTCCACGAGCGTGGCGTCGAAGACCTGGGCGCTCTCCTCGGCCATTATTTGCTGGAACTTGGGGTACGCGGAGTAGGGCACGCCGCCGCCGTTCTTGAAGCAATCGACGATCTGGTCCTCGACGTTGCCCATGAGGGACATGAACTGGATCATCGCAGCGAGGTTGCCCGGGCCAGCGGCGCGGGTCAGGCTGGCGGCGTGTTCCGGGGGCAGGCGGTACGTCTTGCCGGCCGGGTCGTACTCTACGACCTTGCCCGTCACCATCGCCCCGAGCCACTCGCGAACGTAACGCTCGTTGAGGCGGGTCGCGCCCGCTATCTGCTCGCTCGTGCTGGGTGGCAGCTCCGCCATCTTGTCGAACAGCCCCGTGCGGTGGCCGATGCTGGTCATGAAGGCCAGCAGGCCGCTGTTGAGGATGCCTACCATCTGTCCGCCGAAAGCCTCGGCCTTAGCCTGGTCGATCGTCGCTGTGGTCACGTCTACCCCTTCCTTCTTGCAACTGAACTACGAACAGCAATAATACGTTACTTCGAGCACACGTAGTAGTAGTTGATAATATCGCCTTCCACCGCTTTGAGGTCCACGTTCTTGAACCCGGCCTCCGCCAGCAGCTCTCGCGCCTTCTGCTCCCCCCAGCAGGCGCCCAGGCCCTCACCGCCGTAGGCAAGCGACACGGTCATGCAGTGCATCGTAGACCACGTGTAGTAGAGCGGCGCCATGGGATTGCCGATGTTTTCCTCGAGGTTGCTGGACGCGGCGATGTCGACCATCAGGAAAGTACCGCCCGGGCGCAACGCCTTCGCGATGTTCGCCAGCACCCGGCGAGGCTGCGCCTGGTCGTGGATGGCATCGAACGCAGTGATGAAATCGAACGCGTCCGGCATCTCCAGCATTGCCGCGTCCCGAGCCTCGAAGCGCGCGTTCTTCAGACCCCAATTCGCGGCCTCGGCGCGCCCGGCGGAGGCGCCTTCCTCAGCGAAATCGTACCCGGTGAAGCGGCTATTCGGGAACGCCCGCGCCATGACGTTGATCGCGTGCCCCTGCCCACAACCCACGTCCGCAACGTCGATCCCCGCCTTCAATCGCGCGACCAGGGCGGGCACCAGCGGCAACGTCAGGTCGACCAGCGTGGCGTCGTAGACTTTGCCGGTCTCTTCGGCCTGAAGCGGCTGGAAGCCGGGGTAAGACGAGTAGGGTACGCCGCCGCCATTACGGAAACAATCCAGCAGCTCTTTCTCGACGCTTCCCAGCAGGGGGAAGTACTGGCAAAAGAAGGCCATGTTGTCCACCCCGGAGGCCCGCGTGGTAAACGCCGCGTGCTCCGGCGGCAGACGGTACGTCTTAGCCGCAGGATCGTACTCTACGATCCCGCCCACAACCATCCCGCCCAACCACTCGCGCACGTAGCGTTCGTCAAGCCTGGCTGCGCCGGCGATCTGCCGGCTGGTCGAGGGCGGCAGGCCGGCGAGAGCGTCGAATAACCCGCACTGGTGACCGATGCTCAGCATCAGCGCCAGCCCCGCGTCGTTGACGATCTGGACTATCCGTTCGCCGAACGCCTCTGCCTTTGCCTGGTCCAACTGTGTTGTGGTCAATTCAAGCTCCTTCGGTAAGCTCATCCTGTGTTACGAGTCGAAATAATACGCTACTTCCTGAAGTTGGAGGAATATTAGATACTCAACGCAGATGGCAGTGACGTAGCCGACGATGAAGGCGGCGGACAGGGAGGGGGGCAGGGTGCGCTCGATGCCCGATGGTTGACAGCTCCTGCCGCGTCGAGCACGATTGGCTTGCTCAAGCGCGGGGTCGCACGGACGAGATCTGATGGCTGAACCTCCGACGGGAACGACCAGCTTCCTATTCACGGACATCGAGGGCAGTACAAAGCTCTGGGAAACGTACCCGGACGCGATGAATTTAGCCCTTGCCCGTCACGACGCTCTTCTGGGGGGCATCATCGAAGAGCACGGCGGGCAGGTTTTCAAGACGGTGGGCGATGCCTTCTGCTGCGCGTTCGGGTCTGCCTCGCAGGCCGTGACGGCGGCCCTTGCCATCCAGTGTGCACTCGACGCTGAGGATTGGGAGGTCCCGGACGGTCTTCGGGTGCGCGTTGCAGTTCACACGGGCACTGCGGAGGAGCGCGGCGGCGATTACTTTGGGCCTACGTTAAACCGGGTGGCGAGGCTGCTGTCGGCCGGTCACGGCCGCCAAGTGTTGCTTTCGCAAGCGGCGCGAGACGCTGCCAGCGGCGACCTGCCGCCTGGCGTGGGCCTGCAGGATATGGGTGAGCACCGCCTCAAAGACCTGATCCAGCCGGAGCGCGTCTTTCAGCTGATATCCGCCAGGCTGCCCAGAGACTTTCCGCCGTTGAGGACGCTAACCGCACGCCTGAATAACCTGCCGGTCCAGCCGACGCCCTTGATCGGCCGCGAGACAGAGGTGGCTGAGGCTGTGGGTTTGTTTCGTCGCGAAGACGTGCGCTTGGTCACCATGACAGGGGCCGGAGGCAGCGGCAAAACGCGACTGGCGGTCCAGGTGGGCGCGGAACTGGTAGACGGCTTCGACGGCGGCGTTTTTTTCGTGCCGCTGGCGGCGATTAACGAGCCGGCGCTGCTGCCTTCGGCCATTGCGCAGCAGCTCGACATACGCGAAGGGCCGGGGCGGCCCGTGATTGAGATGCTGCAAGAGAGCCTGCGCGACAAGAGGGCGTTGCTGGTTCTCGACAACTTCGAGCAGATAGCCGCTGCGGCGCCTCAACTGGCCTCGTTGCTGGAGGTCTGCGGCCGCCTGAAGATGCTCGTGACGAGCCGCTCCTCTTTGCGATTGAGGGCCGAGCAGGAATTTCCGGTGCCGCCGCTTGTGCTGCCAGACCTGCGAGCGCTTCCTCCCGCCTCACAGCTTCTGCGGTACTCTGCGGTTGCGCTTTTCGCAGAGCGTGCCGCGGCAGTGAGGCCGGGGTTCGCGCTCGATGGGAACGCGCGGGCGGTGGCCGAGGTGTGCGTGCGACTTGACGGACTACCCCTGGCGATTGAGCTGGCCGCAGCAAGGTGTAAGATCCTCTCTCCGCAAGCGATCCTCTCGCGGCTGAAGAATCGCTTTGCGCTCCTTACCGGTGGGTCAAGAGATCTGCCGGAGAGGCAGCGGACGCTGCGGGCCACCATCGACTGGAGCTATGAGCTTGTGGACGAGAGCGAGCAGCGGCTATTCAGGCTCCTGAGCGTGTTCGTCGGCGGCTTCACGATGGAAGCCGCGGAGGCAATATGCAAGGAGTGCGGCAGCGCGGAGGCTGATGTCCTCGATAGTATCGCGTCCTTGGCGGACAAGAGCCTTGTCAGCCAGGTAGAACAGGAACACGGCGAACCACGCTTCCAGATGCTCGAGACTGTGCGTGAGTACGGGCTGGAAGCGCTGTCCGCGAGCGGGGAAGAAGGACCGGTACGCGACAGCCACGCATCGGTTTTCACTGCGCTGGCCGAGGCTGCCGAGCCGAGACTGGAGCAAGAAGACGAAGCGATGTGGCTGGAGCGCCTCGAGCGGGAGCATGACAATTTGCGCGCGGCGTTAGGATGGCTGACGGTGAGCGGGCAGGTGGAGCAAGCCTTGCGCCTCGCCGCCAGTCTGTGTCTCTTCTGGTTCATGCGCGGCCACCTGGCCGAGGGCAGGGACAGGATAAGCGATCTGCTAGCCTTGCCTGCGGGCAAGACGGTGACCGCCGGCCGCGCACGGGCTCTGAACCGTGCTGCGTTCCTTACGCGGTTCCTGGGCGACTACGACGCGACGCATCGGCTGATCAGCGAGAGTCTTGCGATATACCGGCAGCTCGGAGACCGCTCGGGCGTCACCGATGGGCTGAGCAACCTGGGTGATGCAGCGCTCTATCACGGCGACCTGGAAGAGGCCGAGCGGCTGCTCGAAGAGAGTCTGGAGATCAATCGAGAGTGGAACAATCAACAAGGAATAGCGGACTCGCTAAGCCACCTAGGCATGTCGGCTTTCTTCCGTGGCGACTTTGAGGTGGCGAAGTCGTTCCACGAGGAGAGTCTCGCCATCTGGCGGCAGCTCGGGGACCGACAGGGAGTGTCCTGGGCGCTACACAAGCTCGGCGTGGCTATGTTGCGGCTGGGCGATCACCAAGTGGCTCGCGCTTTGCTACGTGAGTCGCTTTCGACTGCGAGCGAACTCCATTACTCCTACGGGATCGCCTGGACGCTGGAGGGGCTGGTGGAAGCAGAAGTCCTACTAGGGAGGGCCGAGCCAGGCGTTTGTCTGGCCGGGGCCGCTGCATCATTGCGAGAGGAAATTGGCGCTCCAGTACCTGCCCTCTGGGAGGCGGACCTGGCGCGGACATTGGCTGAGGCCCGCGTTCTCCTAGGCCCTGAGGCGTACGAGAGGGTCTGGGCCGAAGGCCGTCGTATGCACGCGGAAGAGGCTATCGTCCGGGCGCTGGCGGGTTAAGGATCCCTTTCCGATTCGAAGAACACGGAGTCCAACTCGCGGACCTCGTGCGCCGCCGCCGTCAACGCCATGCAGATCTCCGACCGATGGTGCGTCCCGTGGTTCACAAGGTGCACCATGAGCTGCCACGTCACCCGGTTGTGCGGGGCCCCGCGGCTATCCGTGTAGTGCAGCACCGCGTCCAGTGTCTCCTCCGTCAGAGAGGCGGTGAATCGCTGGAGCGCCCGGTGCGAAGCGGCGAAGGGGTCTCTGATCGCGGGAAAGCCTTTAAGCGATTGGACTTTCGCGAGAGGCGCCGCGTTCGTACCTCCTGTCCAGCGTTCCAGCCAGACAACCTGCGCGGCCATGATGTGCGCGAGATTGCCCTCGACGCTGTCGAAGCTCGCGCCCTGCTGGCGGGCGAATTCCTCTGCGCTAAGCCCGGACGCCGCCTCGAGAACGTGGTAGCTCGCCCACTCGTTGTACTCGTACAGCGCCCGTACCAGTTCCAGCTTGCTTACGCCACTACCCCCACGGCCCAGACATACCCGTCGGGGTCTTCAATCATCACTTCGCGCCAGCCGTGGCCCTTCGTTGTCGCCGGCTGCACGATCACGGCTCCTGCCTCCCGCGCCCTCGCCTCTGCTGCGTCCGGGTCGATGCCGAACAAGCGGATCTCCGCGCCCAGCCCCCTCGGCTCACCCGCCGCGAGCCGGGCGTGCCAAGGATGGCCGTCGTAAGTGTGGTCCGCGTGCAGCTGGATCTCGACGCCACCCACTTTGACGGCCGCGAAGTCGACATCGGCGTAGTGGACGAACGCCCGGAGCACTTCGCGGTAGAACGCCAGCGAGCGCTCCATTTCGCGCACAAGCAAGTTCATAGAGAGCACCGGCAGCAGACGCCCGTAGGCCGCCCCAGTGATCCACGGCTCAGCTGTCCGCTTCTTCACAGCTTGACCTGCAGGTAACGGGGATTCTCAGCGAACCCGAGTTTCTCGTACACTCTGCGCCCGGCCTCGGTCGCCCGGAGCCACACGAGTGGCGCGCCAGCTTCGCGGGCGATCGCGAGCATCTCTTCGACCAACCGGCGGGCGATGCCGCGACCCCGCCAGGCCGGTTCTGTGTACATGTTCAGGACGTAGCCCTCGACGCCGGACATGTTGCCGCTCGATGGTGGCTTACGAAAGAGCACCAACCAGCCGGTCCCGACGATTCGCCCCTCAGCCTCTGCCACGAGGGCGACGAGCTCATCCGAGGGGAGCTTCTCGCGCAGGTAGCACCGGTTCGCCTCGGCGACCGCAGCCTCGTCCGGCGCCGCGAGGTCGCCGATATCGCGCCGCATCGCGACGCGGAGGTCGGCGAGGAGATCGACGTCGGCGGTTCCGGCGCGCCGAATTGCTATAGCGTGGTCGTCCAACGCGTCAGGGAGCCCCGTGTGGTCGGCGCGCTGGACGCTCACTCGCTAATCGCCCTGTTCTCCTCGAAGGTTCCGTAATCGAGGTCTGCCGTTGACCGGCCGAGCGAAAGCAGATGGATACCCACTTCCGCGCGGTGTTGCGTGCTGTGGTTGACGACATGCAGCATCGATTGCCAGAGCGGGCGCCGCGGCCGGTGGCCCCGTTCCTCCGACCAGCGCAGGAGGTCGGCTCCGACGGACTGCCGGAAGGGCGCGTCGATGGGCAGGTCGACGGGTGAAAGCACGGCCTTCTCGTCCAGCGATTCTATGAACTCGCGCCACATCAGGTGGGAGGCGGCGAAGCCGTCGCGCAGTCCCTCCAGCGATTGGCTATCGGACACGGGCGCGCGGCTCCACGTATCAAAGCCGGCGCAAACCCTCAGCCAGCCCATCTGTGCTCCCAGCTGGTGCCACAGTGCGCCACGCAGGTTGCCGAACGAGACGGGTGCGACCGCGCTCAGCTCCTCGTTGCTCATTCCGGCCATCGCCCCAAGTAACTGCTCGTTGGCCCACTGGTTGTGGACGTGCATCCTGCGCACGACTTCTAGCACGCTCAACGGGGGGTCCTTTCAGCGTCATGGCCGCGTTGTCACGAGTGTCATTGACCTCTTGCAGCCTCGCGTGTGAGCAGGTGGTATCATAGCACTCCGTTAAGAAGGAGGATTCAATGGCAGTCAAACCGATCCCCGACGGATACCACAGCGTCACCCCGTACCTCATCGTCGACGGGGCGGCGAAACTGATCGACTTCGCGAAGGAGGCGTTCGGCGCCGAAGAGATGTTCCGGATGCCCGGCGAGAGCGGCGCGATCGGCCACGCCGAGATGCGCATCGGCGACTCGGTCGTCATGCTCGCCGATCCGAACCCTGACTTCCCGCCGCGCCCCGCCAATCTGCTTCTCTATGTGGCCGACTGTGACGCCGCATACCGCAAGGCGCTTGCCGCGGGGGGTTCGTCCGACCGCGAGCCTGCGGACCAGTTCTACGGAGACCGCAGCGCGGGCGTGAAGGACGCGTTCGGCAACCTCTGGTGGCTGCACACACACATTGAGGACGTGTCGGCGGAGGAGATGCAGAAAAGGGTTGCGGCGATGGGTCAGGGGCCAACCCAGTCGTAGGGCGGGGGAGGCCGGGTGAAGGGGGAGGCGCCCACCAGCCAGGTGCTAGCGGTTGTCGTCGCGGCGAATCCCTTCAATCGTAAGCTGCGGGGAGATACGGGCGGCGGCGACCTGTGCGGCGTCCATATTGCGGCCTTTCGGGTTCGCGTCAAATGCCCGAACGGCCCTAGCCTTGGTCTCTTCGCCCAAGTCTTCTCTCAATATCACCTGTTGGGCGTATTCTATCAAGTCTTGCACGACCCGCTCGTAGCGGTAGTAGGTAAGCGCGATCCAATCGATCTCCGTCTGTCCGTACCCCTGGAAAAACGGGGAGCCGCCGTGTTGTGCTGAGCCATCGACTGGCTCCCCGACAAAAATGAAATCGCGCTCCTTGGGAGCCAGCATCACGTCGTCCCAATCGACCACGAACACCTGCCCGGCCCGATTACGGAGCAAATTGCCTGGATGCAGGTCTGCGTGACAGATTACGTGCGGGTCGCTTTGTGACCGGAGCACGCCTGAGAGCTTGTCCAAAGACGTGAGCAGCGCGTAGATCGTCGATCGGTGTTTTGCCCAGGAGCGGCGGAGAGCCCGTTCCGGGTTACCACCTCCGTCCTCCGAATTTGCAAGCTGTGTCTCGACGTTCTCGATTGAGCGAGCGTATCCTGACGGGTCGAAGCTTTCCCTCCGCAGACCGTCAAAGCCGGACGCGGGCAGCACGGCTTCGTGGACCCGTTTGGAGATGCCTCCGGCGAGCTTCCAGTGCTCATCAGTCATCCCCGTCCAGCCCGTATCCCCTTCCAGGTAGGGGTACGTAATCACGGTCCATTCTCCGGACTGCGTCCACAAGACCTTCGTCTTTGTCGGAAGCGGGGCCACCACAGAGGCGATGCCTTGATCGCAGAGGTAGCGGGGAACGAGACAGCCCGGTGCATAGAACAAGCCGGACTTGATTTTGAGCAAGTAAGCAGGGCCTTGCTCGCTGACGACACGGTAGACCCCGGCATTCGTGTCCTGTCCGACGGGGAGAAAGTCGATCTTGGCGGGGGTTAAACCGTACTGTTCCTGCAAACAGGCCCGGAGCTTCTCACGTGCGATTCCCGGTTCTTCGCGCATCAGTTAGCGATCAATTAACCGGGCACTGACTGGGGGCCGAATGCCCCTCGGCGCGCGCTCAGCGAGCGCCGTCCAATCTCCCATCCTCATCCCGCTATTCTAGGGGCCGCGCACCGAAAGCAAAACGCCGCCCTCGCGGACGGCGTCGCCGGTGTGTACGATACGGGATACTATGACGCCTGAACCGTCATCTCGTATGTGTAGTGAATACGACCTGACGGCTGACATCGCGGACTCCACCGCCCTCACCGAACGCCTGGGCGACGCGGCGTTCCGCGCGAAGGCGCGCAAGCTCGATACCACGCTCCGTTCCCTAATCCGCGAAGGCAGCGGCGATGCGATCGAAGGCAAGCTTCTTGGCGACGGTGTCCTCGCTGTCTTCGGGTCGGCGAGCGCTGCGATCGAGGCGGCATTGGCGAGCGCGGGCACGGGCAACCGCGAGGGATTGCCCCTACACCTTGGCATACACGCCGGCGACGTGATCCGCGAGTCGGACCCAGACGGGCGGAGCAACGTCTACGGCGGCGCGGTCAACATCGCCGCCCGCATCGCTGCCGCCGCAGCGCCGGGCGAACTGCTGGTCTCGGATACCGTGCGCAGCCTCGCCCGCACCTCCGCCGGGGTCGACTTCGAAGATCGCGGCGAACGCGAACTGAAGGGTGTCGCCGATCCTCAGCGCCTCTTCGCCGTGCGCGCGCAGCAGCGGTAGTGGCGGGGCAGCTAATCAGCCAGCCCGGCGGGGAACGCGCCGAGAACGATTCCATCAATAGCCCCAGAAACGGGTCTCATTCATCCAGAAGGCGCACCCTTGACCCGTCGCGCCCGAACAAATGCGGGTACTTCCTGGCTCTGGCATAAATCTGAAACGGCGTTACCCGCGAGCCGTCACGCTTCGTGTATCGGCCGCGTGAGTTCACCTCGTCGGCGAGTTCCGTCCTCGTCATCCAGCGGCCGGCGTGTTGCCTTAGAATTACGCCGATCTCCTCGTGTAAAGTGACGTTGCTTCCCGTAGCCGTGGTTGCGTTTCGATCGGGAATCCAATCTCGTGCCCGGAGGAAGGACGCTAGTCCGTGTACGAAGGTCTCTCGATGTTGGGGTCGACCCGGGAACGGGAGAACCAGATCCACGGGGAGATCCGAGCGTCCCGAACGGGTGATAGCGCTTCGCACGTTGGCTTCGATGGCTTTCATAAGCACAACAATCGAGACCTCGGCTGGGAGGGCGGCTAGCTTTTTCGCCAGTGTCCGCTCACCCTGATCTCTAAGCGTGAGGCGCTGAGGGTTGTCTTTGAGTTGATTTACCGGCTCGTCGCACAAGTCGAGAAGAAAGAATCCTCGCGCCTGATACGTATTTAAGAACCGCTCGCCGGTGGGCAGGTCCGGACCGAATGCCTCAACGAACGAATCACGCACGGCGCGAAAAAGTTGAGAATTCGCTTGGTAGAAGAAGGTAGCCCCTGCGGGCGGAGATTCGCCGATCATCAATACCTGCGTTGTGCAACCGACGCTTTCTGGCTTATACCTGTCCCGCAATTCGTCGACTCGTCGCGATGGCACTGTTTGGCTACTCGTCTCCCTTGAGATCTGTGATGATGTAGCTGGCGCCGCACTCGGAATTGACGCAGTTCAGTATTCCCGTGTCGCCATCGTCTGCCCAATCGTGAACAACTTCAGCACCGCACTTTCCACACTTACGAGACCGCAACACGCTGGCGACCTCCCTGAGCTCGGGCGTTCCTCCCCTTCGGCCGGGTCGCGTCCAGTACAGGATCGGCACCGCGCCCGCGGTGATGACAAGCAGGCCGAGCACCACGTAAAGCTCCAAGCGCTATCCGCGGGACCCGTAAAGGCTCCGGCGCAGGTCCTGCACGACGTTGCTCCCATCCAGCCGCAGGTGGCGCGGGTTGAACTTCTCGTGATGGACTGAGATCACGAGGTCAGTGGGATCGACGCCCACGGGCAGCGGCAGTCCCGCGACGCCGAAGGCATCTGTCATTCCACCGGCGAGCACAGCGCCACCGTGCCCTACCAGCTCAATCTGCGCTCCGGCTACGGCTGGCTTTTCGCCGCGCGCATCCACATCGTTCTCCAACACCGTTACGGTCGCGGTGCGGCCGTCCAGCGCCGCTTCAACGGTCACCTCCATGTCCAGCAGGTAGATTAGCGGCTCGGTGACCACCGCCTTCAGGCCGGCGTCGATCACGGCCTGCGCGGGGTCAGCCGCGAGCTCGACGTTGATCGGCGCCATGCCGTGGTCGGCGGTGATCACGAAGAGCGTTGTGTCAAAGAGGCCCCGCTGATCGAGCAGCGTGAGGATCTTGCCGACGCGCTTGTCGGTCTCGATCAGCGCGTCGCGGACCGCCGGGTCGTGCGGGCCATAGAGGTGGCCGACCGCGTCGGTCAGCGAGAACTCGTGGAAGGTGAATATGGGCGGCGGTTGAGTCGGATGATCGAACAGCATCAGCGACTGCACCGTCCCCTGGATGTCGGCGTAGCTGTAGCGGTGGATGCTCTCCTGTCCTTCCGCCTTCCAGCGCGGGTCGGTGTCCGAGCGGTTCTCGCGGACGAGCTCTCGCATCTTCTCCTCGTCCACCAGCAGCCGCCGCTCCAGCGTCGCGTGGGCAGCGCCCTTCACGCAGGGCTCGTTCAGAGACGCCGTGATCACGCCCGTGCGGCCGTCCCACCTGCCGAAGGCGCGGTGCAGCGCCTCGTAGAGCGTCTCGATCTCGTCCGAGACGAACTTCGCGGTGTCCCAGACCTGCCCTTGCGGCGTCACGACCTGGCGGGTCTCGCGCGTGTAGTACGTGGGGTTGACGACGTCGTGGTGGCCGCACCAGGCGCCGCTGCCGAGCGCGTTGTGGCTGGGCCAGGTGATGCTGGGGAAGTTCACGGTCGTCCCGTAGCGGAACATCAGCCCGCGGTCGATGAGCCGCGAGATGTTCGGGATGCTCTCGCGGTCGCGCTCGAGGCGCTCCTGTAGCTCCGTGTTGCTGAGGCCGTCGAAAAGGAGTATGTAAGCGCGCTCGGGTGCGGAGGCCCCGTCGAGTATCTGTTCGATCACGCGGCCGTCCTGGCGTTTCAGGTAGACGTCCGGGGCGACGCCGCGCTCGCTGGAGGTGCGGCCGGTCGAGTCCTTTCCGTCGATCAGCGGCAGGCCGAGAAGCTTCGCGAGCGTCGGGGCGACATCGACCTGCGCGCAGATGGTGTCCGTGACGCCTTCGCTAACGCCCGGCCCCGAGAAGACGAGGGGCGCGCGGGACTGCACGACGTCGATCGTACCGTGCTGGCCGGGCTGACGGCCGAAGGCGAACGACTTCGGGCTGATCGCTATGTCCGGCGCGTTGGGGCTGTCGAAGAGCTGAGCGATGCGCTCGTAGGCGAGCGGGTAGCTGATGTGCTCCGGTACTACGAACGCCTTCGCCGGGTCGGTTCCGGAGTAGCCGGATTTCGCGCCCGCCTCAAGCTCCTCCGCCAGGGTGGAGATGGCTGTCGGGTCCTGGTTCGCGATGGGGTTGTCCCCGATCTCCTCGATGACGCGGTAGCCGTAGCCGCCCTCGTCCGCGAGGAAGCGGACGAAGCGGACCATGCCGCGCGCGGCCCACACTTCGTAGGCGCCATCGCGGTAGGTCATCACGAGGTCGGTCTGGGAGCCGCGAATGGGGTCTGTGAGGAGGGCCTCGATCGCGCGATTGCCGGACTCCTCCTGGTGGGCGTCGAGGCCCTGGCCGGTGAGGCGTTCAGGGAGGGCGATGCGGTCTTGAACCGTGGTCATGGGCGGCTCCTCATCTGGAGTTTGTTTGGCAAATCCGGTGGTTTAGGTGACATAACGAGGACTCGGTGGGTGCCCTGAGTGGGATGGTGCTGTTTGGCGAGGCTGTGAGATTCCTCGACCCTCCGCCCCCGCCTTCCTTCCGCCCCGCTCGGCTCGGAATGACAGGGAGGGTGCCTCCCTTCCGCCCACTCGGCTTGGAATGACAGGGTGGGTCACGGACGTGCGCCCCATCTCTCCCAGCTTACGTAGTCGCCCATGTCTACACGCTTGGCGCCGAGGGACATGGGGGCGCCGGGGAGGGGGTAGCCGAGGGCGATGATTACGACGACGCGCCAGCCGGTGCGACCGCTCGCCTCATCCGCAACGTCCTGCGGGAGGCCCAGCTTCTCGATGATACACGGCTGGTCGTGGACGGAGGTAGGACAGGAGGCGATGCCTTCGTTCCAGGCGGCGACCATCATGTTCTGCGCGGCGCGGCCGGCGTCGAAGTCGCTCCCGGAGGGCGAGCAGCAGACGACGATGCCCGCCTTCGCGACCTTTAGCGGCTCCGAGAACTTGCCGCAGGTCGCGATCTCCTGGAGCCACGCCTTATCGCGCAGGACGACGAGGCGCACGGGCTGCGTGTTCTTGGAGCTGCCGGCCATGCGCCCGGCCTGGATGATGCGGCCGAGCACGTCCACCGCGATCGGGTCGTCCGTGTAGGCGCGGGTGTCCCGCTTAGTGGTTATCGCTTTGTATGCGTCCATAGACCCTCCGCAGATATGAGTGCACCGCTCAGCATGCCAGATTTGGCGCCGCGAGGGAACGGGTCAGGGGGCGCGCGGGCAGCAGCGCGGGCAGCAGCTCCGTGAGCGAACGCACGCGAAGGTGTGGCTTGGGTACTCGCCGGGGGCGGCGCAGGCCGTTACGGTTCACCCAGGCGACCTGCATGCCGGCGTTCAGCGGGCCGAGGACGTCAGGTATCGGGTTGTCGCCGACGTAGAGGACGCGTTGCGGCGACACATCGAGGCGGGCGGCGAGGTGCGCGAAGATCTGCGGGTTCGGCTTGATCGCCTGGGCCTCCTCCGAGCTGACGACCGTCTCGAACGTGAGGTTGTTAAGCGCGAGGCATTCCGTCAGGAAGTCGTCGTCGGCGTTGGAGCAGAGGGCGAGGCGGTAGTGCGGGCGCAGGGCCTCGATCACGGCGGCGGCGTCGTCGAACGCGGGCGCGGCGGCGAGGCGGGCCTTCAGGAGCAGGGAGGCGTCCCAGGCGTCGCCGGGGAGCTTGAGGCGGTGGAATACGTACTCGAACTGGTCCGCCCAGGCCTGGTCATAGCGCTTGTAGACGGGGTCGTGGTGGTGCTCCGAACGCATGACGTAGGCGGCGCGGAGGAAGCGCAGCCAGAGGTCTGCGGCATCGGCGTCGAGGGACTGGCGGTCGCAGATCTCGGCCATCGTGGCGATGAAGTCTGGTTCGGTGAAGTTGAGGAGGGTGCCGTAGGCGTCGAAGGCGATGGCTTCGATGTTAGCCACAGAGGGCGCTGAGGAATCAGAGGACGCAGAGGTCTTAATGTTAGCCACAGAGGGCGCGGAGGGATCAGAGGACACGGATGACTTTGATTTTGGCCACAGAGGGCGCGGAGGAATCAGAGGACACTGAGGTCTTGATTGGCCAGAGGGGCGCGGAGAGATCAGATGACACAGATGGCTTAGTGAATCAGGCGTTTCACTTCGGTTCGGGTCCGGCCAAAGTTCAGGAGGAGACCGACCTGAATGCCAGTCGCCTTCAAGTAGTTCAGAAGCTGCGCTTCGTGGATTGCAGCCAGTGCATCGATAGCCTTGATTTCGCAGAGAACAACGTTACCGACGACGAGGTCGGCGACGTATGTGCCGATCGGCTGACCCTTGTAGCTAATCGGAATCGAGACCTGGCTCGCGAAATCAAGTCCGCGGTTGCCGAGCTCTATCTTGAGGGCGCTCTCGTATACTTTCTCAAGGAATCCCGGCCCGAGCTCTCGGTGGACCTCGATGGCCGCGCCAATAATCTGGCGCGTCAACTCACTATGTGGATAGATATTCGACGTCGCCGCAGAAGCAGGGAGGAGCCTCTCAACAAGCTCCGTGTCCCTCTGCGGGTTCTGCGACCTCTGTGGCTCTAAATCCACCGAGCCGCGTCCTTAGCGTGGTAGGTGAGGATGATGTCGGCGCCGGCGCGTTTGATGGCCGTGAGGACTTCGAGGGTGCTGAGGCGTTCGTCGAGGTAGCCGGCGGCGGAGGCGGCTTTGATCATCGCGTACTCGCCGCTGACGTTGTAGGCGGCGAGGGGGTGGTCGAAGCGGTCGCGGGCGCGGGCGATGAGGTCGAGGTTGGGGAGGGCAGGCTTGATCATCACGATGTCGGCGCCTTCCTCGATGTCGGCTTCGATTTCGCGCATCGCCTCGCGGGAGTTGGCGGGATCCATCTGGTAGCCGCGGCGGTCGCCGAACTGCGGGGCGGACCCGGCGGCGACGCGGAAGGGGCCGTAGAAGGCGGAGGCCTGCTTGGCGGCGTAGGCCATGATGGGGGTGTGGGCGAGGTTGGCGTCGTCGAGGGCGGCGCGGATGGCGGCGACGCGGCCGTCCATCATGTCGGAGGGGGCGACGATGTCCGCGCCGGCCTCGGCGTGGGAGAGGGCGGTGCGGGCGAGGAGGGGGAGCGTGGCGTCGTTGTCTACGACGAGTTGAGAGTTGACAGTTGACAGTTGAGAGTGCCCCCCGGCCTCAGTGATGATGCCGCAGTGGCCGTGAGACGTGTACTCGCAGAGGCAGACGTCGGTGATGACGACGAGATCTGGGGCGGCCTGCTTGAGGGTCCGGACGGCCCGCTGGACGATGCCGTCGGGGTCGTAGGCCTCGGAGCCGGCTTCGTCCTTGGCGGCGGGCAGGCCGAAGAGGAGGACGGCGGGGATGGCGAGCGAGCGCAGCTCCTCCACCTCGCGGGGGAGCTGGTCGAGCGAGAGGTGGCACTGGCCGGGCATGGAGGCGATCTCGTCGCGGACGTTTTCGCCGTGGGTGACGAAGAGGGGGTAGACGAAGTCCTGGGGGGAGAGGCGGGTCTCGCGGACGAGGGCGCGCAGGGGTTCGCTGCTGCGCAGGCGGCGGAGGCGGCGGAAGGGGTGGGGGAGAGTGCGGGTGGGGGTGGTCATATGTCAAACACCTCGTCGTCTTCGTCATAGTGACAGTGGACAAGCGCGTACACGGCAGCGATGGCGTCTTTCGCACTATTTGGCCAGAGTAACAGCGCTACCCGCCAACGTTGGACAGCACTCTCGGAGGGAGGAGCGTCGCTACTATACAGGTCGAGCCCATCCCGCAACCCGATATAGACCTCAGCCAGTTCATCAGCCAGGCTAGCAACACAAACTTCTTGGTCGTTCGGATCTGCTGGGTCGTGTACATGGCGGAACCACGTGTGCCTTCCCAACTTGTTCTCGATACGCGCGCAGAGTTGCTTCCATCGCTCATGATGTCCTTCCGCGGCCGTTCCGATTGGTACGGACTCGGGACCGTCTTCTTGATCGATTTCATAGCCCACTTCGGGAAGGTCTAGCCCAAATGAGTAGACCCGCGGCAGGAGAACGTCAATCTGTCGAAGGAACTCTATCTCCGTCAGTTTCTGAATTCGATCGATTACTGAGCAAAAGCGCTCGGCCACTTCGACGAATCGCCTGATCATTTCAGCAGCAGGCTCGTTCGTCGCGTTTGGAGTCATTCGCCAACGACCTCGAATGGCTTGAGCCGGGCGACTATCGCACTCACCAATCCCTCCACCGTATGCTCCGGGGCCACTATGTCTACCCGCAGGCCGAGGTCGCGGGCCGTTCGCGCGGTGACGGGACCGATGCAGGCGATGAGGGGGCCCTCACCCCCGGCCCCTCTCCCGTGCGCGGGCGAGGGGGGATGGGCGGGCGGATGAGGGCGCTGAGGTGGGGTGAAGGGGTGGGGGAGGGTTCGGGTGGGGATGGTCATGGAGCTATTCTTCTAGTCCGAAGGCACTGGGAGCAATCTTGAGAGCTTGAATGATGCGCTCGAGCTCGTCCCTCCTCGGAGTTGATATTATCTTGGGATATTCGATCCAAGAATATCTCTGGCGGCCAATACCGGTGAGTTTACCCACGTCAGCCTGGGTTAGGCCCATATCTCTCCGGCGATTCTTAACCAGACGAGCCAGGTCAGACGACCAAGGAATAGTCTTACTATCGAGCGCACGCTGCGGCGTAGGCGCAGTCAGCGATAGCGGAACTGAGGAACTCGCCGCGTTTTTCTCTGGGTACTCTAAGTACATGTGATCAGCCGATGGATTCACGTGGAACACAAAGGAACGCTGTTTCCCCCGTACGACGTGTGGCTTGAATCGACCCGCCACGAGGAGATCACTCCACGGATAAAGCCATATGCAGTCTAGGGAATAGTCGTAATTCAGATGCACAAACATCAGGTGGGATGGACAGTCGAGGCCCTCTACCGTCGGAATGGCGCTGCTTTGCCTCCATCCGCTCGCCCAACCTTTGCGCGCCTTGACTGAAACGTGCATATCGCGGATCTCGAAGTCGTGTTCGAGATCATCGGGCACGAGCCGCCCGCCCAGCAACAACTTGCCAAATATCTCGCCTAGCCAGCCAACGATCTCGTCACCCTTCAGCTTCTTGCCGTCCGCGTGTGTCTCAAGCAGGCGCCTAATGTTCGCGTTGGCCTCCACAATTTCAGAGAAATACGGACGCAACTGCTCTGCAAGCGCCTCGACGTGTTCCTTAGGGCTCATCTTTCGTACCCTCCCTCATTGCCCGCACCAGCCCCTGTACCGTGTGCTCCTCCGCTACCACATCTACCTGCAGGCCCAGTTCGCGCGCGGTCTGGGCGGTGATGGGACCGATGCAGGCGATGAGGGGGCCCTCACCCTCAGCCCCTCTCCCGTGCGCGGGCGAGGGGGGATGGCCGGGCGGATGAGGGCGCTGAGGTGGGGTGAAGGGGTGGGGGAGGGTTCGGGTGGGGATGGTCATATGTCGAACACCTCGTCGTCCTCGTCGTAATGCTGGTGATACAGCCAGTGGATAGCTGACAGGGCTTGAAGCGCGTGAGGCCCCCAGTGTGTCTTCTTTCCGAAGCTCCAGTCCCAGATCGCCTCACGCATGCCCAATTCGTCGTCCGAACGGTACAAGTCCAAGGCCATCTTCACGTCTGAATAAACCGACTCGATGTCTTCTGAAAGGCTACCGTCAAGCGCTTCACCTTCGTGGGGGTGAACCGGATCGAATACGAATGAATACGCATCATGCGTCCCAAGCTTTACTCGTAACTGATCATCAATTGGGACCTCCATCGGGAGGTCCTGCATCAACGAAATACGCAATTCATCAACGTGCTGTTTCCTATGTTCGAAAGCGCGGCGGCTTTCCTCTGAGTCGTCATTCTCGTCTGGCCAAGGATAGTCAGGCAGGCGACAGGCTGTGTAGTAGAGCAAGGGCAGTAACTCCACCATTTGTCGGAGAAACGCGGCTTCGGAGAAGTAGTCCAGACGCTCAATGACCCCGCAGAAGCGTTCTGCCGTCTCAATGAATTGCATGACTTCTTCGCTGCCGAGTTCCTGTTGCGTCTTCACCATGCCTATACTTCTTCTTCTCGCCGGATGCATTCACGCAGCGCTCCCACGAGCCCCTGCACCGTGTGCTCCGAAGCCACCACGTCTACCCGCAGGCCGAGGTCGCGGGCTGTCTGCGCGGTGATGGGGCCGATGCAGGCGATGAGGGGGCCCTCACCCCCCAGCCCCTCTCCCGATGCGCGGGAGAGGGGAGGAGTGCCTGTCAGGGCAGCGAGATCGCCGTTGAGGAGGGCGGCGAGGTTGCGGACGGTGGAGGAGGAGGTGAAGGTGACGATGTCGATGTCGCCGTTGCGGAGGAGGGCGAGGGCGTGGGCGGAGTTGAGAGTTGACAGTTGAGAGTTGACAGAGGGTTGGTGTTGAGGGCTGGGGCCCTGCGCCACAATCGGGACGGCGGCGCGGTAGAGGGTGACCTCGTCGACGGTGGCGCCGGCGCTGCGGAGGGTCTCGAGCAGCTCGGGGCGGGCGCCTTCGGCGCGGGGGAGGAGGATGCGATCGCCTGGAGTGAATTTGGCCGCGGATTGGCGCGGATTTATCGCGGATTGTTTGTTGGTGTTCGTGGGAAGCGCGTGGGGCGTGGTGGCTCCGCTCGCTCCTACGAGAGCCTCAGGATGAGCGGGAAGGGGCGATGCGTCCAGGCGGGGGAGCAGTGCGTCGGCGAGAGCTTCGGCTATGTACTCTGGGGGGACGAGGTCAGGGGTGATGCCTCGCTCGGCGAGGGCTTTGGCGGTGGCGGGGCCGATGGCGGCGACACGAGTGCCGGTAGTGTCAGGCTGAGAGCCTGACCCCCGGATGGGGCCAATGGCGGTGACTTTTGTGCCGGTAGTGTCAGGCTGAGAGCTTGACCCCTGGGCGCTGCTGCCAGGCTGAGAGGCTGATCCGCGGATTGGGTCGCCCACGTGGGTCGCGCTTGCGCCGCCCGGACGGATGGACTGGCGTCCGCCAAGACGGGTGGACTGGCGTCCGAAGGCGCGGGCGTCGAGACCGCGCTCGCGCATGAGGTCGAACCAGATGTCGACGGCGTTAGCGCTGGTGAAGACGGCCCAGGTGTAGCGGCCTGCGACGAGGTCGTCGAGGGCGGAGGTGACAGTGGCGGGGTCGAAGGTGGGTTCGATTTCGATGGCGGGGAGCTCGATCGGGATTGCGCCTTCGGCGGCGAGCAGCCGCGCGAGGGTGCTCGCCTGCTTGCGGGAGCGGGTGATCAGGACTCGCTTGCCGAAGAGCGGGCGGTTCTCGATCGGACCGGCGGCGGTCTCGGCGAACCACGATATCGTCTCGCGCAGACGCACGACGTCTCCGACGACGGTGATGGCGGGGGGAGTGAGGCCTGCGTCTTCGACGCGGTCGGCGATATCGGCGAGGGTGCCGGTGATGGTGCGCTGCTCCGGGGTCGTGCCGCGGTGGATGACGGCGACGGGGGTGTCGGCTGGACGGCCGTCGGCGATGAGTTTGGCGACGATGTCGGGCAGGGTCTTCGTGCCCATCAGGAAAACCAGGGTGTCGACAGTGGTGAGAGAGCCCTCACCCCCGGCCCCTCTCCCGTGCGCGGGCGAGGGGGGGACGGGATCGCCGGCTTCGTGGCCGGTGATGACGGCGAAGGAGGAGGCGACGCCGCGGTGGGTGACGGGGATGCCGGCGTAGGCTGGGACGGCGATGGCGGAGGTGACGCCGGGGATTATCTCGAAGGGGATGCCGGCGGCGCGCAGGGCCTCGGCTTCTTCGCCGCCGCGACCGAAGACGAACGGGTCGCCGCCCTTCAGGCGGACGACGGCCTTGCCTTCGCGGGCCTTCTCGATCAGCAGGGCGTTGATGGCGGGCTGGTCGTGTGAAGACGGGGCTGTCCTACGCTCGGAGGTGGTCGCATCCCCGCCCGCATTCTCCAGATCGCTTCGCGTCCTTCGACTCGCGCTCTCGCACGGCTCAGGATGAGCGGTGGTCTTATCGCGCGCACGGGTCTCATCGCCGCTCAGAGTGACAGAAGGAACCTTGCCGACGTAGATCAGTTCGGCTTCGGGGCGGGCGTGTTCCAGGAGCGCCGGGGCGACGAGGCGGTCGTAGACGATGACGTCGGCGGCGCGCAGGCGGTCGAGGCCGGCGACGGTGATGAGACCGGGGTCGCCGGGGCCAGCGCCGACGAGGGAGACTTTGCCCGAGGCGGTCACGCCGTCGCCTCCAGCAGCGCTGAGGCTCCGCGTTCGATTAGTTGCTCGGCCAGGCGTACTCCCAGCGATTTCGCGGCGCGGACCGTGCCCTGCAGCTCGCCGGTCACGAGCCGGCCGCCGGCTGGATCGCCCACGAGGCCTCGCAGGCGCAAACTGTCGCCGCTGACCTCGGCCAGCGCGGCGATGGCGGCGTGACAGCCGCCGCCGAGACGCAGTTCGAAAGCGCGTTCGGCCGTGACGACGGCGCGGGCTTCGGCGTCCTCGATCACGCCGACGAGCGACGCAGTGTCAGCGGCGTCGGAGCGCACCTGCACGGCGAGCGCGCCCTGGCCGGGCGCCGGGAGCATCTCGTCAAGCGAGAAGACCTGCGACGCCCGACCCAGGGAACCGAGGCGGGCGAGGCCGGCGACGGCGAGGACCGCCGCATCGTAGTCGCCTTCGTCTACCTTGCGGATGCGCGTGTCGACGTTGCCGCGGATGTCGGCGATGCGCAGGTCCGGGCGCAGGGCGAGCAGTTGTGCGGCGCGCCGGGGGCTGCCGGTGCCGACGAGGGCGCCACGGGGCAGGTCCGCAAGACGTGCTCCGTCGCGCGCGACGATGGCGTCGCGTGGGTCTGCGCGCACGGGGACGGCAGCGATGTTGAGGCCGGCGGTCTCCTCCGCGGGGAGGTCCTTGAGGCTGTGCACGGCGATATCGATCTCAGCGGCCAGCAGCGCGCGCTCGATCTCGATCACGAAGACGCCGCGGCCACCGAGGCTGCTCAGGGGTTCGCTGGAGTTGTCGCCCTCGGTGCGGATCGTGCGGACTTCGAACAGGACGGCGGGATGTGAGGCGCGCAGGAGGGCGAGGACTATTTCAGTCTGGCGGAGAGCGAGGCGGCTGCCGCGGGTGCCGACGATGAAGGGGCGCTGCGACACAAGATCAGCCGTCCTTTTACCCTGCGTTGTGGGAGGTGACGGCCGGCTGGACGTCGAAGAGGTCCTGGAGGGCTTCCATGTAGAGGCCCTTGTCGTGGCCGTCCTTGAGGCGTGTTATCGGGCGGTCGAGCATCTTCTTGACGATCGCCTCGGTCATCGCTTCGATGCGCTCCCGGGAGGCTTCGTCAAGGCCGGGCAGGCGACGGAGGGCGCGCTCGAGCTCGCTGCGGCGGATGGACTCCGCGCGCTCACGGAGGGCGGCGATGACGGGAACGACGTCGAGGGAGCGCCACCAGCCGAGGAAGGCGAGAAGTTCTTCCTCAATGATCGCCTCGACGCGGTGCACTTCCGCCTTGCGACCGTTAAGGCCGCCGAGGCTGACTGACTCGATGTCATCGATGTCGAACAGGTGGACGCCGGGGATTTCGTTTACGGCGGGGTCGATGTCGCGCGGCACAGCGATGTCGATGAAGATCAGCGGGCGACCTCCACGGTTGGTCATCGCCGGCAGTACGTCGCTGGGGTGGATGACGAAGCCGCCGGCAGCGGTGCCGCTAATCACGATATCGGCCGCGGCGAGGGCATCTCGCAGGTGGGAGAGGGCGACGGCCTCCGCGTTGGGCCCGATCTCTGCCGCGAGGTCGCGCGCCTTCTTGAGGGTGCGGTTGGCGACGACGATGCGCGCGCCGCCGCTGTCGGCGAGACTGCGGGCGGCCAGCTTGCCCATGCTGCCGGCGCTGATCACGAGGACGGTCCTGCCCGCGAGGTCGCCGAGCTCCTTGCGCGCCAGGGCGACGGCGGCCGAGCCGACGGATACAGCGTGGCGACCGATGTGGGTCTCACTGCGCGCGCGCTTACCGACGGCGATCGCGAAATGGAAGAGACGCAGGAGGACGCCGTTGAGCGCCCCGGCATCGGTGGAGACGGACATCGCCTCGCGCACCTGGCCGAGGATCTGTGACTCGCCGAGCACCATCGAATCGATGCCAGCGGCGACGCGGAAGAGGTGGCGGACGGCGTCCTCGTGAAGGAGCAGATACGTGTGACGCTGGTCGATCTCGACACCCTTGGCCGCAGTCAGCAGGCCAAGCAGGTCTTCCGCTCGTTCACGGCCGGGCGAGAGGCAGGCGTAGAGCTCCGTGCGGTTGCAGGTAGAGAGGAGGACGGCGCCATTCAGCGCGCCCCCGATCGTCGCGACTGCGACGGGGAGCTCTGCCGGCGAGAAGGCGAGCCGTTCTCGCTCTTCGACGGGGGAGGTGAGGTGGCTGACGCCGGCGCAGGCGATGATGGGTGGCTTCTGGCTCATGTGTTGCCCACAGGCTGACGGAGCGATTCGTAAAGGCGTTGCTTCGCCTCACTACGCTGTCCGGCGACGAGCAGACGGCGCAGATCGGCGTCGAGGGCGGCGTTCCAGGTGTCGGAGTCGACGAGGACATCGCGCTCGCGCAGTTCGGCGCGCACTTCGGCGGCGAGCTCCAGCATCAGCGAGTAGTCTTCTGTGAGGAACAGCTCCAGCTCTTCGCGCATCTTGCGGGCCATGGCGGGGCTGCGGCCGGAGGTGGAGATGGCGATGGTGAGGTCGCCCTGCTGGACGATGGCGGGCATGATGAAGTCACAGTAGGGCGGGTCGTCGACCGCGTTCACCCAGACGCGACGCTCCTTGCCCTCGCGGGCGACGGTGGCGTTGATGGCGCGGTCGTCGGTGGCAACGAAGGCGATGGTGTAGCCTTCAATGTCGCCGGGCTGGTAGTCGCGCTCGATGTGGCGGAAGCGGCCTTCGGCGCGGAGGGCGGCCATGTCTTCGTTCAGCTCCGGAGAGACGACGGTGATATCGGCGCCCGACGTCACGAGGCCGACCACCTTCTGATAGGCGATGTTGCCGCCGCCGATAACGACGGCGGGCTTGCCGGCGATATCGAGAAAGACCGGGTAGAAGCGCATTCTGGGGGGCTCGGCGCTCACTATCTGCGTGCCGCCACCGGCGTTCGTGATTCGTCGTAAGACTCGGCGATGGAGATGAGGACCTGGTCCGCGAGGTTGGTGAGCAGTTCCCACAGCTCCAGGGCCTTCTCGGTGGAGAGGTCGCTTTTCTGAGCTTCCTCGATGGCGGTCTCGTCGAGGCTCCTGCGGAAGAAGGTGAAGCCCTCGATGGCATCGCGCAGACTCAAGCCGTCGCGGGCGAGCAAGGTGCCGTACTCGTGGGCGATCTCACGGGCTTCGTCCAGCAAGGGGGCGCGCCGCGAGCCACGTGTGAGGTAGTCCGACACGAGGGAGACCAGCCGCCGCCCGAGAGGTCGAAGGCCCTCGCGCTCGGCCTCGTTGAGGTCGGTGTACCAGTGCGCGGACTGGCTGCGACCGCGCTGGAGGCGGCGGCGGATGCGCGTCAGGGCGAGGTTGCCGATGGCAGTATACGGCTCCCGGTCGGCGGAAGTCTGCCCGGCGACAAGCGCGCGGAGGTCTTCCTCGGAAAAGCGGCGGTGGCCGCCGGGGGTGCGGAAGGAGCGGACATGGCCGGCGTCGGCCCAGCGTCTGAGCGTGGACTCGTTTACGCCAAGCAGTTCACAAGCCTGGCCGAGGGTAATCCAGCGGGTCATGGGGCTTTCGGCGGCGGCGCGATAACGAGGGCTCACAGGCGAACCTCACTAAGTTGTGCAAATCGGACTATTGGGGCGGACTCTAACGCAGATTTTACGTATGCGGTGTGGAGAAAGTCAAGCCAGTTTTGGTGCGGATTTCAGGCCTCCGCGGGCGAGCGGAAGGCAGAACCGTCAGATTGGAAAGACGACGGCTCGCCCCTACTTAGCGCCTTCGAGGGCGGCGCGGGTGTAGGGGAGGATCGTCTGCTCCACGTTGACGCGGGAGTCCAGGTGCTTGCCGAGGCCGCTGAGCAGGCCCACGGCGCGGCCGATGAGCAGGAACTCGCGCGGGATGTCAGTGATGGGGTTCTTGCGGACGGCCTTGTTCAGGCGCTGGTTGGCTTCGTTGACGAGGTCGGGATCGGCGTAGCCGCGGCCCTCCTGGTTGGTTGCGCTGAACGCGCGGCCGAGCTCGAGGAAGATCGCCGGGTCGTCCATGCGCTTGACTTTGACGCCGAGCTCCCGGAAAGCCTGGATCATGTCGACGACGTTCCAGGTGAGCATGGCGCTGACGAGGCGCGCGTAGGCGAGGCGGAACTTGTCGTCAAGCTGGCGGCAGAGGCCGAAGTCCAGCATCACGAGCTTCGGGCCGGGCCGGACGAAGAGGTTGCCCGGGTGCGGATCGGCGTGGAACATGCCGTGGATGTAGAGCTGCTCGCAGAAGGCGTCGATCGTGAGCTGGGCGACGGCCTGCGGGTCGATGCCCTCGCGGTGCATCGCCTCCAGGTCGGTGATCTTGATGCCGTCCAGATACTCCATCGTGAGGAGGCGGCGGGTGCTGTACTCCCAGACGATCTTCGGGATGATGATGTCTTCGCGGGGGCCGAAGTTGCGGGCGATCGTCTCGGCGTTGTGGCCTTCGTTGATGAAGTCCAGCTCGAGGGGGACGTTATGGGAGATCTCCTCGATGATCGGGGAGAAGTCGAGGTTGCGCTCGACGCGGGCGAGGATGCGCAGGAGGATGCGGATGTTGCGGAGGTCGTTGTCGACGATCTCGTCGATGCCGGGGTACTGGACTTTGACGGCGACGTCGCGGCCGACGGGGGAGCCGTGGCGGAGGGTGGCGCGGTGCACCTGGGCGAGCGAGGCGGAGGCGATGGGCTCCTCCGCGAAGTCTGTGAAGACGTCAGCGAGGGGGCGCTGGAGCTCGGTTTCGACGCGGCGCTTGATCACCGGGAACGCGCGCGGCGGGACCTGGTCCTGGAGGCGGGAGAGAATGTCGATGTATTCGTCGGGTATCAGGTCGGGGCGGGAGCCGATGGCCTGGCCGAACTTGATCAGCAGGCCCTGGCGGCGGATGGCGAGGTCGTAGATGTGCTGGGCGGACCAGGTGTGGTGGCGCAGGCGGCGCTCGAGGGCGTCCTTGATCCAGCCCCGCTTCTCGCGGAGGGTGATCGCCTTGTAGCCGAGGTAGACGCGGGCAGCGAGGACGCCGGTGGCGGCGCTGCGGCTGAGGCGGTGGGAGAGGCGCATGGAGCCAGTATAGAGGATGAGGGGAGATGACAGATGACGGGGGACAGATGACAGATGACAGATGACAGGAGTCAGCGGGACGGGGGACAGCGGGACGGTGGCTTGATTGAGTCCAGCCGAGAGCCTGGTTGTGTTTTGGGATTTTTGATTTTGGGCCCGATTTCGTATCTGCGGTGCGGCGCGGAACATGGTTGATTTGGCCATGATTGTTTTGGCGGTTGGTGTGAGTGCGGTCGTTAAGGAGCGCGCCGCGATACAGCGTAGCGCAGGAGGCGCTGAGCGCGAAGGGGGGAGTGGCAGCGGGAGGATTGACGGGGGAACAGATGGACTATGATTGCAACGGGGTTTGGGGGACTCTTGTTTCGCTACTTGGCTGCCGGCCTCGTCATAGCAGGCGCACTTATAGGTGGTGACGCCGACAGTGGTCTCGCCTCACTGCCCGCTTGCTACGACAGCGGCACGCTATCAATCGACACCACGTGGGGTCCGGAGTGCGTGCATGTCGCAGGCAACATTGTCGTGGCTCCCGGGGTCACGCTCACGATTGAGCCGGGAACCATCGTGAAGATGGCGAGCGCCGGAGAACTCTCCTTGGCAAGCGACGCTCAGTTGCTCGCCCACGGAAGCAACGGCCAACCGATCATCTTCACTTCCCTGAAGGACGACATCGGCGGCGACACCAACGGCGACCTCGGCGCAACCACGCCAGCGGCCGGCGACTGGCGCTCGATCTTCGTCAACCCACAAGGTGGTCCGGGCGGGAAGATTAGCCTCGACTATGTGACCATGAAGTTCGGCGGAGGGGCCGGGACAGGCGTCAATGGAATGCTCACCAACCAGTCTGCGCAAGGCTGCTGTTCCTACCCGATAAACGAGAACGCGGTCTTTGAGATCAACCACTCAACGGTACGAGATTCGGCAATCGCCGGCTTGTACGTCGCGGGCGCTGCTTCGCTCACCCTCGATAACTCCACGGTCTCGAATAACGCAAGCTGGGGAGTCGTCAAGACGTACGCGCCGACTTGGCCAAGCGGCAGTGCAACTGTCACTAACTCAACGCTGAGCAACAACACAGCTGGCGGAGCCAGAATCGATCGCGCGCTGTCTGCATCCTTCACCTCTGTGGCCTTCTCCAACAACGGGGGCTACGGCCTCTGGAACGGGGTAACACCCACCGCCGTCACGAATAGCTCCTTCACCGGCAACGGAGACTATGCCGCTTCTTATGCGTCTTCCGCGTTGAGCGGTCCGCAGTTCAGTGGAAACACCGTTAGCGGCAACGCCCGCAACGCCGTTTCCCTCGGCGACGTTGCCGTGGCCGGCAACTTCTCCCTTGAGAACATCGCCCCGTGGGCGATCCTCTCAAGTGTGACCGTGGCTCCCGGGGTCACGCTCACGATTGAGCCGGGAACCATCGTGAAGATGGCGAGCGCCGGAGAACTCTCCTTGGCAAGCGACGCTCAGTTGCTCGCCCACGGAAGCAACGGCCAACCGATCATCTTCACTTCCCTGAAGGACGACATCGGCGGCGACACCAACGGCGACCTCGGCGCAACCACGCCAGCGGCCGGCGACTGGCGCTCGATCTTCGTCAACCCACAAGGTGGTCCGGGCGGGAAGATTAGCCTCGACTATGTGACCATGAAGTTCGGCGGAGGGGCCGGGACAGGCGTCAATGGAATGCTCACCAACCAGTCTGCGCAAGGCTGCTGTTCCTACCCGATAAACGAGAACGCGGTCTTTGAGATCAACCACTCAACGGTACGAGATTCGGCAATCGCCGGCTTGTACGTCGCGGGCGCTGCTTCGCTCACCCTCGATAACTCCACGGTCTCGAATAACGCAAGCTGGGGAGTCGTCAAGACGTACGCGCCGACTTGGCCAAGCGGCAGTGCAACTGTCACTAACTCAACGCTGAGCAACAACACAGCTGGCGGAGCCAGAATCGATCGCGCGCTGTCTGCATCCTTCACCTCGGTGACCTTCTCCAACAACGGGGGCTACGGCCTCGAAAGCGCGGTCACGCCAACGGCCGTCACCAATAGCTCCTTCACCGGCAACGGTTTTGGGCTCTCAGCCTATTCCTTAGTCGACGCCCGCAACAACTACTGGGGTCATTCTTCCGGCCCGAGCTCCGATGGCGCCATTTGCTACTACGACAACGGCCAGCCCGTCTACAACCAAGCCAGCGGCTCTGGTGACAAGGTCTCCTGCTTCGTGGACTTCTCCCCGTGGCTTACGTCTGCACCGCCAATACCGGGAGGGTCTTCGCCAACGGCACCGCGACACAAGGTCGTTTTCGTCCAAGGATTCGACAGTCATAGTGAGTGCGGGGACAACTTCAGCCGTGGTGGGAATGACCGAACCTTTAGGATCAGGCAGTATTTGATGGACACCCCGTGGGTGCAGCAGTACACGGCGATAGGGGCCGATGACTTCGTGTACTTCAGCTACGAGGTAGACCCCGCGTCGCAGTACTGCAATGGAGATCCCCATAGCCCGGATTACACCCAACTTGACACGTGCCGCAGCATAGATGATTGGTTCCGGCGCGATTTCTCCGCCAACCCGGACAGCATCCTCGGTAGCGCGAGCCTCCTGAATTCGCTCATCAACCAGCTCGTAATCGATCAACCTGATGTCAAAATTGACATCCTCGCCCACAGCCAGGGGGGCGTGTTGGCCGCTTACTGGCTAGCGCAGGTGGCTGCGCCCGTAGTGGCGGATAACTTGAGTTCCGTTGTGACTTTCGACAGCCCCCTGGGAGGGATTAACGTCTTCCAGCGGCTATGGGCGCTCCAAAGATGCGCCGTCGAACAAAACCCTTTGCTTCCTCCACCATTCCCAACCTCGCCCTACGATTCGCCGTACGATATGGCAATCGGAAGTCCCGTAATAGGCGAGCTTCAAGATGCACCTGGACGCGCCGGCTTCTTCACAATGCGAACATCCGCCTGGGATATCACCGTAGAAGATGACCGAGGCACATTCGAGAACGCAAATTGCGACTCGCCAGCTGATTTCACGCCGAGCCCTTGTCCAGGCGTGGTCGACTTCTACGCCTATCTCGGGGACCACACTGACCTCTGGGAGCAGCCAATCGATCAGGCTAAAATGCTCGTGGGTTGCGCGGTCAGCGGCCAAGTTTGGCGCTGTCTACCAACGGAGGACCAGTACCTCGCCCTAGAGCAGGGGCAGAACGTCCAGACGACGGCTGTACTTGGGACCGGGCAGCAGAGTGCCACCTTCTGTGTCTGCGATGTGGGGAGCCAGGCGGATCTCACGTTGCTCGATCCCAATGGCGCCACAGTTTCTACGGGAACACCCGGCGTCGAGCATCTTAAGGGCCCCGGCTACGATGTATGGCGTGTGCCCGACCCACTCGGCGGCGCGTGGACGCTGGATGTATACGGGGCGGATATCCCGCCAGGAGGCGAAATCGTCTTGGTTCAGATTGGCACGGAGGGAGCCGCGTCTTCAGACGGAGACTCGGATGGAGTCGGTGACACATCAGACAATTGCGTCGCGATGTCCAATTGGAGCCAGGCAGACAATGACGGCGACGGCGCGGGTGATGCGTGCGACAGTGACGACGATGATGATACGGTTCTGGACGTGTCTGACAACTGTAGATCATCTCCAAACGCCGGCCAGGTGGATTCAGATGACGACGGTTGGGGCGATGCGTGTGACGGCGACAGCGACAACGATGGCATGATGGACATCGACGAGGCCTCCCATTCATGCCTCGTTATTGGTGAGAACGACGGGGTCCTCGATTTCGACTCGGACAGCCTGGCCAATCTAGCCGAGCTTCTCGTTCTATCTGATCCTTGCATTGGAGATACGGACGAGGACGGATTTAAGGACGGCGCGGAGGCCGCGAGCATCGGTACCAGTCCAACTAATGCATGCGGCCCAACAGGCTGGCCGCTGGATATCGTGTCCAGCGGGTTCAGTGCCAACAAGGTAGACGTGGTCGATCTTGCGAGTTACGTCGTGCCGGCCCGCCGGCTAGGTACGAATAGCGACGCCCCCGGCTTCGATAGGCGCTGGGACATAGTCCCGGGCGCGACCTTCGGGACGGACATCAACGTGCAGGACATGGCTGCATTCATTAGCGGGAGCACCGGCTTCCCGCCGATGCTGGGCGGGGCGCGGGCGTTCAACGCCACGTGCCCGGTGCCCTAGAAGCGGACGCGAGCGGCTATCCGGCGAGGGTGCGGCGGCGGATGGTGGAGCCGATGACGAGGCCGGCGTGGAGTGGGCGTTTCGTCCGCCAGGCGCGTCGACAATATGTGTGACAATGGCGGTGCTATGAGCGCGACGGTAGTGTGTTCGCGATGCGAGGAGGAGAAACCCGCGCTCGACGCCGCCCCGATCGGCGGTGCGATTGGGCAGCTGGTGCTCGAGGGGGTGTGCGCGGGGTGCTGGGGGGAGTGGCGGGAGGCTTCGGCGCGGATCATCAATCATTACGGTCTGGTGCTGGGGAATCCGGAGCACCGGTCGCAGTTGCGAGTGGCGATGCGGGAGTTTCTGGGGCTGGATGAGGAGGAGGTGGAGTAGAGGGTACCTGCGAGCGCAGGTTTGCCTCGCAGATCGCTTGCGTCGGCACTTCGAACGCGAGCGGGGGTAGGGCGGGGCAAGCGCGCGCCCCTACGGAGGGAGGACGCGGCGGCGGATGGTGGAGCCGATGACGAGGCCGGCAGCGATCAGGACGATGTTCTTGATCACGAATTCGCCGGTGAGCGTGAGCAGGAAGGGGTTGCCGTCCTGGAAGGAGAGGGCGGGGTGCAGGATGAGGACGAGGAAGGTACCGGCCATCTGCGCCCAGAAGAGGAGGAGGGTGAGCCGCAGGGCGATGGGAATGAGTAGGCCGAGGCCGACGACGATCTCCCAGACGCCGATCACGCGGACGAGCTCGTCACCGGAGGAGGCCGGGAGCCAGTAGACGGTGTCGGCGACGAGGTCGGCGACGGGGCTGCGTTCGAGCACCTTGAGCGCGCCGAACCAGACGAAGACGAGGGCGACGGCGATGCGCAGGGCGGTGGCACCGTGTTTCTCCATGAGGTCGGCGAGGGCGTCGTCGAGGCGTTCAAGCGGCCGTCTGGCCGATGCGGGCAGGCTCTCTTCGAGACGCTTTTCGAGATCGAGGCCGGGGTTGGTCACGGCTGTCAGCTCCGAAGGGTATTGTAGCGTCCTATCGGCCGTGCGGTGGGGGAATGGGTGGCGGTGCTGGTGGTGCCGTGGCGTAAGAGATGGCGTTCACACCCCGCCCAACCACCAGATTCCTTCGCGACGATACGTTCTCGCAGACTAGCTGGTGGGTTCGCGCTCAGAATGACAGTGTCGGGCGGGCAGCTAGGGGAGCGCGCCGGGGTCGAGTTGGGGTGCCGGTTCCTCGGAAGAACATTGCCTGGAGAAGGTGCGCGCGTGGGGGATGTCGGCTCAGTGTTCTCAGGCGAGGAATCATCGCCCCGCTCGCCCTACGAGAGCCTCAGGACGAGCGGTAAGCTGCACCCTCGCCTACGAGAGCCCAGGACGAGCGGTAAGCTGCACCCTCGCCTACGAGAGCCCAGGACGAGCGGTAAGCTGCACCCTCGCCCTACGAGAGCCTCAGGACGAGCGGTAAGGGGCTTCGGTCGCGGGGCTTGGTGTAGCGCGCGCGTGAGTCAGGCTGAAGGCTGACCCCTGTATTGAAGTTACGGGAGGATCTTGACGCCGTTGCCTTTGATGCGGATTTTGACGGCGGCGGCGTTGTTCGCGTCGCTGGTCTCGAAGAGACGGTTGTCGGGGTCGGCGGTGGAGACGAGGTAGTAGGTGCCGCTGGGGACGCCGGTGATGTCGACCCACTGGCCCGCGAGGTTTGAGGTGTAGGTGTCGCCCCAGCCGACGGAGAGGCCCTGGGAATCGGTGATGTTACAGCTGAGGTAGCTGCGGGGGGCCGCGTGCGGGAGGCCGAGGTCGATGGGGGTGGTGTCGACGATGCAGAAGGTGACTTTGTCGCTGGAGGCGAGAACCGTAGCGCCGACCGAGCCGTCCGAAGCGACGTTGCGCAACTCGTAGAGGGCGAAGTCGTCGAAGTGCCAGTGGTTGTGGGTCTCGTGGCCGGCGAAGGAGAAGCTGCCGACGAGAGTGGTGCTGGCGATGGACCAGGCGCCGCCCGCGTCGTGCGTGTATACGCGCTGGTAGGCGTCCGTCTGGCCGGTAACGGGATTGACGACAGCGAAGAGCTCGAGGCGGCCGTCGCCGAGGTTGGCGACGGCGTTGGAGAAACGGAGGAGCTTCTCGCCGGTCCCCTTAACGCGCTGGATGTGGAGGTCGGCCGGCGGGAGGGTCTGGAGGTCGGGACGGTGGGGCGTGCCGGGGTCGCCCGCCTGGGCGACGGTGGTGAAGGCGAGGGTGGAGGCGATGAGGGCGGCCGCAAGGACGGGGAGGAGTCGCATGCGGTTATGGTAAACGGATGAATGGGCAATGGGCAATGGGCAAGGTAATCAGGGCGGGCGTTGTGAGGCGTGTGTGATGGGCGTAGAATCGGGGCGAAGGGACGGTCGAGGCTGGATGGGGAGCGCTTGAGCGCGCTTGAGCTTCGATTCCTCCGCCTGAGTGGGCGATGGGACGGACCTTCGGTTCGTCGGTGAAAGGAGACGCGAGATGAGTGAGGAGGGCGGGAAAACAGCGGTGCCGGACGCCTGGGTTGCGATGCCGAGCGATGAGGAGGTGCGGGCGCGTACGGGGGCAGGGCATCCGTATGATTTCGGTTTCGTGGTGGCCATGGCGCGGCTGATCACGGCGCACGCTGATATCGCGCCGTACTTCGGCGGGTTGTTCGCGCAGATCATGTTCGCGCCGGGCCGGGCGCTCTCGCGGCCGGAGCGGGAGATGGTGGCGGCGGTGGCGGCGGCGGCGCAGGACTGCCATTACTGAACGCAGTCTCACGCAGAGTTTCTGCGTGTGGAAGGCGGCGGCCACGAGCTGGTGGAGGCGATCAAGGGCCATGCGTGGCAGGAGGCGCCCGGGCTGAGCGAACGCGAGCGGGCGCTGTGCGCGGTGGCGGAGAAGCTGAGCGCGACGCCGACGCGGATGGTGGAGGAGGACTGGCAGCCGCTGCGGGACCTGGGGTTCGACGACCGGGCGTGTCTGGAGGTGGGGCACATCGTGGGGATATTCAACTATTTGACGCGGCTGGCGGATGGGTTCGGGCTGCGGCTGGATGACGGGACGTGGGAGGCGTCGCGGACGGGGGTGGCTTTGAGGCGGTAGGCTGAGGGGTCAGAGGGTCAAAGGGTCGTGTGGGCGTATGTTTGTGGCCCCGCTCGTCCTACGAGAGCCTCAGGATGAGCGGACGAGATTTGCGTGCAGGCGCGGAGCGTGCTGCGCGATGACCTGACCCACCTCCCTGCCGGCCCCCAGATTCCTTCGCGAAGGGACGATGTGGCCGTGAACGGATGCTTCGCCGCTCAGAATGACAGGGGCGACGCATGGCGGTGGGTTCGGGGCTGCGGCTGGATGACGGGACGTGGGAGGCTTCGCAGATGGGGGTGGCGCTGAGGCGGTAAGACGGAGGTCAAAGGGTCAAAGGGTCTTGTGGGCGTATGTTTGTGGCCCCGCTCGTCCTACGAGAGACTC
>CAZLDI010000012.1:0-106096 GCA_964558415.1 uncultured Dehalococcoidia bacterium
TACTCTCATACCTGCTATAACGCAGGTGTACAGGATCTATCTGAACGAGATCAGGCGTAAAGGCCTACCACGGCACTTCGTAAACACGCACCGGCTGCGGGAAACCGCGCAGCTCCACCTCGCCCTGGTCCGCAAACAGAAATCCCTTGCCCATCGTCAGCTCACGCACGACATTCGAGGCCAGGATCTGCCCCGGCTTCGCGTACGTGCACACACGAGCCGCCAGCTGCACCGCCGCGCCGAACAGGTCTTCCTCCTCCGCGACCGGCTCCCCTGCGTTGACGCCGATCCGCACGCGCACCTTGTCCTCAGCGCTGCGGTTGTGGTCGGCGAACGCCTGCTGGATCGCGATGGCGCTATCCAGTGCCCGGGAGGCGGATGAGAACGTGGCCATAATGCCATCGCCCGTGTGCTTGATCTCGATGCCGCCGTGTGCCTGGAGCCCGTCGCGCACGATCGTGTTGTGCGCGCGCACTAGCTCCTGCGCCTTCGCGTCGCCAAGAGTCTGCGTAATGCTGGTGGAGCCTTCCATATCCGTGAACAGAATGATCTGGAGCCCTCCCGGCGCCTCCGAGTGGAGGTGCTGCTCCGCAACCTGCGGCTGATGGTGGTCCGAGGACTGCAGAAAGTCGTCGACGGCATCGATTATCCGCTGGTAGTCGCCGTAGAACGGCGGGTGGATGTTCCCCTCCAACGGCGTGAAGTGACCGTGTGGCAGCAGCGCCGCCACCTCGCGGCCCATCTCAAAGGCGATGGCCTCGTCTTCGCGTCGGTGAAGGACAAGCGTCGGCATCGTGAGCTTAGGCAATTCGTCGCGCACGTCCACGTGGAACAGAGATTCCTCCATGATCGCGGCGGCGACGTCACCGCTCGCTGCGTTTGTGAAGTAGGTCGCCGTCATGTCGGCGATACCCTTGTCGGCGTTCGGATAGATGAACTCGATCGCCGCCTTCGCGCCGATCGTCCAGCGTGCGCGGATCAAGTCCACGATCGCCCGACCCACGTCCTGGCGATCCGAATCGGCCTCGAACGCGCGGGCGAAGGACGCGTATAGCACCAGGTGGCTAACGCGGTCAGGGTTGTTCGCTGCGAACAAGATCGCCGACGGGGTGCCCATCGACCAGGCAAAGATGCACGCCTTGCTCACGCCCAGATGGTCCATAACCGCCTCGATGTCCGTTGCGCGAGCCCGCACGCTCAGATCGCTTACGCGCCGGTCCGAAAGCCCGTTGCCGCGGTGATCAAACCGGACCAGCCGCCTGCGTCCTCCCGCCGACATGCCCTCCATGAACCGCACCATGTGCGGGTTCATCATCTCGAACTCCAGGTGAGACACCCAACTCGGAATGAAAATCAGCGGCAGTCCATCGCCGCTGGTGCTGTAGGCGATCGAGACGCCATCTGAGGTGTGTGCGAAGTGGATGCGCTGCTGCTGTTGCATGATTGGGCGGGGGCGAGTCTGCATGTTAAGCATACCATCGGATCGCTGCCCGCGGTAGGTTCGCCGTTACTCTGCGCAGGCCAGGGCGAAGGCGCCCCAGAGGGTGTCCGACTGGGGGTGCATCTCCGGCCTCTCCGGGTGCCATTGCACGCCGACTACCCAGCGGTGCGCCGAACTCTCTACCGCCTCCACGAAACCATCCGGCGCCCGCGCTGTAGCCACGAGTCCGGTCGCCAGACCTGCATCGAGGACGCCTTGATGGTGACGGGAGTTCACACTTATCGTGGCGCCCGCGCCATAGACACCGGCCAAGCGGCTGCTCCCATTGTTGAGGGTGACCTCGTGCCAGCGGGAAGCCCCGTCATCGTGCCAGCGATGGCCGTCACCCTCGATGTGCTGCAGCAGCGAACCGCCGAAGGCGACGTTCAGGAGCTCATGCGAACGGCAGACCGCCAGGACGGGGATATCACGGTCGAGGGCCTGGCGCAGGAGGGCGAGTTCATGCTGGTCGCGCTCAGTGCTCGGTTTGTCGGTGTGCGGGCCACGCTCCTGGCCGTAAAGCCCCGGGTCGACATCGATGCCACCGGTCAACACGAGTCCCTTCGCGCCCGCCGGCAACTCGTTCCCCTCCACGATTGAGTAGTCGGCGTTGGCGCCGACAAGGGAGTCGTAATAATACTTCGTGCGCTCCCAGGTGGGGGCGCGCCAGTGCGGGATGGCGATCAGCGGAGATTTCGGCATCTCATAGTGGATGGTAGAGGCAGGACGGCGAAACTGCAATCCGTCGGCGAGGTCCGGCCCAGCGGCGCTTGACATGGTGCGCGCGCGTTCTGTATCTTCAGAACGATGGCTACGTGGCGGGATGGCATAACACAGGCGATAGGCGATGCCGCCAGCCGTTCCGGCGTCTTCAGTGAAACAGCGGGCAAGATATTCGCGGTCCTTTATCTGAGTCCGGGGCCACTCTCTCTGGACGAGATCGCGCTGGGCGTGGGTACTAGCAAGGGGAACACGAGCGTGCAAGTGCGCGAGCTGCTGGCGCTGGGGATGGTGCGCAAGGTGTGGGTGCGCCGCAGCCGGCGCGACTACTACGAGGCGGTCACGGATCTGTGGGCCATCGCGACGCAGGTGATCGCGCGCCGGCTGGAGCGGGAGGCGCAGGCTCTGCTGAGCGCCCTGGAGGTCGCGGAGCCCGATCTGTTGGCAGACCCCAGTGCCGGGGATGTGCTGAAGACCCGCATAAGCTCCATGCGCATCTTCATTCAGATGGTGACGGTGATGCTGGAGGGTTTCCGGCGAGGCGAAGCGCTGCTACCGGAATCCCTTCGCAAAGTGGCGGGTTGACTGCTCTTTTTTGCCATGAAGATTCCGAATATTCTGAACGACAGACCATCGAAGGAGGACGGCCATGCTCTCGGGTTTACACAGCGTTCTGATCTGGAGTGAAGACGTCAAGCGCCTGCTGCCGTTTTACAGGGACATGCTCGGTTTGAAGCCGCTGGTGGAGACAGACCAGTTCGCAGTCTTTCCAGAGGTGGGGCTGCGGATCGGCACGCACAGCGAGGTGCGCGGCCGTGCGCGTGATCCGGACCGAGTGATGGTTAACTTCCGCGTGAAGGACTGCCAGGCGGAATACGAGAGGCTGAGCGGGCAAGGCGTCGAATTCGTTCGGCCGCCCAGCCCGGATGCGATTCATATCGTCGCCACGTTCCTGGACCCCGATGGCAATGTCCTGCAGCTGATGCAGGACGTGGTGCCGCTGCCGGAGGCGCTGGCTACCTTCGCCAGGGACACCGAGGCACGACAATGAACGCCGCTCTTATCGTCGCTGGGGTTCTCGCCTTGGTCTGCGGAGCCTCGCACTCGTATCTGGGAGAGCGCATGATCCTGATGCCCCTGTTTCGCGACGGCCGCGCACCCACGTCGCCCCTCGGCGATAGGGCGTCCACCAACCTGACGCTGCGCTTCACCTGGCACTTCTTCACGGTCGTGGCCTGGAGCACAGCGTCGCTGTTCCTGGTGCTGTCTGGCGGCGCAATTGACGGCGGCAGCCAGACTGCCATCCGTATCATCGCCGCGGGCTGGGCCGTCTTCGCGGTGGTAGTGCTTGCAATGTCGCGCGGGCGGCACTTTGCCTGGCTTCTCGGGTCCGGCATTGCGGTGGCGGCGTGGTGGGGGGCGGTGTGACGCCGCTTGTCACGACCCGGGGAGTCGAGGGACGACCATGATTACGATTGAGTGAGCTGGATTATGCGCATATACCCGGGGAGGCCCGTCTCCGCCCGGCATGATCGCGGCCTGGCACTACGACGCGCGCATGACGGTCCTGGGCGCTCGTCTAAACACGGCAGAGCTGGTGGCTGCCGTCTTCAGTCTGGAGCCGAGGACTCTGTTGCCGGGGGACTCTGTCAAGACAATCGCTTTGCTGGAAGGCTTCCGCCGGCGGCGAAGCAATGAGTTCGGAAACACCACGCAAGGTGGCTGAGTAGGAGCATCGCTCCCTTTGGGTTCGCGTGTCAGGTTCTGAAATTTGAGAATAGCCGAAAAGGGACAACTACATGCAAGTTGAGATCGCTCGTACGGCCGGTATCCTCCTCGCCTCGGCGCTCGCCGCGGCGGCACTTCTGCATCTCTACTGGGCGATCGGTGGGGAGTGGGCGCTGAACGAGTCGCTCGGCGTCAGGGATGCGGCCGCTCGGCCGCCCCATATTCGAGCGCTGGCTGTCCCGGTGATCTTCGCGCTAAGCGCGGCCGCGCTGTTGACACTGGCCCGAGTTGGTCTCCTCGCCCCTCCCTTGCCGGGCTGGAGTGTTCGGGCCTGCGCGTGGATCCTCGCTGCCGTGCTCGCGTCGGTTACGGTGTTGAACGCTACGTCTGGCACGTTCTGGGAGAGGTTCGTAATCGCTCCCGTCGTGGCGATGCTCGCGGCTCTCGCGAGCGTCGTAGCCGCAGGCGAGAGCTTCGATTGAAGGGCGAGAACGCTATGAAGGCCGCGATGAGATGAACGACGCGGATCGCCCGGGGAGGGAGCTCGCATTGTGAACATACCCGCTACTGCTCGCTGGGATCCTGACGCTTGTGACCGCGGTGTTCCACGTTGCCGGCCAGCGCGAGATCTTCGCGTCACTCGAACCCGACCACTTGCCCAGCACGCGCGTCGGCGATGGACTCGCGACGAAGCGGATGTTACGTGGTGTTTGGCACATGTGGGCCATGTCATGGGTCACCGCAGCGGTGCTGTTCCTCTTGTTCGCGGACGACCCATTAACAGGAGCTGCCGAAACCACGGTGCGCGTACTCGCGGCGACCTTTGCCGAGTATGCAATCGCGATCTTTCTGCAGTTTCGCTTTGGACATCCGGGCGTTCGGGTTCGCTCTCATCGCCGTCCTTGCTTGGTGGGGCACCCTGTAGAGAAGAGTGAGGATGTCGATCGCCACCGTCGTATTGTCGATATTGCTCGCTGCATTCTTGGCGTTCTCCGCCATCAGAAAACTCACTCACCAGCCAGCGGTCGTTGAGAGCTACGCCAGAGCAGGCGTCCCGGAAGACTGGCTCAATCACCTGGCCATAATCCTCTCCGCAGCATCAGCGGGGCTGATCGCGGGTCTGTTTTTTGCGCCGATCGGTATCGCTGCTGCGATCGGCATCATCATCTATTTCCTCGGCGCGGTGGGTTTTCACATTCGAGCAAACGACATGAAGCACCTGCCGACGCCTCTGCTGGTGGCGGTGTTCGCCGCACTCGTTCTGATCCTGCAGGTTGCATTCGCCGAGGTGCAAGAACCCACGAAAGGAGCAGCAACAATGAGGGACAGCGACATGATGGCTGACGGCGAACTGGCTGTGCCTCGGTGGCAGGAGCCGTTGCAGGCACTAGACGCCCTCGATTCAATCGCTGGGATCGTGCACACACCCGTTGGATTCGTCGTGTTCAGCTACGCCGGGTGCGTCGCTGCGTACCGAAACCCGTCACTCATACGCGGTGTGCGCGAACTGAGCCGTGGAGCGGGCCCCCGTCCTTCGTGGGGCACGTTGTAGACGGGAGGGTTGGATGTCAATCGTCACGACCTGGGGGACAGACGAGCAGGAGCGGTCGCTTCCCTTCCCCTGCGACCCGCACTTGGAGCGCTTCGATGCCGCCTACTATCGCGGCGTCACGATCAAGGCACCGCCGGATGTCATCTTTCGCTGGTTGTGCCAGATGCGTGTAGCGCCCTACAGCTACGACTGGATCGACAACCTTGGGCGTCAGAGCCCGCGGACCTTGACCCCCGGCCTGGACGACCTGGTCATCGGCCAAAAAGTGATGATCGGTGAGCTGGTCGATTTCGAGCGTCCCAGCCACCTTACGATTGTCTCGCGATCAGGGATCTTAGGGGATAGCGCGGATACCTATCTCATCGTCCCGCGCGATTCAGGCAACTGCCGCCTCCTCGTAAAGTTGCTCGTGCGATACCCGAAGGGCCCGCTAGGCTTGTTTCTCCGCCTGCTCTTGCCCTGGGGCGACTTGATCATGATGCGGCGGCAGTTGCTCAACTTCAAAGCACTCTCTGAGGAGATGTCAAGAAGGTCAGGAAGCTCGCCGCTATGACCACGGAACCCAGAGTAATCCAGCTCACAGCGGCTCGCATCAGGGAGGCGGGCGCGGTGCTCAGCCGGGCATTTTACGACGACCTACTTATGAAGTACATATTCCCCGATGACGCGAAGCGTGCGCGACTGCTTCCGTGGTATATGAGCGTTTGGGTGCGGTACGGCTGTGCTTATGGCGAGGTCAACACCACCGCAGGTGACGTGCGGGGTGTGGCCGTCCGGTTCCCTCCGGACACCTTCCAGATGAGCCTGGCGCGTATGATGCGGACTGGCATCATCTTCATGCCCGTAAAGTTGGGCTTGCCGGCGTTTGGCCGTTTCATGAGGGCCGCAAATTTTCTCGAAGATCTGCACAAGCGAGATGTTGCGGCCAGGCACCTGTACCTGCTGTTCCTCGGCGCCGATCCACCGCATCAAGGGCACGGCATTGGCAAGGCGCTACTCCAGTCGGTCCTCGCCCGCGCTGATGCCGACAGGCTCCCCTGCTATCTAGAAACCGCAGACGATAGAAACATCCCCTTCTACAGAGCGCACGGTTTCGAGGTCACCGCCGAAGGTGAAGTGCCCGGGGGCGGCCCGCACTTCTGGACGATGATGCGAGAGTCGCCGGGAGCGAAGGCCACTACTTGATCAGCCGGCGCCGCATCAAGTGCAGCGCTAGCGCATAGAACAGCGCTGTGACCGCCGCCATCCAGGCGATGTCCCCCAGGTGAGACCACTGGAGGTCACCCTGGAGGAGGCCCCGGTACACCTCCACCGCGTGGTACGCCGGCGTGAACCAGGCTACCACCTCCACCCATCCCGGAAGCTCGTTCAGCGGAAAGAAGACGCCGGCCAGCCAGAACTGCGGCGTAATGTACACAGCGAAGAAGTAGTTCAGGGAACTGACCGAGCGCGCGATGGCGGCGTAACAGAGGGAGATGGCGCCGAACATCAGTCCCGAAAGCACGGCCATGGGCAGGACGAACACGGCCAGGACGGAGTCCACGGCGCCGAACACCAGGACCATAGCGAACACACAAGTAGCACTGATCACGGCTCGGGTGGCGGCCCAGAGGATCTCCCCGCTGGTGACGTCGTCGACGCTGGCGGGGGTCGAGATTATCGCGTCGAACGTCTTCTGGTTCTCCATGCGGAAGAAGGAGCCCCAGCAGGCCTCGGCGCTGGCCATCCACATCGCGAAGGCAGCAAGAATGCCGGGACCGATGAAGTCGATGTAGCTCCCGCCAGATTCCAGTTTGATGAAGTCGCCCAGACCGAAGCCCAGCGCGACGAGAGTGACCAACGGCTCCACGAAGGGCCAGACCGCCTCCGACTTCCAGATGTTGTTGAAGACGTCCCGGTTGCGCTGCCAGACTCGCAGAGCAAGCCAGGAGACGTCGGGCCTGCGCCAGACCTGTCTCGCCGCTCGGGGGATCGTGATGACGGTCATTCGGCCGCCAGTCCCCTGCCGGTCAGCTTCAAGAAGACATCCTCGAGGTTCGCGTGCCGGTACACAACGCGCTCCGCCTCAACTCCCAGCGACTTCGGGTCAACACCGTTCTCGCCGCGCAGGTAGACGTAGACGATATCGTCCGCCTCTTCCACTGTGACGCCTTCGCGTTCCCTGAGCCGTTGCAGTACCGCGGGCCGGTGTCCATTCACGCCGTGCAGCTCGACAACTTCGCGTCCCACCTGCTCGCTGATCAAGTCATCGGGCGTGCCCTGGGCGATTATCCGTCCCTGGTGCAGGATCACGATGCGGTCGCAGAGGCGCGCCGCCTCCTCCATGTAGTGCGTGGTGAGGAGCATCGTCACGCCCTGCGCGCGGAGCTGGCGCAGCTTCTGCCAGACCAGGTGGCGCGCCTGTGGGTCCAGACCGGTCGTGGGCTCGTCCAGGATCAACAGCTTCGGGGAGTTAAGCAGGCCACGGGCGACCGTGAGGCGGCGCTTGAGCCCGCCGGAGAGGGTGTCGATAAGCTCTTTCTGCTTGTCGCTCAGTTGCAGCAGCTCCAGCGCATCATCGATGCGCTGCTCCGCGACATCGCGCGGCAGGTCGAAGTATCGGGCATAGGCGCGAAGGTTCTGGCGGACGGTAAGCTCCGGGTCCAGGTTGTCGTCCTGGGGAACGACCCCGAGAAGCGACTTGATCCGGCGCGGTTCCAGCTGCACATGCATCCCATCCACAGTGAGCGAGCCATCCGTAACCGGCGATACGCAGGAGATCATTCGAATTGTGCTCGTCTTGCCCGCGCCATTGGGGCCCAGCAGCCCGAAGCATTCGCCCGCGCGCACAGAGAAGGAAATGTTGTCCACGGCGGTGAAGTTGCCGTAGCGCTTGGTCAGGTCGCGCGCAGTGATGATATCTGCCATGACGCTTCGTTCAATAGTAACGCAACCCCGAAGCCAGGTGGGAACGAGCCGGTCTATCGCTCGGCTGCGAGTACGAGCAGGAACTCGTACACGAGGTTTGCGGCCAGCAGAGCTGTGATCTCCGACGTGTCGTACGGCGGAGCGACTTCGACGATATCGAAGCCGATCAGCGGAAGCCCGCGCAGTCCGCGCACCAGCTCGATAATCTCGCGGCTGGTGAGGCCGGCGACTTCAGGAGTGCCTGTTCCGGGAGCGAACGCCGGGTCTACGCAGTCGATATCCAGCGATACGTAGACGGGAAGGCTGGCGGTGCGTTGTATCTCTTCAATCGTCCGTTTGACGCCGACTCGCGCGAAGTCGTCGGCCGTGATCAGATGGAACCCGGCTGCTTTGGCCAGGCTGAGCGCGCTTAGGGAAAGGGATCCACGGATGCCCACCTGCACGGATGAGTTGGTGTCAATTAGCCCCTCTTCCGCCGCGATGTGGAATACGGTGCCGTGATGGATGGGCCTCTCGGGAACCGTCGGCGGCCAGCAGTCAGGGTGCGCGTCGAAGTGGACGAGGGATAGCGGTCCGTGCTTCGCGGCAGCCGCGCGCAGGACCGGCAGGCTGGTGGAGTGATCACCACCCAGCACCACCGGAAAGACGCTCTGCTCAAAGATGGGGGCTAGCTCTGATTCGATGTGCGCGACGGACTGCTCTATGTAGCCGGGGAACACCTCGACATCGCCGTAGTCCACCACCCGCAGCTTGTCGAACGGCGGCTCCAGCTTATCTGCGTCCCAGTGGTGGGGCCTGAGTTGACCGGAGGCATCGCGAATGGCGCGCGGGCCGAAGCGCGCGCCGGTGCGATAGAGGACCGCCATATCCATGGGGACGCCAACGATGGCGGCGTCGGCGAGCGAGAGATCTCGGGTGGCCGGGCAGCGCGCGAAGGTGTAGGCGCCGGAGTAGCGGGGCCCGCGTTGCCAGTCCGCTGGAAGCAGCCGCCGGTCAGCCATCGCGCTATATCACGAGTGGCGCGGAGCCGCGGGAGAGAAGTCTACTGCTCGTCGTCCATCTCGTCGCCGCCGGCGACGGCGTCGTCGTCCGTGGCGCCGAACCCGGTTGCATCTTCGTCCGCGTCCTCCGCATCGGGGTGCCCCCAATCGTCGGAGTCTCCATCGTCAATGTAGGTGTCGTCGTCAGCATCGTGGCGGACGAGGCGGCTCTTAGTGTACGGGCGGAACGATTCGGTGACGGTGGGCGGGAAGGAAAGCTTGCCGGTCTGGGTCGCGTCCTGGAAAGTCTCCCGGATGAAGACGCGCACTTCATTCTCGCCCATGGCGGAGATGGCGGCGACGTAGGTGTTGCCGCCGTCCATGAGCTTGATCAGGCGCTGCGCCAGCCTCGTCTCAACGTCTCCCATGTGCTCGCCTGAAAGGCTCTCGATCGCTAGGGACCTGTTCTGCCGCTGGAGGTTCACCTGATCACCAGCCGTCATGCGGGCCGCGACGGACATGTTTGGATTGACGAGCACCGTCACGCCGGTCTTGCCCATCTCCTCGATGAACATCTGCGGGGACAGCTTCTGGCTCGCCGGACGCGGCGGAGCGGCTTCTCCGAGCGTGGCGAGCCGGGTGAGGTTCTTTCGCGCGATCGTGTTGAGCGAGTCTATCTCCAGCGCCCTCATGTAGGAGTCCCGCGCCTCGGCGTATTTTCCGAGCTCCGTCATCGCCTTACCGAGCCGGTTGAAGGCATCGACATCTGTGGGGAAGGACTGGACAATGGTTCGGTTGATCTGTACAGCTTCCTGCCAACGTCCCTCCAGGGCTGCCTGGATGGCCGCCTCTGCCTGCTGCCTCTTTGCCTTTGTCCGATCCTCTGCCTGGTACACCATCAATCATCCGCTCCCGATATCGCGCCGCATTCTATCGTTGCGGCGTCTGCAACCGCAATACCTTTTTATCAGCACTATGTTGATAACGCCGCCGCGCGCTCCTTGGTTCCTCGCGCTGCTATGGTAAGACGCCATTGCCCCCCTCCTGTTACCGTAATCTAACCATGCGCCGCCGGTAACCTCGCGGTGGAGCAAGCGTTGCGAATAGTGCGAGAACGACGTTGCGCGCGAAAGAGGAAAGGCTGCACTACTCAGCGGCGTGAAGGATGGTCGGGGTGGGCGGATTTGAACCGCCGACCTCACGGTCCCGAACCGTGCGCTCTAGCCTGACTGAGCTACACCCCGACGATGCACAGATACCATTCTACCCGATGACATATCGCCGTCGCAGAGAGTGCGGCGCCCCGGCCACGGTGCCGCACTCGTGAGCGTAGGACCCGGCGGCGCAGCCGGAGCTTCGCCAGTGTTCAGAGACGGCTTTCTCTCCAGTGTCAACGTCGTGTTCCTGTCCCAGATCGCGATCTACGGTCTGGCCTTCGGGCTGAGGATTGTGCTCGCGCAGGCACTGGGGGACGACGGTCTCGGCACGTACTCGCTATTCTTCGTCACTGTTCTGGTCGCCGGCGGGATCGCCAATCTCGGTGTCGGCCTGGGCAACGTGTACTTCCTGAACAAGGGGGAGCATGATTACTCGACGCTGCTATCTGGGACTCTCTTCGTACTCGCCGCGTCAAATGTCGTCGCCTGGGCGCTGCTGGGCGCCTACGCGCTGATCGCGGGCCCGGACCTGTTCGTCTCCGGCGACGCCTACTGGCTCTACGGTGCCGCCTTGCCCGCGGCCGTGGGATACGTATTGCTCACCTCGTTCCTGCACGGAGGCAGCCGCTTCACGGCCCTGACTGTCGTCGCCGTCACGCAGGGCGTCAGCGGGTTCGCCGCGGCGGGTGCCCTCTATCTCTTCGACGAATTGAGCGTGTTTGCGGCGCTAGCCTGCTGGGCGGGGTCGTTCGCCCTCGCTGACGTGCTGGCGCTCGCCCTGGTGGGCGTGAGGAACATACAGTTCCGGTCACTGTTGCGACCCCGTTGGGATGTCTTAAAGGAGCAGATTCGCTATGGGATGCAGGGGCAGATAGCGAACCTGGCCGCGCTGTTCAACTATCGGCTGGACCAGTTCCTGGTCGCGGCGTTCGTCTCCCGCGCTGGAGTCGGGCACTATTCCGTGGCTGTAGGCCTGGGCGAGAGCGTCTGGTGGCTGTCCTCTTCTGTCGCCCTGGTGCTAATGCCGCGCCTCACGCGCATGGACCCGGAGCGGGCGGCGGAGATGACGCCCGTAGTCGCCCGCAATACGCTGCTTATCAGCACCGGCGCCTCTGTGGCCCTGAGCATTGTCTCCCCCATCGCCATTCGCCTCCTGTTTGGCCGAGAGTTCGACGCCGCCGTGTGGCCGATGGTCCTGCTGATGCCGGGCATCGTTGCCGCAAGCGCAACTCGCGTCCTCGGAAGCTATCTGTTCAGCCAGGGGCGCGTCATCTACAACACGTACGCCACGTTCATTGCGCTCGGCGTCACGATAACGCTGGACATGGCGTTGATACCGTGGCTGGAAGTTGAGGGCGCGGCCATCGCGTCGTCCATCGCCTACGTCTGCGCGCTGGCGGCCACGCTCTTCTGGTATGCGCGCGTCTCAGGAGGCAGCATACGCGAAGCCCTCCTGTTCCAGCCGGAGGACGTACGACTCTACCGACGGGCGATCGAACGGCTGCTTCGTCGCGCGAAGAGCCGGGAAGACGACGCCGAGGCATAGCAGAGGCGACAGGGGTTCAGTTGGGTCCCTACGGGGGCCGGCGCTCACGTACCGCCTCCACCGTCGCCAGGAGAGCGAACCGGGGTAGGCGCGTGATCTGGCGGCGGAAGCGGACGTTGGGCTGACGGACAAGACGATAGAACCACTCCATGCCGATCCGGCGCACCAGCTCCGGCGCGCGCGGGACGGTGTCCGCGACGTAATCCACGGCGCCGCCCACACCCACCGCGACGCACACTCCTATCTCGCCGAGCCGGGCGCGGTTCACATCGATCCAGAGTTCCTGGCGCGGCATCCCGAACGCCACGCACAAAACGGCCGGCGCGGCTTCTGCAATTAGTTCGTGCATTGTTTCGGTCTCCGCGACCGTCCAGTTCCCACGCCGGGGCGGCGAGTGGCCGGCAGCGCTCAGGCCCGGGTAGCGCCGTCGCAGTACTGACAGTGCAGCTTCTACGGAGTGGGCGGTCGCGCCGAGCAGGAACAGCGACTGATCGCATTCCCGGCACGCCCGCGCGAGATCATAGATCAGGTCAGCGCCGGTGATCCGCTCCAGCGCGCCACTTCCGCGCAGCCGTGCCGCCAGTACGACGCCCACGCCATCCGCAAGGCACAGCGACGACAGGTTGAGCACTTCTCGGTACCAGGCGTTATCATGTGCCAGCACCAGGCATTCCGGATTCACCGTCGCTATCGTAAAGAGCTCACCCTCTGGCTCCGCTACCCGGCGCTCAATGAGCGCCAGAGCCTGTTGTCGGGTGAGGTTGTCGATTCGCACACCGAGGATCTGCATCAATTCTCACACAGGCGTCGCGGACGCTGAGAGCGCGTCTGCGAGCGCTCGGTAGGCTATCTCGGGCCGATATCGCTCCTGAATGAGACGGCGGCCGTTCTCGCTCAACTTTCGCCATAGCGCTTCGTCCGCGATCACGCGGGCCAGTGCCTCTGCTATCGCCCTGGGCCCAGAGGCGATGAGCAGATGCTCCCCATCGACCACGTCCAGTCCTGCCGCGCCGTCAGGGGTGCTAACAACTGGCAGTCCCCGGGCCATCGCGTTCAGCACCTTGACCTTCGAGCCACCGCCGCCGCGGACCGGTTCGACGAAGACCCGAGCGCGCTGGTACAGGTCCTCGGCGTGCAGAACCGGAGTCACGATGTCGACCGAAGGTTCCGCGGCAGCCACGTTGAGCAGCCACCCCGGAGGACCGCTCCCCGCGACGATGAGCCTGGAGTCCCGCAGGAGCTCGCGGAACGGCGCGAAGTCCCGCAGTAGCGCCCGCAGTCCCTCCAGGTTCGGCTGCCAGCTCAGCGTGCCCAGATAGAGCACGTTCTGCGGCGAGTCGGCGTAACTCAGTGGCGGCGCGACCAGGAGGCGCGGGTCCGGGACGTTCGGCAACAGCGATAGCCTGCCCGCGGGCGCGCCCAGCGCGATGAGCGCCTCGCGGTCGGCGTCGCCGACGACAAACACGTAGTCGAAGCGGTCCGCAATCTGCCGCTCATAAGCTGCCACACGCCGCGCTTCCAAACGCGCGGCAAAACGGCGAACGGGGTTCGCGTCCAATTCCGCCTGACGGCGCCAGATTACGTGCTCGGCGTTGTGCAGGTGGAGCACCGTCTTGCCGTTGAAATCGGTTGGCAGATACTGTGCCATCAGCCAATGGTCGCTGAATACGGCGTCGAACCGGCCACTTCTGAGCCGGTCGGAGACTAGATTCGCCATCAGCAAGCTCTGGTTCCGGTAGACGCCAAGCGGGACCCCCGCCGCGTAGCTGCGGATCAGGTTGGCGAAGCTGCGCCGGCGGTTCAGGGATACGCACTCCAGTTTGCCCTCAAATGAGCGGGCGTACGCTTCCTGCTCCTCCGAAAAAGGCGCGGCATTGAAGCACACCGGGTGCACGTCGTATTGGGTGCGCAAGAACTCCAGCACAGTCCAGGTCTTGATGGCGCCGCCGCTGGACGGCGGATATGGAAAGATCGGAGTGAGGAAAAGGACTCGCACCGCGTTCGTCAGGCCTGACCGTTGGGCCCCGGCCCAGATGCCTGTTGATCAGCCGGCTCGTTGACTCTGCCCGTCGAGATCGCGAGAGCCCAGCCCGCAAAGAGGAAGTAGAACGCATTGCCCAGCAGACCGGAGGCTGATTCGGTGACAAACGACACGAGGAAGAGCCCTGCCACGCCTCCTGCGAGGGCCAGGCAGACCAGCGATCCCCTCGCTCGCGGCCTGCGCCAATAGACGGCCAGCAGGCTTCCCGGAATCGCAAGGAAGAACGCGCTGAACGCCAGCAGGCCCGGCACACCGAGCTGCGCAGCGACCGCGCCGACTGTGCTCTCGCCGCCCACCTCCGGCGACCGGCTCCAGTTGCCGGCGGCGCCAAGCCCCAGCCCCAGCGGATCGTCCAGCATCTGCTCCAGCCCGCTCGTGAGTCCCTTGAAGTGGGTCGACGCCCCCGCGGCCGTGCTGCCGGGCGGATGCTCGCCTATCTCAGGCAAAGGTGCGTCGCCGTCCGGCGAGGGCGGCGCCCCGGGAGCATTCGGGGCTGCCGGCTCATCACCCAGTCCGGAGACCGCCCTCGTGGAGAGCACGCTGCGAATGTCTTCGCGTGCCGGTGGATTGTCCAGAGTCGTTATGGCTACACCCAGCCCCATCGCGCTGATCACCCCCGCCGTCAGCAGCAACTTGGCTGCGCTTCCGCTCACCGCTCGGTTCCGGGCAACCGTCGCAAGAAGAAATATCCCGGCGCCCGCAATCACCGTGACCATTGCGGCCCGGCTCAGCGTGGCGACGACAGCCACCGCGATCACAACGGCGGTGGCCCAGGTGATCCGCTTCCTGAGGATCGTCCCATCCGGAGCAAGCATCGCGAGCAGCAGGGCAAGCGCCAGGAAGCTACCAAGCGTCGTCGGCTCAAGGTAGCTGGACACGAGGCGCCGGACCGGCACTTCCAGCGGCAGCGATATGAAAACGCCGTCCGGGACGCCACGGTACAACACCGTCCAGCCCTCAGGGAGAAGACCGGACTCTATCTGTTTCGAGTAAAACGTACCCGCTTCCACTGTCTCTGACCAGAATGAAACACCGAAGGCAAAGCGCTCGACCAGTCCAAAAACCGCCACGGCCGAAGCAACGAGTACGAGCACGCGTAGCGAATCGTCAAACTGATCGCGCCTCGGCACCAGCGCGCGCCCCGCCAGGTAGATCAACGCGGGCGCCGCGAAGCGTCGCAGATATGTAAGCTCGGGAGTAGACGTACCGGGCGACGACACAAAATGCAGCGCCAGCAGACCGAGCAGCGCGAGCGCCGCCAGGTCCGCGGGCAGCAGCGCCGGCAGCGCCCGCTCACGCCGGCGCAGGCCCAACGCAAGCGTCAGGCCAGCAGCTGCCAGCAACGCCAGATAGAAACCTTCCTTGTAGGTCAGAAGCAGCCTGACGACGTCCGCGGAGACATGCGGGGCGAGGAGGGCGATCACCAGCCGCTGGAGGGCAAACCACAGTACGATAACGCCCACCATCATCACGGGCCGCCGCCACGTCACCACTGCGAAGGCGAAGAGCGCGGTCAAGTCCAGAACAAGAGCCAGCCAGAAGATCGCGGAGACCTCCTGCACCGCCAACGCGACAGCCAGAACCGGCCCAACGAGCACCGCCGTCGCCAATGGCACACCGATCGCCAGCGGGAACCTGGGGACGGTCGGCTCGCGGGCGAGCCAGCCGTCCAATCGCGACAGCGCCCGCAGCGGCTGGGAGGCGAGGACATCAGCGCGCAATATCGGGAGGCCTCATCATTCGCTCAACGCCATTGTAAACGCGGGCGAACGGAGCGTGATGCTCTTTATCGAGCGCCCTTTTTGCTGATAACGAGCGCTACGGTCTTGGCCAGGATCGCCAGGTCGCGAGAGATCGGGTGATGGCGCACGTAGTCCAGGTCGTAGCGGATCTTGTCGAAGTGCGTAATGTCGGAGCGCCCGTTCACCTGCGCCAGGCCGGTCATACCCGGCTTAACCTTGTGTCGCTGGTGAAAGTGCTCCGGCCAGCTGTCCACGATCTCCGGAATATCCGGTCTTGGGCCCACCAGGCTCATGTCTCCCCTGATGACGTTCAGCAGCTGCGGCAACTCGTCTACCGTCGTCTTGCGCAGTACGGCGCCCACCGCGGTGATGCGTGGGTCTCGTTCAGTAGGGCTGAGCAACGTCTCCTTGAGATCCCCTGTCGGGATGCGGCCGAAATCGGTGTCCTCCGAACCCTCGACCATCGACCGGAATTTGTAGAAGTCGAACGCCTTCCCATCCAGCCCAACACGTTTGTGGGCGATCAGCGCGGGACCCGGAGAGTCCCTCTTGATCAGCCAGATCGCCAGGACACAGACGGGCCAGAGCACGCTCAGCAGTAATGTGGATACGAGAACGTCCAGCAGGCGCTTGGAAGTCGGCGTCGCGTACGAGGTTATGACGCCTCGCATCTCCTTCTCGCTCACGGCGGGGGTGTCCTGACCGCGCCGGCCATTCAGCGCGGGGCGGGGCGCGGCTTCGTCTCGCACGTTCAGGGTCATATCAAACTATCGTCTCCGCTCTTCGCTAAAACGCCCGCGAAAGCGCGTCGGTTACGCTCCCGGCCCGGCAGCAGCAGAGGACTATCTGACCTTGTAGCACACCCGCGAGGAAAGTAGCAAGGAAGCCGGCGGCGTTCGTCACACCGTGTTGAGGGCAACACCGCAACGGACCGCGATCAGTTCCAATCTCTCTCGCATCTGTCCTTCAATCACATCCGGATGAAACAAGCGCCGTATGTCGTCCCGCGCTCGCTGGCCCACCTTCCGCGCCCCCGCTTGGTCCTCATAGACACGGCGCATCAGCCGGGCGGCGTGCTCCACGTCGGGCTCGGCCCATTGTTCGCCCTGACTGTACGGCCCATAGTCCCGCTCTATGCGCACCAGTTCGTGGCGCACCAGGTAGCTGTTCTCATCGGTCATGAAGTCCATATTCCCGCCGTAAGAGGTTGCGATGACCGGCTTGCCCACACGCATCGCCTCCGCAGGGGTCAGTCCGAATCCTTCAGATCGGTGCAGCGAGATATAGCAATCACAGAGTTCGTACAAACGATTGACCTGCTCCCGGCTCATGACACGATTCACGAGTGCCACCCCGGGACCAGAGGCGGCACGCAGCACCATCATCGTCTCGGTGTCCGCGTGCGCCGACTTGATCAAGAGAGCCGCTTCACCCTCCACGGGAAATGCCTTCTTGAAAGCCTCGATCAGTCCAAGGGGGTTCTTGCGCTCCATGACGCTGTGAAAATCGAAAATGAACGTGAACAGGAAGGCCTTCTCTGGCACGCGTAAATCGGATCGTTGCATGGTGCTGTCAACGACCGGCTCCGGCTCCATCGCGAACGACATACGCGTCACCGGAACAGGGGACACCCCGCGTAGCGCTTCAACGATGAAGCCGGAGCCCGCCCATATCTCGTCGTAATAACGGAAGCGCGACAGCCATTGGCTCGGAAAGCTGGGTAGTTCCCAGTTCCAAACGCCGATATTGTAGCGGCCGCGGAAGTACGCGTCCCCCTTATCCCAGGCGAAATTAGCGGCCTGGTCGGGGTTCACATACACAAGGTTGATGGCGTAAGGGTTGTCCTGGGACAGCCGACCGTGCTCCAGGTCTCGCCGTCCGGAGCTTGGCCCAATCACATTGTTCAACGCGCATGGCACGCCGGCGTGCGCCAGCAATCTCGCCGCCTCTCGCGCGGTTTCCCCGGTGCCTGTGGGAGAGTCGAAGTAACCGGCAATGTTCACACCGAACAGCCGGTCGCCTACGGACGCGGAACTGCTTCCTCCGGAGGGACGGTTATTGCCGAATAGATACGCAGCGCCGGACGATACTCGTCTGCTTAGCGGGGCCTCCCAACCTGCGTCGGGCGGTCGCGTTTGCACCGCGACATCCCGCATTCGCTGGAGTTTCCGCCAGAGAAACGGCACCCGCCGGACCGTCGCCTTCAAGAAAGGCTTCCCGATCGGCAGAAGGAGATAGACTACCGCCAGCAGCGGCCTCGGTAGCGGGCGATCATTCGTTTGTCGTGGAGTCATCGCTGGCAGTCAGGTTATCCCCGCCGGGTCGCGCCCGGCAAGCGATCCGCCCGGGGCCGCAGCTCGGTTGCGACAGCCCCAAGTTGACCGATAACATGGGGTAACATGGGTGCAACGCCCGCGCCGGTTCACGCGTTAGTCCTAGTGAAGCTATCTCCCCGACGCCCATGACCCACCTTCAAATCACAACGAGGCATCCGCTCAGGCACGGTTCTGGTGCGCTCGACATGGCTGGCCACCTCCGGCGGTTCTGGCGACGCCGGGACCTCCTCTGGCACATGACCGTGCGCCACCTCCGTGGCCAGTACAAGCAATCAATCCTCGGATACGCGTGGGCGGTCGTCAATCCTCTCAGCCAGCTCCTGATCATGACCTTCGTCTTCTCCACAATCCTCCGCGTCCAGAGCAGCGGTAATGTCCCGTACGCGCTGTTTCTGTTCGTGGGCCTCGTACCGTGGAACTTCTTCGCCAGCGCTCTCGGCTCCGGGACAGACAGCGTCGCCGGCGGTGGCAGTCTCGTAACAAAGGTCTACTTTCCGCGCGAGGTCCTGCCCACAGCAGCCGTCTTTACCCGGGTCGTCGATCTTGGGGTCGGACTCGCTATCCTTATCGGACTGATGCTCTATTACGGCGAGCCCCCGGAGCTTACCGCCTGGTGGCTCCCCATCCTGTTCGCCATCCACCTCATCTTCACCCTGGGATTGGCGCTGCCGCTGGCCGCCCTCAACCTCTACTTCCACGATGTCCGCTTCCTGGTCGGCGTCGCCCTCACCCTCTGGTTCTACCTCACCCCGGTACTCTACCCGGTTGATATCGTGCCAGAGCGATACCGGTTCCTCTACGACCTGAATCCCAACTCCCTCATCATCAATGCCTATCGCCGCGTGCTACTAGAGGGAGATAACCCGGATATGGGGAAGGTCCTCCTGGGCCTTGCTATCGCCTGTGTCACTTTCCTCGTCGGTTACTACCTGTTCAAGAAGATGGAGCCGGGGTTTGCGGACCGAATTTAGCGAACGCGAAATCGAATTCTGGCGCGTCAGCAAACGCTTCCAGCTCCAGGAAGGCAGCTCCCTGCGCGAATTCGTCCCCGCCCTTTTCCGTGGACGCGCCTGGTCCGAACCCTTCTACGCCCTCCGAGACGTCACCTTCACGATGGACCGCGGCGAGACCGTAGGCCTCATCGGCCGCAACGGCAGCGGGAAAAGCACGGCCCTGAAATTGATCGCCGGCGTCATGGCCCCCACCGAAGGCGAGGTGCGCGTTGCCGGACGCGTATCGCCGCTGATCGAACTCGGCGCCGGCTTCCACCCCGACCTTACGGGACGCGAAAACGTGCGGCTCAACGCCTCTATCCTCGGCATGACCGGACGCGAGATCGACGAACAGTTCGGCAGCATAGTCGACTTTGCGGAGCTGTGGGACTTCATTGACACGCCGGTCAAGCGCTACTCGTCCGGGATGTACGTCAGGCTCGCCTTCGCCGTCGCCGTTCACACCAACCCGGAAGTCCTGCTCGTTGACGAGGTCCTCTCCGTCGGAGACGCTTACTTCGGAGAGAAATGCATCGAGAAGATGTACGAGTTCCAGAAAAATGGCACGACGATAGTCGTGGTGTCGCACAGCCTGGACCTCGTCGAGCAGTTCTGCGAACGCGCGATCTGGCTTGAGCACGGCCGCGTCGTCGCTGAAGGACCCTCGCGGGACGTAGCGAAGAGATACCGCGAAGCCGCTCACCATCACGCAGAGGTCGTAGCCTAGTGGCCGGCGTGCAACAACCTGAGCGAGCCTTCTTCACCAGCGATCTGGATCCCGAAGAGATAGACCGCATCATCGGAATCATCGAGCAGAACCTCAGGTTCCGCCAGTCACTGACAACCCGGACCGAGGCCACCTTCAGCGCCGGCCTCCCCCGGCTGCCTGGCGTGGCCGCACCCTTCTCGGAAATAGAGTCCCGATTGCAGCGCCTCCACTCCGAATACGCCTGGGCACCGCTGTTCGTGGCCGGGGGACGCGACCCGCGCGGCGTGGTCAAGCGCCTGCTCAACCTTCCGCTCCGCGTATTCGGCCGCAGACAGATCAGGTTCAACCGCGAGGTCAGCGCGCTCCTTGCGGATATCACCCTCGCACTCCACGCCAGCGCCCAGAAGGATCACGAGTTCCAGTCCAGACAGCAGGCGACAACCGACTGGCTTCAGTCGGTTGCCGACCGCCAGGAAGGAACCGAGAGCTGGTTGGATTCGGTGGCGAAGCGCCAGGAGGGGCTCGAACGCTGGACCAGCGCGATTCAGAATGAAGTGCGGGACGTGGAGTTCGAAATTCGAGAACGTACCTCGGATCTCGGTGCCCAACGCATCGCTCCGCGAATACTCGATCCAGACGCGTATCCGAAAAAGATCAAGGGGCTGCCAGACGGCCTCAAGGTAAACCTCGGAGCAGGCCGCGACGCCCTCGCTGACTACGTCAACGTCGATTTCCGCGCAGTAACCGGTGTTGACGTCGTCGCCGACGTGCGAGATCTACCCTTCGAGGCCGGATCGCTGACCGAGATCAGTTCGTCACATTTGGTTGAGCACTTTCGAGAGTACGAGCTGAAAACGCGAATCTTGCCGTATTGGCTCGATCTTCTGAAGCCCTCGGGACGCTTGCGCATAGTCTGCCCGAATTGGGAGGAGGCGCTCCGCGAAACTGAGTCCCAGCGGATGGATATCGCCCGCTTCAAGGAGATAACGTTCGGGGGACAGGAGTATGAGGGCGACGATCACTTCGCAATGTACACCCCCGCCACGCTTACCGCCTTGCTCCTTAGTTGTGGCTTCGCACGCGCCGAGGTGCTGGTGGCGAACCGCGATAACAACGGATGTCCAGAGATGGAGATCGTCGCCTACAGAGGAGAGGCCGGTACTTGACTGCCGCACCGAGCGCACCGCCCCGCGTTCGCCGCATATACCAGGTAATGGAGGCCATGAGCTACGGCGACGCCGTGAGCAACATCGCCCGTGGCAACGCGCGCCTGCTCGCCGGGCTCGGGCACGGCGAGCGCATCCTTTCCCGGGCCTGGGACCCCAGGGTGAGCAAAGATGTCCGCTCTTTACATGCACAACGACTCGACGATCAGACGGCGATCGTGTACCACTACTGGGGATTCAGCGACCTTGAGGACCTAATCCTTGCGTTTCCCGGGCGCACGGCGGTCTACTATCACAACATCACTCCCTCTCGTTACTTCACGCCGGGGTCCCCAGGCTATGACCAGACCATGCAGGGGCAAGCCCAGCTAAGGCGGATGGCCAACGCCTTTGACATCGCAGTTGCCCCCTCAACTCATAACCTCTCCGAGTTCGCACGCCTCCTCGACGCGCCCCGACCGACGCTCTGCGTCCCTCCAATTGTCGACCCGCAAGAGGTAGCGCAACGGCCGGTCGACGCACGGTTACTCAACCAGCTCAAACGACTGGATGGCGTCAAATTCTTGTTCCTCGGTAGAATCTCGCCAAACAAGCGCCAGGACCGCGTGATGCGCATGTTCGACTACTACTACCGGGAGATCAACCGCCACGCGCACCTCTTCCTCGTCGGCAACAACCTGCACACGCCGGCCTACTTCCGCGAATTGGATGCCCTTCGCAACACGCTCGAGTCGGGCGATAACATCGTCTTCACCGGCCACGTGACAGACGAAGAGACCGCTGCGTACTACCGCGCCGCCGACGTCTTCGTCTCCGCCTCCGAACACGAGGGCTTCTGTGTCCCAATTGCGGAAGCAATGGCCCACGACATTCCCGTCGTCGCCTTCGCCGCCGCGGCGGTCCCGGAAACGCTTGGCGGCTCCGGCCTCCTCGTCCACGAATGGGACGACGTGCCGGTGGCGGAGCTCATCAACGTCGTGCTCAAGGACCTCGACCTCCGCAGAACCGTCATTGAAGGGCAGCGACGAGCCCTTGGCCGCTGTTCTATCCCGTCCGTCAGGGAGCGCCTTGGCGCCCTTGTCGCTTACCTCGCCGGAGGCGAAGAGAGCCCGTTCCTTGTCTACAGAGACCGGGTGAATTCATGAGCTCGCGTCTAAGTTGTTCCATCATCATCAATACTCTGGACAGAGCACCCCTCTTGCGCCGCCTGCTCGCCTCGCTCGAACACCTGACCTACGAGCCACTTGAGGTTATCGTCGTGGACGGCCCCTCCAGGGACGATACCCAGATGGTGCTGGCTTCCTACGCGGGGCGAATCAAGTCCATCAAATGCCCCCTCCCCAATCTGTCCGTCTCTCGCAATCTCGGCATCACAGCCGCGGCAGGCGATGTCGTCGTTTTCATCGATGATGATGCCCTCCCCGGATCTGACGACTGGCTGGAGCAGCTACTGGCGCCATTTCAGGAAGACTCGTCCGCCCGGGTCGCTGCAGCCGGCGGCCCCGTCCTCCACCGTGACACCGCCAGCTACGAGTTCCGCGAGGGTGTTACCTCTGATTACGCCCTCCAGGTCTTCAACCAGCCCGGCAACAGCGGGGACGGGCAACCGTCCTCCTCCCGCTACGTGCGCGGCGTCCGTGGCTGCAACTGCGCCTTCAGCCGGCAAGCGCTGCTTGAGATCGGCGGCTTCGACGAGTATTACAGCTACTACCTCGAGGAAACCGATGTCTGTCACCGGCTCAGCCGCCTGGGATACCGGATAGAGTACTCACCCACAGCCTCGGTCCGACACTATTCCGCCACCTCCGCGCGGCGGGCGAACCCCTACGACCAGGCCTGGCGGGAGATAACCCGAAGCGACACTTACTTCTGCATCAAAAACGGCCGCGACCCCCGCCCTCTCCGACTGATTAAGACACTCTGGCTCGCCCGCAAGAAGCACTTCTTCCGGGACATCCTGCGCTTCGCCCGCCACAGGCAGGTTTCGCCGGTCCGCGGGCTCAAGTACCTGACACAGTGGTTCATGGGCCTCGCCGCTGGCTTCCTCGGGGGAACGCTGAGCCGGCGCCGGACGCCGCTGGCCGGCGCCGGCACGCCTGAATTCCTGCCGTTCACAAGGAAATCCCCACAGAGAAAGCTCCGGATCTGCCTCCTTTCGCAGACGCTGCCGCCGGATCCTGCCGCGGGCGGCATCGGCCGCTACACTTACGATCTCGCCTCAGGGCTGCACCACCTGGGCCACGATGTGCACATCATCACCAAAGGCGACGATCCGGTTTCCCACGAGGTCCTGGACTTCACCGTCCACAGGATCGCCAACGCGGAGATCGCCGGCGCCTCGCTGTTTCCTGATCGGCCGATCCTTAACAGGAACGCGGCTTACTCGCTTGCCGTATTCCACAAGCTGCTCGATCTTTCCCGGGCAGGCATCGTCTTCGACGTTGTGCAGACGCCCAACTGGGACGCCGAGGGTCTGGCCGTCATCACTTCGGGCATTTACCCCACCGTCCTTACTCTCCACACCCCCATGGCGCAGGTCGCCGAAACAGAGCACTGGCCCATGAACGACGACATGCGCACCTGCATCGCTCTTGACAAGTGGCAGATCGTGCACGCGGACGCCCGCTGCTGCAATTCCTGGGGCATGCTGGAAAGCTACCGAACCAAGATGGGCATTCATCCAGAACAGTTGTGGTACCTCTACAGGGTGCCGCATGGGATTGCGCCTCAAGACGTCCAAGCAGCCGCACCAGGGCCGGGAGGCGCTCACCGCCTGCTGTTTGTCGGTCGGCTTGAGCGGCGCAAGGGCATCCACGTGCTGTTGGACGTGCTGCCGAACCTGTTGATGCGATACCCCGACTGGGAATGCAACATCGTCGGCGACGACACGGTACCTGGGACCGCTGGGTCCACGCCCAAGGAGCAGTTCCTGGACCGTTACAGGGGAAGCGACTTCCTGAAGCGCGTGCGCTTCTACGGCCGCGTCGCCGAGGACGAGCTACTGGACCTTTACCGATCCTGCGATCTATTCGTCGCACCGTCACTCTTCGAATCGTTCGGCCTCATTTACCTTGAAGCCATGCAGTTCGGAAAGCCCGTCATCGGCTGCCGCACAGGTGGCGTCCCGGAAGTCATCGAAGACGGTGTAGACGGTCTCCTCGCCGACCCCGACAACGCGAAGTCCCTCGAGCAGGCGCTGGAGCGCTGCATGAGCGACCCGTCCCTCCGAGAGAGACTCGGTAGCGCGGCGGAGCACAAAGTGCGCGACCAGTTCAGCTACCTGAAGATGGCAGAATCGATGGTGTCCATCTACGAGGAGGTTAGCTTGCGGGTGGGTGAGCAGCGGAGCGCGCGGCGCGACGCGTTCCGGCTGCAGGAGATTCCCCTCAGCGCGATAGACGCCAGTGAAGGCTGGGAAGAACGCGTTGACACAGCGACCGGCGCAGCCTGCTTATACACCAACGAATCCGGTGAGAGCCTGGCATTCACAGTTGCGGCCGGCGCAGTCCTTCAGCTCGAGTTCACTCGGCACGAATGTGGCGGCGTACTTGAACTCAGTACGGCGGATGGCGAAAGCAGGTACATCGACCTGTACAACCCGGTTCACGAGCCGGTCTGGAGATGGCAGGGGCGGGTCGACGGTGACAGCGGCGAATGCGCAGTGGAACTAACGGTTCATGCCGAACGGAACCCGGCCAGTCGCGGCAACGAGGTCTGGCTACGCGAGATCGCACTCGCCGGCACCACGCCGGGAGAGCTGACCCACGGCCTCGAAGGCGTCCTTGCGAGCCGAACGCCCTCCGCCGAGCCAGAACTCCTGCGCGCGAAGCTCGCGGCCGTCGACGCCGAGATGTACGTCTACCCCAAGAGCCGGGACGTCTGGATCTCCGGCGCGATCCTTGATGAGGGAATCTGGGAACCACTCGAAACGGAGTTGGTAATGAACCTCCTCAAGCCAGGGGCTACTTTCGTGGATGTCGGCGGTCACGTTGGCTATTACTCCGTAATTGCCGGCAAGATCGTGAGTCAAGGAGGCAAGGTAATCACGTTCGAGCCGGAGACCACGAATCATACGGTTCTCACTCAGAACGTGCAGCTAAACGGGCTGGAAGGCGTCGTACAGCTGAATAAGCTGGCGGTTTGGAAAGAATCCGGCACCATCACCCTCCATGAAACCGCACGAGGTGACAACATGGGGGCCCACTGGACTACGGAGTCTGGAGACGGCCCGGGGGTCATTCAAATCGAGGCGACCAGCCTCGATGAATTCTTGGGCAGCAACGCCGCTATCGACCTCATTAAGATAGACGCTGAAGGCAGCGAGTACATGGTGTTCATGGGCATGCTCGACCTGGTGAGGCGATCCCCGGAGCTCAAGATTATCACTGAGCTGCTGTTTCCGACCCAGCACACCCGAGACCTGGTTGGCCTGATCCGTGAGCTTGGTCTTAGCGCTACTCTTATTGACAATTACAGTGGGCTCCTGAAACCCTTGTCCCACGAAGGCCTTATTGCGCATTGTGACGGCGCGGAGGTTCATGCGCTCGACTTGCTTCTGCAAAAGCAACGAGGCGCGCGCGAGGGCGTCAGCGTGGTCCTCATCGACCCTGGCCGGCGTCCAGCCGTCGAACGATCGGCTCAAAGTCTCTCGCGCCAGACGTTGGCCCCGGTGGAGACAATCGTCGTGCCGATCGGGGTGAAGAATCAGGGCGCGGCCACAGGGCCGAAGGATGGAGCAATCAAATTCATCCACCGCGTAAAGGACAATGGTGGCGCCAGCGCCAGGTGTCTGGGTGTGTGCCTCGCCCAGGGTGAGTATGTCTGCATCCTGGATGCCGGCGACAAACTCGAAGAGTCGTATCTTGAGCGGGCGGTGGAGGTCCTGAAGAAGGATCCTCACGCCGTGGTCGTACATCACAAGGGCCTGCTCACCCGTGAGCCCAGGGGCATAGTATTCCGCAAGAGCGACTATGAGCTTGTCGGTGGCTATCAAGACGGGTGGACAGACCGCGACCTCCTTGTCCGTTTCATCGGGGCGGGCATGACTGAGTACAGGATCGCGGGCGAGGGGGAACAGCTGGTCGAGCTGTCAGTCGAAGAGATCTCGATTTTTGAGATCGACCGGGTGAAACGCTCCGGCGAGTGGAAGGTAAGACGCGACACGGTTTCTGATACGGATTATTTGGCAACCAGCGAGCCCGGGGCGCTCCTTTCCTTCGAAGCTCCGGCAGGCAGTACTCTGCACCTCGTCTTCTTGCGCCTCGAATGGTGCGGCGCGGTGGAGATACTCGTGGCAGGACATGAACCGGTTTACGTAGACCTGTTCAATTCCCGGCGCGAAAGCCAGTGGAGCTGTCAGCTGGAGGTCGCAGGGCCGGCGCACGAGCAGGTACGCGTCGAGTTGCGGGTTAGTCAGAAGAACAATCCGCGGAGTCACGGACACGAAGTTTGGCTTCGCCGCGTGGCCCTTATCACAACGCCGCAAGCTGGCGCCGCCAATGTTGCCCCCGCAGGCGTGCATCGATCGCAGAATCATGTATCGAATGGTGAGTCCGTCGGCGGGCGAACACTAGAGCTCAGGCGAGCTCGATTGCGAGCGGTGGATGCGGAGATCGACGTCTATCCGCCTGAAGCCGACATCTGGATATCAGCTCCGATACTGGACCGCGGGTTTATGGAGCCACTGGGGACTGAGTTGGTGATGAATCTGTTAGTGCCGGGGGCTATCTTCGTTGATGTAGGTGCGCAAGTGGGTTACTACAGTGTCATCGCTGGAAAACTCATAGCGGAATCGGGAAAGGTTATAGCCTTCGAACCAGAGCCAGTCAATTACGGCCTGCTAGTCCGAAATCTTCAGTTGAACGGCCTGGAAGGAATAGTTGAGCCGAACCAACTGGCCGCATGGAACGAGCGGAAGACCGTTGGCTTCCAACTGTCTGAGTGGATTGAGCACAAGGGCGCTCATCGAGTCTCTGAGGTAGATCCGGATCCGCGCGGGATGCAAGTGGAGGCAGTACCTCTGGACGAAATCCTCGGGGATCTCCAACGAATTGATCTCATCAAGATAGACGTCGAAGGCGGCGAATATATGGTACTTGACGGGATGCGCGCGTTGCTGGAGCGCCTGCCGGATCTCAAGATCATCGTCGAGGTCCGGCCTACCCCGAATTCACGAGACCTGGTTCGCCTGATCGAGGAGTGCGGTTTCAACGTCTCCATCATCGATAATCGGTACCAATTACTGCGGCCACTTGCAGATGTCTCGTTGCTGCTTGACAGCCCCGAAGTGTATCTGCTGCTACAGAAGCGCCCGCCTCGTAGCCAAGACATGGTAACTGTAGTGGTCGTCGATCACTCCACCAGCGCGGCCCTCGCGGAATCCGTCGGCAGCGTATGTCGTCGGACTCAGGATGACCTTGTTCTCGAGGTCATTGTTGTGGCGCCTGGTCCCACGGCCGAGTTGGCCGATGGCCAGCCCGAGGTTCGACGTCTCCGGAGACTGCAAGAGAGCAGTCTGGCGTCAGCGAAGAGTCTGGGAATCGGGCTGGCCGGTGGCGACTATGTCGTCCTTCTGGACGCCGGCGAAACTATCGATGAGAACTATCTCACCCATGCTATCGCGCTCCTTGCTGAACAGGCCAACACACTCGTCATCGATGGCAAGCCGACGCCAGGAGAGGCGCGAAGGTTCGTCTTTCGGAAGAAGGACTACGAACTGACAGGGGGCTTCGAAGACGGATGGAGCGATTGGGACCTCCTACTGCTCTTCGTCGAACGCGGTATGAAGCTGTGCCTGCTTGAGGGGACGGGGTCAGAAATCGCGAATCTTGAAGTGGCCGACGTAGCGCCGTTTGACACCAGTCGGGTGACCGTCGATGGCCAATGGTCAACGAGGCGCGATTCGGTTTCAGACAGCGATTACCATTTCACGGACCAGCCCCATGCCTCCCTGTCGTTCGAGGTGTCCGCGGGCAGCATTTTGCACCTCGTCTTTCTCCGTCACAGCTGGTGCGGGATCGCCCTCTTGCAAGTGGGACGGGAAAGGCCGATAGGCGTGGACCTTTACAGCGCGCATCCAGAGAGCCAATGGAGCTATCAGGTCGGGGTCGCAGGGTCGGCCGGCGAGCAGGTAAGGGTCGAATTGAAGGTGCATAAGAAGAACAATCCGCAGAGTTACGGACACGAAGTCTGGCTCAAACGTGCGCTTGTGGTGAAGCCGGTACGGGAGCGCGAGATTCGGCATGCCGTCACGTTGAGAGGCCCCATGCGCAAGGATGGGTAGCTCAAGGATCCGCGACTAAGGGGGGCCATGCGTGAGATCGCCATGGTTCATCCCGGCCGAAGATGATCGGGTCGTGTACGGCGGGAGTTGGAAGAAATCTAGTCTTCCGTACAGCCGCTACACGCTCGGAACCGGCAGCGAATATGCGCAGATAACGGGAGACTTTACCGACCTCTACGGCGTTTTCCATCTGCACCCGTGGAGCGGCGTAGCGAGCGTCGATGTCAACGGTGTTGTCACTCAGGAGATTGACCTGTTCAGCACGTATCCTCACGACCTCAGCCTGCCGCTTTATGGTACCGCGGCACAAGGGCTCCGCCGAACCTTGAGCACGACCGCTCCCTACACCAAGCGATTGGGAGGCGCGTCGCTCGTCAGCCGGCTGCGGAGCATCAGTTCGCGGCGGTTTCGGTCGGTGCTCTCTGGGAGGCAAAGGAGGGTGGGAAGAGCGATCCTGAGGATTGTCGCTACCGGCAGGAGGAACCCTCTGGCCCGCTCGACGGAGGTTGTGTTCAGAGGCTTCGACTCGACTGCGGAGGTAGTCACGGGCGACTGGAGCGAAGGCGATATTATGCCGCCTCCGATCAAGGCCGCCCCAGCCTTCGACCCAGAGGGATTCGCAGCGCTGCAGCGATCACACATAGATAGATGGCGTGCGGCCCAGGAGGGCTCTAACTACGCCGCGCTGCAGGAGGACAGGACTGACAGATACGTGCAGAAGTACTTCAGGGCTTCTGTCTTCTTTGGTCAGCGGTTGCTCGACATCGGATCTGGCTACGTACCCAGGGAGATTCTTGACATGCTGAGCCAGCGAGGAGTTGAGTACGACTGCCTCGACATCGACGATCGCGTGGTTGACTACCTGAAAAACGAACTCGCGATCCGGGGTATGCGCGGGTCTGCTCGCACCAGTGAGATCGGAACTGTTCAGCTGGATCCCGAAAACTACGATGCTGTGTTCGCTTCGCACACGATAGAGCACAGCTCATCGATCATGCACAGCCTCGAGCAGGTCTTCAACACGCTAAGAAGCGGGGGCTACTTCATCATGGCCGTGCCACTGGGCTGGGACGATAGCGAGGAACACGTCAACAGCTTCAGTGTCGACGAATGGGTCATGGCCGTTCAGACCGCAGGATTCGATGTGCTTTCGTCTGAGGTCGCAAAGCTGTACGACCCTCGCTACTACGACGTCACCATCGTGGCGCAGAAGCCTAGGACTTAGGTCCGTTGCCTGTCTATGGAGGGTTCACCCAGTAGTCCGGCCAGGGCTGGAACTTCGTCACGGCGAAGTTGCCGTCACCGTTGGACAGCCACGTGTGCATGTAATCGAAGCAGCAAAGGTGGGCCAAGTCTGTCTTACCGTCTCCGTTGAAGTCGCCCGTTCGCCACAAACCAGTTAGCACGCCGTAACCCGGCCACGGCTGGAAGGTAGTGATGTCAAAGCTCCCGTTGCCCACCGCGAGCCACGTATGAGCGTAATCAGCGCAGCAGACGTGGGCGAGGTCGGTCTTGCCGTCGCCGTTGAAGTCTCCAGTCTCCCAGGAGCCGGTGTATATGCCGTAGCCCGGCCACGGACCGAAAGTGGCGACGTCGAAGCTACCGTCTCCACGGGAGAGCCAGGTGTGAGAGTAGTTAGGGCAGCAGAGGTGGGCGAGGTCGGTCTTGCCGTCGCCGTTGAAGTCTCCAGTCTCCCAGGAGCCGGTGTATATGCCGTAGCCCGGCCACGGACCGAAAGTGGCGACGTCGAAGCTACCGTCTCCACGGGAGAGCCAGGTGTGAGAGTAGTTAGGGCAGCAGAGGTGGGCGAGGTCGGTCTTGCCGTCGCCGTTGAAGTCTCCAGTCTCCCAGGAGCCGGTACGTACCCCGTAGCCGGGCCACGGCTCGACGACAGAGACGTCGAAGCTTCCATCTCCGCGCGACAGCCAGATGGCGGCATTGTTGGAGCAGCAAAGATGCGCCAGGTCGGTCTTACCGTCGCCGTTGAAGTCGCCCGCCTCCCAGGTCCCGGCCTGGATCCAGTAGTCCGACCAGGGCTGGAAGGTGGTGACGGTGAAGCTGCCGTCGCCGAGAGAGAGCCAGACCGCCATCGAACCGAAACAGCAAAGGTGCGCCAGGTCAGTCTTGCCATCGCCGTTAAAGTCCCCCGTCTGCCAGGTCCCAGCCTGAATCCAGTAATCGGGCCAGGGCTGAAAGGTGGTGACCGTGAAGGTACCGTCGCCGTGGGACAGCCAAACCGCCATCGTATCGAAGCAGCAAAGATGAGCTAGGTCGGTCTTGCCGTCGCCGTTAAAGTCTCCCGTCTTCCAGATTTCATCGCCCGAGTTTACGCGCAGGGTGACCGGCACGACGACGGCACCCCCCTTAGCGTACAGCGATTCGATCTTGACATCGCCGGTATACGTCCCTGGTGGGAGGCTAACGGCGTCGGCATGAACGCTCAGCGTTTGACCCGTTGATCCCAGGTCGGTGCCAGTAGAGACGCCTTGTATACGCGAGAGCTTGAGCCAGGGGGTGGATGAACTCGCGCGCCAGGCAAGCACGCCGGTGCCTGAATTGGAGATGGTGAGCAGCTCGCTCCGACTCTGGCGAACGGGAAACGCGGTCAGCTCCACACTCCCCGGCGACACACTCATCACCGGCTCCCCGATGACCTGCGCCCGCGTCAGGGCAGGCGTCACCGGGTCCTGGTGGTTCGGGTTCGGCGTGGGCATGTCCATGGGGGCGCAGACGAGGCTCTGGGAGCAGGGCGCCCAGTTCTGCAGCGCCAGCGGCCCGCCGAACGCGGGGTCCGCCAGGTCGGGGATGTGGACGGGCTGGGCATCCCACAACGGCGCGCCGGCGCGGTACGGCGGGTTCTGCGCGCATCCCAGCACCAGCTCCTGGTAGGGGTAGTTACGGGCGCTCTGGCAATCGTACGCCGGACGCGGCCAGGCGTACGCGGGATTCATGGGGTGGTTCTTGAAGGCAAAGCCGTTGTATGCCCACAGCGCGTAATACCAGTTCTCGATCAGGTGCGGGTCTCTGTTCCCCACAATCGGCCGGTACTCCGGCGCCTGGTTCCATTTGTCGGCAAGAATGCGAGCGCCGCGCGCGATGTTGAACGCGTAATGGCCGCCGATCATCGTCTGGTCCAGCGTTGGCACTCCTGTGATGTTCTGCATGCCGCTGGTGACCTGCATGATCCCGTAACCGCAGTCGTGCGACGAAAGTACCGGGCCCACCTCCCCATACTGCACCAGCGGGTCGTAACTCCCCTGCGCCCAACCGCTCTCGATCCAGCCGATCGACTTCAGCAACACGGGCGGAATGTACGGCGCGACCGGTTGCGCGGACCCCGCGGAGCGATCTCCAGTCTCCAGCGCCGGGAGGGCGAAGGACGGCAGCTCCGGGAAGAGTTGATTGAATCCCGCCAGCTCCATCGTCCGTGCGTAAGTCGTGCGGTAGTTGCCGTCCTCGTACGTCTGCAGGTCAAACGGCCCGAACGGGCTGCCTGTCGCCCCGCAGAGGTGATGGGCAGCAGCCGGTTGCGGTTCAGCGCCCAGGAACAATAGCGCTGCCAGCGCCACAACGACCGTGGCGGCGGCGGGGCGAGCCAATGTTACGTAACGCATCCGCAAAACAGGTACAAACATAGAACGCAAGAGAGTGTCAGCCGGTAACATTGAGACGCCCGCCCAGTGGCGTCCGTAACAGAATCTAACGTTGTTCTAGCAATCGCAGTTGCGAATCGCGACGCCAAGGGACGGCAAAAGGGCGACAGATGTGCGATTGATCGCGCGCGAGGGAGAGCCAGCGCGCTAGGCGCGGATGCGGGGGGTGTGCATCGCCCCGCTCGAGATCGGCTCGTCTACGTAAAGGTCGCCGTTGCGGATCTTTATGTTGAACCCGCAGTCCGGGTTAGTGCACGCCCAGGCCTTGAAGAAGATAGCCGCGCCCTGGCTACCGAAGTCTGAAAGAGGCACCAGATCGCCCAGGTCGCACTTCTGGCACTTGGGGAAGCTTGTCACCACTACCACTGTATCCCTCCGCCTTATCTGCTCTATCGTGTCGCGCAGTATAGCAGCGGCGGTTGCGCTTGACAAGCAAGAAATTCGGGATTTCCGCTCGACTTTCAGAAAACCGAGCGCGGCTCACTACTTCTCGAACTGAAGGAACCAGTACTCGTAGCTATCGACGAGTGCCATCAGGCTCGCCTCGATGATGTTCGCTGAGGTGCCCACCGTCCACCACGTATATTCGCCCGCGGACGACTCGATCAGCACCCTCGTGACCGCCTCGGTCGAATGGTGGCTGTCCACGATGTGCACCTTGTAGTCCGTGAGCCGTATCGCTGCCAGCCCCGGGTAGTGGCCCACTATCGCTGCCCGCAGGGCCTTGTCCAGCGCATCCACCGGGCCAACGCCCTGGTGGTCCGCGTGGCCCTTCCACTCCCGCCCGTCCTTGCGGATCAGCACCGTGGCCCGCACGCCGGCAATGTATTCACGCAGGCCCGTGACGGGGTCTGCCGTCCGGCCCGGCTCTATCGTGACCTTATGGCTCGTGATCTCGAACGGCGGCGCGTAGTCGCCCAGCATTCTACGCACAAGCAGCTCGAACGAGGCCTCCGCCCCTTCAAATTGCCAGCCTCGCGCCTCCATCTCCTTCACGTGATCGCGGATCGACCGCGCCTGGTCCAGCGTTACCTCAATCCCCCGCTCCTGCAGCTTGCGCACGACGTTATGCATTCCTGCCAGCTCCGAAATCAGGAAGCGGTTGCGGTTGCCGATCAGCGACGGTTCTACGTGCTGGTACGACCACTCCTCCTTGGCGACGGCCGCCGCGTGCAGGCCCGCCTTATGCGCGAACGCACCGGACCCGACGTACGCCTGCCGCGGGTTTGGCGCCACGTTCGCGATCTCGCTGACGTAATGCGAGGCCTCAGTCAGCCGCTCCAACTGCTCGTCGGTCACCACGTCCAGTCCCAGTTTCAGCTTCAGGTTGGCAATGACGCTGAACATGTTCGCGTTGCCGCACATGTCGCCGTAGCCGTTCGCAGCGCCCTGCACGTGCGTGGCGCCAGCCTCCACCGCGGCAATCGAGCCCGCGACCGCGATGTCCGCTCCGTTGTGGGTGTGGATGCCCACCGCGCACGGCACCTCATTCACGACCGTCCGCACCACCTCAACGATCCGCGACGTGATCGTGCCGCCGTTGGTGTCGCACAGCACCACGCACTCCGCGCCGGCGTTAGCTGCCGTCTTCAGGCACTGCAGCGCGTACCGGCTGTCAGAGTCGAAGCCGTCGAAGAAGTGCTCCGCGTCGAAGAAAACCGTGAGGCCGTGGCTCTTCAGAAAGCGCACCGAGTCGGCGAGCATCGCCAGGTTCTCCTCGAGAGTAGTCTCCAGGATGCGGGTGACCTGCTTATCGTGCGCCTTCCCAACGATCGTGACCACGGGCGTCCTCGCCTCCACCAGCGCCTTCAGGTTCAGGTCCGTCTCCGCCTTCCCGCCCGCCCTGCGCGTCGACCCGAAGGCCGCCAGCTTCGCGTTGCGTAGATGGAGCTCCGGGGCGCGGGCGAAGAACTCGACGTCCTTTGGGTTGGAGCCGGGCCAGCCGCCCTCGATGTAGTGAACGCCCAGCTCGTCCAGCTTACGCGCGATCTTCAGCTTATCGTCTGCAGAGAGGGAGATCCCCTCCATCTGCGTGCCGTCGCGCAGCGTAGTGTCGTAGAGCTCAACGCGGGCGTCCATGATGGGTTCCAGTTTAACCGACTGAGATGAGCGCCGAAAGCGAAAGACTCGTCCAGATGGCAGCTGTCCAACGTCGGTTGCTCGTTGGAGCGCCGCCTCTCAGCTGTTCCGGACTCTGACATCGCTGATTGGCGGAGTTGAGGTCAAGGTAGAAGCCGTGATCTCGGCTCCGCCAATTTCGCGCTGTCCCCGCTAAGACACCGTCTACTCGGTTTCGAAGAAGCTGACCGTGATCGTCTGGTTGCCGCTTTTCTCCAGCGCCAGTACTTCGAGTTCATACTCCGTACCCGGCTCAAGGAACTCGACCGGTACGGCCAGGCTGTTTCGGTCCGGGGGTACGTGGACGTCATAGGTCGGCCTGGAGAAGCCATGGGGGTCTTTGTGATTGACTTTCGTGATGATGACCTCGTAGCCCGTGATTGTGACCGGATCGCCGTCGATGGTTTCGCTGACGTCCTCCCACTCGACCGCGAGGCCGGTCGTGGGAACTTTAGCGCCCTCGAGGGGAGAGATAACCGTCGGCGCCTCGGGGACATCATGCGTGAAGGTGGCAGAGCCGGTCAGTATCTTCCCATCGAACGAAACGCCGCGAACCCGGTACTGGCCCTCCGGGAACGTCGCCTTTAGGTCTTCAAACGAGAACTCCGAGCTGGGCGGCTCGCGCGATTCGAAGAATATCCCCGCCATTGTGAGATCTCTCAACTGCCCTTGTGGCTTGACGGCGAGCACCTGCCTGCCGTTGGGATCGTAGACGCAGAGCTCAGACCAGCCGTGATCATCGAAGGCGCCGTGTACGCCAATGTCATCGTCTGTGGCGTTGAACTCTATGATCAATTTCGCTGTGGCGATGTTGGTCTTCTTTCCGTTAGCCACTGTGCAGGCTGTCCCGTCGGCCGGAGCAGTGGCCTGCGTGCGCGATAACGTCCCCGCGCCGGCAATTGCCACCGCGCCGAAGGCGATCAGGACGATCGCGGTCGCCGCGATGGAGCGGTTGAGTTTCATGATTCGTCTCCTTTGGACTGAAGAGATCCTGTCGATGCTTCCACGGTAGCCGCGGAAAATGAACTTGCGGTGAAGCAGCTGTGAAGCGTTCTTCACCTTCACTGTCGGCTGGGTTCACCACGTGGAGAGTGGTGGGATGCTATCCTGACGGCATTGTGACGCAGGATATCGTGGCAGCCGGTTACGACGCGGTTTATGCGGCCACGACAGCATCTCAGACACTGCGCCGATTGTGGCGGGAGCATGCTGCTGGAGTCGACTTTCCGGACGAGTTCTCGCATATCAGCTTCGTGACTCTGGGGCAGTTGCGGAGGATGCGGGCGGAATTGCGGCTGGGCCCCGAGAAGGTTCTCGCCGATATCGGCTGTGGCATGGGAGGACCGGCGCTGTGGATGGCTCGGGAGACGGGCGCCAGATTGGTGGGAATCGATCTGTCTCCCGTTGCGGCCGCAATCGCGGCCGCCCGCGCTCGAGAGCTGGGGCTGGCCGAGCAGGCCCGATTTGTCGTGGGGTCGTTTGGCAAGACAGGGCTGGAGGACAGCTCTATGGACGGCGTGATGAGCGAGGACGCGCTGCAGTATGCGCCGGACAAACGGGTAGCCATCATCGAGACGGCGCGGATTCTGAGGCCGGGCGGACGGCTTGTCTGCACGACATTTGAACTGGTGAGGAAGGCTGTCGTGGGCCTGCCTGTGCTGGGAGTGGACCCTCTCGGGGACTACCGGCCGTTGCTGAAGGAGAGCGGATTCTCCGTGGAGACCTACCAGACGGTCCCGGGCTGGCCCGAGCCGATGCGTACCGCATACCAGGCGCTCCTGGAAGCGAGGGAGGCGCTGCTAACCGAGATGGGTGAGGCGGCAGTAGCAGCGCTGTTCAGCGAGCTGACACTGACGCTGCAAGTTCAGCCGTACCGACGGCGGGTGTTGCTGTGTGCAACGCGGGGTCGCCTCTAATCCAGATGTTCGGAGCCGGCAGTCGACGGCCGCGACTTGCAGGGCGAGCTAGTTCCGGCGCCTCCACGGACAGCGAGATCCCCTCTATCTGCGCGCCGTCGCGAAGGGTTGTGTGGTAGATCTCGACGCGCGGAGACATTGCGAGATTCAGCGTCTCGGACGCGGAAACATGGATAAACGGAGTCAAGGCGCCGGCTTGTTCGCGCGGATAGAATACAGCAGCGGTATCGACGGAATTTGCTCAGGCATGCGGTAGTAGCCGTCGCCCCCACGTTCCATAAAGGGGAACCATCGCTCGATGGAGTAAGGAAACTCGTGGATGAACTCGATGCGTAGACCGGCATCGATGAGCGCAGTCGCAACTTCACTCACGGGGTGGGGCCAGCTGTAGGTGGTGCGGTTCGTGAGCTTCGCCTCCAGGTTGGCGTAAGAGCCGTCATCATCGAAGCGCAGCGGCACACCGTTGGAGAAGTACGGTTCGTTGACGCGCAATTCGTCGGCCGAGGTGTCGAATATACCGCCGATTGGATGGAGTTCGGCCAGGTAGAACGTGCCGCCGGGCCGGAGGAACTGCGCGACGACGTTTGCCCAACGACCGATGTCCGGCAGCCACGAGAGCACGCCGTAGGACGTGAAGACAATGTCGAACTGCTCATCTAGCTTGTCCGGCAGCGAATACACCTCGGACTCAATAAACTGAGCCTTGATTGCGGTTTCGGCTGCCAGACGCCGCGCGGCCGAGATCGCCTCGGGCGAGAAGTCCGCGCCGGTAAGGTTCGCGCCGCGACGTGCCCACGACAGGCTGTCGATCCCGAAGTGGCATTGAAGGTGGAGCATTGTCTTACCGCAGACGTCGCCCAGTTCCTCGATCTCGAGCGCGTGCAGGCTGGACCGGCCCGCCTTGAACCCTTCCACATCGTAGTAGGCCGAACGCGCGTGGACTGGGACGAGTTCGTCCCAGTGACGGCGGTTGATTTCCAGGTGCGCGTCCATATGCGGTGTCAACATTAACACCCGTTGAAGATTTCTGCTGACTCCCCCGTTGGCGCGAGGCCGGTATAATCCAAACCATAATGCCGGACGCGCCTGTGACCGCCACTCTCCTCATCTCCTGCCGCGACCAGAAAGGCCTGGTGGCGTCAGTGTCGGATTTCCTGTATCGCAACGACGGGAATATCATCCACGCGGACCAGCACACGGACCAGGAAGAGGGAGTCTTTCTGCAGCGCGTGGAGTGGGAATTGGCCGGATTCTCGGTCCCTCGCCAACGAATCGAGGACGAGTTCCGGCCGATCGCGGAGCGGTTCGGGATGGACTGGCGGCTGCACTTCAGCGACTACACGCCCCGCGTCGCCGTGTTCGTCTCGAAGCTGGCGCACTGCATGTACGACCTGCTCGGCCGCTGGCGCCTGGGTGAACTGCGGGCAGAGATACCGCTGGCCGTCAGCAACCACCCGCACAACCGCGGCATCGCCGAAAGCTTCGGCGTAGAGCTGCACCACTTCGATATCACGGCGGGCACGAAGGCCGCACACGAGGAGCGCATCCTCGCGCTGCTGGAGAAGGAGCGGATCGACTTGATCGTGCTGGCGCGTTACATGCAGATACTGGGGCCGGAGTTCGTTGCGCGTTATCCGAACCGCATCATCAACATCCACCACTCGTTCCTGCCGGCGTTCGCAGGAGCGCGCCCTTACCACCACGCGCACGAACGGGGCGTCAAGATCATCGGCGCAACAGCGCATTACGTGACGGCGGAGCTGGACCAGGGTCCGATCATCGACCAGGACGTATCGCGCGTAAGCCACCGGGACTCTGTCGATGACCTCGTGCGCAAGGGCCGCGACCTCGAGAAGGTCGTCCTTGCGCGGGCGGTGGACCTGCACCTGCGCAACCGGATCGTCGTGTACGGCAACAAGGCCGTGGTGTTTGATTAGGGACTAACCATGAGGTGTGAGACATGCTGAACACGATGGTGACCGCGCCGGAGCTGGTAGCGGCGATTCGAGGGGACCTGACCGAGGTCGGAGAGAAGCTGACTCGACACCCGTACCTGGCGGCGCTGGAGGCGAAGCGGTTCGAGGCGGACCGCCTGAAGCTGTTCACCGGTGAGCAGCACCAGATCGTGAATTCTGACCTCCGGAGCATCTCGCTCCTGGTGAACCGCAACGCGCACCTGCCCAGCCGCGACTACCTGCTGGGACTGCTGCACGGCGAGGCCGCGGCGCTGAGCGACCTCCCCGCGCTCGCGAGCGCGCTCGGTATGAGCGCCGTCGATCTGAGGGACTACGAACCTCTGCCCGGATGCCAGGTCTACCCGGCGTACGTGGCCTGGCTGGCGCTGTACGGTTCGGACGCGGACTTCGCGTCGGCGTTTCTGGTGAACCTGCCGGCGTGGGGCTCCGCCTGCGCCCGTATGAGCCTGGCGCTTCGCCTGCAGTACGAGCTTCCGCCCGGAGCCACGGCGTTCCTCGACGCCTTCGCCCGCGGAGTGCCGGAGTTCGAAGCTGAGTCGCTGAAGGTGGTCCAGGACGGGTTGGACCGCGGCCTCGACCCGCGCGACATGGCCCGCTCCGCGCGGCTGCTGCAGACGTACGAGCTGGTGTTCTGGGACACGCTGTACGAGGCGAGCGCCTGACCGCTGAGGTGCAGCGCGTGCCTGATCGATTCAGCGACCATCTACGGCGCCTCGCAGATGATCTCTGGGAGGCGCAGCACACGCACCCGTTCGTTCGCGGGATCGGCGACGGGACGCTGGACGTCGAGAAGTTCAAGTTCTGGGTGCGGCAGGACTACCTGTTCCTGATCGGCTACGCCCGCCTCCTTGCGATGGGCGTCGTGCGCGCGCCCGATCTAGAAACGTCCCGGCGCTTCAGCGACTTGACGCACGCGACGCTCGGCGTGGAGATGGAGCTACACCGTGGGTTCGCGGCGGAATTCGGGATCACGAAAGAGGAATTGGAGGCGGAGGAGAAGGCCTCGGCGACGCGCGCTTACACGGACTTCCTGCTGAACGTAGCCACCACCGGCGATTTCCCAGAGCTGGTCGCGGCGCTGTTGCCGTGCATCTGGGGTTTCTGCGAGGTCGGCCAGCGACTGACGAAGGGACCGCGACCGCCGGACAAACGCTCCGCGAAATGGATCGAGATGTACTCGTCGTCAGAGTTCGCGGCGCTGGCCACATGGTGCCGGGAGCTGACGGACCGCGTCGCTGAGGGGCTGCCCCCGGAGGCGCTGCGGCGAATGGAGCGGGCGTTCATGGAATCGAGCCGGCATGAACTTCGATTCTGGGAGATGGGCTGGGCGGGGGCATGATGACTTACCCCTTGCCTCCCGTCGGGCTCGTACGCGCCCGATTAAACGGCTGACTGGATGCTCTTCAGATGCCCCCTGACGTGATCGATCAGCACACCGCCTTCGATCAACTGCTGCGCGCTGACAGAGGCCCCACCGGCGAGCGCCAGCTGCCCCGTGCGGTCGAGCTGTTCCTCGCTCAGGCCGCGGATGTACACCGCCGTGGACGAGGCGCTCGCTCGTAGCTCCTTCAGCACGTCGGCTTTGCTCGCCGCGCTGTTCTGCTCGGCCCGCCGCTCATTCTTGCCGTTGATGTCATCCCAGCTGTAGGCAGGCATCGGTTTGCCTTCGGCGGCGGCGCTGATGTACTCCATCTCGAGCGGGAATTGTCCCGAGACGTGCTGGGCCACTCCAGCGACCGTCCAGCCCTCGTCGCCGCCTTTGCCGCGCCATTTTTCATCGTCGATGCCCTCGACCGCCTTCGCGAACTCAGCGATCGCCTTCTCAAACTCGTTGGCTAGCGCGGCGCTCCGCTCGCCCATGTACCTTCTCCTTCTGGAACTTGTCGTGCTTCAGCGGATTCGGATTATACGAGATGCGGCGGTGAGTGGGCTACCAGACGGTCTCGACGAGCCCGGAGTCGCGGATGTCCTTATCGCGAGTGATGACGGCAACGTCTTCCCCGAAAACTTCCCGCCGCAGAATGGCGGTGCCGCAAATAATGGCGTCGTGGATGTCCAGTCCAGGAGGCATGTGCTCAACCACCGTTTCATCGGTCGCGTGCACCGCGCAGCGATCGTCAGCGGCGAGTGCCCATCGGATGTCGGTCCAGGATATCTCGATCCTTCCGCGGTCGGCGAGGAAACGCAGTTCGGCAAGGGCGATAGCGGGTAGCACTAATAGCGCTTCTGGATCATCCAATATCGCGCGAGCCTTCTTGCTCAGGCGCCTGCTGTTAGTGAGGTGCCAGACAAACGCGTGAGTGTCGAGGACGAATATCACTCCAGGGTTTCTTCGCGGAGCGTGTATTCCCCTGCCTTGATCTCGTCATACGTGAGATCAGCGCCCTTCACAAGCCCGCGGAGCTTTGCGAATGGGCGCGGTGCACCTGAGCTCGCATTCTTCTGGATCCGTTCAACCTTCGTCTTCACGGTCTCCAGTTCGCGAGATATCCGGGCTATTTCAGCTCGTAGCAGGTCAACGTTCGTTGCCATCGTGGTCTCCGGCGTCAGCAGGCTTGGATTCGGTGGTCAATGTGATCCTCGCAGTCCATTATACGCCGAGCGGTAGGTCTCCCCCTCACACCAACCCCGCCACCAGATCCCCCACCTCCGCCGTCCCCATCCCCATCCGCCCCGCTGATAGCGAAGCTATCTTCCCGCTGCCCAGCGCCGCCACGACCGCACCTTCGATGGCTGCGGCGGCGTCCTCCTCGCCCAGATGCGCAAGCATCATCTTCCCCGCCTCGATCGCCGCCAGCGGGCAGATTACGTTCTGACCGGTGTACTTTGGTGCGCTGCCACCGATCGGCTCGAACATGGAGACGCCCGCCGGGTTGATGTTCCCGCCCGCCGCGATCCCCATGCCGCCCTGGATCATCGCCCCGAGGTCCGTGATGATGTCGCCGAACATGTTCTCGACGACGATCACGTCGAACCACTCGGGGTTCTTGACGAACCACATGCAGGTCGCGTCGACGTGGGCGTACTCCCGCTTGATCTCGGGGTAGTCGGCCTCACCCACCTCGTTGAACGCCCGCCACCAGGTGTCGTGGACGTAGGTGAGGACGTTCGTCTTGCCCACTAGGTGGAGCTGCTTCATGTCGTTGCGCTTGCGCGTGAGGTCGAAGGCGTAGCGGATGGCCCGCTCCGCTCCAAAGCGAGTGGTCATGTGCACCTGCGTCGACGTCTCATGCGGCGTGCCTTTGTACTGGAAGCCGCCCATGCCGCTGTAGAGCCCCTCGGTGTTCTCGCGGACGACAACGAAGTCGATGTCGGCGGGGCCCTTGTCTTTGAGCGGGCAGTCGACGCCCGGATAGAGCTTCACCGGACGCAGGTTGATGTACTGGTCCAGCTCGAAGCGCAGGCGCAGGAGGAGGCCCTTCTCCAGGATGCCGGGCGCGACGTCCGGGTGTCCGATCGCGCCGAGATAGATGGCGTCGAAGCCGCGTAGCTCTTCGAGCACGGAGTCCGGGAGGATGTCGCCGGTCCTCTTGTAGCGCTCGCCGCCGAGATCGTAGTCGTGCAGGTCCAGCTTGAAGCCGAACTTCGCGGAGGCGGCGTCGAGGACCTTCAGCCCCTCGCGGACGACTTCGGGGCCGGTGCCGTCGCCGCCGAGGACGGCGATGCGGTAAGAGTTGGGCATGGGTACTCCAGTCAGGTGATGAGCGATGGATCAAGGGTGAGTTTAGCAGGGAGGCGAGGCAGATAGTAGAGAATCGAGCGTCACTCCTGAGCGAAGCTGATCTGTCCACACCGTCCGCCCAGCGCCCGCGCTTCGTCAAAGGCGGCGTCTTTCATTGGCTCGATCGTCCTGACACGCGTCCCACCTACCAACGTCAGAGTAATTGGGCCCTCGTGAGGTTGACCAATGACTTCAACCCTGCAATCGCGAATTAAAGCGACGGCGTGCGCCCATGAGACCATAACAGTATCCCGTCCGGCGTCCTGGTGTGGCTGGGATACTCCGCAGGCCAGCACCACCAGCCCACTGACCGCTGCCGCCACTGTCGCCGCACCGGCGGTCTTCCCCCAGGGCGTCGCGGCGAGCCACCGGCGACAGCGGTCTTCGGGCGCAAGCGTCGCCTCCTTCCGCATGGCGAAGCCCAGCTTCGAGAGGATCTGCGAGGACATCGTGGGCGCCCTCAAGAGTGATGCCCAGGCGGGTCAATCTCTTCGTTGGTCAGACCAAGGCGGAGGAGTTCAAGGACCTGGCGCTCGCGCTCCGTGAGGGCGTTGGGGTCACGTTTGAGCATGGCGGTTCGATAATGCCATGTGCAGGCGCAGGACGCACTACCCGGAAGATAGGCAAAACCGGCACCGGCCACCCGGGCGCAATTCCTGCTGCCACTTGCCCCTCTGACCTGCCGCCCGCAGCCGTTACCATTGACACGGAGGTTATCCCATGCCATGTTCACCCGAAGCCGGACCGGCCTCACTGATTGGACGTAGTCCGATGGCTTTGCCTGTCACCCAATCAAATGAAACACGTGTCTGGGGCCCCGGCTCAAACACACCCAAGGCCCAAATTCGAGAAAATTCTCCCTTCGTCCAATCAAACCCGAACGGCACCTGCGCCAACCAATCAAATTTCGTACGGGAGATCTCTTTTGATTGCCCGTCGATTTTGCGTGATCGCACCCGAATCTCAGCGCCCCTCCGTCTCCTCTGCGGCCTCCGTGGCTTACTTCCTTCGCTTGCGCCGCACCGGTCGCAACCGCTTATTCGCCAGCTCGCTGAACACCCCCCGGAAGCCGATGAGACCCCCGAGCGCGAAGACGGTGATGAGGGGCCATGTGCGCCAGCGACGCAGGTTGCCGGCGCCGAGGTTGACGGCGAGGGTCCACGAGGCGGCGATGATGCCCGGAACGAACCAGATGACGGCGAAAGTGGCGGCAGGCAGGCCGACCCACCACTTCCGCCAGCCAAGCCCTCTGTCGGCTATCGCCAGCCAGAGCAGGCCGCCGAAGCCGAGGACCCCCAGCCCGCGCTCTGCGACGTTCGCGCTGCTGGCCTTCCACAGGGTCAGGAACGCGTTGAGGAGGGCGATGAGCGTGTTGCGGCCACGCACCTGCTCTTCGTTCTCCGCGTCCTCCTCGGTGAAGTCGTAGACCTCCTCTTCAACCTTGCGGCCCAGGCTCCGCAGCCGCTCCCAGAGGTCGCTGAGGGAATTATCCGCCATCGCTACTTCATGCCGGTCACGAAGAGCGGGTTGCCGTTGAGCGAGACTTTGCCGGTCGGGTTGCCCTGCGGCGCGGCTTCCGCTACTTCACGCCCAATGGCCTCCTGGACATCAGGCGGCATCCCATCGAGAATCCGCCTCAGGGGACCCATGAACTCGCGGCAGTATTCCCAGAAGTCGCGGCCGGAGTCGAAGACCGCCATCGGCAGCTCCATCTCGTCGCTGCGAACGCCCTGGAAGCCGGCCTGCTGGAACACCGATTCTAGTTTGGCGGGGTCGGCGAAGGAGAAAACGCCGCCGGGCGCCGTGGCGTCGGGCAGGGGCGGGCCCTGGTAAAACCTGCGGGCGGTCATCACCGGCAGCGCGATGAAGGGATTGCGCTGCGGCGGCCCCCAGGTGGCGAAAACGGCGCGGCCGCCGGGCTTGAGAGCGCGGTAAACCTGCTGCAGGCAGCGGGCGGGCTCCGGCATGAACATTACGCCCCACCGGCAGGTGACGGCGTCGAACGTGCCTGGCTCGACGTCGATCTCCTCACCGTCGACGAGGCGGAATTCGATGTTCGTCACCCCTTGCGCCGCCGCATTATCGCGGGCCACCTCCAGCATCTCAGGCGCCATGTCGGTCGCGAGGACGGACCCGCCGGGCCCCACCAGTTTCGCGGCGGGGATAGCCGGCTCCCCGCTACCACAGGCGATATCGAGGACTCGGTGACCGGGCGCCACTCCAGCGAGCTCGAGCATGCGCTTGGCGACGGGGCCGGTGGTCTCGCGGAAGCGCTCGTAGGTCTTGCGCCAGGCGGGGGCGGCCTGGCCCCAGTCCTCACGCTGCTGCTGCTTGATCGCCTTGGGGTCGGGTTGAGTCATGGGGTGGGAACCTCCTGGGCCCCGATTATACCCGGTCGCGCCCTATTTGATGGCCGAAGCGAGCAGCGTGTAACCGTTGAGCGATACCTTACCGTTCGGGTCGCCGCCGGCTGCTTTGGCGGCGATCTGCTCGCTCACGAGGTCCCGCGCGTCTTCAGGCACTTTCTCGAATAGCGCAGCGATGGGGGCGGCGAGCTCGCGGGTGTAGGTCCAGTACTCGTGCCCACTATCGAACACCGCGAACGGCCACTCCAGCGACTCGATGCGTGCCGCGCGGAAGCCGGCCTGCGTGAACAAGAAGTCCAGCTTGCTCTGGTCGGCGAGCGCAAAGGGCCCGTGCGCGCTCGGATCGGGCGCTGGAATCTGGATGTGCGCGGCCAGGACGCTCGCCGGGATCGTGAAGAAGGGGTTCCGGTCCGGAGGGCCCCAGACCGCCGCCGCGATCCGTCCACCGGGCTTAAGAGCCCTGTGCGCCGACTTCAGGCACTTGAGCGGCTCCGGCATGAACATCAGACCCCAACGGCAGGTGATAGCGTCGAAGGAGTTGGGTTCGACGTCCAGCTCCTCGCCGTCGACACGACGGAACTCGACGTTCGTGATGCCCTGTGCTTCAGCCTTCTCTCGGGCGACTTCCAACATCTCCCCGGCGATGTCCGTCGCCAGGACGAACCCGGCCGGCCCGACGAGGCGCGCCGCGGGCAGCGCCGGCTCACCGGTCCCGCACGCGATGTCGAGGACACGCATTCCCGGCGCGATCACGACCAGCTCCAGCAGCTTTTCGACCACCGGCGCACCGCCCTCGCGCAGGCGCGCATCGTGCTTGCGCCATCCTGCCGCCGCTTTGCTCCATTGCTGGTGCTGCTGCTCCTTCGCCGCCCGGGCGTCTATCTGTTGAGTCATCTTCGGGTCCCCTTCGCTCGCTGAATCCGCAGCGGATGTTAGAGGCCTGGACGGCGGATTGTAAAGGCAGACCAGCCCGCTGTCAGGCGATGCGGACGGCGGTGCCGGAGGCGGATACCATCATCATCCCGTTGCCGACAGTCTCATAGTCGATGTCGACGCCCACGACGGCGTCTGCCCCGAGGGCCTGGGCCTTCGCCGTCATCTCGCTGATGGCCGTCTCGCGCGCCTCCGTCATCTTTTTCTCGTAGGCGCCTGACCGACCACCGATGATGTCACGCAGACCGGCGCCGATGTCGCGGAAGATGTTGGTCGCAAGGATCGTCTCTCCGATGACGATTCCCAGGTACTGCTGGATCGGCTGGCCCTGTATCTCGTGAGTGGTGGTTACGATCATCGCTGGCCCCCTTCTGCTTAGGTCAAGTCATCGAGCACGACATATTCGATTTCACTTGTGACCCTCTTCGCAAACTCACGGTCATTTCCGACTACGCAGCGACAACCGGTTGCCAGGGCCGTCGCTGCCACGAGAGCATCGACGCTCCGCAACCGTGTTCGCGCTCTGAGATCCGCAGCCACCCTCGCGAGGGATCGATCTACAGGCAGAATGACCAATCGATTCAGCCTGCGCAGCAAGTCCTCGATCTCAACGACGATATTGGACCGGCCGCTAGCGAGCGGTTCTACCAACAACTCCATCTCAGTCAGGGTCGAAATGACGGCGTTCATTTCTTCGAATTCGATGGCTCGTATAAGCTGTCGGCAGAAGGGGAAGTGCCGCTTGTGCCCGTTGAGATGATAGATGAGAATCGAGGTGTCCAGACAAACTTTCTCCCCGCGGGAGAATATCTCCCATAACCTCACCCCTCCAGAGGCTCCCACTCCCCTCTCGATTCCCGAATATAGGCCTGTACTTCCCGATCCGTTTTACCGTACAGCCCTTCGGCGATCCCCGCGTAGTGATCGGCCCAGCTTTCAGGCCGCTTCATCAGGGTCATCCCCCCGTTGCTCAGCGTCATCACTAGCTTGTCCCCAGGGTGAACATCAAGTTCTCGCAACATCGCGGCGGGTAGGGTGATCTGGCGCTTCGACGAGATCGTGAGTTCCGCGCGCTCTGCGCGTTCGGCCATCCTCTTGCCCGGTCGGCTCTTCGTCACCACAGCATCGCTATCCTACACAAAGTAAAGCGCTCCGTCAAGCGCGCTTTACTTTGTGTGATCCAGCTTTACTACCCCGCCCTACGGGTTTGCGAAGACCTCCTGCCTCTCGCCCGGCATGTGGGCGATGGCCCGGTTAATCGCGTTGAGGAGCGCCTTTGCCGAGGCGACGACGATGTCGGTATCCGCGGACCTGCCGACGAACATGCGGCCGCCCGCCTCGATGCGGACGGTGACTTCGCCCTGGGCGTCGATCCCCTCCGTGACGCTGTTGACGGCATACTCCACGAGCTGGTTGGGGACGCCGATGAGGTTGTTCAGCGCCTTGTAGGAGGCGTCCACAGGCCCGGTGCCGGTTGACGTCGCCTCTGCGGTTGCGCCGTTCGGGCCGATGATGCGAACTGTGGCCGTTGGGATGAGCTGGTTGCCGCAGGAGACCTGCAGCAGGTCCAGCTTGTAGATATCATCGACCGCCCGCCGTTCGCCGGAGACCAGCGCATCGAGGTCGCGGTCGTCGATCTCGCCCTTCTTGTCTGCCAGGTCCTTGAAGGCGACGAAGACAAGATCGAGCTCGGCGGCCGTGATCTCGTAGCCGAGGTCGTCCAGGCGGGCTTTGAGGCCGTGGCGGCCGGAGTTCTTGTTCAGGACCAGCGTCGTCCCATGCGGCAGTCCGATGTCGGCCGGGTCCATTATCTCGTACGTCTCGCGGTACTTCGTGATGCCGTGCTGGTGGATGCCCGACTGGTGGCGGAAGGCGTTGGCGCCGACGATCGCCTTGTTCGGCTGCACGACCATGCCGCTGAGCTGCGAGACCAGGCGGCTGGTGCGGTGGATGTGAGTCGTGTCGATGTTGGTCGAAACCCCGAAATAGTCCTTGCGGGTCTTGATCGCCATCACCACCTCTTCCAGCGCCGCGTTGCCCGCGCGCTCGCCGAGGCCGTTGACGCACGTCTCAATCTGGCGGGCGCCCGCCTTGATCGCGGCCAGACTGTTGGCCACGGACAGGCCAAGGTCGTTGTGGCAATGCACCGAGATCACCGCCTTGTGGATGTTCGGCACGTTCTCCTGGATATTGCGCAGAAAGGCCGCGAACTCCTCCGGGATGGTGTAGCCAACGGTGTCCGGAATGTTAACCGTCGTCGCGCCGGCTTCGATGCACTCCGTCAGCATGCGATACACGTACTCGACGTTTGAGCGAGTCGCGTCCATCGGCGAGAACTCCACGTCATCGCAGTACTTCTTGGCTCGCGCTACCTGGGTGCGCGCCATCTCAAGGACGTTCTCCTTGTCCTTCTCCAACTGATGCATGATGTGGATGTCGGAGCTGGAGAGGAACACGTGAATGCGCGGCCGTTCCGCATGCTTCACCGCCTCCCAGCAGGCGTCGACGTCGCCCTGCACCGCGCGGGCCAGGCCCGCGATGGCGGAGCCCCGCACCTCCTTGGCGATCGCCGTTACGGACTCAAAGTCGCCCGGCGAAGACGCGGGGAATCCCGCCTCAATGATATCGACTCGCATGCGCTCAAGGGCACGCGCGATCTCCATCTTCTCCGCGACGTTCAGCGCGACACCGGGCGACTGCTCACCGTCCCGCAGCGTCGTATCGAAGATCAGTACCTTCTCTTCAGTTGCCATTTCGCCTCAACCTCCTGTGTTTCGTCTGTGGTGGCGCAGCATGCTGCGCCGGCTACGATTCGCCGGTTCGGCCCTCCCTGGCCTTACTACCGGGAGGGCCGCCTAAGGTTGAGGCTGAACGACGGATGTCTCATCGGGCAAAACATTAGGACGAAAATGGGCTGAAGAACGTTTCGTCCAAGCTTTCGATCACAACGGGCTCCTTTGTCACCCCAATCCCCTGAAGAACCATAATTTCGACGAGTTCTGATCCGCTGATCAGCTTTACTGACTTTGCGCCTAATTCCACGCCAGTCTCCTTGGCACCTATGGTGAACCCGCCCAGATTCACCAGGATTAGACGATCCGCGCGATGAGCCCAGCGGCCGCGGAGGTCGCCTACAACGTTAGGGCCTATCGGGTTCGCGTGCTTCTTCACCTGACAAGCTACAGTGATTGGCGGCTCTATGAGCGGAAGTGGGTGCGTGCACTGTATGTCGATCCCGCCATCTCCAGACCGCCCCACAACGCTCACGTCGTCGTAACCTAAATGGCGAAGAACGCGACCAACGAACTCCTCGAACTCCTTGTCGTCCATGTGAGCGAGTTTGTCCAACAGCCGCTCACGTAGCGAGCTTTCCTGTCGCGAAGAATCGGTATCGGCTCGGGGTGGACGGTCGGACGCAGGTTCTTCAATGTTGGATACCGGGCTTATCACCGGCGGACCTGGATACCGCCGCTCATAGTCATCCCGGTATTGTTGAAGTGTCTTGCCTTTACACAGGATTCCCTTCCAGCCGTTCCTACTATCGTTCGGGCTTTCGCCACTACGGCGGGCGAGGGTCGTCGCAGCACTGGAGGGTGTCGCGAAGCGATCTGCCCCGAAGCTGAGGCTCCCATCTCGCTGTATCTGGCCAGTGTAGACTTCGCCGCGTCTGGGCTCAAAGCGGAGATCATCGCCTGGCGAAAGGTAACCAGCAGCGAGTAATTCGCGTATCGCGACTCTGTGCGTTGACTTAGTCCGCACCATCGTCGCGTCTGCTCCTAATCCTTCTTCTGCAGCCAGGGCATCATCCCCCGCAGCTCAGCGCCCACCTTCTCGATGATGTGCTCCTGGTTCTGGCGGCGTAGGGCGAGGAAGCTGGGCCGGCCGGCCTGGTTTTCGATGATCCACTCGCGCGCGAAGCCACCGGAGCGGATGTTGTCCAGGATCTGCTTCATGGACTGCCGCACGTGCTCATCGATCACCTTCGGGCCGCGCGTATAGTCACCGTACTCCGCCGTGTCTGAGATGGAGTAGCGCATATAGGACATGCCGCCCTCGTGCATCAGGTCCACCAGCAGCTTCAGCTCGTGCATGCATTCGAAGTAGGCGACTTCTGGCTGGTAACCTGCCTGGATCAGCGTCTCGAACGCGGTCTTCACCAGCGCCGTCACGCCGCCGCAGAGGACGACCTGCTCGCCGAAGAGGTCCGTCTCGGTCTCCTCCTCGAACGTGGTCTCGATCACGCCGGCCTTGGTGGTGCCTACTCCTTTGGCGTAGGCGAGGGCCATCTCGCGGGCGTTCTCGGTGGCGTTCTGGTGGACGGCGATAAGCGCGGGCACGCCGATGCCGTTGACGAACATCTCGCGCATGCGGTGGCCCGGGGCCTTGGGCGCAATCATCGTCACGTCAACGTCTGAGGGCGCGACGATCTGGTTGAAGTGGATGTTGAAGCCGTGGGCAAACATCAGCATCTTGCCCGCCTTCAGCCCGGGCTCGATGCTCTCGTAGTAGACCTGCTTCTGCACCTGGTCCGGGGCGAGGATCATGATGATGTCCGCCTCGCGCGCCACCTCTTCGACGGTGCCAACGCGGAGCCCGGCCATCTGCGCCTGGCTCCAGGACTTGGAGCCGGGATAGAGGCCCACCATCACGTTGCAGCCACTGTCTCGCAGGTTGAGCGCATGCGCATGGCCCTGCGAGCCAAAGCCGATGATGCCGATGGTCTTGTCCTTGATCAGGTCAAGGCTGGCGTCGTTGTCGTAGTAGATCTTTGCCACTAGATTCTCCTTCCGGTTTGTCCGCTGTCTCGCGAGCCAGAGCCGCTCACCACGTGTGCACGCCCGGCGCCCGTTCGTACTGCTCGTCTTCCTCTTCGTGCGGGTGGGAGACCTCCGGTCCACGCAGCATCGCGACGCGGCCCGTGCGGACGAGTTCGATGATCTCAAAATCTTTGAGCAGATTGACCAGCGAGTCGATCTTCTGCTCGTCGCCGGTCGCCTCCAGGATGATCGAGTCCGTCTCGACGTCGATGATCTCCGCCTTGAAGATGTCCGCGATCTCGACGATCTCGCTACGGTTGCTCTTACTGGCTCGGATCTTCACCATCGCCAGCTCACGGCTGACGATCTCCTCGTGCGAGATGTCGCGGATGTGCACCACGTCTACCAGCTTGTCCAGCTGCTTGACCACCTGGTCTGCGTTGGTGTCCGCGTCGACGACGAACGTCATGCGCGAAAGGCCGGCCTTTTCGGAGTGGCCCACGGCGAGACTCTCGATGTTGAAACCGCGCTGGCGCCACTTTGAGGCGATGCGGTTGAGGACACCGGGACGGTCTTCGACCAGGGCAATGATGGTATGCGGTCTGATCTTGCCGGCCATCAGTTCGTTCCCGGTTCCAGCCGCCGGTAGGCGGGCTGGTCGATCGTCTCGTCCAGCGAGGCGCCCGGAGGCACCATCGGGTAGCAGTTCTCGTCGTACTTCACCTGAAAGTCAATGACGACCGGGCCGGGGTGGTTCATCGCTTTCTCGATGACCGGCTGGACCTCTTCCTTACGGGTCGCGCGCAGGCCCATGATTCCGAAGGCCTCCGCGAGTTTCACGAAGTCCGGGTTCTTCAGCGGCGTGGCGACCAGGTTGTTCTCATAGAACAACTCCTGCCATTGGCGCACCATCCCCAGGTTGCCGTTGTTGATGATGGCGAACTTGATCGGCCAGTCGTACTCGGCTATCGTCGCCAGCTCCTGCAGCGTCATCATGAAGCCCCCGTCGCCGCAGACGGACCAGACCGTCTCGCCGGGCTTCGCCACCTGCACGCCCATCGCCGCGGGCACCTCGAAGCCCATCGTGCCCAGGCCTCCGGAAGTGACGAAGCTGTTCGGCTTGTCGTACCAGAAGTACTGCGCTGCCCACATCTGGTGCTGTCCCACGCCCGTGGTCACATAGCAATCACCCTTCGTGGCCTGGTAGATCTGGTTGATTACGAACTGCGGCAGCACCTCGTCCGTCTCTCGAATGGCGATCGAAGGGTGACTTGAGCGCAGCTCGTCAAGGTATGCGAACCAGTCCTCTCGTTCCTTGCGAGCAACGTGCTTGTTGAGCTCGCTGAGACTGTGCTTCGCGTCTCCCTGCAGCGTCGCCGCCGGGCGCACGTTCTTCCCAACCTCTGCCGGGTCGATCTCCAGGTGGATGATCTTCGCCTTCGGAGCGAAGTCCTTCAAGCGGCCCGTGACGCGGTCGTCGAAGCGCATGCCGACGCCGATCAGAAGGTCAGCCTCGCTGATGGCGATGTTGTTCCAGTACATGCCGTGCATCCCGGGCATGCCCAAGTAGAGGGGGTGAGTGCCCGGGAAGCCGCTGATCCCCAGCAGCGTGGTTATCACGGGAATGTTGGCTTTCTCCGCGAGTTCACGGACCTCCTCGTAGGCGTGAGAGATGATGACCCCGTGACCGGAGAGGATCACCGGGCGCTCCGACTGTTCGATCAGCTCAGCGGCTTTCGCCACCTCGGCTTCGTCGAGCGCTGGGTAGGGCTTGTAGCCCCGCAGCTCTATCTTGTCCTTCCAGGTGAACACGCCCTTCTTCTGCAGGACGTCACGTGGGATGTCCACGAGGACCGGACCCGGCCTGCCGGTCGTCGCGATGTAGAACGCCTCTTGCATCGCGCGCGGTATCTCGTTCACGTCCAGCACCAGCTCACTGTGTTTGGTGATCGGGATCGTGATCCCCTGAATGTCCGCCTCCTGGAAGCCGTCGCGTCCCAGCAGCGCCGTGATCACCTGACCGGTGACGCAGACCAGCGGGATAGAGTCCATGTAGGCGTTGGCAATGCCGGTGACCAGATTCGTGGCGCCGGGACCGGACGTGCCGTAGCAAACGCCCGCTTTGCCGGTGACACGCGCGTAAGCATCCGCCGCGTGAGCGGCGCACTGCTCGTGCTTCACCAGGTAGTGCTTGATCGGATAAAGTTTGGGCTCGACGCCGGGCGGGACCGGCTTAATGCCCACTCCTCCCGACTCCAGGACGTCGTAAAGGGGCAGGTTCGCCCCCCCGGGCAGCCCGAAGATAGTGTCCACGCCCTCCCGCAGGAAGGCCTCCATCACCATCTGTGCGCCCGTATATTCTCGCTCTGTGCTCATGCATTCTTCTCCATTGGCGTCTCGCTTCGATTCAATAGATGCGGCAAACCCGACTTTCGTATCAGCGGTCGGGGCGCAGCGCGCTTAGCTGCATACGGCGCCCCGCGCCGCGCTGGATACGAGGCGGGCGTACTTGGCCAGCGCCCCCGTCGTGTACCTGGGGGCTGGTGCTTCCCACCGGCCAAGCCGCCGCCCTATCTCCTCCTCGCTCAACTCCACCTGGATCGTTCTGTTTGGTATATCCAACGTGATAGTGTCACCCTCTTCGACGATCGCGAGGGGACCGCCCACCTGCGCCTCCGGGCCGATGTGGCCCACGGTGAACCCCCGCGTCGCGCCGGAGAAACGGCCGTCCGTGATCAGCGCGACCTCCTCAGTCAGGCCCTGGCCGGCGAGGGCCGCCGTGACGGCCAGCATCTCGCGCATGCCGGGGCCGCCCTTCGGACCTTCGTAGCGAATGACGGCGACCTCGCCGGACTTGATGTCGCGGCGAGAGACGGCTTCGAAGCAAGCATCCTCGGAGTCGAACACTCGCGCGGGGCCGCTGAAACGCTCCTTATGGACGCTGCTGATTTTCATCACGCTGCCTTCCGGCGCGAGGTTTCCCTTGAGGACGACCATTGTGCCGGTCGGCTCGAGAGGCCTGTCCAAAGGCAAGATAACTTCACTGTCCTGCTCGAAAGAGAGTCCGTTGATGTTCTGTTCGATCGTCTTGCCCGTGACGGTCATGGCATCGCCGTGAATAAGTCCCGCATCCAGCAGCGTCTTGAGGATGCGTGGCACGCCGCCTGCGTTGTGCAGGTCTACCTGGACGAAACGCCCGCCGGGCTTCATGTCGACGATATGGGGGACGCGCCGCGCTATGGCGTCAAAGTCGTCCAGCGGCAGCTCAATCCCACATTCGTGAGCGATCGCGGGCAGGTGCAGAGCGGCGTTCGTCGAGCCGCCGATGGCGACAACGACGGTGATGGCGTTCTCGAACGCTTTGCGCGTCAGGATGTCGCGGGGCTTCAAGTCGTCGCGGATCAGACGCAGGACAGTGCTACCTGCCCAGCGGCAGGCCTCTGTGCGCTCCGCGGCGACGGCCGGAATCGAGGCGCTATAAGGCAGCGCGACGCCGAGCGCCTCGCTGACGCAGGCCATCGTGTTCGCGGTGTACATCCCGCCGCACGACCCCTCGCCCGGGCAGGCGGCGCATTCGAGGTCGTACAATTCTTGCTCGGTCATGCTGCCCGCCTGAACGGCGCCAACACCTTCAAAGACGTCCTGAATTGTCACGTCGCGGCCCTGGTACTGTCCAGGCATGATGGTGCCGCCGTAGACGAAGACGGATGGCACGTTCAGACGCGCCATCGCCATGATTATGCCCGGGAGGCTCTTGTCGCAGCCGGCGACCCCGACAAGGCCGTCGTAGCCGTGCGCCATCATCATCAACTCGATGGAGTCTGCTATAACTTCGCGACTGACGAGGGAGGCCTTCATGCCTTCGTAGCCCATCGCGATACCATCGGTGACCGCGATGGTGGTGAACTCGCGAGGGGTGCCACCGGCCGCTTTCACACCTTGCTTGGCCCAACCGGCGAGTCGCCCGAGGTGGACGTTGCAGGGTGTGGCCTCGTTGGAGACGCTCATGACGCCCACGAACGGCTTCTGGATATCGTCGTCGTTCAGCCCCATCGCGCGCAGGTACGAGCGGGCGAAGGCGCGCTGGTAGCCGCTGTAGACCGCCTGACTCTTCAGTTTTCGTTCGGTTGTCACCATCGGCAATTCCCGTACAACAAAAAACCCGTCCGCAAAGGGACGGGACTGCGTCTCGTGGTACCACCCTTCTTCCGCGGGCTCGCCTCCAATATCCTCTGAGGCGGATTCCCGTGGCTCTCAAACGCTGTAACGGGCGCGTCCCGCTCGGCGGCTAGCTCAGGTTCACCGCCGGGGCTCCGGGGCGAGTTCGAGACTTCGCGCTGCCGGCGTTTCAGCGTGCTACCGGCTCTCTAGGAGCGCAAGGCGACTCTACTACCCCCCTTCGCAGCCTGTGGCTGTGGGGTTGTGAGTGTGATTGTAGGGGTGGGCGTAAGCGAAGTCAAGGGACAGGCAATACAGGCAATTCCACTTGATCCCCCACCTGCACCCCGTTCCGCTCGAACCACCCCCGGTTAGCCTCCACCGCCCAGCGGTGCGGCGACGGCGCGTAGTGCAGCGTCACGTCCAGCGGCTCCAGGTCCTGGATATCGATGATCGCCCCATCGGACGTGAGGAATGCGATCGAAAGAGGGATCAACGTGTCCTTCATCCAGAAACCGCTGGTGGTGTCGCCGTCAAAAACGAACAGCATTCCTTCGTCCTCCGGCAGCCCCTCGCGGAACATCAGGCCGCGGGTGCGCTCTTCCGCCGAGTCCGCAACTTCCACGTAAAGCGGGATTGGTCTGCCTGCCGGGCCTGTGAACACGGCGACTTCGAAGCCGTCCCGTGGAACGACGTACGCAAGCCCCTCCGACACCGTAGAGGGACTGGGCGAAGGTGGTAGCACATCGTCCTCCGTTGACGGTGCTGGGGTGCTTGAAGGAGCACCGTCATCGCAGGCTCCCGACCATACGACGAGAGCGATCGCGATAGACAACCACCATATCCGTCTCAAGTCTCTGCTCGTCACTGCCAGATTGTCGACCATCCGTGCCCGGCACGACCCTCCGCGGCCAATCCGCGTCAATCCGCGGCTAATTCGCCCGCCCCAACGCCCGCAAACCGGCAGCGACTCGCGCTTCTCGCTGGCGTCGAGCGGCTCCCGCGAACAGGTCGACCGCGACCCGGACGGGGCCGATCATGCGCATGAAGTCCAGGTAGGTGACCTCGCCGCGAAGGAGGCGGCAGAAGAGGAGCCAGAACTTCTCACTGCGCCGCATCAGCGCCAGGTACGGCGCCGGCGCAAAGTGAAAGATCTCCTGCAACTGGCGCGACACGTTCAGCTCCGGCTGGAGGTGGCGGTCGACGGAGCGCTCGTAGGCGACCAGATCCGCCGTTTCGCCCGCCAGATAGCGTTCGCCGTGCGCCGCGGCGAGTTGCCCGCTGGCGAACGCCATGTGGATGCCTTCGCCGGAGAGCGGATCGACGAGCCCCGCGGCGTCCCCAACCAGGGCGACGGGGCCGCGCGCGATCGGAGTTCCCGGCGCTCGCACCGGAAGGTAGTGTCCGCGCAGCTCCTCCAGGCGCCCTGGATCGAAGCCGTGGCGGCGGCAGAGGTCGTTCAGCTTGGGCCGCAGCGTGAACGCGGCGTACTTCCAGGCGCCCACACCGACGTTCAGGTGCTCCCCCTTCGGGAACACCCAGCCGTAACCGCCCGCCAGACCTCCAAGATCCAGACCGACGTACCCCTCCCAGTTCCCCGGAATACCGGCGGCGAACCCAACGTTGCCCTCCAGCGCAACTGCCTCCTCGAAATCAGTCCGCAACCCGGCGGATCGCCCGACGATGCCGTTAGCGCCGTCCGCGCCGATGAGGGCCCGGCCGGTGTAAGTGCCGACGGACGCGCGAACGGTGACCGATGGGCTCGGCCTGCCGTTCGGCCCACCGTAGTCCACATCTATGCTGCGTACCGCCTCGCCGTCGTGGAAGTCTGCTCCGGATTCCACGGCCCGCTCGGCCAGGAACGCGTCCAGGCGGCTGCGCTGCGTCATATACGTCAGCGGTTCGCGGAATGCGCGGTCAAAGCTCTCGCCCAGGCGCAGAGAGAGACGCGCGCCATAGATTGTGCGTTCGACGACGGGCGAGAGGTCGACGTCCTGGACGGACGCGGCTCGTAGTGTCACGCCGCCGCCACAGGGTTTGTCTCGCGGAAAGTTGTGCTTGTCCAGCAGGAGCACCGACGCGCCGCGGTTGCTCAGCAAACGGGCCGCCGTGCTGCCCGCGGGGCCGGCGCCTGCGACGATCGCATCGTAGATCATGCCGCTTTTCAGTCTAATCAGTTTGCGGGCAGCGCGAAACCAGCGCCATCTATCGCTGACAGCAAGGCATCGGCGATCGCGCGGTAGCCCTCATCGTTCGGGTGTATCGAGTCCGAGGCGATGTAGTCGAACCCCTTACCATCGAACAGCGGGTAGATGTCTACAAGGTGCGCGCCGTGGGCCTCCGCCTGATCGCGCACAATATCGTGCAACCCCTTCTCGAATGGTGTGCCCCCCATCCCTTCAAGGGACAGCTCGATCAGCTCGTCGATCAATCGTGCCTTTCCCGAGAACGGATTGTATAGAGTCATCAGGAAGAGATCGAAGTCTGCCCCGGTTTCGTCCAACCGGTCCAGCGCTGTCTCAAGGTTCGCTTCATATTCATGCATCACGGCGCTCAGCTCGTCGACGCACTGAGGCTTCTGCAACCCTCGCTCGACGCTGGGACACACTCCGGTAATGACGAGCTCGAAAAACAGGCTCAGGAGATCGTTCCCGCCGATCTCCAGCGTCACGATCGTTACTTCGTTGCCGGCGACGCCATCCTGCTCCCTCTCCAGAATCTTCGCGATCGCGCGGTCAAGCGGGCCGCTGCTGATCAGGTCCTCGCTTGTATTACCGGCGATCCCGAGATTGAGGAGCTCGACCCCTGGCCCCAGCCCAGCATGGACGAGCGCGACGAACGCGGTCTTCTCCGCGTTCGATGCGCCGCTTCCTTCCGAAAGCGAGTCACCAAGGGCGATGTAGAGTCCCTCCAGGCGCTTTCCATCCGTCCCGGACGAGCAGGCGGCGGCGAGAAGCGTGGCCAACAATGCCGCGACGACAGCCAGGCGTCCCGGCAAGGCGCCCGGGCGCAACGGTGAGTGGCGGGGCATCGCGCAGATTGGGAGCGTCCGCAGCCTAGGCGTTCACCAGCGCTACCGCGGCGGCGACCCAGAACAACACCTGGAAAAAAACAGCCGCGCTCAGCAGAAGGTAGATCCCCGCCCGCTCCTGGTACTGTAGCGCCAGGCCGGCCAGCAGGTTGACCCCCAGGATTCCGGAGGCGGCGGCCGGTATCTTCAGAATCTCTGCGCGAGACTGCAGGGTCGTGATCTCACCCAGCGGCGGGAACTCTATCGTAATCTCGTTGCTCAAGCTCGGGTAAACAGCGAAGAGAAAGCCCCAGAGCACCACATTCAGCAGCACGGCGGCAAGCGCGAGCGCCTGAGCGGTGCGATCCGCCCAGATCGGGTGAGCGGCCAGCAGATCGCGCTGCAGCTCCGGCTTCTGCTCCGGCTTGCCGGCCTGCTGAAAGCGCTGCGCCTCCGCGATGAAGCGCACCGGGTCGCGCGGGCTGAGCGCGTAAGTGTGGGTGGAAGTGCGCACGTAGATCAGGTCTTCCGCCGATTTATGGGTGGAGAAGAATAGGACCTGCCCCAGGCCCTCGACGAATCCTCTCCCGATATGGTACCCCCACCAGCCGAGCCCCTTCACCTGTGGGCGCTGCTCGGCGCGGCCGTGGACGAGCGCCTGAATGCGGTCCACCGCGATATAGTGTTTGATCGGACCCCAGACGATAGTGATGCCGCTGCGGTCCAGCACGTAGCGCAACGTGAGGCAGCCCCAGGCCCAGAAGGCGAACAGCGCCGCGATGATCAGGAGCGTGCCCGCGCCCAGGTAGGCGAGAAACTGCGGGAAGGAGATCGGCCAGTCCGCCGACTTCGCCAGGAGGGCGAGCGCGAGGGATAGCGCCACCGTGGATACGGCCGCGCCGAGAATCGTTCCGGTCGAGCGGGCGGGCCGCTCGATGGTCAGGCCTTGACTGTTGCGTAACACGGGGTGCACCAGTGGGCGTACTTTGGGTTGCGTCCGGTGATGATCTGGAAGTACAGCCGGACAATCTCGCCGGTCACCGGCCCCATCTTGCCATCGCCGATCGCCCGGTGGTCCAGCTCAACGACCGGCGTCACGTGCGCAGCGGTGCCGGTCATGAAGCATTCGTCCGCCGTGTACAGCTCGGTTCGGTCGATATCCCGCTCGACGACTTCAAGGCCCAGTTCGTCGCGCACCAGGGTCATCACGGTATCGCGAGTGATGCCGATCAGGATATCGGAAGACGGCGGCGGCGTGATCACCTTGCCATCCTGGATGACGAAGATGTTCTCGCCGGAGCCCTCGGAGATGTGGCCGCGCTCGTCTAGCATGATCGCCTCGTCGAAGCCGTTCAGGTTAGCTTCCGTCTTGGCGAGCGCTGAGTTGGCGTAGATGCCGGTGATCTTGGCCCGCGCGGGGATGCCCGTGTCCGCGACGCGCCGCCAGGATGACGTGCAGCAACGGGCGCCCTTCTCGATGTCCAGGTACGGGCCGAACGGCGCGATGAACACGAGGAAGTCGTCCTCAAGGTCGTGCAGGCGGACACCGAGCAGTTCGGAGCTCTTGTAAGCGAGCGGTCGCAGGTAGACGTCCTCGCGATATCCGGACATCTCGACGATTTTGGTCACGATGGAGTGCAGCTCTTCGTTCTCGTACGGAAAGTCGATCTTCATGATGCGGCAGCTCTTGCGCAGCCGGTCGAAGTGCTCCTTGAGGCGAAAGACGTAGATCTGGCCCTCTTCCTCGTTCCAGTTCCCGCGTACGCCCTCGAATACCGCCGTACCGTAGTTGAAGGCGTGAGTCATCACGCCGATCTTCGCCTCGGAAAGCGGTACGATCTGCTTCTTGAAATAGGCGTACGGGGTGGACACGGGGGGACTCCCTTCGACTACGCTCGGGACAGGCCTTTCGCGGGGTTGTGGATAAGTATAGCCGCGAGCGGCAGGGTTGGGCAACTTTGGGCGGGCTTCAGCGCACGCGGTGCCACTCGTCCATTGGAGATACGTCAGTGTTTCGCCCACGATATTCTCGATGGGTGCGTTGGCGGGAAAGTGGGTGTGGATCTGGAACTGGCGCCGCTGCGAGGGCGGCGATGCCGGCCGCATCGCGGAGCGCCTTATCGCTGCCGGGTGTAACGGCGCGCTGGTGAAGGCGTTCGACGGGCCGCGCTGGTTCCCGCAGTCCGCCTCTGAAGGAGACCAGGGAAAACCGTGGCGCGAGATCGCGGCCGAACTGAAGTCTCGCGGCGTCCCCGTTGGCGGCTGGGGCTACTGCTACGGCGACGATCCGGCGGGCGAGGCGCAGCGGGCGATCGAGACCGCGCAGTACGGGCACGCCGACCTGCTGGTCCTGGACGTGGAGGCCGAGTTCAAGGGGAAGCCGCAGGCGGCGGAGGAACTGTGCCGCCGCGTCCGCGAAGCGCTGGGGCCGGACTACCCTCTGTACTTCAGCAGCTTCGCGCTCCCCCGCTACCACCGCGCCTTCCCGTTTGAAGTGTTTCGCCGCTACTGCGACGGCGCGGCGCCGCAGGTCTACTGGAACGCGTTCAAGTGGCCCGTGAAGCAGGCGGTGGAGCAGATGTACGAAGACCACACGGCGCTCGGCATTGCGCCCGAGAAGGTGTTTCCCGTTGGCGGGCTGTACGCGCAGGGCGCCGTGCGATACCCGCTGGCAGAAGAGGTGGGTGAATTCGCCCGTCTTGCCGGAGCGCAGGGTTCGAACGGCGTGAGCTTCTGGTCATACGAGCACATGGACGACGGTATGTGGTCGGCGGTCGCAGCGGCGTCGCTGACGGCGGCGGAGGAGGAAGAGATGTCAAGTTCGGAGTTCGAGCAGATCAGCAGATCGATCGGCGACCTCTCGCGGCGGATGGACGGCCTGGAGGCGGACGTCCGCACCCTACGCGCCGGAACGGCGACGGCGCCGCGCACCTACACGGTCCAGCCGGGCGACACCCTCTCCGGAATCGCCGCGAAGCTGGGAATCGCGGACTGGCGCCGCCTCTACGAGGCCAATCGCGCCGTCATCGGCCCCAACCCGGACCTGATCCGGCCGGGGCAGGTGTTCGTCGTGGGTTAGTCTGGCTCCTCGGGGTAATAGCCAGGCCTCAGGGGATCGGTCGGATCTTCCAGCCCGACGGCCTTCTCAAGTTGGTCTACGAGAAAAGCCTCATCAGCCACGTCATTGGGCGTCAGATACAGGCCACCCGTGGCCTCCACGCAATTGTCACCGCTGCAGGTAACCTCCTCGCGGGTAAACCTCCACCCGCGTGTTTCATTCTCCGTAGGAATATCTTCCGCGGGTACCACAAATACAAATTCCCAGTAGTAGCTGGGTCTGTCAACTACTCGCCCACGTACGAAGAACAAAGACTCACCGGGGAACGGCCCCGACTCGGGATCGTAGAGGGACGGGCCGGCCGGACAACCTTCGTCAACAATTGGCTCCGATCCGAAGTTTGCCTTCGCCCATATTTCATGCTCCTGCACCTTGGACATGGCATCCCTTACTGCCTTCACGGAATCCGACCGAGTCTCCCTGGCTTCACCGACGGCATCCACACATATCGCCAGCCGAGACAGGTCCCGCGGAGAACCTTCCGCTGGGTGATATCCCGGCTCGTATTCATCGTCTCGCGATTCAAGGCCGATCGATTTCTCCAACAGGTCGATCAAATAGTCCTGCGGCGGAAGCGCATCCACTGCCAGATACAGGCCCTGTGTAATCTCGGTGCAACCGCCCTCGTCGCAGATCACCTCCTCAGGGTTGAACGCCCACAGAGCCCCCGGTCCTAGCCCGCTTATGTCAGCCGGTGAGAGTACGAATATGAACAGGCTGAAGTAGCCGGGCTCCGCCACCACGCGGGGTTCGCGTCCCACCGCCTCGCCCTGCTCAACCTGCCGTAGCACCGGGGCTTCAGGGCAGCCGCTCTGGACGTCGGGCGGTTGGCCGGAGGCGCTATCGAACTCCCACCCTTCATGCTTCGCGACCTCAACGAGAGCGTCAATCACGCGCTGCTGGATTACCGCCTCCGAGCCTTCTGCCGAACCAACGCCGTCTATGCATACCGTCAACCGATCGTTCGGACGGCCAGGAGCTTGCGACGGCGCATCGCGGTGCGGCGCGCTCGCGCCACAAGCACCGAGCGCTGCGGCAAGCGTAGCGGCCATCAGCAACCGCATCATGGCGCATCCATCTTACGCCTGAAACTCCGGCCCGCCTATAATCTCTCTCAGCATGCACCTCCGGACGAGAGCCGCATCTCCCGCATGACCCTCGACTGCGATGTCGCTGTCGTCGGTGCCGGGCCGGCGGGGTCGCGCACGGCTCGGGACCTGGCGCGGGCTGGGTTACGAGTGCGGCTGCTGGAGGAGCACCGGCGTGTCGGCGTGCCTTCGCACTGCTCCGGGCTGATCAGCGTGCGCACGCTGCGGGAGGCGGAGATCGGCGAAGAAGCGGCGATCCACCGCATCACCGGTGCCTTCGTGCACACCCAGAGCGGCGCGGAAGTCGCCATCGGTGGCGGCGCAACGCGTGCCGTCGCGATCGACCGCGTGCGCTGGGACGAGACCCTTTGCGAGCAGGCACAGGCGGCCGGTGCGGAGCTCATTCGCGCGCGGTTGGTGAATGCCGGGCGGGAGAACTCTCATGTACGCCTGCACACGCAGACCGACGGTAACGACGCGTCATTCACGGCGCGCGTCCTCGTCGGCGCGGACGGTGCGCACTCGCGCGTCGCACGGAGCCTGGGACTTCCGGGACCGAGCGACAAGGTTTACTGCCTGGGCGTCGAAGGCCGCATGAAGGCGCGTCGCGACGACTTCGTGCACGTCCTCGTCGGGCGCGACCTTTCGCCCGGCTGGTTCGGCTGGATCATCCCCACCGGTGACGGCGGCGTGCGTGTCGGCATCGGCTCGCAGAACGGCGTGAAACCGCTCGCCCTGTACCGGCGCATGTGCGAGCAGTTCCCACAGCTCTTCGCAGAGATCGAGCCCCGCCGCTTCTACGGCGGGACGATACCGCTCGACTTCGCGCCGCGCTCTTACGCTGACAACGTACTCCTTGTCGGTGACGCCGCGGGCCAGGTGAAGCCGTTCTCGGGCGGCGGCATCTACACGGGACTGGTCGCCGGCAGGCACGCCGCGCAGGCGATAATCAATGCGTTCGCGGCCGGCGACGTCAACGCGAACGGCCTATCGCCGTATGAGCGCGGCTGGCAGCGCGAGATCGGGCGGGAGTTGCGCCGCAGCCTCCGCTTGCGCCGGTTCGGCCTCTCGCTGAGCGACGTCGAGGTAGATAGAGTCGTCGCGGCGCTCAGGAGCCCGGGGCTTCAGAAGGTCGCCGCGCAGCATGGAGACATCGATTACCCCTCGCGCGTACTGCTGCGCCTGGCCCGCTCCCTTCCTGCCGTGGCGTTGCTGGCGTGGGTGACGCTGCGCCGCCCGCTGGCGACGCTGGATCTCGTGCGCGCGCACCTCCCCTTCGGGGTGTAGGTCGGGTCAGTGGAAACCCGAGTGCTACAATACAGCCGATAATGGCCGCTACCGGACAGGCTTCCCGATCGGCGGGCGCACGGGCGGCGCCGCTGCCGGTCGCTTCCATTCAGCTGCGCATCGTCGCCTTCGTCCTTGATTGCATCGTCATGTTCTCCTTTTTCCTGCTGTTCGTCGCCATCGGTGGTTTCCAGCTTTTGACGCAGGGGGACAACCCGCCGGACTCGGCTCTATACGCGGCGCTCGCAATCATGGGCCTGTTCTTCTTCCCTTTCGCCCCACTCTTCTTCGCATTGATGTGGTCGTGGCGCGGCCAGAGCGTAGGTATGATGGCCGTCCGCATAGTTGTGACTGACCGCGCCGGCCAACGACCGACCTTCGCCCGGGCGCTCGTCCGGACGCTGCTTTGGCCACTCAGCCTGTCGTTGATGGGCATCGGCTTGTTCCAGATGCTGATTGACGGCGAAAACAGAGCGCTTCACGACGTACTGTCCGGCACCGTGGTCAGAGAGCTGCCGTGAGCGGCGCGCCGCCGATCCTGCGTATAGCCGGACAGTGGTTCCTTGGATTCTTGGCGGCCGCGGCCCTTCTGGCCTGCACGCTCTTCTTCAGCGTCTATCAGTTGACCTCTGAAGAGACCGGCCAACGCATCCTCCGACGCAACGTCGCCACGACAACAGAGATCGACGCGATCCTGCCGCGACTTGAGGCGGACCTTCACGAGGCTGCCCGGACGGCGGAGGGTGAAACTATCACGCTGCCCGGCTTCCCGATTACGATCGACATCCCACTATCCGACGCGATCACGATCGAGGGCCCGGAACTGCGTACGCTGGTGTTGCAGCAATCGGCAGAACGGCTGTACGAAGACGGCACGTCCATCTGGGACGATGCGGACGCCGAGGGGGACCAGGATATCGAGCGCGTGTCCACCGCCGGCGCGCTGCACCGCGGATTCGGACTGATAGCGGACCTCTGGCACACTATCTTTCTCGTGCTCACAATCGCTTCCGGGGTCATCGCCTTGCTTCTCGCCGCGGTGCTGCTGACAGTGGTGCGCGGTAACACTCGATTCGCAGCGCTTGGTGGTGTCGCCATCGCCGCCGGCCTGCCCGGCCTCGCGGGCGCCGTCGCCGTGCGCTTCGCGATGCGAACCGCCGAGTCGGACGCGGACGGATTCGAGCAGGCCCTGATCGACCTCGGTGTAGACACCGTCTGGATCTTCATCCGCAGCTACCTGATAGTGAGCACCCTCGGGGTCGGCCTCTTGGCCGTCAGCCTGCTTCTCACGTGGTGGCAGAGGCGGACCGCGACGCCCGGCCTGGCCGCCGGCGGGGATGTCCCCTCGTAGCCCCGATACGGTAGATTGACAGGTATGAGCTCGCGAAGGCTCGCAACTATGGCGCGCATGGCGGCGCTGGCTCTTCTGCTCGGCGCCATACTCCCCAACGTCTCGTTCATCGGGCACTGGGGCGCCTTCGGCGGTGCCCCCGACCCTGCGGCCCCCACGCATGCGTCGCATGACCCACTCGGCCCCGCTGAGGCGGAGCAGCACGCAAGACACTGCCACGTTGGCCCGGCCAGGTGCTCCGGACAGTCGAGCCTCGTTGGCACATGGTCGATTGGAGACGCAACGAGCGGCCTGCTGATCGACGGTTCTTTGGCGTTGATCGAATTGAGCGTCGCGCGGACGCACGCCGAACCTCCGCGCGCACGAATCGCCCACCCGCCGAAGTCTGTCCCACCAATCACGCCGTATACAAGTTGATCCCCGCACTTGCCGGGGGCGTGCGGAGATCTAATCCTCAGGAGGTGGGACCCGTGCAACTGTTAAAGGGTGCCCTGGCAGCGCTGGCAGGGCTGACCGTGCTGGCACTGGCGATCGGCGCTTGCGGCAGCAACAACGACGACGATATAGAGGCGATCAACGCGAGTCTGCAGCGCATTGAGACGCTCACGGCGCTGAACACGATGGAAGGTGTTGGCTTCCACGACATAGCTGAGGACCTGCAGGCGGCGTCTGAGCTGGATACTTTCACCCTGAGTACAATTCGCCGGGCACGCCAGGTCGCGGCGGTGACGGTGTGGCCGCAGGACCTCTCCGAACTGGCTGCGACGTTTCTAACGAAGCTTGGGGAGTTTGAGACCGCTCTCGAAGCCGAAGACCTCCGGGAATCTAAGGGGCTGGCGAATGAGACACACGACGCCTGGCATGAGCTTCAAACAGAGGCTTATCCTTATCTAGCCGGAGAAGAACCGGAACACGAGGAATAACGACGGCAGCGAAGGAGGACGGCCGATGACGAGCGTAGTCGCAAAGGCAGGGACCTACCAGCGTTGGCGGCTGCTGGTGCTCCTCTCCGGCGCCGTCGTGCCGGTCGTCGCCGTCCTTATTGGGGGCGGGATTCGCGTCACACCAGCCGAAGCACACGCGGAATACCACCACTCCATCCCGCCGGAGGAGTCAGTCCTGGACGAGATGCCGACGACAGTCGACGTCTATTTCACCCAGGAGATGCGGCGGGCCGGCGGTCTGCCCACCCTCGCCGTCTACAACCAGAGCGGGGACGATGTCTCCCTCGGCGCCACACTGGACGACGCCAACCGCACACACATGATCGTCGAGCTCCCGCCGGCGCTGCCAGAGGGCGAATACACCTTCGTCTGGCATTCCCTCTCAGATTGGGATGGGGACGACGGGATAGGCGCCTTTCGCATCTGCGTGACGTTGTGCCCCACGCCCATCGTGTTGGGTACGCCGCCGCCGTCCGATGCGACTGCGCCAGCGACGCCAACCCAGCCTCCCACCGTTACCGCCGAGCCATCGACTTCTACCGCAGCGCCCGGTACCGCCGGAGACAAGGACAGCGGTAGCGACGGTATCCCGCCGTGGGCGGCCGGTCTGGGCGTGGTCGGCGGCGTGGTGGCCGGCGCGGTATCGGCCGTCGTCGTCGGTGGCCGGCGCGAGGGGCGTGCCGGAAGTGACCGCTAGCCAGGGAAGGCCCGCTTGAAGCTGTCCGCCGCCGCGCCGTTGCTCCTATTGGCCGCTGGCGTCGGCCTGTTGGCAATCGCGGTTGTGGCAGCGTTCGTGTTGCTCGCCGGCGGTGATTCGGAGCCGACTCCAATCCTGACAGCGCCGGCAGAGCCAGGGCTGCTCATCTACCTCGATCCCAACGGCCTCGTAGCCCTAGACACTGAAAGCGGCGAGCTCCATCATCGCGCAGTACCGGCCAACTTTGAGCAGGTCCTGGCAGCGGAGTGCACGCGCGACGGGGCCAGGATCGCGTACCTGAAACAGGACCTGAAGTCGGGGGCAAGGACCGTCCTGGTTGAAGCCGGAGCTCAGCCAGACGCGCCGATACAGGTAGGCCCGTTCGTACAGGGTATTGGCTGGTCGCCCGATGGAGAGCGGCTCGCGCTTGTGGAGCAGGGTGCGACTGACACTCAGACGTACGAACTCAAGACGCTGGATCCCGACTCCGGAAAGGAAGAGGTGCTCGCGAGCGAGGAAGGTCTGCCCGGGCCGCCGCGCTGGTCGCCCGACGGCGCCAGAATCGCCTTCCACTCACTGCTTACGCCAAGAGTCTATGTCTACGAGCTGGCGGCGCCGGACAGTCCGGCCCGTAGTATCGGGCCGCCGGACGTCAAGGCCTATGATCCAGAGTGGGCGCCTGACGGCTCGCATCTGCTATTCATCGGCCTTGATCAGAAACAGGTCTTCCAGATATTCTCCCTTGACCTGGCGACGGGCGAGCCGACGCAACTCACCAACTCGCCATTCGCGAAGGGCCGCCCGCGCTTCGCTGTTGACGGCAGCGCGCTGGCCGTCAACGGCACCGTGTTCACCCCTGCGGTATCAGGGCGTCCCGCCGCCGCCCGACACCAGTTCGCTGTCTGGTTGATCAAGCCCGACGGTACGGGCGAAGAGATGATCACGGACATCACCCTTGATGCCAGCCTCCTCGGCTGGTGCGCGCGCGGCCCGTGGCTCAACGGCTCCTGGACGGTCGGCCAATGAGTGCTGCCAGTCCGTTCCTGCATTTCGCCGGAGCGCACCCGGCAAGCACCGGAGTAACGATCGGCGTGGTATTCGTGGCGCTGTTCGTGCTGAGCTTCGCCCTGGGCAAGCTCCCGCCCGGGCAACACAGGCTCAGCCGCGCCTGGCTCAAGCAGTGGTTCGAAGCGTCGATTCCAAGGCTTGCTATAGCGGCGATCTTCACGGGACTGATCTTTGGCGCTGGTGCGCTCGCCGGCGGCGACGACGGAGCGTCCGGCAACGACGCAACTGCGGTGGCCGGAGCCTGCGGCCGCCCGCTCTCCGCCCTCACCGGAAACCCGGTGACCAGCGAGCGGATCAGCGCAGCCGCTGAGGGTATGCGGGCCGTGCAGGCGGCCGCCGAGACACCCGACCCCCAGGGAGCAAAAGCAACCTTCTTTGGCGAAACGCACGCGCTCACCCACGACATCGATCCACCCCTGCGCGCCGTCGACCCGGAACTGGCCCGGTTGCTCTGCGAGAGCGTCGTCATTCTGGAGGTAGAGCTGGCGACTCAGCCAGACCTCGCCAGGGTGGCCGGCGCCGCGGCGGCTTCCGCGACGCAGCTCGAAGGTGCGGGCGAAGCACTGGGCTTGGGGCAATGACGTCTATCAGGCGCCGCATAACGAGCGCGCTCACCCTCACCACCTTGCTGGCAGTATCGGCGGTCATCGCGTTCGCTGCGCGGGGCCCCGGCGAGGCGAACGCCCACGCTGTCCTCATACGCGCTGACCCGGCGGTCAACGGCCGCCTTCTCCAACCTCCTTCGCTGGTTACCGCCTTCTTCACTGAACCCCTGGACTCCAGCCTGTCCTCGCTCAGCGTCTTGAACGGGGCGGGCGAGAGAGTGGACACCGGGACGACGTCCTACGGCCCGGAGGACGAACAGATGGGGGCGGCGCTGCCGGAAGGGTTAGCGCCGGGTTTCTACCAGGTCGCCTGGAAGACGCTGTCCACGATCGACGGACATTTGCTAGAAGGCTCGTACCCATTCACCGTGCTCAACACGGACGGAAGCGAGCCGACGGGCCAGAGACCTGATCTGCTGGGATCGAGCTACAGCGGCGGCGGCGCGGATATAGAGGACGTGACCACGAAGTGGGCGGGGCTCGCCTTCGCCGTGATGCTGACAGGCAGCATCGCGTTCACCGTGTGGGTCGTGCGTCCCGCCTCGAAAGACCTCTCCGACCCATGGAAGCAGCGCACTCGCGACTCCGCCCGGCGCCGCCTCGCGCTTATCGCCTGGCCCTGCGCCGGCCTGCTCGCTCTGACCGGGCTCGCTGAGATCGTGCTTCGCTCGCGAGAGGCCGGCGGGCTGGAGATCATGGACGACGTGCTGAGCACGTTCTGGGGCGAGCGCTGGGTCCAACGACAACTCGTGCTCGGCGCGATCATGGTCGCGCTTGGCTTCGCCGCCTGGCTCTGGCAGTCGGGCCGGGCCCGGATCAGCGAATCGGCTTTGTGGGTCGCGCTGGCGGGCGGCTTCGGATACCTGCTGCTCACGGCCATGGTCAGCCACGGCGGTGCTATTCCCGGCAGCTTCTGGGCCGTCGCCGCGGACTTCGCTCATCTCGCTGCCAGCGCGGTCTGGGTGGGCATGTTGGCGCAGCTCGGCTTGTTTCTGCTCTGGACGCGCAGGGAGGTGCCGGACGGCGAGCGCTCCGCGGTCTACGCGAGCCATCTCCAGCGCTTCTCCACGCTCGCAGCGACCGCGGTCGCCATCATTGTCGCCAGCGGCGCCGCAAACAGCCTGAGCCAGATTCCCGACCTCGAGGCGATGATTGACACCGCCTACGGCCGGGCGCTCACCGTCAAGCTCATCGTTACCGCGGCCCTGCTCGCTGTCGCGGGCGTCAACGCCTTCTACCTGCGGCCGCGCACGGTCCGCGAAGGTGGCGGGAGCAAGCGCCTGGCGGCGCGACTGATAGCGACCGTGCGGGCAGAGATCGCCCTCGCGGTGATCGTCCTGCTCGTCGCCGCCGTTCTCGTACAGTACACGACCGCGCGTCAGGAGCGCGACGCCGACGCGCTCACAAGTGATGCACGCGCGGTGATCGGATTCGAGGAAGTGGTCCAGGCAGAAGATATGCTGGTATCGCTCACAGTCTCCCCCAACAGCGTCGGGGCGAACTCCTATCGCGTGTCCGTCTTCGGCGAAACTGCCTCCCTGGTACAGCGCGTGCGCCTCCGCTTCGCACCCGCGGATGCGAGCTTCGCGCCTTCGGAAGTCATACTGGAGCCGGCCGGGCCCAGCCAGTATCGCGCCGTCGGCCCCTTCTTCACGCAGGCGGGCGCCTGGGATGTTGAGGTGGACATCCGCCGCAGCGAACTGGACGACGTAAGTACGCTGGTCCGCGTGGATGTGACGGCGCTTGGCGCCACGGACGGGGGCCGCTTTTCCTACCCGCTCCTGGTAGGGAGTTGGGCGGCCGTCGGCGCTGTTGCCGTGCTGCTGGCGGCGCTGCTGGCAAGCGTGTGGGCAACCCAGTGGCCGGGCCTGCCCGTACCAACGCCGCGCCTGCTACGTGTGGGTAGTGGCGCGGGCTCCGTCGTCGGTTTCGCGTTGCTTGTGTCCAGCATCTGGCCCGGAGCTACGCCGACGACCGGAAACCCGGTGGAAGCCACCGACGAGTCAATAGCGATGGGGCGCCAGTTGTTTGGGAACAACTGCACCCAGTGCCACGGCGTCCTCGGACGCGGCGACGGGCCGCTGGCGGATACGCTGCCGGTGCCGCCGGCCGATTTCCGGCAACATGTTCCCTTCCACTCAGAAAAGTTCTTCTTCGGCGTCATCGGCAACGGTCTCGGTGATATCATGCCGGCGTTCGGAGAGCAGCTCACGGAGGAGGAACGCTGGCACCTCATCAACTTCCTCCAGGCAGAGTTCGGAGAGCCGGATGCAGAGCTCCCCACTCGCTGAGACAACCGCCTTGTCTCGCCGTCGGCCCAGAGCCCGTCAGCGCGCCCGGACGGCGCAGACGCTTCCGGACTGGGTCTGGGGCGTTGCTATCGGCGTCTTCGCCCTAGCGGTCTTCGGCGCGATATTCGGCGTCATGCAACTGACCGGCGGAGGGAGCGCCGACGCCTGCGATTCGCCATTGAAGCCGCTCAACACCAGCGAGATCTCGGCGGCCGCCTTCCAGGACGAAGACGAGGCCCTGGTTGGCGTCGCTGAGCGGCTTAACGACGGCAACCTTAGCGGCGCTGAGACGGCGTTCTACGGGCCGGTTCACAACTTCACTCACAACGCTGATCCGCCCGTTCGCGAGGTAGACGAAGCCCTCGCGAAGGACCTGTGCCGCACCGTCATCAGACTTGAAGAGGACCTTGAAGCAGACGTGCCTACCCTGCAGTTGAGCTCACAGGTACAGCGCTTGCGCGGGCTGCTGCAGGACGCCGCCGTTGCGCTCGGATTCCCGCGCCCCCGGTAGCGGGCTCGCTCGGTCACGGCTCAAGCGGCGCTATTCTTAACCGTTTCTAGCCTGGCGTTCAGGGGTCATTATGTAACCTCAATCGTTCTCCTCTGTCTCTCTTATGGTAAGAAGCGCCGCCTTGGGCCGCCCCAGCCTGAGCGCGGTTTCAGAGCACGAGGAGGAACGCCAGAACGCGATGAGCAGGCTATCGCTACTATCCGCGGCCGCCGCGCTGGCGGCGATCGTCGCGTCATTCGTCGTCGCCGCGTCTCTCACGCCAACGACCGCGGCCCCTTCACTCGACTCGCAGGAAGAGGCGTTCGTTGGGCTGATCAACCAGTACCGCCAGCAGAACGGCCTCGGCACGCTGGCCATCGACCCAAGCATCGCCTCCGCCTCCGACTGGATGGGCTTCGACATGGGCGAAAACAACTACTTCAGCCACACCGACTCCCTGGGCCGCAGTCCCTGGCAGCGCATGCAGGACTTCGGGTACGACTACAACACCTGGATGGGGGAGAACATAGCCGCCGGCGCCGCCGACGCCCAGGTAGCGTTCGATCTCTGGCGGAACTCCCCGGGCCACAACGCCAATATGCTGAACACCAACTTCAAGGTGATGGGCATCGCCCGCGCCTACACCGCTGGCAGCAGCTACGGCTGGTATTGGGTGAACGACTTCGGCGGCTACGTTGTGCCGCCCGCATCCACTCCCGCCCCATCCCCCACGCCTTCGCCCACGCCGGGGTCACCCACTGACGTTGACGGAGACGGCTATGGCAACAGCGTCGAAACCTTCGTCGGCACGAACGCCGGCGACCTCTGCGGCAACCCGGACACCACCAAACCCGGCAACCCCAGCCTCGCCTGGCCTGCGGACCTCTACATGGGCGTTAGCGCCAACAAGATTGACATCCTGGACCTCGGGAGCTTCGTCGCGCCGCTGCCACGTATGAACAGCAGCCCCGGAGACCCCGGATATGACGTCCGCTGGGACCTCGCCCCCGGTGCTCCCGGTTCGCTCCCGGACATCAACCTCCAGGACATGGCGACGCTGATCCTGATCGCACCGCCAATGCTGGGTGGCGCGCGCGCCTATAACGGCCCCAGCTGCACTCCGTAGCGGCCCAACAGCGGACCGGCGCCGGATTCTGTCCTAGTCCGGTTCCGATGACGTTTCCACCCTCATCGGTAACCAGCCTCCCCTTGCTCATATCCAGAAGCACCAGGGCATTGCCCCAGGGGTCGGCCACCACGGTGCAGCGCCCAATCTGGATGTTGAAGGGCCCGGCAAGCACGGTGCCACCCGCCTCCGAGATGCGTCGGACAGCCTCGCCCACCGACTCGACCAGTATGTTCGCCTCAAGCGCCGGTCGCTCGGTCTGCAGCACGATTTCAGCGTCCGTGTCCGGCATTCGCAGGCCAGCGGAGGTAGGCGTCCGCCAGTTCAGCTCGTGCCCAAGACGGTCACGGTAGAACGCCAGGCCTACCTCCAGGTCCGGCACCGGCACCTAAAGGCAATCGAGCTTTCGGAATAGCGGGTCGCTGACCGTGGAGTGTCCTAGTCCAACCGCTCGATTATTGTAGCGGTCCCCAGCCCGCCGCCGCAGCACATCAGCTGCATCCCGTAGCGGCCGCCGGTCCGCTCCAGCTCGTGCAACATCGTCGTCATCAGGCGCGCGCCGGTGGCCCCCAGCGGGTGCCCGATGGCGATGGCGCCGCCGTTAACGTTGACCTTCGCCATGTCGGGGTTCACTTCGCGCTTCCAGGCCAGGACCACAGCGGCGAACGCCTCGTTGATCTCGATCAGGTCGATGTCCTTTAGCTCGAGTCCGGCCTTCTTGAGCACCTTCGGTGTCGCGGTGATCGGTCCGGTCAGCATCAAGACAGGATCGGATCCCACCACGGCCTGCCCGATAATCCGCGCTCTCGCCTTCAGACCCAGCTCGTCCGCCTTTTCGCGCGCCATCAACAGCACGGCCGATGCGCCGTCCGTGATCTGCGATGAGTTACCGGCGTGGTGAACGCCGTCTGCCCTGAAAGAGGGCTGCAGCGACGCGAGCTTCTCCAGCGAGGTGTCGCGAATGCCCTCGTCCGTCTTGACGGTGGCCGGCAGCCCCTCCAGCTTCACTTCCACCGGGACCATCTCGCGGTCGAACCTGCCCTCGTCTCGCGCGCGTTTCGCCTTCTCGTAGCTCGCGAGGGCGAACTCGTCGGCTTCCTGCCTGCTGATGCCCCAATTCTTTGCCATCTCCTCCGCGGAGACGCCCTGCGGCGTGAGCGGGTATTTGGCCATCAGCTCCGCCGTGAACGGCACTCCCGGGCCGTTCATCGCGTTCGCCCCCAGCGGGACGCGGGACATCGACTCGACACCCCCGCCGATCGTGATGTCGCAAGTGCCAGCCTGAATCAGGTTGGCCGCGAAGTGGATGGCTTGCTGCCCGCTGCCGCACTGCCGGTCCACGGTCGTCGCCGGCACTTCGTACGGGAAGTTCGCGGTAAGCAGCACGTTGCGAGCGACGTTGACGCCTTGCTCACCAACCTCATCCACGCAGCCGAGCACGACGTCCTCTACCATAGAGGACTCGATCCCTGCCCGCTTGACCACCTCGTCAAGGACGAGGGCTCCGAGGTGCGTGGGGTGAACCCCGGATAGGGTACCTCCCCGGCGCCCCATCGGTGTGCGGACGGCTTCAACTATTACGACTTCTCTCACGAAAGACCTCCTTGCTTACTTTTCCACGGCTATTCTAGCAGACGCTCAGGCCGGTCGTGGACTATCACTGAAATCGATGAACGCAACCGGCACCCCGCACGCTCCGCTGTGGTGCACGCTGACGATACGCCCGCCCTGGAGCGCGGGATGCACGTCGCCCACCGGGTACCCCTTCGACTTGAGTGATGCCGCCAGTCCGTCGATCCCCGTGACTTCGAAGGCGAGTCCGGCGATCCGGCCGGAGCCCGGGTCGCCGCCCTGTTTCGGCCCGATCACCTCCATGATCACGTCGCCCGGTCTCAGGAAAGCGAAAACATAGTCGCCGCGCTCGAACCGACGCTTCGTCTCGACGCCGAAGTACTCCTCGAACCGCGAACAGACCGAAGGGGCGTCCGGCACGCGCAATACGACATGGTCAATGCGCGTGATGTGGCCGTCCAGCGGATGGTCGCCGACTAGCCCCGCCTCCGGCTGCACCACCTCCAGCAGCGCGCCGTCGAACGCCTCCGCGGCGAGGTAGCTCAGACGGCCTGTGAAGCCATCTCGCGGCTCTCGGTCCTGCAGCGGGACGCCGAGGTCTCTCAGCCCGGCGACCTGCACCTCCACGTTGTCGCTCCAGAGCGCCACGTGGTGTAATCCCTCTCCGCGCTCGCTGATATGTTCAGCAAACGGAGACCCTTCCGTCGTCGGCTGGACCAGCTCCAGGTGGCCCCGGCCCACCCCCAATACGCCCACGCGCGCGCCGCGAGCTGAGGCCTCGCCTTCTTTCAGCAACGGTAGGCCCAGCGCATCCTCGTAAAACGCATACGCTGCCTCCAGGCTGCGGACAGCGATGCCAACGTGGTGGACATCCCGGATCATGGCGGTGGCCACAGATTAGCACAGACGGGACCGGATGGAACGCACAGGACCTCATGCGTTAGTCTTTAGCCGTCCGTCAGCAGAAAGGAGCCCCTTAGTGGAGACAGCTGAGTTCTCCGGACCCACCCGCCGCTGGCTCGCCGAAGGGCGGCACATCAACATCCAGGGAAGGCGCATCTTCGTGTACGAGCGGGGTCAGGGACCTGCCGTCCTGCTCCTGCACGGTTTCCCCACCTCAGGCCACGACTGGCGCGGCGTAATTGACGGACTTGCGGACGCGTTCCGCTGCATAGCGCTAGACTTTCCGGGCTACGGCCTTTCCGATAAGCCGGAGGCCTACAGCTACTCGCTCTTCCAGCAGGCGGACGTTGTGGATGGCCTGGCCAGCGCACTGGGCGTCAGCGAAGCGCATCTTGTCAGCCACGACGTGGGCACCAGCGTGCACACAGAGCTGCTGGCTCGCGAGCAGGAACGGCGGGGCGCCTTCCGCATCCTTTCGTCCACCTTCCTTAACGGCAGCATGCTCCAGGGGATGGCGACGATCACGGCGTTCCAGAAGCTGCTGGGCTCGAACGAGACGCTGCCGCAGGCGATCGATATCTGCAACAACATGCCCGTGAACTACGTGCAGGGCCTGAAGGCACTGATGAAGCGCCCTGAAGCCGTCAGCGAGGACGGCGCGGCCGTCATGAACGATCTCCTGCTCTACCAGGACGGAAACCGCCGCCTACCGGCGCTCTCCGTCTACATGCGCGAGCGCTACATCCACAAGGAGCGCTGGATCGGTGCGCTCAAGGCGGCGTCGCGGATTCAATTCATCTGGGCGGACGGGGACCCGGTCGCAAACGTGGAGATGGGCCGCGCCCTGGCAAAGGAGGTCCCGCAGGCGCGCTACACCGAGCTGCCGGACCTCGGCCATTTCTTGTTGATCGAAGACCCGCCCGCCGTGGCCCGTCTGGTGCGGGAGTTCATCGGCCCTTAGGGCATCGCCTTTACTCCCGCACGCCGACGAAATAAACTTCATCCGCACTGACCGGCAGGAAGGAGATCGCCCTTGCCCCCGGAAAACGACGGCTTCGACCATCACTACGCCGAAATCAACGGCCTGCGCTATCACTACGTGCGGCAGGGTTCCGGCACACCGCTCCTCCTGGTGCACGGCTGGCCCGGCTTCTACTACGAGTGGCACCTGAACATCGGACCGCTCTCGCAGCACTTCGACGTCGTCGCGCCGGACATGCGCGGATATGCCTACACAGACAAACCGGATCTGCCGCCCGAGGAGGGATACACGCCCGCCGTCTTCGCGGAGGATATTCGCGGGCTGCTCGACCACCTCGGCTGGGAGAAGGCGAACATCGTCACTCACGACTTCGGAGCAGTCTGGGTGCAGCAGTTCGCCCGTACGTACCGCGATCGCGTCGATAGGCTCGTGCTGTTCGACCCGCCGTACCCGGGCATCGGCGCCCGCTGGCTGGAGCCGGGCTACGTCCGTGAAACCTGGTACCAGTCGTTCCACCAGCTTCCCTGGGCGGAGGACCTGGTCGGCTCCAGCCGGCAGGCCACGGAGCTCTACGTCCGCCATTTCCTCTCCCACTGGTCCTGCGATAAAGACCTCTGGAGCGAAGACGAGATCGCGGAATACGTGGAGGCGTTCTCACGGCCCGGGGCCATCCGCGGCGGCTTCAACTGCTACCGCGCAGCCTTCCGCACCCCGGCCGCCGCGTTCGGTTCCGGCGACCCGAAGATCTACGTTCCCACCCTCGTGCTCTGGGGAGACAGCGATGCTGTGCTGCCGTTCGCCTGGAGCGACCACCTGGGCGACTTCTTTCCGAATCTGACGTTCCGCCCGGTGGAGAAGGCCGGTCATTTCATGATGCGCGAGAAGACGGACGTTGTGAACGAGGCGATCACTGAATTTGTGCTCAGGAACGGGGCGAACTAGGCGTGCTGATCGACGACTTCATGCCTGACCCGGCCCAGACCATTGCCTGCGAAAGGAGCACCAGACCATGAGAGTCGAGACCGCGATGGTCGCCCCCACGATCCAGGCCTACGGCGAGCACGCCAGAATGCTGGAGGAGGTGGGATACGATTCCGTGATCACGCCTGAGGCAGGCCACGACCCGTTCCTGCCGCTGATGATCATTGCGGAGCACACCAACAAGATGCGTTTCGGGACCGGCGTCGCCATCGCCTTCCCGCGCAGTCCGTTCGTCACCGCGCAGATCGCCTGGGACCTCCAGCGCTTCTCCGGCGGGCGCTTCATGCTGGGCCTGGGGACACAGGTCAAGGGCCACAACGAACGCCGCTACTCCACGGCCTGGCCGTCGCCTCCGGGACCGCGTCTGCGCGAGTACATCCTCTGCCTCAAGGCGATCTTCAAGACCTTCCAGACCGGCGCGCGGCCGGACTACCAAGGCCAGCACTACCAGTTCACCCTCATCTCGCCCTTCTTCAGTCCCGGCGCCAATGAGAGCGGCGACGTTCCGGTCTACATCTCCGCGGTCAACCGCTACAACTGCAAACTGGTCGGCGAGCTCTGCGACGGCATCCGCATGCACGGCTTCAACACCCTGAAGTACACCACTGAGGTCATCATTCCCGCCATCAAGGCAGGCGCCGCAAAGGCGGGCAGGAAGTTCGAAGACATCGACATCGTCGGCGGCACGTTCGTCATCACCGGCAAGAACGAGGAGGAGATCGAGAAGGCGAAGGCGCCCGTGCGCCAACAGCTATCCTTCTACGCCTCCACTCGCGCCTACCATCCCGTGCTGGAAGTCCACGGCTGGCAGGACATGGGCCAGCAGCTCTTCCGCCTCTCGATGGAAGGGAAATGGGGCGAAATGGCGGCGGCTATGACCGACGACATGCTCCAGGAGTTCGCCATTATCGGGACGTACGATCAGCTCGCCGCCAAGCTGAAAGAGCGCTACGCCGGGCTCGTCACCACGCTGGATTTCGGCTTCGGTGCCAGGACACCCGAGCAACAGGAGGCGATGAACCACGTCGTGCAGGAAATCAAGAAGCTCTAGGTCCCGCCGCGCATGCCGACAGTAGAGGGAAGGCTCGTTAGCCTCCCCGTTTCCGGGCTGAGCCTCTACGTCCGCGACTGGGGCGGCGCCGGACCGCCGATAGTGCTGCTGCACGGCTTATCTTCGAACTCGCGCATCTGGGACCTGACCGCGCCGTACCTGTTGGAGCGTTTTCGTGTCATCGCCATCGACCAGCGTGGCCACGGCCTCAGTGACAAACCGGACGAAGGGTATGGTTTCAAGAACGTGACAGCCGACGTTGCCGAGCTCCTTGAGCTACTCGTCGTAAAGCGTCCGGTTGTCGTCGGCCATTCCTGGGGCGGCGCCGTCGCCGTTCAGTTCGCCGCGAGCTATCCAGATGCACCAGTAGCCATCGTCCTCGTTGACGGCGGCTTCACGGAGCTGTCGCAGCGGGTCACCTGGGAGGCGGCTCAAGAGCAGATGCGTCCGCCGGAGATTGACGGCGTCCCCGTGGAGCGGTTCGTGGGATTCATGAAGAAGTGGCCCCAGCTCCAGGACATCTGGTCGGACGACATCAAGGAGATGGTGCTATCGAACTTCGAAGTGCGCGAAGACGGCACCATCGCCCGTCACCTCTCCGTGCCGAAGCACATGATGATAGCCCGCGAGCTCTACGAACAGAAGACGTCCGACCTCTATCCACGGGTGCGCTGCCCGGCGTTGCTAATACCCTGCGAACGGGATCCTACAAACGACATGGAGCGTCGCTGGCACGAATGGCGCGGCGAGGGCATCGCGCTGGCGCAACAGCGACTGCCGAACTGTACAGTGTTGCCGTTTCAGGACACCATTCACGATGTCCCGATTCAGAGACCGGCGGAGCTGGCCGGCGCGATTATCCAGTTCGCCGCGGGCAACGGCTAGTAGTAGTTCGGCGCGCGCTCGTCAGCCTCGGGGCTGCTGCCGCCCTCCTGGGCCGCGAACATCTTGAACACGCGGTCGAACGTCTCACGGTTCAATACTGGCTCGCGACCATCGTAAGACGCGCTCTCGGTTACCATCTCGACCAGGTCACGGGCATAGGAGGCTCGAGGCCGCAGACCGGGTTCGTTATAGAGCTTCTCGACTGCGTATTCAAGCGCCCCGTCAGCCACGAGGACCTGGCGCTGGCGGCACATCTTGCGCAGGATCTCCATGAACTCCGGCGGCTGTGGATTGGGAATCTCAACCTTGTAGAGAATGCGGCGGAGGAGAGCATCGTCCGCCAGGTCGCGCAGGCTTAGGTTGGTAGCCAGCAGGAGCTGAATGTTGAACGGCACCGTGAGCTTCTCACCGGTCGTCAGCATCAGCGTGTCCCAGCCGCGCTCCAGCGGGATTAGCCAGCGCGTCAGCAGGTCCCGGGCGTCTATCTTCTGGCGGCCGAAGTCGTCCACCAGCAGAACGCCCCCCTGCGCCTTGATGTGCGGCGGGACCTGATAAAAGCGCGACTGCGGATCGTGCGCAAGCTCCAGCGACTCCTGCCCCATCTCCGCGCCCAGCACGACGGCCGGCCGCCGAATGACAACCCAGCGGCGGTCCATCCTTGAGTCATCCCGGGCTATCGTTTCGCTGACGCCTTCCTCCAGCGGCTCGTGGATGGACTGATCGAACACGCGGATCACCTGTCCATAGGCGTAGATGGCGTGCGGTACGAGGGTGAACCCATCCAGATCGTGCGCGAAACGCTCCAGGATACTGCTCTTGCCGTTTCCGGACGGGCCGTAGAAGATGCCCGCCTTGCCGGAAAACAGGGCTCTGGCGACAGCGTCGGTGGTCTCACCTGAAAGCACGAGGTCGTTAAGGACGTTCTTGATGCGGCCCCGGCCGACGTCCTGACGCTGCGCCTGCACACGGCGCATCACCTCAGTGTACTGCTCTGCCGTCACCGGTACGGGTCCGGCGTATCGTGTGCGCTCCAGCGCCTCGGCGACTCGCTGCATGCCCCTTTCAGTGAGCCGGTAGCGATAGTTGCCCGTGTACAGGTCCGATTGGCTCATCACCTCGACAAGCCGCTCGTCTGTGAGCGCAGAGATCAGGTGCTGGACGATGGTCGAACTCAAACCGAGCCGGCGCGTCAACTGGACCATGGACGGCGTGCCGGAGTAGTGAATGATCTTCAGTGACAGGTCCGTGAGAAACGCCTTCGAGAGGCCGATATCGATCAGCGTGCGCGGCTGGCGCGGCAGTACAGACTCGGACTTGTCGTCAACGTCCTCCAGGAGCGTCGTCGTGCCGCTAATGAAGCGGGAAAGGGAATCGCCCGGCGCGCCCTCCGTCTCGGCAGCCGGCGGCGTCTGGCCGGGCGCGTGCCGCTGGAACATGGTGGGCGTGCCGCCCGGGCCTTCGGCCGAGGCGCCGCCGCTCACAACGGGCGTTACGAACTCGCGGCGCTTAGGGGCTTCCGTCCCGTCGCTGTCAAGCGGGTGATCTTCCTGCGGCTCGCCGTCCGAGTAATCCTGATCGTTATCCATCTAACATACCTCGCCCGCCGAACGTGTCCGGCCGTTTGTTGGAGGGTCATTTCCAGTTCACTCCCTTAGACGCTAGGCGGGAACGAACCGTTACTGATGTCCGTTGAATCGGTTTGTATTAATTTGCACAAACTCTTGACCGGCAGATTCGCCGGTGCTATAAAGTTGTCAAGGCGAACCGCACCGTCAATTAGCGAGACCTATAGTTTCAATCAGCATTTACGATAGCTGGCTCACCTCTTCCACATGGAGATACCACCTGTAGTCATCGACCGCCTCCCCCTCTACGCCCGCGCCCTCGCTTCACTCGAGGCCCAGACCCGCGACGTCGTCAGCTCACAGGAGCTTGGTGCTCTGCTGAACGTGACGCCCGCTCAGATACGCAAAGACCTCAGTTATTTCGGTCGATTCGGCAAGCAGGGCCGCGGCTACAACGTCCGCAAGCTGCTGGACGAGCTGCGCACGATCCTGCGCTTGAACAGGCAGTGGAAGCTGGCGCTTGTGGGAGTGGGGCGGTTGGGCCGCGCAATCCTCGGCTACGAAGGGTTCGTGCCGCAGGGATTCCGCATCGTCGCCGCCTTCGACTCCAGCCCCGAGATGATCGGCGTCCTCGTGAACGGCCTGGCGATCCGCGACACGAAGGAGCTGGAGGCGGTGCTCGCCGAAACGCCCGTCGATATCGGTATCGTCGCTGTACCCGGAGAGACCGCGCAGGCCGTGATCGACGCCCTCGTGCGCAACGGCGTCCAGGCCATCCTCAACTACGCCCCCGTTGCCGCCCACGTCCCCCGTGGCGTCCAGATCCGCCGCATCGATCCCGTGCTCGCCCTGCAGGGGATGACGTACTACCTGAAGCCCGGCCCGTAACTTACAGGTTGACCAGCCACTCGCCCTCGGCGGGCTGAGCGCGCTTGATCAAGTCCAGGTGGTCCAGGGCGATGCCCGCTCCCATCGCGACGCACTCCATCGGGTTGTCCGCCACGTAGCAGGAGATGCCAATCTCTTGCGTGATCAGGCGGTCCAGGTTGCGCAGCAGCGCCGTCCCGCCGGTCAGCACGATGCCGCGGTCCATGATGTCTGAGGCCAGCTCCGGCGGCGTGCGTTCCAGAACGGAGCGGACCGCGCCGATGATCGCCTGGACGGAGTCCGCTATCCCCTGGCTCACGTCCGTTGAAGTTACGGTAATGGTGCGAGGCAGGCCGCTGATCTGGTCGCGGCCGCGCACCTGGTAGGTCATCTCTTCCTCCAGCGGAAGCGCGCTACCGATCGCTATCTTCAGCTCCTCCGCCGTGCGGTCGCCGATGACCAGGTTGTGGCGCCGTTTCACGTGCTGAGCGATGGCGTCATCCAGCCGGTCGCCCGCGACGCGCACAGACTCCGTGACGACGATCCCGTACATAGAAATCACTGCGGCCTCTGCCCGGCCACCACCGATGTCCACCACCATGTGCCCCTGCGGGGCGCTCACCGGGATGCGCGCGCCGATCGCCGCCGCCAGCGGTTCCGGGATGATATGCGCCGGGCGCCGCGCCCCTGCCGCCTCAGCGGCGTCCTGCACCGCGCGTTGTTCTACACCGGTGACGCCCGCCGGCACGCAGATCATCACCTCCGGCCGGATGAACGACACGCGGCCCATGATCCTGCTGATGAAGTAGCGCAGCATCGCCTCCGTGGTCACGTAGTCGGCGATGACCCCCTCGCGCATCGGCCGGATCACCTGGATCGCCCCCGGCGTGCGGCCCAGCATCTCACGGGCCTCCGTGCCCACGGCCACGATGCTGTTATCGCGCTGAGCGACGGCGACGACCGAGGGCTCGGCGATCACGATGCCTCGGCCCTTTACGTAGACGAGCACGTTGGCCGTGCCGAGGTCTACGCCGATTCGTTTGCCAAACAAAACTCACACTCTCTCGATCGCAGCACCCAACGAGCTCAACCGCTCATCGATGCGCTCATAGCCGCGGTCTACGTGGTAGACGTCCGTGATCTCCGTCCTGCCTTTGGCCGTCAGCCCAGCCAGGATTAGCGCCGCGCCGGCGCGCACGTCCAGCGCGCGCACCTGTGCGCCGATCAGGGGCGTCGGCCCGCTAATAATAGCAGTGGTCGCGCCCGTGGTCACTACCTCCGCGCCCATCTTACGCAGTTCGCTCACATATAGAAGCCGGTTATCGAACACCCGCTCGTGGATGTAGCTCACGCCCTCAGCCTGCGTGAGCAGGACAGCCATCAGCGCCTGCAGGTCGGTCGCCAGGCCTGGATACGGCAGCGCCTGGATCGTCACCGCGCGGAAGTCGCCGGTGCTCCGTATCCACAGTACGTTGCCTTCCGCCACAATCTGAGCGCCCGCCTCCCTCATCTTGTGGATCAGCGAGACCAGGTGCTCGGGGCACGAGCCTTTGATCTCCAGCTCACCGCGAGTGATGGCGGCGGCGATGGCGTACGTCCCGGCCTCCAGCCGGTCCGGGATGATCTCGTAAGTGGTGCCATGCAGCCGCTCGACGCCTTCGATCTCGATTGTGTGGTTGCCCGCACCGGTGATGCGCGCTCCCATGAGGCGAAGCATCTCCGCAAGCCCCTGTACCTCCGGCTCCGACGCGGCGTTCACGATCTGCGTCCGCCCCCTCGCCGTAACCGCCGCCATCATCAGGTTCTGCGTTCCCAGCACGCTGGGGTAGTCGGCGAATATGGTCGCTCCTTTCAGGTTCTTGCCCCGGACCACGAACTGTTGCTCCATACGGGAGACTTCCGCGCCAAGGGCCACGAACCCTGCCAGGTGCACGTCTATCGGACGCTGGCCGATGACGTCCCCGCCGGGCGGCGAGCAAGCCGCCGCTCCCAGGCGGCCCAGCAGCGCCCCCATGACCAGGAAGCTCCCGCGCAGGCTGCTCACAAGTTCGTTGGGTGGGGAACCCGAGTGAATGTTCGCCGCGTTGATGCGCAGAGCGTGCGACCCCGCCAAATCGACGGTAGCTCCGAGGCTGCGCAGGACCTGCGCCATGTGCTGCACATCGCCAATGTCGGGCACGTTGGTGAGAACGCACTCCTCAGGGACCAGCAGTGCAGCCGCCATCGCCCCCAGTGTGGCGTTCTTGGAGCCGCTGACTGTAATGCTGCCTTGAAGCGGGCGCCCGCCTTCAATGACGAGAGAGCGTCCGCTGTCCTGCAGGGCCATCCTGGCCGCCGACCTGCCGGTCTAGACGCCCGGAGGTCCCGGCCTCTGGCCGGTCCGCCGACGGCGACGCTCCGCGATCTTCAGCCTCAGCAAGGCGCGCTGCAACGCGGCGGCCGCGAGTGCGAGGTCCTCCGCTGACTCGCGCGCTTCGACGCGGCGTTCTGCCTGCCGGCGCGCCTCCTCCGCTCGCGCGATGTCGATCTCCTCCGCGCGTTCCACCGCATCCGCCAGGATCGTAACGCGGTCCTGTCGCACCTCCAGGAAGCCGCCCGTTATCGCCATCTCGGTTTCGTCACTGCCCTTGATCAGGCGCATCAGGCCGGGCTTGATCATCGTCAACAGCGGCGCGTGCATCGGCAGCACCGTCAGCTCGCCCTCGATCCCCGGCGCCACGACCTCATCTACGCCGTCGTCGGAGTAGACGACGCGCTCGGCCGTTACGATATCAACCTTCAGCGGCATCTCTAGTTCACCATCTCACGCAGGAAATCTCGCAGGCGCGGCGTGTCAGCCAGCGCCCGCCGCAGGCCATCTATCTCACCCTTACCAACGACGAGAGGGCTGCGCTGGAAACGGCCCGAGTGGTCATAGTAGCAGAATCGCACGGAGCGCGACCCGTCCTCAAACTCCAGAAGCTGGAGCGACGGCTCGTGGTGTTCGCCCGGATACGACGCCTCTTCCGCGATGACGCCGCGACCCCAGTGGAGATCGAAGGGGCGTGGAGTAGGCCTGGAGCCCTTCTGTGGCACGCTACGCTGCTTCCTTCTCCAACTTCTCCGCCTGTTCCGCCGCCTCCTCGATCGTACCCACCATGTAGAACGCCTGCTCCGGCAGATGGTCCCACTTGCCTTCCAGGATCTCCTTGAAGCCGCGCACGTTGTCTGCGATGGATACGTACCGGCCCGCGCGGCCTGTGTACACCTCCGCTACGAACATCGGCTGCGTCAGGAAGCGCTGGACGCGCCGCGCTCGCGCTACAGCCAGCTTGTCCTCCTCCGAGAGTTCTTCTACACCGAGAATGGCGATGATGTCCTGAAGGTCCCTATAGCGCTGGAGCACAGCCTGCACGCCGCGGGCGGTGTCGTAATGGTCCTCGCCCACCAGGCGCGGGTCTAGGACCCGCGAGAACGACGACAGCGGGTCTACGGCAGGATACAGCGCCTGCTCCACCAGCGCCCGGTCGAGCGAAATCACGGCATCCAGGTGGCCGAAGGTCGTGACGATGCCCGGGTCTGTGTAGTCGTCGGCGGGAACATAGATCGCCTGGAAGGAGGTGATCGACCCGCGCTTCGTCGAGGTGATCCGCTCCTCCAGCGCGCCCATATCCGTCGCCAGCGTCGGCTGGTAGCCTACCGCCGAAGGCATGCGGCCCAGTAGCGCCGAAACCTCCATGTTCGCGAGGATGTACCGGTAAATGTTGTCGATGAAGACCAGCACGTCCTGCCCTTCGACGTCACGGAAGTACTCTGCCATCGTTACGCCTGTCAGGCCGACCCTGGCGCGCACGCCGGGTGCTTCGTTCATCTGCCCGAAGACGAGAGCCGTCTTTTCCAGAACGCCGGATTCCTTCATCTCGTTCCACATCTCGTTGCCTTCACGCGACCGCTCACCGACACCCGCGAAGACGGAGAAGCCGCCGTGCTCCGTCGCGATGTTTCGGATCAACTCCTGGATGATCACCGTCTTGCCGGTCCCGGCGCCGCCGTAAGCGCCGACCTTGCCTCCCTTGGTAAACGGCGACACGAGGTCCAGCACCTTCACGCCGGTCTCCAGCACCTGCGGCGTCGTCTCGCGCTCCTCGAACGTCGGGGCCGGGCGGTGAATCGGCCAGTGCTCATCCGACTTGACCTCGCCCAGGCCATCCAGGGGCTGGCCCAGCACGTTAAACAGCCGTCCCAGCACGGCCTTGCCGACCGGGATCGTGATCGGCTGGCCGGTATCCACCGCTTCTGCGCCGCGGCGCAGGCCGTCCGTGGTGTCCATCGTCAGCGCGCGCACCCAGTTGTTGCCCAGGTGTTGCTGGACTTCAGCGACCAGCTTTGTGCCGCCGCCCATATCGATGTCGACCGCGTTGTAAATGTCCGGCAGATTGTCCACCGGAAACTCAACGTCGACGACCGTGCCGATCACCTGAACGACGCTGCCTTTCGTGCCTTTAACCATGGTTACCTCCAGGAGCTAGGAGCAGGGAGCCAGGAGCAAGTTTATTCGGTTCCAGATCCGCCCCGTACTCTATTCTTTCCTCACCTATCTGGTGACGCTGCCAGTCGCCGCCACCATTTAGCTTCGATCGCATCGCGCGCAACAAGCCAAACAGTAACTTTCCTGTTTCTAATCTGAGGCTATCCGTCGCTTCAAGAGGGGGCGCGACTACAATCTCGTTGCGCCTCATAAAGTGCAATTGGCTCTCGACCTCGTTGAGTGAACTGATAGCCATTTCCAGGAATCGAATGTAATCGCGAAGCGTGCCCCTACCGTGGCCTTCGGCGATGTTGGAGCTGACCGAGGAAGCCGCTTTGAGGAGCTGTACTCTCAGCCATTGGTCGCGAGCTGGAATCAAATTTCCCAGCTCATACGCGGCAGACGCGAGATCGTCGGCCCGCTGCCAGGCGACGAGCCTTCGGAACCCCGCGGCTCCCGGCTCCTTGCTCCCGGCTCCTTGCTCCACGATCATCCCTTAAGAGCTTCCACGCCGCCCGTGATGTCCAGCAGTTCACTGGTGATGCTCTCCTGGCGGGCCTTGTTGTAGACCAGTGTGAGGTCTCGAATCAGTTCGTTCGCGTTGTCCGTGGCGTTGCGCATCGCGACCATGCGGGCCGACTGCTCGCTGGCGATCGACTCCAGCATCGCCTCGTAGACCTGCCGCTCGACGTATCGCGGGAGCAGCTCCGCCAGCACGGCTTCCCGGTCCGGCTCGTATATGTAGTCGATCGCCAGCGTCGCCTTGTCCGCCGCCGGCTCAACCGGAAGCAGCTTGAGGATCTCCGGCCGCTGCACTACCGTGCTTTCGAAGTGAGCGTAAATCAAATGGACCTCGTCCACCAGTTGCTCGCTGAAGTCCTGCATTGCGATCTGCGCGATCGGGCGCATGTCGGCGTATCCCGGCCTGTCACCGATGGCCAGGAACTCCGCGACGACATTCTGGCCGGTCCGCCTCATGAAGTCCCGGCCTTTTTTCCCCACCGCCACGACACGCGCGGGCACGCCTCTTCCCAGGATGAACTGAGCAGCCGCCCGGTTCAGCGTGGACGGCAAACCGCCGGAAAGCCCGCGGTCCGGCGTCATCAGGATAATCTCGATCGCGCGGACTTCCTCGCGCCGTCGCAACAGCGGATGCAACGTCTCCGGGTCAGCCAGCGGAACTGTCTCCGCCAGGTCCGCAAGCACCCAGCGCAACTTCTCAGCGTAGGGCCGCGCCGCCAGTGCGCTCTGCTGGGCGCGCCGCATCTTGGACGCGGCAACCAGCTCCATGGCGCGCGTAATCTTCGCAGTGTTCTGCACACTGCGGGTGCGCCGCTTGATCTCGCGAAGCGTTGCCACCTACAAAATCGCCTGCAGCACTAGTAAGGCACTGAGTCCTTGAACTGCTGGATCGCAGCTCGCAACTTCTGCTCGGTCTCCGGCTCTATGACCTTCTTGTCTTCGATGTCCTTGAGAACGTCCGGGTGGCTGGACTGCATGTACTTGTGGAACGCCTCTTCGAGTGGACGCACCTTGGCGCCTTCAACGTCATCCAGCATCCCGCTCGTGCCGGCAAAGATAATCGACACTTCCTGACCGAACGTCAGCGGCTGGAACTGCGGCTGCTTCAGGATCTCCGTCAGCCGCCGCCCGCGCTCCAGCTGTCTTCGAGTGGTGACGTCCAGGTCGGACGACCCGAACTGCGCGAACGCCGCCAGGTCGCGGTACTGCGCCAGGTCCAGGCGCAGACCGCCTGCCACCTGCCGCATGGATTTGGTCTGCGCCGCCCCGCCCACACGGGATACGGACAGACCGGCGTTAATAGCGGGCCTGATGCCCGCGGCGAACAGCTCGCCCTCAAGATAGATCTGCCCGTCTGTGATAGAAATAACGTTGGTGGGCACGTACGCAGACACGTCGCCTGCCTGCGTCTCGATGATCGGCAACGCCGTCAAGGAGCCGCCGCCATGTTCCGGCGAGAGCTTGGCTGCCCGCTCGAGGAGCCGGCTGTGCAGGTAGAAGACATCCCCCGGATACGCCTCGCGCCCCGGTGGCCGGCGCAGCAGGAGCGACATCTGGCGGTAGGCCCAGGCGTGCTTGGAGAGGTCGTCGTAAATGACCAGCGCTTCCCTGCCCTGCTCCATGAACTCCTCGCCGATAGCGCAGCCGGCGTAGGGCGCAAGATACTGCAGCGCAGCCGGGTCCGCGGCGTTTGCCGCGACTACGACTGTGTGCTCCATCGCGCCGTGCTCCTCCAGTATGCCCACCACCTGCGCCACCTTTGACGCCTGCTGTCCGATCGCGACGTAAATGCAGGTCAGGTCGCCGCCCTTCTGGGCGATGATCGCGTCGAGGCAGATCGTCGTCTTACCGGTGAACCGGTCGCCGATGATCAGCTCCCGCTGCCCACGGCCAATCGGCACCATGCTGTCGATCGCCTTGATGCCTGTGCGCACGGGCGTGCTCACGCTCTGGCGCGCCACCACGTTCGGCGCCACGCGCTCCACCGGCCGGTTGTTCTGCGAAGGCACCGGCCCCTTCCCATCAAGCGGCTGCCCCAGCGGATCGACGACACGACCGATCAGTCCGTCACCAACCGGCACTTCAGCGATGCGGCCGGTGGAACGGACTTCGTCGCCCTCTTTGATGCGGGTGTAGTCGCCGAGGATGATCGCGCCAACGGTATCCTCTTCAAGGTTAAGCGCCATGCCCATGATCCCGTTCGGGAACTCCAGCAGCTCGCTGTACATGGCGTTCCGCAGCCCGTAGACCCGCGCGATGCCGTCGCCTGACTCCACCACACTGCCCACATCGACAGCCGTCAGCGCTCCGCCGAATTGCTCGATTTGTTGTCTGATGATAGAGGCGATCTCCTCTGGTTTTACCGCCATGTCAGCCCTCCGTTGTCTCCAACTGCTTGACCCAATCTCGGATCTGCTGGACGTGTTCCTTATAGTGGGCGAATGTGTCTGCGCCGAAACTGAACAAGACCGTGTTATCCCGCAGCGGCATATCCAGCTTCTCCTCGGGAAATACTGCCAGCGCCTCACGGGCGGCTTCAAAGTCGCGCAGCCATTCCTCTCTTACGTCTGCGATGCTCTTGTCTTCTCGCGCCTTAGCCTCGCGGGCGTTCCATTCATTCAACGCCTGTTCGTCTTCAGGCCCTGTCAGTTCGTCGTTGCGGCCGGCCGCGATGAGGTTCAGGTTCCGCGCTGCGCGCTCTGACCAGAACGCGATGTGCCCGAGCAAGTCCTTCACGGACCAATCTCCGACCACACCCGGCGCCCGCATCTCCGTCTCCGGTAGGGACTCCACGACGTCCAGCAGCTCTTGCCAGGAAGCCTCCAGCTGCCGCATCACACCTGTTCTTTCGGTCACGGGGCTGCTCCAGCCAGCTTCCGCTTCAGCGCCAGCAGGCGGCTGCGAGTGCTCCCGTCAATCAGACGGTCACCGATCCGGACGACCAGGCCCCCGAGGATCTCCTCGTCTACCTGCGTCTCGACCACGACCTCACCGCCGGCGATCTCTCGCAGACGTTCCTCAACTACGCGGAGGTCCTCGCGCGACAGCGCAACAGCAGTGGTAACGACGGCATGCGAGATGCCTTGCGCCCCGTCCACCAGCTCCTGGAACGTGACCGCAATCTGCGGCCCGAGCGCAGTGCGGTTCCGCCGCAGCAACAACCGCGCCAGGTTCAGGACGAGTGGATCAGCTCCGGCGAGAGCCCTCTCCATCGCCTCCGCCTTCTGGCCTGCAGGCACTCGCTTGTTCTCGAAGAACCCGCTTGCCCGCTCGTCCCCGAATAGAGCGCCAACATTTGCCAGCCCCGCGCTCCACGCCTCCACCTTCCCGTCCTGCCGGGCTATCAGATACGCTGCCTCGGCGTAGCGCCGCGCCGCCACGTCACGCTTCACTAGTTGGCGCTGCCTCCGCTGGCTGACGGCGCGTCGGCCAGCACCTCCTCTATCAGCTTTCGGTGCTTGTCGCCGTCGAGCTCCACTTTGATCACGCGCTCCGCGGCGGCGATCGCCAGTCCCGCGAACTCGCGGCGTAACTCCGCCTTCGCGCTCTCCGTTTCCAGCTGAATTTCGGCCCGCGCGCGCTCCAGCAGCAGCTCGGCCTCGGTGCGGGCCTGCGCCTTCGCCTCTTCCTGGATACGAGCGGCGATCTGTTGGGCCTGCGTGATGTGCGCCTGCCCCTCTTGCCTCGCCTTACCCAATTCCCCGGCCACTTCCTCCTCCGTCCGCGACAGCGCCTGCTTGGCCTCATCCGAGGCGTCAAGCCCCTCCCGAATCCGCCGCTTCCGCTCGTCCAGCATGTTCAGCAAAGGCTTGTACAGCAGCAGGCGGAAGACGATCAGCAGCAGCGTGAAGTTCACGACCTGCGCGACGAGCGCGGGCACATTGAAGCCGAGGGCGCCAATCCCCAGAAATACCGGCTCCATAGTTACGTCCCTTCCTCCAGGCGTCCGCGTTCCTTAGAACACAAAGCCGATCATGATGGCGGTGACCAGCGCATAGATGCCGATCGCCTCCGCGAACGCCAGGCCAAGGATCATGTTGGTCTGGATCACCGGCTGCGCCTCCGGGTTGCGGCCAAGCGCATCCAGCGCCCTGCCGACGAGGTTGCCGATCGCGATAGCCGGCCCGAACGAGCCGAGCCCCATCGCTAGGCCCGCGCCGATGAACTTGATCCCATCGTCCGTGATGTTGAAGGACGTGCTCGCTTCGCCTGTCTGAGCGACGACGCGAACAGCCTCAATCACCGGTGGGATCGCCGCGAGTAGCAGATCCATGAGCTATAACCCTCCTTTTGGTCCCTTCCTTACGATTCACTTGCTTGCAGATGTGCGGTTGAAAGGTCTCCGCGCGGGTCGTCGTGTCCTCCGTGCTCACCGTGCGTCACCGCCATCACGCCGAAGACCAGCGTCAGCATGGAGAAGATAAACGCCTGGATGATCCCCACGAATAGCTCGAGCCCGTAGAGGACGATCGGCAGCATGCCGGGGGCGAGGAAGATGAACATCAGGATCACGACCTCGCCTGCGAACATGTTTCCAAACAGACGGAAGGTGAAGCTCATGAGCCTCACCAGCTCCGAAACCAGCTCCAGGAATCCAACGAACGCGTCGATCCCCCCCTGGAACACCATCCCGAAGTTCAGCTTGAACAGCCCCTTGAAGATGCCGCCGAGGTTGATGAACTTTCTCCCGTAGGTAAATAGACCCAGGGATGTGATCCCCCAGGTCTCTACCGCGATCGCGGAGATGATCGCCAGCGCAAGCGGGGTGTTGAGGTCCGTGTTCGGTCCGCGCAGGAAGGGAAACAGCTCGCCGACTGACTTGCCATCGTCTATCGCCTGCTCGTACTGCTCGTGGGCGTCCGCGTCTTCCTCGTCTATCGAGTCTGCGCTCAGGCCGCCGAGGCCGGAGAAGGGAACGACGTCGACGCCCCCTACCTGCTCAAATACAAAGCCGTGCTCCTCTTCCTGGACGCCGCCGACGACGTTGAACACAGGGAGCAGCGATAGCCAGTTGGACGCCAGGACGAAGAAGAAGATAGTGGCCACCACGGGAAAGAAGCGGCGCCCGTTCTTCTCTCCGGCCACATTCACAACGAGGTTGTAGAACGCCTCGACGACCGCCTCCACGACGTTCTGTGCGCCGCGCGGCACAAGCTCCCAACGCCGCGTCGAAAGGAACACAACGATGATCAGAAAGGCGACGACGAGCCAGGAGGTGAGCATCGTGTTGGTGACTGACACAGGCCCTATGTCAAACAACGTCTCCGGCTTAATAGCGATGTGCGGCGTGGGCCCGCGCAGGAACACGAAGCCTACAATGAATAGAAGGAGCGCGCCGCCAACAATCAGTAGGGTCTTAGGGTTCTTCATTCGGCCCTTGCTGCGAACCTGTCGTCGATATCACCTGCATCAGTAGTCTGAGTCCACCGTAGAAGGCCACTGCCAGCCCGGCGAAGAGCCCTATCAGGATGAACACCGGCCTGGTCCCCAACCAGCCATCCACCAGCAGCCCGCCGACGACGCCGCCGACGATGCTGAAGGCGAAGAACCAGCCGATCCCAAGTAGCCTGCCCAGCCAGGGCATTCGGGTCAGCACAGCCGCCTATTCCGGGGCCCGCCGACAGCCGTCTTCAGGCGATTGAGAAGAATATCACAAAACATCTTTAGGGGCCAACACCGCCCTGAAGCGCGGCTATTTGCGAACCGGCGGCGGCAGGGCGGGAGCCCAGAACGCCCCCTTATTCGCCGACGACTACTTCTTGCCGAAGTCTTCCAGGTCCAGTCCTTCGATTACGTCTCGGAACGGGCTCAGTTTCTCAAGCTCCTCCGGCGAGACCTCCCTCGGCCCCTCGACCACCTCGGTTACGCCCTCCAGTCCCTGCCCTTCCGCATCCAGCTTCACCCCAGCCTTGTCAAGGACCGTCTCGTCAGCGTAGATCGGCACCTGCGCGCGTACCGCCAGAGCGATCGCGTCGCTCGGCCGCGAGTCTATCTCCAGCGAGCGGCCGTCTACCTGCAAGGTAATGCGGGCGAAAAACGTATCGTTGGACAGATCGTTCACGACGACGTGCTCAACGCTCGCTCCCAGCGTATCGATCACTGAGCGCAATAGATCGTGAGTAAGGGGGCGGGCCACGTTGACATCCTGGAGACGAACCGCTATGGCGTCAGCTTCAGCAGGGCCGATCCAAATGGGAAGATAGCGGTCTGAGTCCTTCTCCTTGAGAATGACCACCCGCTGATAGTTCATAAGGCTGACGCGTATGCTCTCGATAGTCAGCTCAACCACACTGCCGCCTCCCTGTAGAGTGCAATCTCAACTCTAGACCACCCCTCTAGGGGTGTCAACGTGAATCGCCCCGCGCGATCCCCTTGACCTGCTCCTGCCTCGCCACCCAGGCGCTCACCCCTGCCATGGCAAGCACCCCGAGCGCCACGAACAGCAGCACCACCGTCACCTCCAGCCAGTCTATCGCAGCGCCGATGATCAGCAGCGGTAGGAGCGAGATGAAGTTCGCGGAGACGACCTGTGTGGCGAAGATGCGCCCGCGCATCTCCGGCGGGGCGCGCTCATGCAGCACCGTTTGCGCCGGCGCGTTCAATAGCGCATAGCAGAACCCCATCGGCGCGGCGATCACCATGGTTAACGCCTGAAGAAGCGAGATGCGGAGGAACTTGGTCAGGCTCTCCGAGCCCGGCGCCAGGTCCGTGATATCCTCCAGCGGCTTCACCGACGCTAGCAATACCAGGCAGATCGCGATGCCGGTAAGGCCGATTACGACGACGCGATTCTTACCGTATTTCGTGAACCAGGGAAGGAACCGCAGCCCCACAAGCGCGCCGATCCCGGTGGGCGCGAAAACGATAGCGGCACTGTCCGGCGGCACCTCCAGAACATCTTGCATGTAACGCGGAATCAGAATGGCGAAAAGCAGCACCAGCGTGCTGCTCATGATCAGTTGCGCCAGCGCCAGAATCGAGTATCTATCCGACGCCAGGACCCTCCAGGTCTCCCGAAAGTCACTGGGGATGCCGCCGAACACCGCGGCCTGCGGCACGTCGGCGGCGCCGGTCTCGCGGACCCTGCGCAACTGGTATGCCAGACCGGCGGCAGCCACGTACATAACCGCAGCCATGATGAACATCGCATCTTCGCCGCTGCGGCCGAAGCTCTTCAGGATGATCGGCGCGATGAAGACTATTCCCACGAGCTGAGAGGCTGTGAGCGTGAAGTTGTACAGGCTGTTCGCAGGCACAAGCCGCTCTCGCGAGACCAGGGACGGGATCAACGACACAACGGCCGGGTTGAAGAACAAGCCGGCCGTGGCGAAACCGATGGCGATCCCGTAGATCCCCCATTCATTACCGTGGAAGAACAGGAATAGTACGCATGCTGAGGCCCGCAGCAGGCTGGTCACGACCAGTACCTGCTCTTTTCGCGCGCGGTCCAGCACCGCGCCGACCACGAAGCCCATCGGGATGGAGGGCAGGATGAAGCAGAGCACCAGGATACTGGTGGCTATGGAAGAGTCTGTGATCTCCAACACCACTACCAGCAGGGTGAAAAGAATGGCGTTTTGCGCCGTCTGGGCAATCCCCTGGCTTAGCCAGAGGCTCGCGAAGCGCCGGTCAGAGAGCAGCGCCCGCGACTTCATCACCTCCCGGACGTGGGGCTCGTACTGCGCTACCAGGCGGCCCCTCCAGCATTCTCGTCCGGCTCCTCCGGCGCGGCAGCTCCACGCGAGACGAACGTCTTCACGCGCTTCTCAAACACGCTGCGGTCCAGCAGGACGCGCCGTCCGCACGTGCGGCACTTCACTCCGATGTCCGCCCCCAGACGCACCACGTCCCATTCGTAGCCGCCGCAAGGGTGCACCTTGCGCAGGCGAACAACGTCCCCCAGCCGGACCTCCAGGACCACGCGGCTACCGGCGGGCGAGGGACGCCTCGCGCATTACGTTGATCCGCGAGCGCAGCTTCAGCGCCGCCTTGCGAGCCGCCCTTGCGTAATCGGCGCCCTTGGAGGCGTAGAGCACACCCCGCGCCGCGTTGATCAGGAACCCACCGCCATCAGCGTCCATCGCCGCCTGCACCGCCGCCTCCAACTCGCCCTCCTGCGCGCCTACTCCCGGCACAAGCAGAAGCATGTCCGGGCAGAGCTCTCGCATTCGCTCGATCTGGTCGGGCCACGTTGCTCCCGCCACCAGGCCGATGTTGCCGTGCGTGTTCCATTCGCGCGCACGCAAGGCGACGGATTCGTACAAGAGGCTCCCATCCGAAAGCGGCAGGTCCTGGAAGTCTGCCGCACTGGGGTTGGAGCCGCGACACCAGACGAACACGCCGCGGTCAGCGTAGTCGACAAACGGCTGCACCGCGTCTCGTCCGCCGTACGGGTTCACCGTGGCCGCGTCAAATTTATAAATGTCGAAAAGCGCCTTCGCGTAGAAGCGTGCCGTGTTGCCAATGTCCCCCCGTTTAGCATCTACAATGATCGGGATGTGCTTCGGCACGGAGCGTATCGCTTCCAGCATCGTCTGCATCCCACCGAGTCCCAGCGCCTCGAAGAAAGCGATGTTCGGCTTGTAGGCGCAGGTAATGTCCTTGGTGGCATCCACGATCTCCTGAATGAAAGAGGGGATGTGCGGCTGAGGCAAACGCTCTGGATCGGGGTCAAGCCCAATGCAGAGGAAGCTGTTGTTGGCCTGCTGGGCCTCCCGCAGCTTCTGCGAGAACACGCGGGGGTACCTCCTGTCCACATGGGGCCGGAGCGCTTCAGCCTACCGCCGGCCGACGGCTTCACCGCATAATAGGGAGCAATGGAGCATTGGAGCAAGGGAACACCCACCCTTTGAACGCTCGCCCAATTTCATGCGCCTCGACGTAGCGCTGCTTCCCGACAAGGCCCTCGATCTTTCCCGCTCAGTCTGTGTAGTCGTCGATGTCCTGCGTGCATCGTCGAGTATCGTCACGCTGCTGTCGCGCGGCGTATCGCCGGTCGTCGTCGCGGCGAGCATCGAAGACGCGCTCGAGTTGAGCGGGCGATTACCTGGATACCTGCTCTGCGGGGAGAAGGACGGCCTCCCGCCGCCGGGGTTCGAATACGGAAACTCGCCATCGGAGTTTTCGAAGCTCGACTTGGCGGGCGCTTCCGCTATCCTCGCGACATCGAACGGCACGCGAATCCTCGCGGCGCTGGCGGAAGCTCCGGCCGTCCTGGTGGGCTGTCTGCTCAACCGGACCGCCGCCGCTCGAGCAGCCCTGCGCATCGCCTCGGAGCGCGGTCTGGACATCGCGATCATCTGCTCCGCCGCGCACGGAGGTTCCACGTTCGTGCTGGAGGACGCGCTCGGGGCCGCGGCTATCGCCGATGCGGCTCTGCTACTCAACGCATCGCTCGAAGCATCCGACGCGGCCCGTTTCGCGCGAAGCGCTTTTACAACGGCGGCGCGGGATATCGCCGCGGCCGTCACTTCCGCATACCACGCTCGGGAGCTGATAGAGGCCGGGATGGGAGAGGACGTGGCGTACTGCGCGCAGTTGGACGTGAGTGACGTGGCGCCGATGATTGAGCAGGGCGACGGTGGGGTCCTGGTGCTTCGGTCGCTCGAAGGCTAATTCGGCTTGCCCGAGGCTTGGTGGATGCTATACTACTTCGGGTGATTTATTTCACACACTAGCCGCGCCCGTCCGGACACCGTGCGCCCCCTCACCCAGAAGGAGAAAATCCGCCGATGCCCCACATCATCTGTCTGGCGAAGCAGGTGCCGGACCCGGAGACGCCTGCCTCCCAGTTCAAAGTGGACGAGGCCGCGAAGAAGGTCCTGCCCGTGCCCGGCATCCAGCCGGTGCCGAGCCAGTTCGACACAATCGGTGTTGAAGCTGCGCTGCGCATCAAGGACAACATCCCCGATGCCGTCATCACGATCATCAGCGTCGGCCCCGACTCCTCCCGCGATACGATCAAGCACTGCCTGGCGATGGGCGCCGACGAAGGCATCCACATCAACGACCCCGCGCTTGCTAACGCCGACCACTGGGCGACGGCGGAGGTGCTGGCCGCCACCATTCAGAAGATCGCCCCGTACGACCTGATAATCGCTGGTCGGCAGGCGGTGGACTGGGACATGGGCGTCGTCGGCTCGACCATCGCGGAGATCATCGGCGCACCCGTAGTCACGATCGCCAAGCAGATCGCTCTCGCGGACGGCAAAGTGACCGTCGAGCGCGTCCTGCTGGACGGATTCGAGACCGTGGAAGCGACGACGCCCTGTGTCGTGACCGTGAGCAACGAGCTGGGCGAGCCGCGCTACCCGCAGCTCCGCCAGATCATGGCAGCCGCAAAGAAAGAAGTGAAAGCCTGGACGCTCGCGGACCTCGGCATCGGGACGCCGCAGAACCGCGTGAACCTCGAAGCTCTTTTCGTTCCGGACACGACCGTCGAGACAGAGTGGATCGACGGCGACAGCGCCCGGGAGAAGGCTGAGAAACTGGCCGTCCGCCTGCACGAAGCAAAGCTGATTTAGGAGACGACGAATGCCAAGCGGAATACTCGTATTCGGAGAAGCGACTGAGGACGGGCGTCTCAACCCCGTGACCGCGGAGTTGATCGGCGCAGGCACGCGGCTGGGTGGCCCCGTGACCTGCGCGCTTCTCGGGTCGGGCGTCGAAGGGCTCGCCCAGGACTGCGTGGCCGCCGGCGCCGCCAGGGTGATCGTCGTCGATGACGCGCTCCTCAAGGACTACCAGGGTGACACCTTCATGCCCGCCGCAGAGCGCATCGCGAAGGAGACCCAGCCCTCCATAGTGCTCCTCGGCCAGACGATGATCGGCCGCGACCTCGCCCCGCGCCTGGCCCAGCGGCTGGGCACCGCGGTCGCGATGGACTGCGTTGCGCTGGAGAAGCAAGGCGACAAGCTCATCGCAGAGCGCCCCTGCTATGGCGGCAGCGCCCGCGCTCGCTACTCGATCAACGGCTCCCCTCAGATGGCCACCGTGAGGGCCAAGGCGCAGGAGCCACTGGAGCGAGACGCCGGGCGGCAGGGTGAGATCATCAAGCAGGCAGCCGGCGTGGACCCCTCCGCTGTCCGCACGAAGATTCTGAACCGGCGCAAGGAGAAGTCAGAGGGGGTCCGCCTGGAGGACGCGAAGGTCGTCGTCAGCGGCGGCCGCGGCCTGGGCGGGCCGGAAGGCTTCCAGCCGCTGGAGGAGCTGGCCGGCGTACTGGGCGGCGCGGTCGGCGCCAGCCGCGCTGTCTGCGACCTGGGCTGGTATCCGGTGGCTGCGCAGGTAGGTCTCACAGGCAAAGTGGTCACGCCCGACCTCTACATCGCCGTCGGCATCTCCGGCGCCAGCCAGCATATGGCCGGCATCTCCTCCGTTAAGAACATCGTCTCCATCAACAAAGACGCAGACGCCAGCATCTTCAAGGCCTCGCGCTACGCTGTAGTCGGGGATTGGAAAGAGATCATCCCGGCCTTCGCGGCGAAGGTGAAGGAGCTCAAGGCGGCTGGCTAAGCCAACCGCGTCGCGATATGGCTCACAGGCTGGCTCGAAACCCGCCTGGACGACCGTTCGATGGCTGACATCACCATCCGCGCTGCTACCGAAGAAGACGAATCCGCCGTCCTGACACTGATCGAGGAGTTGTTCGCTCCGCCCGGCGCGCGCGCGCCGGGTTACACGCCTGAGCGCGGGGTCACAGGCTTTCGCCATGCCGTGCTGGACCGTGACGCAGACGTGCTGCTGGCCGTCGAAGGCGGCACGATCGTCGGTCTGGCCTCCGTCTACGCGGACATTCTTTCCATCCGCTACGGGCCGCGCTGCTGGCTCCAGGACCTCGTCGTCACCTCGTCACACCGGGGCCGCGGCGCCGGCCGCATGCTGATCGCAGCCGCGACGGACTGGGCGCGCGACCGTGGCTGCACGCACCTTGAGCTGGCTTCCGGCGCGGGGAGAAAGGACGCTCACCGCTTCTACCTGCGCGAAGGGATGGCGCAGGCGTACAACTTCAGCCGGCAGATCGAGTAGCGTCGCAACCTAGTCCAGAAGACCGAAGCTGTAGTGCAGCGCCGTGTCCACCTCTTCCATCTTGTCCCGCGTCAATTGACCTGCGCGGCGACCGAGTCGGTCCATCGTTATCGTGCGAAGCTGGTCGAGCATCACGGAGGAGGCCCGAGAGAGGCCGCTTTCCTTCGGGCTAACGAATACTCTAAACACATACTCGGATCGGTGTTTCGATGTTAGCGCGGCGACGATAGTGGTGGAGGCATACTGGTTGCCCGCATCGTTTTGGATGATCAGCGCGGGCCGCACGCCTCCCTGCTCGAACCCTCGCCCGGGATCGAAGCTCACGTAATATATCTCGCCTCGTTCAGTCAATCGGCCAGGTCTCCCCGGCGATCGGCCAGAACTCTTCCGCTATCTTTCGGCTCTCTTCCCTCGTTGCGATGTATCCTTCGATCATCAGTTGCCGTATGCGCTCCCGCTCCTGTTCGATCAGCGCCTCGGCGATTACTCGACTGATCGGATGCTTCTTCCTCTTCGCCTCTTTGCGTATCTGTTCAGCGACGGCGGCTGGCAATGTAATCGTCAATCTCTGCGTACTCATGATGCACACATGGTAGCATACTGATGATATGGGTGGGGCATCATATCCAGCAGGGCTTCCTGACGTCCCGCACGCGTCTACGCGCCACTCGGTTGCTGTATGCTGTGCAAACATGTACGTAATCGGACTGACCGGCGGCATCGGCAGTGGCAAGTCTACCGTCGCGACGCTACTGGCGGAGCGCGGCGCGGCGGTCCTGAGCGCCGATCTGGTCGGCCACGAGCTTTACCAGCCCGGGCGACCCGCCTGGCGAGATATTGTGGATGCGTTTGGTCGCGAGGTTGTTGCTGAGGACGGCTCGATCGACCGCAAGAAGCTGGGCGCGATCGTCTTCGCTGACCCGAAGCAGCTCCAGCGGCTCAACTCCATCACCCACCCGCGGATGAAGGAGATGATGCGCGAGAAGCTCACGGACCTCGAACGCCAGGGGATTCGCATCGCAGTACTGGAGGCGGCGCTACTATTCGACGCCGGCTGGGACGACCTGACGAACGAGGTCTGGGCAACCGTCGTTCCACCGCAGATCGCGGCGCAGCGCACGGCGGAGCGCAGCGGCCTGCCGGTGGAGCAGGTGCTCGAGCGCATCAAGTCCCAGATGAGCAACGAAGAGCGCGTCCGCCGCTCGCACCAGGTGATCAACACAGACTGCGACCTCGCCGGAACCGCCCGGCAGGTGGAGGGGCTCTGGACAGACCTGCAGAGGCGGCTTCCCGCATAGTCGCTCGCTCGGTCGCTCCCACGACGGCGCGAATGATATCCTCCACCCCATGAAAGCCGAACCCATCTCCCACCGTCGTGTCATTCTGAGCGGCGATTCTGCTTGCCGCGTTGCAGAGCGCCCCTTCGCGAAGGAATCTGGCGGGGACAGCGGCGCGAACGGCATCTGCGCGCACCACGCTCGCCCCGTTGCATCCGTCTGCCCCCGGATATCACCCGCATGAATGCCGAACCCATCTCCCACCGTCCTGTCATTCTGAGCGGCGATCGTGCTGGCCGCGTTGCAGAGCGCCCCTTCGCGAAAGAATCTGGCAGGGCGGGCGGTGTGAACGGCACCCGCGCGTACTGCGCTGGCCCCGTTGCGTCCCGCTGTCTCCCGATGTCATACCCATGAAGGCCGAGATCATCTCCGTCGGCACCGAGATCCTCCTCGGCGAGATCCTCGACACCAACGCCCAGTACATCGCCTCCCACTTGCCCGCGATCGGCATCGACATCTACTACAAGTCCGTCGTCGGCGATAACCTCGACCGCCTCACCGATACCATCGAGCGCGCCCTTCAGCGGTCCGACGTCGTCATCATGACCGGTGGCCTCGGCCCGACCGAGGATGACCTCACTCGCGAGGCGATCGCGCAGGCGCTGGGCGAGGAGCTGTTCGTCGATGCGGACGCCGAGAAAGCGCTGCGGGCGTTCTTCTCGGCGCGCGGTGTTGGCTTCCCCGGCCGCAACGTCAAGCAGGCCATGCTCATCCCCTCCGCGACGGCGATCCCGAACCCGCGCGGCACCGCCCCCGGCTGGTGGGTCGAGAAGAACGCCGCCGGCGCTCTCGGCGCCGGGCAGTACATCATTGCGATGCCCGGCCCGCCCAGTGAGATGACCCGCATGTGGGAGATCGAGGTCGAGCCGAAGCTATCGGCGCTGGCGGGTCAGGGCGTCCTCGTCTCGCGCGTGCTCAAGACGATCGGCGTCGGCGAGAGCCACATCGACGAGATGGTCGCGCCGCTGCTCAAGTCGGCCAACCCCTCGATCGGCGTCTACGCCAAGCCGGACGGCGTCTACCTGCGCCTCGCCGCCAAGGCGGAGACGCGCGAGCAGGCCGCTCTGCTGATCGCGCCGGTGGAGGAGCGCGCACGGAACATCCTCGGGCAGGTCGTCTGGGGCGCCGACGACGACACGCTCGAGGCGGTCATCGGCCGGCTGCTGAACGAGCACGGCCTGACGCTCGCGACGATGGAGTCGGCTACGGGCGGCCTGCTTGCGTCCACGATCACGGACCAGCCCGGGAGCTCGTCCTACTTCAAGGGCGGCCACGTCGCCTACACCGCCAAGATGAAGATGGGCCTCGGCGTCAGCGCGGAGCTCATCGAGCGCCACGGCGTCGTCAGCGGCGAAGTCGCCGGCGACATGGCGCGCGCCGCCCGCAACAGCCTGGACGCCGACTACGGCATCGGCGTCACCGGCGTCGCCGGCCCGGACGAGCTCGAGGGCAAGCCGCCCGGCACGATGCACATCGCCGTCCACGACGGCCGCGCCCCGGAGCTGATCAGCTACCAGTTCTACCAGGGCCGACCGGCCACCAAACGCCGCGCCGTCACCAGCGCGCTGTTCTTGCTGCGCCGCAGCATCCTCGTCCACAAGGCGTAGGGGCGCCTGCTCGCTGCGCCCTCGTCGTAGGGGCGCTCGCCTGCTGCGCCCTAACCCCCGTTATCGCCCTCTTTGCTGACTGTTCGTAGATCGCCCGTTTCGGTGACATTCGCCTCTTGAGGATTCCATCTCTTCAAGCCATCATGTGCGCCAGTGAAATACGACCCGAAGGTCCACCATCGCCACTCTATACGCCTCCCCGGATACAGCTACTCTAGCGCCGCGGCGTATTTCGTGACCGTGTGCACACACGCACGCGAGCTAACTCTCCAAAACCCTGACACCGCGAACGCCATTCGTGAGGCGTGGGAGACCTTGCCGCGTCGATTCTCGGACGTGTCCCTCGATGAATTCGTCATCATGCCAAATCACTTTCATGGAATCATTGTCATCCAGACACCTGGCGTGGTTCAGGGCGCAGCAAGCAGCGCCCCTACATTGGGCCGCGTCATGCGCGCATTCAAATCGGTCTCAGCCATCGAAGCGAATAGAATCCTTTACCGCAGCGAGAGGCCCTTCTGGCAGCGGAATTACTACGAAAGAATCGTCCGGAACGAAGACGAATTGAACCGCATGCGGCAGTACATCCAGGACAACCCGTTTCGGTGGGCGGAAGATCCTGACCACCCCGACAACGTTCGGACAGTCCCGGAATCGTAGGGGCGCATGCTTGCCGCGCCCTAACGTAGGGGCGCATGCTTGCCGCACCCTAACGTAGGGGCGCATGCTTGCCGCGCCCCCGCGTGTCGTGGCCCAATGGGCGGGCACCGCCACTCCTTGCGGCGCCGATTCTTCTGGCCACGCACGAACGACAACCTCGTTCCCGTCTGCGCCAACCTCCGCTATACTTTCGCCCAAACGCCCGACTTCGAGAGGTAGCTCGTGCCAGACCAACTCCCCGCTCCGGAGGTAGAGCGCTTCCTGCGCGGCCGCCACGTCGCCGTCGTCACCACCATCAACGCCGACGGCACGCCGCTGCAGACGCCCGTCTGGTACCTCTACCGCGACGGCGCGATCTACGTCCGCACCAACTCCCGCAGCGCCAAGGTGCGCAACCTGCGCCGCGACCCTCGGGTCAGCGTCTGCGTGCAGGACGAGCGGCCCCCGTATCGCGGCGTAACGGTGCGCGGCAAGGCCCGCATCGAGCCCGACCGCCCGGAGTTGTCGGCCGCCATGTCGCGCAACTACCTCGGCGCCGTCGCCGGCTTCTTCTACCTGCGCCTGCGCACCCGCCACCAGATCGAGGACGACCCCGACACGATCGTCGTGATCGAGCCGAACGGGAAGCACGGCTGGGACTACCGCCCCCAGACCCCGCTCCTGGGCCGCGTCTGGCTGGCGCTGAAAAGCGTCCTGCCGCCGTGGCTGTAGGGGCAGCCAGGGGTCAATCATCGAGCTATGGCTATCTAATCTTTGACTGAACCTCTTCTGTGGTGCCCGGGGATTGATTGTCCCGTGGTGTGGATTTCCGTTTTTTCTCGTGAGTTTCGGTGTTCTGGACGATTGAGCCAGCATCATCAACGGGGGGCAGGAGGATCAATCCTTCGACCCCGCTCAGGACAGATCCTTCGGCACGGAGCCTGGCGCTGCCGCGTGTGAGACCGCGGGCGATGACCTGGCTGAGGATGTAGGCGGCGAGCTCGTCCGCCTTGCGGCCGCGAGCCTCATGGCGGTCGGCGAGGCGGAGGAGGGACTCGCGGGCGGCGGGGCTGGCGGCGAGGAGGGCGCCGAGACGCGCGAACTGGCGGGAGTAGCCGCCGTGTTTGAGCGCATTCATGTTGCCTTTGGGCGCGCCTGCGCCGGGTCTACGTCCTCCACGGGGCATCCTCCCACCACCTCCTCCGAATTGGCCCACCGATGACGCCGAGGCACAGAGGGCAAGTCAGATCCGTATTGACAGTCTAGCACATATGTTCTATGCTTAGCAAGCAGATGAAGGCGCTGGATTACGCGATGCGCACGAAGAACTGGGAGCTTGCGGCGCTCTGCCTGGCGATCGGGGTGGTGGAGGCGCTGAACGAGCTGCCGCGTGATTCGGTGGATGAGATGCTGGCGCTGCTGGCGCCGGACCCGCCGGTGAGGCAGGCAGGGGCTGAGTCCCGCCCGGCGGACGGACAGGAAGGCAGCACGGGGAGGCGGGAGCGGTTGCGGGGCAGGCAGCCCTTCGGCAGAGCTCCCTCCTGAGGCGGGTCAGAAGTGGCGGTTAAACGGAGGAGGAGGTCGCCGAACTACTACGCGTCGCTGGCGATGAGCAAGGCGGAGCGGCTGGAGCTGAGGCGAGCGGGGAGCGTGGACGGGCTGGCGGATGAGATCGCGCTGCTGCGGACGCGTTTGAAGAGGGCGATGGAGGCGAGCCCGCGAACGTCGAAGGCGCGGAGGGACTTGAGGGCGGCGACGGCGGGGGTGGAGACGCTGTTAAGGGCGGTATCGGCGCAGTACCGGTTGTCGCCGCCCGTGAACGGGGGCCTGACGGCGAAGATGGCGGCTGTGCTGGATGAGCTTGGGGACCGGATTTTGCCGGCGGAGGGGTAATCGTGCCCAACGTATCCAGTCCTGAGCAGTCTGCCGGTAGCTCTCTGTGTGCCAAGAGGCTGTTGCATGCCGCTGCGACGTGATGCAGGATGCTGTAAAATGACACGTGTCATGGTTCGCAAACGAATGACGATTTCGTACCCTGCGGCTTCTGGGGCAGACCTGGCTGACCTTCTCAATCGGCTCAAGACGTCTAAAGATAGCCCCTACTGGAACAGAAGCTTGAGTGACATAGGAGGGATGATCCTAGCCGACGCCGCACAGCGGGAGGTGGAAACGTACTGCGACGGCCATCGACGACGACGCCCCCGGGAGAGCAACTCTCGTGGGTGAGCCCACAACTCAGATTCTGGATCGCCTCAAGCATGAGTTCAGAGGAATCGGATATGTTGGTGGCCTGCTCCGAGAGAACTATACGTTCGCTCAAATTTTAGACAGCCAAACTCCGGTCAGCTCAATCCCGTTGGCGGCGTTTGCCCAGGAGCCACCGTCATACAGAAACGCCTGCTTTGGCGTCGTAACGGCCAATGGGAAGAGTGGCGCGTCCCTAGTTGAGCAATATCGATCGCTAGGCGCGCCTCAGGTTCTAGAGATTCGCGAGCAACTTCTTCTTCGGTGGAAGATGACGAGTCAAGGCGCGCCTGAGGTCTTGGAGCAAGTTGGTCTGGAGGACATGCCGGGCCTGTTTGCGCAGCATCGCCAAGAATGGGCCCCGCAGCGCCTCCTCGGCGTCAAGACCGCACGGGGTATCACTCCCGTTCAGCTGGACTTCTTCGATCTTGGCTTGCTTCCACTGCTCGAGCGCGAAGTTCGTTCTAAGCTCGATCGTCTCCTACATAACACCGTCACGCTCGCGATCAATGCCTTACCGGAGGGCGAGTCGCTCCGAGCCGATACTTATCCTCGCCTGTTCAGGCTGTTCTTCAGGCTCCTCGCCGCGAAAGTCCTGGGCGACCGAGGTCACCCAGGGTCGTGGCTCCTTGACGACCCTCGACAAGTGATCGCTTCTGTAGAGGATTTCTACTTCAAGGACAAGGATAAGGAAGCAGTCCTTGACGATGATGACATCCAGAACACCGTATGGCACGAGATCCGCACAAGGTTCCATTTCCAGAACCTGTCTGTCGAGGCGCTCGCGTACGTTTACGAGAACAGTTTGGTCACCGATGAGGCGCGACGTCAGCTTGGTATCCATGGCACTCCCCCGGGAATAGCTGAGTACATTACAGCTCAACTTCCAATTGAGACTCTCTCGGTGGATGAGCGGCGCATTTTCGAGCCGTTCTCGGGTCATGCGGTGTTCCTGGTAGCCGCAATGCAGCGATTGCGTGACTTGCTACCTCCAAGTTTATCTCCCGACGAACGACACGCGTATTTCGTGAGGATGCTGTCAGGGTTGGAAATCGACGACTTCGCACGTGAAGTCGCAAAGCTCTCACTCATGCTGGCTGACTACCCAAACCCAGACGGTTGGCGGATCCACGCCGGAGACGTCTTCAACTCTGCCATTGTCGGCCGGGAGCTTCGCTCAGCCAACGTCGTGCTGAGCAATCCACCATTCGAGGACTTCACCCGCTCGGAACGGAATCAGTACGCCGGGATCTCGTCGGTCCACAAGCCTGCTGAGCTCCTACGTACTGTACTAGAAGCAACCCCTCAGATGCTGGGAATTGTACTTCCTCGAATCTTCCTGCATGGGCGAGGGTACAAACAGATCCGAACGGAACTCAAGGACAAATACGGCTCGCTGGAAATTGTAGCACTCCCTGACAATGTCTTTCAGCACTCGGAGGCAGATGTGGCCTTACTGCTCGCGTACGACGCTGGTAGAGTTACTTCACGTGTGCGGGTAGGCGAGGTCTACGGGCACGATCTGGAGACGTTCTTTGTGACCCATAGGCCCTCATATGGGACCGAAGTATCACCTGTCTCCGATTCCACAGAACTTGTCCCGTCAGAAATATGGCTTGGGCCGTTAGACGAAGTCTGGAAGGCAACGGCGCCACTACCGCGGCTTGGGGAGATTGCGGCAATCCACCGCGGCCTTGAGTTCCGTCTTCCTTTTGACGAGCATCGACGGCATCTGGTGTCAGATGAACCCCAGCCAGGCTTCCACTCCGGTGTGCATACGGTGGAGGAGAGTCTCGAGCCATTCCTGATCACCGGGACTGTCTACATCAACACATCAGCAGGGGTCCAGCGCGGGCATGCTTACCAACTGCCGTGGCATAGGCCCAAGTTGATCGTAAATGCACGGAGACGAACACGAGGGCATTGGAAAGTTACGGCGGCACCAGATAGCCAAGGGCTGGTCTGCTATCAGAACTTCCACGCGATCTGGCCAGAGGGTGGTCCTTCGGTCGATGTTCTAGCAGCTATCCTCAACGGGCCTCTGGTGAACGCATTCATAGCAGAGCGCGAGCGTCAAAGGGACATACGGATCGCGACGTTGCGCGATGTTCCGATCCCTTCAATTGGCGTCGAGCAGCAGCAAGTCATCTCCTCGCTTGTACGACAATATTCGGAAACGCGCCGCCAGTCCATGCACCGGGAACAAACGGGAGAGGATCCCATGGAGGCGTGCAGAGCGTTTCTGATCCAGATTGACGCTGAAGTACTGAGGGCGTACGACTTGCCGCCCCGGCTCGAACGCGCTGTTCTTGACTACTTCCGTGGACACAAACGACCCGGGCCGGTTCAGTTCGAACGGTACTTCCCGCCCGATTTCACACCGTACTTGCCGTGGTATCGATACATCTCCCAGGAGATGGTGCACGCAACTGCCAGGTCAACGATGGGGCGTCTCCTAGTAATTCGCGACCCGGCTGTGTCTGAAGCTCTGTCTCAAACAGACTAGGATGGCACCGGTGCCTCCGACCGAGGGATATCTACTGGATACACCGGTTTCGAGCGCTGCATGGGACGCTGTTGACCGCAGCCATGACGCGGTGAGACGGCGGTTGGCTGCTCTTGATGGCTTGCTCTACGTCTCCTCCATATCAGCCGGGGAAGTTGAGTACGGCCTGGGGGTATCGCCGGCCGTAGACCCTCAGCGTCACCGCGACGTCAGACTGGCTATGTCCGCGTATGATGTTCTCGATGTTAACAAGCACACTGGCGAGGCGTACGGCCGGATCCGGGCCAACCTCTTCGAACGGTATGCGCCCAGAAACCAGCGCGGGCGACTGACGCGAAAGTACGTCGAAGATCTAACAGATCCGACGACCAGCAAGGAGCTTGGAATTCAAGAGAATGACCTCTGGATCGTGAGTGTAGCGGTGCAATACAACTTGGTTCTCGTTACCTTCGATAAGGCAGGGGGCATGCGGAGAATCGTCGAAGCGGCAGACTATCTCGAACGCACCGAGTTCTGGACCTGAGCACTCCTTCGATGTGGCTGTGGAAACGCTAAGCACTCAGTTCGCGATAAGAGTGTCGCAATTCTGCCCGGCAACGACTCGATGTCGGGGACGACGGCCCTTCGGCAGACTCAGGATAAACTCCGCCGATGTCTAGGTGGAAAGGCTAAGCGGTGAGCTGCCGATAGAGTGTCGTAATTCTGCTGGGCAAAGACTCGATGTCCGGCACCACCGCATATCCTATGTCGGCGCACATCTGCTTCAGGTAGTCGTGGCCGTACCGGTCCACCGTCAGGCAGAAGGGGACGAGGCCCTTGCGCTTCGCCTCCAGCAGCGCCATGTGGGTGTCGTGGATCGCGTACTCCTTCTCGGTGCGGTCGCGGCCGTA
>CAZLDI010000013.1:0-98193 GCA_964558415.1 uncultured Dehalococcoidia bacterium
ACAACGTCTACGGCGGCGCCGTCAACATCGCCGCGCGCATCAGCGGCCTCTCCGCCCCCGGCGAAGTGCTGGTGTCGGAGACGGTGCGCTCCCTCGCCCGCACCAGCGCCGGTGTCACCTTCGAGGACCGCGGCGAGCAGTCGCTCAAGGGCGTCGGCGAGCCCGTGCGGGTGTGGGCCGTCTCCCCCTCTCCATCCGATGGAGACGGGGCCGGGGGGTGAGGTGATGGAGAGGCTAGCGCCCAAGCTCCAGACCGTTGGCGGCAGCATCAGCTTCGAGCACGCCGCCGACTTCTACGACTCCACACGCGCGCTCCCGCCGGACCTGGCGGTCGCGCTGACGGCCGCGCTGTTGCGAGCGATCGAGCGCGCCGGGGCTGACCGAGTGCTGGAGGTGGGCGTTGGCACGGGCCGGATCGCCAGGCCACTGGGTGAGCGGGGAGTGCGCGTCTGCGGGGTGGACATATCGCCGGGCATGATGCGGCGGCTCGTCGAGCAGATCGCGCCGGGGGCCCTCATGCCGGACCTGCTATTGGCCGATGCTACCGGTCTCCCGTTTGCGGACGGGTCGTTTCGAGTGATGATGCTGTGCCACGTGCTGCATCTGATCCCACGCTGGCAGCAAGCGGCGGCTGAGATACGCCGGGTGCTGGCGCCGGGTGGCGTGTTCCTGCACCACGGCGATCAGAACGCCGCACCCAGCGACTGGGACCCGGCGGCCGCCTGGTGGAAGGACGCGCTGCAGCGCCGCGGCTTCCACCGTCGGCCCCGGCCTTCACCGGACGAGATGGCAGCGGGCTTCCGCGCCCTCGGCGGTTCTTGCGCCGAGGAAACGATCGCTGAATCGACGGAGATCTCGACGGCTCAGGAGGAGCTGGACCTCGTGCGGAACCGGACGCACTCCTGGTCGTGGGAGATTCCGGATGAGATCTTCGCAGACTGCCTGAGCGAGTTCGAATCGTGGGCGCCCCGGCAGTTCGGTGGGCTGGATGCCCGCCTTGAGAGGCGTGTGAAGTATCAGCTTGAGGTCTGGAGGTTCAAATGACGGCTGTGGCGAAGAGCAAGAAGCGGGGGGTCCAACCGCAAGACTTCTATCTCCTTCGGACGGTGAGCGATCCGCAGGTCTCACCGGACGGACGGTTAGTCGCCTACGTGCTGACTTCAGCGGACCGCGACGCAGACGAGATGCAAACGTCCGTGTACGTCGCGCCACTCGACGGGCGATCAGCGGCGCGGCGGTTCACTCAGGGTAAGAAGGATCACAGCCCCCGCTGGTCCCCGGACGGGCGTCACCTGGCGTTCGTCTCGGACAGGGGAGAGAAGAACCAGCTCTTCGTCGCTCCGCTGGACGGCGGCGAACCGAGGCAGATCACGAAGGCGAAGTTCGGCTGCGGCTCGCCCGCCTGGTCGCCCGACGGTAAGCTCGTGGCGTACAGTGCCCGAACGGGCGATTGGAAGGACCCCAAGGAGCGAGCCGGTTCGGACAAGGCCGCCCCTCGCGTGCTCCGCGACCTGCGCTACAAGCTGGACGGCATCGGCTTCTTCGACGAGCGCCGTGTTCACATCTTCACCGTCGACATCGAGAGTGGCGAAGAGCAGCAGATCACGCACGGCGACTGGAACGACGATCACGCGGCCTGGTCGCCCGATGGAGCGGCGATCTCGTTTATCTCGGACCGCGAGCCAGACCGGCATCAGCGGCAGTGGCGGACGGACGTCTGGATAGTAGCGTCGAACGGCGGGCGGGCGCGCAAGCTGACGCGCAGCCGCGGCTCCGCCTCAAACCCGGCGTTCTCGCCGGACGGGCTGCGGATCGCCTTCGTGGGTCACGAGAACGGGGATGAAGGGAGCGCCAGGAACACCCACCTGATGGTTGTGCCGGTGCAGGGCGGCGCTGTGCCGCGGTCGCTCAGTGCGCCCATCGACCGGCCCGTGGCGGGATGGCTGCTCGCGGCGGGGCAGACGTTCGCCTGGACACCGGACGGGTCTGGGATCGTCTTCCTGGCGGGGGACCGGGGCACGCAGGCGTTGTATCGCGCGGCCGTCGGAAGCGGTGCGGTGAGCAAAGTGCTGGACGGCGAGCGCCAGATCGAGGCGTTCGCACCGGCGCCGGACGGAAAGCGCCTTGCGTTCACCGCCGCGTGGTCGTCGGAGCCGTGGGAGGTTTATGGGACAGCGCTGAACGGGCGCTCGCGCGAGCGGAATGTGAGCCACGCGAACGACGATCTGCGGAATGCCGTGGAGGCGGGGCGGCTGGAGCGGATATCGTACGCGGCGCCGGATGGACTTGAGATCGAAGCGTTCGTGATGTACCCGCCGGGACATCGCAGGGGAAAGAAGTATCCGCTGGCGTTGAATGTGCACGGTGGGCCGCACAGCTTTCATCCCGGGGTGCGCGCCTGGATCGAGTTCCAGTCGCTCGCTGCTGCGGGGTACGTCGTGCTGCTGCCGAACCCCCGGGGGAGCACGACCTACGGGGAGGCGTTCAGCGGGGCGTGTGTGCGGGACTGGGGCGGCGGTGATTATGAGGACATCATGGCGGGCGTGGACGTGCTCGTGCGAAGGGGGATCGCGGACCCCGAGCGCCTGTACATCGGCGGCTACTCCTACGGCGGCTTCATGAGCTCCTGGGCTGTCGGTCACACGGATCGCTTTCGCGCAACGGTCGTCGGCGCGCCCGTATCGAACCAGGTGAGCATGTTCGGGACGGGGGACATTCCGCTGTTCGACATCCACGAGATCGGCGGTACCCCGTTTGAGAACCCGGAGGAGTGGCGGAAACGCTCGCCGGTAACGTATCTGGCGAACGTGCGGACGCCCGTGCTTCTGGTGCACCACGAGGGCGACCTGCGCTGCCCGATCGCCCAGAGCGAGGAGATCTTCCACGGGCTGAAGGTGCTTGGGCGCGAAGTGGAGTTCGTGCGCTATCCGGGCGGCTTCCACACGTACAACACGCACTCACCCTCGCAGATCGTCGACCGCACGCAGCGGATCATCGCCTGGTACGGAGCGCATGGCGGCCGGACGCAGCGCAAGCGCCAACCGAGGCGCCGCGCCCGGGCAGTGGCGACGGCTTAGACGGCTCACCTTTCGGGAGAGAGGCTGGAACCAGACACTCAGAACCTGATAAGAAAGAGGCAGACGAATGGCCGGGTTTCTGGCGGATATGAGTTTTCCATGAATTGTCCTTCCTGCGCACACTCCAACCCGGCCGACGCGGCGTTCTGTAATCGCTGCGGAACGCGGCTGGAGTTGCTGTGCCCAGGTTGCGGACGCGGCAACGCCGCCGGCAGCGCATTCTGCGCGTCCTGCGGGCAGCGGTTGGAGGCGACGGACGCGCCTGCGCCCCTCTCATATACTCCGGCACACCTCGCCGAGAAGATCCTTAGGGATCGAGCCGCGCTCGAGGGAGAGCGTCGCACTGTCACCGTTCTATTTGCAGACGCAATGGGGTTCACGCCGCTCTCTGAAAAGCTGGACCCGGAGGACGTCTACAACCTCATGCAGGGCTGCTTGGGCTGCATGATGGAGGCTGTTCACACGTACGAGGGCACGATAACCCAGTTCACCGGCGACGGCGTGCTGGCCCTCTTTGGCGCCCCTATTGCCCACGAAGATGCGGCCCGCCGCGCCGTAGCCGCAGCGCTCGACATGCAGAAGACGCTCGGCGAATACGCCGATACAGTTCACCAGAAGCACCGCGTGCAGTGCCGGTTCAGGGTCGGTCTGAACACGGGTCCGGTGGTAGTCGGCAGGATCTCCGATAACCTGGATATGGACTTCACGGCCCTCGGCGATACCGTGAACCTGGCGTCGAGGATGGAGGAGCTGGCGGAACCGGGCGCCGTCTACCTCACCGAGAACACATACCGCGCGGCCTCCGAGTACTTCGAATTCACGCCGCTCGGCGCTCTGCTCGTCAAGGGGAAGAGCGAGCCGGTAGTGGCCTACAAAGCGTTGAAGGAGAAGGGCGACATCAGGACCCGCTTTCAGGCGGCCGCTGAGCGCGGCCTCACTCCGTTCGTCGGCAGGGAGCAGGAGCTCAATGTGCTGCGTGGCTATTTCGACCAGGTGAAGCGCGGTCAGGGCCACGTAGTCCTGGTTTCCGGCGAGGCTGGCTTGGGCAAGTCGAGATTGATGCTGGAGTTTCGCCGGTCCATCGTGGACGAGCCGCACAAATGGCTGGAGGGCCACTGCATCTCCTACGGGAAGAGCATTCCCTACCTTCCCGTTGCGGACATCGTAAAACGCAACTTCGGCGTCGAAGAAGGAGACGCTGAGGAGACGATCATCGAGCGTGTCGAGCGAGGCGTGTCTCACTGGAATGACGACGCGAGAGCGACTGCGCCCCATCTGCGCTACCTGCTGAACGTGGACCAGGGCGACGTGAGAGTGGCGCAGATAGACCCCATGGAACGCCGCGCGGCGACTCTCGACGGCCTGCGCGCCCTCCTTCTTCAAGAGAGCGCCCGGCGCCCTCTCGTGGTCCTCGTCGAGGACCTGCACTGGATTGACGAAATGAGCGAAGACGCGCTGAACGCGATGGTCGATCTCGTAGCCACAGCCCCGGTGCTCTTAGTGCTGACTCATCGGCCCGGATACTCACACCCGCTTGCCGATAGGACGTATTTCAGTCGGCTGGCGATTAGTGTTCTGCGCCCGGAGGAAAGCGCCATCGTCGCTGAACGAGTTCTCGGCGCCGAGACGTTACCGGCCGACCTGAAGAATCTGATCACCGGCAAAGGGGAGGGCAACCCGTTCTACATAGAGGAGGTCACCAAGTCCCTCGTAGAGCGGGGGGTGCTGGTCAAGAGCAACGGGTCTTACGCCCTTTCCCTGGCGGCGGCGGACGTCGAGGTGCCGGACACGATCCAGGAAGTCATCCTGAGCCGGATCGACCGCCTGGGCCCCGAGGCGAAGGGTGCGTTGCAGCTTGCGTCCGTTATCGGCCGCGAGTTTACAGTGCGGCTTCTGGGCCGCATCTCGGATATTGAGGCCGGGCTGGATCAGCTACTGGGAGGGTTGAAGGTCCTGGAACTGATCTACGAAAAAGCCTACTTCCCTGAGTTGGCGTATATGTTCAAGCATGCATTGACGCACGATGTGGCCTATTCGACGTTGCTACTCGAACGGCGTAAGGCGCTACATAGCCTTGCCGCATCCGCGATCGAAGAGCTATACGCCGAACGGCTGCCGGAGCAATACGAGGCGCTCGCGTACCATTACTACGAGGGGCAGGATTGGGGGAAGGCGCTGGAGTATTTGGAGAAGGCCGGAGACAAGGCCGCCGCCGCCTATGCCAATCAGGACGCGCTCGACTACTATGCGCGCGCGATCGAGACAGGCGAGCGGCTTGGCGGTCACGGCCTCACTACTGCCTCAGCGATAGCGGAGAAGCGCGGCTTTCTCAACTTCGGGATCGGCGCTCCGGATGACGCGGTGGGCGACTTTGAGGGGGCCCTGAGGCTAGCCCGCGCGATCGGTGACCGGCGGGGGGAGGGGCTGGCCCTGGCTTGGATGGGATCGATGCACACATGGGGCAGTGACCCGGAACAAGGTTGGCGCTGCTTCGACCAGGCGCTGGCAGTGGCGGAAGAGGGCCACGCTGACGTGCGGGCCATCGCCGGCTGCTGGTCCGGCATGATGTTGATCACCTACGGAAACCTCGAGGAAGGCCGCCCCTTGCTCGACGAGGCGGACGAATTGATAGGCGAGTTAGGAGAGCCCCTGACCCGGGGATTCTGGGCATGGTATCGCGGCTTGAGTCGTAACTGGGAGGCCCAGTACGACCGCAGCCTCGAGCACCTGGACCGCTGGCAGTCCGCGTTGGACCAAACCGTGCTTACACACACGGGCAGGCTGTGGAATGAGTCTCTGGCGCTCACTGGCAAGGGCGAATACCAGAAGGCTCTATCGGTGCTAGACGAAGCAATCGCGATCTGCGAGCGCACCGGCGAGATGCTGGTCAGGGCCCGCGCTCTCAACACTGTTGGCTGGATTCTGGTGGAGCTGCAGAACCATGACGCGGCGATGGAGTGGAACACACGTTCCGAAGAAGTGGCCCTCGTGATCAACGCACCAGACCCGGAGATTGAGAGTAACGCACGGCTAAATCTGGGGGACAGCCTCTGCGCGCTGGGCAGGCTCGACGAAGCCGGGAAGTACTTCGACATTGTCGAGCAGACCGTGCGGCACGCCACACCGAGAGAGCACTTCGCGCTCTGGTCGTACTCCCAGCACTTCTTCCACAGCTGCGGAGAGCTCTGGCTCAAGCGCGGCGACTATAAGCAGGCGCTTGGCCTTGCGGACGAGTGCATCAAGCTGGCGGAGTCCACGAACCGGCCGAAGAACGTCATCAAGGGCCGGCGCCTCCGCGGCCAGGTGCTGCTCGCCCTTGGCAAGCCGGATCAGGCGGAGCCGGAGCTCGACATGGCGCTGGCCATAGCGATGGAGATCGGCAACCCACCCCAACTCTGGAAGACGTACGTCGCTCTGGGCGACCTGCGAAAAGCCCAGGGCCGGCCGGACGACGCGCGAAAGGCCTACCGCGACGGGTACGCGGTGGTCCAGCGCGTCGCGGAGGGACTGGAGGACGAGATGCTTCGTGAGACGTTCCTCGGCTCAGAACACGTGCAAGGCATAAGGAAGGCGGCTGCCGCAGCCGGGTAAGGAGGTAACCGAGTATGGGCTATCGCACCGTTGGAAGCGTCCGCATCCAGTCGTTCACAGACGCGGACGGCCCGTTCCCGTTGAAGCTGGCGCAGGTCTTTCCCGGCGTGACGCCCGAGGGATGGCTGCCGTACCGGCGTGATTACCCGGAAGTATTCGCCGATCCCGAGACCTGGCAGGTGCACTTCGGCTGCTACCTGCTCAGGTCCCAGGGGCGAATGATCCTGGTGGATACGGGTCTGGGCCCTTCGCCCGCGCCGTTCTTCGGCGGTCTGGCCGGCAGACTGGTATATGCGCTATCTGACGCGGGCGTCCACCGCGAAGAGATCGATACGGTGCTGCTGACCCACTTGCACCCGGACCACGTGGGCTGGAACCTGACCGCGGAAGGGAAGGCGACGTTTCCGAACGCCCGTTACTTCGTGCAGAGGGTGGACTGGGAGACGTTCCATAAGCCGGAGGTGCAGGCCGCGTTTCCCTTCAAGTTCGTTGACGAGATGATTGCCCCCCTGGAGAGTCTGGGCGTTCTCGACCTGCTGGAAGGCGAGACGGCGATTACGGACGAAATCACGGTTTTCCCGACCCCCGGCCACACGGCCGGTCACATGAGTGTCCTCGTCGCCTCGGGCGGACAGAAAGCGATGATTTTGGGTGATGCCCTCGCACACCCGGCGCAGGTAACCGAGCCGGAGATCACGTTCGCCTTCGATATGGACCCGGAGCTTGCGATAGCCACGCGCAAGCGGTTGCTCAATCGCTTGGAACTGGATTCCATTACCGGCGTGCAGTGTCACTTCCCGCACCCTGGGTTCGGATTGGTTGTGCGGCTCGCTGGTCGGCGTCACTGGCAGCCGATCCCGGAGGACTAGCGGCGCCTACTCGCAGCGGCTGCGCAGCGCTTCCGGGTCGCGCAGGACGAAGCGTCGTCCGTCCATCTTGATCAGGCCCAGGCGGCGGAACAGGCTGAGGTTGCGGTTCACAGTCTCTCGCGTGACGCCGATCATGTTGGCGAGCTCCTCCTGAGTGATCGCCGTGTTGAGGAAGACGCCGTCCGCGCGCGGCAGCCCGTGAGCAGTGCCCAGCTCTAGCAGCTTCTTGGCCAGCCGCCCCGGCACATCCAGGAACGCTAGGTCAGATGCCATCTCGTTAGCGTCGCGGAGCCGGTGCGCCACCACCGCAAGCACCGACGCCGCGGCATCCGGGCGCGCACGCAGCAGCGCCAGGAAGTCCGCGCGCTCCAGCGTGATCGCCATCGTTTCGGCGGAGGCCGCCGCGCTGGCGGAACGCGGCCGGCCGTCCAGCAGCGAGAGGTCCCCGAAGAAGTGTCCCGGCCCCAGCATCGCCAGCGTCAGGTCCGCTCCCTGCGCGCTCGGCAGGTAGATGCGCACTGATCCGCGTTCGATGATAAAAACCGAGTTCCCCGGGTCGTCCTTCTCAAAAATGACGTCGCCACGTCGGTAACGGCGGCGCGCAACGCTCCGCGCCAGCACGGCGCGATCGGCCGTGGACAGCACCCCGAGGAAGGGAACGCGTTCGAGAAGGGTCGTTGACTCTGTGACCGCCATGATGCGCCTATGGTATATGAGGAATCGGGAAGGCGGAAGCAGGAGGAAGGAAGGAGTCGGCGGGCGGTGTTGTACCATAAGCGCATCATGGAGCGCCGAATCCAGTACGCGCGAACGTCCGACGGCGCCAGCATCGCCTTCCGTGTAACCGGGCAGGGCCGGCCGATAGTATCAATGCCGGCGCTTCCGTACGGCCACATGCGGCTCGACGAGGCCCTCACGGACCGGTCGCCTATCGCGTCCTATCTCGAATCTGTCGCGAGCCTTATCGAATATGACGCCAGGGGTACCGGACTCTCAGACCGCGACCGGCTGGACTACTCGCTGGAATCCCTTGTCTCTGACGCGATGACGGTGGCCGACGCTTTGCGGCTCGAGCGGTTTGATCTGCTTGCTATCCACCATATGTCAACGGCAGCAATGCGCTTCGCGGCTGCGTATTCAGAACGAATCTCCAGGCTGGTGCTCATCGCGCCCTATGCAACAGCCGGACAGTTCTGGGAACTTCCCCGTGCCAAAGCCTTCCGGGCCATGCGGGAGGTGGATTGGGAGACTTACAAAGACGTGATTGGCAGGATGTTCCCCGGCATGATGGGAGTCGCTTCCCCGCAGTCCAGTAGTGGTTTCACTGCTGATACCGTCGCCGCGTTCATGGACGCATCGATGTCGTTTGATGCCAGTGCAGACCTGGGACGAATTGTCGCGCCGGCGCTCGTGTTGAATCTCGGTATGATGCGCCTGGACGTCTCTTCCCAACAGGTCGCGGCTGGCATCACCGGCGCGCAGCTCGCCTCCGCCGGGGATATGCCCGCCGCAGCTCGTATCATCGCGGACTTCCTGGAACTCCCACGACCTCCCGAGGGCCCGGAAGCCGGTGTGTTCCGGACGATCATGTTCACCGACCTCGAGGGATCGACCACGCTGACGGAGCGTCTGGGAGACCTCGACGCGCAGCGGGTGATCCGCCGCCACAATGAGATCGTGCGTGATGCCCTCCGGACAGGCGCGGGGAGCGAGGTCAAGCACACCGGCGATGGCATCATGGCGTCGTTCGCCTCGGCCTCGCGCGCGCTCGAATGCGCCACAGCCATCCAGCGCAACGTCGCCAAAGCGGAGATGCCGGTAGGCGTCCGCATCGGCCTGAACGCCGGCGAGCCCGTCGCTGAGGAAGGAGACCTGTTCGGAACAGCCGTGATTACCGCCGCGCGCATCGCCGATCGGGCGCAGGGCGGAGAGATACTGGTCTCAGATGTCGTCCGCCAGTTGGTGGTGGGCAAAGGGTTCTTGTTCAACGACCGTGGTGAGACCGCGCTCAGGGGGTTCGAGGAGCCGGTGCGAGTCTGGGAGGCGCGCTGGCGTCAGGAGGGAGACGCAGAGTGATCAAGCTCGTCTTCTGCTGGAATCGCCAACCTCACCTGTCGCGCGAGGAGGCGCAGCGTTACTGGCTTCAGACGCACGGCCCGCTCGTCCGCAGCCACGCAGCGACCCTGCGCATCCAGCGCTACGTGCAGGTCCACACGCTGGACGGCCCCACGAATGCCGCACTGCGCGCCAGCCGCGGAACGCAGGAGGAGTACGACGGGGTCGCGGAGCTCTGGTGGGAGAACGCTGGAGACCTGGCGGCATCGGCGGCCACCCCTGAAGGCAGGACGGCGGCGATTGAGCTGCGCGAGGACGAGGCCCGCTTCATTGACTTCAGCCGGTCCGCTCTGTGGGTGGGGAAGGAGCACGAGATCGTTGGCTCTTGATTCCCAGACCCTCGTCGGATTCCCCCCGATCGTTAACGAACGGTCCACTGTGCTCGTGCTCGGCTCCTTCCCCAGCAAGGAGTCTCTGCGCCGTCACCAATACTACGGGCACCCCCGGAACCATTTCTGGCCGATCATGGGGCACCTGCTCGGCATCGACGAGGCCTGGCATTACGAACGTCGCATAGAGGGTCTGCTCGACCACGGACTCGCGGTTTGGGATGTGATCGCAAGCTGTCAGCGCGTCGGCAGCTCCGATTTGGCCATTTCTAACCTTGTGCCAAACACACTGGTCGACCTGATCGAAACACACGGTCGCCTCAAACATATAGTGTTCAATGGGGCGAAGGCCGAGGCGGTGGCGAAGAAATTCGCGCCGGGGTTGTTCAACCGGATAGACAGCCAGCGACTTCCGTCCACAAGCCCTGCCCACGCCGTCCCCCTCACAAAGAAGCTGCAGTCATGGTCCAGGCTGAGAGCCTGGCTTGAGGACGAGGCTTGAACCTCGCCCGCCGCGTCGAACAACTGCCTGCTTATCTCTTCGCAGAGATCAGCCGTAAGATCGCGGAAAAACGCGCCCAGGGCGTGGATGTGATCTCTTTCGCGATCGGCGACCCGGACCTGCCGACGCCCGCCCACATCATCGCTGCCCTCGCCGAGGCGTCGCGCGATCCCGCCAACCACCGCTACCCCGAGAGCGAGGGTCTGCCGGAGCTGCGCGGGGCGATGGCGCGCTGGTACGAGCGTCGCTTCGGCGTCAAGCTTGACCCGCAAGAGGAAGTGCTGCCCCTGATCGGCTCGAAGGAGGGCATTGGCCACATCGCGCTCTGCTTCATCGACCCGGGCGACGTCGCGCTGGTCCCCGACCCGGGATACCCGGTCTACGCCGTCGGCGCCGTGCTCGCGGGGGGCGAGCCTTACTACCTGCCGCTGATGGAGGAGAACGACTTCCTGCCTGATCTCGACGCTGTTCCGGAGGCCGTTGCGCGCCGCGCAAAGGCGCTCTGGCTGAACTACCCGAACAACCCCACCGGTGCCGTGGCGGATCTGGATTTCTTCGAGCGAGCAGTGGCGTTCGCGAAGCGGAATTCGCTCGCCGTGCTGCACGACGGCCCGTACTCCGAAGTGGCGTTCGACGGCTACCGGCCCGTCAGCTTCCTCCAGGCGGACGGTGCGAAGGACGTTGGCATCGAGTTCCATTCGCTCTCGAAGTCCTACAACATGACCGGCTGGCGCATCGGCATGGCAGCCGGCAATCCGCAGGTCATCGACGCGCTGATGCGCGTGAAGAGCAACCTGGACTCCGGCATCCCTCAGGCGATCCAGCGTATGGCGATCGCGGCGATAGAGGGGCCGCAGGACTGCATCGAAGAGCACAACCGCATCTACCAGCGCCGCCGCGACCGCCTCGTATCCGCCCTCACGAAGCTCGGCCTGCGCCTCCGCGCGCCCAGGGCCAGCCTCTATCTCTGGGCCCGCGTCCCTGAGGGCACAACCAGCGTCCAGTTCGCGACCCGTCTGCTCGACGAAGCCGGCGTCGTCGTAACCCCCGGCATCGGTTACGGCCCCTCCGGCGAGGGCTACGTCCGCCTCTCGCTTACGATCCCGGACGAGCGGTTGGAGGAGGGCGTGCGGAGGATGGAGGGGCTTTCCGGAGGTTGGGGCAAGTAGCCACGGCGAATCAAGGAGACTGGCGATAGGCAAGCGACAGTTACACCCAACAGGCGAGCCGCGGGAGCGCGCGTTCCTGGTATCGGCCGACCTGAAGCCCGGCAACAGCCGTCCGGAAGGCCGCTGGAACAGCGACAGCTCGCTGGAGGAGTTGGCGCTGCTCGCGGACACGGCGGGCGCGCGGGTCGTCGGCAGCGCGGTGCAGCGGTTGGAGAGCCGCAACCCCGCGACGTACATCGGCAAGGGCAAGGTGCAGGAAGTCGTCTCTCAGCGGCCGGAACTGAACTACTCGACCGTAATCTTCGACGACGAGCTGAGCCCATCGCAGCAGCGCAACCTCGAAAAGGCGCTCGATGTCAAAGTGCTGGACCGCACGGCGCTGATCCTGGACATCTTCGCCCAGCACGCCCGCACCCGGGAGGGGCGGCTCCAGGTGGAGCTGGCGCAGCACGAGTACATCCTCCCGCGTCTCCGTGGCCAGTGGAGCCACCTCGAGCGTCTGGAGGGTCGCATCGGCACCCGCGGCCCCGGGGAGACCCAGCTCGAGACGGACCGCCGCCTCATCCGCGACAAGATCAGCCACCTCAAGCGCGAGATTGAACAAGTGCGCCGTCAACGCGCCCTGCACCGCCGCCAGCGCGCGCGCCAGGGCGTGCCGGTCGTCTCGCTCGTCGGCTACACGAACGCCGGTAAGAGTACGCTGATGCACGCCCTCTCCGGTGCCGATGTGCTCGTGGAAGACCGCCTCTTCGCCACGCTCGATCCAGTGACACGGCGCGTCCGCATGCCCTCTGGAGGCACCGTCCTGCTGACGGACACCGTCGGCTTCATCCAGAAGCTCCCCACGCAGCTCGTAGCCGCCTTCCGCGCGACGCTGGAGGAGCTGGAAGAGGCGTCGCTGCTCCTGCACGTAGTCGACATAACATCACTCCACGCACGGGAACAGGCGCGGTCCGTCGATTCGACTCTCGAACAGCTGGAGCTCGCCGGGCGCCCGCGGCTAACGGCTCTAAACAAGATCGACCTGCTGGACTCAAACGAGAGCGTTGCGCTGCCAGTCTGGGCGCTCGATGGCATCCCGGTTTCGGCGGTGACAGGACGGGGTCTGGATGAGCTGCGGGAACGGATCGAGGAAGCGCTGGCGGGGCGGCCGGCGTCCGCGAGCGCAGGGGATTAGTTCACATTCAGCCGCCGATTCGCACCGGATACTCGACCCCGAACCGTTTGTGCAGCGCCTCCATCTCGCGGAAGTCCTTCTCCGTCAGTTCATAACTCGCGTGACTCAAGAACATCTGGACCTCGGGCGTCAGACACTGCACCGTTTGACCGAAGATTGTTCCGCGTCCGCGAAACCCCGAGGCCGGAAACGGCCAGTCCTCGCCGTTCTCCATCCTGTATATTCCGTTACCAAGAGCATCCCAGGTCACAGGATGGCAATCGATCTCTAGTCCCTTGCCGTCCGCTAGCACGAAATTCTTGGGCGGGCCGCCCCTCAGCAACTCAAATTCCCGGCCCGCCAGAAGAGTCCGCATCCGAGGTACATCCGATAAGGCGAGGATCAAGTCGACGTCCTTGTGCTCCCGCGTCTGCCCTTCCAGCAGCGCGTCCACACCCCAACCGCCGTGCACCCAGACGCTGATGCCGTCGCCCTCCAGAAACCGAACGACCACAATCACATCCTCGGCCGTCATCCGGGTCTGCCCTTCAGCATTCATGGGGGTTCATACGCCACAGTCTACGCGAGGCAGCCGCAAATCGTAGCTGCAGGTCTTTGGGGCCGGTGGCGTGGGGGCGCCGGGAGACCTGCCCTCGCCGCCAACACCGCACCCAGTCCCATAGTATAGTGAACCGGCGCACACCCAGTGGCCGAGCCAAGAAAGGACCCGCTCCGATGAAAGCAGCAGTCTACTACGAGACCGGTAACCCCGACGTCTTCCACTACGAGGATCGCCCCGACCCCCAGTGCGGGCCCGGCCGCGTGCTCATCGACGTCAAAGCGATCAGCATCGAAGGCGGCGACGTGCTCAACCGCGCCGGCGGCGAGATGCCCTCAAAGCCGCACATCGTCGGCTACCAGTGCGCCGGCGTCATCCGCGAGGTCGGTGAGGGCGTCACCGACCGTAGCTCCGGGCAATCCGTCGTCAGCGTGATGCCGTTCGGTTCCCACGCGTCAATGGTGGCGGTAGCGACCATGCAGACGTTCGTCGTTCCCGACGGGATGGATATCCAGCAGGCCGCCTGCGTGCCAATCGCCTTCGGGACCGCCCACGACTGCCTGTTCGAGTTCGGCCATCTGAAGGCGGGCGAATCAGTGCTCATCCAGGCGGGTGCGGGCGGCGTCGGTCTGGCGGCGATCCAGCTGGCCAAGCGCGCCGGCGCGACGGTGCTCTCGACCGCCTCCAGCGACGAGAAGCTCGAGCGCCTTAAGGAGTTTGGCCTGGACCACGGCATCAACTACCGCAGCGAAGACTTCGTCGCCCGCGCGAAAGCACTATCGGGCGGCGGCGTCAATCTCGTCGTCGACTCCGTCGGGACGACGCTGGAGGGCAGCATCAACGCGACCGCCTACAAGGGTCGCATCGTCAGCGTCGGCAACGCCGGCCGCGCCGAGGAGCGGACGCTCGACCCGCAGAAGCTCAGCGAGATGAACCGCTCGTTCACCGGCGTCTTCTTCGGCGGCGCCCTGATGATCGAGCCCCAGCGCGGCCGCCCGCTCGTCGAAGGCCTCCTGCGCGATGTCGCGACCGGCGGCCTGCGCGTCGTCATCGACCGCACCTACCCGCTGTCCGAAGCCGCCGCCGCCCACGCCTACATCGAGAGCCGCCAGGCGTTCGGTAGGGTGGTGATGACGCCGTAGATCCGTTCGCCAACGTACGTGCTGTCAAGGGGTAGTATTGACAATCATCTATAAGTCGGTTATCATACGGGCATGGTTATCGAACTGACGCCCGTCGACACCAACCCGCCCTGTTGCCCGGCCGCCACGCTGCGGCCCGAGGATGAGGACCACCTCGCCCACGTTTCCGCGGTGTTCAAGGCTCTCTCAGACCCCACCCGCCTGCGCATCCTGAAGGCCGTCGCGCAGCTCGGCGAGCTCTGCGAGTGCAACATGGTCCCCTCCTTCGGCCTCTCCCAGCCGACCGTGAACTACCACCTCAAGACCCTCCGCGAGGCTGGCCTCATCCGCAGCGAGCGCCGCGGGCAATGGGTCTACCACCGCGTGGTCCCCAAAGCCGTCCTCGGCGCCGTCCGCGAGCTCACGGAAATCGGCTGATGCCTACTGTCATTCTGAGCCGAGCGGGGCGGAAGGAAGGCGGTGCGGAGGGCGAATGAATCTCACTACCGGCCATACTGCACACCATCCCACCTCGCGCACCCGATCTCCCCGAGGAACCTCCCAATGACACGCCAGCATTACGCCGAGATCATCGAAGTCCTGGACTGCGAAATCAGCGCCCGCCCCGCCGCGGGTCCCGGCATCGACGCACTCCTTCCGCACTTGCAAGCGACCCGGCGCACCGTGGGGGAGCTCACTGCATCGTTCGCCCCGGAGGCGCTGAAATCACTCGAAGCCTTCGTCGAGGCGGAGCGGGTCTGCTGCGCCGGCATCGGCTGGGAGATCGTTCGTTCGCCCGGTCTGCAGCTGCGAATCTCGGCGTCTCCGGCGCAGTTGGACGCTATCCAATCACTCTGGTCAAGCAAGCAAACATAGAAAGCCATCAATAAAGGAGGTCATGGCATGACAACAACCGAACAGACGATCAAGGAAGAGGTCCGCAAGCGCTACGGCAGGGCGGCGGAACGTGCCCAGGAGAAGGCCGCTGACAGCGCCTGCTGCGGCAGCAGCGACGCGAACGTGATCAGCTCCAACCTCTACACCACGGACGAGATCCGCGAGCTGCCGCAGGAGGCGGTCGTCGCCTCCCTCGGCTGCGGCAACCCGGTAGCGATCGCTGAGCTGCGCGAAGGCGAGGTAGTGCTTGACCTCGGCTCCGGCGGCGGCATCGACGTGCTGCTCTCCGCGCGGCGGGTCGGCCCGTCCGGCAAGGCCTACGGCCTCGACATGACGGACGAAATGCTGGCCTTGGCGCGCGAGAACGCCAGTAAGGCCGGCGTCGCCAACGTAGAGTTTCTCAAGGGCGAGATGGAGGACATACCCCTCCCCGATGCCAGCGTGGACGTGATCATCAGCAACTGCGTCGTCAACCTCTCCCCGGACAAGGACGCCGTCCTGCGCGAGGCCTATCGCGTGCTGAAGCCCGGCGGTCGCTTCGCGGTCGCGGACATCGTGACGCGCGGCAAGATGCCCTCAGCGCTGCGCAGCAACCTGCTCGCCTGGGCCGGCTGCGTCGCCGGCGCGCTGGAGGAGAACGAGTACCGCGAGAAGCTCATATCCGCTGGATTTGAGACGCCGGAAGTGGAGACGCTTCGCGAGTACACCGCCGAGGACGCCGAGAGCGGCGGCCTTGGTGAACTCGTGCGCAAGTACGCTGCGACCGGCGCCGACAAGCTGGGCATCATCAGCGCCATCGTGCGAGCGACGAAGCCCGGCGGCGTTTCACGGGCCTTCGCCGAGCCGCTCCAGGTCGTGTCCGCCACCGCGACCGCCTGCTGTGGCCCGGACTGCTGCCAATCGTGACGTAGGGGCGCCGCTTGCCGCGCCCTGCCGCTTGCCGCGCCCTCATGCGCAGCGCGCCCTCAGCCTCCCGCTCGCAGAGACGCCTCGCCGAGGCGTCTCTGCGCATTCCTATCGTGATAGTATTGCGCTGTCAGCGGCACTCCAGATATACGGGAGGCGAACACATGGGTGATGCGAAGGACCTGAAGACGGCGATCGAACGAAACATCAAGGCGCTCACGTTACGGCCGTCTATGGGGCGAGGTACCGCTATAACCACCGTGACCCTGCGTGACGGCGTGACCGCCGATATCGAGGACGGAGGGTGGAAGCTGGTAGCAGACGAAAGCACCGGCGATGGCGGGGCAGGGCTGGGCCCGGACCCCGGCGTATTCACTCGCGCCGGACTGGGAAGCTGCTTGGCGATAGGCTATGCGATGTGGGCCGCGAAGCTGGGCGTGCCGCTCGACAGCGTCGAGGTTACGGTCGAGACGGACTACGACGCCGCCGGAATGTACGGAATCGACCGCAGCGTCTCCCCCGGTTGGGGCGCCGTGCGCTTCGCCGCGAAGATTAGCAGCCCGGCGCCGGAAGAGGACGTGCGCAAGCTGATAGACTTCGCGGACAGGCACAGCTCCGTGTTGGATATCATCCGCCGCGCGGTCCCGGTGACTGGAGAGCACCTGATCAGCGCACCTGCGAAACGCTGAGATGGAGCCAAAGCTGCACCGCCGCGTCCAGCGCTACGGCTGGGACAAGGCCGTCGAGTATTACGACCAGTACTGGGTACCCGTGCTGCGGGAGTGCTCCGAGCGCTGCATCGCGCTGGCGGACCCGCGGCCCGGCGAACGCGTGTTGGACGTGGCGACCGGCACCGGCGTCGCGGCGTTCATGGCGTCCGAAAAGGTTGGCACGACCGGCGAGGTGGTGGCAACTGATATCTCCGAGCGGATGGTCGAGGCCACGCGTGCTGACGCCGAACGGCGCGGGATAATCAATATGAGCTTCGAGCGCGTCGACGCTGAAGAGCTGTCGTTCGCGGACGCGTCGTTCGATGTCGCGCTCTGCGTGCTCGGCCTTATGTACCCGGCGGACCCCCAGCGCGCGATCGAACAGATGCATCGTGTTCTGCGGCCCGGTGGCCGCGCCGTCGTCTGCGTCTGGGGCCGGCGCGATCTCTGCGGGTGGAACGCCGTCTTCCCGATCACCGACGCCCGGGTGGAGTCGGACGTCTGCCCGCTCTTCTTCTCGCTCGGCGCTCCGCGGGCGCTTGACATCGGGTTCCAGCACGCCGGATTCAGCGACCTGCGCGAGGAGCGGATCGACAAGACGCTGGTCTGGGCGACGGAGGAAGAGGCCTGCGGCGCGATCTTCGCCGGCGGCCCTGTTGCGCTGGCCTACTCTCGCTTCTCTCCGGAGGTTCGCGCCGCAGTGCACGACGAGTACATCCAGAGCATCTCGCAGTACCGCAACGGCGGACGGTTCGAGGTGCCTGGGGAGTTCGTGTTCATGCTTGGCACGAAGGCGTAGGCTTCGCCGATGTGCCGCAGCATTAAGACGCTCCGGACCAACGACGGTCCGATCAGCGAGGAAGACATCCGCGCGGCGGCGCTGCAGTTCGTTCGCAAAGTGAGTGGCTACCGGCAGCCGGCCCGCCGGAACGAAGAACCGTTCGAACGCGCCGTCGATGAGATCGCCGCAGCCTCGCGCCGCCTGCTCGACGCACTGGCGGCGCGTCGCCAATCGGCCTGATTACCTGACCTCTGAGATGGCCTCGGACACATGCCGTCGGCTGGCGGGACTCCTGCCCGATATCCCCAGATGGCTGGAGACGCGCTGGATGCTGCTCACCGACACCAGCGAGCTGCTCGGTCTTGAGGAGGACGGCGGACTTAGCTTCGTCGTACGCGATCCGCCCTCCGGCTCCATTGCGGTAGTCGGCGCGCCCCGGCGAGATATGATCCAGGAGGCGGCTTCGCTGAGCGGCCGTGACGCGGAGATCATCGCTCAGTTTCAGAGCCAGGGCGCGGTCGTCGGGGCCCTTCCGGACTGGCGCAGGGAAGAGGCGGTGCTTTACATGTTGGGCGATTCGACTCGGTTGGCAGGTCGCGAGGAGGTAGACCCGCTAGCGCTCGCTGGAGGTTCGGCTACGGTTGTCGAGAGGCCGAGGGTACTGGCACTATCGATGATCGAGGTGCAGGCTCTGAGCGTCCCGGAGGAGTTGGCGCGTGAGTTGACGCTGGCGGCCCTGCGTACGCTCGTCTGGGCGACGATCGTGGACGGCAATCCCGTGTCGTTCTGCTACGCAGGCTCTGAGACGGAGACGCTCTGGGACGTCTCCGTCGACACCCTGGAAGCGCATCGGGGCCGTGGCTACGCTCGCGCCTGCGCGTCAGCTGTGATCGATCAGATGTACCGGGACAGGAGCAAGCACCCGGTCTGGGGCGCTCTAGATTCGAACGTGGCTTCCAAGCGCCTCGCCTCGAAGCTCGGCTTCGTTGAAGTCGATCGCGTTCTGCTGTTCGAGCCGCCTACGGCTGGCCGTTGATCTCCACAGACCCCTCGCTGAACGCGATCTGGTAGTCGTGTTCCAGGTCAAGTTCATCCAGGCGGTCGTTCACGATGTCCTCGACCCTGCTCTTTAGCTCGTCGCTGGCGAAGCCCGGCAGGTTGCCTGCTTCGAACTCATCGATCACCAGCGTCGGATGGTCGCCACTGAAGTCCATCGTGCCCGTGATCTCGACCCGCGTGTCGAACACGTTGCCAAGCTCCGGGATCTCACTGATGATAGGCAGGTCGACTGTCGCCTTGGCTGTGCCCAGGCCGTCGTGGAAGCAGATGATGAGGTCGTCGACCGGGGCGTTTCGTGCCTTCAGGAACACCGACGCCCGCGAAGTAGCTTGATTCTCGTCGAACGTCACTGCACCGTCCTGCCCCGCGTCGAGTTGCGCGTCGAACGGGTCCCATTTCGCGTCCCAGGCGTCCGAGTGCTCTCTGGTGTTCTGGACAGCTCGCGGCGTCGGCGCGGGGGTGACGTCAGCGGGCCGCACATCGCACTCCGTCGCGCCGCTCGGGCCGCCGGTCGTGCTCAGCACCAGGCCGCCGACTACCACAACCACGACGGCGACTATTAAGAGATCAAAAATGTACCAGGCTATCGTCTTAATCATGCGCGGCCTCCGCTATATATGACGCGAGGGGACTGCTCCCGTTTCGCTGGTGGGCCTTACTCAGGGAATTGTATATTGGCCTGTGCCTTTGAGCAATACCGCACGCGGGAGCCTGACAGGCTTAAGTCTCGAAATGACCGGAGCGCCTGCTGGGACCTAGCCCGCAGCTTTGGCGCGCTCCTCTTCGATCAGCTCGCGGCGGAGGATCTTCCCGGACGCGGTCTTTGGAATCGCCTCCCGGAACTCGATCTCGCGCACCTTCTTGTAGGGCGCGACGCGCTCCTCGACGAACCGCGCTAGCTCGTCCTCGGTCACGGTCTGTCCCTGGCGCACCACGATGAACGCCTTCGGGATCTCGCCGGACTCCATGTCTCGCTTTGGGATCACGGCGGAGTCCAGGACCGCGGGGTGTTCCATCAACAGCGCCTCGAGTTCGGCCGGCGCGATCTGATAGCCCTTGTACTTGATCATCTCCTTCTTCCGGTCAAGGATCGTGACGTAGCCCTCTTCGTCGCATTGGACGATGTCGCCGGTACGGATCCAGCCCCCGCCGGGCAGCGTTTCCGCCGTCGACTCCGGGCGTTGCCAGTAGCCTTGCATCACCTGTGGGCCATAAGTAAGGAGCTCGCCGGTCTCCCCCGGCCCCAACTCGTGCTCGTCGTCCAGCGAGACGACCTTCTCGATCGTGTCAGCGATCGGTGGCCCCACCGTAGCGTCCTTGATGCGGTTGATTGGGTTCACGTTGGTCACGGGACTGGTTTCCGTCATCCCGTAGCCCTGGAGAACCGTCGTCCGCAGAACGTGGGCAGCCGAGCGCGCAACCTCCGGCGGCAGGGGTGCCGCGCCGCTCATGATCATCGTCAAACTGGAGGTGTCGTACTTCTCCGCATCCGGAAAATTCGCCAGCGCCAGCAGCGCTGGCGGCACCGCGAAGAGATTGGTCACCTTGTGGCGCTGAATCAGGTCTAGGCACAGCGTCGGGTCGAATCTGGGCATAATCACCTGCGTCACCCCGCCCGCGAAACCGCAGGCCATCAGCACCACCATCCCGTAGATATGGAAGAACGGAAGGAAGTCAAGGTAGACGCCGTAAGCGTTGGACAGCCCCGTAGAGTTCGTCTGCCGCACGTTGCACGTAAGGTTGTAGTGGCTGAGCATGACCCCCTTGGGGCCGCCGGTCGTTCCGCTGGAGTAGGGGAGCGCAGCGAGATCGACCTTCGGGTTCAGCTCAACATCACGCGGCTCCGGGGGAGATTCAGCAGCAAGCGCCCACGCATCCTCGATGTTGAAGACGTGCTTCAACTCCGGCAGGTGCTCGCGCACGCCCTGTACCAGCGGTTGAAGCGCGCCCATGCAGAAGACCGCCTTCGCGCCGCAGTCCTCAAGCTGATGCAGGACTTCGCGTTCCTTGTACAACGGGTTTAGCGTCGTTACCACGCCCCCGGCAAACAGCGTGCCGTAGAACGCCACGAAGTACTCCGGACAGTTCGCCGAAAGGATCGCGACTCGGTCGCCCTTCTCGATGCCCTTGTCCTGCAGCGACCGCCCGAGGCGACGGCTCGCCTCCCAGGTCTGGCCGAACGTGTACGTCTGTCCCTCAGCGGTGATGAACGCCGCTTTGTCCGCGTAGCGCTCCGCGGAGGGCGCGAGCAGCTGGGTGAGAGAGATCTCTGCGTACGGTTCCAGCGAGTACCAGGGGCTATGGAACTGCATGTTCGCTCCTTTCACGACGCGAATCGGGCGCCTCGTGCCCACGGCGGGCCGCCGGTGGGCGTCTCAAGGACTCAGTCGCCCAGGACCGTCGGGTATCCCAGCGCGACTACGTCTTCGACATACTCTGAACGCCAGCCCGCGCTTGGGATCGGGTTATTGTGCTTCCGGAACCAGCGGTGGATCTCCATGTACCGCTCCTCCAGGAACTGGCGCCAGGTGTTCTCTTCCGCAAACAGGTCGGGATCCACGTCCTCAAGGCGCTTCTCCATATCGTCCGGGTCAACGTCGAGGTCCTCGCGCCAGTATTCGGCGAGGTAGTCCAGCGTCTCTTCGAGGTTGCGGCGGCATTCCTCTATGAGGGCCTGCATGAAGCCTTCCTCGTCCACGCGCCGGCCGCGCAGCCTGACCTCTTGTGCGCACTTCTCGCAGAGCAGCACGAACTTGCGGGCGTCGCAACTGTCCCGCTTCGTGCAGCCTTCACAGAGCGGCGCCCACTCCGCTGCCTCCGGGGAGCGCATGTAGCCCACTCGTACTTCGTCGGCAAAGTTGCCGCAGCGCGGGCACGAGAGCTGCCCGACCAGAATGTCGTTGATGGTGCGCTGCCAGTCGATCTGCATTGCTCCTGAGCGGACTCCCAGAGTGTATCGTTTCGGCAGGATACATCATAGGTGATTTGTCCGTGCTGTCAATCGCCCGTTAGGCTCTCGAGGCGCTCGCGCCACCTCCCGGCGGTGCCTCCCGGATAGGCGCAATCAGCGATCGTCGAGGTCCAACGCGAGGCTGTTCATGCACCAGCGCTGCCCTCCTGCTTCTCGCGGCCCGTCGTCGAACACGTGGCCCAGGTGCGAGTGGCAGCGCGCGCAGCGGACCTCTGTCCGCGTCATCCCATGCGATGTGTCGTGCAAGAGCTCGGTTGCCTCCGGCGAGACGGCTTCGGTAAAGCTCGGCCAGCCGCTGCCTGAATGGAACTTCGTCCCACTATCAAATAGCGCGTTGCCACAGCCTCCGCAGCGGTAGAGGCCGTCGTCCTCGACGTCGACGTACTTGCCGCTGAACGCGGGCTCGGTCCCCGCTCGGCGCAGCACCGCGTACTGCTCGGGGGTCAGTCGCTGACGCCATTCGTCGTCGGTTGCGGGCAGTTCTCTGGGTCCGTCGCCGTGGCCCGGTTCGGTCGCCATGTCGCAGCTCACGCCCGTGCCCTGCAAGCCGCAGTAACCGTTGGGCACCTTGTGCAGGTACTGCTGGTGGTAGGCCTCAGCGTAGTAGAACGGCCCGGCAGATTCGATCTCGGTCGTGATGGATTTCAAGCCCGCACTCTGAATCGCGCTGTCGTACATCGTTCGCGCTGATTCCGCCGCGCGACGTTGCTCCTCGCTCGCGTAGTAGATTGCCGACCGGTACTGGGTGCCGATATCAGCGCCCTGGCGCATCCCTTGCGTCGGGTCGTGTTCCTCGAAGAACGTCTTGAGCAGCGACTCGTACGAAACCTTCTTCGGGTCGAAGGCAACCAGAACCGCCTCCGCGTGCCCGGTCCGTCCTGAGCACGCCTCCTCATAGGTTGGGTTGGGCGTGAACCCGCCGGCGTAGCCCACTGCCGTGGTGTAGACGCCCGGCATTCGCCAGAACAGACGCTCAGCACCCCAGAAGCAACCGAGCGCGAATAAAGCAGTCTCAATCCCGTCCGGAAACGGCGGCTGCATCGGTGTCCCGAGCACCTCATGCTGCTCCGGGATAGTGAAAGCCGGCTGGTCCCGGCCCGGGAGCGCCTCCGCGGATGGAATCATCGCGGGCTTCTGTCGGCTGAAGAGCATGAGCTGATACCTCCCGTATCCAATGATAAGACATTTCGCCAGAGGTCGGCGCCTCTATATCAGCTATGCGATGCGCGGCTTGCTGGATGCACTGCTCGAATAGGCGTCACTCTCACCGGCTTATTACCTCCGCTTAACCGTCCTTTAACTCAGGCCACAGGCGCCGCGTATAGCCTGTGGACAGAAACAGCAGCGGCGCGGTTTAACCCCCTCCCGCTCCGATCTGCGAAAACGAAGAGCCGGCTGATTTGGTCAATCAGCCGGCTCGCTCCTTTGGCCGGGATAGAGTATCGCGAACGCCCCCAACTCTCACGGAATTGTTACCGGCGTCTCACCGTTCATTAACACAGCTCCCAGGCAGTCGATGCTAGCCTGTCATCAGTAAGTAGCGATGCGGTTGTACCCCCTCCCGCATCGCGAAGGGAAAAAAGCGAGCCGGTTGGAGGTCGGATGCCAACCGGCTCAATGCTTTTCTAGCGAATTGCCCACCGCGCCGGCGCGACGGTATCATGGCAGTCCACATTCACTCACCACCGGAGACACATGACCCACAAGATCACGCTGGAACGGAACACTCTGCGCTTCGCGGCCGCGCACTTCACCACTTTCGGAGGGCAATGCGAACCCCTGCACGGCCACAACTACGACGTGTTCGTCGAGTTCGAAGGCGTCCTGACCGCCGACTCCTGGGTGCTGGACTTCAGCCAGGCCAAGGGCATCGTGAAGAAGATCTGCGACCAACTGGATCACCGTTTCATCCTCCCGCTGACCAACCGGTCGCTCGCGATCGACGAGCGAGAGGCCGAGTACGAGGTGCGCTTCGGAGACGTCCGTTACGTGATCCCGACAGCCGATGTCGTGGCGATAGCGATCGACAACTCCACCGCGGAGCGGATCGCTGAATGGATCGCCGGGCGCGTCCTGGAAGAACTGAGGTCGCGCGGCGTTACGAACGTACGCCGGTTGATGGTTGGCGTCGAGGAAGCGCCCGGCCAGGCGGGATGGTTCACCTGCGCGATGACCGGTAGCTAACCTGAGCGGCGAGAGACCATCCGGTAGTGGGTCAGTTTGAATCCAACAAATTTACGATCTCGTCTATCGTCCAGACGTGATCGGCCAGACCGGACGATACCGCCGGAGTCGTCTTAAGCGTCTGGTGGACGCGGCAGAAGTTGTAATACATGAAGTGCAGCGCGACGGCAGCGGCTAGATTGTCTATCTTCTTCGAGAACGCATTGGTCAGCCGTGTGAACCGGCGCATGGACATTCGCATGGTCAGGTTGTGCCGCTCTACGTAGCTCGTGGAGATGTGCGCGGGGTCCGGATTGCCAATCCGCTTCTCGATCTTGACGCCCTTGCAGACTGCGGGGCTGTAGCGCGTCTCACTAGATTCCTCGCTGCCGCCCTTGCCGTAAAGCTTCTGTAGAACGGCGTAGTCAATGTCCATGCCGAACGCATCGTCAACGGCCATAAGGTATGCCTTGTGGCCGTCTGTCGTTAGCTGGACACGGTACTGTAGTCGGGACGCAACATCGTCCATGAAGTCCAGCGCCCAACCGGAGTCACGTCCACCCACGAGCCAGGACACGCACAGCTTAGAGTCGGCATCGATGGCAGTCCACGTCCACACATCGCCGTAACCGAATGCGCCCTGCTTTTCCAGCGGGACGTTCTTCTGCTTGGCATAGCAGAAGCTCCAGATTTCATCGCACTGAATGCGGCGAGAGGGAACCTCGCGGACGTTTCCATCGTGGTACTTCACACATGCTTGGCCCACGTCCGCAAGCAGCTTGACGACGGTGTTCTTCGCCGCGCCCGTCATGCGGACTGTAGCGCGGATGCTGTTGCCCTCAACCAGACAGCGAACAACTTGGGCGCGTCGCTCATTCGACAGCTTGTTCATACTGACCATTATGCTTGAGCGGTCAGAGATTATCAATAGGCGTTGGGGTCAATTTCGGCACCTTGCGTTTCGAGGCTGTTCCATATCTGCTGAAAGTTCGCGGCGGCACCTTCTAACGCAAGGCGCAAGTCCTGGGGGCGCATCTGAAGATCGGGGAGAATGATTCTTCGCCTAACATCGTATGTCGCTGCGGTCCACTCAGGGTTCCACTGGCCCGACCTGGCCCGCTGGGTTAGGTACTGCACTGCCTGTCTATATAGCCGGGTCGGCTTCGGAGCCCTAAGATAGACTGCTAAGGCGTAATCGGCCCCGCCATAGCTAATGCCCAGCTCGGCGGTTACGCGTAGCTTCAGCCCTGCAATCTCCATTTCGGCGACCGGAACCGGGAAGATTTCGGCATCATCATGCGTCTTCCAAAAGTCAATGTATGCCTTGCTCAGATCGCGGTAGTGCTGCCGTTTAGGCTCGCTGTTCTGATCGGCGATGACATCATCAAGAGTGGCCTCAAACGTGCCAAGGTTACTGCCCCTCCAGTGAGTCTGCCGTAAGGCGTTCCGAAAAGCTCCATAGTAGGCCCTTAGCGCGTACCCGCCAGGGTCACCTTGAAAGAGTCGGGCCTCGCGAACCATTTTGACCTTCTCTGAGGGGGTCGCCTCAAAGAATCGCGCGAACGCCGTCAGTGGCACCTCGTTGATTTCCATGGCACATACCTCTGCTTTCAGGGGGAGTACCCCTAATTTAGGGTAGGGTACCATGGAAAGAGTGGGGTAGTCTACCGGGGCATGGGGCTCTAGTCTCCCGTCGCGGGCAATGACATAGCGATAGAGGTCTCTGCAACTCGTGCAGGGGACATCTATCGTCTGGCTGTTAGTATCGGGAGGTATGCCGTCGGGCCACTCGGTCCCGTCGCATATCCGATGGAGTTCGCCGGTCTGCTCGTGGTACCAAAAGTGAGTCCTGTAATCCGGCTGACCCAGAGGCGTCCCCGGATATATCGGTATAGCCTGTCGCGTACGTTTCGCCCCGCCTACTTGCCCCACCGAGCCCCAGCCGCCTTCTTCGCGATCTCGCTCCGACGCTCTGGCGTTAGCTTCTCGGCCCTTGCTGGCCCGCCCTTCTTGCCACCGAGACGCCCTAGGGCGACCGCGTTGGGGTTCTTTCCTTCGTCGGGATCATGCGTTGCCTCTGCTACAATGGCTGCCGCCAGCGCGTTCACATCGCGCGGCTTCTTGCTTGAGCGCTTGTGCATAAATGCTAGTATAGCAGCTCAGCGCGGCTTCGGGGGGCGCGGGGCTTTACCGATGTTCCAGACTTCTAATGTGCGGTTGTCTGGTAGATGATATACGACCCAGGTATCCATATCGTTGTACAGCTGTACAACTACTGGAGGTACGTCGAATTTAACCTTAACGGGTGGGTCAATCCAGGGGTTCTCGCAGAGGTTCCGAATGATCCGGTCGTATTCCGCTTGATCTTCGGAGGATGCGTTCTCGAAGGCTTCTCGCGCAGGCCTTAGGGCATAGGCCTCGCGATCAGGCATCCTTGCGCTGCAAGTCCTTCCACGACGTGCGGTCTTCGCGATTCTGCGCGGCTTGGTATACGCCAAGCATAAATTTACGATCAGCGAGAACCGCTAGTATGCGACGATGAAGCTCGCTTTCACGCTCGACCTCAGCAATGATGGTCTGTCGCGTCAAGTTGGTATCCTCCCTGCGGGCGGGCGGTGCGTTACGCACTCAGTTTCCATCAAGTTACTCCCCGTTGTCAATTTCCATCTAGCACAGTTCATCCTTACAGACGCGCACCTTAAATGGTATGTTTCATGCGGGAATCGAGTAGCAAACCCCGCGCAGACAGCGCAAGTTCAAACTGACCCACTACCGACCATCCACAAAAGTTGCAATTCTTGACCGATTCGTGTATCCTTCCGAAACGAATCGTACCAAGGAGGGGACCCGATGACTGACGCTGCCGCCACCATCCAGCGCACCTACCCGTGGTCAACCACGATCGATGGTGTGCACCTCACCTTCCGCCTCATGACCGCGGACGATGGCGACGCGATCCTGGAGTTCGCTCGTACGCTGTCCGATGAGGACCTGCTCTTCCTCCGAACAGACATCACTGAACCGAAGACCGTCAACACCTGGCTGCAGCAAGTCAAGGCGGGCCGCAGCGTGACCGTCATCGCCGAGGCTGAAGGTAAGATCGCCGGCTACTCCACCATCCATATGAACGAGGCCCTCTGGACCCGCCACGTCGGTGAGCTACGCGTCTTGGTTGGGCACGATCGCCGCGGTTTGGGATTGGGCAAGCGTCTGACCAGCGAGGCGTTCGCGATAGCGAAGGACCTTGGCCTGCGCAAGATCACGGCGCAGATGCCCACCGAACAGCGCGGCGCGCGCCAGGTCTTCGAGCACCTGGGGTTCCGGCCGGAGGCGCTGCTCGCAGACCACGTGATCTCGCGGGACGGCCACACTCACGATCTTCTGCTGATGTCCTACGACATGGCGGGGTTCAGCAACGAAGCGCCGTCGCGTCCCCGCAACCGCTAAGTCGCCTCAATCTAAGGAACGAAACGCCGGGCTGATACCCGGCGTTTGCTTTTGCACGCTCGCGCGGACGTCAGGCGGTGTCGGCTGCCAGCGCCTCGGCGGGCGCCCCCGACGCGGCGCGCCGCCGCCTCGGGACCACTTGCGGCGCCGCCATCCCGACCGCGGGCGTCTCGATTCTGCCCACTCCCGCGGCTGAGCGCAACTCCACGAACGCCTGGTCCACGAACTCCTTGAGGCGGTCGACGTCCGAGGCGATCGCGGGATCCGCAAGCAGGCCGAAGTAAAGCTTCTGGTCGTAACTGGTTACGCCGCAACCGATCCCCATCTCCCAGGAGAGCGGGACCATCGGGTAGTGCGCCAGCATCCGGTGACCCACGGTGTAGAGCGGGATCATGGGCCCCGGGACGTTCGTGCAGATCAGGTTGGCCAGCGTGTTGGGTGGCTGCCGTAGCGTACCGGCTAACGCCTGCAGCATTGGCGGCGCGCCGTCGTTCATCGCCTGCCCGATCGCCTCTATACCGGCCGCCACGTTTCGCCGCTTCAGCCGGTCCGTCCGCTCATTCACCACGCGCAGCCGCTCCAGCGGGTCGCGCTCCCCCACGGGCACCTCAACGAGGAGCATCGAAACACGGTTCCCCAGAGCGCCCCGTTCGTCGTCGCGCCGCACATTCACCGGTGTCAGGATGCGCACCGACCGCCCCTCTGTCTTCTCGCCGTGCATCTCGAGGTAGCGCCCAAGGCCTCCACCGAGGACCGTAAGGACGACGTCGTTCACCGTGCCCCCGCATTCAGCGCGTATCGCCCGGATCTCCGCGAACGAAAATTCGTTGACGGCAAGCTTGCGCTCCCCGCCAATCGGTTTATTGAACGGCGCGCGCGCGGCCGGGTTGACCAGGTAGGGCAGCGCCGCCTCAACGCTGCGCAGGACGGAACGCGCGCGGTCGTCAGCGGCGAACACGGTGTCCCAGAATCGATTCTGGGACGCGGCCCAGCGATCTACCCCGGCGGAGATGTTGTCGAGAATCCCATCGACGAGCAACCTCAGAGGATCCGGGATCGGCGAGCGTTCCGGCTGCTCAACCGGCGGCAGCGGAGTCGCCGGGTTCGGGGAGATATCCAGTACAACCATCAGCAGTTCAATGCCGGAGACGCCGTCTACCAGGCAGTGATGCACCTTGGAGACGAGAGCGGACCGCCCGCCCTCCAGGCCGCGTACTAGGTACATCTCCCAGAGAGGCTTGTTTCTGTCCAGCATCCCCTGGAACAGCCGCCCGCCCAGATCCAGTAACTGTGCGTCAGTGCCTGGCGATTCGATGTCAATCTGTTTGATGTGGCGGTGCAGGTCAAAGTCCGGGTCCCACTCCCAGGTGGGATGGCTGATGTTGAGCGGCGTGGGCACTACGCGCTGTTGGTAGCGTGGTATCAGGTGCAGCTTCGATGCGATGTTGGCGACGAAGCGCTCGTAAGATACGTCGCCCTCGAAGACTGCTATTGATCCGATGTGCAGGGGCGCCTCCGCCCTCTCTCCATAGAGAAAAGAGGCGTCCTGCGCGCTCAAGCGCCGACCAAGACTGCCCTGGCTCATTCACAAACCTCTATGGACGGACAGGTCAAGATGGGCTCATCCCGCCCCGCCCGGTTGCCCCCCGCAAGCGTTAAAGGCATTATATACCACCAAGACCGGCGTGGAAGCGGTTGGCCGCGCATTTTTGTTGATGAAACATTCTGTTAACATGGATATGCGGACATACTCTGTAAACTCAGGCTCATGCGGCGACTGAATCATGGCGACCCAGCGTAAGTTCCTCGAAGAAGAGTTCGAGGGGGACATGGCCCTCCCGCTCTGGCGGGAGGCGCTTCTCGGGGTCGATTGGCTGTCGCTTCGCATGTCCGCGGTCTTCCGCGGCATCGGGGTTCCGCGCGGTGACGGCTCGGCGGTCGTCGTGGTTCCCGGCTTTATGGGCTCCGATCAATACCTCGGCGATATGCACTCTTGGCTCCGCCGCATGGGCTATCGGACGTATCTATCCGGCATCGGCCGCAATGCCGAGTGTCCGGAGATCCTCACCATGCGCCTTCACGAGACAATCGAGCGCGCCTTCAACGAAACGGGCGGCAACAAGGTCCACCTGATCGGCCACAGCCTTGGCGGGGTCCTGGCCCGCGGCGCCGCCGTCAGGTGGAGCGACCACGTCGCCTCCGTAATCACGATGGCGTCCCCCTTCAGAGGCGTGAAAGTCCACCCGTTTGTACTGCAGACGGCGTTCCTGGTTCGCGGGCAGATCAGGCAGCGCCGGACCGGACCCGCGATCACACCTCACTGCTACAGCGGCCACTGCACGTGCGACTTCCTGAACGCGCTGAGGGTCAGCTTCCCCGCAGGGGTCCCCCAGATCGCGATTTACACAAAATCAGACGGAGTGGTCGACTGGCGCTGCTGCATCAACGAGAACGGCAGCGATGTAGAGGTGCGCGGCACCCACGTGGGTCTCGCGTTCAACCCGGAGGTTTACCGCCACGTAGCGGGCTTCCTCGCCGCGCCCAGGAGCTACCGCAAGCGTAAAGCCGCCTGATCAGAGCACGCTCTCCGAAAATTGAAAAACGGGCGCTGTTCAGCGCCCGTTTTCGTTCCAGGGGGACGCGGCTGTCGTTTACGCCTTGGGTGTTGAGGACTCGCGCGTCCGGCGAGTCGCGACGGGGCGCGCCCGCCCGTTATTGCTGCGGACGTTCTGGACCGCCGTGCCGGCGCGCGACACAACCTGACGCGTCGCCTCTACCGCGGCCTGTCCGGCCACGCGATTAGCCTCCACGACGCGGCGGATCACCTCGCGGCCCTCGCGCTGGCTGTCGGAGACCTCGTCCAGAAGCTGGCGCGTCAGGTCAAGGACGCGGCCCTGCGCGTCCGTGGCCGAGCGCACTGCACTGGTGTAGAAGCCCGCGACATCCCGGGGGGACGTGGCGACCTGTCGCGTCAGGTCGATCGCGTCTCGCTGGCCTCGCTCAAGCTCGTCCAAGAGCTGGCGGGACACGCGGTACCCGCGGTCGTTCGTGGACTTCGCCGCGTCCAACAGGGCGTCATACGCCTCGTTGACCGCGTTGAAGAACTTATCTACGTTTTCCGTCCTGGTCATTTCCTGGTAACCTCCTATTGACAAATTCGTCATCTAGGTGCAATATACACATAGAGACATTCCGCTGTCAACCCCCCGAAGGAAAGAAAGTGAAAAATGCCTGAAGACAACGTAGCCGCAGAGGTAACCGCCGGTGTGAGCCGCAACGGGCGCAAGTCCGCTAAGAACGGCCTACCTTCATTCAGCCCCAGGCTCCACGGCGACCTGCTGAGCTCCAGCCTCCTGGCTTACCTAAGGCGGTGGAACGCCTACGGATACCAGCTCGTCCAGGAGCTCGGCAAGGCGGGCCTGGCTAGTTTCGACTCCACCACCGTGTACCGGACTCTGCGCCAGCTGGAGCGTGCAGGACTCGTCTCGTCCTTCTGGGATACGTCAGAATCCGGCCCCGCCCGCAGGATGTACTCCCTCACTAAAGCGGGCGAAACGTTCCTGGAGCTGTGGCTGGATCTTTTCGGCCGCTACCAGAAGGTGTTGCAATCAGCTATCGAATCGTTAGACAATTTCAATCGCCCCCCGGACCATGAATCCGATGGGCAGGACGGGCCTGGCAGCCCGCAAAGGAGGAAAAAGAATGCCTGAGAGTAACGGTCGTGCCGAAGGCGCCACGCGCGCGGATGCCATGGAGATGTGGCGAAACTGGCTGACTGAGACAGAGCGCCAGTGGAACGGTTTCTTCCAGCAGGTGCTGGGAACAGAGTCGTTTGGCCGCGTCGCCGGGAACTACACTGACGCCTACGCGGTCGTCCAGCGGGCCCTGAATCAGGGTATGGAACGCTACCTGAACACGTTCAATCTCCCTACTCATAGCGACGTCGTAGAGATCGGCGAGAGGCTTCACAACATCGAAGAGCGCATGGCCTCGCTGGAGGCCAACATCAACACCCTCGCCGCCGCCTCCGGCGTTGCCCCCAGCGCCCCCGTGACCCAACTCCGCCCGAGGCGCACCCGTCGCCCCATCAACAGCAGCTAGCTTGCCGTCGCCAGGTCACCAGGGAGGGCGAACGCTTTGACAGCAGTTAACCCTGCAGACGTAAATACGCTTCTTGAAGCCGCGCAGGACCAGGTGCAGAAGAGCCGTCAGCGCGTCGAGAAGGGCATCGACATCCTGCTCGGCCGCGGCGTGCCGCCTGTCGGCGTCACGCCCAAGGACGTCATCTACTCACGCGGCACTCTCAGGCTCTATCACTATCGCCCGCTTACGGACGAGGTCTACCGGATTCCAGTTGTCTTTATCATGTCCCTCGTCAGCAAGCCGTGGATCCTGGACCTTACCTTCGGCCAGAGCTTCATCCAGTACATGCTCCAGCAGGGTTTCGATGTCTTCATGGTGGACTGGGGGATCCCCAGGCCGGAGGACAAAGGCCTGAAACTCGAAGACTACGTCCTGGACTTCATGCCCACCTGCTTTGAGGAAGTACAGAAGGCCACCGGCGAGAAAGAATACAGCATACTGGGCTATTGCATGGGCGGGCAGCTATCCCTCATGTACGCCGGGACTAATCTTGACGCTCCGGTGGCCAACCTCGTCTGCGCGGCAACGCCTGTAGATATGGAAGGCATGGGCCTGTTCCGCCACTTCACGAACCCGAAGTGGTTCGACGTCGACCGCCTTGTCGACACCATGGGCAACGTGCCCCCGGAGTTGATGCTGCGATCCTTTGAGATGCTACGTCCCATGGACCGCTGGACAAGCTACCTCCGTCTCATTGACAACCTCTGGGACCCCGTCTTCGTTTACGGCTACCGCATAATGTACAAGTGGACCAACGAGCAGATCCCCTTCCCCGGTGAGACCTACCGCCAGTACACCAAGGAGCTCATGTGGGAGAACAAACTCATGCGCGGCACCCTGAGCGTCGGCGGCAAACCTGTGGACACCAGCTCCATCACCTGCCCCGTCCTGAACGTGATGGCGGAGCATGACCACATCGCACCCCACGCTGCCACCAAGCCCCTGCTGGACATCGTCGGCAGCACCGATAAGGAAGACGTCCTCCTCAAGGGGGGTCACGTTAGCCTGGTGGCAGGGAAGAACGCCGCCGGCAGGTTGTGGCCCAAAGTCGCTGACTGGCTCGGCCAGCGCTCTGTCTAAGGACAACAAGTGAGAATCGAAGGCCGCACCGCGATCATCACCGGCGCCTCCTCTGGCATCGGCCGCGCCACTGCGCGCGAGCTGACCACGCGCCGCGCGAACGTCGTGCTCGCTGCCCGCAGCCGCGAAAAACTGGAGGCGCTCGCGGAAGAGCTCGCGCCCACCCCCGGCAGGACTCTGGTCGTACCCACGGATGTGACCAATCGCCTGGACGTCGAGGCGCTCGTCCGCAGGACCGCGGAGGAGTTTGGCGCGATCGACATCTTGATTAACAACGCGGGCATCGGACTCTTCGCCCCGATCGCGGAGGGCAATCTAGAGAACATGCAGCGGTTGTTTGACGTGAACTACTGGGGAGCGATCAACTGTATTCAGGCCGCGGTGCCGTACATGCAGTCGCAGCGCCGGGGACACATCGTCAACGTCGCCTCCATCGCCGGCAAAGTCGCGCCTCCCTACATGGGCACTTACGCCGCCACCAAGTTCGCGCTGATCGCCGCGGGAGACGCGCTGCGGTCGGAGTTGGCCGGCAGCCACATCGGTGTAAGCTCTGTCTGCCCGGGTCTGACTTCCACTTCCTTCATGGAGAACATGACGCAGGAGTTGGAAGTCCCGCAGCCCCCGCCTGTTGCACGGTTCGTGGACCCCAGAACCGTAGCCCGGCGGATCGTCCAGGCGATTCGCTGGGGCATCCGTGACGTCTATATCTCGCCTGAAGACGTCGCACTTGTGGGACTGAACGCGATCGCCCCGCAGCTCGTGGACTGGGGTATGCGCATGTTCTTTGCGCGAGCCCCGCGCCCGCTCCTTGACGATATCTCGATTCCGCGCGGCGAGAGAGCCTCTGAGCCCTCCGCGGCGGACGTAGAGCCGCCCTCAGAGACTGCATAGGGCGGACTGAGTGCCCCAGCCGTTCGACGACTACCCCATCCACCAGACGGCTGAACCCCTGGCGCACCGCGGTGGCGGCGAGCGCAACTACTACGACCGCTACTTCTTCAACGGCTACACGCGGGATGGCTCGCTCTACTTCGGCGCCGCACTCGGTCTCTACCCCAACCGGCGCGTCATGGACGCCTCCTTCTCGGTCCTGCATGACGGTGAGCAACACTCTCTGCGCACCTCGCGCCTCGCCACGGCCGCGGATTCGGCCGATACTCACGTGGGGCCAATCCGTGTTGACGTAGAGGAGCCCCTGCGCCGTCTGCGCGTTCGCGTGGACTCCGTCGAGCACGGCTTCTCCGCCGATCTGACTTTCACCGCCCGCACACCGGCCCTGGAGGAGCCCCGCTTTCAACGCTATTTCGAGGGTCGCGTTTTCATGGACCTCACGCGCCTGACGCAGTGGGGGACCTGGCAAGGGCACGTCGAAGCGGGAGGCGTCCGCCATGAGATTTCCCCGGAATCTCACTGGGGTTGCCGTGACCGCTCTTGGGGCATCCGCCCGGTCGGGGAGCGCGAGACCGGCGCACCGGGACCTGCGCCGCAGTTCTTCTGGCTCTGGGCGCCCATTCACTTCGACACCTTCTGTACGCATTTTGATGTCAACGAAGAGGCCGACGGGCGACGCTGGCACGCCAGCGGGTTCCGCTTGCCACTCCTGACACTCGACGCCAATGCCGGCTCGCAGGATGGGATCGAACCCATGGAGGGCGTCGCCCACGCGGTTCGCTGGGAGCCCGGGACCCGCCGCTCCAAGGGCGCTACAATCACTCTGACTCCCCGCTCCGGCGAAGCCCTTACCATCGCGCTCGAGCCCCTGCTGACATTTCCGATGACCGGGCTCGGTTACATGCACCCCGAGTGGGGGCACGGAATGTGGAAGGGCGAGCTGGCGACAACGGCTGAGCACGTCAAACCCGCCGATTTCGCGCCGGTTGACCCGCGCTCCCTGCACATACAGCAGGTCTGCCGCGCGCGGCTCGGCAAGCACGAAGGTATCGGCGTCTTGGAGCAGCTTGTGATCGGCCCGCACCACCCGTCGGGCTTCCGCCAGTTCCTGGACGGCGCCCCCGGCTAAGCGCTATACGCCGGACGCTAACCTGCTCCGCTATTTGATCGTGTACTGAAAGACGCCGCTGTCCGGCATTCGGTCCGCGAAGCCTATCTGCGGCTCGCCACCAACGCCTGCCTGCGTCTGAGCCGACCACTTCACGAGATCCCCCTTACGGATCCCCAGCGCCGACAGGCTAACGGCGAACCGGACCTCGTTGCCTGCTACGGTCACCACAGTGCCGGCCGGTCCGGTGACGTTTCCGCGGTCGTACTTTAACTGCTTCTGCTGACCCTTCTTACCCAGCGTCAGGTCTACGCGGTACTGGAACTCGTCCGTGATCGACCCATAGACGCGAACCGCGATCGTCAGTGTCGTTGCATCGTTCGAGATTGCGCAGCCGGAGAAGTCTCCGTCCGCGTCCACCGCATCTCGCGGGTCGCAGACGAAGTTCGTGAGGTCCACGCCTATCTTGCCGGCGGAATCGGTGATCTTCATCGTCGCCTGGAGCGGCAGGCTGGACCCGTCGAACGGATGCGTGACCGTAAACGTTGCGGTCCCATCACCGTCGACGCTCACCGGCACGCTGGCGACGTCAACCGGCGCCAGCCGCCCGCTGATGTACGTGCCGTCGCTGAAGTCCCACACGAAGAAGACCGGCTCGGTCAGCTCGTCGAAACCGTACACCTTACCCACGAAACTGGTTGGCGTTCCGGGCTGTACGACGACGTCGGCGCCGGCGTCAACGCGGATAGCCCCCATGTGCGCGCCCTTACCCGTACCGTCCGCCACGTTGCCGTGTCGGTCCACAACCTGTACCACAATCTCGTCATCCGTCTGCACGTTCGGTATATTCACGCTAAAGCGCCCGCCCGTCGGCAGCGGTTCGGGGAACACCAGGGGAATCGGGATGATCACTCCGCCTGTGTAGTGCAGGACAAGGATCTGCGCGATCCCGCTCAAGTCCCGCGCCTCGACGAACAGGTTCACCGTCGTCCCGCCCTCCGTGTGCAGGTCAACTGCGTCAATGACCGGCGGGTCGAAGTCCGTGGACGGCGAGCGCAGCAACTCTACCGTCATGGCCGTGTGCAAGCGCTCGGTTCCGGTCACTACGGGCGCCGCGCCGCTAGTGCAGCGGAACTGCCCCGGCACCACTACTAGCGTCTGCTGAAGGCCTGTCGCCGTGTCCAGGTTAGTGTGCGTGGCGGGCTGAGACGGCCACCAGGAGGGCAGACAAGTCTGCTCCTCCGCCCCGCCGACGATCCATTCGTTCGTCGGGCTCGCGATCAACGGGTGAAAGAAAGTCTCGTCGACATAACTCCCAGTCTTAAGGAGGACGCCGTGAATGGGATCGCCTCCGCTGGGCTGTGGGAGGCCCACCCTCGGCTGCACCGCCCGCCCAGCGGTTGCCTGCACATTCTTGAAGTCGCCGTCTGCAAGGTAGAAGTTCCCCGTTGCGGCCAGGGACAGCACGTGCGACGAAGGGAAAGTCGCAGCCCCGTCTTGGACGGTCAGTTGCAGGTTGGCGCCGCCCTCCTCAATCGCCGCGGCGCTGATCGTCACCGGTGTCAGCACCCGATACATGGGCAACCCGTAGAAGGTGGCGGTGATTGAGGATTTCTCGTCATAGACGGTGGGGGCGGCGGTCGCAGTGATGTACTCAAGTTTCGCGCCGGTCAGTGCCTCTCCGGCCGCAACGTCTCCCGCCATCAGCCGCTCGGAGAACATGGCGAGCAGTAATTCCGTTCCACCTAGCCACTCGGTCTGGCCCAGACCGTAACCGGTGGGGGCGACATAGATCGCGCGTTGTATGGCCGAGACCGCTTGCGGTAGGTCCAGCGGCGCGTTGATGCCAGCAGCCAGGTCGCCGGCCTCGCTCTGCGCGTCCGGAACGCTGAGCCCGGAGTGGCAGCCCATGGAGAACACCACGCGGTGTTTCAGCGCCGGTGCGCCGCCGGCGGTCGCCTCGGCCACCTGGCTGCTGGTCAATATGTCGTTCGTGTTGCTGTTAAAACCGCCGCTCGACAGCGCCGAGACGTGGCTGAAATGAGCGTTCACCGCCAGCACGTCCGCCGGCGCGTCGCAGCCGGCGCCGGTACCCAGTAGTTCGCAGGCCAGCTGGGCCGCGGTCCAGTCGTCGTTGATCAGTGTGGTGGTATCCAGTTTCGATCCCAGGTTGTCCGCCATCACCTGAGAGCCGTCGCTGAAGAAATCGTAACCGGAGACGAACGCCGTCACTGGGTTCAGCACCCCGCCGCTGCCGAAGTAGGCGGCGATCTGGCCACGTATTTCGTCCGGCGTTTCCACCAACCTCGCGACCGCGAGGTCAGGGACGTACAGCTCTCGACCCTGCCACGGAGACGGCTCGCTGTCCACATAGTAATCATCCGTCAGGTTGTAGCCCTCGTAGATGCTCCAGAACAGCGGCGAGCCCGGCTTCAGGAAGGAGTCCATCGCGTAGTCGCGCTCGTTGCTGCTTACCGTCTCGTCTGGCACCCGGCGGAAGGGAATGACGTTGTCGCTGCCTGCGAACACGGTGTACAGGACGTCCGGCGTCAGGTGGCTCTGCACGATACTCTTGATCTGCGCCGCAACGCCGTTGGCGGCGTCCACGCTGCACGGGCTGACGTCCATCTGGTCAAAGATCCCGGGCGGCAGCGAAACGACGTCCGCCTTGACCGTCGGGTGTTGCGCGAGCGCGCTCAGGTCGCCCGCAAACGCCGTCCAGGCTGCGTCGTCCATGTCGTAAATCGCGCGCAGGCGCTCGGCCTGCGTGAAGATCTTCGTTTGCGCTGGCTCGTCCGCCTCGGTACCCGGATCGTCGTAATCGTGAAGCACCACAGTCGCCGCCGGTCCTCCGCTGACCAGCGCTGTTCCGGTGCAGACCTCCGACCCCAGCAGCGCCACCGGGTCTATCGGGACGGACGCCTCTATCTGAAGGCGATACGGCTCAATGCTGCGCGCGCCGTTGGGACCGAACACCACGATGTAGAACTTCGTTCCAGCCAGGTCCGCCACCGCCATGGCGGTCTCGTCGTCCAGCCCTCGAGTTGCTGAGAACCCCACCAAGCTGCCCTCGCCGATAGCGCCCAGGCCGAGTTCTGCCAGGGTGATGTCGGTAGCGCCGATCTGAGCGCCCTCGAGCCCGGTAAACGCCTGATCGGCCAGCGGGAACGTGTCAAACGTGAGCGCGCTGCGGCTGTACGCGCTGCGACTGAACGAGCTTCTGCTGTACGCGGTGCGGCTGAATGCGGTGCGGCTGAATGCGCTGCGGCTGTAGGCGCTGCGGCTGTAGGCCGCCGTCTCGAAGGCAACCTGCCCCGCGTCGCTCCGGCTATAGGCGGCGCTCTGCTGCCCGGGCTGGTCACTGATAATCGCCAGGTCATAATCAGCGGGTAATCCCGTCAGCGTAACGAGTAGTTGCGTGTTGGGGCGGCCGCTCGGCAGGAGAGCCTCGTAGACGTCGATATCTCCCTCCGATTGGATGTGGGAGAGGTAGCTGGCGCCTGAAGCCAGCCCCGGCGCGCCCGCGATGGCGTTGTTCGGCTCGCGCCGCTGCAGGTCATTCGCGACAAGCGATACCACGAAGCCGTCTGATAGCGAGCCACCGTCGTTGTCCTGAACGTTTACGCTGCCGTCGATGGTGCTTCCGGCCGCGCCGGACGGTGTGACCGTTCCGGTGACGATGCCACTCGCCAGCGCCGGCGACCTGTCCTCCTGGACCGTCGCTGCCGACGCCCCCGGAAGTGACCACGAGGCCGTGTGCGTGTCCGTCCAACCCGGGTCCAGAAAACGCGCGAAGAGCGGCGCCTGCAGTCCGGGTATCGCCTCGACGTTGAGGGCGTTGATCGGCGGCGCGGCGTTCTCCGGGTCCGTCGCCGGAACAAGGTCTCCATCAACGGCGATGCCGCCGGCAAGGACAGTTCGTGAGTCGCCGAACGTATCGGTCACCTTTAACGACGCCGCGTAAACGCCTTCGTCCGGGAAGATGAACAGCGGGTTCTGTGCGTTGAAGACCTCCCCGTCGATAGTCCATTCCCAGGAGACGATGTGGTCGCCCGGGTCTGGGTCGTAAGACAGGTCCTGGAACTCCACCAGGTCGCCTTCGAACAGTTGCGGCGGCGCGTACGTGAACTTCGCGACCGGCGGCGTGTTGACGTTGTCAAAGTAGCACCACGTCCCGTGCGCCTGGTCCTTTGTCCCGCCGCAGGTGTAACTGAGCGTAACGTTGCCCACAGGGATGTTGCTAACCAGCACCAGGACCCAGCCAGTGTCCAGATACTGGCCGCGGCTGCCCACGTCAATGCTGAACTGGCAGGGGATGGTTGTGCATTGGCGCGTGGCGCCATCCGGCATGCTCACGACGATCGGACTGGCGAGAGTGCCGACCGATGACGGCCCGCTCTTCAGGTCGAACTTGAAGATATCGTTGTCGCGGTGTTCCCAGGAGAACACCCGGAAGGCGAAGCGGAGCACACTCCCGTCTGAAGCGAACGTCTGCCGCACCGTGTTGTTCCCCTTGTTCTGGCTCTCCGCCACTCGCTTGGGCGTACCCTCTCGCAACATGAGGCTGCCCTTGAACGGGACAACGGACACGTTTCCCATGTCTGCGTAGGTCGGGAAGTCGGCCGGGCCCTCCGCATCCGCCACCGAGATGGGGTCCACCACTGGATTGACGATCGTCCAGTCCTTGGGCGCACCCCCTAGGATGCCGTCTTCGAATCCGGGGTTGAGCAGGCCGGGCGGCGCCGCGGACGCCGGCTGGTCTCGCAGCGAGATAAGGCACGTCAGCGCCACCAGGGCGATCGCCGCTATCAGCGTCGCCGGTCGTCGAGCGATTGTCATTGCACCCCCCTGCATAGCTATCCCGCGTCGAACACTAATGGTGGCAGGGGACGCCATATGCCGTCAAGTGACGCGCATCACGAAATCGCGCTCAGACGCTGCGGGAGGCCGCACCCGGCTCTGCCATGGTGGAGACCGAGGGGCCTTCCACTCACCCCGAACGTCCACCAGCGCCGGTTTGGGGGAGCATTCCTGGTGGCGTCAAGCTTGTAGCACTCCAGCGGGTCCGCCTCGAGAACTTCCAACAGGCTAAACTGGGGCGTATGGAGCCCTCCGCTTCGCGTCAGCTGCGCCCACCAGGCCGGACAAGTGAGCTCATAACAAGGGCCCGCGCGATAGATCCACACGCAATCGATGTGCTGGTGGCGCTGGCTTTGACAGCTGCCGCACTGGCCACCGTGGTTGGCCGGATAGGCGATGACAACGAATTCCGTGACATTGATTTCCTTGGTACAGCGTTGGTCTTGCTTCAGACATTGCCCCTCGCCGTGCGGCGAGTCGCTCCTCTTGGGGTGCTCGTCTTGATCAGTGGGGCCGTCGTGATTTACGCCGCGATGGGCTACGAGATGGTGCAAGCGGGGACGTTCAGCTCGCTCGTGGCTTTGTACGGAGCGGCGTCGCTGACCGACCCCCGAAGGGGTATCCTCGCCGCCGCGATAACGGCGGTTGCGCTCGCCACGTTTTTTGCCACGAGCCGCGACGATTTCAGCTCGGTTGACATGTTTGTCACCTGCGGGACCTGGGCCATGGGCTGGTTCCTGGGCACATACCTCCGCGTACGTGGAGAGCAGGCGGAGGCGGCAGGCGAGCTTGCGGCACGGCTCGAGCGTGACCAGGAGCTGCGAGCACGCGAGGCGGTGGCCGATGAGCGCGCGCGCATGGCGCGAGAGTTGCACGATATTGTGGGTCACGCCCTCAACCTTATCGTGATCCAGGCGGCAGGAGCGCAGCGTGTTTTCGAGTCCAAGCCGCAGGTCGCTCGCGATTCGCTCACCTCCATCGAATCAGCTGGGCGCGAGGCCTTGTCCGACATGGAGCGCATGCTCGGAGTTCTGCGTACTGCCGAAGTGGGTCGCCAGGCGTTGGGCCCGCAGCCCGGCCTCAAAGAGGTCGATAGCCTCGCCGCCCAGGTCTCGGAGGCAGGGTTGCCGGTGGAAGTTACAGTGGAGGGAAGCCGGCTGGACCTTCCGACGAGTGTGGAGTTGTCCGCGTATCGGATCGTCCAGGAGGCCCTGACTAACTCCCTCAAGCACTCTGGAGCTTCGGGCGCCAGGGTGACAATACGGTACCGGCCCAACAGCCTCGAAGTTGAAGTCACAGATGACGGCTGTGGCTCACCGGAGCAAAAGTTAAGCGACGGCGAACGCGGACGCGGCCTAATCGGGATGCGAGAGCGCGTGGCGCTCTTTGGAGGAGAACTCAGCGTCGGCCCGACCCCGACAGGCGGATATCGGGTGCATGCACGGCTGCCAGTGAAGAGTGCCATGGGATGAGCATTCGCGTATTGCTGGTCGATGACGAGAACCTCGTGCGGGCTGGCTTTCGTCTAATACTCGAAGGCGAACACGATGTGCAGGTAGTCGCCGAGGCAGCGAACGGGGTTGAAGCAGTGGAGGCGACGAAGAAGCTCGACCCCAATGTAGTTCTGATGGACATCCAAATGCCCGTCATGAACGGACTGGAGGCAACCCGCCAAATAGCGGCCCTTGGACGCTCCGAGAGTTCCCGTGTAATTATCCTGACGACCTTCGAGCTTGATGAGTACGTATACGAGGCACTACGGGCGGGAGCGAGCGGGTTTCTGCTCAAGCGGGCGCCTGCCGCGGACTTAGTCGCCGGTATTCGCGTCGTTGCGGCAGGAGATGCGTTACTGGCGCCGTCCGTCACGCGCCGGCTCATCGGCCAATTCGCGTCACAGTACTCTCCGGCAGGCTCAGGCGCTTCGCGGCTGGAAGCGCTGACCGGGCGCGAGCGCGAAGTCCTCGGACTACTGGCGCAGGGGCTCTCCAACGCAGAGATAGCGGACGACTTGGTCCTGACGCAGGGCACGGTCAAGACACACGTGAAGCACATCTTTGAGAAGCTCGAACTCCGTGACCGCACCCAGGCGGTGATCCTTGCCTACGACATCGGCCTGGTAAAGCCGAAGCGCAACTAGACCGAGCGCCACGACCCTTAAGTGCGGTACCCCCGAGGAGGGAGAAATCGCTGTGAGACATCTCCTTTGAGTTGAGATTAAATTGCCTCCTCCGGGCGACGACATCCCAATCCGAAGGCCGTAGCCTCGATGTCGAAGTCTATCGACACGTCAAAGGAGGCTAATGATGGATGGTTCACCGTCAAAGAAGAAGCGGGCTCGGCCCGTTCCTAACCGAGAGGAATGGAGGGGCAGCGCCGGGGGAGATCATCTGGGTTTCACCGGCCGGATTACTCGCTTTGCGGCCCTCCATCCCTGGCGGGCGCTCGGGGTATGGGTACTGCTGCCGGTTGCGGCGTTCGCCGCATCCGGCATGATGAACGTTTCGTCTGACACCGCCACGGCAGGCACGGAAGCAACGAGAGCAAAGGACCTGATCAAGGAGCGCTTACGCGCGCATACCCCGCCGGAGGAGTTCATTATTGTCGAATCAGAGATCACGACAACTGACGAATCGGCCTTTGGAAGCTTCGTGGCTTCGCTCGTCGGTGACCTGAGAGCGCTCGGCGAGGTTGACTCAGTGGCGAGCTACCGGGACGGGGGGCAAGGGCTCGTCTCAGAGGATGGGCACGCGGCCCTCGTTACTGCCACGCTTACGGGTGATGAAGAGGACGCAGCCGACAGCGCCAGGTCGCTAGTAGCGGTGGTGGAAGAAGCGGACCGAACCGAGGCCTTTCGGGTGACTACGGTAGGCTTCGGAAGCGTCGAGGGCGAAATAAGCTCGTTACTTGACGACACTCTGAAGCAGGGCGAAATGATCGGTATCACTGTCGCGTTGGTCATTCTTCTGCTCGTCTTTGGCGCGGCGGTTGCGGCAGGCTTGCCGATTCTTGTCGCGCTCCTCGCGATCTTTGTCGCGGTTGGCGCTACTGCGCTTGTCAGCAACGCCATGGAAATGTCCGACTTCGTGGTCTTCATTATCACGATGATCGGTCTCGCGGTGGGCATCGATTATTCACTGTTCATCGTCCAGCGCTTCCGCGAGGAGCGGGCCGCCGGCCGGCAAAAAATAGAGGCGATCACGACGGCCGGGGCGACGGCCAGCCGTGCAGTCTTCTTCTCTGGTATGGCCGTGACGATCGCCTTGGCCGGGATGCTGATTGCGCCCGACCCCGTCTTCCGGAGTTTCGCCGTGGGCGCGATGCTCGTCGTGGCAGTCACCGTACTGGCGGCGCTGACCCTGCTCCCTGCTCTGCTGGCTCTTCTGGGCGATCGTGTGAACTGGTTAACCCTGCCGTTCATCGGGCGGCGGACCGAGGTGAAGGCCACGGGCGGACTATGGGGGCTCGCTACCAGGATCGTAACGGCCCGTCCGGTCCTCAGTGTACTGCTGTCCGCAGGTCTGCTCGTCGCCGCGGCTTTGCCCGTCTTCACCATGAACCTCGGCACGGTCGGAATCGCTACTCTACCTGCCGGCAGCAACCCGCGTCACGCGTTCGACGTGTTGAACGAAGAGTTCTCAGACGGCGTACTGACGGCCGATGTTGTTATCGAAGCCCCCGGCGTGGACGCACCGGAGGTACAGAGCGGCATCGACAAGCTGATAACGGCGCTGAACGCGGATGAATTCTTCGGCGCTTCGACGATCGAGAAGAATGAGAGGGGTGACCTGGCGCTGCTAAGCGTAGCGATGCCTGGTGACTTCTCCAGCCGTGAGTCAAAGTCCGCGCTCGAGCGTCTACGCGGCGACTACATCCCTGCCGCTTTCCACGAAGGCACGGCAGACGTCTTCGTTGGCGGGCCTACGGCCGAGACTGTCGATTCAGTTCAAACGCAGAAAGACTACCTCCCCTTCGTATTCACGTTCGTACTCGGCTTGAGTTTCCTGTTGCTGCTGGTGGTCTTCCGCTCGATCGTGGTGCCGCCAAAAGCAGTACTCATGAACTTGCTGTCAGTGGGTGCAGCCTACGGCATTCTGGTGCTGGTCTTCCAGGAGGGCATCGGGGCCGGACTGCTCGGCTTCCAGGAGTCTCCTGTGATCGAGTCCTGGCTGCCGCTGTTCCTGTTCGCTATCCTGTTCGGGCTCTCCATGGACTATCACGTCTTCCTGCTTAGTCGAATCAAGGAGCGATACGACGAGACCGGCGAAAACAGCGCTTCCGTCGCCCACGGCCTACGACAGACGGCCAGCATCATCGCCGGCGCGGCGCTGATCATGGTGGCGGTGTTCGCCGGGATGGCCTCCGGCGATCTGGTGATCTTCCAGCAAGTCGGCTTTGGGCTCGCAGTCGCAATTATCGTTGACGCCACGATTATCCGCATGGTGCTGGTACCTGCGAGTATGGAGTTGCTTGGAGACTGGAACTGGTACTTGCCACAGTGGCTGGCGTGGCTACCCGATGTTCAGGTCGAGGGCAGGCAGGAACCGGCTGCCCGATTCTTTCCGGCCACTATTGATCACGCGATCGGGGGCGGCGAGTAAGCCGCCCCGGCGTTGCGGAAGGTCGGGACGGCCACAATGCTGCTAGGCCGAGATCCCTCGCCCACCAACCAAGACTAGAGCAGGATGCCGTTCCCTCTAGGGCGATCACCCGTTGCAGCTTAGCGGCAGCATCAGGCGGCTCAAAGAGAGAAAACGGCCCCCGTAAACGGGGCCGCTCTCATTTCCGATTTTGGTGGAGACGGAGGGGAATTGAACCCCTCGTCCAGAAGACACCCTCCCCGGATGTCCTACAGGCTTAGCCGTGCTTGGGTCTCGCTGGTGGTACCGCCGCGGCTACGTAACCCACCCGCCAGCCGATAGTTCTTAGGCCCCCCTGCATCGGCGTCGGAGGGACAGCACCCCGGCATTGCGTCGTCGAGTCCTGCCCACCGGGGCGAGGCCTGGACCAAACGTCGCTACCTTAGATTAGGCAGCGAGAGCGTACTGGTTTGTGCCAGTTATTTATGTGCCACCTGTTTAAGGAGAGTATGGCGATCTCCGCCTGCAATCCGGAGCCGACCGTCCCTGTCGAACCCATTCGTCCCCGTGCTTCACATTGTACCATCCCCGCCGTCGCTGTCCGGTGTTTACCGAACCTTAACGATCGTTGAGTCCGGGTTAACCGAACCGTTCTCCTGCGACTGTTAGCCTGAGTTCATCGAGGCAGACCACAACCCGGCGCCGCCGGCGAGGCCGGAGGAGGGGAGGAGAGCGAAATGAACGACACTAAGAGGCGAGACAGGCGACCAGAACGGGGACAGACGTTGATCCTCTTCGTTCTGGGTGCGACCGTGCTGCTTGGCTTCACCGCCATGGCGATCGACATCGGCATGTTCTTCGAGGACCGCCGGCATCTCCAGAACACCTCGGACGCCGCCGCGCTGGCCGGCGTCGTGGAGCTGCCGCAGGACCCGCCGCTCGCAAAGTCCAAAGCGAGGGACTGGGCACTCAAGCACGGGATCACCGATGCCCAGATCGAGAGCATAGAAGTGACGTCCGTTAACGCGTCCAATGACACTATCACCGTCGAGGTTGATAAGGAGTTCGGCTGGATATTCGCCCGCGTCTTCGGCAAGACGACCACCGCCGTCGGCGCCCGCGCCGCCGCGCGCGTCGGCTCGCTCGCCGGTGGGCACGACATGATGCCCTGGGCTCTGCTCATTGGCGACCCCGACTGCCTGGATGCTAACGGCGACCCGAAGTTCGGCGCCACCTGCCAGGTGAAGGTTGGCGGTGGCAGCGGCATCACGGGCTGGTACGGCGCCCTTGATTTTGACGGCGTCGGCGGCGGCTCCGCTGAGTATGACTCGAACATCATCGACGGGACGGTCGACTCCACCTACTGCATCTTCGGAGACCCCGCTCCCTACTGCGCCTCGGCTGAGACCAGCATCGACGCTCTGAGCGGGAATAAGGTCGGCGGGACCGCCTCCGGGATCATCGATCGCCTGGCGGTCGGCGCTCAGTGCGATGGCGGCGGCGGCAACGGCGTCGATGACTTCGCCGAAGTGTTCACGCTGAACCCGGGTGGCGACCCGACCTACAACGTCGCCTGTCCGGACAGCCCCTGGCTGATCATTGTGCCGATCGTCAGCTACAGCAGCGTGCCGGTGGGCGATGTCACTATTCGCGGCTGGACGCTCGCCTATCTCAATAGCTACACGTGCGTCGGCGCCACCACAAAGAACTGCGCGACCGGCCACTGGGAAGTGCAGATCAAAATCGTTGACGCCGCGTACTCGCAGGTCGGGGGCTTCCTCGGGGCGTACGACCCGAACTCCGGCATTCTGCTCCGTCGCCTGGTCGAGTAGACCCTCTAAATAGGACCCCACTCTGCGTGAGGGAGGCGGCATTTGGCGGCCTCCCTCACACTTTTCTACGCAGCGCTCTCTCCATCTGACGCTGAGCGTCCCGCTTCGCGATCGCGTCCCGTTTGTCGTAGGCCTTCTTTCCGCGCGCCAGCGCGATCTCCAACTTGGCCCTTCCACCCCTCAGGTAAAGGCGCAAGGGCACGATCGTGAGGCCCGCCGAGCCGATCTCGCGCAAGAGGTCCGTGATCTCCTTGCGATGGAGCAGTAGCCGTCGGCTGCGTGTCGGGTCGTGGTTCGCTCGCGCTGCTGGTGCGTACTGCGCGATATGCGCGCCCACCAGCCACATGTCACCGCTCTGAGGGCGCACGTACGCCTCGCGAATGCTTACGTGTCCCTGCCGGATCGACTTGATCTCCGTGCCTACCAGCGACAGGCCGGCCTCTATCGTACTCAGGATATGGTAGTCGTGTCCGGCTCTTCGGTTGAGCGAGACAGTCTTCTCTCCGGCCGGCTTCCCGGCAGGGGGAGAGTTTACATAAGGTCGCCTACTGCTCTCGCGCTTGCGTATCACCCTGGAGGAAGTCTATCGCGGCGAAGAGCTGTACGTCGCGCTGTGCCTCGAGGTCTTCCGCCGTAAACGTGATGGGCACGTCTGGCGCCAGTCCCACGCCTTCAATCTGCTCCCCGCTCGGCGTAAGCCAGCGGGCGATAGTGACGTAAAGCGCTCCACCGTTCGAAAGATTGACCACGTGATTGACTGAACCCTTGCCGAAAGTCTGCTCGCCGATGAGCGTCGCTCGGTCATGGTCGCGCAGGGCGCCCGCCAGCACCTCGGACCCGCTGGCCGACCCCGGGCCGACAAGGACAACGACGGGAATATCCGTGGCCTCGCCGCCGGGCTTTGCCTCGTAGATGGTCTCGCTACCGTCACGGTCCACCTGCGTGATGATTATCCCGTCATCCAGGAACATGTCGGCAACATCAACCGTGGAATCCAGACCGCCGCCCGGGTTGCGCCGCAGGTCCAGGATCAGTCCCGCGTAACCGGCGTCAACAATGCGCTCCAGTTCCGTTCGCAGGTCCTCCACCGTTTCGTTCGTGAACTGCTGTATCTCGATGTAAGCAAGGTCTTCGACGGCCGTGCCGTCCGCGTCTTCGATCGGCGGCGCGAATACCGTCGGTATGACAATCGTGTCGCGCGTTATCACAACTTCGTCGCTTTCGCCGCCGCTGTGCCGCACGGTGATCGCTACGTCCGTCCCCTGGGGACCACGGATGCGCTTGACGGCGTCGGCGACGGACCAACCTTCGGTTGACTCCCCGTCGACCGCCAGGAGCACGTCACCGGGCTGCACGCCGGCCTTCTCCGCCGGGGAATTGCGGAACGGCGCCACAATCACGATCTCACCCGTGACCGGGTCCTGGTCAACCTGTGCGCCGATGCCCTCGAACGCCCCGGAAATGATATCGATGCCCAGCGCAAAGTCTTCCGGCGAGATATATACGGTGTGTGCGTCGTCTAGGGACTCGATCAGCCCGTCGATGGCGCCTCGAAGCTGGATATCGTCGTCCAGGGCGTCCGGATTTACAAAGTCGCGTTCCAGTACCTCCTGGATCTCATTCAGGATGTCGAAACCACTCTGCTGGCCGGAGACATCTCGCACCGGCTCTCTGCTGCCGGACCCGCTGCTGCCGTCATCGGCGGCCGCATAGCCTATGACCCCGGCCATCACGATGATCAGCGCGACGAACAGTCCAAAGAACCCAAACTTCACTGTCTTCCACATTGGTCGGTTACCTCTCGCAGTACGCCTTTACATAAATAGCGGCCGGATGGCCGCCATTCCCTTTTCCCCTATGCGGCATGCCTGCCATGTCTTGAACGTTGTTCGCAGGCAAGTTTAACATTCACTTGAGAAGCCCGGCAATCGATTGGATTTCCGATCGACCGGCGTCCGGGGTCTCTACAGGATACGAGTGACTCAGGGGAGCGGATGTTACAGTTCTTTGCGAGAGAGATCCACGCAGAGTCACTAGGGCGAGCTACCATAACAGATATAGTGCGAACATATGCACCGCGAACTGCTGGCTGCCGTTTGACGGTGCGGAGCGCCGTCGAGTAACGTCAGAAAGTCGGTAGTGATAGCGATTCACAGCAGAAAGAGGTAACGGGAACAGCCCGCGTGATGAAGACAACTGTCGTAGGGAATTACCCTAAGATACCCAACCGGCCGCGCCCCGCCAGGCTCCGCAACGCCATCAACCGTCGCGATCGCGGCGAGATGAGCAGCGAGGAGTTGGCCCGCGTTCAGGACGAAGTGACGATCGAGGTCGTCCAGGAGCAGGTGGAAGCCGGCCTGGACGTGGTGACCGATGGACAGGTGCGTTGGGATGACGACCAGACTTATGTCCCGCGGAAACTCGCCGGAATCGAGATCGGCGGCCTGCAGCGCTACCTGGACACCAACACCTACTATCGCCAGCCCGAGGTCGTGGGACCGCTCAAGTGGCTGGAACCCGTCCTCGTCCGGGACTTCCATTTCGCGGCGGAGCACAGCGAAAAACCGCTGAAGGTGATAGTCCCGGGACCGTATACGCTCGCCGCGCTCTCCGTGGACAAGCACTATGGCAGCCGCGAGAAGCTGACGCTGGCGTTCGCCGACGAACTGCGGAACGAGGTCCAGGCCCTGGCGGACGCCGGCGCGAAGATGATTCAAATCAACGACCCGGTCATCGTGTTCCACAAGGACGACGCCGCTCTCTTCTGCCGCGCGATCTCGCGGATGGTCGAGGGAGTCGGCGCAGAGATCGGCGTTTACACCTGGTTCGGCAGCGTCGCGGGAATCCTGCCACAGCTGCTCGATCTTCCCGTGCAGGTGCTGGGCCTGGACTTCGTCTGGGGCCCCGACAACTGGGATGCCCTCAAGGATGTCCGCTTCGACAAAAAGCTGGGGCTGGGCATCGTAGACGCGCGCAATACGCGGCTGGAAACGCCGGAGCAGGTGGGTGAGGCGGTCCATCGCGCCGCGGAATTCGTTCCCGCGGATCAGATTTATGTCAATCCCTCCTGCGGCCTCGAATACCTCCCGCGAGAGACTGCGTTCGACAAATTGAGGAACATGGTTGAGGGCGTCCGCCTGGCGTCTGGAGCCCCCGTTTAAGGACTTGCGACTGGAGTGCAGACTATGGAACTGACAACTAACGCCGTCGGCAGCTACCCCAAGCCGGACTACTTGGCGCAGGCCCGGACCCAGTTCTCCCAGGGTAAGCTATCGCGCGAGGAGCTGGAGAAGCTCGAGAAGCAGGCCACCGAGTACTGGATCCGCCTCCAGGAGCGCATCGGGCTGGACGTCCTCGTCCACGGCGAGATGGAGCGCGGCGACATGGTCGCCTACTTCGCCGGCGAGCCGGGCGGAAACACCATCCGCGGCATGAAGCTCGGCGGCCTCGTGCGCTCGTACGGCAACCGCTACTATCACAAACCCATCATTTATGACAAGCTCGCTTGGCCCGGACCAATGACGGTCGACATGTGGAAGTTCTCCCAGGGGCTGACGGACAGGCCCGTCAAGGGAATGCTCACCGGCGCCTACACAATGGTCGAGTGGTCGTTCGACGAGCACTACCCTTCGCGTCGGGACGCCGTGCTCGACATGGCCCTCGTCATCCGCCGCGAAGTCGAGGCGCTGGTAGCTGCCGGCGCGAAGTACATCCAGATCGACGAGCCGGCCATTCACACGCGCCCGCACCAGGACTTCGACCTCGCCGTCGAGGCTATGCGGGTGACCGTGGAGGGAATCGACTGCGAATTCCACACCCACATCTGCTATGGGGAGGTCGAGGAGATCTACCCGGATATGCTGCGCCTGCCCGTCAAGCAGATACACCTGGCGTTCAAGAACACGGACTTCGCCTACCTGGACCTGATGAAAGAGAACCCCTACGACGCTAGCAAGGACCTCGGCGTTGGCGTGACAGACGTGCACACGCGCTTCGTCGAGTCCGTCGATGAGGTCAAGGCTGGCATCATGCGTACCCTCAAGCTCTTCCCGCCGGAGCGCCTTTGGATATACCCGGACTGCGGGCTCAAGACGCGCACCGCCGAGGAGGCAGAAGGAAAGCTCCAGGTGATGGTTGACGCCGTCAACCAGGTCAAGCGGGAGCTGGAGATCGGCTCACCCGCCCGCGCCTAGCGCCGAAACGCCGCGCCCAACGAAACCAAAATCGCGCCGAAGTTCCTCAGCGACTCCGGCGCGATTTCTTGCTTAAGCGCAGCCGTCCGGCTACTCCCGGCGCGCTGCTTTCCAGGCGTAGATGCTGCCCGCCCCGCCCGCGAGCACTGAGATTGCGCTCACACCCAGGATCAAGGCCAGCATCAGATAGCCGTCAGACGCGCCCTCGGCTCCGGTCGTGGCGGGCTGCCCATTCGCGTCCAGCAGGCCGGCCACCCCACCCACGGCAGGGTCGCCGGCTGGCGGGGTCGTCAGCGCTTCAACGAGCACCCGGCCGCGCATAATGGTGGGGTGCACCTCGCAGCGATAGAAGTAGGCGCCGGGCGTCGTGAATGTGACAGGCCCGTAGGGCCATCCGGACGGCCCGGGGTTGGGCGGGTTCCGTAGACCCGAGTCATCGATCGGATTGCTCGCCGATACAGCCGCCCCGCAGGTGAGGAAGCCGCCGTCCGTGCACTCCGTTACCGTGTGGACGTTCGCCGCCAGCGGCGCCGGCGACACCCAGGTGATCGAATCGCCCGGGCCTACGTGGATCGTCGCCGTGCAGCTCGGGTCCGGATTTCCTTGCTCACACAGCGCCTCCGCGGTCGCGTGTCCGGGTCCGGGCACGAAACTGCCCGTCGGATGGAAGAAGTCGTCGTGGACGTGGACGTTGAAGTTGCCGTGAGACGCGCTTGCCGGTGTCGTCGCCCCCGGTAACAGCGATGGCCCAATCGCGATGAGTACACCCACCACCACTAGCCCCGCTACCGGGATCAGCCGCAATATCCCCTTCATGTTCGCACCCCCTTTTGCTCCGAGCGAACTTGCCTGCGCCGCATTATACGCTTCCCAGGCGAGTTATGGATGCATTGAGGGCGACAAACTCGGAAATTCCGCGGCCGGGTGCTAACGCCTCCCGAAGCCCCGCGCCAGCATATCCCCGCTCATGTGCACCATCGTCGGCCGCCCGTGCGGGCAGGTGTGCGGCGAACCCGTCTCCTCCAGTTGCCGCACCAACTCGCGCATCTCGTCAACCGATAGCGTCTTCCCCGCCCTGACTGCCCCGTGACACGCCAGCGACATCGCCACGCGGTCCCTCTCGGGCGCAATCACAGGGCCCGTCCCGAGCCCTGCTGAGGGATCGCCCTCTTCTCCCTCGAGCAGCGCGTCCAGAAATCTCAGGGCTGCCTCATGCGTGTCTTCAACGGCCAGCGCCACCGGAAGCGCGCGCAGCAGCGCCGCGCCGTCGCCGAACGGCTCGATCTCGAATCCGTGTGCCGCCAGGGCTTCGCTCTCGCTCACGATCAGACCCAGGTGCCGCGCTGTTATGTCCAGCGCGACCGGCTCCAGTAACGCCTGGACCTCGGGCGTGCGCTCCGTCCGCATCCGGCAGTAGCGGTCGTAGAGCACCCGTTCGTGCGCCGCGTGCTGGTCGATCAAGTACATCCCCTCAGGCCCCTCAGCGATGATGTAGATGCTGCCGAACTGCCCGATCACCCGCAAGACGGGTAGCGCCGTCTGTGGCGTCGCCAGGGGGCCTGACGGCTCCTGAGCGCCCGGCCTCTCGATGGTTGCTACGGCGACCCCGGACAGCGCCTGCCGCCAGAGCGGCGGCATCGTTGGTTGGACGGCAAGTGCGCCCGCGCCTACGCCGAATGACGCCGGCGCAACCGGTGCAAACTCCCTGAGCGCTCCCCGCACGGCCTGCCGCAGCGCGCCGAATACGGCGGATTCGTCCCGGAACCGCACCTCGGCTTTCGTCGGGTGCACGTTAACGTCCACCTCTTCGTACGCCATGCGAAGGTTCAGCACGGCGATCGGCCGCCGTCCCGTCATCAGCAACCCCTGGTATGCCTCCTCCACCGCGAAGGCGAGGCGCCGGTTCTGTACCCAGCGCCGGTTGACGAAGATGCTAACGTAGCCCCGCCCGGCGCGGGAAATGTGCGGCGGTGCGGCCAGGCCCCGTACGGAGATGGGCGCGCCTGGGGACTGTAATTCGACCATCACGGACGCCAGTTCGGCCCCGTACACAGCGCTAACGGCGTCGCGCAGGTCGCCGCTGCCCGCCGTCTGCAGCGATCGTCTGCCGTCCAGCGTCAGGCTAAACCGCACCTCGGGATAGGAGAGCGCATAGTGAGTCACGACGGCGGCGACGGCGCTGCTTTCCGCAGATGGCGAGCGTAGGAACTTGCGCCGCGCCGGCAGCCGCCCGAACAGACGGCGCACTGCTATCGTAGTACCTCCCGGCGCCCCGCGTGCCGCCATGACTGGTGTGGCGTCCGGCACAAGCTGAATGCTCGCCGCCGCCTCCCGATCGTGCGGACGGGATATCATCTCCACCTCGGCTACCGCTGCGATGGACGGGAGAGCCTCTCCGCGGAACCCGAGGGTCAGAATGCGCGCCAGGTCGACATCGTTGTCCAGCTTGCTCGTGGCGTGCCGGCGGAATGCTGTCTCGATCTCGTCCGGCTCTATCCCGCAGCCATCGTCCGCAACCCGGATCGACTCGATCCCCCCACCCGAGATCTCGATGCTGATAAGCGTGGCGCCGGCGTCCAGCGCGTTCTCCACCAGCTCCTTGACGACGGATGCCGGGCGCTCAACCACCTCGCCGGCGGCGATGCGGGCGGCGACCTCTGTCGGCAGGATACGGATTGGCAAGGGATGCTCCTTGGCGCGATTGTAGCACGTCTGTGCTGCCATTCGCCTGCTTCAACAGGAGATCGCGGGACCGTCCGGCAGAGGCCGCTAGCAACTGTTACCGCCTTGTAACCGACGATCGGCAACTGTGCTGGGACTACGGGCGTCCTACATCGTGACACGCCCTGTGAGTGCAGGGTCTCAAATGGCATGGAATGCGTGAGGAACGCTCGTGAACCGGATCAGGGTTGACTCCCAACCGACCCGCCGATCGCGGCACCCGCTGGGTACCGTGCGCCGGGGCCTCGTGGCGGGCTTCGGCCTGCTCGTGCTCGTGCTCGCTGTCGTCGTCGGAGGCTCGGTCTGGATGATCTCGCGGTATCAGTCCCACACTGCTGAAATGCAGGCCCACTCGGAGACGGCGCTCCTTCTCCACGAAGGAGAAACCCACACCAGCATCGCCGCCCTGTTGGTGCAGAGATACGTACTCACCGGCGAAAGCCAGTGGTTGGGCGAGCTCCAGCTGAGCGCAGCCGCGTCGTTGACCGCTCTCGCCAGCGCCAGAGACAACATTGCCGAGTACGGGGATCCCGCGCAGTTGGCCCGCGCGCGGGAGATGCAATCGCACCAGGACTCGCTCACCTCGGGGCTGGCTGCGGTGCTGGCCCTCCGTCAGGCCGGCGACATTGACGGCGCAGCCGCGCGCATGGAGCAGATGGTCCCGGAGTTTACCGACTTCCGGCGGCTCCTGCGAGAGACGGTGCAGACGGAGCTTCAGACAGTTGAGGACCTGGACGCCCAGGTCAACCAGACTGGCGACCTGGCGCTCATGCTTCTCATCATCTCAGGCGTTTCCGGCGGCATCTTCGGGCTCATCGTGTCCGGCCTTATCGCTCGCTCAATCATCAAGCCGCTCTCTTCACTGGAGGCGACGGCCAAAGCGGTCTCCTCAGGCGACATGACGGCTCGCGCGCCCGTCGCTGGGCCGCGCGAACTGGCGCGTCTGGGTGAGACGCTCAACCGGATGGTAGCCACCATACAGGAACGTACTGACGAACTTCGGCTCTCCAACGAAGAGCTGCGCGATCGTAACCACCAGCTCATCGTTGCGCGGACGGAGGCCACCACGGACTCACTGACGGGCCTGATGAACCATCGCAAGTTCCACGGCGCGATCCGGGTCCTCGTAACAGACGCCATGAGCAGCGGGCGCAAAGTTGGTCTTGTGATGGTGGACGTCGATAACTTCAAACAGATCAACGACTCGCTGGGGCATCTGCGCGGCGACGAGGTACTCCGAGATCTCGCCCAGGTGATGGCGACCGTCGCGCAGCCGGAGAACCTCTACCGCTATGGCGGCGACGAATTCGCGATCACAGTGCCAGATGCCGATGTGGAAGCGACGAAGGCCCTGGCCCTGCGCGTCCAGGGGGCCGTTCAGGAGGCCGCCGCCATTGGCGAAGCCGTGACCATTAGCCTCGGCGTGGCAACCTTCCCGGACATGGCGGCGAACGCTGAGGAGTTGATCTATCGCGCCGACATGGCCCTCAACTGGGCCAAGTCCAGTGGCAAGGATCGCGTCGGTGACTGGGACAGCCTGCTAAGGCGTAAGGACCCACAATCCACCGCGGAAGCCTCGCCGCCCGCAGTCACTGCCCAGTAGCATGTCCGCCGCCTAACCCGCGTTCCGGGCCTTCTCAACAAGCTCGTACAGCTTCGTGATCGCCTGCAGCGGCGTCATTGAGTCCACCTCCAGCGTTGCCAGGTCACGGCGCAAACCGTCATTCCGTCCGAATAGCGCCAGCTGTGCGAACGTCTCGGCCGGGGCCGCCCTGGGCCCGGCGCCGGGCCCCGACTCCAGCTCGGACAGGATCTCGCGCGCCCGAATCACGACGGGACGTGGCAGTCCCGCCAGCTGCGCCACGTGCACTCCGAACGATCGGTCCGCCCCCCCGGGCAGTATGCGGTGGAGGAAGACCACGCCGCCGCCCTCTTCCGCCACCGCCACGTTGTAGTTGCGGACCCGCGGAAGAAATGACGCCAGTTCCGTCAATTCATGGTAGTGCGTGGCGAACAGCGTTCGCGAGTTGAGATCAGGTCGGTTGTGAATGAACTCAACGACCGCGCGTGCTATCGCCACTCCGTCGTAAGTGCTCGTGCCTCGACCGATCTCGTCGAATATCAGAAGTGAGCGCGGTGTCGCGCCGTGCAGGATCTCCGCCGTCTCGAGCATCTCTAACATGAACGTCGAACGACCCGCGGCGATGTCGTCGAAAGCGCCCACCCGGCTGAAAATCCTGTCCACCACGCCGATCCGCGCCTCGGCAGCCGGCACGAACGACCCGGCTTGGGCCATCAATACGATCAAGGCCACCTGTCGCAGGTAGGTCGACTTGCCCGCCATGTTCGGCCCGGTCAGGAGGATCACCTGGCCGTCGCTGCAGGCCAGTTCGCAATCGTTCTGCACGAAAGTCCCCGGCTCCAGCATCCGTTCAACCATCGGATGTCTACCGTCCCTGATGAAGATCTCATCCTCATCGTTCACAACCGGGCGGACGTACCCGTGGAGAGCCGCCGCTTCAGCCAGGCCGCAGCACGCGTCGATTCGGGCGATGCCCGCCGCCGTCTCGAGGATCAACGGGGCCTGTGCCGCAACCTGCTGACAGGCCTGCCGCAGCAGCGCCTGCTCCAGCTCCTCTTGCCTCTCCACAGCGTGCAGCACGCGATATTCATAGTCGCGCAATTCGGGGGTGGTATAGCGCTCCCCACCCACAAGCGTCTGCTTGCGTTGGTAGTCCTCCGGCGCCTGTCTCGCCGCCGCCTTGGATACCTCAATGTAATACCCGAACACTCGGTTGTAACCGACCTTCAGGTTCTTGATTCCCGTCCTTTCTCGCTCCCTTAGCTCGAGATCGGCCAGATACTGCCTCGCATCGCGCGCGGTCTCACGCAAGGCGTCGAGCTCCTCTGAGAAACCGGGCCGGATCGCGCTGCCCCCGCGCGACTCGTCGGCGATCGCGGCGGCGATGATGGACGCCGCGTCCTGGCAAGGGTGCACCGCGCCCAGGAGACCGTCCTTCACACGAGCGTCAGCCGCGCCCGCAGAGGACTCGTGCTCCACCGCTTCCCTCAAGGCCGGTACCGCCTCCAGGCCGCTGCGCAGCGCCGTCAGGTCGCGCGGCGTCCCCAGCGCGGGCGCCGCCGCCGCGCTCGAGATGCGGGCGATCAAGCGCTCCAGGTCGGGCACTTTGGCCAGCACCGCCATCACTCGCCCGCGGCGGACCGCCGAATCGAAGAAGTGCTGAACAGCGTCGAGCCGTTCGGACAACGCCGTTATGTCGAGCAGAGGCTCTCCTAACCACGCGCGCAAGAGGCGCGCCCCCATCGCCGTACGCGTTTCATCGATCACACCAAGGAGCGTCAGCGAATCGGCTCCCGGTCTCATCGGCTCGAACAACTCGAGGTTCCGGCGCGTGTTCGCGTCCAGTCTCATATAGGCGCTCGCGTGGCGCAGCACCAGACGCTGGACGTGTTTCATCCCCGCCTGTTGAGTGTCCTTGAGGTATCCGGCGATCGCGCCCGCTGCCCGCGTCGCGAGCGGCGACGATGCCAGGCCCAGTGCGTCCAGAGATGCCGCCCCGAAGTGTGCCAGAAGCAGATCTTTGGCGCGTTCTCCATCGAAGGAGTCTCCGGACAGCGGTGTCAGCGTGGTGGAAATCTGGGTCGGAGGTGCGTCGCCCTGGGGCAGCAGCAACTCCGCGGGCTCCAACCGCTCCATCTCGGCGCTGATCCCGTCCACGGTGGTCTCCAGGCAACCGAACTCTCCGGTGGAGACGTCCACGTAAGCGAGGCCCGCTCGGCCGTCCGACTGCACCAGCGCCGCCAGGTAGTTGTTCGCCCCGCGCTCCAGAAGCCTGTCCTCCAGCAGCGTGCCGGGCGTCACCACCCGCACCACCTGCCGGTCGACGATCTTTTTCCCCGCGGTCGCCGCCTCCATCTGCTCGCAGACTGCCACCTTGTACCCCTTATTGATCAGCCGCGACAGGTACGTATCCAGCGCGTGGTGAGGTACGCCCGCCAGCGGCACGCGCTCGTTCTTGCCCACCGGGCGCGAAGTGAGGGTGATCTCCAGCTCCCGCGCCACGAGCTCCGCGTCCTCGTCGAACGTCTCGTAGAAGTCGCCCAGGCGGAAGAACAGGATCGCCTGCGGATAGCGGCGCTTTATGTCGAGATACTGGCGGCGCAGGGGCGTAGTCAAGGGGGCGTGTCCTCAGGCGCGGTGCGGCAGTTGAACGCCGATATTATATCGCGCCTGCTGGGAACCGGCGCAGCGTCCGCATGGCACTCGTTGACGCTTCGGGAAGGTAAAGGGGGCTGAGGCGGGAGCGGGGAACCCCCGCCTCAGGCGAGCCACGGGAGGTGCGGCTGTTTTCCTTTGCTGGGAATCCGGGATTCGGCTAACCCACGCAACCCCCATGGACATCCTGAAACAAGGGGGTCAGCCCGTCAACCCCCAAATATTAGGTACTCCACGCAGCGCGCCATCGCCTAAACCAGCCCCTCTGTAACCGCCCGCACGCCGGCCTCAGTTCTGGACCCCGCGCCCATCCGCTTGAGGATGCTGCCTACGTGTTTGTTCACCGTGAGCGGACTGATCCCCAGGGTGGCGCCTATCTCCTTGTCTCCCTTGCCCTGCGCCACCAGCTGAAGTACCGTCAGTTCCCGGAACGTCATCGCGTAGGGATCGCCGCGCTTCAACCGCCGCTCCGCCCTTCGCTCAATCTGCTCTCTCGTTTTCTGGAGGGCGGCGTCCACCAGGCGCCGCTCGGTTATGTCCTCGCAGACTATCAGTACTATCGTCTTCCCCTCCGCGTCGTGGCTGGTACGCGCGGTCTCTTTGACCCAGAGCACGCTCCCGTTCTTGCGCACCTTCCGTAGTTCCCAGTGCGCCACCTGGCCTGGTGTGGCCAGGCAGAGCTGCAGCTGCTCAAGCACGCTTTCCTGGTCCTCTTTATGGAACACTCCAAGCACGGACTGCCCTACGAGTTCTTCCGGCGCGTACCCCAGCTGCTCAGCGCCGAAACGGTTCACTGATAGGACCTGCCCTTCCCGGTCCACGGTGAAATACATCGTGGGATTATCCTCGTAAAGCAGGCGATAGTTCTCCTCGGCCGTCCGCAGCCCCTCCTCAGCTTGCTTACGCTGGGTGACGTCAAAGGCCGTCGCGAGTATGAGGCGTTTACCGCCGAGGTCGATCGAGCCGACGTTCATGTCCAGCCACCGCACCTCGCCCCCCCTCGTCACGATCTTGACTTCCGCGCGCGGCGACAGCGACTCTCCACGCGCGGCGGCTGCCATGTACTCTCTCGCCAGCCCCTGAACGTCTGGATGCAGCACCTCCCAGAAATTCCGCGAAACCAGTTCGTCCTGAGAGTATCCCGTCACCGCCTCCGCGGCGGCGTTGGCGTAAACAACGAACGCCCCTTCAAAGATGAACGTAGCAGCGGTCGTCGTCCCGGCCAGCGCGCGGAACCTCTCTTCGCTCGCGCTCAACGCCGCCTCTGCTTCCTTGTGGTCGGTAATATCGTGGTGGTTCGCGACGATCGCCGCTATCGAAGGGTCATGCAGCAGGTTCGTCGCGACAGCGTCTATCCAGCGCCAGGAGCCATCCTTGTGGCGCACACGGCACTCGGCTCTGGCCGTCCCCCCCGGTTGCGAAAGGAGCTCCGGCAATGACGCCAGAAGCCGCTGCTGGTCGTCCGGGTGGACGAACTCCAGGCCGACGTTGCCGACGATGTCCTCGGCGCAGTAGCCAAGCTGCCGCTCCACCGCAGGGCTCGCGTAGAGGATCACACCGTCGGCGCTCTGCATAGAGATCATGTCATGACTGTACTCGATCAACGTCTGAAATCGCCGTTCACCTTCGCTCAGCGACTCTTCAGCCCGCTTTCTGTCCGTGACGTCTAGGCTAACGCTTGCGAAATGGCCGATAGTCCCGTCTTCGTCCTTGATCGGCGTTATCGATGACAGGATCCAGTAGTCCTCACCGTTCTTCTTATGCGCGTTGAACTCGCCTCTCCATTGCCGGCCGGCGCTGACCGTCCGCCAGATGTCTAACTGCACGTCATCGCCCAGCTGGCCGAGCTCGTGGATGCGTCTGCCTATTAAGTCGGCCTCGCTGAAACCCGTAATCGCGCAGAATTCCGCGTTCGCGTACTCGATCACGCCGCTGGCGTCGGCGATCAGCATCATACTCAGGCTCTGCTCCACGGCCTGGTAGATACGGCCTAACTCAGCGGCCGTTCGGCCGCGCTCAGCGCGGTGCCCGTCAGCTCGGGACGCCTGCTTCGTCCCGGCGATCCGTTTCTCTCTAACCAACTGGCTCTCCTTCTCAGCACATCAGCTCGGGCTGAGAGAGGCCCCGACTCCGCGCCGCCGTGGGCTCCGCCCTCGCTCAACGACGAGAGCGGCGGGTTGGTGCGGTATCTCCCCCTCGACGGCGAATTATAGCGCAGATGCCGCGAAAATCCAATTCTCGCGGCATCTGGCATCGCCGATTAGCTATGGAATGCGCGTTATGGCGCGAACGGACAGTCCGGACCCAGGAACGCCCGGACGCCGCCCAGCATCGGCGGAGACCCCGTCGTCCCCGCGATCAGGTCGGCCAGGTCGATCACGTTTATCGAAACCGGGAGGGGTCCCCCCGTACCGGGCCTCAGGTCCCACCTCACGTCGCCCGGGTTGGTCCCCACGTTCGTCCCCAGGTAATGGATCGGCGCGACGAAGCTGGCCAGGTCGCTAACGTTGATCTTGTTGTTGCTGAACGACAATGGTATGTGGCCTGACAGGTCAGACGGCCACCTCAGGCTCGGCTTGTGGCTCGCATTTGGATGGGTCAGGTCGTACTCCTGGCACACCTTCTGGTCGCCGTTCGTTTGCGGAACGTAAGAGTACACGTGGTTCTCCTTCGTTCCCGTGTACCCGTCCCGGTCGCAGTCGAAACCGATCGCCCCTGCCGGCAGCGCCTCGTCTATCGCGACGTCGCCGTCGTCACTGACCCCCGCGAAAATCCCGTCCACCCGCTCCGGGATGCTCGTCCCCACCGTCGGGCTCGACCCGCAGGCAACCTCCACGTCGTCCGGAATGCCGTCGCCGTCCGTATCGACGACGACGCTGAGAGGCGTCGTGGCGCTGTTGTTCCCGGCTATCGGGTCCTGGATGTGCAGGCCCGTCACGCTCAACGTGTTCTGGAAGTTGATCGTGTATGAGCCGGGCACACAATTGATGACCCAGACCTCGTCCACCTGCGTCGCCACACTCACCGCCAGGTTGTGTGCGGAGAGTACTGGCGGCGTCACTGTGCAGCCGGCCGGAGGCGTGACCGACTTCGTCAGGTTGAACGTCGCCGGTCCGAACGGCCCATTGTTGTGCAGCATCTTCCGCACTGTGATGTTGATGTTAGTGTTCGCCGCGATCACAGTCGGCGGACTTAGCAGCACAGAGCTGCTGATCTTCCCGTCCGCCTGGGCCAGCACCGGCACGATTGCGTTCGCTGACGCGCCTGAGTTGTTCCCGGCCACCGGGTCGGAGACGTGGAACTGGTCCAGCGTTACCGTGCCACTGGAAGAGAAGGTATGCGAGGACTGCAGCGTGCACGTAACGGACCACGTGATGACCACGGGCGTCACCGCGGAGAAGGGCACGCTGGTGTCCTGTACGGTCTGGGGGTTCGCCTCCGCCGGCGTGCAGTCCGCCGGCAGGCTCAACGTCGCCGTAACATCCGCGTTCGCCGGTCCGAACGGCCCGTTGTTGTGGACGTTCACCGTCGCTGCTACGTTAAACGGGACCCCCACGTTCGCCGAAACCGGTACTCCGGTAGTTACGCTTGTCACCTTCAGGTCCGCGACATCGAAGACCGGCACCGTACTCTGTACGCTCGTCGTCGAGTTGTTACCTCCGTCCGGATCGTTCACGTGAAGCGGTCCCGTCAGCGTCACCATCGCCGTAAAGTCGTGGTTCGATCGGTCCGTGCATGTGACCGGGAACGTCTGCGTCGGCAGCGCCGTGGCTACGGATACGGCTAGCGTCACGCCCACCACCAGCGGGTTCGTCGGCGTTGTGCAGTCCGCTGGCAGGTTCAGCATGACGCTCGCGCTCGCCGGCGCCGAATCCGGGCCGTTATTGTGCAGCGTCCCATCCACCGTCACGTTGAACGCCGTGTTCGTCGTCGCCGATATTGGGACGCCAACCGTGGCGCTCACCGCCTTGAGGTCGGACGTCCGGATAATCGCTGTTGTGCTCGCCGCTGACGTCGCGCTGTTGTTCGCCGGTATCGGGTCGCCCGCCAGCGGGTCGTCGATCACGATCGTGGCCGTCGCCGTGATGTTGTGCGTCGAGTGATCGATGCAGGCCACGAAGAACGTGATCTGTGGCAGCATCGCGGCCACCGACGGGCCCAGGCTGGCGTTCTGCATGACCAGCGTGCTGATCGGCGTGAAGCAGTCCGCCGGCAGGTTCAGCGTAAGAGTCACATCCGTGTTCACCGGGAAAAACGGCCCGTTGTTGTGGACCAGCGTGCTGACCGTCACCGGGAAGTTCGTGCTGATCGGCGCGGAAGGCGGGCTGCTCACCGTGACGCTCGTCACCTTAACGTCCGCCTGGCTCAGCGACGTATCCGTGCTCGCGCCGCCGCTCTCGCTATTGTTGCCGCCGTTCCCGTCCGTGGCGTGCAACTGGTTGATGCTGACCGTGCCGGTTCCCGTGAAGTTCTTGAGCCCCGGGCTGCTGCAGGTGACTATCCAGGTCGCTTGCACCGGCGTCGGCACACTTGTAGCGAGCGACGTGCCTGCTACCACCTGAGGGTTATCCGGGCTCCTGCCGCAACTTCCCGGCACCGTCAGGTCAAGCGTCGTGTCCGCGTTCACGGGTGAGAGCGTTCCGTTGTTATGCAGGTTGGCGGTCACCGTGACGTTGAAGGGGGCGCCCGTCGCCGCGCTGCCCGGCGCCGCCACCGTAACGCTGCTCACCTTCGGGTCAGCGGTGCCGGTGATCGCGACCGTGTCGTCGTCGGTCAGAGGCCCGTTGTTCCCGGCGTAGGACTCGTCGGCCAGCCCCGTGATCGTCACTGATCCGGACGCCGATAGGAGGTGCGACGACGTCTGGCTGCAGTTCACTGTCCACTGCCGTGTGGAGATGCGGCTCTCCGTTGAAGGCACGTTCGCGAAGCCTTCGCTTTGGCCACCCGGCGGCGTCAGCGTGCAGTCCGGAGGGGCCGCCAGCGTCAGGTCTATCTGGATATCCGCAGGGTTGGGGCCGTTGTTGGTCGCCGTGCCCACGACTTCGGCCGTAAAGTCCGTGCCGGCAGGATACGACGGTCCGCCGATGGAAGTGAGCGTCAGAGCCACCATCTCCACATCCGCCGGGGGCAGCGGACAGCCCTCATTCACGGCGATCGACGCGTTGTTGATTGCATCCGGGTATTGCGCAGCGCTCACCTGATCCAGGTGCACGGCGTCGGCGACCGGCAGCGTCAATGCGTACTGCCCCTGCGCGGCGCCAGAGTCCGTCGAGATCGTCAGACGGTCCAGGACGCCGGAGCCCATTTCCGGCGTGCTAGCGCTGCTATCAAGCAGGGCCGAGTTGAAGTTGTTGTTGTTGTTACTGTCCGGCAGCGGGTCGCTGGCGTTGAAGAGCGAGCTTCCGGCGTTAAAGCTCAGGAGGAACAACGAGGCCTGCGACTGCATAGAGAGGTTAGCCTCGTCGTAGTTCAAATTGTAGGAGAACGCGGTCATCGGATTGGATAAGGGGATCACGCTCGCCGTGACATCTATCGTCAGCGTGTCGGCCGTCGTGTCCTCGTCCGCGTCCAGCATGTCGTTCTCGTTGATCCGGGCGCAGTCCTGGCGCGTTCCGACGATGATCGATGTGTTCATGGGCGTGGCGCTCGGATCCATGTCGATAGACATCGCGTCCATCCCCCCGGCGTGGCTGGCCAGCGCGCTTTCCCTCCCGTCCAGCGGCCCGCCGGCCCAGAGGGCGGCGAGCGCCACCAGCGCGATGAGCGTAACAAGCGTCAGCGAATGGCTGGACAAACGGCGAACAGGAATCGACGGCATGAGATCACCCCCGCGGCTATAGCGCACTCCCCCTCGAATACTTGCCCCAATTATGACACCGTATATCGGGGTGTCAATAGCCGCGTTACGCCGAATTTATGCTCGGAGCTGGCATCGCTTGCCCGGCGCGAATTTGTTCGCCGTCGCCATCGCGCACGGCGCCTACTCCCTACACGCCTATCGTTTGCTCGAGCGGCGCGAGATGATCACGCGTGCGATCTGTCCGCGCGCGCTCCACGCTCCCAATGTCGCGAGCAGCCCGATACCTGCAACCACACCAGCGACCAAAGTCTGGTCTGCGGACGAGCCATTCCACGTGGCAGCGTCATCGGTTGGGCTGAGGGTATCCGCTATCAAGAGCCCCGCCTTCCCACCAACGGCCGGCGGCAAAGGCGGCGTGCTCCCCGGCGGGGGAGTCGGGCTGGGAGAGGGGGTCGGCGCAGCCTGCTGGACGATGATCCTTCCCCGCATCAGGCTGGGATGAAGCGCGCACCAGTACTCGAAGCCGCCGGTGCTGTTGAACTGGTGCGCAAACGTCGCCCCGCCACTGAGGAAACCCGAGTCGAATCCCCCGGCCGGAGGGCAAACCGTGAAGGTGTCGTTGCACTCCGTCACCGTGTGACTCCCCAGGACGATCTGCCAGGTGACCGTGTCCCCGGCGCTAATCGTCGTCTCGCAGACGGCGCCCTGAAGCGCCGGCGCGCAGAAGTACAGATTCGAGGCGTCGATCGTGGTATCCGCCGCCGACACGCCCGAGCCGGATAAGAGCGCACTCGCCAGAAGAGCCGCGCAAAGCACTGGTGTTATCTTTCGCACACCACGCCCCTATCTCATTGCAGCTGTTACCGACGGGAGGGGCGATTGACCCCGCTGACGATGCGTGCGATCGCTGCGAGGGCGCTCCACGCCCTCAACGTGCTGAGCAACGCGATACCTCCAACCACGCCTGCCACCAGCGTTCGGTCATCGGACCAGCCGTTCCGCGCCTCGCCGCTATCGGTTGCGATACCCGTGTCCGACCTTAGAAGTCCCGCTTTCCCGCCGACCGCAGGCGGACCCGGCAGCGGGCAACCGTTGTTGCTCGCCAGCCCGACGTACGTCGGGCACGCGTCCTGCGCGTCGGGAACTCCATCGCCATCCGAATCCCCGCAGGTCGTGTTGACTGCCACGTACGCATCACTGGTCGTGTCCGGGAAGTATGCGGATAGAGCCGCATCCGAGTGTACGTTGTTTGTCAGAGTTAGTGGGTAGTTTCCAATTGTAACGTCGTCCTCCGTCACAAGCGTGAGCCTATGCAATACTCCAGATCCTTCTTCTGGCACCCCTATGCCGGTGTCCAAGCCGAGCCCGGCCCAGACGTCGTTGGTGTTGTCGTCCGGCGTTGGATCGCTCAAATTGATGAAACTACCGCCAGGGTTCTCCTGGAGGATGTTCACGCCCGGGGTGTTGGCCTGTCCGGCCTGAACGGTCAGGTCCGCCGAAGAGTAACCAAAATCGAAAACATACGCGATAACGCCTCCGGTGTCGTCATTTAGGTTGAGCGGCGTACCGTTGTTGTTGAACGCCGGAATGTTGGTCGCAGTGACATCGATGATAAGCCCGTCCACGACATCTTCGTCCGCGTCCAGGGAGTTATTCTCGTTGATCCTTGCACACGCCTCGCGCGTTCCAAGCGTCGTTGAGGTGTTAGCCGGTGTTGCCTCCTCGTCCATGTCGATCGACATCACCTGCATGCCGCCCGAGTGATTGGCACGCACGTGATTGCCATCGATTACCTCGAATGTCGTTACGACAGCGACAAGCAAGAATAACGCGATCAGAGTCCGCAGAATCGCACCCCCTGTGGTCGTGCGGCCAGCTTAGCTTAGGGGGTAGAACTTGTCAACCGCACCAGCCTACCCTACGCCAGCGCGAACTCGTCCACCACTGCTATTCCGTACGGCGCCTGCTCCCGGCAGGCGCCGCACTTGATGCACTTCGACTGGTCGATTCGGTACGCGCCGTTATCCCTGACCACGGCCTGCGTCGGACAGATCGCCTCCGCCAGCGGCAGCAGGTCAGACTGGTGAAGCACCTCGTAGCGGATCAGGCCCCGGCAGACCTTCGCCGGGCAGCGCTTCCGCTCTACGTGCTCCAGCAGCTCCTCCTCAAAGAAGCGGAACATGGACATCACGCTCGTCGGCGCCGCCTGGCCGTGCACGCAGTTGGCGTAGCGCATCGTCTCCCCCAGCAGCTTGATCAGCTCCAGGTCCGCCCGTCGGCCGCGACCGCTCGCCATGCGGCGCAGGATCTCCAGCAGGCGCCGCGTCCCCGCGAAGCACGTCGTGCAGCGCCCGCAGGACTCGTCCTCTGCGAACCACTCGAAGTAGACGCACATGTCGAGGATGCAGTTCGAGTCATCGATCAGCACCAGCCCGCCTGAGCCCATGAACATCCCGCGCTCCTTGAACGGCTCCGGCTCCAGCGGAATCCCGACGTCTCCGGCGGGCACAATCCCTGACAGCGGCCCGCCCGGCTGGATCGCCTTCAACGTCCGCCCCTCTGGCGGCCCTCCCCCTGCTGTCAGTACCACATCGCTCATCGGCGTGCCCAGCGGCACCTCGAGGATCCCCACGCGCCTGACCTGCCCCGAGAGCGAGAACATCTTCGTCCCCTTGTGGTTCTCGGAGCCCACGGAGGCGTACCACTGCGCGCCGTTGCGCAGGATCATCGGCGCGTTGGCGTAGGACTCCACGTTGTTTACATTGGACGGCTGTGCGAACACCCCCGCTTGCGCCGGGAACGGCGGCCGGATCTTCGGCATCCCCCGCCGGTCCTCCAGCGAGGCGATCAGGCCGGTCTCCTCGCCGCAGACGTACGCACCGGCGCCGCGCACCACCTCCAGCTCGAAGGATAAGGCGCTCCCCAGGATGTTCTCGCCCAGCAACCCCATCTCGCGCGCCTGCTCTACCGCCCTTTGCGTCCGCTCCACCGGGATCGGGTACTCGTCCCGGATGTAGATGTAGCCGAAGGTGGCGCCGGTCGCCACTCCCGCGATCGCCATCCCTTCGACGATCAGGTGCGGGTCGCTCTCCATCAGGTTGCGGTTCACGAAAGAGCCCGGGTCGCCCTCGTCCGCATTGCAGATCAGGTATTTTGGCGTCCGTTCCGATCCCTGCAGGAACTCCCACTTGCGGCCTGTCGGGAACGCCGCGCCGCCGCGACCCCAGAGGCCGGAGTCCAGCACCTCCTTCGCCACCCGCTCCCCGCCCAGCTTAATCGCCTTCGTCAACCCCTCGTAACCGCCGTGCGCGATGTAGTGACCGATACGCTCCGGGTCTATCACACCGCAGTTCGCCATCAGCCGCCGCACCTGTGGCCCGTAGAACGCCAGCGACTTCAGCGGCGGTATGCCCGAGTATCCGTCGCCCGCCACGACCGCCAGGCCGTACGCCGGCGCGGCGGTCCCCTTCGCAACGGCGGCCTTCTGAATGAGTTCGGAGACCTTATCCGCGGTGATCTGCTGGTACAGCACCGCCGGACCCCCCGGGTGCTGTATCTCGACGATAGGCTCCGCGTAGCAAAGCCCCAGGCAACCCGCCACCATCACGTCAGCATCCAGGTTCCGTGCGGCGACCTCGCGTCGAACCGCCGCCAGCGTCGCATCCGCCCCAACGCTCCGCGAGCACGTCGCTATGCCAACCTTGATCAGCGTCCGCGACGGATTCGCGATAGCCGCCCAGGCATCATCGGCGGCCGCCCGCAGCTCCTCGTACGTCGCCATTAGCCCTCAACCGCCTCCACCGGCTCATCCGATTGCGCTGGCGTCTCCGCTGCCCCCTGGCTCCTGGCTCCTGGCTCCCGGCTCCCATTGCTACCCGTCAGCTCCCGCGCCCACTCTATCGTCCGGCTCACCGTCAGCGGCCCCAGGTACTCCCCCTCGTGCCGGATCAGCGGCGCCAGATGGCAGGTGCCGTCACACTGCACCAGCCGCATCCCGTACTTGCCGTCCGCCGTCGTCTGGTTCATCCCGCAGCCCAGGACAGACTCCAGCACGCGCCTGATGTTTGTCGATCCCTTCAGCAGGCAGGCCGGGCCGCTGCACCACTCCACCGTGTGCTCGGCCGGCGGCGTCTGCTTCACCTCCGAGTAGAAGTCCATCGTGCCGTAGATGATCGCCGGCGTCGTCTGGAACTTCCCCGCCAGCAGCGGCACCGCCTCGCGCGGCACGTAGCCGTACTCATGCTGGATGCGGTGGAAGGCAGCGAGCAGGTCAACGTTGTCCGGGCGCAGGTCCGTGATCAGCTCGCTGACGCGGGCGATGACCTCAGTGCTGCCGGCTACCGGCTCGACCGGCGTAGTACGGGAGTTGTGACTGGCCTGCGAAAACAAACGCTACTTCCAGAGGGATTGTGCTTGCCGTCACATATCATAAGCGCGGCCTCTCAAGCGGGCAAGGCAACCCGCTCGCCCCTCAGGAATCGAAGCCGAAGTGCAGCCCCGGCAACTATCTTAGCGCGAAGTCCGTGAACGGGAACCGCCGCACGTGGCCCGCCAGACCGTCCGTCACATAGACGTAGCCCCGCTCCGCGTCAAACGCGATCCCGGCCGGGAAGAACAGTGGCACCTCGGCAACCGTGTCCAGCTGCGCGACGACCAGCCCCTCCCGGTCAATCAGCATGATCCGTCCGTGCGGGCCGTCCGTCGCCATCAACCGCCCGTCCGGCAACAGCTCCAGCTGCGGCTTGTTCAGAGGGCTGCGGTCCGCCCAGCTCTCGACCGGCCACACCGCCGCCAGCTTCAGCTCCTTATCGAACTTCTGGATGCGCGCGTTCCCCGCGTCCGCGACGTAGATCGCGCCGTCGGCCCCCACCGCGATGCCCACCGGCTCGTTGAATTCGCCCGATTCGGCCCCGCGTCTCCCGAACGACGCCAGCGGCTCGCCGTTCCCCGAGAACTTCCGCACGCGGTGCGTCCCTGTGTCGGTCACCCACACGTTCCCGTCAGCGTCCACCGCTATCCCGCGCGGCCCCCAGAGCTCGTCCGGCTCAGGGTTTATTAGGTCTCGCGTCGGCTTCCCCCAGGACGTTATGAACGTGAAGTCCGGCGCAAACTTCTGGATCCTGTGGTTCCAGGTATCCGCCACGTATATATTCCCGTCTTTGTCGATCGCAACGTCTGACGGCTGGTTGAACTGACCCGCATCACCACCCGGCGCGCCCAGCGTCCCCGCCAGTCCGCCGCCCGGGTCGAACAGCTGCCCCCGCGAGTTGCCCATCTCTATCACGAACACATGCCCGTCCGCTGCCACCGCTGCTCCCGCCGGATTCAGCATCTGTCCCGCTCCGGACCCCGCCGTCCCGATGATGATCCGGCCCTCCAGGTCCGCCGTGGGCGCCGTCGTCGGCTGGCCCGTCGGCGCGGGCCCTGGCGCCAAAGCGTTGCCCTCCAGAGCCGCGTATTCCCGTGGTACATACAGCACACCGTTAGATCGGATCGGCGTCACATTCCGGTGTACGAAGTAGCTCCACCAGCGCTCCCACGTCACACCCTCGCCCAGCCCGCGCGCGAAGTCCCAGAACCCATCCGCGACGTTCGCCGTCCGCCCGGCGCCGCGGTATTCGTCCTCCGGAAACCACCAGCGAACCGTGTACGACGTCGCGGGCTGGTAGGCGTCGCGGTACCCTGCCGTGAGCACATCGTTCGCGCTCGCCACCAGCAGCACCGCGCCGGGGTCGGGCGAGAACAAACCGTCCATGGTCTCGTACGTCGCGTTATCGTAGTCTCGTAGGTACCATCCCCACGGCCAGGTATGGCTGTTATCGATCTGGATTCGCAGACCCAGACCCTGCCCCGAGGACACCGCCAGACGCTCGATCCGGTCCCGCACGTCCGGCACGTCAGGAGACGTCTGAGTGTAGAAGAGGAACTCCCGCGGCACATTCCCATGCTCATAGGTCGCAAGCACCGCCAGCCGCACGCTGAAGAACGCCAGCGGCGCAGCAGCGATAAGAACCAGGAACGGCAGCGCCGCGCGCCTGCTGAGCCCGGGCGCCGCTAGCAAGACGCCTGCGAGCGCCAGCGCAACCACCGCGTACTGAATGGCTTGCCACGGACTGTCCCCCGGTGCCAGCGCCAGCGCGGCGGCCGCGACGGCTATGAGGACCCCCGCCGCGACAGGGCGCACAGCGGTGCGGAATGCCGGCTGCCAGTCTCGGTCCGCTGCGGGCCTCAACAGTGACAGCACCCGTCCAGCCGCGTATCCCGCCAGGATCGCCGTGGGCAGGGCGATGTGCATGTTCAGCCACGGCATCTTCTCCCCGAACGACGAGTACGCGACGAGCGACGCCGCCGTCCAGAACACGAGAAACCGCTCGAAGGCCGTCCCCCGCACCGCGCCAAACAGCGCGACCGCCGCCACAGGCAAGCCGGCCACCGAGAGCGCCTCAACGGGCGAGCCACCTCCGAAGCTGTCCGCTCCGAAGTAGGCCAGGAGCGCCGTCACGGTAACGCCCGTCAACACCCAGGAGCCGACACCGCCGCGCAGGCTGTAATAAAGCAGAGCGGGCCCGGCGAAGATAAGCGACAGAAATTCGTATCCCGGCATGAACATCAAGTAGTAGAAGTCCGGCTGATCTGCGCGCCTCACTCCATGCTGCGACATCCAGTAGTCCAGCGACTCCCAGATGCCGCCGGCGAATCCCTCCGGGTTCGTGAAGAACGACGTGAAAAGCAGCGTGTACGGCACATAGAAGAAGGCCGCCGCGATCAGCCATCCCCGCCCGTTCCAGCGCAGGCCCACCGCGGCGCTCGCGGCGAGCAAGCCCATGACCGTCGGTATCCCAACCAAACGCTCCTCCGCCCCGGTATTGATCTCGAATCCAGCAGCACCGAACGGCAGCTCCACACCCGCCGCGAACTGTGGCCCGGCCAGCGTGCCCAGCACCAGGAGTGCGTCCGCGGCGGGTGATGGCCCCTCGAAGCGCAGCCTGCGCGCCATCCCGGGCGCGAACGGGCGTACTGCCGCGATCACCCACCCTATTGCCACGAAAGCGATGAAGTAGATCGCCCGGCGGCCCCCCCGGGCGCCCTGCGCACGCGCCAGCTCCGACGCCACCCGGAGGTCCAGGAACAGCAGCAGGATCGCGACGGTGACAAATGTGTTCTCCTTCGTCGCGAAGCTCAACGCGAGCATCCCCGCGAAACCACACAGCCACTTTAGGCGCTGCTCCTCAAGGTACCGCCACAGACAGATCACCAGCCCCAGCGTGAACACCGCTGCATACACGTCCTCGCGGGCGAACCGGCTGTAGTACAGCAGCGTCGGCGAAAACGCGATCAGGGCCGCCGTTGCCAGCGCCCCGCCTCGACCCAGGTAGCTGCGGAACAGCCACGGCAGCGCGACCAGCGCGACGCCGAACAGCGCCGGAAGGACCCGGGCCGTATAGTCGCCCGCGCCTCCGGCAAGAAAAAATGTCAACGCCATGCCGAAAAACTGCAGCGGCCCGTGGACCAGCGGAGTGTGATCGTATCCCGCCCCCTGCAATATCTGGTACGAGTAATACGCATGCAGACTCTCATCGTGATGCAGCGCGCGCGAGTCCAAATCCCAGAACCGCATCCCAAAGGCCACCGCGAGCAGCGTCAGGTAAACCGCGTTCTCCCAGGTGAGCGTCAGGTGCAGGTCAAGCAGGCTGCCGCGCCGTGCCGCGAGCGTACCGGCATCCACGGCAGGTCCTGCCAGGGGGCGAGCCAGTTCGCTCATACTGTTGGTACGTAGATGCGCACTTCCAGAGGGTCGCGACTCCCGAAAGCCTCCCGGAAAATCAACCAGCGCCAGAGGCCGCGCGGCTTCAAGATCGCCTCCGGGTACCAGCCTTCGCCCAGTATCCAGGGATCCCCCAGCCCCACGAAGCTCCGGGGCCCCTCGTTGGCCCTGGCCACTACCAGCGGCGCTCCTTCTGTCGTACCACCGAACACCACCGGTAGATCCCGCATAGACCATCCTAATTCGTCAAGAAGGTCCGCCTGCACAACGATCGTTCCCTCGCGCTCGTCGGAAAGAACCTCCAGCGTCTCGTGAAAGCTATCTACGCGCGGCGCGAGACGTCCGTCGACAGAGAACTCGGAGCCATTTCGAAACGCGACCGCCAGTGCTGAGTGCGCGAGAAACGCGCCGACGAGGAATGCGGCCGCGATGGTCGGTAGCACCAGACCGCGCGATCCGATCAGGACCATCGGCGCTATCAGGACGAAGACTGCGGCGCTCATCGCCACAACCGCGATCAACGGTTTCGCCGGTACGCCGTCGCCGTTCGCCCATTCGGTGAGCAGCAGCGCTGCGAGAACCGTGAGCGCCAGCGACGCTCCTACCGCCGGCCACCAGCGCTGTAGCGCGCGCAAGTCCACGCGTTCGATTGTCTGCTCAGCCGCGCAGCCGGCCGCGAAGGCGAGCGGCAGCAATAGGATCAGCAGTTGCCCCGCCTCGCGGCGTGTCACAAGTGCCAGCGTGAGAGCGGCTACCACGGTCCATACGACCGTGAAGTGCTCGAACGAAGGATCGCCATCCGCTGTGCCCTTCCACCAGCGTGCTGCCAGCACGATGAAACCCGCTGTGCCCGCCAACAGCAGCGGCCAGTCATAGGCTAACAATAGCACTAGATGATACTCCGGCTCCCTCCCGTCACGCGACAACGCGAACATGTCCGTCCACAGACTCAATCCCGCCAGCCCCGGACGGTCCACTGATGTTCCGAAATGCGATATTCCCAGCAGCAGGGCCGTCGCTACTATCAGGGCCGAAGTCGCCCACTGGAGCGGGCTGCCCGCGAAGCTGCGCCAGGCCCGGCGGGCAATCGAACCACGTGCCAGACCGGCGTCGATCCCCGCGAACAGGATCACCGCCACTAACGCCGACGTCGCCACGGCGTCGGTCAACGGTGCTACCACGCCTGTCGCGACCAGCGGCAGTAGCAGAGCATGCCGAGGCCGCCTCAGATAAGCGCAGAACGACATCACTAGCAGGCAGGCCACCAGAGTTCCCAGACTGAACGGCTCTGCCGATCTGGAGAACAACACGAAGAGAGGCGAAAGGCAGATAAGCCCGCCCGCCGCCAGGGCGCCGGTGCGTCCCAGCCACTCCCTGCCTAGCCAGATGACCGCAACCACCAACGCCCCGGCGAGCGCCGGCGCCAGCCGCGCCACCGTCTCGCTGTCCGGCAGGACGCGGAACAAGTACGAGGTTCCAGCCGCTGCGAGATCGCCTTGCCATGTCTCAGGGATATCGCCACCGGCTACCCGAACCACGTCGATCGATCGCGCGCCTTCGTCGAAGGAGAACGCCGTCCCATCCAGGTCGACCAACCTGATGGCCGCCGCGACTGCGATGAGAAAGACCCAGGCAGCGGCCTCTACGCTGATATTGATGGCGGCTTGCTTCTCGGGCGTTGGCCTCGCAATGGTTGCGCCGGCGGGTTGCTCCACTTGGCTACGGCGCGAACAGCGCTTCCACGAACTCCCGTGGCTCGAATCGCGCCAGGTCCTGTGGCCTCTCGCCGGTTCCCACGAATCGCACCGGCACTCGCAACTGGTCACAGATCGAGAAGATCACTCCCCCCTTTGCGGTACCGTCCAGCTTGGCCAGCAGAATCCCGGTCACGCCCACCGCCTCCGTAAAGTATTTAGCCTGGTGCATGGCATTCTGTCCCGTCGTGGCGTCCAGCACCAGCAGCACCTCGTGCGGCGCGTCCGGGAACTTACGCTGGATGATCCGGTTGACCTTCCGCAGCTCCTCCATCAGGTTCGCCTTCGTGTGCAGGCGCCCAGCCGTATCCACGATCACAACGTCTGCGTCGCGACTCTCCGCAGCGGATAGCGCGTCAAACACCACCGCCCCCGGGTCCGCTCCCTGCTGGTGCGCGACGACATCGACGCCGGCCGCCTGTCCCCATTTCTTCAGCTGATCGATGGCTGCGGCGCGGAACGTGTCGGCAGCCGCGAGCACCAGCTTCTTTCCCTCCGCCTTGTACGCGTGCGCCATCTTGCCGATGCTCGTCGTCTTACCGGTGCCGTTAACGCCGACTACCAGCACGATCGCTGGCCGTGGAAGTGCGCTGGCCTGTCCGTTACGCTGCCAAATGCGCCCGCGCCCGGTGTCCACCTCCAGCGTGGCGATCAGGTCCTCCTTCAGGATTCCCAGCGCCTCCTCGGGGTCCTTAACCCCCTGGCGCTTCACCTTCTCCCGGACGTCATCGATGACCTTGATCGTCGTTGATGCCCCGGTGTCAGCAGAGACCAGCGTCTCCTCCAGTTCCTCCCACAACTCGTCGCTCAACCCTCGCCGGAACATCCCGCCGATCCGGCTGAACCACGTGCGCCGTGTGCGCTCCGCCGCCTCCTCTACGGAATGAGCCGCATCTTCCCCCTCCTCAGCGCCGGCTCCCGTCGTCTCGTCGAGGTCGTTGGATGGCGCCGCGTCCATCGGCGAGGTGGATTCCTCTGCTACCTCCTGCTTACGTCTGAAGAAGCGCGTCACGCTATCGATGATAGGGGCGCGTCAGCGGTGCGGGCAAGCGAAAGAGCAAGTTTGGGAGGCCCAGACGACAGCCGGCTCATTCGCCGACCACGAAGCTCGCCCCTTCGGCGCCTATCACCAGGTCGAACGACCCGCCCCTGGTTTCGCGCGCCTCTGCGGTCATGCGCTCCAGCGTGTCGTCATCGTGCGCAGGGTCGTGATGAAAAGTGACCAATCGCTTCACTGCCGTCATCTCCGCAAAAGCGAACGTCTGCGCGAGTGTGCTGTGCCCCCAACCCACGTGCGCGAGATACTCCGCCTCGTTGTATTGGGCGTCGTGGATCAGCAGGTCCGCGCCCACCGCGAGATTGAAGCCCGATGTCCAGTCCGCTTCGAGGGGAAACCTGGAAACGCCAAGCGCAGGCTCGTGGTCCCCCAGATATGACATCGTTCGCCCGCCTTCGCTGATCCGGTAGCCCAGCGTCGGACCCGGGTGACAGACCAGCGCCGCGCGGATCCGCAGTCCGTTCAGGTCGAAGTCCCCAAGCGGAGCGTCATGCAGCGTCAGCTTGCAGGGCAGGTCACGGATGCGTACGGGGAAAAGAGGCGGAGACAGGTATCTCGCGAGCCGGTCGCGCAGGTGCTGTGTGGTGGACGGCGGACCCCAAAGGTGTACCTCCAACCCCGGCGTGTAGAGTGGCCCGAAGAATCCCAGCCCCTGGATGTGGTCCATATGCAGGTGCGTCAGCAGCACGTCCACCCGTTCCGTCTGCGGTCCCACCGTCCGCCCGAGCGGACGGATACCCGTGCCGGCGTCCAGCACCAGCAGGTGCCTCGGGTTGGACGAGCGCACCTCCACGCACGCCGTGTTGCCTCCGTACCTCGTCGTGTCCGGCCCCGGGCTGGCAAGCGAGCCGCGGGTTCCCCAGAGCGTGACCTTCACTCGCCCCGACCTCCCGATTGCCTCTGCGCAGCGGCCGGGCCCCGTGCAACCCAGAAGATCGCTACCGCGCCGAGCATCCGTCCCCCCTGTCCCTCCACCGGAAACGCCGTCACCTCCGCGGTCGTCGTTACGCCCTCCAGCGAAGTGAATCCTATGCGCCCGTGGGCCGGCCGCCGCTCCTTGATCGCCTTGCCCAGCGGCATCTCGTCCGCGCTCAGCGGCCGCCCGTCCTCGGCGGTCGTGTGGAACATCGTCGGGATCTTTTCGAGATTGATATCCAGTCCCTCCTCCCACGTGCGGCCGAGCAACACCTCCGCCGGCCGGTTGTAGTACAGCAGACACCCCGCCCCGTCCATAAGCCAGACCGGCGTGCTCAGATAGCTCGCCCACTGCCGCGTCAGAATCAGCTCCATCTCTTTCTGCTGCCCCAGGCTTTCCGGCTCCTCGCACAACTCGAAATCTCCCGCCTGTCCGGCCGAGAACGATAGCCCGGCATTAGGATGGCTTGGATCACCGTCGTCGATCTCCCAGATCAGCGCCACTGCACCCAGGTGTCGCCCGCTTTCGCCTTGCAGCGGAAATGAGGTCATCTCCGCGCGGTGCTGGACACCGTCAAGGCCGCGGAACTGTCCTCTTGCATGCGCAGGGCTGCGCCGCCGCAACGCTCTCGCCATCGGATACGCGCCCATCACGATCGGCTCACCTGACTCCGTCGTGATCTGAAAGATATCGGCGAGCTCGCTCAGAGGCATCTCGCCGGCCTCGTCGAACCGCCGTCCCAACAGAGCCTCGGCTGGCTCGTTGTAGTACATCAGGCTCTCGTCCTCGCCGGCCACGGCTATTGGCAAGCTCAGACAGCTTGCCCACTGGCGCGCCAGGACGATCTCAATCGGCGGATCAGGCATCTTTTCGGTCACCACCCGGGCTCACACTGCGCCCGTGACCGCGATTGTACCCGAATCGCTGCGTCTCTGTCAGTTGCTCCGCGCCGCCGCGCTCGCCCCAATGTCCCCTAGCCGCATCGAAAGCACGCGTGACGCTCCGTCCGGCGCCATCGAGATCCCGTAGATGTTGTCCGCCACTTCAATCGTCCGCCGGTTGTGCGTAATCACGATGAATTGCGTCTTGCGCGACAGCTCCCGCAGCGCCGACACAAAGCGCCCCACGTTCGCCTCGTCCAGCATCGCGTCCACCTCGTCCAGCACGCAGAACGGCGACGGGTTCACGTGCAATAGCGAGAACAGGAGCGAGACCGCAGTCAGAGCCTTCTCCCCGCCGGAAAGCTGCGCCAGACTCTGCGTCCGCTTCCCGGGTGGCTGCGCTTCTATCTCCACGCCGGATTCGGACGGGTGCTTCGGGTCGCTCAGCCGCAGCTTACCGTGACCCCCGCCGAAGAACGCCTTGAAGTACTGCTCGAATGCACGTGCAACCTGCGCGAACGTCGAATCAAAGCGCTTGTGCAGCAGGCCCGTCAGTTCCCTGATCGCGTGGCGTAGCGAGTCCTCCGCCTTCTCCAGGTCGGCGGTCTGGCCCGTCAAAAAATCTAGCCGCTCTCGTAGCGACTCGTAGTCCTCTCGGGCTTCAACGTTAACCGCGCCCAGGCTGCGGATCTGGGTCCGCAGTCGGTCGATCTCCTTCCCCAGTACCCCCGGGTCCACCGCCGCGCCTCCGGACATCGGGCGCAGTCCGCCCGCGCCCTGTTCCGGCCCGTCCGCGGCCAGCCACAATGGTATCGGCGCTTGCGGCGCCTGCGTCTGTCGCACGTCGCCTTCAGGGGTCAAGGTCAGTCCATCTTCCTCAATATGCGCGCGAAGGTTGTCGACCTCCGTCTGCCAGCGCCTTACCTCAGCCTCAGATGCCAGGGCCTGCCTTTCCGCATCGAACATTCGGTTCTGGCAAGACAGCACCTGGGCGTGCAGATCCCGTCCCCGCGCCTCAAGATGATGCGCCCCCTCCTCCCCCGGTAGCCCCGCCCGCAGAAGAGAGTCCAGTTGGGACTGAGCCCCGGCCATTTCGACCTCATCCATCTCCACCGCCCGGCTCAGCGCGCCGGTCTCCGTCGTAATCCGCTCTAGCTGCTCTGCCTTCGCCGCGCCCTGCGCCGCCAGACGCGATAGCGCCGCCTCTGCTGCCTCTCGCTCTACCGACAGCGACCTGTAGCGTCCGTCCACCTGGGCCAGCGCGTCCGCCGCCTCGCTCGCGCCCTCCGTCAGCGCCTTCCGCTGTTCCCGTACCATCGCGGTTGCGCGGTCCATGTGCCCCGCGGCGTCGATCGCCTCCTGGGCCTGGAACAACATCCCCGCGCGCTCCTCCTCTAGGCGCTCCGCCTCCACCTGGAACCCCCGCTGTTGTTCGCGCAGCCCCGCTCGAGATCCCATCAGCCCCCGCAGTTCGCCGCGGAGCTGCGCCAGCGTCTGCTGTCGCTGCGCCAGCGAATCCTGTAGGTGCAGTCGCTTGTCCAGCGCCTCATCCGCATCTCTCGATAGCGCCGCCAGCGCCGAATCCTTCTCCCGGACGTTCGCCCGCAGTACCTCGGCCTCCCGCTCCGCGATCTCGAGGGACCGGCGCACTCGCTCCATCTCCTTCGGCAGCGCCTCAATGTCCCTTTCGTAACCCAGCACGAACGGCCGGCTTGCCTGCGGCAGGCCGCCGCTTATCGAGCCGCCTTGATGGAACACTATCCCGTCCATCGTGACAACGTTTCCCAGACCGCGCCGCATCAACCGCACCCCGACGCTCGCGTCCTGGACCACGATCGTTCGTCCCAGTAGTACATTGATCAGCTTCTCGTACTTCGGGGGGTACTTAACAAGCTTTGCCGCGACACCCAACACCCCCTTCTCCTTCATCAGGTTCAGCGGGTACACCTGCCGCAGCGCGTCCAGCGGTAGGGCGATCGCACGCGCTCCGCGTTGCTGCGCGAGCAACTGAATGGCAGCCATCGCCTGGGGGTGACGGTCGAAGATATGCGCCTCCAGCTGATCGCCCAGCGCCGCGGCGATGGCGTCCTCCATCCCCTTCGGAACGCGAATGATTTCGAATACCGTAGCTACCGCGCCCTCGATCGAAACCGCCTCTCCTTCATCGTTCGCCTGTAGCTGCTTCTGCGCGTCAGTCAAGACGTCCAGGCGGGCTGTCATCGCTTCCAGCTTGGCGAGTCGCGCATTCTGGTCTGCTTCCAGGCGTGCCAGGTTGCCCCTCACGGCACCAACCTCTGCCTCCAGCACTTGTCGCCGGCCCGCCGTGCGCGCCACCTCGGCCACCAGCTGGCTCTCCTGCGTCCGCAGGCTCTGTAGCACTCGCAGCTGTTCCGCCATCTGGTTCACCGTCGACCGCCGGCGCGTCTCCAGCTTCGCCGCCTCACGCTCGACATTCCTTGCGGCTTCCGCAAGCTTGCGAATGCGCGCCGTGTGCTCCGCCGCAGCCACTTCCAGCCGCTTCGCCCGCGCCTGCGCGTCCGCCACGTGCCCGTGCGCCTCCCGCATCTCGTGGTCCTGCGCCGCAAGCTCCGCCTGACGCGCTTCCACCACTTCCCGCGCTTCCCCCACCTGCTCTTCGAGTTTCGAGCGGTCGTCGTCGTGAGAAGCCACGACCTTCGCCAGGCGCACTCGCTCTGCCTCGACGCCGCTGGACTCGTCCTCCAGCTCCCGACTCCTCGCTTCCAGGATGGACCGTCGCTCCTTCGCAACGGCCGCCCGGCGCTCGCTGTCCCGCACCTGCTCGCTCAGCCGGTCTCGCTCTGCTGATACTGACGCGATAGCCTCGCGGTGTTCTTCCAGCTGAGCGGAGACGTCCGCCATCTCGCGCTTGCACGTCTCCAGCGCGATCCTCGTCTGCGTGACATCCGCCTGCGACTGATCGTATCCCGCCCGCGCGACGATCAGTGCCTCCTGCGCAGCGCTCCACCGCTGCTCGTAGTAGACTTCCAGCGCCTGCTTGAGCTCCTGCGAAAGACGGCCGTGCTCAACCGCCCGCCGCGCCTGCCGCTCCAACTGCGAAACGCGCGGCGCTATCTCCTTGATCAGCAGGCGGACGCGCTCCACGTTTTCGTGAGTCGCGGCCAGCCGTCCCTCCGCCTCCTCGATCTTCAAGCGGTACCGCTGGATGTCCGCCGCCTCCTCTATCAACAGGCGCCGCTCATCCGCGCGAAGGTTGAGTATATTCTCTACCAGCCCCTGGCCGATGATCGCGTAAGAGCTCTGGCTGGCGGCTGCCTTCATGAACAGTGTTTGCAGCTCCCTCAGCCGCACTTTCTTTCCGTTGATCACATAGTCGCTCTCGCCGGATCGGTACCCGCGGCGCGCGATCGACACTTCACCCACATCAATCGGCAACCAGCGGTCGCTATTGTCGAGAGTCATCGTGACCTCGACCTTCTCAGAGCGTGCCCGATTGCCTGATCCTGCGTAGATTATGTCCTCTAACTTGCGCGCTCGCATCAGCCGGCCGGACTGCTCGCCCAACACCCAGCGAAGAGCATCGGCGACGTTGGACTTGCCGGAACCGTTGGGCCCGACGATAGCGGTCATCCCGTCGCCGAACTCAAACGTGGTGCGCGCCGCGAAACTCTTGAAGCCGGCAACGTCTAGGCGCTTCAGGTACAAAGCGTTGAACTCCTAGCTCGCCTGCGCGAGCTTCTCCAGCGCCTGCCGGGCAGCGTTCAGCTCAGCTTGTTTCTTGTTTCGGCCCTGACCGCGGCCCACGATCTGTTCGCCCACGCTCACGTCCACCGTAAACGTCTTCGCGTGGTCAGGGCCCTCCGAAGAGATCAGCAGATAACGCGGGATCTCTCTCCATCGCGTTTGTGCCACGTGCTGCAACTCCGACTTGCTGTCTGCCGTGACGCCGTGCTCGGCCACCTCGTCCAGGTCAGGCTTCAGCAATCGTAGAACCAGCTTCCTTGCTGCCGTCATGCCGCCGTCCAGGAACGTCGCGCCGATCAAAGCCTCCAGCGCACCTGCCAGGTTCGACGGTCGCCCACGACCCCCGGAAAGCTCCTCCCCGCGTCCGAGCACCAGGTAAGCCCCCAGGTCGATGCGCTGCGCCGCGTGCGCCAGGCTGTCCCACCGGACAAGCAGCGCGCGCAACTGGCTCAGGTGCCCTTCGCTGAGCGTCGGGTAGTCGCGGTACAATTTGTCGGAGATGATCAAGCCCAGGACAGCGTCGCCCAGGAACTCCATCCGCTCATTGGACTCCACATCGTCCGCCGCCGCCTCATTCAGATAGGAGCGGTGGTGCAACGCCTGCTGCAACAGCACCGGATTCTTGAAGCGGATGTCCAACGCGGCGCTCAGGTCGCTCGCCGGGCGATGCCCCGCCTTGTCTACCTGTCTAACCATAGCGCAAAATTTGCCAGTGTGACGAACAGAGCCGCCCGTAAGCGGCTCTCCATTTCAATTCCCTTGCTGGACCATCGGTGCTCTTCGTTGATCGGGCCGGCGCTCCGCACCCTGAGACGCCGGGGTTCACTGGGCATGATATTGGCCGCCCCGCAGACCTGTCAAGGAACCACTGGACGATAACCCCTCAAGATGGCCCCATACCCAAAACTCATCGATAAATTGTATGCTGAGATCCCTGCCTCGGCCTGTGCCGCCCTGCGCAGTATCCTCACGATCGCGGACCGGCGCCGCGTCAGTGCCTATCTCGTCGGCGGGCCGGTGCGAGACCTCCTCATCAAGCGTCCCATAGCCGATCTTGATATCTGCCTTGAGGGTGATGCGATGGCGCTCGCCCGGGAGGCCGCCGGCGTCCTCGGCGTCCGCGCTGTCCTTCATCCTTCGTTCCTCACCGCTACCCTCAAGCTGGACCACTTTGCCATCGATCTCGCGACCGCCCGCACCGAGACTTACGCAAGGGCGGGCGCGCTCCCTGTCGTGCGTCCGGCCTCGATCGCGGCCGACCTGCTGCGGAGGGACTTCAGCATCAACGCCATGGCGCTACGGCTGAATGGCCCCGTCGCGGCGGAGTTGCTGGATCTTACGGGTGGCCTCCCGGACTTGCGCGCCGGTGTGATACGGGCCCTTCACGAAGAAAGCTTCTCGGATGACGGGACCCGCATGTTTCGAGCAGCACGCTACGAGGCTCGATTCAGCTTCCGCATAGAGGAGCGGACAGCGGAATGGATACGCTCGGGCGGGCGCCACCTTATGTCGATTAGCGGCACTCGCCTGCGCCGGGAGCTATCGTTCATTCTCAACGAGCCGGACCCCGAACGCGCACTCCTGCGCCTTGACGATCTGTCCGTCCTCCGATCGGTTCAGCGCGGCCTCGGCTTCAACGAGCGTCACGCGTCGGCCTTTCGTGAGCTGAGGCGCGCTCAAGCGTCGTTGCCCCCTGCCTATTGGCCGGCGCTCGCCCTCGGCCTGACCAACGTGCGGGCCTCGGCCCTCGCGCGCCGCCTCGCGCTCCCGGGCCCGGCCAGAGACTGCGTCGTTGCCCTGCCTCGCCTGACCGCAAAGGAAGCCACGCTCGGACGCCCCCGACTGCGCCGCAGCGCAGCGGTGGGACTGCTCTCTGAGTACCCTATCCCCGCCATCTGGACCCTCGCCGCGTCCACTTACTCTCAGCGAGTGCGCGAACGCAGCCTCGACTATCTGCGAAAGGCCCGGCTCGTCCGTCCGCGCCTGCGGGGAGACGATGTCTTGCGGCTCGGGGTTGCCGGTGGGCCGGCCGTCGGCGCCGTGCTGAGAGCGCTTCTGGCTGCTAAGCTCGATGGTGCTGTGACTTCGCCCTCTGATGAAGAGAGATTCGTGCGCTCTTTCGCGGAGCGACAGGCTTGAGCGAGCAGCAGGCGTGCCACGTCTGCGGCGACCCGGCGGACGAAAGCAATTCAGCCGCCTGCAGCAGCTGCAACCACGCCTTTCACCTCCGCCTCCGCAACGACGCCGAAGGCCTCGACTGCGGCGAAGTCTGGATCAACGACCAGTACCTCTCGCTGGAGTACGCCTGTAACTCCTGCCTGGGCCGCGGTCATGCAGGGCCAAGCGAGCCGTCAGTGGGCAGTCGGCACTAGCACCCCGATATTGTCATTCTGAGCGCGAACCACCGCCTTATCTGCGGGAACGCATCGTCGCGAAGGAACCTGGTGGTGCGGCGGGGTGTGAACGTCACCCTTAAGCGCCGGCCCCACCATCGCCGATCATGCGAGCCTCATCCTGTCATTCTGAGCGCGAACCACCGCCTTATCTGTAAGACGGCACCGTCGCGAAGGAATCTGGTGGTGGGTCGGCGTGTGAACGCCCTGCTTACGCGCCGGCGCCACCATCGCCGATCATGCGAGCCCCATCCTGTCATTCTGAGCGCGAACCACTCGCCTTATCTGTAAGACCGCACCGTCGCGAAGGAATCTGGTGGTGCTGCGGGGTGTGAACGCCCTCCTTACGCGCCGGCGCCACCATCGCCGACCCGGGGAGTTCCGACACTGTCACTCTGAGCGCGGACCACCGCCCTTATCCACGGGACCGCATCGCCGCGAAGGAATCTGGTGGCGGGGCGGGGAGTGAACGCAATCCTAACGCGTGCCGGCGCTGGCATCGCCAAACATACGCCCCGGCCCCGTCATTCTGAGCGCGAATCACCACCTTACCTGCGGGAACGCATCGTCGCGAAGGAACCTGGCGGCGGGCGGGGCGTGAACTCCTTACGCATCGCTGCGGCCTACCCCTCCCCAAACCTCCCCAGCAGCGCCGCGATCGCCTTCGTGCCCTTGAGAAAGTCCTCAATCCGGATGTTCTCGTCCGGAGCGTGGATGTGCGCGTCCGGATAGCCGATCCCGCAGTCCGCCGTCGCCAGCCCCAGCGTCGATACAAACGGCCACAGCGGGCCCGTCCCGGCCATCGCCGGCACGATCACCGGCTCATCGCCGTAGGCGTCTCGAATAGCGGCCCTCATGACCTCCACCAGCGGTTCCGTCACCGGCGTCCGTGCCGCCCGCTCGCCGCCCAGGTTCTTGACCTGCACGTCGGCGAACCCGTGCTTGTCCAGATGACGCCGCAATTTCACCATGATGTCGTCCGGGTTCTGGTCGGGTACCAGGCGGAAGTCCATCTTCGCCATCGCCTTCGCCGGCAGCACGGTCTTCGGCCCCTCTCCTTCGTATCCCGCCGAGAGTCCGTCGATCGTCGCCGTAGGCGCGAATATATGGCGGGCCGTATAGGCGGTGCCGCTCACTCCCGTAAGCGCTGCATCGATCCCGAACGACTTCAGCGTATCCTCGTCCTCCATCGGCATCGCCTCGATAGCCGCCTGCTCCTCCCTCGTCGCGACGCGGACATCGTCGTAGAAGCCGTCGATCAGGATCTGCTCGTCGGCGCCTTTGATCGTCGCCAGCGCCCACACCAGCCTCCAGGCCGCGTTCGGCAGTACCGTGCCGTATGACGAGTGCGCGTCACGGTTGATCGTCGCGCATTCCAGTTGTACATACAGCAGCCCCTTCACACCCAGCGTCACCATCGGCAACCCCTCCCACGTCACCCCGCCTCCCTCCCACAAACAGGCGTCCGCCGCCAGCAACTCGCGGTGTTCAGAGACAAACTCTTCCATGTGTGGGCTACCGATCTCCTCGTCACCCTCGATGCAGAACTTGATCGAGCACGGCACACCCCCTCGCACAGCCTTCCACGCCCCAATCGCCGCGATCCGCGCGGCGATGTTCCCCTTGTTATCGCTGACTCCGCGCCCGTACAGCTTGCCATCCCGCAACGTCGGCTGAAACGGCGGCGACGACCACAACTCCAGCGGCTCCGCCGGCTGCACGTCGTAGTGGTCGTAGAACAGAAGCGTCCGCGACGAGGCGCCTTTGAGTGCCGCGTACACCACCGGTTGCCCGCCCGCTGGCTTGGGGAGCACCCGCGTCTCGAAGCCCATTCCCCGCAGCAGGCCGGCCACATGCTCGGCCGTCTCCGCGATCGCCGAGTTCTGTGCGCTCACGGAAGGCAGCTTGCAGAGTTCCGTCAGCGTCGCGATCGATTCGTTCAAGTGATCGTCGATGTAGCGAAAGATGTCCTGCATATCTGGTCGACGCCTCCTATCTGTCATCCTGAGCGACGACCACGTCTGTACGTGAAACGGCGCACCGTCGCGAAGGATCTGGGGGTGGGGTTAGTGCCCGCGCGCGGCTTAGGCGGGGTTCGCTTCCCGAACCATGCGAATCATATCTTGCCTCTCATCAGCGGGCCAACCATCCTCCTGCCGCCCCGCTGGCCGGTACCCGGCCCGCAGCCAGAAGTAAAGCCCCAGCCCGTTCCGAATATCCACCTTCGCCAGGAAATTTCTCCCCAAACCAAGCCTCGTCGCCTCCTCCTCCAGCAACCGGAGTGCCTCGGAACCCAACCCCCATCCGCGCTCGCCCGCCCTGAGAGCGATGCCACCGATGGTGAGCCATCCCGTCGTCGGCTCTCCGGCACGATACTCCAGCAGCCCTACAAGCTCCCTGTCCCGCACGCGCGCTATGCCCAGCAACCCCCTTTCGGTGGACTCGCTGGCCTCAGACACGCGCTGAGCCAACCCGCGAACGTCGCCTCCCCCGCCGCCCCGCGCTGCTGCCGCGGCCTCCGCAAACCACTCCTCCACTGAGGCGATGTCCTCCTTCACGATCTCTCGCAGCAGCACGCGCGAGCCGCGAATCCGGACGCGCGTCACGTCGTTATGTCGCGCTGGCGGGTGCTGGGGCCGCAGCCGCCAACCACTGCTGCACTAAGTACGGCATCTCGCGCACCGCCGCCTGCCGCACCGGACACCCGGGCAGCGATGCCAGAAACGTTGCGCCGTAGCTCTTGCTCGTAATCCGTTGGTCCAGGACCACCAGCACGCCCCGGTCCGTTCGGGTGCGGATCAGGCGGCCGAACCCCTGCTTGAAACGCAGGACGGCCTGCGGCAAGGCGTACTGCTCGAACGGGTCGTCGTAAAGCGCCGATCGCGCCGCAAATACCGGCTCCGTCGGCACGTTGAACGGCAGTCGCGTAATCACCAGCAGCGAGAGGGTGTCCCCCGGGATATCCACTCCCTCCCAGAAGCTCGCCGTCCCCAGCAACACCGTCCGCGGGTTCGCCTGCAGCGCCCTCACGAGCTGCTTAGGCGACCCGTCCACGCCCTGCGCGAGCACAATGATCCCCTCGTCCGCTAGCGGCCCCTGGATGATCTCGCCGGTTGCCCGCAGCGTCGCGTGGGAAGTGAACAGCACCAGGGCCCTCCCGCGTGACGAGACGGCCAGCTCTCGCAGCGCCCTGCCCAGCGATTCCAGGTACTCAGGCCGCCCGGGCTCCGGCATGTCCAGCGGCGTCAGCGCCAGCGCCGCCCGTTTGTAATCAAACGGCGAGCCAAGCGCCAGCGTTTCCGCCCCCTCCAGGCCCAAACGCTCTTGCAGATACGTGAAATCACCGCCCCCGCCGCTCAGTGTCGCCCCGGTCAGGATCAGGGAAGCCCGCCCTTCGTACAACTGCTCCCTCAACAAGTCGCTGACCACCAGCGGCGCCGACGATAGGGACAGTGCCCCGGAGCGCTCCGTCTCCACCCACACGACGCGGCCCGGGTCGTCCGTCTCGATCGCTGCTGATAACCCTTCCATCTGCGATTGCAGCCCCTGCAACAGCGCGTCCCCTTCCGCACGGACGATCTCGTACGTCACCATCTCCCTCGCACCCTCCGCGCCGAGTCCTGTCTGCAGCCGCTTCATCGCTTCGGCGACGGAGCCGATCGCCAGCCGCAGGTTTTCCCACGCGATCTCGACACCGCTCCAGTCCGGCTGCACCCGCATGCTGCGGTTAATGTGCAAGCGCCAGTCTTGTTCCGTCATCCCCGCGCATTGCTGCCGAAGGAACTCCCTGAGCGTCTCGAACAGCGTGGCCGCGTGCTCCCGAGTGCCGTTGGCCGCCTGTCGCAGAGTGCGTGCCGCCTCCGTCAGCTCCGAATGCGGGCCAAGCACCAGCGCCAGCGACCGCAACCCCGATTGAACAAGCGGCCCGATCGCCTCGCAACGGCTCAGCAGCTCCGCTACTTCTCGCTCGGACGATGCGAACCCGAACTGCCGCGTCGCCTCCTCCTCCAGGTGGTGCGCCTCGTCCACGATCAGCCGTTCGTACGGCGGCAGCACCCGCCCCCCCGTCGCCGTGTCCGAGAGCAGCAGCGAATGGTTCACCACGACCACGTGCGCAGACTCCGCCGTCCGCCTCGCCCGCTGCAAGAAGCACGAGCCGTCGACGACGAACGGGCTGTTGTCCGCGTAGCAATCCGCTCCGTCGGCGCTGATCCGCCGCCAGACGGCCTCCTCGTCTGAAGATAGGCGCAACTCCGCGCGGTCCCCCGTCTCGCTCTGCTCAAGCCACATCAGCACCCGCGCTGCCAGGACAGCCTCCGCATCGCTGAGGTCCGGAGAAGAACGCAGACTCTCGAACTGCTTCAGGCAGAGGTAGTTGCGGCGGCCCTTCAGCTGGCACGCTCGAAACTCCGTCCGCGCGCCGGCCGGCAGCAGCTCCTTCACCGCCGGCAGGTCCTTTCGCAGCAGCTGGTCTTGTAGATTGATCGTCGCCGTGGATACGATCACCCGTTCGCCGGTCGCCAGCGCGTGGCACGCCGCTGGGATCAGGTACGCTAGCGACTTCCCCGTGCCTGTGCCTGCCTCCACGACCAACTGCCCGCCGTCCCGCAACACCCCCGCCGTTGCCGCCGCCATCTCCCGCTGCTGCGGGCGCTCCTCGAACTGTGTGAAGACATCCGGACGGCTCGCCGCGCCGCGCAGGATCGCCAGCGCCTCCTCCGGCTCCGCGCGTCTCGCGTCCCGGCGGACCTTCAGCGGTTCCGCGGACTGCGCCACCTGCGCACCTGACCGAACCCGCGGATTCGCGGCCTGTCCCGTGAGCCCCCGAAAGAAGCCACGCCACGGCAGCCGCGTAGGCTGCAGCCAGCGGCTCACCTGGTCCAGCACCGCCTGCGGCAGCTCCTCCGCTCGTCCGAAGAGTGCAAGCAGTAGTCGGCGCGTCGCCTCCGCGTCTTCCAGCGCCCGGTGGCGCACCGGGAAGTCGATCTCGAACAGCTCCGTCAGCGAGGCCAGAGAATACTCCGCGCGGTCTGGCAGCAGCAGGCTCGCCAGCTCCCACGTATCGTAGACGTCCTCGCTGTAGCGGATACTACAGCGGTCAAGAAAGTGGATATCGAAGTCCAGGAGGTGGTGTCCCACCAGCACCGCGCCGTCGAGGATCGCCTGAAGGTCCGCCGCAACCACCTCCAACGGCGGTGCTGCGGCAACGTCCGCATTCGTGATGCCCGTCAGGTTCTGTACCGGCGGTGGTATAAGTCGGCGTGGGTTCACCAGGCTACTGATGGTGCCGGTCACGCCGCCCTCGTTGAAGCGTACGGCGCCCACCTCGATTACAGCGTCATTTTTGCGGTCAAGGCCGGTCGTCTCGAGGTCCAGGGCGACGTAATCGGTGGCCAAATCGCGGCCATTGTATCATCGGTGCCGGTGACTGTATAGAACGTTTGGTCTATCGTTTCGGCCCGGTGTTGTTGTTGGTCACCCGGCCGCTACTGGCTCCTCCACATACTCGCGCAGGTTTCCGGTCGGCAGTCCCCGCGCCGCGTGGAACCGCCGCGCGTGCAGCTGCTCCAGCATCTGCTTCTGGTCTCGTAGCTCCTCGTCGAACACCGTCACGTAGTACCCCACCCCGTTCGTGGAGTGGCAGTCGCTCGCGCCAATGCCGCGCTTTCCCAGGACCTGTACCACCTTGAGGGCGAACTGGTTCTCCCGCAGGGTGGAGCCGCCGTTTGCCACCTCCACCTCGTCCACCAGCTTGAACACCGGCATCCTCTCCGCGGCCTCTTCCGGCGTCATCTCGAACGGCGGCTTGCCGTCGCGCCGGAAGTGGATCGGGTCAAAAAAGTGGCGGAACGGGTGCGCCACCGTCATGAAGCCGCCCACCTCGTCCAGCGCTCGCCGCAGCTCCGTCGCTCGCCGGATGCCGGGCAGATACTTGTCCAGTCCCACCACGATCATGTGGCCCATATCCGTCGAGACCTCCATGCCTCGGCTCACGAAGAGACCGCTCCGGTCCCGGAACTCGTCTATCTGCTGCTGCTCCCAGACGCGGTCGTGCTCGCTGATGTTCACGCCCGTCAGACCGATGCGGCGTGCCTCGTCGATGAGTTGGTCCGGCGTCAGCGAAGAGTCCGCGGCGCCCCGTACGGTATGCACATGCATATCCACGATCGTACCGGGCATTCGCTATCCGAACCCTTCCGTGAACGTCATAGTCTCATCTTAGCCGCCCGCCCAGACGCCACGCCACTTCAAAACACCCGCTAGTCTGTGATTACGGTCGCCTCGCCGGCAGGCAGCGTTCGCTGCACGTATGCCGTCGCGCCGGGCGTCCGTCGTGCTCGCTCCGCGACGCCCCTGGCTTCCCGTTCCCCTCCCATGACCGCGAAGATTGCTGGCCCAGCGCCGGCAAGGTGAACAGCTCGTGCGCCCGCTCCAAGCAGCTCCTTGCGATAGTCACTCAGCGCCGGGAACAGCTCCTCGGCCGCGCGCTCGAAGACGTTGCAGATGTCACTGCCGCCTGCGCGGCGGTCGGTCTTCAGCCTCTCAACATAGTTCGTCGTTCGCCCCCCATCACTGAAGTCATCCGGGCTGAGCGCCGCGAAAACACGCTTCGTCTTCTCGGGGATGGACAGTGCTGGGGCAAGGACAACGATCCATGTCTCAGGACTGTCTGGAAGCGCCGTAACGATCTCGCCGCGCCCTTCGACGAGCGCTGTCCCACCTGTCAGAAAGAACGGCACGTCTGACCCGACCCGCGCGCCGATGTCGGCGAGCTCGCCTTCTCGCAGCCCGCAGCCCCAGAGACGGTTCAGGCAGCGCAGCGCGGTCGCGGCGTCCGAGCTGCCGCCGCCCAGACCAGCCGCAACAGGTATGCGCTTCACCAGCCTGATCCGTGCGCCGCTGCCGGCTCCAGCGGCGGCCGCCAGCGCACGAGCGGCTCGCAGCACCAGGTCGTCTTCGCTGACCTCGTTCGGCCCGGGCACCTCAAGGCTCAGCTCGGAATCCAGTGCCACCGTCAACTCGTCGCACAGGTCTATCGTTTGCATTATCGAGCGGATCTCGTGATAGCCGTCGCCCCGCCGCCCCAGGACCTCCAGCGTCCAGTTGATCTTCGCCGGCGCCTGCGCGCGCATCAGGCTGTCTTCCGGCAAGCACGCTGGGCGAAGTAGAGATCGCGCCAGTTCATCAGCGATAGCGCCCCGGGCCGCAGGCGGGCGTCTAGGCCGGCGCCGGAGATTATCGCCGCAGCTTCACCGGTGCTGATGCGAAGCCCTACCGCCAGCGAATTGCGGAGCTGTTTGCGCGGCGCCGCGAATCCTGCTCGGACAACCTCCAGGAACGCCTCGTGGTCGTCGACTTCAACCTCTCGCGGTTGCCGCAGGTCCAGACGCAGGACTGCCGAGTTTACCTTCGGCGGTGGCTGAAAGGCTCTCGGCGGGACCTGGAAGAGGACCTTCGCCGTCGCCACGAATTGAGTCTCGACGCTCAGATAGGACATCGATCCGATCGTCGCCGCCATCCGCTCCGCCACCTCCGCCTGGAGGGTGACCAGCATCCAGCTCGGCGGAACCTTCGCGTAGAGGAAGTGCCGGACGATCGCCGTACCTGCGAAATAAGGGAGGTTGCCCACAACAGCGTAGGGCATCCGTCCGCCGCCGCGCGCCAGGATCTCCTCGGCGGTGAGGGCAAGAATGTCCTCATGCACCACGACTACCGAAGGGCTGTTCGCGAAGCGGTGGGCCAGCGCCTCCGCTAGCCGGTCGTCGATCTCGACTGCTATCAACTTCTGCACCCCTTGAGCGAGACGGGTAGTCAGAAGCCCGGTACCGGCCCCGGCTTCGATCAGTGTATCGCCGGATCCCAGAGATGCGGTCGCCCTCCTCGCGATCCGCCGCAGGACGGCGCTGTCCTTCAGCCAATGCTGGCCCAGTGCCTTGCGCGGACGGGGTGGGTGGGCGCTCATCACGCGCCGATGATACTTCCCTCCGCTAGGGAGCGGTAGGGACTAGGGCAATATGCAGATGTCGATCCAGCGTGTCCGCCAGTCCTTCAGGTCGTCCGCGCCGTACCCCAGGTCTATCATGTTGCCCCTGATTCCGCCACCGGTGTCCGCGGCAACGCCGTAGCCGTAGCCCGGGATATACATCCTGGTGCCCAGCGGAATGACCCGCGGGTCCACCGCCACGATCCCCTTGTAAACTCCCGTGCCGGTGGCGGTCGTGCTGCCGCCCGCGCTTGCCGCGGAATACCACGTGGCGTACACGTTTAGAGTGCTCGCACAAGCCAGTTCCCCCGTGGGGGCAGTGACCGCTGGCGCCCGCACCACGGGCCGGACGTACGTCCCGATTGCGATCACTTCGTCCGTTGGCGCTGTCGATGTCTCGGCGATAACGCTGCGGCTCACTTCATCCCCGTCAACCACTCGCACAAGGTATTCGCGCCGGACACTTCCGTTTGAGCCAGCCTGCACCAGCAACCGCCGGCCCTCATCGACCTCGGTGTCGTAGTGAAAGATCGTGTCGAACTCCAGCGGCTCCTCCACAACCTCCGTCACGTCGCGGACCGTCGTCAGGCTGACGCTCATCCCACCGCGGACGCGTTCCCCTGCGCCCGGGATGACCCTGTCCATCGGCTCCAGCTTGATGCCCGCCTCGGCCAGCATGTCGCCGACCGTGTCACCGTGCGTATAAATCAGCGTGTCAGCGCCCGCCATTATCAACCGGGCGCTGACAGCGTGCCGCACGTAGATATGCGTCCCCGCCTGCAGCGGCGTGTCGATCGCTGGCAAAACGCGGTCGCGCCCCGTCAGTACGATGCCGAGCCCTCCGAGCGCTTCTCCTACCGTGGTCTGAGAGGAGCGATGTACCGCCGCGAAGCCCTGCTCGTGCAGCGTGAACGCCACCTCCGGCTGCTGTGGCATGATCAGCGTCGCTACAGCTGGTCCGCTTGGGAATACCCCACCCGCGGCGACGCGCGCGGCGGCCTCTAACAGCGGTGCCGGTATCAAGCGCTCACGAACCCACGTCTCAACGGGTGCTGCCTCGGTTTCCGGTGTGCCGCTGCCGCCCACCGATGAGGGAGCTAATGCCACAGAAATAATCTCGGCGTGGTCGCGCAGGGCCGCCGCAAGCCCGGATGCCGCGCCGGACATCTCCGGCTGGACGGCACCTTCGTTCGAGGAGTGAGAACGGGAGATTGGGATCAGGAGAGAAACGAGGGCGGAAGCTCCGAGAGCCAGCCCCAGGGCGAGGTGAAGGCGCGTGCTCCTTCCGATCGGTATTGCCGGGAACAACCGCCGGTCTGCTTGCGGCGCTGGTATACCCCCCAGGCGCCCCACTGCATATGGCTGTAGCAAATTCCTGTCCAGTTTGGGGCTCGCGCGGGACCGAGCCTCATACCGCTATTCCGGTCGTGCACCCGCTGTCGACCCGGGCCACAGGCTTTCCCAGAAGCAAGCGGCTCCTGTCCGGTTTGCCTGCGGCACCCGAGACTAACCGCTTACCGCTGCTCCCTTCCGGGCCTGACGGGGTTCACAGCGTCTCGCCGCGCAGGGCCAGACTATCAACGCTACCTGCCAAGGGCAGTCCCTGCGGTACCAAGACCTCGAGCGGGAGTTCAACCCCGCTATAGCGGATTGCGGGTACAGGGCACCGCTAGCTCCCCGTCTAGCACGACCGTCCGCCATCCTACCATAACCCGCGATGACCGTGTCAAGCTGCATTTGCGCCCGCTGAAAACGGGATGTGGCAGAACATAGCACTTATCCGCCGCCCGCCTATGGCGCCGCGTGACCATTGCCGCCCTACAGCCCCCGACAATGCCTCCAGCTACGACACGTCGGTGGCAACTCGTGACAATTTTCACGCACCTCGTTGCTCGCATCCCCCGCCCTGGTCCTCCCGAGGCCTCACCCTGCAGCAGCCGCCGCCCAAACTCCGATCAGCGAAATTGCCTTCCCTTGAACCCTCCTTCCGCCGCACGCTACACTACCGCCAAGCGGTCACCACGGAAGGAGCGCCCATTCCCAATGAAAGTCCGCAAAGCCGTCATCCTCGCCGCCGGCTACGGCACCCGCTTCCTCCCCGCCACCAAGGCTGTCCCCAAGGAGATGCTCCCCATCGTCGACCGCCCCGTCATCCAGTACATCGTCGACGAAGCCCTCGCCGCCGGCATCGACCAGATCATCATGGTCACCAGCCCCTCCAAACGCGCCATCGAAGACTACTTCGCCCGCGACTTCGAGCTCGAGCATGCGCTTGAGGCGAGTGGCAAACACGCCCTCCTGGCCGCCGTCAGGAAGCCCGCCGAAGTGCGCATCGCCTTCGTCCACCAGAAGGAGCGCCGCGGCAACGGCCACGCCGTCTCCATCACGCGCAGCCTCGTCGGCGAAGAGCCGTTCGCCGTCTTCTTCCCGGACGACGTCATCTTCCACGATGTACCCGCCATCGGCCAGCTCATGGCCGTCCACCAAAGGTTCGGCCAGACCGTCCTCGCCGTCCAGCAAATTCCCGGTGAAGACATCACTCGCTACGGCGTCATTGATCGCCGCCAGATCGAGCCGCGACTCCACGAAGTCCGCGGCGTCGTGGAAAAACCCGCGCTCAAGGACGCGCCGTCAGACCTCGCAACCGTCGGCCGTTTCATCGTCACGCCGGAGATCTTTGACATCCTCGAGCACACTCCTCCGGGACGCTCCGGCGAGATCTGGCTCATGGACGCCTTCGACACCCTGTTGCGCAGCCAACCGGTCTACGCCTATCAATACGAAGGTGAGCGCTTCGACTGTGGCCAGCCCGCCGGCCTGATCGCCGCCTCCGCCTACCTCGCCCTCCAGCGAGAAGATCTCGCCGCTGACCTTCACGCCTACCTCCGCTCTCTCCTTGCCGATTGACCGCCCGCAACCGCTCGGCGGATCGAGCGTCACACCGCCGCCGTTAACTACGCTCCGCTTTCCTCGCCCTCTTCCTGCTCCGGCTCGTCACCCAGGATCTCCTCTCGCAGGATCTCCTCACCCCGCCGCCGCCGCCGCTCCCCTGCCTCGCGTAGCATATCGATGATATCCGCCAGCCCCTCCATCTCGTCCGCCAGCTCCGGGAAGTCCGCCAGCGCATCGTCCAACTTCACCTTGCCGGAGATCACGTCCTCCAGGTCCGCCCCGCCCCTCGGCGGCTCGTCCTCCGCCTCCACCTTCGCGACTTCCTCACTCGGTGGCGTCTCTTCCGGCCCTGCCTCGGCCGGCGCAGGCCGCTCCGTCTCCACCCCGCCGTCCCACTCCTCCTCCGCACCCGCGCTGATCTCCTCCGTCGTGCGGATCGCCAGCAGCGCCGTCTTCAGCCACCTCTGCGCGCCCACCGACAGCGACGCCACTCGCCGCCCCAACTGCTCGTCGATCCGCTCGACCCCGCGCTCGCTTCTCACCACGCACCCCCTTTGCGTCATATTTTACGTCAACCCGCCCCATTCGTGTAGGGGCGCACCTGTGTGTGCGCCCCTACTTCGACCCGCTCGTCCTGCCTGCCCGCCTCAGGAGGGAGGCTCTCGTAGGACGAGCGGAGCACAGCCGTCCGAATCGCGAGTCGCGATAGCTCCCCCCTCTCCCGCGCACGGGAGAGGGGCCGGGGGTGAGGGCACCCCCGTTCCGCCAAACAAACCCACCCCTCCGTGCCGTTCTGCGCGCCTCCGTGCCCTCTGTGGCCTAACCGCTAACAACTCGCCACTGTAACCTAGACCCATGGACCAGTCCCACATCCGCAATTTCTGCATCATCGCCCACATCGATCACGGCAAGTCCACCCTCGCGGACCGGCTCCTCGAGTTTACCGGAACCATCCCGGCCCGCCAGATGGGCGAACAGATGCTCGACACCATGGACCTCGAACGAGAGCGCGGCATCACCATCAAGGCCGCCGCCGTCCGCATGGAGTACACGCCTGCCATAGCTGCGGGTTTCAACCCGCAGGATAGCGAGGCCTCCTACGAGCTCAACCTCATCGACACGCCCGGCCACGTCGACTTCACCTACGAGGTCTCCCGCGCGCTCGCGGCCTGTGAGGGCGCGCTCCTCGTCGTCGACGCGTCGCAGGGGATCGAGGCGCAGACTCTGGCCAACGTGTATATGGCGCTGGAGCAGGACCTCACGATCATCCCCGTCGTCAATAAGATCGACCTGGTGTCGGCGGAACCGGAGCGCGTGGCGGACGAACTGTGCGAGGCGATCGGCTTCAAGCGGGAGGAGGTGCTGTTCGTCTCGGCGAAGGAGGGGACGGGGTGCGACGAGCTGCTGGCGGCGATCGTCGAGCGGGTGCCGGCGCCGTCGGGGGATGCGGAGGCGCCGCTGCGGGCGCTGATCTTCGACTCCAAGTACGACTCGTACAAGGGCGTCGTGGCGTATGTGCGCGTGATGGACGGGCAGGTGACCTCGCGCCACAAGCTGCGGCTGATGTCGAACGGCCGCGTCGTCGAGCCGCTGGAGACGGGCGTCTTCCGGCCCGCGCTGACGGCGACCGACGGGCTGGGCGCGGGCGAGGTGGGCTACGTCGCGACTGGCCTGAAGACGGTGCGCGAGTGCCGCGTTGGCGACACGATCACGGACGACGCGAAGCCGGCGCCGGCTTCGCTGGCGGGCTACAAGCCGGCGAAGAGCATGGTCTTCGCGGGGCTCTACCCGGCGAACGCGGAGGACTTCGAGCTGCTGCGGGACGCCCTCGAGAAGCTGCAGCTCAACGACGCCGCGCTGAACTACCAGCCGGAGTCGTCGATGGCGCTGGGGCCGGGCTTCCGCGCCGGATTCCTCGGCCTGCTGCACATGGACATCGTGCAGGAGCGGCTGGAGCGCGAGTACGATCTCGACCTGCTGGCGACGGCGCCGTCGGTGGAGTACCACATCACCCTGACGGACGGCTCCGTGCTGGCGGTCGAATCGCCGGCCGACTTCCCGGACCCCAGCAAGATCGCCGAGGTGGGCGAGCCCTGGATGAACGTCTCGATCGTCTCCCCGGACCGCTACATCGGCGCGATCATGGAGCTGGTGACCGGCCGCCGCGGCGACTTCGTGAAGATGGACTACCTGGAGCACGCCCTGCGAGAGCCTCAGGGTGAGCGGGGGGATGCGAGCGGCGACCGCCGGGTGCTGCTGGAGTACAAGATGCCGCTGTCCGAGATGCTGGTGGACTTCTACGACCAGCTCAAGTCGCGCACGCAGGGCTACGGGAGCATGGACTACAGCTTCTCCCACTACTCGCCGGAAAAGCTGGTGAAGCTGGAGATCATGCTGAACGGCGTGCCGGTGGACGCCCTGAGCGCCCTGGTGCACTCGGACCACGCGCAGCAGCTTGGCCGCGCGCTGGTGGAGAAGCTGCGCTCGCTGATCCCGCGGCAGATGTTCGAGGTGCCGGTGCAGGCGGCGATCGGCGGGCGGATCATCGCCCGGGAGACGATCCGGGCGATGCGCAAGAACGTGCTGGCGAAGTGCTACGGCGGCGACGTGACGCGCAAGCGGAAGCTGCTGGAGAAGCAGAAGGAGGGGAAGAAGCGGATGAAGCGCGTGGGCAACGTGGACATCCCGCAGGAGGCGTTCATGTCGCTGCTGCGCATCGGGAAGCCGTGAGGAGCCATCCAGGTGTAGGGGCGGGTTTCACGGCTCACAGAACCTTCCCGCCGACCAAACGCTTTATGCGCTAGCCGGCTCGTTGGCGCCATCATCTCCGCAAACCCGCCCCTGTGGCACCGCATCGATTTCCCCCGCCGGGTTCTCCGTGTCCTTCGCCCATTTCGCCGGATTGCTCACGATGTAACCCCGGATGCGCGCCAGGTCTTCCTCGCCCCGGATGACGTGCTCGTAATAATTCCTCTGCCAGACCGGCGCGCCGGGTGTCCGGCGCAACGCGTTCACTCGGCGTGCCGAAAACGTCTTGAATGCCCGCACGACCTCTGGCAATCCATGGCGCGTCTGGTGCGCGTGCCGCGTAGGGGCGGGTTTGCGACTCTCGCTGTCGTTCCGAACCATGTCGCGCGTCAGGTCACCTGGAGGCGGCACAGACGTCCGCGCTGAGAAACCCGCCCCTACCTCCGCATCCCCACCCAGAATCACGATTCCGTGCACATGGTTTGGCATCACCACGAACGCGTCCAGCCGGACGTGTCCATAATGCCTGGGCAGATCGCGCCACGAAGACTCGCATACCCTGCCCAGGCGGTTCGGCGCCATCACGCTGCCGGTGATCTCGCCGAACAAGCATTCTCGCCCCAGCGCGCAGATCGTGACGAAATACGCACCTGGCCGTGAGTAGTCGTACCCCCTCAGGCGAATCGACCGGCGGTGGCGCAGCTCCGCGTCGTACTTCACAACCCCGCATGGTAACCGCCTACCCACCGCAGAACGAAGGGAAAAATGTCACTGCCGCCCCCAACGCGACTCATGCTAAAATGCCTGCGCATGATGGGTGAATCTACCTCGTTGTTGCCGTCACAGCCCCAATTTGCCCGCTACGGGGAAGTCACCGGGGTATCGCTGGAGCTAAAGCCCAATCTTAGCTACGAGGACTGGGAGAGCGCAGGTCATGTTCTACGAAGCCTTGACACTAGGCTGCAATGGTGGATTGGTGATTGGGCCAACTTCGGTGAATCGAACTTTCCAGGCGAACGATACGACCGGGCGGTTGAGCTCACAGGCTTCGCGCGGGGAACGATTCAGAATTTCGCTTGGGTGTGCCGTCAGATCAAGCCTTCCGAAAGACGGGCCGCCCTCAGCTTTAGTCATCACGTGGCCGCCGCGCCCCTCGATGATGAAGACAGACAATCTTTCCTCGACGCAGCGGAGGAATATGGGTGGAGCGTCAAACGCTTGGAGCGCCAAAATCGCGCAAGGTCGAGGTCTCACTCCACCGTCTTCGCAAGAGGAAGAGCGCGAGCACACTAAGATTCAGGCGTATTTGCTTAGGCTCGGACACGCCATGAGGTACGACGTCTGGCTTCCGCGTAATGATCGGAAGGCGGTCTGGGCTGGAAAGCGGATCACAGACCTACCCGGCGTCCTGAATGATCTCCCACCAACCAGTGTGCTCCCAGAAGACCGCGCACAGAGACTACTCGAAAATGTGGACGTCCTTTGGTTGGAAAAGGGGCACATTACCGCTGCCTTTGAAGTTGAGCACACTACTCCAATTTACTCCGGCCTGCTGCGGATGTCCGACCTAATGGTTCTATTCCCGCATCTAAGCATGACTGCATTTGTGGTGGCTCCCGAGGCCAGGCTTGACTTGGTCAAGGCTGAGATACATCGTCCGACCTTCAATCAAGACAGGATAAAGTTGACCCAAAGGTGCCGCGTAATAACCTTCGAGCGACTCAAGGATGACATTGACAGGTTAGAAGACGTCCGGATGCGTTTCCTAAAGATGGACTATGTGATGGAGCACCTTTCGACGGAGCCGTAGCGGTCCCACGCCGCAGCCTCAGATAAACCAGCGCCATTCGCCTCCGGCACTGGGCTTCCTGTATGACGCAAACCCGCTTTCTGCCAAACAACCCGCGTACCCTAATTCCGGCTGCCTTCTGAGATCTAACACCACAGGTGCCACCAACCCCTCGGAGCTATCCCCCACCTCCGCTACCCTTATCCCATGCCCAGAAAACGCGCACCCAAACCCCCACTACCGCCCGTCGAGCCAATGGTCTCCCTCGTCACGCTCAACGCCGTCAAACACGGCATCCTCTCCGTCTCCCCCGTCATCCCCTGGTTCGAAAACGAGGACGACTGGCTCGCCTTCCGTGACACCATCTTCGACGAGATCAATCCGCAGGGTGGCCTCCAGCGTGCGCTCGCCGACCGCTCCGCCGCCATCCTCTGGCGTATCATGCGCATCCTCCGTTATGAGCGCGAAGTAATCACCGCCAGCCTCGTCGATCTTCGCAAGGACATGGAGGTAGCGGCGTCCGGCGCGGAACCGCTGACGCCCGACCTCAAAGACATGATGGATCGCCGCGCCATGTACCGCCTCCTCCCCGGCGAGGACCACTTGAACAAGATCATGCGTTACGAGACCCGCCTCCATCGCCATCTCCTTCAGACCCTCCACCAGATCCAGTCGCTCCGCGCCCCGCCGGTTCCGCCCCGCCACCGCACCGACATCGAGCACACTGAGATAAGTCGCGTCGGCGTCCGTTCGCCCTGTGTTCGCGCGCCGGCGCCCCATCACTGATCGGCGGGCCCTTATTCCCCTGAGCGCAAGTTGAGTTGAGTTGGTGGAGGTGTGGAGGTGCAGCGCAAGAGAAAGCGGCGTGCCGGTCGCTCGTTCGGCAACTTCTATCCCATCGCTTCGAACGCCGCACCGGAGGCCGCCGGGCCTTCGCCCGCCACCAGCCCCGGATCGCTTGCGGACGAGCTATCCCGTCTGTGGGCGAAGCTCGCTGATGCCCTGGACGCCCGGCCAGACGATACTGGACTACTAATGCGCTGCGCGGACCTGTTCGCGCGGGCGGTGGCGGCGGCGGACAACCGCCCCTCCGCGGGGAGAGACCAGGAGCTCACCGAGAGCATGCGGCGGGTCCTCGATGACCTCGGGCCCCTGATCCTTCCCGCCGACTAAGCCGCCCTTGCCGCCCCAACCCATGATTAACGCCCCCCCCCCCCCCCCCCCCCCCCCGGGGGGGGGGGGGGGGGGGGGGGGGGGGGAAAAACGCAGCGCCCCTAAGCACCCTCACCCCAACCCTCTCCCCGGAAGGGAGAGGGAGCAGTGCTGAAGCGGCTTTTGTCGCCTTGACGGCTTTGCAGTATTTGCCGATCAGGGTTAGTTGCGTCTCCTCACTCGGGGAGCAACTTTTGAATCATGCCGAGGAGGGT
>CAZLDI010000014.1:0-95996 GCA_964558415.1 uncultured Dehalococcoidia bacterium
CAAAATGCAGCCTAGAAAGGAGAGCGGTGTACAGGATGTACCGAACGAGTACACAGTGTCGCGTCTTGACCGTGGGCTGGCCTATGATCAGCGGGCGCTGCTTGCGCCAGGAGGACCACCAGATGATCGTCAAATCCGCCACCACCGGACTTTCGGTCAAACGCCTTGAAACGCTCGACCGCTTCCTCCAGAGCCGTTACATCGACGCCGGCAAGATCCCCCGGCGCCTCTTGTGCACAGAGACAGCGTAGTCGCTGTCCATAGCCGAGGCGTCGCGAGCCCACGTCGACCATCTCTCTGCGAGCACCAGACCACCGGCGGCAGCGATCTCGTCGTATCGCTGGACGGTGAGTCTATCCGACATGATCTGAAAGCCCGCGATCAGAACCCCGTCCGGTTGAAGATGGCATGCCATGTTCGCGACGACGAGGCCCTCGGTCCCAGGGTCCAGGAAGATCATCACGTTGCCAGCCATCACAATCGCGTCGAACGAACGAGCGAGGTCAACGGTCGCCAGGTCGGCAAGGCGCCACTCTACACCGGGCGCCTTGCGCCTCGCCGTGTCCAGCATCTCCGGGTCGATGTCCACGCCCACGACCTCCACGCCGCGACGCGCCAGCTCGCGACCGACGCGTCCTGTTCCGCAGCCGGCGTCAAGCACCGACACCGGCGCAAACCGCTGGACGAACTCGGCTTCGCCGTGGACATCCTCACCGGCGGCGGCGCGCCGCTCGTACGTCGCGTCGTAGGCATCGCCGGACACGGTTCTGGCCTGCAACCAACGGTTCGATGCGTCGGTCAAGCACGCACCTCGCGTGTGTGAATCGTCTGCTCGCTCACCTCCTGGATGATACGCCGAGGCGTGCGGCTCTGCACGGGGCGCTGGACGGCCACCGCGCAGTCACTACTTCAGAAGTCGACGGTCCTTGTAAACGACTCTGAAGCCGTAGTCGTTGTAGCGGTAGTCGGGCGGAATGCTGCTGCGGGCCGAACAGCGGCTGACCTTGACGGCGTGACGCCAGGCGCCGCCGCGTGACGCGCGGCGCTCGCCGGCCGGTGGGCCCTGCGGATTGTGGTCGGGCGAGACGGCATAGTAGCCGGGGTCGTACCAGTCGGAGCACCACTCATGGACGTTGAAGCCGATGTCGACGAGGCCATAGCCGTTGGCTGGCGCTGCGCCGACCTCCCACGTCGCGTCCTGCTGGAAGCGCCCGCCCGAGCCGTCAAACGGTTCGTCCCCCCAGGGGTACTTGGCGCCATCGACGCCGCCGAGCGCCGCTTTCTCCCACTCAGCCTCCGTGGGCAGCCGGAAGCGCGTGCGCTGGACGCCGCCGAGCCAGTCGCAGTAGGCCGTGGCGTCGTACCAACTGACGCCGACGACGGGCTGGCGCGGCTGATTGAAGGCGGGATCGTCCCAGAAGCGGGGTGCCTCGTGGCCGGTGACAGCGAGGAAGGCGGCGTACCCCTCGTTGGTGACCGGAAGCACGGCCATGCGGAAGGCGGGAAGCGTCACGCGATGCGCCGGGCCTTCGTCGGGTCGGCCGTCGTCGTCGCCCATGGTGAACGCACCGGCCGGGATCAGGACGGTCTCGATCTGGTCGACTGGCGTCGTCACCTGTGTCACCTGTTCACCGGCGCTAATTGACGCGCCGTTGACCGTCCCCCCAGTATTGCTCGCGGATGAGGAACTTCTGGAGCTTGCCCGTGGCCGTGCGCGGCAGGGATTCGACGAAGTCGACTGACGTGGGCGCCTTGAAGTGCGCCAGGTGCCCGCGCGAGAACTCGATGATCTCTTGTTCACTAACGGATTGGCCTTCTCGGAGCACGATGAGCGCCTTGGGCGTCTCGCCCCACTTCTCGCTGGGCACGCCGATCACCGCGCATTCGAGGACCGCCGGGTGCTTGTACAGTGCGTCCTCGATCTCAGGCGAGCTGATGTTTTCGCCGCCGGAGATGATGACATCCTTCTTGCGGTCCACGATATGAACGTTGCCGTACTCGTCCCATACGGCCAGGTCGCCGGTGTGGAAGTAGCCGTCAAAGATCGCCTTCGCCGTCTCTTCCGGCTGCTCCCAGTAGCCTTTGAGCACCACGTTCGAGCGAGCGCAGATCTCGCCGATCGAGACACCATCCTGTGGCACGGGCTTGCCGTCGTCATCGAGTAGCTGAATATCGACACCGAGCGCCTCGACGCCGGCACGGGCGCGGCGGCCGTAGTCGGCCGCCGGCGTGTGAAAGTCCGGGCGTGAGACTGTGAGGATAGGGGCGGTCTCGGTCAGGCCGTAGATCTGGATGAACTCCCAGCCAAACTCTTCCTCCAGGCGTTGGATGAAGGCGGCCGGGGGAGGCGCGCCGGCGACGGTGAAACGAGGCCTCGTCTTGATCTTGTGCTTGCCCTTGTCCGCGTAGTTGAGGATGGTGCTGAGAACCGCCGGCGCCATACAGGCGAAGGTGACGCCCTCCTGCGCGATCAGGCGATAGATGTCCTCTGCCACCACGGCGCGCAGGACCACGTGCGTGGCGCCCACGCCTGTGACGGCGAACGGGCCGCCCCAGCCGCTGGCGTGAAACATCGGCAGCGTCCACAGCTCAACGTCGTCATGACGGATGCCCAGGTGAGCGATGAAGTTGTAGGCGTTGATGTAGCAGTTGCGGTGGGTCAGCATGACGCCCTTCGGGCGCGCAGTCGTGCCGGACGTGTAGTTGATGGAGATCGTGTCGTTCTCGTCTTGCTTGATCGGTGGCGTACTCGACGTTGGCCGGCCGGCCATCAGTTCCTCCCACGAGGTCCAGCCCGCGGGCGCCGGCCCCTCGTCCTGCGCAACGACCCAGTGCTGGACTGTCTGCAGGTGGGGTCGAATCTCGTCGACGAGATTCGTGTAGTCGTAATCGGCGAGAACGACCTTCACCGCCGCGTGATTGATGATGTACTCGTGGTCGCTCGCCGCCAGGCGATAGTTGAGGGGCACGATGATCGCGCCGATCTGGGTGACGGCGTAATAGCTCTCCAGGAAAAAGTGCGAGTTCGGACTGAGAATGCACACCCGGTCGCCCTTGCCCACGCCCAGAGCCAGCAATGCGTGCGCCATCCGGTTCGCCCGCTCCTGAAACTGCCGGTATGTGAAGCGCCGCTCGCCGTCCACGATCGCGACCTTATTCGGATACAGCTTCGCGGCTCGGCGCAAGAAGTCGTTTACCAGTAGCGGCACTTCCAAGGCGGTCCCTCCCTGACTGCGAAAAGCGTGGGGTAGCGTATCAGCGCCGCCGGGAGCGGTCAATCGCGAAGCGTGGCTGGCTACGCCCGCTTGCGCACGCCCTCCAGGCGGCGGCTCACAGAGACGACGCCACGGATGCCTTCCAGCTTGTTCAGGAGGCGGCCCAGTTGTTCGATGCCGCTGGTCTCCAGCGTCATCAGGATCGTGATGTGACCGTCTTCGGCGCCCTGAGTGTGAACGCCAGTCATGTTTACGCGCTCGTCGGCAACGAGTGCGGTTATGTCACGCAGGAGGCCGACGCGGTCCCAGGCCTCCAGGTGGACCGCCACGGGGTAGAGCTGACCTCGCCGCCCCCATTCGACATCGACCAGGCGCTCGGTTTCGTCTTCGTGCAGTATGTTCTTGCAGTCGCTCCGGTGAACGGAGACCCCTTCCCCGCGGGTGACATAGCCCGTGATAACCTCGCCGGGCACCGGGTTGCAGCAGCGCGCCAGGCGAGTCAGCAGATCGCCGGTTCCGAGCACGCGGATGCTTGTGGTGTAGGTCGCACCGGCGGGCGGCTCCAGAGTCTGGGTTGTGTCTTCCTGCTCTTGAAGTGTGGAGGCGAGGCGGTTGGCGATGTGTTGGGTACTGATCTCTCCGTAGCCGACGCGAAGGAAGAAGTCGTCGAGTTCCTCGAACTTGAATAGCTTGAGGATCTCCTCCTGCATGTCAGAGATGCTCGCACCGAGACGTGCCAGCTCCTTCTCGACCATCTCTTTGCCGCGGGCGATATTCTCTGTGCGCTCCTGGCGCTTGAACCACTGGCGAATCTTTTCACGGGCGTGGGTGGTGCGAATGAAGCCGAGGTTCTGGTTCATCCAATCACGAGACGGGCCTTTGGACGATTTGCTGGTGAGTATCTCAACCACGTCGCCGCTCTTGAGCTGATAATTCAGCGACACCAGGCGACCGTTGACCTTGCCCCCAACGCAGCGATGGCCGAGGTCAGTGTGAATGCGGTATGCGAAGTCAAGGGGAGTGCTGCCGGTCGGGAGGTCCTTGATCTCGCCCTTGGGCGTGAAGATGTACACCTGGTCCTGGAAGATGTCGGTTTTTACCGCTTCCACCAGCTCTTCCGCCTGGGCTATTTCGCCGTGCCAGTCCATTAGCTGGCGCAGCCAGGCAAGGCGCTCCTCGTACTTGACGTCGCGTTTGCCGCCTTCCTTATAGCGCCAGTGAGCGGCGATGCCGTATTCGGCGGTGTGGTGCATGTCGAACGTGCGAATCTGCACTTCCAGCGGCTGGTTATTGAGGGCCCTGACCGTCGTGTGAAGCGACTGGTACATGCTCTCTTTCGGGTTCCCGATGTAGTCGTCGAACGTGCCGGTGAGGGGGCGCCAGAGGCCATGGACGATGCCGAGCGCGGTGTAGCAGTCGGGCATCGTATCGACGAGAACGCGCACGGCCAGGAGGTCGTATATCTCGTCGACGCTCTTTCCTTCGGCCGCGTACTTTTCGATCTTCTGGTGGATACTGTAGATGTGCTTGGCGCGGCCCTGGATCTCCGCGTGGATGCCATGCTTTTCCAGCTCCCCGCGCAGGGCCGCCGTGACCTCGTCGACGTATCGCTCGCGGACTGCGCGCTTGGCATCGATCATGTCGGCGACGAGCTTGTAGGAGTCGGGCTCCAGGTAGCGGAATGCGAGGTCTTCCAGTTGCCACTTGATCTGCCAGATGCCTAGGCGAGCAGCTAGCGGGGCGTATATTTCGATGGTTTCACGCGCGATACGTCGCTGGGCGTCGGGCTTAAGCGCCCAGAGCGTCCGCATGTTGTGCAGGCGGTCGGCCAGCTTGATGATAACGACTCGCAGGTCCTGGGCCATCGCCAGAAACATCTTGCGGAGATTCTCCGCCTGGACGCGCTCGTGCCCGTCGCGGCCTTCGGCCGCCTGGCCGGAAATCCGCCCGAGCTTCGTCACACCCTCAACCAGAAGCGCGACTTCAGCGCCGAACCGCTTCGCTATCTCCTGGTTTGTGACCTCGCAGTCCTCCTGGACGTCGTGAAGGAGCGCGGCAGCGATGGTGCTGGCGTCGAGCTGAAGCTCGGCGATCGTTTCGGCGGCGTGCAAGGGGTGGCTGATGACGGGGTCGCCACTCTTACGAAGCTGGCCGCCGTGGCACTGGTGGGCGAACGCCAGGGCATCGCGCACAAGCTCCTGTCCTGCGGGAGGCAGATATTCTGCGGACCGCGAAAGGATCGCCTGGCCAAGCTCTTCGACTTTGGTCGTCATTCTTCAGTCAAGTTTAGCATCCGGGATTTTGCGCCCGTTTCCGCTTGTCAAGTATGCTCCGACCATGCGAGTCAGCAAACCGATATGACGAAATACAAGGCGCCGCGGGGAACACAGGACGTCCTGCCGGAGGAGCAGCGTTACTGGGACTACGTGTGCGACGCTGCCGAGCGGCTCTGCGCCGCGTTCGGCTACGGTAGGATCCAGACGCCGCTGTTTGAGGATGCGTCGCTGTTCACCAGGACCACCGGGGAGGTGACGGACATCGTCCAGAAGGAGATGTACGTCTTCCACGATCGGGGCGATCAGGAGCTGGCGCTGCGTCCGGAAGGCACGCCATCCGTCTGTCGCGCTTACCTGGAGCACGGTATGCACAACCTGCCCCAGCCTGTGCGACTCTGGTACTGGGCGCCCAACTTCCGCTACGACCGGCCCCAGGCCGGCCGCTACCGCCAGCACTACCAGTTCGGCGCCGAGGCGATCGGTGAGAGCGATGCCTCCGTCGACGGTGAGGTGATCGAATTGCTCTGGCGGCTCTACGAAGAGTTGGGCCTGGCGGGTCTGACGCTGAACCTGAACTCGATTGGCGATCAAGAGTGCCGCCCGCGTTATCTCGAAACGCTACGCGATCACTACCGGGACAAGCTGTCGCTGGTCTGCGACGACTGCCGGGCGCGGTTCGACCGCAACCCGCTGCGACTTTTGGACTGCAAGCAGGGGCGCTGCCAGCCCGTAATCGCTGGGGCGCCGACGATGACAGACCACCTGTGCGATGATTGCGCAGGCCACTTCGACGACCTGCGGTCTTACCTGGCCGGCGTTGGCATCTCGTTTCTCCTTAACCCGCGGCTTGTGCGCGGGCTGGACTACTACACGCGGACAGTGTTCGAAATCCACCCGGAGGAGGAGGGCGGACAAAGCAGCATCGGCGGCGGTGGACGTTACGATGGGCTGATCGAGCAGCTGGGGGGAAGGCCTACCCCGGGCATCGGCTTCGGGACCGGCATCGAGCGGATCATCATCAATCTGAAACGACAGGGCGTCGAAGTGCTGGCCGGCGAGCGTCCGCAGGTCTACGTCGCGGTCCAGACGCCGTCCGCCCGCGTGCCGGCGTTTCGGCTGGCCTCCGATCTGCGGCGGGCGGGTGTGACGGCCACAGCGGCGACCGGGAACCGCTCGCTCAAGGCGCAGCTGCGCGCGGCCGACGCGCTGGGTGTGGAGTACGTCGCTATCATCGGCGAGCGAGAGCTGGCGGACGGCTCAGCGACGCTGAAGCGGCTGAAGGACGGGACGCAGGAAACCGTGGCGGTCGGTGTCGTGGCGGCCCGTGTTGCGGCTGCTGACGCTGGTTAGCGTGCTATAATCGCTCGGGAAAGGCCCCCGTCCGGGGGCCGTCTTCATGTTCGGGGTACAACACGATGTGGGACAGGCTTGAAGCAACCGAAAAGCGTTACGAGGAGCTCGCCGAGGAGATGGCGCGCCCGGGGGTGGCGTCCGACTACGACCGGATGCAGTCGTTGGCACGAGAGCACGCGGCGCTCAAGGAGATCATCGACATCCTCAGTGAATACCGCAGACTTCAGGATGCGCTGAGCCAGGCGCGCCACGTCGCCAACGAAGACTCGGACCCGGAGCTGACAGAGCTCGCCCGGGAGGAGATAACACAGGCTGAGGAGCAGGTCAGCGCCCTCGAGGCTAAGCTGCAGCGCGCGCTGGTGCCGAAGGGCCCTTACGACGACAAGGACGTGATCGTGGAGATCCGCGCGGCGGCGGGCGGCGACGAAGCGTCGCTCTTCGCCGGGGACCTGTTCGAGATGTACAGCCGCTACGCAGAACGGCAGCGCTGGCAGATCGAGGTGCTGGACGCCCACCGTCGTGACCTCGGCGGGATCAAGGAGATCGTGTTCGAGGTGCACGGGCGCGGCGCTTACAGCAGACTGAAGTACGAGAGCGGGGTGCACCGCGTGCAGCGCGTCCCGGAGACCGAGGCCCAGGGGCGCATCCACACGTCAACGGCCACCGTCGCGGTCCTGCCCGAGGCGGATGAAGTGGACGTGCAGATCGACCCCAACGACCTGCGCATCGATATCTTCAACGCGGGCGGGCACGGCGGGCAGAACGTGCAGAAGAACGCCACCGCCGTCCGCATCACGCACCTCCCCTCCGGGATCGTCGCCACCTGCCAGGATGAGCGGTCCCAACTGAAAAACCGGACGAAGGCGATGTCCGTACTGCGCTCGCGGCTGCTGGACGTCGAGCAACGCAAGCGACAGGAGTCGATCGCCTCCAACCGGCGCTCTCAGGTGGGCAGCGGTGACAGGGCGGAGAAGATTCGCACGTACAACTTTCCGCAGGACCGCGTGACCGACCATCGCGTGAACTACACGCGGCACAACCTGCCCGGCCTGCTAGACGGCGATCTCGACGACATCGTCGACGCGCTGTCGGAGCGCGAGCAGCAAGACCGCCTCGACGAGCAGCTGGGGTGAACGCGAACGAGGCGCTCCGCGAGGGCGCCCGCGCGCTCCGGGCCGCATCGGACGAAGCAGCGTTCGAGTCCGAACTACTGCTGCGACACGCGCTCGGCCTGGACCGCGCCCACCTCTACCAGCTCCTCCGCGAGCCGCTGGCGCCGGCAGACGAAGCTGCCTACCGCAAGCTGTTGGAACGCCGGCTGTCGCACGAGCCCACGCCATACATCGTGGGCCGAAAGGAGTTCTTCGGCCTCGACTTCGAGGTAACGCGGGCAGCGATCATCCCGCGCCCGGAGACGGAGACGCTGGTGGAGCTTGCCATCGCATTCGTCCGCCAGCGACAGGGAACGAGGCGGCCCTCAATCGTCGACGTAGGCACCGGCTCGGGCGCGATCGCCGTCAGCCTGGCGGTCAACGTGCCCAAAGCGAGCATCACCGCGATCGATATTTCCGAAGACGCGCTCGACCTGGCCGCCCGGAACGCACGCGCTCACGGCGTCGAGCAACGCATCAGCTTCGCCCGCGGCGACCTGCTATCGCCGCTGGTCGCCGCGGTGGACATCATCGCCGCCAACCTGCCGTACGTGCGGACGGCGGACTGGGAGCGCCTGCCGCCGGAGATCCGCGATCACGAGCCGCGCTGCGGGCTGGACGGCGGGCCGGACGGGTTGCGCGTCATCGCGAGGCTGCTGAAGGACGCGCCGCGCTTGCTGCGTCCTGGCGGGACGCTCTTCGCGGAGATCGGCGATGAACAGGGCGCGGAAGCCAGGCGGATAGCGAGCCGCGCGTTCCCGGACGCGGTGATCGACGTGAAGCCGGACCTGGCGGGACGCGACCGGGTGCTTGTGGTACTCGCCTGAGGCCTCCAGGCAACTGAGGCTTCAGCCAGCGATTGATATTGATTAAGTGAATATGTACTATTGAAGTACTCATATGAAGCAACGCCGAGCCGCAGCCACGCCGCTGCGCCCGGGCGAAAGGAGACACTAATGAGGCGAATAATCAAGGCCCTTCACCGGATCAACGACGACGAGTCGGGGCACATCGCTGCGGGCGTTCCGTCGCTGGTCGCAGGAGTCGGGGCAGTCGTGCTCGGAATCGGCGCCGGCGGCGGTGGCGATGAAATAGCGATCATCGGCGGCGTCATCCTCGGCATCGGCGTCTTCGGCGCCGGCCTCGCCCGCCACCGCAACATCGACTACGAGATCTTCAGCCGTCTCGACAAGCTAGAGAAGTAGCAGTATCGGGCAATCGCCCTCCATAACGCCGCTCTTCAAATCGACGTGCCGGAGATCGGGTAACAAGCATGACGCTCCTCGTCGGGGCCATATTTCCCTCTGAAGAGTTGCTCGAGCGGGCCGTTTCCCGGGCACTTCGCCAGCTCAGTAACCAAATCGGATTAATTATCGCGGCCGATAGCCGTTGGACGTTCCCAAGCGGTAGGCCTGAGGATGGCGCCGTCAAGGTCTTTGGCGTACACGCGAACGGATTGGGAGCATATGCGGGTAGTGTCGCTGCTGGCGAAGATGTGATCATCGGGCTGTCCAGCGAAGCGCTGTCCACGACAACAATGACGGAATTCACGTCACGCGTGCGAAGCATCATTTCGCGAGCGTGGCAGGCACACCAGCCGAACGAGGACGGCTTAGAGATCCTCTTCGGCTACTCATTTGCCAGCGGCATGGCATGGTTGGGTCATTTCAGCAGTGTCGATGACTTCACGCCACACGAAGTTCGGAGCATGAAGGTGATCGGCCCTGAATCAGCGGTAGTCCATTTCAAGCAGGCGCTGCGTGCCGCCACAATTGAGAACATGGAAAGAGCCGAGACCAGCGGCCAGTCGATCTCAATCGATTCCTCGGCGTCGCTTGTCGTGGCGGTCATTAATGACGTATGTGAACTTCAAACTCACCATGGCGTTGGGGGCAAGATTCTTTGCGCAGTCACAATGCTCGGGCGGCCGCGCGGCATTGGAGTCACGCGGCTCGGACCCGGAGCGTCCGGCATTACCGTTGAGGAGATCGGGCTTGAGTCGAGCGAAGGACGGACACTGAGACCCGGCTTTGAATACGTCGCGCCACCCGAAGCGAACACCTGACAGGACAATACGCTCCCATCGTTGGTGGCACAGAAGTCACCAACAACGTGCAGTCGATGCCTACAAGCAGCCGGTAGCTCCAGCTAGGTCCCCTCTATCTCGTCGAAGTGGCGGCGGGCTGGTCAGACAGCGTTCGAGGGGACCGGCCTGTGAGTAGATCCACTACTAAGGACTACAACGGAGTCCAAACGAAGAGAAGCTGCATGACAAACACAGTGATCGCGGCTCCCCACAGAAAGCTCGCCCAATTTACACGCAACAGCGTTGTCGCGACCCCTGTCCAGAAGCCCAACCCCAGGCGCTGCGCCCACCCGTGAGTAGATCCGGGCTGCTCAATTTCCTTGATGGCTCCCTCGAGATGCTTGACCGCGGATTTGAGACGCCATCTTAGTATGTCGTAGTGAGCGCCAAGAGTGTCGGCCATTGAGAAGCGTGAACGGGCCGGGAGGCCGGACCCGTATGACGCCCAATAGAGCCTATCACTACATCGACGCAACACGGGTTCGACTGCTTTTACGGCCTTGGTAAGCGCTGTGATGTCCCGCTTTTCAGGCGGTGCTATTGTCTTATCCAGTTGAGGCTTCCACAACTCCGGACGGCCGCTTACCATCATGAGCTCCCCTTTGCTGGCGGAATCGTCATCACTATGCGCGACAATCAGGCTTTTGCCGGGGTATCTCACTTTTTGAAGCCCCATTGAGCTAGGCACCCCTTATCCCAAAGTTTCGTATAAATGGCCAGATGTATCTCGTAGTGGTCGGCCACGCAGAAGAACAGCTTGTTGTCCCCGTAATGACGATCGCGTAATCCCTCATAGTTAAACTGTTCGCCCGTTGCCCGCAGCACGGTTGTTTGCGCGGCGAGTTCCGTTGCCGTGTTGCCAAATTGGTCAGTAAAGTCACCCAGCACCGTTACTTCAATCTGATGAACCTCTGGATACGTCGTCCAGATTGCCCTGCTCGCGACGATTGCGCTTGAGCCTGCAATGGTGAGGAAGTCACCTTCCGAGAGGACAAGCTCTGGGTGAACGCTTATCTTGACCAGGCCGGTTAGCTCGGGCAGCCACTCGACCTTCAAGTCATCATCCGCAGCCCAAAGCATGAAGTCCAAGTTGTCTTGGTAGGACCTCTCGACCCGTTGTTCAAGCGGCACCGGCGGTGCAGCGGTAGGTTCTGGCGATGGGCCGGTGGTAGTGGTGGGCGCTTCAGTCCCCGTGGCCGGAGCAGCAGTCGTCTTGGGCGAGGCCGTAGCTGTGGGCTCCGCGACAACCGGCGGCGCATACTTGATGGTCAGTTTCGCCTTGGCATCCTTCGCATCCTGCAGGAAGAAGTTGAACTCGTTCTCGCCCGTGTCCAGCTTAGTCCGGTATTCCCATTGCCCGTTCGCGTCGGCATCGAACTTGTCGTCCTTCTTGAAGCCCCTGATGTCCCGCCGGACTTCGGCCCCGGGGGGCGCGATGCCACGAATGACAACCTCGTCGGTATCAACCGTCGCGCCGTCAGCAGGCTCCGTGATCGTAAGGCTTCCAGCTGGATACTTCTGCGCGTCACACTCACTTGCAGCGCCAGTAGCCACGCCGATGACTCCTGCCACTACGATGAACCAAACGAACCTGAATGACGCTTTCCGCGACAACTCGCGGCCATTGCATTTGCGTAGTCTCACGCCAGACCGGCAACACAAGACTGACCATTCAGCGGCGCGGGTGAGCCATTGCATCATTTCGCCCGGATTATGGACCTGTGCCCAACTAGCGTTGACGTTGACGACAAGCGTCTAGCGTGACTATCGCGAGAGCTGGTAGACCTTACCCTCCGTCTTAATGGAGGGCGCGACGACCAGTTCCGCTTCGTGGAACTCGCCGATGTTCTCGGCGCCGCAGACGCCGAGGCAGGTGCGGATGGCGCCCACCAGGTTCTCGGTGCCATCCGTGCGGGACGTCGGGCCGAACAGCAGGCGGTCGAGCGTCGTGTCGACGCCGGGGCGAATGCGCACGCCGCGCGGAAGCTCGGCGTGACCGGTGGACATGCCCCAGGCGTATCCCGCCGCGGGCGCTTCCCGGGTGCGGGCGAAGGCGGTGCCGAGCATCACGGCGTCGGCGCCTGCGGCCAGCGCCTTGCAGACGTCGCCGCCGTTGCGCATGCCACCGTCGGTGATGACCGGGACGTAGCGGCCGGTCTCGCGGTAGTACTGGTCGCGCGCGGCGGCGCAGTCCAGCGTGGCGCTGACCTGCGGCACACCGATGCCCAGCACCTCGCGCGAAGTGCAGATCGCACCCGGGCCAACGCCGATCAGGATGCCGGCGATTCCGGTTTCGAGCAGCTCTTTCGTGGCCGCGAAGCCGACGGTGTTGCCGACGAGCACGGGCACGCGCAGGTTCTCGCAAAGATCCTCGAAGACGAGGCCGACGACGCTGCGGGAGATGTGGCGTGCGCTTGTGACGGTGGACTGGACGACGAAAACGTCTGCGCCGGCGTCCACGGCGATGGGCGCGAGCTTCTTGGTGTTGGCGGGTGTGCAGGAGACCGCGCAGACGCCGCCCCCGGCCTTGATCTCGCGGACGCGGCGCCCGATCAGCTCTTCCTTGAGCGGGGCCTCGGTGAGGCGCTGGATGACCGCGGCGGAGTCGGCGTCCGTTGAGGCGACGACCTCGGCGATGGCCGCGCTGGCGTCGTCGTAGCGGCACTGCAGGCCCTCGAGGTTCATCACGGCAAGTCCGCCGCGCTTGGCCAGCTCTATAGCGAAACTCGGACTGACAACCGCATCGAGGGCGGCAGCGAGGATCGGGAAGTCGAACCGGAGGTGGCCGATGCTGAAGGCGATGTCCGTCAGTTCGGGATTTACCGTCGCCGTGCCGGGCACGATAGCGACTTCATCGAACCCGTAAGCGGGCCGGAGCTCCCGATAAACTGATAGACTCATACTAAGTGACCTCGCTGCGTGAAACGCTGGCTCGGGGGCTTTTAGTAAATATATCAAGTTCGGCCCAAGGCGGTCAACGGGCGGTTTCGGCAATTTGTATACACACTTTCCACATCGCTTCAACTTACCCGCTTAAGCGCTTGTATCATGGGCACCCTCTACATCGTCGCCACGCCGATCGGCAACCTCGAGGACGTCACGCTGCGCGCCCTGCGCGTCCTGAGGGAAGTCTCGCTCGTCGCGTCCGAGGACACGCGGACGACGCGCCACCTGCTCACGCATCTCGGCATCCGGCAGCGCCTGATCAGCTACAACGAGCACAACATGCGCGCACGCACTCCCGAACTGCTGAAGGCGCTCGAGGCCGGCGACATCGCCCTCGTGTCCGAAGCGGGGACGCCGGGCGTCAGCGATCCCGGCCACGAACTGATCGCGGCGGCCATCTCCGCGGGGTTCTCGGTCGTGCCCGTGCCGGGTGCTTCCGCGCTGCTGGCGGCGCTGGCGGCGTCAGGGCTGCCGATGCGAGAGTTCACTTTCGTGGCCTTCCTGCCACGCAAGGCCGGCGAGCGACGGCGCGTGCTGTCGGCGCTGGCGGCGGAGAAACGCACGCTCGTCCTGTTCGAGTCGCCGCATCGCCTGCTGCGGACTCTCACCGACATGCGGGACGTCCTGGGCGACCGCCGGATCGCGGTGTGCCGGGAGATCACCAAGGCGTTCGAAGAGGTGTTCCGCGGACGCGTGTCGGAGGCGCTGGCGCACTTCGCGGAGCCGCGGGGAGAGTTCACGCTGGTGATAGAGGGAGCAGTGGAGGCAGGCGCAGTGGTGGACGACGAGACCGTCACGGGTGCGCTGGCAGAGCTGCGAAGGGAAGGTCTCGGCGCGAAGCAAGCGGTTAGGCAGGTCGCGGATCGCTACGGGGTTCCGCACCGGACGGTCTACCGCGCGTGGATCGCGCTGGCTGAGCCGCCCGCATAGCTGCGGCGGCGCCGTCAATAGCAGCGCGCAATGCTAAAATGCGAAACGAACTCGCATGCCTGACAAGATCTTCCTCGGCGTCGCCTGGCCATACAGCAACGGCTCGCTTCACGTCGGCCAGATAACCGGCGCCTACCTGCCCGCCGACATCTTCGCCCGCTATCACCGGGCGAAGGGCAACGACGTGCTGATGGTCTCCGGCAGCGACCAACACGGCACGCCGATCACAGTGCGCGCTGAGCAGGAAGGCAGCACTCCGGCTGAGGTGGCGGCGCGCTTCCACGCGGAGTTCCTGGAAAGCTGGGAACGCCTTGGGATCAGCTGGGACCTCTTTACGGCTACCGGAACGGAGAACCACGCACGAGTCTCTCAGGACATCTTTCTAAAGCTGCTGGATAAGGGCGACATCTACAAGGGCACGATGAACCTGCCGTATTGCGCCGTCGAGCAGCGGTTTCTTCTCGACCGCTATGTGGAGGGTACGTGCCCGCAGTGTGGCTACACAGAAGCCCGAGGCGATCAGTGCGACAACTGCGGGCGAGTGCTGGACCCGGTCGACCTGACCGATAGGCGATGCAAGTTCGATGGCTCCGAGCCGGAGTTGCGGGAGTCTGAGCACTTCTTCCACCGGCTGAGCGTGTACAGCGAGCCGCTGCGAGCCTGGCTGAGCGACAAGACGCACTGGCGCAAGCCGGTCCTCAACTGGACGCTGGGCTGGCTCAACGAAGGCCTGCGCGACCGCGCGATTACGCGAGACGTACAGTGGGGCGTCCCGGTCCCGGTCGAGGGCTGGGAGAACAAGCGCATCTACGTGTGGTTCGAAGCTGTGATCGGGTACCTATCGGCCGCCATCGAATGGGCTCAGCGCAAGGGCGATCCGGAGCGCTGGCGCGACTTCTGGCAGGACCCGGATTGCCGTCACTACTACTTCATCGGCAAGGACAACATCCCCTTCCACACCCTCTTCTGGCCCGCCTACTTGATGGGGTACAGCGAGGCTACGGGCGAACCATACAATCTCGCTTACGATGTCCCGGCGAACCAGTTCCAGACGATTCGCGGGGACAAGGCCTCTACCAGCCGGCGCCTGGCCGTCTGGGTGCCGGATTACCTCTCGCGGCACGACCCCGACCCGCTGCGCTACTACCTGGCGGCGACGATGCCGGAGACGTCCGACTCCGACTTCACGTGGTCGGACTTCGTTCGCCGCAACAATGACGAGCTGGTGGCCACATGGGGCAACCTCGTTAATCGCGTGCTCACCTTCGCCTACCGCAACTTCGCTGGCGCCGTCCCGGAACCCGGCGATCTCACAGACTCGGACCGGGCGCTGCTAGCGCGTGCCGAGCGGGCGATTCGCGAGACGGGAGAGCAGATTAGCCTCTGTAACTTCCGCGCGGGGCTGGAGGCAGCGATGTCCGCGGCCCGCGACGCGAACCGTTACGTGGAGGACAGTGCACCCTGGAAGCTGATCAAGGAAGACCGGGCGCGATGCGCCACCGTGCTCTACACAGCCATCGGTGCGATCAGCGGGCTGAATGTCGCCCTTTCGCCGTACCTGCCGTTTACCTGCGAATCTCTGCATGGATTCCTGGGGAACGAGACGCCGCTGAAAACGGTCGGGTGGGAACTCGCGATTCCGGCCGCGGGGCAGCCACTCGGCGACGCGACGCCGCTTTTCAAGAAGCTGGAACCGTCGATCGTTGACGAAGAAGAGGCCAGGCTGGGAACCTGAAATGCTCGTCGATGCGCACTGCCACCTCCAGGACCCGAAGTTCAATCGCGACCGTGATGCCGTCATCCGGCGCGCGCGGGACGCCGGGGTGTCGGCTATGGTCGTCATCGGCTACGACGTCGAGAGCAGCCGGCGCGCGCGGGACCTGGCCGATGCTCACGAAGACGTCTACGCGGCCGTGGGCGTACATCCGCATGACGCGAAGACAGTACGGCCCCGCGACCTCGAGACGTTGGCCCGGCTGGCGGACTCCGCGAAGGTCGTGGCAGTGGGCGAGATCGGTCTGGACTTCTACCGGAATCTCTCACCGCGCGATATCCAGCTATCAGCCTTCCGAGAACAACTTCAACTGGCGCGATCGCTCAGGCTGCCCGTGGTCATCCATTCGCGCAACGCGGACAAGGAGTCGTTCGAGGTGCTCTCGGCGTACGAGCGCGAGATACTGCCGGAGTGGGACAAGGACCGGCCGCTGGGAGTGATGCACTGTTTCGCGGGAGACCTGCCGCGGGCGCTCGAATACATAGAGCGCGGGTTCTTGATATCGATTGCGGGCACCTGCACGTATCCCAACGCCGACAATGCTCGCGCCGTCACGCGGGGTATACCGCTGCGCTGGATGGTGGTTGAGACGGACGCGCCCTACCTGACGCCGCAGTCGAGACGTGGGCAGCGGAACGAGCCCGCGTACCTGCGGGAAACCGTGGAGTATATAGCCGAGATTAGAGGCGAGGGAGTCGCGGATGTGACCAACGGTACGGCTCGGGCGGCTGCCTGGTTGTTCGGGCTTGGAGACGTTGGGGAGCCGGTAGCAGCACCGGCAGGAGAGGCACCGTGAAGACGAAAGCGCTATACGGTTCTGTACGGGAAGACCTGCGCGCCGTTGAGGTCGTGTTCGATGCCGTCAAGCAGGTGGACTACGGGCCGCTCAACGAGATGCTCTCAATGGTACTCGGCGGCGGCGGCAAGCTCTTGCGTCCGGCCCTCGCGCTGCTGGCAGGCCGCTTCGGAGAGTACAACCTGGAGCGCCTGGCGCCACTGGCCGCGTCGGTTGAACTCCTACACACAGCAACACTCGTACACGATGACGTGATCGACGCCGCCGCGACTCGGCGCGGGCGGGCCACAGTCAACAGCGCGTTCCACAACTCCACGACCGTGATGCTGGGGGACTACCTGTTTGCTCACGCCGCGGATCAGGTCGTACGCACCGATAAGCTGCGGGTGGTGCGGCTATTTTCTGAGACGCTAATGACCATGGCCAAAGGAGAGATCAAGCAGGACCTGGCGGCCTATGATGGACGTCAGACAATCCGCGACTACTTCGCGCGCATCGGAGGCAAAACCGCCTCGCTATTCGCGACCGCCGCGGAGGGAGGGGCGATTGTCAGCGATGCGCCTGAGCGATGCATTGTCGCGTTGCGCGAGTATGGGTACAGTTTCGGCATGGCGTTCCAGATCGTGGACGATATCCTGGACTTCACCGGCGACGAGCAGCAGCTGGGGAAGCCCGTGGGAGGGGACCTGATGCAGGGGACGCTCACCCTGCCGTCATTGTTGCTGATGGAACGCGATCCAGAATCGAATCCGGTCAGCAGCTATCTCTCGAAAAGATCGCCGGACCGGCTGGCCGCAGCTGTGGAGGCGATCCGGCAGTCCGACATCCCGGCAGAGTCCTACCGGATGGCGAGAGAGTTCTGCCAACGGGCGCTGGACGCGATATCTGGACTGCCCAACAACGCCGATCGTCAGACGCTCGCGGAGCTGACGGAGTACATCCTGGAGCGCCGCAGCTAGGGTTTAGCGGCGGGAAGTATCTTGCGCGCCGGTTCCGGCGCCTTCGTCTTCGGTGTGCGGAATCCCTGCTTGTCGACACCCCAGCGGTAGCGATAGCGCAGGTCCCGGCGTTCTGCGACCAGCTTCTCTCGCCCCGACTGCGCGTCACCCTTGGTTGGTCTTGTCTTTGCTTTGGGAGTCGCCAGCTCCGGGTGCTGTCCACCGACCATCCGTGTGGCACGCTTCTTAACCTCTTGTCCCATGTGCCAGTAGGTGCCCTTGTCTGGGATGCGGCGGGGGTAGCCCTCCCGAAACGTGAACGCGTTGAAGCTGGACATGATACGCGGCCCATCACGGCTGCATTCGGGGCAAGAGACGGGGAGCGCCGCCTCGCTCATAGGGCGGATCGCTTCGAAGATCCCGTTGCATGGCTCACAGTAGTACTCGTAAAGCGGCATCGTTAGTCCTTCCGGCCGCCTGCTTTACCGGTACCGCCGGTGGCCCTCGCCGGTTTGCCGGCCTTGGGCTTGACTCGGGCGATCGTCCGTTTAGGAGCTTCGGCGCGGACGGAGCGGTGGTGGAAGGGGACGCGCTGCGCCCAGCCTTGCTGCACTGACATTGAGGCGAAGGTCGTCGGCATGATCCGGTCTGCAGGGCGCCAGCATGTCCGGCAGGGCACCGGCTGCTCGGAGTCACGGAGCGATTTCAGCGCCTCGAAGATCGCATCGCAGTTCTCACAGAAATACTCGTACAGCGGCATGATTCAAGCCCCCACAGTCTCGGCTGGCTCCTCGCGTCGCAGCCTCTCGATGAAGGCCGCTGAGTTCAGGTCACGCTCCAGTACACACACGATATAGCTGCGGAGATGGCGCTCCACGTCGTCCGCTAGATGAGCTCCCATGTGCAAAGGTGCGCACTCCTTATACGTCCCGCGCTGGAGCAGGCGCAACACCTTCAGCGCGTCCAGCGAAAGGACGCGCGCGCCTCCCAGCCCCGGCGTGCAACCTGCGCAAACCGCGCCGCCACTTTGGGGGGCGAAGTAGTTCTGCTCCGGTCTGAGGGGGAGGCTGCAGGCCACACAGCGCTCCAGCTCCGGCCTGAAGCCACTCTGATCGAGCAGCCGCATCTCGAAGTATCGCAGTGGGAGGTCGGTGGAAGGAGCGTCGGCGTCCAGGCGGCGAAGCGTCTCCAGAAGCAAGTGGTAGGTCGGCGCGCCGGGGGCGCGCTCAGCGGTCATGCGATCGACAAGCTCCGCGGCGTAAAGGGCGCGACTCAGCCGGTCGAGGTCGGCCCTCAGCGACTGGAAGCTCTCAAGCGTGTCGCAACCCGCGATGACGTCGTTCGCGTGACCGCGCGCCATCTGCAGCATGCAGCGCGAGAGTGGCTGCAAATGACCGGCCATGCGGCTGGTGGTCCGGCGGACGCCCCTGGCCTTGACGTCCAGCTTACCAAACGCTGGGGTGTATATCGTCAGAAAGCGGTCCGCCTCGGCAAACCGCCGCTGGCGGAGGACTATCGCTTCGGTCTTGTACAGCCGCTGGTCCGCCACCCTACGCCTGGACCTCCCGGCGGCCTTCAAGCGCATTGGCAAGAGTTACGTCGTCTGCGTACTCTAGATCGCCGCCAACGGGTAGGCCACGGGCGAGCCGGGTCACTTTGACGCCGAGGGGGCGCAGCAACCTCGTGAGGTACATCGAGGTGGCTTCACCCTCGAGGTTCGGATTGGTGGCGAGAATCACCTCGCGAATTTCGCCCGAACGCAGGCGGCTGAGCAGCTCTGACACCTTCAGGTCTTCCGGGCCAACGCCGTCCATGGGAGAGATGGCTCCATGCAGCACATGGTACATCCCTAGATAAGAGCGGCTGCGCTCCACGGCGAGAATATCCAGCGGCTCCTCCACAACGCACATTATTTCGCGGTCGCGCTGATCGTCCGTGCAGATGCGGCACGGGTCGATCTCCGTCACGTTCTGGCAGACGGAACAGAGAGTGACTCTGTCTTTCACGTCGATGATTGCAGCGGCCAGCGCCCTGGCCTCCCCCGCGGGCATTCGCAGCAAGTAGTAGGCGAGACGCTGGGCACTTTTGGGGCCGATTCCCGGGAGCTTGTAGAACTCTTCGATGAGCCGCGCCAGTGGCGCGGCTGTGGAGTGAGTGTTCTCGTTCAACCGATGATCACACCCGGTGGCTCAGGTGAGGCCGGGGATGTTGAGCCCGCCTGCGAGTCCGGAGAGTTGCTGCATCTGGCTGGCCCTTATCTGCTCCAACGCCTCGTTCATGGCGGCCAGGATCAGGTCCTGAAGCAGCTCCACATCCGCCGGGTCCACCACTTCGCGTTCGATGCTGATCGACGTCAGCTCCGGCTTGGCGGTCATTCGGACGTGGACGGCCCCACCGCCGGCGCTGGCCTCGATGACCGTCTCTTCGAGCTTACGCTGCGCCTCCGATGCCTTGGCTGCCAGCTGCTGTATCTGCTTCATCATGTCTCCACCGCCACGATTACTCACCCTGATCTCCTTTCTGTTCCGGGGCGCCTACCGGTTTCGCACCCAGGTCTTTGGCGGCCTGCACAAGATGGCCGCTTCGCGTAGCGCTCTCTACCCGCCTTCGCGGCGCGTGCTCATACTGAACCTTGACCGGCCGACCGGCGACTCCGGAGAAGAGGTCTTCCAGCTTGCGTCCGAATGAACCGCTCTCGATACGTTCGAGGTGAAATGTGTGGTAGAAACCGAGCCTGACGATACCGTCCTGGTCAGAGAGGACTTCGCAGGAGCCGTTGAGAAGGCCTGAAAGCTGCTTGTCGGACTCCTTGCACGCCTGCCGGACACGCTCGATCAAGTCGAGCGCCTTCCCACCGCTTGGCTCGGGCGCGGGCACGGCGACCGGCTGGGAGACGACAGGAGCATCAGCAGATTCCTCGGCGCCGTTCGCAGATTGGGGCACTGAACTTCGCTCAGGAATTGGTTTCGCCATCGCACGATGCGTGGTGGGAGCGGACGTGTGCACGGTGTCGGGCTCTATTGCCACCTCCAGAAGCGCGAGCTCCACCGGGAGGGACGACAACGAGTCGTCGCGAAAGTCCGCTTTAGCGAACGCCTTCACAGCAAGGACGACCTTCCCGCGGTCCGACAGCGTGGCGAGCTCCTTGACATCGGCGATCGCGTCGGCCGGGAGATCGAGGGACGCGCTCGCGTCCGCCTTCGCCAGAAGGACGCCGCGGAGGCACTGGACGACCTGGCGGCAGAACTGCTTCATGTCCGTTCCGTCATCGCGGACCGCGGCGATGACCTTGAGGCCTCCCGTCAGGTCGCCGGACAGCGCGAGGCGGGCCAGCTCCCGGCTGCGGGCGTCGATGCGAGTCCCGAGCGCCTCCTGAACCTGCTCGGTTGACGGCGATGGACCGTAGTAGGTGACGATCTGCTCGAGGCCGTTGATGGCGTCCCGCAGACTGCCAGTCGCCGCCCTCGCGATCTCGTCCAGGGCATCGGGGTTCAGAGAGTAGCCTTCGCGTTCACAGATGAAGGCGAGCCGGCCGACGACGGCCGACGACGGTATACGCCGGAGATCGAAGCGCTGGCAGCGAGAGATGATCGTGGCAGCGACTCTGTGCGCTTCGGTGGTGGCGAGCACGAAAATAATGTGAGGCGGCGGCTCTTCCAGCGTCTTGAGCAGTGCATTCTCCGCGCTATTGCTCAGCATGTGAACTTCATCCAGGAGGTAGACCTTGCGCTCTCCGGACATGGGCGTCAGGACGACGTTCTCGCGAAGCTGCCGGATGTCGTCCACGCTGTTGTGGCTGGCCGCGTCTTGTTCTATGAAGTCGATGGCGCGCCCTTCGTTGAAGGCGGCGCACGAAGGGCATTCGCCGCAGGGGTCGCCCTCGGTCGGAGACGCGCAGTTGACAGCCTTGGCCAGCAGGCGTCCCAGCGTGGTCTTCCCGGTGCCACGCGGGCCGCAGAAGAGGTAGGCGTGCGCCAGGCGGCCGGAGGCGACGGAGTTACGCAGGGTGCGGACGACGGGTTCTTGGCCGGCGACCTCGGCGAAGGACTGCGGGCGGAACTTACGGTAAAGGACCTCGCTCACTACGACGCCATTATAGTCGTCCAGCGGTGACGGAGATAGGGAGTTGCGTCGCTTCGATGCGCTCGACCCGTCGAGATGAATCAGTGCGCGAAGTGCAGCAGTTCCTCTTCCCGCGCCCGCATTCTGCGCTCATCGTCCGGCTCCGCGTGGTCATAGCCGATCAGGTGCAAAATGCCGTGGACGAGCAGATGCTGGATCTCATCCCGGGTGGAACGCCCGGCGCTCCGCGCCTGCCGAAGCGCCGTTTCGAACGAGATGATGACTTCCCCGAGGCGAAGCGCCTCATCGGGCAGGGGGAAGTCATCGCCCTCTCGCAGCGAAAAGGAAAGCACGTCGGTAGCCGCGTCGTTTCCCGCATAGCGCCGATTGAGGTCGCGCAAACGCTCATCATCGGCGACCACTATCCCGAGCTCGACGTCGACCAGGCCCTCGGCACTCAGCACCTCTATGGCCAGGCCTCTCAACAACGACCCCTGGACACGCCGGCGAAAGGGCGGCTCGACGGTTAACAGGACGTTAGGGATGGGATCCTCTCAGCGGCTCAGGCGAATACGCCCGCGGCAGACTCCGACGCCTCGAGCAGCGCATCAGGGTAGAGGCCGATGGCGAACAGACCGACGACGGCAACCACCAGTGCCAGGCCCAGCGAAGGGCTCGGCGCAAACGTCTCCGCTGTTTCCGGCTCCTGCGTATACATGTTGAGCACGACGCGCAAGTAGTAGTATGCGGATACCACGCTGTTGAGCACGCCTATGAGCGCGAGCCAGACGAGGTCCGCCTGCACCGAGGCGTTGAAGACGTATATCTTCGCCCAAAAACCGGCTGTTGGAGGTATTCCAGTCAGCGAGATGAGGCAGGCCGCAAGTCCGGCCGCCAGCCACGGCGAGCGCCGGGCGATACCTGCGTATCGAGCGATCTCGTCGGAGCCGGTCTTGCTGGAGATAGCGATTATGGCGACGAACGCACCGACGTTGGTGAACGCGTACGTGCCCAGGAAGAAGATGACAGCGCTGGTCCCAACCAGGAGCTGAGGATCTTCTGCGGCGATCGCGGCGAGACCGATCAAGAACGTGCCCGCCTGCGCAATGGAACTATAGCCGAGCATGCGCTTGATATCCGTCTGGACAAGCGCGGCCACGTTGCCGATAGTCATTGAGATCGCGGCGATCGCGGCGAACATGTTGGACCAGTCGCTTGAGATGAGGCCTTCGCCGAGCGCCACCACGAACACTCGCATCACTACGGCGAATCCGGCGGCCTTGCTGGCAACGGAGAGATACGCGGTCACTGGCGTGGGTGCGCCCTGGTAGACGTCCGGGACCCACATCTGAAACGGCACAACCGCCATCTTGAAACCGAACCCCGCGGCCAGGAGAACAGCCGCCAGGACGAGCGCCGAGCGCGTGCCACTGTCCGCTCCAGAGACGGAGGCGGCGATCTCCTCGAGGTTGGTGGAGCCGGACAAGCCAAATAGGTACGCCATTCCGTAGAGCGTGATCGCGGTGCTCAGAGCGCCCAGCAGCAGGTACTTCAGCGAGGCCTCGCTCGACCGCTCGTCTTTGAGAAAGCCGACAAGGACGTAGAAGCAGATGGCCTGAAGCTCCAGCGCCACGAAGATCGCTATCAGGTCGACCGTGCCTGCCATCAGCATCATGCCGACCGTGGCGGCCAGCACGAGCGTGACGTACTCCGCCGGGTAACGGCTGCGCTCCAGAAAGTCTATCGAAGCCAGCAGGATCATCGCGGCTATCCCCACGAACAAGAAGCTGAAGAAGAGAGAGAAGTCGTCGACGACGAGCAGGCCCTCGAACGCAGCACCGCGCTCGTCGGCGGCGATCAGGATGCCCGACCAGGCGGCCGAGGCCGCGAGGCCGGCCAACCCCAGCAGCACCGAGGCTGTAAGTCGGGTTCGCCTCGTGAGAGGAAGGGCGACGTCCATCACCACGATGAGTCCGGCGGCGATCAGAATCGCCAACTCAGGGCCGAAGCGGTTGAGGTCGTCCACTCAGGCCAGTCTTTCGGCGATGGGCGCCACGCCCGTTTCGACCAGGTCCATCATCACCTTCGGATACACCCCCAGCGCGAGGATCGCAAGGCCCATCGCGAGCAGCGGGGCGCGTTCCCACCAGGCCGTCGCGTCGCCCAGGTCGGCCCACGCGGGGTCGGCTTCGCCCCAGAAGACGCGCTGGATGGTCCACAGAATATATCCGGCGGCGAAGACGATACCGAGAACGCCCATGATGGTCAGGAACTCGTGGCGCTCAAACGTCCCCAGGAAAACAGTTACCTCGGAGACGAAGCCGGCGAGGGCGGGCAGGCCAAGCGAGGCCAGCCCGGCGATGACCATCATCGTGGCGATGAAAGGCATTCTGTGCGCCAGGCCTGAGAGCTTATCGATGTCGCGCGTGTGGGCGCGGTCGTAGACCATGCCGACGAGCGTGAAGAGCATGCCCGTGATGAGGCCGTGCGTAAGCATCTGCATCGACGCGCCGGTCAATCCCACCGTGCCGATGGCTGACGCGCCGAGCAGCACGTAGCCCATGTGACTGACGCTAGAGTAGGCAATGAGGCGCTTCAAGTCCTTCTGAATCAGCGTCATCACGGCGCCGTAGAGGATGCTGACGGCTGCGATGCAGGCAAGGACCAACGACGCATCCCTGGCCACGTCCGGCATGATAGAAAAGCTCATCCGCAGCATCCCGTAACCCCCCATCTTGAGCAGCACTCCTGCCAGAATCACGCTCACGGCGGTGGGCGCATCGGTGTGCGCGTCCGGGAGCCAGGTATGGAACGGCACGATCGGCAGTTTTATCAGGAACGCCGCGATGATAAGCGAGAAGATAAGCCAGGCGGGAATGACCGCATCTCTGATATCGCCGATCTGAGCCAGTTCCCGAATGTCGAACGTCTCGGCGGTGAATCCTAGCACGAGTATGCCGACGAGCATGAAGGCGGAGCCGAAGAACGTGTAGAGGACATACTTCCACGCGGAGTACAGCCGGTTCCCACTGCCCCAGATGGTGATCAGGAAGTACATCGGTATCAGCTCGATCTCCCAGAAGAGGAAGAAGAGAACGAGGTCCAGGGCACTGAAGACACCGAGCAGGCTCGTCTCCAAAACCAACAACCAGGCGAAGTATTCGCGCGGCCGCAGGTCTATTCGCCAGGAAATGAGCACCGCGACTAGCCCAAGAAAGGCCGTAAGCAGCACCAGGGGCAATGAGAGGCCATCGAGACCCACCGCGTAGTTGAGGGAAAACGACGAAAAGTCCGAGTCCAGCCACTTCGCATCTTGCAGGTACTGATAACCTGCGGTATCGCGGTCGTAGTCCACGAACAGGCCGGCGACGGCCACCAGCACGACCGCCGACACCGCCGCGGCAACCCACTTGCTCCAGCCCTCGCGCTCCCGCGGCAGCAACACAACGGCGGCCGCACCGGCGACGGGCAGGAAGATGATAACCGTAAGCATTATCGGAGCCACCTCATGGTGGGTTCACCAGCAGCAGACCGGCAACGGCCGCAACGATGCCGATGAACATAGCGGCGCCGTAAAGCTGCGCCTGCCCGGCCTGGGCCACGCGCACCTGCTCAGCCGTCCAGCCTACGACGCTCGCCACGCCGTTGACCACGCCATCGATGACGTACCTGTCCCACAGCGACAGCAGGGACGCGACGCCACCGATAATGAGCCGCTTTACGAAGATGTCCTCGTAGAGGGTATCGAGATAGTACTTGTTCTCCAGGATCTCCGGGACGGGCTCCACGAGGCGGCGCACGCGATCCGCGCTGATCAGTCCAGCACCGTAGACTAGCCAGGCGACGCCCAGGCCGGCGGCGCCCGCCGCCGTTGAGGCGACAGCGATCCATAGCTTGAAGCTACCATGCGTCGCCAGCTCCTCCGTCTCGTGCGGTAGCCAGCCATCGATCAGAACGCCGAAGTCGTCGTTGATGTTGGCGAAGCCGGCGGTGGCGGCGAGGAATGCCAGCACCACGAGCGGCGCAAGCATTATCCACGGCGATTCGTGCGGCGTGCCGTGCTTCGCGAGCGCGGCGTGGCCGCCTCCGTGCTCCTCGGGTTCGTCCGCCACCTCACCTCCGCGGTACTCCCCGCCGAAGGTAAGGAAGAGCATCCGGCCCACATACACGGCGGTCAGGAAGACGCCGGTGAGGGCTATCCAGAACACCCATTGACGGTCCTCCCAGGCATCGGCCAGGATCTCATCCTTGCTCCAGAAGCCCGCGAGTGGAAAGACCCCGACGAGCGCCATACTCGCCAGCGTGACAGTCGCGAACGTGACTGGCATGTAGTTGCGGAGGCCGCCCATCTTTCGCATATCGAACGTGCCCGTTGCGTGGTTCACGGAGCCGGAGCCCAGGAAGAGCAGCGCTTTGAAGAAGGCGTGCGTGAAAAGATGGAAGATTGCCGCCACGATGCCGCCGACACCGAGCCCCATCATCATGTAACCGAGCTGGCTGATGGTGGAGTAGGCCATCACGCGTTTGATGTCTGTAGCCACGATGCCCAGCAAGGCGGAGATGATCGTAGTCGTCCCGCCGATAGCGGCGACCGTGACGATCGCCTCCTCCGATTCGACGAACACAGGGAAGAAGCGCGCCACGAGGTAGACGCCGGCGGCGACCATCGTGGCAGCGTGGATCAGCGCAGAGACCGGCGTCGGGCCTTCCATGGCGTCCGGCAACCAGACGTGCAGCGGGAACTGCGCCGATTTCCCCGCCGCGCCCGCGAACAATCCGAGCGCAAACCAGGTGAGTGCGGCTGAGCCGATGGCGCCGGTGATCGCCAGCTCGTGTATCTCGCCAATACCGAGTTCGCCGGTCTCGGACCAGATAATGAGGATGGCGATGAGAAATCCGAGGTCGCCCACGCGCGTCACGAGAAACGCCTTGGTGGCGGCGCGGCGAGCGGAGTCCTTGAAGAACCAGAAGCCGATCAAGAGATACGAGCAGAGGCCCACGAGCTCCCAGAAGACAAACATCTGGAGCAGGTTGGACGCCAGGACGAGCCCGAGCATTGAGGCAGTGAACAGCGACATGAAGGCGTAGTAGCGGCCGTATCCCTCGTCGCCACGCATGTACTCCTGGGAGTAGAACTGGACGAGCAACGAGACGCCCGTGACAACCACGAGCATGACCGCCGAAAGTCCGTCGAGGGTGATGCCAATATCGATTTCAAGTGATCCCACCGAGACCCATGAATGCTGGTCGAACCCGATGCGCGCTCCATCCGCGTCGAAGGCGCCATCGAGTACCCAGAGGGACAGGAGGAACGATACGAAGATCGCCGCGATCGTCAGGTAGCCGCTGTAGCGCGGCTGCCAGCTACCATCACGCGTCAAGCCGAGAAACGAGACGAGCGTAATTACCGCGAAGGAGCCCAGTGGTAGCAGCATGATCGCCCACGCCGCCCACTCCGGGATGCGCTCGAGCACCTATATCTTCCTCAGAATCTCTTCGGCGACGTGGACCTTTCCCCATGGCACGTAGATCTCGTGCGGCTCCAGTTCGCGTGCCTGCGCCCAGCCTGAAGCCGGCACAACCCGTACCGCCAGCGCCTCCCCGTTCAGGAGCTCCTTCCAGAGCTCAGCCGTGTACGCGTTCTTCGTGTCCATCAGCTTTGCCCACATCTCACGTCACCACTTCAGAAGGTCTATCTTGTCCACTTCGATGGTGTCGCGAACCCGGTAGAGCAGCACCGCAAGCGCCAGGGCCGTGGCAGCCTCCGCGGCGGCGACCGTGATCACGAAAACGACGAAGACGTGTCCGTCCAGCGGGCGCGCCGATTCTACGAACCGCGAGAAGGCGATGAACGTCAGGTTCACGGCGTTGAACATCAGCTCGATGCCCATGAGCACGCCGACAAAGTTGCGCTTGGCAAGGGCCATGTACAAACCGATCGCAAAGAGGATAGCGCCGACGACGAGGTAGTGTTCCACGTCGACCGACATCAGTCCTCCACTTCTTCCATCGCCGTTTCCGGCCTCACCAGCACGATGGCGCCCAGCATAGCGACGAGCAGCAGCACGGAAGCGACCTCGAACGGCAAAACGTACTTGTCCAGCAGCGCTTCGCCGATGACCGAGGCGGTCTCTTCGAAGCCCGCGCGGTCCGAGATCGCCCAATCCGTGTCGATCCCGACGAACACGAACGTAGCCCCAACGAGAATGGCCAGCATTAACGCCGGCACGCGCAGGAACGTCTCCGCGTTGTAGCGCGAGTTGCGCGGCGTAAGCACCATCGCGAAGAGCATCAGGATCGGAATCGCTCCGGCGTATATCAGTACCTGCGTCACCGCGACGAAGTCCGCAGACAACGTGATGTACAGGCCGGCGACACCAACGAAGCTGACGACCAGGAAGACAGCGGCATGAATGAGGTTGCGAACGGCCGCGACCATAACGGCAGAGCCGACGGTCATTGAAGCGAGGACCCAGAAGGCGACAACGCTCCCGGTATCTTCCATCAGCTTCCAGGCGCCTCGCCGTAGAAGATAGTGCCCACCTCCCGCGTGAGAATAGCCCTGTGACCCACGTAGGCGGGCTTGCGATGGCCGAGCGTAAGAGCCCAGCCCACGATCAGGCCTCCCGCGAGCACGAAGTTCAAGACCGCGAACAGCGGCAGCGCCTCGCTGGACGACAGGTCAGCCTCCTGCCAGAGTAGGACCTCGCCGCCGGCGACAAGCACGTTCACGAGCGCCAGCGGAAGCAGGAACTTCCAGGCGAAAGCCATCAACTGATCGATGCGCAGGCGAGGCAGCGTGCCGCGCGACCAGATGTAGATGAAGAAGACCCCGTACAACTTGGCCAGGAAGATGAACCAACCGGGCACCCACTCCTCCAGTCCCCAGAGCCTCCAGCCGCCCATATACAGGCTGACGATGACCGCGGCGGTGGCGAATCCAGCGAGGTACTCCGCCTGGTAGAAGAAGCCGAACTTGATTCCGCCGTATTCCGTATGGTAGCCGGCGACGATCTCGGACTCGGCCTCAGCGATATCCATCGGCGAGCGGTTCATCTCCACCGCGCCGGCGATGATGTAGCCGAGCAGCCCCAACGGCTGGAGCGCGATGAGCCAGACATTATCGTCCTGCCAGGCGATGATATCGCCGATACGCATACTGCCGGCGAAGAGGACTGCGCCCAGCAAGACCAGCACCTGGACGATCTCGTAACTGATCAGCATCGCGATCGTGCGCGTCGCCGCCAGCAGCGCGTATTTGTTGTTCGATCCCCAACCGGCCATGAAGACCGCGATTGTGTTGATCGAACCGATGGCGATAAGAAAGAGCACGCCGACGTTGAGGTCGGCAAGCACCATCTGCTCTCCGAATGGGATTACAGCGAAGATGACGATGGTCGGGATGAAGACGGCGATTGGGGCGAGCCAGAGCAGCGCCTTGTCCGCCGCCCGAGGTGTGATCGCCTCTTTCAGGAGCAGTTTGAGCACGTCCGCCACGGGCTGCAGCAGACCGCTTGGGCCAACGCGGTTAGGGCCGATCCGGTTCTGCATCAGGCCAACGACGCGGCGCTCTATCCAGATGAATGCGAGGACGCTGAGGATGGTCCAGAGGAGGATCCCAACGACGCCGATGAGGCTGGATACGACGTACGGTACCCAGTCCGGCGCTCCCCAGTCGCTGATCTGCTCGATCAGCGCACCGACGGCGTTGCCGATATCGCGCAGGTCGTACCACTCGGCGTCGAGTCGCATCAGCGGTCCACCTCGCCGACGACGATATCGACGCTCCCGAGGATGACGATCGCGTCAGCGACCGTCGCGCCGACACTCATCAACTTAAGCGGGCTGAGGTTGATATACGAAGGAGAGCGGATGTGAAAGCGGAAGGGAGCAGGACTGCCATCGCTAACAATGTAGAATCCGAGCTCACCGCGTGGAGACTCGATGCGGGCATAACATTCGCCTACCGGTGGTCGGATCGCCAGAGGCGCCACGGGCTGGCCGATCGGCTGCACGGTCGCGGAGGGCAGCCTCGCGTGCACCGGGCCTTCCGGGATCATGTCCAGCGCCTGCCTCAGGATCCGCAGGCTCTGGCGCATCTCCTCCATTCGCACGGCAAACCTGTCGAAGACGTCCCCGTGCGTCCCGACGGCGATGTCGAATTCCACTTTGTCGTAAACGGTGTACGGATCGGCTTTGCGTATGTCCCAGGCGACGCCGCTGGCGCGCAGCATCGGCCCGCTCACGGAGTAGGCCATCGCCTGTTCCGGTGTAAGCACGCCGATGCCGCGGGAACGAGCGACGATGATCTCGTTCTCAAAGAGCAAGCTCTCGTACTCGTCGAGGCGTTTCGGCAGGTCGTCGAGCAGCTTCTGGGCGGCCGGCATAAATTCCGGCGGCACGTCGCGCGCCACGCCCCCGATGCGCATGTAGTTAAGCGTGAGTCGCGCGCCACAGGCCATTTCGAACAGGTCGAGGATTCTCTCACGGTCGCGCATCATGTGCATGACCGGCGTCTGCCAGGCGCCGCAGTCATTCGCGAAGATGCCGACCGCCATGCAGTGAGAGGCGAATCGCTGGAGTTCCGACATGATCATGCGCAGCCAGAGGGCTCTCTCCGGCACCTCAATCGAACAGAGCTTCTCGACGGCCATCACGTAGGCGAGGTTGCCGGTCATTGCGGCCAGATAGTCGGTGCGATCGGTGAAGGGGATGTTCTGGGTGTAAGTGCGCTCCTCGGCCAGCTTCTCCATCGAGCGGTGGAGGTAGCCCATCACCATGTCCGCATCGATGATCCGCTCTCCGTCCAGAGTCAGGCGCAGGCGAAACACGCCGTGAGTGCTGGGGTGCTGAGGGCCGACGTTAACGACGAATGGTTCGGTCTTTAACGTCACGTCAACCCCGCCCGCCCAGGGGATCGCCGGGTTCCCCCGGGAAACGCTCCAGGCCTGCCATCAGGCCGCCGGGCAGGTTCAAGAAGTCCTTGCGGAGCGGGTGACCGGCGTAGCCGTCCCAGAGGAAGATGCGGCGCAGGTCCGGGTGTCCTTCAAAATAGATGCCCATCAGGTCGTAGGCCTCGCGCTCCTGGAGGTCCGCGCCCGCCCAGACGGGGACGACGGACGGCACGCTAGGATTCTCGCGATCGTCTGACCTCACCTTGAGGGCCGTCATCTGGTTCAGACGAATCGATGTCAGGTGGTAGACAACCTCAAAGTATTCAAGGCGGTCAACGGCCGTGAGCGAGCTCAGGAATTCGAACTTCAGACCGGGATCGTCGCGCAGATACTCGCACACTGACACCAGACGTTGCGGGTCGATTACGGCCGCCTCGGGGAGTGCATCGATGATGGCGCCCGGGAGCTTCCGCTCGATGCTATGAGCGATGTCGAGGCCGCTCAGGAACGCTGTCGCACCGGCGCCCGCCACGCTACATCCACTCCAGCGCGTCCTTGCGCCAGGCGTAAAGGAGGCCGAGTAGCAGAATACCGACGAAAGTGCACACCTCAATGAAGCCAGCTACCGCAACCTTCTCGAAGGAGACTGCCCAGGGATAGAGAAAGACCGCCTCGACATCGAAGATGACGAAGAGCAGCGCGAAGTAGTAGTAGCGGATGTTGAACTGGACCCAGGCGGGGCCTTCGGTTTCCACCCCGCATTCGTACGTGTCTTCCTTGATCCGATCAGGCCGGTCCGGTCGAACGCCGAGGATGCCGAGCAGCCACGAGAAGCCGATTCCACCGATCGGAAAGATCAAGGCGAGCAGGAACAGAAACCCGACTTGACCCCACTCCGGCAGCATTACAGAGAGATTGTGAAATTTATCCTTAGCCGCTCGCGGCGGAGTATAGCACAGGGGTTGGGTAGCAACAACCGAAATTCAGCCCTGAACGCCGCGCACGCGATTCGTAGTTGACAATCTGACTGCAGTGTGTATTATATAAGTAGTGATATAGTGCAGTCGGTAGCTAGAGAAGAGGTGTCGGATGATCGACTTCACAGGTGGTGACCTGGTTCTGCGGGCTCTCGCAGCGGACCGCGAACGAATCGCCGAAGAGCGAGTGCGGGACGCCAGACTCGGAGCGCGCGTCACGAGCGTGCGGGCGACGCTGGCTGACCACTTGACGCGGATGGCTCTGCGCATCGACCGGGACGCCACCCGGGCGCAGATCCGGCGCGACTTGCGGGCCGCGCCGCGCGCTTAGAGCGAGTTCGAATAGCGCCTGGAGGGGCGGATATGTCGTTAAAGCACGCACTGCTGGGGTTCCTTAACTACGGGCCCATGACCGGCTACGAGCTGAAGAAGTTCTTCGATACTTCGGTGGCCCACTTCTGGAACGCTGAGTTGAGCCAGATCTACCCCACGCTCAGGCAGCTAGAATCGGAAGGGCTGGTGGAGATGAAGGTCCAGGTGCAGGAAGACCGGCCCAACCGCAAGGTCTATTCCATTACCGATGACGGGCGGCGCGACCTTGTGGACTGGCTGGGCACTCCCGCGGATCCCGACCACGTCAGGGAGCCGCTGATGATCAAGGTCTTCTTCGGAGCGTCTATGTCGAAGGAGGCGATGGTGCGCGTCCTGCGCCGACGCATCGAAGAGATGGAGACCGCGAACAGGCACTATGACCGCGGCTGCACGGTAATCGAGCGTCTGGCGACCGGCATCGGCATGAAACGTGAGGCGATGTTCTGGGATCTGACGCTGGATGCAGGGCGCAGACACAACGAGTCCGCGATCGCCTGGGCCGAGGAGACGATCGCCAAGATTGAGCAACTGGACGATTCCTTTTTCAGGGACCGCCCGCTCCACGTCGGCCAGATGGACGTGCGGCTGGCGGTGGAAGTGCTCGAAAAATTGAAGGCGGAGATGCCTTACGCCCTGGCGAGCGTCGAGCGCGCCCGCAACGACGAAAGCTGAAAAATAACCGCCCTACCTGGCACCCCTCCCGCGAGGCCGGGGGCTCCGGTCGCGGAGCCCCCGGCCTTCGCTTTCTTGACAGGGCGTTTTAGCGGCGTCTACCATCAGTCCTTGGCCCGAACCTCACGTTAACGTAAAGGCTCATCATGACTCAGGACGATTATCGCAAGCCCCTGCCGACGCCCAGCCCGGAGACGAAGCGCTATTGGGAGGCCTGCCGCAGCCACGAGCTCTGGCTGCCGTACTGCCGCGCCTGCCTGCAGTTCTACTTCTATCCGCGCGATTTCTGTCCGATGTGTTTTTCATGGGACATTGAATGGCGCAAGTGCAGTGGTCGCGGCAAGATATACACCTTCGCAATTCAGTACCGCGCGTTCCACCCGGGGTGGGCGAACGAAGCGCCGTATGTGACGGCGATCGTGGAACTTGAGGAGGGTCCGAGGGTCTTCACGAATATTGTGGGCGTGGAGCCTGACGCAAAGCAATTGGCGTGCGACATGCCGGTCGAGGTCGTGTTCGAGGACGTCAGCGAGACGATCAGCCTGCCCAAGTTTCGTCCGGTAGCATCGTGACCGTGGCTGAGCTCGCGGCTTCGAGCAGGCGCGTCGTAGCGGCCGCCGGGTCACGCGGAGTCGATATTCAGATCCGGCGCTTCCCCGAGGGCACCCGGACGGCCGAGGACGCCGCTCGCGCGATTGGGGTGCAGGTGGGGCAGATCGTCAAGTCCCTCGTGTTCATAGCGGACGAACGCCCTCTGCTTTGCCTGGTGTCCGGCTCGAACCGGCTCGACACCGGCCGGCTAGCGGCGACCCTTGATGTCACGACCGTTCGCCGCGCCGACGCGAATGAAGTGCGTGAAACGACGGGGTACGCTGTCGGTGGAGTCCCACCGTTCGGGCACGATCGAGAGCTGGCAATCTACTGCGATCGCGACCTGCTCCAGTACGAGGTGGTCTGGGCGGCGGCGGGCACGCCAGACACGGTCTTTGCGATCACACCGGAGGCGTTGATCGACGCCTGCGGCGCGCACGTCGCCGACGTGAAGGAGGGGTAGGTGCCCCGAGCGAACCTGGATGACAAGGATAAGGCCTCGCTATTCAAGCAGGTCGCCATCGTGGGCGCGGACGAGTGCGACGAGATCGGCATCGTCCCACACAAGTCCGTGCTGCAACTGCACGCCGAGGCGGCGCGCAACGCGCTGGAGGACGCTGGCATCGACAAGTCAGAGGTCGACGGCGTCTTCACGACCGGCGCTGGTTGGTCAGGCAGCCTGCAGGTAGCGGAGTATCTCGGGATCCAGCCCCGCTATACGGACAGCACCTCCGTGGGCGGCTCGTCGTTCGTGATCGACGTTGAGCACGCGGCGGCGGCGATCGCCGCGGGGTTGATAGAGGTCGCCCTAATCACTCACGGCGAGACGGGGCATTCCAACCGCTTCCGCCCGGGTTCGGGACGGCCGGCGGCCGACCCCTGGTTCCCGTCGGCGCAGTTCGAGCTTCCCTACCACGTCGGCGGCGCGCCAACTCAGTACTCGATGGCGTGCATGCGGCACATGCACCAGTACGGTACGACGCACGAGCAACTCGCCGAGATCGCCGTTGCGACCCGGAAGTGGGCGATGCTGAACCCGAAGGCGATGATGCGGGACCCAATCACGATCGATGACGTGCTTTCATCGCGCTGGGTGTCCTATCCGTTCCACCTGCTCGACTGCTGCCTCGTCACCGACGCCGGGGGCGCGGTGGTCGTCACGAGCGCCGAGCGGGCCAGGGACTGCAAGAAGAAGCCGGCCTGGGTGCTGGGGTCCGGCGAGGCCACGACGCACCAGTCTATCCTCTCGATGCCGGACCTCACAACGACGCCCGCGGCTATCTCCGGCCCGCGCGCCTTCGCGATGGCGGGCGTAAAGCACAAGGACATCGACGTCGTTGAGGTCTACGACTCGTTCACCTACACCGCGCTCGTCACCCTCGAAGCGTTGGGGTTCTGCAAGCCGGGAGAGGGCGGCGCCTTCGTTTCCGGCCAGCGGACTGCGCCCGGCGGTGACTTCCCAATGAATACTAACGGCGGCGGGCTGTCGTACACTCATCCGGGCATGTACGGCATGTTCATTCTCATTGAGGCGGTCCGTCAACTGCGGGGCGAGTGCGGCGAACGCCAGGTGTCCGGCGCAAAGCTGGCCTGCGTCAACGGTACGGGCGGAACCCTCTCGTCTACCGGCACGCTCATTTTGGGGGTCGACTAATGCTGCGCACACGATTTACCGAGATGTTTGGTCTGCAATGCCCGATCATGTCCGCGCCTATGGCGATGCACAGTGGGGGCAAGCTGGCCGCGGCAGTCTCGACGGCCGGTGGCCTCGGCAGCTTCGGCGGCATACACCGCAGCAAGGGCTCCGACTGGCTGCGCGGCGAGATTGCGGCTATCCGGTCGCAGACCCAGCAGCCGTTCGCGATAGGCTTCATCACCTCCTTCCTGCCGATGTTCACGCAGCACTTCGACACCGTCCTGGAGGAGCGCGTCCCTGTGATCGCACTCTCATTCGGGTCGCCACAGCCCTGGCTCGATAAGGCGAAGGCCTCAGGCGCTAAGGTGATGTGCCAGGTCCAATCGATGGACCACGCACTGGAGGCAGTCTCCGCCGGCGCCGATGTCCTCGTCGCGCAGGGAAACGAGGCCGGTGGACACACCGGGACCATGAACCTTCTGCCTTTCCTGGTGAGCGTCATCGATCGCTTCCCAGACGTTCCGGTACTGGCAGCCGGAGGGATCGGAGGCGGAAGGGCGTTGGCGTCCGTCCTCGCCGCTGGCGCCGACGGCGCGTGGGCAGGCACGGCATTTCTGGCCACGCCTGAATGCGTCGAGGTCCCGGACGAACACAAGCGCTTGATCGTCGAAAGCGACGGCGGAGACACCGTCTACACGGCGGCTTACGACGTACTCGGGGGAGCGCCCTGGCCGGCGGGCATAGCGGAGCGGGTTAGGCGCAACCGCTTCACAGACGAATGGAGCGGACGCGAGCAGGAAGTCGCCGAGCGGCGCGCGGAGCTATCGACCCGGGTGCAGGCAGCCGAGACGCGCTTCGACGCGGATGATCGCGCTGTCCTCTACGGGCAGTCCGCCGGCTCTGTGCGCGCCGTCCGACCGGCCGCGCAGGTCCTGCACGAGATGTGCGATGAGGCGGAGCAGATTCTGCGCGAGCGCACAAAGTCCTTACTCTCCTGACGCCCGTTGCTCATCGACCTCCACACTCACACGTATCCCCTTTCGCACGATAGTCTGATCTCGCCCGATGATCTCATCGTCGCGGCGCAAGAGGCGGGTCTCGAGGGGGTCTGTCTTACAGAGCACGATTTCTTCTGGGAGCGCGAGGAGGCGGCCGAATTGGCGAGGCGCCACGAGTTCCTCGTCATTCCAGGAATTGAGGTGAACACGGAAGACGGGCACTTCGTGGTCTTCGGCCTCGAGAAGTTCATTTATGGCATGCACCGCACCGCAGAGCTCGTGAGAATGGTGGAAGATGCGCGCGGCGCGATCGTCGCTGCTCATCCGTACCGGCGGCAGCTGCCGTTCGAGCTGCGACACGATGGAGACTGGAGCAACGCACTTGAGCGCGCAGTGGCCAATCCCTCCTACGGCCACATGACGGCGATGGAGACGCAGAACGGCCGCGGCAGCGAGAGGGAGAACTCTTTTGCGGCTCAAGTGGGCGCCAGACTGGGCCTGCCGGCAGTCGCCGCCAGTGACGCTCACCATGTCCGGGACATCGGACGCTGCGCCACGGAGTTCGAGCGACGTGTGGCCGGACTGGGCGACCTGATAGAGGAGTTGAGGTCGGGGCGTTTTCGGGCGGTGGTTCGCGGTTAGCCCTTGCACGGTGAGCGCCGAGCGTGAGCACAAGCACTTGCGCGTTCGACGCCGCTCACTCATAATTCCAGCCCGTCATGGCGTTCGCGCGCAGAGCAATTCCGAAGCGGCTTTCATCGCGTCTCTGGCTGGTAACGTTACCCTCCGCGCTCGTGTCGTTCGAGCGCCGGCAGTCCGTGCCAAAGCTGCCGATCGGGCGCGGCCGCTACGCCGGCATAGCGCTGATCGCCGGCGGAATGGTCCTGGCACTGCGGGCCTGGCGTGACCCCGAAGCCGGGATTGGAGTGGCAGGGCCCTTGGCCGCGAAGCCCGCAACGATGGGCGGCGTCCTGGTGCTCGGCGGCCTCGCACTGCTGATGCGCTCGGCGGTGTTGGCGGCATATTCGCTGGGCGTGGCGGTGGCCGCAAGCACGGATAAGGTGGAGGTTGAAGAGCCTCGTCCGTCCGATTTCATCGGCAGCGTCAGCTGAGTCCAGTCAGCTGAACCCGAGCGAGTACAAACGTTTGACACCCCTCACTGCCTGCGGTATGCTCCCATTCGCACATTGACGCGCACGTAAAGGTTGCGGCGCGAGAGACCGGAAGGAGGTCCGCCCCATGACCCAATCGCAGGCCTCAGTGGTCACGGACGAGATGCGATCCGCGATAGGCAGAGAGTCTGATCCCGTCACCTACGAAGTTGACAGAACCGGCTGCCGCCAGTTCGCGCGCGCCGTTGGCTACACAGACCCCATTTTCTACGACGAGGCGGGCGCCAAAGCGCGCGGGTACCGAGGCGTCGTTGCGCCCGCGGGTTTCCTCGGCCTCGCCGTGGCGGTTCCCGGTCAGCAGGCCCGCACGCCGGAGGCCTTCCGGCTCGACGTACCGTACAAGCGCGTCCTCAATGGCGGAACGGACATCGAGTACTTCGACGACGTCTGCGCCGGGGACGTGCTCACCGCCACGACGAAGCTGACCGACCTCGCCGAGCGAGAGGGTCGCATGGGTCCGATGCTGATCCTGAGCACGGAGACGGCATACAAAAACGGAGCGGGCAAGGTCGTCGCGATCGCCCGTGGTCAGGCGATCCGTTACTAGGAGGGCGCAGTGGCACAGCTGTACTTCGAAGACATCAAGGAAGGCCAGGAGATAACGACGCTGACGGAGCACTGCGATTCCCAGAGGCTGGTGCACTGGGCAGCGGGATCGGGAGACTACTACCAGATCCACTACGACAAGGACTTCGCGCAGCGAACGGGGTTGCCGGACCGCATCGTTCACGGGGCCCTCAAGCACGCGCTGCTCGGTCGCATGCTGCACGAATGGATCGGCGAGAAGGGCCGCATCCGCCGGTTCGCCTGCCAGTACCGCGGCATGGACCACATCGACAAGAACGTGACCAGCAAAGGCGTCGTCACCGCCAAGAAGACTGAAAACGGCGCGAACCTCGTCGAGCTCGAAGTGTGGACCGAGGACCCGGACGGGCAGAAGACCACGCCCGGCACAGCCGTGGTCGCGCTCCCGTCACGTTCGTAGTCCGGAGGCCGGCATGGGATTCCTTGAGGGTAGAGTAGCCGTCATCACGGGCGCCGGCCGCGGCATCGGCCGCGGCATCGCAATCCTGATGGCGGAGGAAGGCGCGAAGGTCGTCGTGAACGATCCGGGCGTGAACCCGGATGGCACGGGGCACGACGATGGCCCGGCCGACCAGGTGGTGGCGGAGATCAAAAAGGCTGGGGGCAGCGCGGCGGCGAACTACGACTCCGTGACAACCGCTGAGGGCGGCGAGGGCATCATCAAGACGGCGCTCGACAGCTTCGGGCGGGTCGACGTACTCGTGAACAACGCCGGGATCCTGCGCGATCGGATGATCTTCAACATGGCCCAGCAGGACTGGGACGAGGTGATGGCGGTGCACCTGAAGGGCCATTTCAACACCATCAAACCCGCGTCCGTGCTGATGCGACAGCAGCGGTTCGGGCGGATCATCAACTTCAGCTCGGAGTCCGGGCTCTGGGGCAACGCCGGGCAGGCCAATTACGGCGCCGCGAAGTCCGCGATCGCAGGACTAACGCGCGTCGTGGCCAGGGACCTGGGGCGCTACGGGGCGACCTGCAACGCGATCGCGCCGCGCGCATGGACGCGGCTAACCGCCACGATCCCGCAGAGACAGCAGGGGACACCGGCGGCAACACAAGGAGCGCCCGCGCCGGAGGGCATACAGCAACTTGACCCGGACATGGTCGCGCCGATGGTCGCCTACCTGGCCACCGACGCGGCCTGGAACGTCAACGGACAGATATTCTTGGTCTACGCTGGAACGGTGGCGGTGCTACATCATCCCGTCCCCTGGCGGACGATCTTCAAGGCGGGGCTCTGGACCCTGGACGAACTCTCCGAGCGGGCGCCCCAGCTGCTGGAAGGCACCCGCAACCCCGCTCCACCACCGGAGGAGCTGAACGTGCCGGGCCGCGAGGTCCAGGTACCGCTGTAGGAGAACTGTACATGGGAGACAGGCTGAAGGGACGAAGCGCCGTCGTGACCGGCGCGGGGCGCGGGATCGGACGGACCGTCGCGCTGCTGCTCGCCGACGAGGGTGCGAATGTCGTGGTCAACGACCCGGGGGTGAACGTGGACGGCACGGGCCACGACGACGGCCCCGCGGACCAGGTTGTCGCCGAGATTCGTCAGTCGGGCGGGACGGCAGTCGCCAACCACGACAGCGTGGCGACGGCCGACGGCGGCGAGGCGATGGTACGGCAGTGCGTCGACGCCTTCGGCCGGATCGACATCCTGATCAATGTGGCAGGGATCCTGCGTGACCGGATGATCTTCAACATGGCGGAAGAGGAGTGGGATGCGGTGATCGCCGTTCACCTCAACGGCCATTTCAACACGATCAAGCCCGCCTCTGTACTGATGCGGCAGCAGCGCTACGGACGAATCGTCAACTTCTCGTCCATCTCCGGCCTGCGAGGCAACTCCGGCCAGGCGAACTACGGCGCGGCCAAAGCAGGCATCGCCGGCCTCACCCGAGTCGTCGCCCGGGACCTCGGGCGCTACGGAGTGACCTGCAACTGCATCGCGCCAGGCGCGATGACCCGCATGGTCGCCCAGGTGCCGGAGGCGTCACGCCAGCTCAGAGCGGCGCGCGGTATGGCGCAGCCGGGCGGTGCATCGGCGATGCTCGCGGACCGGACTCCCGACCACGTCGCCCCGATGACTGTCTGGCTCTGCACGGACGACGCCTGGAACGTCAACGGGAAGATCTTCCACGTGGCGGGCGGCAACGTCGCACTGGCGCACGAGGAGATGCCGCTGCGTCAGATCAGCAAGGACGGCAAGTGGACGGTGGAGGAGCTGATCTCGCTGGTCCCGAACCAGTTGCTGAACGGGATCCCGAACCCTGCGCCGCCGCCGGACGACCTGGAAGTCCCCGGCCGCATGCCTCAGGGCGCACCTGCCTAATACCCGGTCAGGCGACTGCCTCTCGCAGAACTGCACCCCGGCCGATTCGGTCGCGCCACAGCTCCATCAGGATGAAGGTGTTTCCGTCCCTCCAGGACGTGCCGCAGACGTCGAAGCCGGCTTTAGTGAAAGCCCTGTGCGCGCGGCCGTTCCAGTCCAGTGTGTGAAGGTACAGGCGCTGTATCTTCCAGTGAGAGAAGGCCACACGCGCCATCGTGGCGAGCGCGTCCGACCCGTATCCCGCAGACCAGCTGCCGCTTTCTCCGATGCTAATACCGATCTCCGCCTCACCGCGCGCGGTGTCGATGTTGTAACACATGACGTTGCCGATGTGGACGCCGTTTTCATTCTCGATCGCAAATGAACGCCCGGGGAGGTCGGTGAATCGATAGTCGAAGGACCAGCTCCGCTCGTAGTTCTCGAACGGCTGTTGGACGGGGCGTGAGGCGTCGAAGCGCGCCAGGTCCGGGTCGCTTCGCCAGCGATACTCATCGGCAGCGTCTTCGATGCGCTTGCGGCGGATGATGGCGCGCCGGCCACGGGCGACGACATCGTCGGACGGAAATGCTGTCACAATCGGCGCTCCAACAGCGTGCGGGCCTTCGAGGCGATCTCAGCTTCGTTTACGAAAGTCAGCGTCTTCAGGGCAACGTCCATGGGGCGCCATTCAACCCGATCATACTCGAGGTCGTGGTTAGCTGTGTCTCCGCCTGTCGCCTCCATCAGATAGTAGTGCACCCACTTATGATAGCGCGTCCCGTCTCTGGCGAACCAATACTCAATGACCCCAATCTTGTCCAGGACCCGAACCTCCAGGCCGGTCTCTTCGGACACTTCGCGTACGGCCGTCTCTTCAATCGATTCGCCCGCGTCGGGGGTGCCCTTGGGAAGGCCCCAAACGCCGTCGGCATCGCGTCCGCAGATAACGACCTCGACGCCGAGCGGCGTCCGCCGGAAGACGATTCCACCGGCCGAAACCGCCCTCTCGACGGGCATCCGCCCGCCTTTCCTCCCCACGTTAGATCCGGTGCCGGAAGGCCAATGGGTCGTCTGCGAAATCGATCAACGCAAGCGCTGCCAGCGCGGCTTCCTTGACAGCCGCAGGCGCAGCGTCCGCGAGTTCGGTTAAGGCCTCCCGCGCTCCCGGACCGCCGATCTCTCCAAGCGCCCCGATGGCAGCCTGCTGCACCTCTTCATCCGGGTCAGTCAGTACACGCGCGAGATGCGGCACCGTCTCCGCATCACCAGCCCGGCCGCAGGCGACCGCAGCTTCATAGCGGACCGCCGGTTCTTCGCTCGCGAGTTCACGGAAGATCAGTGGCAACCAACGTGATTCGCAACTGCGGCCCATGGCATGCACGGCGCTGGCTTTGAGCTGCAGAGCGTCGCTTTCGTAGGCCCGGGTGATCGCCTGGCGGACCCACGGCCCGTTGTGCGGGCCGATAGCTTCGAGCGCTCGCGCACGGACTTCTTGTACTTCACCCTCGTTCAACAGGACACCCTTCAGCGCCGCCTCCACTTTCTGGAAATAGCGGTCTCGCAACCGTCCCTCCTCAAACGAAGTGACGTAGTGACCGATGGCCATCGCAGCTTCCGCCCGCACGGCAGCGTCCCTGTCGCCTTCCAGCAGCGCGATGAGGGGAGCGATGAGATCGGGAGCGTCGTGTTCCCAGAGACCGCGGATGCAATTTAGGCGCACCTGTGAGTCTTCGTCGCTCAGGCCCAGTGTGAACACCGCGTCGAAATTGAACTCGACGTTGTCCTCCTCCAGATCGATCAGCGCGTCGACGATGCGCCGCCGCCGGCTCGTATCGATTTGAGGCCAGACCTGCGCCAGCGAGTTCGCCAGATCCGTATTCAGACCGGACAGCCGCGCAAGCGAGGATGCCCTGAGGTCCCCCGCAGCACTCGCGAGCTCGAGCAGGTAGTCGTCGAAGTCCATCTACATCTTCGCGGAGACCGCAAGCCGCTCGAAAAGCAGAGCCGGCGTAAAGAGCGAGCCGCCGACCCAGCGGCCCTCGGATCCTATCGTCGCGATCTGAGCCAGCGCCTTGTGGACGTTGCCCGCCACGATCGCGTCCTTGACCCGCCCCACGATCTCGCCGTTCTCTATCTTATACCCGAGCAGGACGTTTCCCGAGAAGTCGCCGCCCATCACGTTTCCTTGACCTGCACCCATCAGTTCTTCCACCACGAGGCCTTCCTTGATCCCGCTCACCATCGCCTCGAACGACGTATCGCCTGGCTCGAGGAGCAGATTCGTCGTTGAGATTGACGGCTGCGCCGCGAGGGAGCGTTCAGCGCTCCCGGTCGAGTCAGCGCTCGCTAGACCGGCAGTCTGGAGGTCGTATAGAAAGCTGCGGACGACGCCGCGCTCGATCAATGCCGTCTGACGGCTGGCGATGCCCTCATCGTCGAACGGACGGGAGGCGGGCCGGTACGGAAGCGTGGCATCGTCCCACAACCCAACGCGGACGTCATATGCCTTCTCTCCCAGCCGGCCGGCGAGCGGCGACTGCCCCTGGTGCACGAGGCGCCCGGAGAACGCCATGGTCAGCGGGGCGGCCAGCGCGGAGGCGACGCCGAGCGGAGTAAAGATCACCGGCAGATCTGCCGTTCTGACCTCCGCCGCGCGGCGCGACCACGCCAGCTGACGGAGCACACTCTCTTCGACCGACTTCAGATCGAGATCCGCGCGGCAGGAGGCATCGCCGTCGCCGACGAAGAGCATGTCAGTACCGCGGATAAGGTTACCGTAGACCCAGGCGGAATACGACGTGTCGCGATAAGAGAAGCGCCCGCCATTAGTGTTGGCGATGGTCACGGTGGACACGCTGCGTCGGAGAGACGCGTCGCATAGCAGATCAGCCTCAGCGCGGCGAACGGCGTCGATCAGCGACTGCCCGGCATGCACCATCTGGTCGACCGTCAGTGACTCGACTGCGGCGTCGAAAGTGTCAACCGCCGGAGCAGCGCCGGCCGCGGGGAAGTCCAAATGCGCCTCCGGGCCAAAGGGCGCGGTCTCGACGGCAGCGCGCGCGAGGTCGTCGACGTCACCGGGTTTCGTGCTGGACGCGAAGCCGATGCGCCCGCCGACGATCACCCTTAGAGCGACGCCGCTGGTCTGGCGCGAGCTGATCTCCTTCAGCCGGTTGGCCTCGAAGCGCACGGGGGTCTCGTCCGTCTGGACGGCGAAGACTTCCACCTGCTGGGCGCCCGCCCGCCGAGCAGCATCTAGGACGGCCGTAATGGTTTCCGCAGGACAAGCGGTCAGAGTCATGTCTTACCTCTCCCCCACCACGCATTCCCGTATCCGGATGTGCGGGCTGCCGTTGCTGACCGGCAGCGGCATCTGGCCGGCCTTACCGCAGCCTCCGCCCTGGTTGAAGTCCATATCGTCGCCCAGCGCGTCGATGTTCATCAGGGTCGTAAACAGGTTGCCGGTGAGCTTCACCGACCGCACAAGCTCGGCGATTTTGCCGTTGCGGATCATGTACGCCTCGCCGGCGGAGAACGTGAACATCTCCATGCTCGTCGTGCCTCCGAACCAGTTTCGCGCATACACGCCCTCTGTTACATCTGCGATCAGCTCGTCGAAGGGGATGTTGCCCGGCTCGATGTAGGTGTTGGTCATGCGCACAATGGGCGGAAAGCGATAGTCCAGCGCGCGGGCGTTGCCTGTGGGCTTCTCGCCCATCTTGCCGGCCGTCTCGCGAGAGTGCAGACGGCCCACGAGCACGCCCTCGCGGATGAGGTCCGTCTTCTGCGCCGGCGTGCCTTCGTCGTCGTATTTGAAGCTACCGCGTAAGTCAGGGACCGCGGCGCCGTCGACGATGTTCAGATGCGGCTGGCCGAACCGCCGGCCCAGCACCATGATCTCCTTCATTCGCTCATTCTCGTACACGAAGTCTGACTCGGACAGGTGCCCGAACGCCTCGTGGCAGAACACGCCGGCCAGGATTGGGTCGAGCACAACCGTGTAGGTGCCAGGCTTTGCGTAGGGTGCGCCAAGCAACTCAACAGCCCGCTCGCCCGTCCGGCGCGCGCGCTCGTCGAGCGTCTCGATGTACGAGAAGTCGTTCAGCGCGCCGAGGCTCATGCTGGCTTGTTGCATGTCGCCGTTCCTGCCCGCAGTGGCGGCCAGGCGCGAGACGACATCAATCCGCTCTTGCTCAATGTATGAACCCTCGCTGCTGGCAAAGACGATTCGCTTGTGTCCGTCCGAGTAGGTGAGGTTCGTGCTGGTCACGCCGGAAACAGCGAGCATCGTGTCGTTGTAGCGGTCCAGCAGCTCCTTCTTACTGGCGAGCGTCACCGTGCGGGGGTCTCTGCCGAGAGTCAAGGGGACAACCTCAGAGACCGGGGCCACCTCCGCCAGGTTCGACTTCTCCTTCCCGACGTGCCGGGCCTGGCTGACGGCCTCCCCAATGCGGGCGCGCAGATCTGCCGGATCGTTGAAGCTGGCAAAGCCCCAGCCGCCGCGGACCAGCGCCCGTACGTTACCGCCGAAGCTGCGCGTCTTGCCTATCTCTTCCAGCTCGCGGCCACGGTACACGATGCGGTTGGTGGCAGTGTCGTCGAGCCTCACTTCGACGTAGTCCGCGTTGTGCCCGCCGAGCGCTGCTTCGATCTCGTCCCGGGCGATCATATCGCCCATGTTTTGTCGTCTTTCTCGGCAGGCTTCGGCTCGCCGCCCTCCCCGATCTTCGGTTCGGTCCCCCTGATCAACCGCTTGATGTTGCCGGCGTGCGTGATAAGCACGAAGGCCGTCGCGAACGCGCCGAATATCGTCTTCGAGAACGTGTACTCATCGCCGCCCGGCAGTATCGCCAGGGACAGCATCACCGCGGCGCCCAACGGGACCGTCACGATAGACATCACCGACATGTAGCGGATGGCCAGCATGATGAACAGGCCGACCGCAAACAGCCCAACCGCGAGCGGCAGGGCCAGGGCGGCGTAAACGCCGAATGACGTCGCGGCGCCTCGACCACCGCGGAAGCCGATGTAAATGGGAAAATCATGGCCCAGGACGGCCGCGATACCCGCCGCGACCTGAAGGTCGTGCGTTCCGAACAGGTACCACGTGACCAAAGTCGGAACGTAGCCCTTGAGGGCGTCGGCGACTAGGACAGCAAGAAAGGGGGCCGTGCCGAGCGTCCGTAGCACGTTGGTGGCCCCGGTGGAGCCACTGCCATACTCGCGTATGTCGATACCTCTGATGAGCCTGCCGGCGATGTACCCCATCGGGACCGAGCCAATCAGGTATGACGCGACGACGACTGACAGCAACTCCCAGAGATTCACTCGCTCCTGCTCCGGAATTCCATCTTGATCGCAGTACCCTCGAAGCCGAATCGGCGACGAAAGGCGTTCTCCAGATAGCGGCGGTAAGAGAAGTGTATCAGGCGCGCATCATTGGCGAAGAACACGAAGGTGGGCGGGTTCACCGAGGCTTGGGTGGCGTACTTGATGCGGACCGCCCTTCGCCCCCCCGAAGACGGAGGGTGAGTGGCAACGGCTTCTCGCAGGGCCGCGTTGACTTCAGACGTCGGAACGCGGAACGCGCGTGCTTCGCCAATCTCAATCGCCAGGTCCAGCAAGCCGCTCATGTTGAGTCCCGTCTCCGCCGAGACGAAGGCGAGCGGAGCCCAGGGGGCGAACTTCAGCCTCGCCAGCGCAGCGGATGCAAAGTCGTCGCGGGCCTCCTCCGTATCCTCCACCAGGTCCCATTTGTTCGCCGCCACGATCATGCCCTTTGAGGCATCCGCGACGTAGCCGGCGACGTGCAGGTCCTGTGCGGCAGGCTTCTGAGTCGCGTCGAGCATGACTATGGCGATGTCGCAGCGCTCGATCGCCTGGTGGGCTCGCATAACGCTGTACTTCTCGATTCCGCGTTCCACGCGGCCACGCCTGCGCAGGCCAGCTGTGTCGATCAGGGTGAGAGGTCTATCTTTGTAGACTAGTGGCGTGTCCACAGCGTCACGGGTGGTTCCCGCTTGTTCACTGACGATCACTCGCTCCTGCCCCAGAATGGCGTTCACCAGCGCGGACTTGCCCACGTTGGGCCGGCCGACTATCGCCAGACGGAGTTGGGCCAGTGGTTCATCGCCCGGCGCGTAAGGCAGCTTCTCGAGAAGCCAGTCTAAGACCTCTCGGACGCCGAGGCCGTGGTAAGCGCTGACGGACATCACCTCACCAAGGCCCAGTTCGAAAAAGTCGACAGCTCCCTCTGCGCGCTTGTTGTTGTCCGACTTGTTCGCCAGAAGCAGCACCGGCTTGTCTGTGCGGCGCAGGATGTCCGCAATCTCACGATCACTTGACGTGGCGCCGCTGACCGCGTCCACGACGAACAGGATCACGTCCGCCTCTACAATCGCAATCTCCACCTGGTCACGGATCAGAGCGGAGTAGCCCTCGCTTGCATCCGGCTCAAGTCCCCCGGTATCGATCAGAGTGAATCCTCGCTCCTTCCACTCCGCATCGCCGTACAGCCGGTCTCTAGTGGTGCCGGGAACATCCTCAACGATGGCCTGTCGTGCGCCCACCATGCGATTGAATAGCGTCGACTTGCCAACGTTGGGACGGCCGACGATAGCGACTACCGGCTTGCGAACACCGGCTGGCCCCAGCGACACAACAGCACGCGTGCGGGCCACGACTACCGGTTCTCGATCGTGACTTCTATTTCTTGCGGAGAAACGGAACGGACATCAATCCCCTCCGGCACGGTCACGTCAACCCGAACTTGGTGAGTGCCGGTGTCCTTCCCGTCCACGTCCACAACGGCCACTATATCGGCGAGGGATAGGCCAAGAAGGTCCGGCAGTGGTCCGAACAGCGTAATCTGCACCGACGGCAGGGGCCCTGCGAGGTTCAGGCCGTCGCCCAGGCCCTGTAGAGATACCGGCACCGCGAAGCCGAGCTGCCCCAGCGTAGGTGCGATGCGGACGGTGACTGTTACGCTAACGCTTCCACTCACGCTCACATCGGTTGGAAGGTCGAGGGATACCGTCTTGATGACGTCCCGCCGCGCGCCATCGATGTCTACCGGCTTCGTTTCGATAGAAGCCGCACCGTCGATGAACGCCGACGAACCAAAGACCGTCACCGTGGGCGGACTTACGATCACGCCGGTGAGATTGTAACCCCGGTCCGGTTCGCCGACGATCAGGGGCTTGACCGCGAGCGCCCTACTGAATGTGGTCTGCTCGATCTCGATGCTCAAATCCACTATCGGAGGATCGAGGGACACACCCTCTACCAGGAAACCGCGGTCGTCGCGCGGCTCGAGTCGAACCGAGCGATCAATTGACTCCGTGAGACCCGATACGTCCAATGAAGCTACGGCTTGCGCGACCCTCTCGACTCTGGCCTGAGGCCCCGTGACGAGCGCGGTATCACTATCGACATCCGGGGAACCCATCGTGTAGCCGGACGGCGAGTCACCAGCCGCGTCCACCACCACAGGAACAGACTTGGTGAAGAGCGCCTCCAGTCTTACCTTGATTTCTAGAGGTAGCACGTCCTGGATGCGAAGGCCACCGCGGCTGGTCAACGGTCGCACATCAACCGGAAGTTCATACTCCCCAACCGCAAGCCCGTCCAAATCAACCGTCGCTTCGAAATCGCTGGGCGTCAGGCTATCTAGAACGTTTTCTTCAACGCGGATGCGCAGGCGTACCGTCGACAGCTCCTCTGACACCACCAGATCCGCCGGGACATTCACAGATTGTACCGTTATGTCGACGGGCAGTACCCTCGTGCGCGTAGGATTCTCCGCATCAGTGACGAGGATCCACAAGCCGATCGCCAGGCCAACGGATAGCACCGCCAGCCCGCTGTTCTCCCGCAGTGACCGCCCGGCCGGCCGCAGCAGTGCAGACAAAATCGCGACTGCGTCCTCGAGGAATCTTCTCAGGGCGTCCACCAACGACCCCCGGGCTAGCGGCTAAGCCGCGGCAAGCGCTTGCGGTCTGGACGATCGAGTTCAGCAGCCGGCAACAGAAGGCTGCGGAGCATTCCGCGAAGCCGCGCGCCGTCCATGCTAGACAGCATCCGGCCGTTTGCGGCGATGGAAATTTGACCCGATTCCTCCGATACAACCAGCGCTATCGCATCGGACCTCTCCGCGAGCCCAAGCGCGGCACGATGCCGCGTCCCGTGCGAACCCGCGTCCATCCGCTCCGAAAGCGGAAGCGTACACCCGGCTGCGATAATACGCGCCTCGCGGACGATCACCGCTCCGTCATGCAAAGCGGAGTTCGGGTAGAAGATGCTCAGCAGAAGAGGCACCGAGCATTCTCCGTCCAGCTTGACACCGGTGTCGATGTAGTCTTCGAGTCCGGTGTCCCTTTCGACGACGATTATCGCTCCGTGCTGCTTCTCGGCCAGCTGAAGACTGGCATCAGCGATGCGATCGACGATGCCTTCGTATGCAGCTCTCCCAGGCCACGGCCACCGGCTGGTGCGGCCAACTCGCTCCAGGAACCGGCGTATCTCGCTTTGAAAGATGATCGGCACGGCAATCAGCAGCGCCGGGAAGGAGTTTCGGAGCAGCCAGTCGAGGACCGTTAGTTCAAGGATTTGCGCGGCGATGACGGCGCCAACAACCACTATGAGGATGCCCCGCAGCAAGGACATTGCCGTCGTCCCCTTGACCAGCAACAACGCCAGGTAGATTAGAACGGCGATGCTGACTATGTCGACGATGCTTGCGGGTTCGAAGCTGCCGATCGCGTCCCGGATGCTATCAAACATCGCGACTCAAACGGCCTGGTCAGCGAGGACGTGAAGTAGCAGCGCCTTCTGCGCGTGTAAGCGGTTCTCGGCCTGGTCGAACACCACGGACTGATGACCGTCGATAACGTCGCCTGTGACTTCCTCCCCTCGATGTGCCGGAAGGTCGTGCATGAAGATCGCGTCCGGCTTGGCCTGCGCCATCAGCTCGGCGTCTACGGTGAATCCCGCGAAGTCCTCGCGCCGAACGCCGGCTTCTCGTTCCTGGCCCATACTCGCCCAGACGTCTGTGTAGACGACGTCGGCATTAGAGACAGCTACCGCCGGATCGTTCACCAGCTCTGCGCTGCCACCCGACTCTCGAGCGAGCAGACTCGCCTTCTCCACTACGATCGACGGCATCTCGTAGCCCTCCGGGGAAGCTATCCGGAAGTGCATCCCGGTCATCCCCGCCGCGAGTGCAAGCGAGTTGGCAACGTTGTTGCCATCGCCTATGAAAGCTATCTCCAACCCGCGAAGTCCGCCCTTTTTCTCGCGTATTGTGAGCAGGTCCGCGAGCGCCTGGCAGGGGTGCTCTACGTCGGAAAGGGCGTTTATCACCGGTATACTCGCGTGCCGGGCGAGCTCCTCAACAGTCTGCGTTGAGAAAGTCCGCGCGGCGATGCAGTCCACATATCTGCTCAGCACCTTGGCCACGTCCCCGGGCGTCTCGCGGTCACCCAGCCCCACCTCAGGCGGAGAGAGGTAAATACAATCGCCGCCCAGTTGTCGCATCGCCACATGAAAAGAAACGCGGGTTCGCAGGGAAGGTTTCTCGAATACCAGGGCCAACGTCTTACCGGCAAGGAGAGGCTCTCGGCCAGAGTCCTTCAGGCCCATCGCCGTGTCCAACACGCGAGTGAACTCGTCGGGCGACAGGTCAGCGATGGAGATGAGGTGGTGGTTGCGCATCAGAGTGACTCCTTGAACGGGCGCCCTCAAAGTATAGCAGCATATCGTTGCTGGACAGCGTCAGATCGTGGACTTGACTCTCTCCCGGATGACAGGTATATTGCCCGCCAGCGCCCCCGTCGAGATTCCCGCCCGTGAACGATCAGCTCGAACGCTACCGTCTTCTCCTTGTGGCGGTCTTTAGCATTCCCCTTGTCGCAGGCCTGACGCTCCTGCTTGCGGATGGTTTTAGCGATAAGGCGCCACCGTTGACCATCGAGGGACCCAGCGACATCCGCGTGTACATCAGCGGTGCCGTCAAGAACCCCGGCGTTTATCCGGCCACAGAAGGCGACCGCTGGATAGATGTGCTAGAGGCCGCCGGAGGGCCTGGGCCCGACGCTGATCTCGCGGCCGTCAACCTGGCGCAGCGCGTGCACGATGAGGACCAGATCACCGTGCCGGGAGCGGGGGAAGGCGGGCCGCCTCGTGCTGGTCAGGTCGGGCTTGTCAACATCAACACAGCGACCGAGGCAGAGCTGGAAACCCTGCCGGGCATCGGCCCGGTCCGAGCCGGAAACATTGTCCGATCACGAACTGCCGACGGTCCGTTCCTGGCGGTAGATGATCTTCTGGGTCGAGAGCTCCTGCCCGAATCGGTCTACGAAGACTTAGCGCCTCTGATCACCACCTCCCCATGATGCCGGCCGTCCTGGCGCTGGCATGGCTGATTGGAATTGCGGCAGCCGCCAGCACTGGAACAAATCTCGCCGCGAGTCTGGCCGCCGCCGGGCTCTTCGGCGCTATCTCGATCGCCCTCCGGCCGAGGACCAGCACGCTCTTCCTGATAGCAGTGGGTGTCGCCTTGATCTGGGCGGCGGCCGGGCGCTACGACTCGACCGTCCCGAAACCGTCTGCGCTGTCCGAATTGAACGGGTCCAGAGAGGTTCGCCTCCGAGCCGTCGTGGACTCCGAGCCGTTCGAGAGAGGAGTGGCGCGCGTTTATCGCCTGCAGGTGCGCGAGCGGATGGAGAACGGCGCGTGGGTTTCGGAATCTGGGGCCATCCTGGCGAGCGGGTCCTTGTACCCGCGGTACGAGTTCGGCGACCTTCTTGAGGTCGAAGGTGAAATGGAGGATCCACCGGTACTTGATGAGTTCGACTACCGCGAGTATCTGCTGCGGCAGGGTGTGAGCTCCGTCATGGAGTTTCCGGAAGTCACCCTCCTCGATACGGGTCAAGGAGACTGGCTGCGGTCTTCGATCATCAGCCTGCGGTCCAGGTTGGTGCTCGGGCTGGAGCGCACGCTGCCCGAACCTCAGGCGTCTCTGGCCGCGGGGGTCCTGCTGGGTAAACGCTCGCAGCTTCCGGACGGACTGAAGGAAGACATGCAGGCTACGGGTACCGCGCATCTCGTGGCGGTCTCAGGTCAGAACATTGTACTCGTTGCCGGGATGGCAATCGCTGTTTTGGCGAGGGCCGTGGGCAGGCGCAACGCCGCCTGGATGGCGCTTGCGGCGGTGTTGGGCTACGCGCTGTTGGTCGGAGGGGAGCCGTCGGTGGTCCGAGCAGCTGTAATGGGCGCGTTGTACGTGGCTTCGATTGCTCTGGGCCGCCAGAACAGCGCCGGCGTCACCATCATCCTTGCGGCCGCGGGCATGACGGCGTTCGACCCGCAAATCGTGCACGACGTCTCGTTTCAGTTGAGCTTCGCGGCGACGCTGGGACTGGTATTGGCGGCGCCTACCCTAAGCGGCTCCGTGGAGCAGCTCGCATCGAGATGGCCGGTCGTGTGGGAATTGCCAGCCACGCGCACCCTGAAGGAAGTCCTCGTCATGACCGTTTCGGCCACGGCGTTCACAATGCCGATCATCGCGATCAACTTCCACCGCGTGTCGCTGGTGGCGCCCCTGGCAAACCTCTTTGCCGTGCCGGCATTCGTGCTGGTCGCCGCAACATCAGGAGCTACGGCGCTTGTCAGCCTCGTTTCGCCGGAGGCCGCGCGGACTCTGGGTTGGCTCGCCTGGCTGCCGGCATGGTATATGACGGAGATCATCACGATGTTCGCCGCGCTGCCCATCGTGGACGCGAGTCTCCGCGGCGTCGGCGTGTGGCACGGCATCGCTTACTTCGCGCTCTTGTATGCCGGGATTCTGTGGCTCCGGGGCAGGTGGAGCGAGGACCCAATTCCCGATACGCCAACGCCTCAGTTCCGATGGAGTCCCCTGCTTCTGCCGTATGCGATCGCCGCGCTGACGGTGCTGTCGGCAGCGCTGCTGGGATTGGCGCAGTTACCGGGCCGCGGTCACGATTTGTCGGTCACCTTCCTGAACGTGGGTCAGGGAGACGCGATTCTCATCGAGGGCCCCGCCGGTAACCGCATTCTTGTCGATGGTGGACCAAGTGGAGAGGCGATCAGCGCGGCTCTCGGCAGGAACCTGCCTTTTCACTCCCGGCGCCTGGACCTCGTCATTTTGACTCACCCCCAGCAGGATCATCTGGCGGGCCTTCCTCACGTCATTGAGCGCTTCGATATCCGTATGGCAGCGGCACCGGCCGTCACCAGCGACACGGCCGCGTACTCTGCCTGGCAGGCGGCTCTCGAACTCGCGGATGTTCCCCAGGTCGTGGTGGCGCGGGGACAATGGGTTGATCTGGGTTCCGGAGCAAGCGTCGTCGTGATTGGGCCGGTGAACGCGGCGGCAGAAGACCTCAACGATGCGTCGGTAGTGCTGCGGATCAGTATGGGCAACATCTCCTTCCTGCTAACGGGAGATGTAACTGAGCGAGGCGAGGCAGCGTTAATGCGCGCGGGCACCGATCTGAATGCCACAGTCCTCAAGGTAGCGCATCACGGCTCAGGGACCTCGACATCGGACCGCTTCCTGAGGGCGGCGAACCCCATCATTGATGTAATCTCTGTGGGGACCAACAACCCTTATGGGCACCCGGCCGGCGACGTGCTGGATCGTCTTAGCGGCGACCTCGTTCTGCGTACTGACCTGCGTGGCGACGTTACTGTAAGGACCGACGGCGCCCGGGTCTGGGTGGAGACGCAGAGAGACGCCGAATAACCAGCAACTTCGCAGAACCCGCTGACGTTTTAGCTATAGCCCCAGGTCCCCGAGGAGCACTCGTGTGAGAACCATTCTGATAACTGCGGTACTACTGACGGCCATCGCGTCATGCGGCGGCGACCCGGATGAAGTCAGTGAGTCGCCGACCGCTTCAGCCAGCCCGACGGACAACATCTGCGCGGCCAACCCTGACCCGGCCACACCGGACTTCAATCAGGTCGCTAAGCCCGAACCTGGAGACAGCCTCAGTAGTCCGATTACGGTCAGCGGACGGATTGCGGCGTTCGAGGCGACGTTCCAGATCACAATATTCGACGCTGCCGGCGCCGAGATAGCGGACCAGACCGGCATGTCAAGCGAGGGACAGGCACTATCCGACTTCTCTGCAGACGTGGAATTTTCAGTGAGCGAGGACACGCCGGCTTGCATCTGGGTGTACGAGCACAGCGCCAGGGACGGCGCCCCCATCCACATAGTGCAGGTGCCCGTCACTCTGGCTCCGTGACGTGTTGCCACACCCACGAATGCTATACTCAGGCGCGAGGTGATACGCAGCGATGGCCGGCGACCCACTGAGTTACGCCCGATAAAGATCGTCCCGGGCTACCTCTCGCACGCCGAGGGGTCCGTGCTCATCGAAATGGGGGACACTGCGGTACTCTGCGCGGTGACGGTCGAGGACCGCGTCCCGCGCTTCACCCTGGGTACCGGCTCCGGCTGGATAACGGCCGAGTACGGCATGCTCCCGCGCTCCACACATACGCGGACACCCCGAGAACGCAGCGCCGGGTCCGGCCGAACGGCGGAAATCCAGCGCCTGATCGGGAGGTCGCTGCGATCCGTCGCGCGGTTGGACCTGCTCGGAGAGCGCACCTTCACCGTCGATTGCGACGTCATCAAGGCGGACGGCGGCACACGTACCGCGGCCATCACCGGCGCGTACGCGGCGCTTTCGCTCGCTCTTCACAAGTTGCGCGCTGAAGGCAAGCTACAGACAGAGCCTCTCCGCTGCGCCGTGGCTGCCGTGAGCGCCGGCCTGCTCGATGGGATGCCTCTTCTCGATTTGAACTACGAAGAAGACTTCCAGGCAGCAGCCGACTTTAACGTCGTCATGACGGAGACCGGAGAGCTTGTCGAGGTCCAGGGGACGGGCGAGAGCCATCCGTTCACGCGCGACGAGATGAATGAACTGCTCGACCTGACGTGGGGTGGCATACGCACACTATTTGGCGAGCAGCGGACAGCCCTCGGCGCTGCCGGCGTGACTATTCCTCAGCCGGCCTGATCAGACTAGGCGTACTCGCCAAGGAACGTCCCACCGATGACATGAACATGGGCATGCTCCTGGCTCTGCATCGCCTCAGATCCAAAGTTTGATAGAAGCCGGAACCCTCGTGGGCATTGCTCCTGTCCGACTCGCACCGCGATCTCGCCGACTCGACCCATATCACGCCAGAGTTCGGCCTGCGTCACGTGACGCTTGGGTACCGACAACAGCATCACCGGCACCCAGCGCAGTCTGTTTCGGAAGACGATCACCTCGTCGTCCTCGTACAGTATCTCCGCCGGCTCGCGGCGGGCGATGATTTCGCAGAATACGCAATAATGGGACACGCTATTCTCCTCGAGTTTGGGAAGATTCTACGGGGTGGCGGATATCACCGTCACGCCTAACGATTCGTCCGGGAACCTGGCTGACTTTGGTGGCGCGGAAACTGTTGCCAAACCGCCTGCGCCGTGCTAGTTTAGTTACACGATGGTTCCTCTAGTGGGATTGTTGCTCGCGCTGCTCTACGGCACGGTGTTGATCTGGGCCGCGATGAACCTCACGCGGACGCTGGTTCAGATGGTCCGGCCTCACAGACCGGCCGCCTTCGTGTGCCTGCACCTCACCGCGGTATGGAGCGTCGGCCTGGCCGCCGTAGTCGCCGGGATCACGCTTATCCTGCAGGGACTTGCGCTCATCGACGACATCTCGCAGACACAGTAGCGCGTCCCTCTTGGCCGACGTCCGCCCCTTCCGCGCCTACAGATATACCCCTGACCTCGACATGGCGCTATGTATCTGTCCGCCGTTCGACGTGATCAGTGCGGACGAGCAACAGGCGCTGCACGAACGATCGCCGGCCAACGCGATTCGAATAGAACTGGCGTACGACGAGGGCGGCGACCGGTACAGGCACGCCGCAGAAACGCTGTCACGGTGGAAGAGCCAGCGGACCTTGATCCAAGATGAGCCGCCGGCGTTCTACTTATACAAGCAGCAGTTCGGGCATGGGGAGCATCGCTACACACGCAGAATGCTCTTCGCAAGGCTCCGTCTCGCGCCCTGGCAGGCAGGCCAAGTACTACCGCATGAGCAAACATTTGGAGGGCCGAAGGAAGACCGCCTGAAATTGCTGGAAGCGACGCGACTTAACACGAGTCCAGTGTTCTTGGTATACCGGGACAGATCCTCAGGCGTGAAGGAAGCGCTGCGTCACATCGTAAGGACGAACGGCGCCCTGGACTTCGCCGGACTGGACGGCCAGCACCACGCGCTGACGCGAATAGACGATCCGGCATCCCTCGCGCGCCTGACGGAGTTGTTTGCCGGGGAAACCCTGTACGTGGCCGATGGGCATCATCGCTATGAGACGGCGCTCGGGTATCGAGACAGGCAACGGGCGTCGGCGAGCGCATGGACAGGCGAGGAGGGGGACAACTTTGCGATGGTTGCGTTGACGGCGGCGGACGACCCGGGACTACTAGTCCTGCCGATACACCGGGTCACATCAGTGCCCGCCCCCCTGGCGGAGGTGCTCCGCCGTATCGAGACGATCTTTGACGTTTCTCGCCACGCCTCTGTACGCGCCCTTGAAGGGGTGCTCACACAGACCGAGGCCGGGGCGTTCGGGTTGGTGAGCGCCGAGTCGCAAGAGGTGATGCTTCTGCGGCTCCGGGACACGCGAGCAGCGGACCAATGGTTGCCACAGGAGCGTTCTGCCGAGTGGCGCAAGCTGGACTACGCGATCGCAAACCATGTCATTCTCCAGCATTGTCTGAACATTCCTGAGCGCTCGATGCACGATTACAGCCATGTCTGGTTCACTGAAGACGCGGGGAAGGCGGAGGCTGACGTACGGGGTGGTAAGGCTTGCCATGCGGTACTGCTGAACCCGGTGTCTGTGCAGGGCGTTCTCGATGTCGCGGATTCAGGCGAGACGATGCCCCAGAAGAGTACGTTCTTCTATCCGAAGGCGCCTACCGGCCTGGTCTTCAATTCGCTGGACGGCTAGCGGGCTACAACCTCGCCAGCCGGACGCCCAGGATCCCCGGTATCTCCTTCACTCGGTCTATCTGTTGTGCTGAAAGCGTCTCATCCAGCGCCAGCACCATCAGCGCGACGCCCCGCCTCTCATGCCTTCCCACGTTCATGAAACTTATATTGACGCCGAACTCGCCCATCAGCGTACCTACGGCACCTACCATACCCGGCCTGTCGCGGTTCTCGCAGAGTAACAGATAGCCCTCGCTGGGCGGGACGTCTACCCAGAACCCATCGATCGAAACGATGTGCGGACCGTCATGCGCGTATGTAGCAGAGACCTCCGTCTCACCGGCGCTTCCGAACAGGCGGACGGTGACGAGATTCGCGTACAGCGCATGCGAAGGCCCGCGTTTCTCCGTAATCTGCATCCCACGTCTCTGCGCTATGATGTCCACGTTCACGACGTTCACGCGGTCCTCGCTGATCGGCGCCAGCAACCCTCCGACGATGGCCGACTTCAAGGGCGTAACATCGTGCTGCGTGATGTCGCCGGCGTAGTCTATTTCTATTCGTCCCATCTGGCCGTCGTGAAGTTGTGTTGCGAGAGACCCCGCTTTGGCGGCAACCGGCAGATAGGGCGCCAGATACGCATACGTCTCCGCCGAGATCATCGGCGCGTTCACGGCGTAGCGCGCGGGCTCGCCGTTGAGGACAGCGAGCACCTCCTCCGCCACGTCCACGGCCACGCGCTCCTGAGCCTCCGCCGTGGAGGCGCCCAGGTGCGGCGTCACGATCGCCTGCTCGTTTTCGAACAGCGGGTGGCTGGTGAGCGGTTCGGTCTCGAAGACGTCGAGGGCGACGCCGGCGATCCACCCCTCATCCAGGGCCATCTTAAGGGCGTCCTCATCGATAATGCCACCGCGCGCCGTGTTGACGATTCGGACGCTGGGCTTCATGCGCCGCAGTTCTTCCCGGGCAAGCAGCTTCTTGGTGCCCTCGGTCAGGGTTGTGTGAACCGTAATGAAGTCAGACTCTCTGATAAGCTCCTCCTTTGACACGCATTCCGCCCCGATGACACGTGCGCGTTCCTCCGGTACGAATGGGTCGAAGGCGATGACCCTCATCTCGAGGCCGCGGGCCCTACGGGCGACCTCCGACCCCACCTGGCCGAGACCGATGATACCCAGGGTCTTGCCGCGCACTTCCGTCCCGACGAAGCGACTGCGCTCCCATTTGCCTGAGCGCAGGGAGGCGTTCGCGGCCGGGATGTTGCGCGAGAGCGCGAGCATGAGCGCGATGGTGTGCTCTGCCGCGGAGATGGTGTTGCCGGTGGGTGCGTTGACCACCACGACGCCTTTCTCCGTGGCCGCATCGAGATCGATGTTGTCTACGCCCACACCTGCGCGGCCGACAACTTTGAGCCGCGCCGCCGCCTCAAAGACCGCGGCCGTCACCTTCGTCTCGCTGCGCACCACCAGCGCATCATAGCCCACTATCGCCGCCCGCAGGTCATCCGGTGATAGACCCGTGCGCACGTCCACTTCCGCTCCGGCGTTCTCGAGCGCTGTCACACCATCCGCCGCTATCGGATCGGACACCAGGATTCGCGTCACCGCTTCGTGCGGTATCTCTGCCAGCGGTATCTCCGTCACCTCGTGGATCTGGATAGCGAGCCGCTGGGTCAGACGCGCGCGTCCGTTGACCACTTCGCTCAGATGGCGGCTCGTGATTCCTAACCGCTGCGCAAGGTCCTTGAACTTCCACCCTCGACGGACTATCTCCGCTTTGAGGTTGTTCCGTGAGCGCCCGTTCGTGCCTGCCATCTTCGCCTCCCGCTTGATGGCGAGCTTATCGTCACGGCGTTCCGCTTGTCAAGATTATCTGAACAAATGGAACTGCATCGTCGCTGATCGTTTTCCTCTTCTCAGCGAACGGGAAGCGCATAGCCGAGCTTGCCGAGCGACCTCTCAATCGCCCCGAGCGCGGCGCGAATGTCGGCTTCCTCCACCAGGCCCAGGTGCCCGATGCGGAAGATCTTCCCCTGCATCTTGGCTTGCCCGCCCGCCAGCACCACGTTGTGCTCGTCCTCGGTCATCGCTCGCAGGGCGCTCACTTCAACGCCTTCTGGACACTTCACCGCAGTTACGGTGTCTGAGGCGAAGCGCTCGTCCTCGCACAACAGCTCCAATCCCAGCGCCTTCACCCCTTCGCGGGTGAGTCGGCCCATGCGGGCGTGGCGGGCGATAATGCTCTCCATGCCTTCCGTCACCATCCGCTCGAGGGCCACGTCGAGGCCAAAGAAGATCGACATTGTCGGCGTCCAGGGCGTTTGACCCTTGGCAAGCAGGTCGCGGTGGCGACCGAGGTCGAAATAGAAGCGCGGCATCGTTGAGCTCTCGTACGCCTTCCAACCCCGCTCGCTCATCGCGACGAAAGCGAGGCCGGGTGGCACCATCCAGCCCTTCTGCGAGCCGGTGACGACGACGTCCAGCCCCCAGCCGTCCATGTCGAACGGAATCGCCCCCAGGCTGCTGACGGCGTCGACGAGCAGCAGCTTATCGTGCTTCCGAACGGCGCGCGCGATCTCCTCCAGCGGGTTCGCGGTACCCGTGGAGGTCTCGTTGTGGGTGACTAGGACGGCCTTGATCTCGCGGTCATGCTCCAGCGCCTGACGTACATCGTCGGCCCGCGCGGCCTGGCCCCATTCGTAAGAGAGGGGGAGGACCCGCGCGCCATAGGTCTCAGCGATCGAGGCGAAGCGGTCGCCGAAGGCGCCGATGCTGACCGCGAGGACCTTGTCACCGGGAGAGAGGGTGTTGACGACGGCGGACTCAAGACCGCCGGTGCCGGAGGTGCTGAGGATCATGACATCCTGGCGTGTGAGGAAGAAGTCCTTGAGCCGCTCGGCGCAGCGCTGAATAAGGGCGGCGAACTCCCGCCCGCGGTGATTGACCATAGGGTGAGCCACCGCCTGAAGGATGTCGGGCGGCACGGGGGTGGGGCCGGGGATGCGCAGGTTCTGCTCGCTCATGGGTCTGACTTAATGGTAGGGGGGTTAGCGCGGGCTGGTCAAGAATTCCTTAGTAGCTGGCAAAGTCCCCCTCCATCGTGCGCAGATGGTGGGTGTCGTTCAGCAGGCGCAGCACGCGGCGGCCGCCGGAGGCGGCGGCGATGACACTGACGGCGGTGTGAGCGGGGCGGAAGAACATATCGTACGGGGTCTTGATGATGTGCCCGGCGTAGGAGTTGATCACGCCGCCGTGGCAGACTATCGCAATGCGTTCGCCGGCATTACCGGCGATCACCGCCTCGATAGCGTTTACTGTGCGCTTGCGGAAGTCGAAGCTCGATTCCGAATACGGATAGACGTCCCAGTTACGCTCGGTCAGCATGCGCTCGCGGGCGGCCTTGAGGAGCTCCTTGCCGATGAACTCGACGGCGGTCTTCTCTGGCGGGACATCGCGGAAGACTTCGACTTCTCGCAGGTCCGGGATGAACTCGATCTCCAGATCGTGGTGACGGGCGACTTCGCGCGCGGTCTCCGCGGCACGCTGAAGGGGACTGGCGAAGATCGCGTCGAGCCGGATGGTGGAGAACGCTGCGCCGAGGAGGCGGGCCTGCTGGCGGCCCTGCTCCGAGAGCGGCGGGTCGATCCATTCGCCGACCGTCGCCTCCGGGCTTACGTCTTGCTGAGCGTGGCGGATGAGCAGGAGCTCCGTCACACCTTCGGCGCCGGTGAGGAACGCTTCGTCGAAGACGCCGGGGACGCGGGCGGGGGTGGGTTCAGTCTCGTTCTCGTTCATGGTGCGATTGTAGCAGGGGGCTGTTAACCGAGGATTAACGGCGCTTCGAGACGCCTGAGGTCTCCTCGGGGTGAGTTGGCCCCGCCGCCGGAGGCGCCGTGACGGATCCCGGTGCTAAGATGGGGTCAGAATGAGCGTCGAGAACCGGTACAGGGCGCTGCCCTCGGTGGACCGGGTGCTGGATGACGAGCGCGTGCGGGCGCTCGCAAGAGGCGGCGGGAGCGAGGTTGTGACGGCGCTCGTGCGGCAGGCGCTGGAGGCGGCCCGGGCGGCGGTCGCGGACGGCCGCGGCGCGCCGAGCGAGGAGCAGATCGTCGAGAACGTGCTGGAACTCGGCGCGGCGGTGTTCGAGCCGTCGCTACGGCCGGTGATCAACGCGACCGGCGTGATCATCCATACAAACCTGGGACGGGCGCCACTGTCCGATGACGCGTTGGCCGCGATGGTCGCGGTGGCGCACGGGTACTCGAACCTTGAGTTCGATCTCGAAGCGGGGGAGCGCGGTTCGCGGTTCGCGCACCTGGAGACGGTGCTTCAGCGAGTGACCGGCGCAGAGGCGGCGATTGCCGTGAACAATAACGCATCGGCGCTGCTACTGGCGCTGTCAGCGCTGGCGGCGGGGCGGGAGGTGATCATTTCGCGCGGACAGGCGGTGGAGATTGGCGGTGGGTTCCGGATCCCCGACGTGATGAGACAATCGGGCGCGACTCTGGTGGAAGTGGGGACAACGAACCGGACATACCTGCGGGACTACGAGTCGGCGCTGACACCGGAGACGGCGGCTATCATGCGTGTCCACGCCAGCAATTTCCGCATCGTCGGGTTCACGGAGTTGCCTTCGATACAGGCGCTGGCGCGGCTCGCGCACGAGCACGGGCTGCTGCTGCTGGACGACCTCGGGTCCGGCTGCCTGCTGGACGCGACGCGCTTTGGGTTGGCAGCAGAGCCGACCGTACAGGAGAGCGTTGCGGCGGGCGCGGACCTCACGCTGTTCTCCGGCGATAAGCTGCTGGGCGGGCCGCAGGCAGGCGTGATCGCGGGCCGCGAACAGCTGATCGATCAACTACGCCGACACCCGTTGGCGCGTGCGCTGCGGATGGACAAGGGGAGCATCGCCGGACTGACCGCGACGCTGCTGCACTATCTGCGGGGCGAGGCGCTGGAGAAGGTGCCCGTCTGGCGGATCATCTCTACGGACGTCCGAGAGATAGCTCGTCGCGCCGGCCGCCTCGCGCGCGCCATCGGCGCGCCCGCACGGGTCGTGGACGGCCGATCGATGATCGGCGGCGGAAGTCTGCCGGAAGAGAGCCTGCCCACGAAGGTGGTGGCGATTACGGGCGACGGCGCATGGGTCAGCGCGCTCGCGCAGCGCCTGCGCACAGGGACGCCTTCCGTAGTCGGGCGGATCGAACACGACACGCTGCTGCTGGACCCCCGGACGATACCGCCCGCAGAGGACCGTGCGGTCGTGCGGGCGGTAACGGTCGCGCTGTCGTCGTAAAGCTACGTTTGTTGGAACAGCTGGAGGGTTTGCCGTACGGATCAAGGAGGGTCGCGATCATGATGCCATCGTTGGGATCGATACTAGGCTCGCGGACAAAGTTCACGCGCTGTCCGAGGAGGCGGACGTATTCGGCCTGGCAGTCCTCGACGCTGAGGTTCACCATCATGCGATTGGGATCGCGTGACTGGCCCTTGACCTCACTGTGAAGACCCAGGGCAAGCTGGGGGCCGGACGAGCCTTCCAGGACAGCAAACTCGTCGCCCGACATGACCTCTTTGAAACCAAGCACATCCCGGTAGAATGGGACCAGCTTGCGCAGGTCCTCGGTCCAGATGATCGTGCTGTGGACGCCCTTGATCATCGAATCGCTCTTCAGCCGGGGTAGCCGGCCTTGACCAGGCCGACGACGTTTCCTTCCGGGTCGGCAAACTGCGCGAGGATCACCATGCCGGGGATCTCTGTTACGGGCATGATGGTCTTGCCGCCCTCGCTTTCGATCTTGTTGAGGTAAGCCTGCGGATCGTCGACTTCGACATAGAATGTGACGCTTGTCGACTGGCCGTCGCCACCGGAGATTCCGCCGCCGATACCGCCGCCGGTGTCCTCGTTGCTGACCAGGCCGTAGTTCATGGGATTGTCGGCCTGAATGTTCCAGCCGAAGACGCCACCATAGAACTTGTGAAGCTTCGCCGCATCCTTACCTGTGACCTCGAAGTGTACAACTGGGTTCGCCATCACTATTCTCCTCTCAGTTCAGGGGGTTCCTGCTACTAACAGCTATTTTGGCAACGGGCCGTCCGGGCTCCCCACCACTTACTGCGCGAGGGCGCGCACCTGATTAATGTGGTCGGCCATGTGAAAATTGACGATCGCGCCGGCCCATTGACCCAGAGTCGGGTACTCGCCCAGCGGCGTCTCTTTCAGGAACGGCACGTGCGCCTTACGCGCCATCTGGTCTTCCGTGAGGCCGGCGAAGAACTGCCCCAGACCTGCGTACAGCGATTCCACGTGGGACATATAGTCCTGAACCGACCTGCTCTGTTCTGCCGGACCAAAAGACAGTTTCCCCGGGGTGAGGTCCAGAGCGGGCGTATCTTCCCTGATGAAGCGGTCCATCTCGTACATCTCAACGGCGCTATCGCGGTCGGTCAGGTGTGCGAAGACCTCTTTGATGCACCATTCGCCGTCGGCGGGGCGCTTTAGCGCCTTCTCGTCGCCGATTCCCGAGACGACCTGTTTCAACTCCTGGATCTTGCCTGCGAGCTGCTGCTCCAGGCCTGCGGGCGTAACCATCTTAGACCTCCTTCTGGTGCTCTATACGCTGATTCGTGCGCTATTGTTCGCGCAGTTGCATGAGTTCGTACAAGCCGAAAGTGTCAGCGAGGCGGTCGACCGCGTTGAACTGGCAGGCGACGAACACGCCCTCCAATATCTCGTCGTCGCTGAGGCCGGCCTGTCGTAAGCCTTCGATGTCCTCGTCCATCACCTTGTAAGCGTTCTGTGTGAGCTTCACTGAGAGACGGAGCAGCGCCTTGTGCTTCCCCCCGATTGGAAGCGAGTCGATGTCCGCCGACTCCGCAGCGGCCGCCGCCTCCTGGCTCCCTCCTACCGACCGCAGGAGAAACGAGTGCGCCTTCGTTCAGTAGGAGCATGAGTTGGTTTTAGAGACGACCGTGGCGATCATCTCCTTTACGTCGCGGGGGAGGAAGCCTCCGATGAACATGGCACGGTAGCCATCAAGGAGCACCCGCAAGAAGTCCGTGCGGGTGCTAACGAGCTTCATGATGTCCGGTACGAAGGGCATCCCGAAGGTGGCGCGCGCACCGTCATAGAGCTCGGCGACTTCTCCGGTGGCTTCGGATTCCTGGACGATGCGGATACGCGGGGCGGTCATGCTTCACTCAGTATAGTAACTTCCTTGCGTGTGTCAACCCCTTTCATTACACTGATATCCAAATGGCAAAGATCAATCCCTATGACCAGATCTGTCCGGTGGCGCAGACCATGGAGATCGTCGGCGACCGCTGGACGATGTTAATCATCCGCGACCTATTCCTGGGGAAGGCGCGGTTCGGCGAGCTATTAAAATCGTCGCCCGGAATGCCGCCGAAACTGCTTTCGTCGCGGCTCAAGCGGCTGGAGGACGACAGGCTGGTCGAGCGGATCCTACTGGACGGCTACCCGCCGCGAGCGGAATACCGCCTGACAGAACGAGGGCGTTCGCTCTTCCCGATCTTCCGGGAAGTCGTTAACTGGGGACTCTCGCAGTTCTTCGGCGCTGAGCCGGAGTTGCGGCACGCGATCGAGGAGATGGTGGCGGACCGAGTGCCGGAATACACTCGACCCTGAACGAAGGAGGAGCGGCCATGGCAGAAGCGCCCGCGCAGGTTCAGCCGAAGGTCCTTGGCGACTACCTTGAGGTCATGACCAAGGCGGTCTTTCAGTCAGGTATCTCCTGGAAAGTCGTGGAGAACAAGTGGCCGGGGATCAAGGAGGCGTTCAAGGGGTTCGACGCGATGGCCGTCGCATCATTGACGGAGGCCGAGCTCGGCGACCTGGGGAGCGACACCAGAGTGATCCGCAACCGACGCAAGCTTGAGGCGATTGTGGATAATGCGCGCACGATGGTGGAGCTGGAGGAGAACCACGGAGGTTTCCGAAGCTATCTGCGGTCGCACGGTGGGTTTGAAGGCGCAGTGGCGGACCTCCGTAAGCGCTTCAAGTTCATGGGCGAAATGGGTGCGTTTTACTTTCTGTACGTCGTCGGCGAAGAAGTGCCGGCCTACGAGGACTGGTGCAAGTCTCGCGGCGTCGACCCTATGCATTAACACCGGGCCCCTGCGGCCCGTATAATCGCGAAGCAGGCCAACGATAGGGACACCCCGATGACGATCGTCGTTCCACGGGATATCGAGCAGGAAGTGCGCGCCCTCGCTGCCGACTTCAGCGGCCGCTACACCCTCGCACTCACGAACCTGACGACGGGAGAGCACGTAGGCATCGACGAGGACACCCTGATGGCCACTGCCTCCGTGATCAAAGTACCGGTCCTCGCCGCCGTCTACCGCGCCGTCGAGGAAGGCGCGCTAAGCCTCGACCAGCGCATGACCTATACAGAAGCGCACAAGACTATCGGCTCCGGCGTGCTGAGCAGGCTGTCGTTCGGCGTCGAGATGTCGCTCCGCGATGCCGCAGTACTGATGATCATCATCTCCGATAACAGCGCCACGAATATGTGCATCGACGCGGTGGGCGGCGTGGACTACGTCAACGCGACCATGCGCCGGCTCGGCCTCGAGAAGACCACGCTGTTCACCCGCCTTGGCGACGGCCGTCGCGGCCTGGACGGGCGCGACCATTTCGTAATGACGGCGCGGGAGGGGTGCCGCCTGATGGAGTTGATCGCCCGCCACCAGGTGGTGTCCTCGGACGCCAGCGAGGACATGCTCAAGATCATGCGCCGTCAGCAGCACCGCGAGAAGCTTGCCCGTAACCTCCCCTGGTCCGAGTTGAACGTGCTCCCGGACCCACGTAACCAGTGGGTAGCATCAAAAGGTGGCACTTATCTCTTCGGCGTCCGCAACGACATCGCGATCATGCACGGCAACAAGGGTGAGGTTGCGATCGCGGCGTTCACGGAGGGCGGAAAAGGGACGGAGACAGTCCACGAAGGGAACGACCTGCTGGCAAGCATCGGGCAGTTGGTTTGGGAGAGCCTGTGCGCGTGATATTCCCATCCAAGTCCGAACGACATCTGAGGTACTGGTGCTTAGTAACCTCTCGTGAAAACTGGGAGATCTGCAGACGCGACAAGGTCTGGGGCATGGACTTCCGGTACTTCATCACTTTGGAGCGCTACATCCATCCCGGTGACCGGGCCGTCGTTTATAGTCACGGGGGAGTGTTCGTTGCCGAAGTCGAGATCTCAAGTGAGTTCTACGAAGATCACAGCCAAATAGGATGGACAAAGTACGGTAAGCCATACGCCTTCCCGTATAGGGTGAAATTCGACATTTATCGTCAGGGGGAGGCCAAAGTGTCGTTTTCGACGGATGAAGACGCGGCGGGGCGCTCGATGCATACCCGGCCAAACCTGATTGACGACATCGTGTTCATCGCTGATAAGGGCCGGACGTGGAACCAGTACTTGCAGGTATCAGTCATCGCACTCACCGAGGAAGATTTCTTGCTTATAGCTTCCAAAATATGACGGTCACCCGTTGCACGTGGGCCCGCGACTCAAGCGAACTCATGACGCGCTACCACGACGAGGAGTGGGGCGTGGCGACCCACGACGACATGACGCTGTTCGAGATGCTCACGCTGGAAGGCGCCCAGGCGGGCCTGAGCTGGAACACCATCCTGAATAAGCGCGAGAACTACCGCCGCGCCTTCGACGGGTTCGACTTCAAGAAGGTCGCGGGGTACGGCGAGGCCGCGGTTCTGAGGCTGATGGCGGACGCGAGCATCGTCCGCAACCGGGCGAAGATCGAGTCGACGATTGGGAACGCACAGGCGCTGATAGCGGTTTGCTGGGAGTCCGGCACGTTCGATGCCTACATCTGGCGTTTCGCGTGCGGCGCGCCGACGCGGAACGCCTTCGCAGACCTGCGCGAGCTACCGGCGAAGACGGCGGAGTCAGACGCGATGAGCAAGGACCTGAAGAAGCGCGGCTTCCGCTTCGTCGGTTCAACAATCTGCTACGCGTTCATGCAGGCTGTCGGGATGGTGAACGACCACGAGGTAGCGTGCTTCCGTTACAACATGGTCTGATCCTCAGGGTAGGCGTGCGCCCCCGCGAATGAAACCGAATTTGGCGCTGATTAGGCGCACATCTCCACAGAGCCCCACAATCTTGCCGGGCTTACACTACTTCCTGGTATGACCACTCCGGCAAAATCACTCAAGACTCTCGAGTACGACAAGATCATCGGCCGACTGGTGAGCTTCTCTCAGACAGCTCTCGGCAAGGCCCTTGCCCTCGCCTTGACGCCATCGTCTGTGTACGAAGAGGTGATACGCCGCCAGCGGTTGACGGCCGAGGGGCGGAAGATACTGGAGATGAAGCCGAACGTCTCGCTCGGCGGCGTGCACGACATCGGCGGCCTCGTTTACCAGGCAAGCCTGGGTCACGCCCTGGAGCCGGGCGAGCTACTGGACGTACGAGAGACGCTCTCTCAGGGGCGGACCGTGCACGAAACACTGGATCGCCTGCGCGTCTTCGTGCCACACCTCGCCGAGATCGCCGACCGCATCGCCGACTTCCGTGCCATAACAGCCGAGATCGGCCGCTGTATTGGCCCTCGAGGCGAGGTCCTCGACGCGGCGTCGCCCGTGCTAGCAGAGCTGCGTCGTGAGGCGCGCGTCGCGCACGACCGTCTGCAGGCGCGCTTGAGCCAGCTACTCAATGCCGCTCGGCCGGCGATCCAGGAGCCGATCGTCACACTAAGGGGCGGCCGATACGTGATTCCCGTGAAGGCGGAGTTGCGGGCACAAGTGCCGGGCATTGTGCATGACGTCTCGGCCTCGGGCGCGACGGTGTTCCTGGAGCCGCTGGAGACGGTGGAGATGGGGAACCGCTGGCGAGAGATGCTGGCCGAGGAGCAGCGCGAGATCGCGCGCATCTTGCGCCAGCTATCGGCAAGCGTCGGTTCGCGCGCGGACGAGATCGCGGCGGCGACGGAGGCGCTCGCGGAGATCGACCTCACGCTGGCGAAGGCGCGACTCGGCACGGCGCTAGCGGCCACGGAGTTGCCACACGAAGGAAACGGCCAGCCCTGGATCAGGGAGGAGCCGGGGGCGCTTCTGCTCGTGAATGCCCGGCATCCGCTGCTGGGCAAGGAGCAAGGGGCGAACGCCGAGGTCGTACCTGTAACCGTGTGGCTGGGGAAGGACGCTGGTCGACCCAGGCAGGAAGGCGAGGTGTTCAGCGTTCTGCTGATTACCGGGCCCAACACCGGCGGTAAGACGGTAGCGCTGAAAACGGCGGGGCTGCTGGCCCTGATGGCCCAGGCCGGTCTGCCCGTGCCGGCAGAAAGCGATTCACGTCTTCCGGTCTTCGACGCGGTGTACGCCGACATCGGTGATGAGCAGTCGATCGAGCAATCGCTGTCGACGTTCAGCTCGCATATCGGGAATATCGTCTCGGTCCTGCGGGCAGCGACGGAGCGATCGCTTGTGCTGCTGGATGAACTGGCCGCTGGAACCGACCCGGCCGAAGGCTCCGCCCTGGCCAAGGCCATTCTGGTACATCTGCTGGAGGTCGGCTGCCTGACGATAGCCACCACCCATCACGGAGAGCTCAAGGCGTTCGCGCACGTGACGCCCGGAGTCATGAACGCCTCCGTGGAGTTCGACGCCGAGACGCTTTCGCCCACGTACCGTCTGCATATCGGCCTCCCTGGGCAGTCCAACGCCCTTGCAATCGCGCAGCGATTGGGCATGCCGGATGACGTGCTGGAGCGGGCGCGGGCGGATGTCGGAGAAGATCGGCTGGCGGTGGAGTCTTTGATCACGCACCTGCACCGCGAGAAGGAGGCGGCGGAGACGGCGACCGCGGAGCAACGAGCGGCCGCACGCGAGGCGCAGAAGGCGCGGGCGCAGGTCACGAAGGAGCTCCAGGCGCTCGAGTCCAACCGCGACCGGCTGATCGAAAAGACGCGCCAGGAAATGGAGGCGGAGCTATCACAGGCCAGATTACGGTTGCGGGAGGCGGCGAAGGAGATGCAACGCGCAGAACGGACCAACGTCTTCGAGCGGGCGGCCTCGATTGAGGCGGCTCAGAAAGACGTGGTCGCTGTCGAAGAGTCACTCAAGCAAGTCGAGCAGAAGAAGAAGCGACGGCGTAAGGCACCCCTACCGTCAATCGCGCCAGGGGACCGCGTATTCTTGCGCGACGTTCCCACCCCGGGCGAGGCGATCACGGAGCCAGACGCGACCGGGGAGCTTGAGGTCTCGCTCGGAGCGCTACGGGCGAAGGTGAACGTGACGCAGATCGAACGAGTCGAGGCGACAGAGAAGGGACGCGACGCGAGGGACGTGGGCCACGCCCTGGACCGATTCCCGAGCGAGTTCCTGGTCTCGCCGGAGCTGGACCTGCGGGGGATGACCGTGGATGAAGCGCTGATGCTGATCGACCAGAGGCTGGATGAGGCTTCACGGGCGGGCGTCAGCGAACTGCGGATCATTCACGGGAAGGGGACGGGGACGCTCCGGCGCGCAGTGCGAGAGATGCTTGGCCGCCACGCACTCGTGCAGGGTCACGAACCGGCGGCGGCCAAAGCGGGCGGTGAGGGCGTAACGGTTGTGGCGGTCGCTCACTAGGGCGCGCCTCTACGCCGCGTAGTACAATCTGCGACGTGACTGCATCGGACCCGATCCTGACCTCGGCGCGCGCCGTGCTGCGGACGTGCCGCGATGACATGCGCTCCAGCATCGACGGACTGCCTCCGGAAGCGCTTAACTGGCGCCCGATCGAGAGCGACACGAACTCGATTGCGGTGATGGCCCATCACGCGCTGATGTCGACGCGAGCCTGGCTTTGCGTCACCGTCAAGGAGCCTGTGCCGGAACGCGACCGGCCCGCTGAATTCGAAGTCTCTTACCCTGATGCCGACTCGCTTCTGGCGTTTGTTGACGACATGGTTGAGCGCTGCCTGGCGCTCATCGATAGGAGCCGGGTCGTCGATTGGGGATCGCTGCGGCGCGCCTGGGACCCGTCTGCCGACCGGGAGTTCTTCGCCGCCTGGACGCTGCTCCACGCGCTGGAGCACCTGCGCGAGCATGTGGGACAGATATCGCTTACGCGACAGCTCTGGGAGCAAGCCACCCCGCAGTGATCACGGTGCTCGCCGGTGGCGTCGGCGCCGCGCGGTTTCTGCAAGGGTTGCTCGCCGTGCACCGCCCGTCTGACGTCACGATCATCTCGAACGTCGGCGACGACGCGGACTTCTTCGGTCTGCATGTCTCGCCGGACATCGACATCGTCCTCTATCACCTTTCGGGAATCGCCGACGAGGAGCGAGGCTTTGGGGTCAGGGGCGACACCTTCTCCGTCCTGGAGGCGATCTCGAAATACGGATACGACACCTGGTTTCAGCTTGGCGACCGCGACCTGGCGACGTGCATCACACGCACTGACCTGCTGCGCCGCGGACGGACGCTATCGGAAGCCACGGCCGAGATCGCGAGCGCGCTCCTGGTGCCCGCCCGCATTACGCCCGTGACGGACGAGCCAGTACGGACGAAGATACGGACGGACGAAGGGCTACTGGACTTCCAGGAGTTCTTTGTGCGCAGGCGGACAGAAGGGACGGTGCGAGAGATAATCTTCGCCGGTTCCGAAACCGCGCGCGCGGCGCCCGGTGTGCTGGAGGCGATCCAGGAAGCGGCGGCGGTTATCCTTACGCCGTCGAATCCGTTGGTCAGCATCGGGCCGCTGCTATCGGTTGAGGGTGTGCGCGACGCGCTCCGCGAGACGAACGCGAGAGTCGGGGCCGTAAGCCCGATTGTGGGCGGCAGGGCGCTCAAGGGTCCGGCGGACCGGATGCTGCGAGACCAGGGGATGGACTCGAGCGCCGCCACGATCGCCGCGCTGTACAAGGACTTTCTCGACGTTCTGGTGATCGATGACGCAGACGCCTCGCTGAAACAGCAGATCGAGGCGCTGGGTGTCGATGTCGTGGTCACGGATACGATAATGTCGTCGCTGGAGAAGAAGTCGGCCCTGGCGCGAACGGTGCTCGCAGCGGTCGGTGGCGCATGATCGCCGCGCTTGTTCCCGCGAAGGCGCTCGATCAGGCGAAGGGACGCCTGGCCGCGCTCTTCAGCGAGGATGAACGCCGGCGGCTGGCGCTCACAATGCTGGAGGACGTGCTCCGCAGCCTTCACGCCGTGTCGAGTATCGATCGCGTCGCCGTTGTCAGTCCCGATGCCGACGTGCTAACGCGGACCTGCGAGCTCGGCGCGCAAGCGATCGCCGAGGCCACCGTGACTCGCGGCATCAATCAGGCGCTCCTTCACGCCGTGCGAGAGATGACGCTGGGACCCGCCGACACGCTGCTGATCATCCTCGCCGACGTGCCCGCCGCGACGCCGGGAGACATCCAGGCTTCGCTCGCCGCGCTGGAAGAGGGTCACGGAGTCGTGATCTGCCCATCTAGCGATAACGGGACGAGCCTTCTGGCGCTGCGACCGCCGGACGCCATTCCCTTTCGTTTCGGGCAGCGATCGTTCACGGCTCACAAACGGGAGGCGGCGGTCCGCGGCGTACGCATGGAGGTCTTGCGGGTCGAGCGGCTGTCGCGGGACCTCGACACTCCGGAGGACGTGCGCTACTTACTGGAGCATCCAGCGGAGACGGTCACCCACCGTCTACTCTCTGAACTCGGTACTTCTCAACGGTTGGCGCGATGAGCGGCCCGGTATCCAGGGCGATTGCGGCTCGGCGATCCGTCAGGCGGTTCGCGCCGGTGGTCGTGGACGCTGAGACAGTGAGAGAGCTGGTTGAACTGGCGTGCGCGGCACCGGCGCCACACCACTCGCAGCCGTGGCGGTTCGTAGATGTCGTCTCCTCTGACGCCCGCAACCGGCTCGCCGACGCAATGACCGAGTCATGGAGGGCCGACCTCGAGCGCGAGGGGGCATCGGTACACGAGATCGCGAAGGTGCTGGGCCGCTCACAGGCGCAGATTGAGGAAGCGCCGGCGCTGCTGATCGCCTGTTTGACGCTCGGGGAAGCGCGCCGGTGGCCGCAGCGCGCGAGGCAGCGCGCCGAGCGAGACATGTTCGTGCAGAGCCTGGGCGCGGCGCTCCAGAACATACTGCTGGCAGCGGGAGAGCGCGGGCTGGCAGGATACCTGAAGGGCGCGCCGTTGTTCTGCGGCGGCGCGATACGCGTGGCTCTGGAGCTGCCGGCGGACTGGCAGCCGGCGTTCCTGGTGCTGCTTGGCTACGCCGAGGAGGGCTTCGAACCCCCACCGCGGCCTGAGCAATCAATCGACGAGTTCCTACTGGAGCGCTGACGGTGCCTCACACCTACACGAACGGGATCGTGACGTTCTACGAGGACACCGGGGATGGGCCGGTCGTGGTCCTGGTCCATGGCTACGCGGGGGATCATACGATGTGGGATGGGCAGGCGCCGCGCCTGGTGCGAGCGGGGTTCCGGGTCGTCCGGCACGATGTCCGCGGGCACGGGCGATCGATGATAGCGCCGGACGGGTACACCTGGGAGAACTACTCGAAGGACCTGGCGAATCTGCTGGACCGTCTGAACGTCGAGCGTCCGGTTGCTGAAGGCCTGGAAGTGGGCGCGGCGCACATAGTGGGGCTATCGATGGGTGGCGGCATCGCCCTTCAGTTCGCGCTGGATTTCCCGCAGCGAGTTCTCTCGCTCACGCTGGTGGACTCCACTCTCCCCGGATTCACCTATAGCGGCGAAACGAGCCGGGGGACCGTCGAGCTTAGGGAGGCGGTAGCTCGCGAAGGGCCACGATCTGCATTCGAGCGCGTCTGGCTGGCGCACCCGTTCTTCGACGGCATCCGGCGCCACCCAGACCGGTTCGCGGAGCTTGCTGAGACGATCCTGCGCTTCCAGGCACCCGACATGCGCGAGGGGGCACGACCTCCTGACTACGCGCCGGACCTCACCACACGACTCGGCGAGATCCGCGCGCCCGCACTGGTGGTTGTGGGCGAGAACGATGATCCCGACTTTCGAATCATCGCCGATCTATTCGCCCGGAACCTGCCCAACACCCGCCAGGAGGTGATGCCGGATTGCTGGCACCTGCCGCCGCTGGAGCACCCCGAGCTATTCAACGAGATGCTGGTAGGGTTCATTTCGGCCGCAGAGGGCAGAAGGTGACTTGCGCACGTGGCCGTGCATTCAGGTGATCTTTAGCAGGAGGGCCCATGGACGTATTTGAGGTGATCAACACTACACGGGCGATGCGCCGGCTGAAGCCGGACGATGTGCCGGATGAACTTCTGTGGAAGGTGCTGGACGCAGCGATCCGCGCACCAAGCGGTGGGAATCGGCAACCATGGGGCTTCATCGTGGTCCGCGACGCCGAGACCAAAGAGAAGATCGCGGCGTGGTATCTGGAGGCATGGAACGCCACCTACGGCCGTATCAGGGACACAGTCACCGCCGACGCCAGCGGCGCGCGAATGTACGGCTCGGCAGACCATCTCGCGAATCACTTGGCGGAGGCGCCGGTACTGATCATCGCGTGTGTGCAGGCCGGAGCGATGGGCACTTCTCCCTCCGGCTCCTACATCTACCCGGCCGTGCAGAACCTGATGCTGGCGGCGCGCGCCCTGGGCTTGGGCACCACCCTCACGACCCTGCACCGGGCGCACGAGGCCGATGTGAAGGCGCTGCTGGGCATTCCCGACAGCGTCGAGACCATGGCCCTGATACCGCTCGGCTGGCCAACGGGGAAGTTTGGCGCGGGACCGCGCCGGCCCGTCGAGGAGGTCGCTCACTGGGAGAAATGGGGTGCGACGCGGGGCAGGTGAGGATCCGGGCCGCGACCGAAGCCGACCTCCCCGCGCTGACGCGCCTCGACCTCACCTACCCCACCGACCGCTTCCTCGCGATAGATCGCTCGGGCGATCCGCCGGAGCATACGTTCGTTCTGCGCTGGCGGAACCGGCTGCCGACGACGATGGCTGTGTACGACGAACTATCGCTGCAAGGGCTACGGCGGGCGCTTTCGCGGGCCGATTTGTTCCTCGTAGCCGAGAGCGAAGGCGAAGTCATAGGCTACCTGATGATCGTCGTTCCCTCGCGGACGGATGCCGCGGAGATCACGGACTTGGCGGTCGACATCGCGTCGCGGAGGCTGGGGCCGGGTCGGGCGCTGGTGCTGGAGGCGCTCGACTGCGCACGGCAGCGTTCGTATCGCTCCCTCTGGGTGGAGCCGCGCGGGCCGACAATTTCGGCAGCGATCCTCTTCTACACGTCACTAGGCTTCCGTCTGTCGGGATTTAACGACCGGATGTACTCAAACCGCGACAACGAGGATGGCCGGCCGACGGTGTCTATGCACTTCGAGACTTAGAGAGTCGCTCTGCGCTTCTCTTCGAGGAATTTCAGGAGCACCGGCATCTCGCTCTCGATGCCATCAGCCACCCGCGCCGCTGCGATCGGCACCTCCCAGCGCGAGAGGGCAGCCATGTCCAATGACCGACGGCGCCGATAAGCCTGCAAATAACGCCAGAGCAATATCCTCCCGCCGAGGCGCGCGAGAAGACGCACAACCAGCGGTGAGCCGGGCGGCGGCTCGCCCACGCGCAGTATCAGGTTTGTCCGCGCGACGTCGGCGGCTGGGTCGCCGCGCGCGGCATTCGTCCAGTCGATGACGACTGGGCCGTCGGCTGTTCGCAGCATGTTTCCCGGGTGAAAGTCACCGTGGCAGAGCCTGTCGCCGTCCGGCAGCCGGTCCAGCGCTGCGAGCGCGAAAGTCTTCAGTTCCGAAGAGAGTTTCTGGCAGGAGACGATCCGGCTCCGCAGCGTCGCGCGCAGGGTCGGGAGGTCGCTGGACGCGACGGCCTCGTGCAGCTGCGCGTGCACCCGGCCCGACAGTGCGCCGACGGAGAAGACGAGCCAGGGCTGCTTGCCGAAAAGCGTCAAATAGTCCGTGCCTTTGATTCTCTCCATAACGAGCCCCGGCCGCCCCATCACGGTGGTCTTCTCGACCACAGCTGGCACGCGGACGCCGCTCGCCCTCGCCGCCTCAATGGCAGCCGCCTGGAGGTCGTTCTGCCTCTGGGCATCCGAATGACGAAGCAGGCGCAGGATCGTACCGTCTTCCCACGCGAACATCTCGGCCTCGCGGCCTTCCGCGATCTTGATCAGGTCGGGCGGCTCTGCCAAAGCAACCGCTATTATATGCGCGTAAGGAAGGCCAGAGACGTGACCGGGATCACACCAATCAACTATGACGCGTGGGCGCAGAAGTACGACGCGACACGAGGAATCAGCCCGAGTGTGCTGCGGCCACTGCTGGAGGCGCTTGGATCGGCGAACGGCCGTTCGCTGCTGGACATCGGCGGTGGCACCGGGAACTACAGCATCGCGCTGGCCGATGCCGGTTTCCGTGTGCTGCACTGCGATCCGTCGCCGGGCATGGCTCGGCAGGCCGGCTCGAAGGGCGCTGGCACCGTCATTGCGGACGGTCAGCGGCTGCCGTTCAGGGACCGGAGCTTCGACTGTGCGATCGCGATCAAGGTGCTGAATCACGTGACAGACCGCCTCCTATTCGCCCGAGAAGCCCGCCGCGTCTCCCGCGATGGCCCCGTCCTCCTGGTGCACGCCACTAAGGAATCAATCGCCGCGAACTGGATCAGCCACTACATCCCGGCGCTGTTGGACCAGGAGCGGTTCGAGCCTGAGGCTTCGACCATCGACGACCTGGTGAATGCCGGCTTCTCGGTCGAGGTACGGTATATCCACTACGAGGACATGGTCGACGGCTCGGCGCAAGCGCTGAAGCGCTTCCCGGCGGCGTTCCTGACGGACGAGCCCATCATGAACACGTCCCTGTTGTCGCGCCTACCGGAGAACCTGCGCGCGGAGGCGTTGCGCGCGATCAGGCGGGACTACGCTTCCGGTCGGCTCCGCGAGGTAATGGCGCGGTACGAGGAGTTATCAGCGCAGCACGGGGACGGGACGATGTTTATCGCACGGCCGTAGAACCGGCCGTGCGATAATGGGCCAGAGATGCCCAGGAAGGGGCGCGCCGGGCCGCTGAACATGTTCCTGGAGGCCGCGAAGGCCCGGGCAGAGAGGCACGCGCCGCTGGCCGCCCGGATGCGGCCCCGCACGCTCGACGAATTCGTTGGCCAGGAGCACGTCATCGGGCCCGGGCGAGTGCTGCGGCGCGCGATCGAGGCCGATCAGCTCCCGTCGATGGTGTTCTGGGGCCCTCCCGGCTCCGGGAAGACGACGCTTGCGCGCATCATCGCCTCACTCACCAGATCTCACTTCGAGCCGGTGTCGGCCGTGGCCTCCGGCGTCGCTGACCTGCGACGGATCGTGGCCGAGGCCGCAGAGCGGCTTGGCGAGGACGGGCGCCGCACGATCCTCTTCATCGACGAGATCCACCGCTTCAACAAGGCGCAGCAGGACGTGGTGCTGCCTTACGTCGAGGACGGCACGATCACGCTGATCGGCGCGACTACAGAGAACCCATCGTTCGAGGTGATCTCCGCGCTTCTCTCACGCTCGCGTGTGTTCAAGCTGGAGCCGCTGACGCCGGAACAGGTGCTGGGGCTCCTGCGCACCGCGCTTGCTGATGAGGAGCGCGGGTTGGGGTCGCTCCGGGTTGAAGTCGAGGACGACATCCTGACAGCGCTGGCGAAAGCCGTCGGCGGAGACGCGCGCATCGCGCTTAACGCCCTGGAGCTGGCCGCGCAGACCGCGCATCCACAGGCCAATGGTAGACGCCAGCTCGAGGCAGAGCAGATCGACGACGCGCTCCAGCGGCGCGCTGCGCTTTACGACCGCGCGGGCGACTGGCACTTCGACATCATCTCCGCGTTCATCAAGTCGCTGCGCGGGAGCGACCCGGACGCCGCGCTTTACTGGCTGGCGCGAATGCTGGAGGGCGGGGAGGATCCGTTGTTCGTGGCGCGGCGGCTGGTGATCCTCGCGTCGGAGGACGTCGGGCTCGCGGACCCGCAGGCGTTGCAGGTCGCGATCGCGGCGCAGCAGGCGGTGCACTTCATCGGCATGCCGGAGGGGTTCTTTCCGCTCGCCGAGGCGACCATCTACCTGGCAACCGCGCCGAAGAGCAACTCAGTGGGCGCGGCTTACGGCCTGGCCCTTCTGGACGCGCAGGCGACGCCGGGAGAACCGGTGCCGCTGCACCTGCGCAACCCCTCGACCCCCCTGACGAAAGGGATGGGCTACGGCCGCGATTACCATTACGACCACGCGTCACCCGGACACTACTCCGGCCAGGAGCATCTGCCGGAGAAGCTGAGGGGGCGGACATACTACACGCCGGGCGCGCTCGGGCACGAGGAGCGGATACGGAAGTGGATGGAGGGGTTGAGAGGGAAGTCGGAATAGAAATGATTGATCCGGACGTGGGCTAGAGCACTGTACAACCGTGCCGCCGTCCGAGAAACCGCACTGGCTGAGCAACCCATGCCTTGTTTGGAGCATCCAATGACAATTCACAAAGTAGGATTGTTACAACTTATCGAAAGATCATGGGCGGCGCTCGAGACCGTCGTCCGTCCGTTGACCGACGCGCAGATGGCCGCGCGCGGGCCGGAAAGATGGTCGGCGAAGGACCACCTCGCACATCTCATGGCGTGGGAGAACTCAATGGTCTACCTCCTGCAGGGCCGCGCGCGACATCTTGGCCTGGGCGTGGACGAAGCGCTTTACTTGCGAGGCAATGATGACGAGATCAACGCCGCCATCCAGAACAAGCATCGGGACCGCCCGCCTGCCGAAGTGCTGTCGCAGCAGCGATCTGTGCACGAGCGAATGATCGCGGCGCTTGTCGACTTGAGCGACGCCGACCTACGCAAGACCTACTCGCAGTATCTGCCCGCCGAACCCGGCAAGGACACCGGTGAGCCGATCCTCAACCGCATCGCCGGCAACACATACGAGCACTTTGACGAGCACAGCGCTGACATCCAATCTGTAGTCGCCAGTCTCTAACGATGCCCTCCGATGCCTCCTCCAGCCCCTGCGCGACTACCGGCTCACGGACAGCGGCGAGCGATGCTACCCAGCGAATCATCGTCATTACCGGCATCCAGGCCGCCGGCAAGTCCACCGTCGCCCGGCGCCTGGCGCAACGGTTCGAGCGCGGCGTTCACATCGAAGCGGACATTCTCCAGCGGATGATCGTGGCCGGTGGCGAATGGCCCGCCGGGCCCGGCACGATGAGCGACGAGGCCGCGCGACAGCTCCGCTTGCGCCTGCGCAATGCCTGCCTGCTGGCCCGCTCCTTCTATGATTCCAATTTCACAGCCGTAGTCGACGACATCATCATCGGCGACCGCTGGGACCACCTGGAATCAGACCTCGCTGGCGTGCCCTTCAGCCTGATTGTGCTCGCACCGCGCCCACAGGTTGTCGTCAGCCAGCGCGACGCTCATCGCGGGAAGCGGGAGATCGGCGAAGAGTGGGCGCTCTACCTGGACGATGAGCTGCGCCGGACGATGGCCGGCAAGGGCATCTGGATCGACAACTCAGATCAGACGCCGGACGAGACGGTGGGGGAGATACTTGAGAGGCTCGCCCCATAACCGCGGGAGATATTACTGCTTAACGAGACCGACCAGATTACCCTCGGGATCGGCGATCTGAGCGACCGTAGGCCCGCCCGGAACGTCGAACGGTTGGATCGTGGCACGCCCACCCATCTCTTCGGCTCTTCGCTGAGTCTCGATCAGGTCGACGACCTGGACGAAGATACTTACGCCGGGCGCTTCTGCGCCCAGAATATGGCCGCCGACACCCTCCACCGGTCCACCGATGCCCGGGGGAATCTGAAGAATCCCCATGGGGTTGTCGCCGCCGATGCTCCACCCGAACAGCTCACGGTAAAAGCTTGCCAGGCCGTTTGGGTCTTTCGCCCGGATCTGGAACGCAACGACGGGGCGTGTCATGATTCTCCTCCTCTGCTCGCGTGTGGCCAGATCGTAGCACATACGCTTGGGATCGATTCGGCGCGAAAGTTTCGGGCGGCAACGGGGAACTTTCGTTGACGCTAGTGCGTTCTCCTGATTAGAATTCGAACAACACGATAGGTCACACGCCGAATCCGCCTCAGGCGGACCGGGGGAACCAGAACAGGGGTGAAGTCGCGGTAGGCGGCGGGGCTACTTTCCGGCCCTAACCCGACAGCTAACCTCGTAGGCGTGGGGAAGGTCGGCCCGTTCGGGAGCGGCCTTTTTTTCTGCTCCGATCAGGCCAACCAACGCCACAGCCTACAGGAGGAGCACGATAGAGCCCGAACGGCAAGTTGCAGCGCTGGGCCAATTTACCGGGCCATCAACGAACGCAGGCACCATGCCGGCCGTGATGAACGTGTCGGCGGTCAGCACCGACAGGGCGCCTCTGATGCAAACGAGCATCCCCCTGTCACCTGTCTTCGTCCCCACGCACGAGCCCGAGGCCCGCGCGGTGGCGGTCAGTCCGCCGTGGCCCGTCGAGGTCGCGCGGCCAGTAGGCCGCAGAGGCCGCGCCATCCTGAAACGCGCCGTGGAGTGCGTGCCGGCGGTGATCGCCTTGTCCGTGATCTCGTCTCTCATCTGGGGGCCGTTGCTGGCGCCGCTGCCGTTCGCGATCTTCATCCTGTCCTTTCACGCTTACTGGCTATGGCGCGCGCAGATGACGGGTATTCACGCGTTCAAGGGGTTCTTACTACTACGCCGACACAAGAAGATCGACTGGCGGGCGAAGTACGAAGTTGCCCGAGCAAACGGCGATCTCGCGCTTGAGTGGGAGGCGATTCACCATATCGTCGTCATCCCTAACTACACGGAGAGCGTGGACAAGCTGCGGATGTGCCTGGACTCGCTGGCTGAGTCCGAAGCGGCGCGCCGAATCATCGCCGTCCTGGCGATGGAAGAACGCGAAGGACAGCCGGCGAGGCTGCGCGCTGCCGTCCTCAAGGAGGAGTACAAGGGTCGTCTGGCTGGCATCTTCGCGGAGTATCATCCGTGGGGCATCGCAGGCGAGGTTGCTGGAAAGTCGTCCAACGAGAACTGGGCGGCGCGGCGCGCTAAGGAGAGATTGGTGGACGGGGGCGGCTTCAACCTCGATCTTCTGACGATCACAAGCTGCGACGCAGACACGGTATTTGACCCCAAGTACTTCAGCTGTCTGACCTACAATTTCGCGACGGACCCCAATCGCTACCGGCGCTTCTGGCAGGGGCCGATCATGTACTACAACAACATCTGGGAGGTGCCCGCGCCCTTGCGGCTACCCCACGCGCTTGCGGGGCTAAACCACCTGGGGCGGTTGTCCCGCAGCTTCATGCGCAACACCTTCCCGCAGTCAACCTACAGTCTGAGCCTGCACATGGCGGACGAAGTAGGGTACTGGGATCCAGACATCATCCCGGAAGACTGGCACATGTTTCTGAAGTGCTACTACGAGCTGGGCGGCGAGGTGGACGTGGAGACGATGTACACGCCGATCTACATGGACGGCGTGCGCTCACACGGCTACGCGCGGACGTTCGTCAGCTACTTCGAGCAGGCACGCCGTCACGCTTGGGGCGCCTCGGACATTCCCTATGCCGTGCAGCAGGTGCTGGACCACCCGGAGATACCGCTGTGGGCCAGGTTGCGCCGGCTGTGGGCCCTGTGCGAGAGCCACTTCCTCTGGTCCACCCAGTGGTTCCTGGTGACGGTAGCACGGGTAGTGCCGATCATCCTTGTCGGCGCCGGAGTCACAGACATTCCGGACTGGTTCCCCTTCGTCTCTCGCTGGCTCCTGACGCCTTGTGCTGGGACCCTGCTGCTGCTAATCACCCTCGATACGATAATGCGGCCGAAGCGGCCTGAGAACTTCCGCTGGTGGCTGTTCCCGTTTCAGTACGCGCAATGGTTCCTGATGGCTGTCATCACGTTCTTCTCTTCGGCGCTTCCAGCGTTGGATGCCCAGATCAGGCTGGCCCTCGGCAAGCGCATGGAGTACAAAGTCACCGAGAAGACGTAATCCTGGCGGGTCCTGTTGTTACGGGTCTTGCCGCGCTCCAGACGGCTCACGTCTACCAGCATGCTCCCGGGCGTAAGATTAGTAACGGAATCGTAATACCTGCGGGCTAGCTTGAGCGCAGAACACCATGACGAACGGCCGCATACTGATAGTTGAGGACGAACCGACGGTCGCGGAAGTAGTCGAACGCTACCTGCGGCGCGACGGGTTTGAGGTCAGCACCGTCCATGACGGCGAGCAGGCAATGGACGCCTTCGCGAAGGTACAGCCCGACCTGATGGTGCTGGACTTGATGCTGCCGCGACTGGATGGCATCGAGATCTGCCGGCGGGTGCGCGCAGAGTCGCGGACGCCGATCATCATGCTGACGGCGCGCGCTGACGAGGTTGATAAGCTGATCGGGCTGGAGCTTGGAGCGGATGACTACATCACGAAACCGTTCAGCCCGCGAGAGCTGGTGGCGCGCGTGAAGGCGGTGCTTCGACGCGCGAGCCCCCAGACCTGGGGCGAGGCGGATGCCCTGCGCTTCGGCGATATGAGAATCAACGGCCGTACGAGAACGGTTGCAAACGGACATGGACCAATCGACGTCACGGCGCGCGAGTTCGATCTACTGCTCTTTCTGGCGAGGCATCCCGGGCAAGTGTTTTCTCGAGAGCAGCTGTTGACGTCAGTGTGGGACTTCGACTTTCCCGGCGATACCGGCACGGTCACCGTCCACATTCGACGGCTGAGAATGAAGGTGGAGGCCGACCCGGCCCGGCCACGGCACTTGAAGACGGTTTGGGGGGTTGGGTACAAGTTTGAGCCGTAGCGCACAGCGGACGCGCTCAGCTGCGCGCCCGTCCCGAATCTGGATCGCGGCGGCGGTCGCGCTCGCTGTTGCCACAGCGGCAGGGACGCTGCTGGCGGAGGCGCTCATGGCGCCACCGACCGGAGAGCTGCTGGACCTGGCGCTGTACCTGGGCGCCACGGGCGCGGTAACCCTGGGCGCTGGCTGGACTGTCCTGCGGCTAGCCGAGCACATGCCGGGATTTACCGTCCACGGCAAGGCATTCCTGGGCACAGCTATCGTTGGGACGGTGGCGCTGCTGAACGTGCTTATCGTCGCTGAGTTGATGTTTGTGTCGGATGACCATGACCTGAACGTGCTCATTGCCCTGGTCGCGTTCAGCGCGATCTTGACCGCGTTCCTGAGCCAGTGGATCGCGGCGGCGATCAGCGACAAAACGACAGCGATTGCATCTGCGGTGAGATCGCTGGCGGCGGGAGACTTGCGGACGCGGCTTGACATGGGGAAGGGGGACGAACTGGCGAGCCTCGCTGAAGACGTGGACACTCTCGCCTCGCGACTGGAGGCAGCGGAGGAGCAGAGGGCCGCGTTGGACCGCGAGCGACGGGAGTTGACGATCGCGGTCTCGCACGATCTACGCACACCGCTGGCAAGCCTGCGCGCAATGGTGGAGGCGTTGGCAGATGGGGTCGTGGACGATCCCGCTGAGGTGCGGCGGTACTACGACACGATGGGGCGCGAAATCGAGCGATTGGGCCGGATGATAGACGATCTATTCGAGCTGGCGCAGATGGATGCGGGCGCCCTGCGGTTGGACGTACAGAATCTACGGCTGAGCGAGATCGCCGGTGAGGTGGTAGACGCGATGCGGGCACAGGCGAATACCGCCGGGATTGAACTGACGCTTGAGAACGGAGGCGAGCCCCGGCAGTCCGCTGTCGACGGCGCAAGGATAGAGCGGGCATTGGCCAACCTGGTGCGAAACGCGATCGAGCACACGCCCAGTGGCGGCCGTGTGGGTGTGAGTGTCTCTACTGATAACGGGTGGTCGCAGGTCAGCGTCACGGACAGCGGGGAGGGCATCGCGGAGGCCGATCTGCCGCACGTTTGGGAGCGTTTCTACCGCGCCGAGAAGTCCCGGAAGCGAGCGTTGAACCAGACTGACGGCGCCGGACTGGGGCTTAGCATCGTGCGCGGGATAGTCGAGGCGCACGGCGGCGAGGTCTCAGCCTCCTCACAGACCGGCCGCGGGTCGAGCTTCGTTATCAAACTACCCGCGCCTTAAACGCGGAGACGCCCCCTCAGGGGGCGTCTCACTTGAGCTCACGAGCAGAAGGCCTCTAGAACTCAGTCACCGGACAGTTCACCACCATATCTGTCTCCTGGATCTCGAATCCACTAGAGACGGCGTCCGCCGCGGAGCGGATCGAATTGGACTCGTAGCCATCCGGCACAGTCACCATATTCACCCGCCAGAAGGCGCTGTAGCCCTCGTCGCCCGGGACAGAGTCGATGATATTATTCTGGCCCGCTGCGAAGTGCGGCGTTCCGTCCGCGTTCAGGCCCGTGATGAACACCCAGATTGGGAGAGCGGTTGGCGGATTCGCGCCGAAGTCCGGATAGAATACGGCATCGCCCTTGAACCAGCCCTGCACCAGGGCTTCGCCGCCTTCCAGTGTGCTGCCGGCCGGAACGACCGGACAGTTGACGAACATTTCGGTCTCCGTCATTGTCAGTCCGGCCCGGTCAAGATCAGCTTTGGACTTGATCGAGTCAGGCTCGTAGCCCTCGCCCACCGTCACCATCGTCACCTTCCAGAGATCGCTGTAGCCGGCGTCCCCGGGCACTACGTCGATGAGGTTGTGCTGCCCCTGCACGAACTTAGGGGTGCCGTCTGCGTTCATCCCCGTTATGAACGGGTAGATGGCAGCGGACGCCACGCCGGCGCCTGACAGCTTGGTATTCGCACCGAAATCGTAGTACTTGACTTCCTGATCGCGGAACCAGCCTGTCACGAGCTTGAAGTCCTTCGCCGCAGTGTTATCGCCGTTACCATCTGGCGTGCCGGTAGCCACCTGACTCGGAACAGCCGCCTCGTCCTCATCGTCGCCGCAACCGACAACGAAGGCTGCAGCGAGACCCGTCGCTCCAATCGCTGCGTTGCGTAGCAGGTGTCGTCGCGAGAGCCTTATCGTTTCTAGCTTCATGTTTACCCCTTTGTGTGTCTTCTAACCGATTATCCGGGAATGGCGGGCCGCCGGGTGGCGGTCCGCCATTGACCGTATGCCGCCGAGTTTGTTAGCTGATGCGATCTATCTTTACCATCAGCACGGGATCATCCCAGCCATGGTCTGTCCCGCTGAGTTCCCCGTTACCGTTGATGCCGGCGTGGTGGCTGATGGGCTGATGCGGGTCCGTGTCCACACCCGCGTCGTCGTTGCCATCCGGATCGCCGGCCAGTGCGACCGAACCCAGGCCACTGCACGGATCCACCATATCCGTGCTCTGCTCGGTGTTGTCCTCGGTGCCCGCGTCGTACCCGGCGGCGTGGTAGGTCACGCTGCCATGCGCCGGAAGATGGGCGCCGTCAAGGCCGCTGAAACCGTCGTTGGTACAGATGAGCATTGTCGCGAGCGAGATCCGATCGCCGGGACGCGCCTCAATCTCGAACGTGGTGGAGTCAGTGAAGGCCATGTGGACCGTACCTTGGCGCGTAAGCGGGCGGTTCAGGTCATACAGATCGGTCACACCGGCTGCACCGTCAAGCGCCGCCACAGCGGGAGCCTCGTTCCCGGATTCAGCGATCGCTTCGACGCCCGGGTGCGCGAGGTCGCCGACTTCGAACAGCTCGAACGTTGGTCGATGAGTGATAACCACGCCGGGGGACATCGGCTGGCTATCCGTGATGTTGGTGATCGTGACGCGATAGGTCCGTAGCGGAGCTTCGGCACTGGCGACGGTGCTCGCCGCCGCAAGGACCAGCAGCGCGCCGAGGACGCCGCCAGTCGTGATTATCCGTTTCAGAGACATGAATCCTCCTTTTGAACTTGTGGATGCCTTCGAGAATAGCTGCGAAGGATTACGGCGTGGGGGCGAATCTTACAAAAGGCTTACTAAACGGGCGGTCCGGCGATTTCATGCGTATGAGCGCTGGGCCGGACTGATACCATCCTGGTGGCAGATGCGTATTACCTGGTGAGCTCGGCTGTGGACGAGCGAGAAGAGTGGCGCAATGGGATTCTTCGGCGACATAGAACGCTTCCTTTCGGAGGACCTCTACCCCTACCGCTGGCCGCTTTTCATCAGCATGCTGGTGGCGATTGCGATAACTACCGCCCTCGCCTACCGCCAGGGGTGGCATCGCGTCGTGTGGCGGCACCGGTTCGTATCAACGGGCGCCGTCGTGCTGTTCCTGGTGGTAGCGGCGCCGCTCGGCTACCCGCTGGTGTCGCCGCTGTTCGAGCGAAACACGGTATGCGAAGCAAGCCCGATCTCCGGCGCGGGCACCGGGTCCGAAAGGTGCGAGCTGGGCGCCGCGGTCGCGGCGACGAACCCACCCGGATCCACGGCAGCGACGCCGAAAGCCACCGTCCCGCCAACGCCGGAGACTGAGGCGCAAGTCATCCGAGAGGGCGAGTTCGTAGGGGCAGACGACTTCCACTTCGGCGAGGGCAAGGCCCTGTTAATCGAGACAGCCCCGGGAGCCTACACGCTGCGCTTCGAGGAGTTCAGCGTGCGCAACGGGCCGGACTTGTTCGTCTACCTTTCGACGGACGAGGCTGGATTCTCTGACGACGCGCTCAACCTCGGCGAACTGAAGGGCACCGACGGGGCGTTCAACTACGACGTGCCGGCGGGAACGGACGTCTCGAAGTTCAAGAGCGCGATCGTATGGTGCAAAGACTTCGGCGTATTATTCGCGACAGCCGCGTTCTCTGACTCTTGAGCTGAAGGGTGAGCGGGCGGCCCGGCGCTCGCGCCGTCATCCGCGTTCTAAGCTAAACCAACTCTACCGCGGCTAGGTGCGAGCTAACCTTCTTTCTTCGCGGCCTGTGCGGGCCGCTTGAAGACGAAGTAGCTCGTATCCATCCGGATCAACGGGTGAACCGCCGCAACTTCCCATCCCTCGGCGCCCAGCGCATCGAAGTAGCGCCTGCCGAAGGCCGTACGGTGCTCGCCCTGCTGCCGGATAAACTCCACTCCCTCCGAGGATATGCGTCCCCGGAAGTCTACATACGCGACCTTGTATTCCCAAGCTGCCATTTCGCCTCCTTTGCGGCGAACCGGCGCGGGAGCCGTGGCCGCCCGCTCACTTCTATTATTAGCCTTCCAGTCTGTTTCGCAAAATCGACGTTGCTAACGTAGCTGCAGCGGCTTCAGCCCTGCCCCTCGGCTTTAGCCCTGCCCGGCGCAACCGCAATTCAGACATTGTCCGGCCATCAAGCCGAAAGATTATTGCATTCCTGATGCAAATATAGTACAGTCTCGCCATGACACGCTTGGCAGCAGCACCCGATGGCCGCAGCGCCCGCACCCTCCGCACCCGCGCCGCAGTCGTCGACGCCATGCTTTCCCTGATCGAAGAAGGCGATCTCCGGCCCACCGCGCGACGCATCGCCGAGCGCGCAAGCGTCGCTTTGCGCTCCGTCTTCCAGCATTTCGTCGATTTGGAATCGCTGTTAACCGCGGCCGCAGACCGCCAGTTCGAGCGACTCGACCCACTGACCAAGGGCAATCCGCCTCAGGGCGACCTGCCTGGGCGCGTCTCCTGGTTCGTCTCGCAGCGCTGCCGACTGCTCGAAGCGATCACGCCCGTCCGCCGCGCCGCGTTGCTGCAAGAGCCGTTCTCGCCCGAGATCGCGCGGCGCCTTGAAGGGGCACGGCGGACGGCGCGCGAAGAGACCGAGCGGACGTTCACGCGTGAACTGGCGCTCGCGGCCGTGCCACAGCGAATCGAGCTCCTGAACGGTCTCGACGCCGCGAGCGAGTGGGGAACATGGGAAGCCCTCCGCCGGCACAACCGGCTGAGCATTGGCGACTCCAAGAAAGTGATGAAAAGGATGATCCACGCCCTGCTGAAGGAGGCGACTAATGCAGACCCTGCGCACCCCTGACGACCGCTTCGAAAACCTGCCGGACTTCCCGTTCGCGCCGCACTACGTTGACATCCCGGACGGCGAGGGCGGCACCCTGCGCATACACCACCTCGACGAAGGCCCTCGCGACGCCGCCCCGGTGCTGCTGATGCACGGCGAACCCTCCTGGTGCTACCTCTACCGCAAGATGGTCCCGCCGATCGTGAAGGCAGGTTACCGCGCCGTTGCGCCGGACCTCGTGGGGTTTGGGCGATCGGACAAGCCGGCACGGCGAGAGGACTACACGTACCAGCGCCACGTCGACTGGATGGCGGCCTGGCTCGAAGCCGTCGACCTGCGCGACATCACGCTCGTCTGCCAGGACTGGGGCGGCCTCATCGGCCTGCGCCTCGCCGCGGAGCACCCGGATCGCTTCGCCCGCATCGTCGCCGCGAACACGTTCCTGCCGACGGGCGATATACCGCCAGGCGAGGCGTTCCTGCGCTGGCAGAAGTTCTCGCAGGAGACGCCCGTCTTCCACGTCGGCGGCATCATCCGCGGCGGCTGCCGCACGCAGCTCTCGCCGGAGGTGATCGAAGCGTACAACGCCCCCTTCCCGGACGACAGCTACAAGGAGGGCGCGCGCCAGTTTCCCCTGCTGGTGCCCACGCGACCGGACGACCCCGCTTCGGAGGCGAACCGCGCGGCCTGGAAGGTGCTCAGCACGTGGCAGAAGCCGTTCCTATGCGCCTTCAGCGACGAAGACCCGGTCACACGCGGCGGCGACCGCGCCTTCCAGTCGCTGGTCCCCGGCACGAAGGAGCAACCGCACACCACGATCACGGGCGGTGGGCACTTCCTCCAGGAGGACAAAGGCGAGGAGCTGGCACGCGTGATCGTGGTCTGGCTGAAGGGCTGACTTCCACCTCCATGGGCGACTGGCAGCTCCTCCTACTCGGCGGCGCGACGGCGAGCGGCAAGAGCCGTTCGGGGACCGTGCTCGCTCAGCGGCTGGGCGTCGCCTGCGTTTCGGCCGACTCGCTGTGGAACGCCCTGAAAAGCGTTACGTCGCGCGAATCGCACCCGGCGTTCCATTACTTCGAGCCGACTGACGAGGAGTGGGCACGCGGTCCGGAGTTCCTCTGCGCCAGGCACATCGAGAGCGCGGAGGCGCAGACTCCGGCGCTGGACGCGTTCATCGATCGGGAACTGAAAGAGGCGCACCGTCTGCTCCTGGAAGGCGCCTGGATCACGCCCGCAATGGCGGCCCGCCGCTGCCAGACGGCACCGAGAACCCGCGCGGTCTTCATCTACGAGCCGAATGAAACGGAGGTGCTGGCGTCGATGGTCGAGCGACAGAAGCGTGACTTCCCGAGCGAGCGGCAGATAATGCTTGCGGCCATGGCCTGGCGGTACGGCAACTGGCTTCGCGGCGGTGCGCGAGAGCATGGCCTGCCCATCGTAGAAGCCCGGCCCCGGGGGACGTTGGCTGACCGGATTCTCCATGCAGCCGGCAAAACATGAGGAGGTGAAAATGAGCGCAATCCGCCCCAACGTCGAGCAGTTCCAGCAGCTGGCGCAGAGCCCGCAAACGGGAACAGTCGTCATGCTCAACCTGCTGAAGTTCAAAGAGACGGCCGAGGGCGAGGGAGGGTCAGGGGAGGAGGCGTATGGTCGTTACGGCGAGACGGCTGTTCGGATGATCGAGGAACGCGGCGGCAGAGTGATCTGGGCTGGACGCGCCGACCAAATATTGATCGGCGATCCGGCGCAGGACTGGGACCAGGTGCTGCTGGTGGAGTACCCCTCGCGGCAGGCGTTCATCGAGATGGTATCCAACCCGGAATACCAGAAGGCCCACACTCACCGCGAGAGCGGGCTGGAGAGGACGATCGTCGTCGCCTGCACGCAGATGAGACCACAGTCGGGGGGCAGATAACATGGCGAACACGCTTGAGCTGACGTTGCTCGGGACGGGGAGTCCGGTGCCCTCGCCGAGCCGCTGGGGCAATTCGCAGGTGATCGTGGGCGGCCAGACGAAGCTGATGGTGGACTGCGGCTGGGGCGCAACGCGGCGGCTGTTCGCGACGCCGGGCTTGCAGCTGCGTCCCAGCACGATCGACGCGCTGTTCATCACCCACCTGCACTCCGACCACATCAGCGACATCGTGGACCTCCTGGTGATGCGTTGGACGGGCGGCGCCAGGCAACCGCTTTCGGTCTACGGCCCGACAGGTACCCGCGAGATGGTGGATGGCGCGCGGGCGGTGCTGAAGGAAGACACGAAGTTCCGGCTGGCGCACCACGGGGAGAAGCTCTGGGCCAATGGCACGGAGTGCGCCGTGCACGAGTTCAGCGCGGGCGATGATCCGGTGGAGGTGGCCACGATAGGCGACATCACCGTGAAGGCGTTCGCGGTGGACCACCGCCCGGTGTTCCCCGCCTACGGTTACCGCTTCGAGCGCGACGGCCGGTCGATCGTGATCTCCGGCGACACGAACCCTTGCCTGGGTCTGCTGAACGGCTCGCGCGACGCGGACCTGCTGGTCTGCGACTCGATGCACGTGCCGATGATGGAGAAGTTCGAGGAGGGGCTGCGGACGATGGGCAACGTCGGGGGCGCGGCGCTGCTGCTGGACGCCCACACCTACCACGCGCCGATCGAGGAGGCCGCCGCGCTCGCCCAGGAGGCCGGAGTCAAGCACTTCGTCCTCTCTCACCTGATGCCGCCGATCGAGAACGAGGGCGCGGCTGCCGAGGCCTTTCGGGCCGCCGCGGCGAGCGCGTTCAGCGGTCAGGTGACGGTGGGATATGATCTGATGCGGCTGGTGGTGGAGTAGCGAAACGAGGGCCGCAGGAACCCCTCGGCCCCTAGCGTTTCACGTAGAGCTGCGGCTCCCAGTCTTCGACCACGGTCAATCGCGAGGCTGGATGGAGCCGGGACGGGAAGACGATCAGGTTGTCTCCAAGGCCTGTAGCCGACGGAACAAGTATCGCCTCTGAATGGGCGGCGATCGCGGCAGCCGCGAGCTCCTGTGTCACCTCGAAATCGTAGTCGCGGACGAGGTGACCCGCGGTGAGCCCCAGGGCGCCGGAGTCGCGACAATCGAGGACGACGGACAGCTCCACGTTGAGCTCGCTCAATCTGAGCTCGTTCAGTCTCTCCAGGCGCTGGGGTGTGACGTGCCGGATAGTCTCCCCCAAAGCCGTCTCGGCGCGTAGGGCCAGGTAGAGGGCAGGCCAGGCTTCGGCTTCACTGAACTGGTCCAGTCCACGATTGTAGCGACCGGAGACCCGCAAAGAGCCAGTCGCATCGATAGCTTCGTACTTGCTTCGATGAAGACGCCAGGCCTGTCCGTTCCAGGGTGCCGGTCTGAGGGCGGCGATAGCTGTCTGTGCGTCCCAGCCGGCCGGCCCGGTCACTGACCGGTGACCCTAGAGGAAGACGCCGGCGTCGAGAGCCTCTAGCGCGGCCTCGACTCTGTCCAGGCGCCCAACGCGGACCGCCTCCGCCGGCGTGATGCCACCCAGATAGCGGCTGGGGCTGCGGAACCAACGGCGGACGGCATCCCCGCCTTCGAACGTTTCTCGCGCTCGCTCCTGAAGTTGGAGCAGTTCCGCGAGCTTCAGTCGCGCCAGCTGTTGCGGATGCGTCCTGCCGGCGCGCCACCGTTGGAGTGTGCGCCGGTTGCTGTCCAGCGCCTGAGCGAGCTCATCCTCGGGGATGCCCAGCGCTTTCTCCAGCGTGTCGAGCGCCTGACCAGGAGTGATGTCGAGAACGGGTGTAGAAGCGTTCATCCTCTGTCAACTCTAGCCCGACCGCCACATTGTGTCAACCGAAAGCTGTCGTCCGAATTTGGACGGATATTCTGTCATGCCTGGACAACCGCCGGTGGCAGATGTCTCCCTACTCCCCCCGCCTCCGCTCCATCTCCTCCTGCACGAACGGGTTCACCTGCCCGCAGGCGGCCGGTGCCAAGCACTTCGGTGATGCCCAGCGCAATTTCCCCGATCGCGAGCAAAGGCGACGTGGTTGAGGCGTTTCCGCCGCCGCCGCGGGTGAGTTCGCAGGGTAGATAACGGTGGGCCTTGATGCGGGTGGCTGTGGAGTAGCGGGCGTGGCACCCTTATTCGCGTCACCCGATCAACAGAAGGGTGATCCCTGCCTTCCCCCGACCCGGGCCGCAGGTGCTGACGTTGGATGCTGCCGTTTGTTATCATATGCTGGTGGATGATGAAGGGACGAGTTATGTCTTTGGACGGCAATTGGCGGTCGCTTGATGCAACGGCCACATACCTGGGCATGGGGAAGACTGCCCTGTACAACCTCGCTCGTGAGGGGCGCATACCGGCCAGAAAGCTGGGGGCGAAGTGGACATTCGAGAAGGCCGGCGTGGATGCTTGGGTTAGAGCAAACCAGCCCCTTGAATCGTTCTTTCTCAATCTAGACTTCAACATTGAAGCGACCGCGTCCCTGCGGGATCCTCAGCGCGATGGATATCTCCGTGCAGATGAATTCTTCCGTGCTGGGAAGAATAAGGCGATCCTGCAGATACCGGTCGGCTGTGGCAAGACTGGACTAGCTGCCATACTCCCGTTAGGCCTCTCTGCGGGACGCGTACTCGTCATCGCCCCCAACCTCACCATCAAACAGGGGCTCTATGACGCGATGGATGTCACCAACCGCCAAAAGTGTTTCTGGCGCAAGGCGGGCGTGTTGAGTCCAGACCAAATGATCGCCGGGCCGTTCGTTTGCACACTAGACAGCGGCAACATTTCGGTTGCGACTGAGTCACACATAGTTGTAACCAACATCCAGCAGCTCGCAACCAACGTCGACAAGTGGCTCACGCAGTTTTCCGACGCCTTTTTCGACATGATCATCGTCGATGAGGCGCACCACAGCGCTGCCGCAAGCTGGCAGAAGGTGATTGAGCGGTTCCCTGATGCCAAGGTAGTTCTTATGACTGCCACGCCCTTTCGTAGTGACAGGCAGGAACTCGACGGTGAGTTGGTCTATCGGTACTCGTTCCGAAGCGCAACCCTAAAGGGTTACATCAAGAGACTGAAGGCCAGCTATGTGGCACCAGCTGAGATCGAGCTTGGCTTCGCCGACGACAGCGCAACGACCTATACGCTCGACGAGGTCCTGAAGCTAAAAGAAGAAGACTGGTTCAGCAGAAACGTCGCGCTCGCGCGGCCCTGTAACCAGCACATCGTCGAGAGCAGCCTTGAGAAGCTGGAGGAACTAAGACAGAGCGGGACGCATCACCAGCTCATTGCTGTTGCTTGCTCGATTAATCACGCTCGAGAGATCCGATCGTTGTACCAAGAGCGCGGTTACAACGCAGATGTCAGTCACAGCAATCAGGGCGAGGATGAACAGTCGAAAATACTCAACGATCTGCGCAACGGCACCCTCGATTGCATCATCCAGGTCCAGATGCTCGGCGAAGGGTTCGATCATCCGAAACTGAGCGTCGCCGCGATATTCCGGCCGTTCAGAAGCCTCACGCCTTACATTCAGTTCGTGGGTCGGATCATGCGTGTCATCGTGCAGGGGGACCCGACGCACCCGGACAACGTGGGGCATATCGTTACGCATCTTGGGATGAACCTCGACGAGCGCCTTCAAGAATTTAAGGACTTTGAGAGCGATGATCAGGCATTCTGGGGCAAGGTCATTGGTGGCGCTGAGCCCGAGGTGCCCACGGCTGTCTCATCGGGTTCCACCAGGCTCACCGCTGGGGAGACGGTCATCGTCCGAGACGAAATCGTGGATTCCCTATGGGAAGAGGATTTTACAAGCCTCGATGATCGCCAGATTGTGGAAGACCTGCGCGACCGACTCAAGCTCTTGGGTCTTGATCCGAGTCATGCTGAGGAGATGGTCAGAAACGCTCAGAGGCCCGCGATGCGCAGGGGTGCCCCTGCGCAGTCGTTTGTGGTGCAGCCGCAGCGAGAGTGGGAAGCTGCCAGGACACGTTTGTATGAGCAGGGGCAGCGCTTGGCAAAGCTGTTGCTGAACCATGTTGATCTTTCAATGACCGGCCGAGAACTTCCCTACAAGTACACGTCCCTAGGGCTTACCGGAAGGGACAACTATGTATGCGCTGTCATGATGGTGAATGCCGAAGTGAACAAGCGCCTCGGTAAGGACCGTACAGAAGCAACCACCGAAGAGTTCAAAGCCATTCAGGAGAACCTCGGAGACATCCTGCAAACACTCGTCCGGCGTGTCCACAAGGCGAAGTCTGAGTATGACGAGAGTCAGACCTAGAGGCCCAGTGCCGTCGCTGATAGGCAGCACGAACGGGAAGCCGAAACGTGTCCCGGTGGGTAGGAAGTCGGAGTGTTCGCGGTGTAGCGCCCCCCTTTTGAAGGGGCAGGCGTGCATTGAAATCCCCAGGCTCCGCGGAGCGTTCTCAGCATCTAGGCGGGTATGCAACGAGTGCTTTCAGGAGATCCTAAAGAAGACACGTGAGGACCTCGAAGCGATTACGATTATATAGAGCGAATTGGTCACCAGGTCAGGCTGAACGCCGCCGCTCCAGCTCCTCCTGCACGAACGGATTCGCCTGGCGCTCGATGCCGATGCGCGTCTCGCGCATGTGGCCGGGGAGGACTACGGTGTCGTCCGGCAGCAGCAGCAGCTTATCGACGATGCTCGCCATCTCCTGGCGGTAGTCCCCGCCGGCCAAGTCTGTCCGCCCGATCGAGCCGAAGAACAGCGTGTCGCCGCTGAACAGCATCCCCTCCGTGTAATAGCACAGGCTGCCGGGCGTGTGCCCCGGCGTGTGGATCACCTTCAGCTTCACGCCGGCGACATCGATCTCGTCGCCGTCGTCAAGAAATTGGTCGGGCGAGGGCGGGTCCGGGACTTCGCGGCCCGTGAGCATCGCGGAGTTGCGCGACGTGGACCTCGCGATTGCGAGCTCGCCCCGGTGCATCAGGAACTTCGACCCGGTCGCCGCCTGCACGCCGCCGACGCCGAGGATGTGGTCGATGTGGGCGTGTGAGTTCGCAATCAGCTTGATGCTCACACCCATGTCCTTCGCCATCGCCAGGATCTCCTCTGGCTCGTCGCCCGGGTCGATGCAGATCGCCTCGCCGGTGCGGCGGTTGCCGATCACCCAGCAGTTCTCCTGGTAGACGCCGACGACGATACCGCGGACGATGGTCTCGCTGACCTGTGGCTCGGTCACGACGCGGGGACCTCCTCGTGGGTAACGTGGCAGGTGTCGTTCAGGCCGCTCACGACCATGCGCGGCATGCCGGCGGGCGCCTGCGCGCTGAACTCGATGGTGGTGATGGACGCGTTATCGATGGTGAAGGGCACCGGGCGGCTGTAAGCACGGCCGAGAGTCTCCATCAGGAAGACGACGATCGGCCCCGCGTGGGTGACCACGGCGACGGCGTCGTCACCGGCGTGGCGCTCGGCTATCTCGTTCAACGCGGCGGACACACGGTCGCGGAATGCAGAGCGACCCTCTTCGCCCGGATAGCGAGGGAACTCGGAGTCGTTGTTAAGAAGGGAATCGACGATCGCGGGCTCCGACTCCCGCACCTCCTTCCAGGTCAGACCCGAAAGCTTATCGCCGAAGTCGTACTCCTGCAAGCGCGGCTCGTCCACCACACTGAGGGCGGTAGTTTCGGCGAGGGCTTCCGCGGTGTGCATGGCGCGACGAATAGGGCTGGCGTAGACGGCGGACAGGCCCGCGTCGCGGAGCCGTACCGCGAGTGCGGCGGCCTGTCGCTCGCCACGGTCTGTTAGGGGGTACTCGCGGCGTCCCTGGAGGCGTCCTTCGCGGTTGCCCTGAGACTCAGCGTGGCGGATGAGGAGCAGTTTCACGGGCCGTTCAGGCGACTCTCACGGCCCGCCCGCAGTTGTCGCAGGCCCAGCGCTGGTAGGACTTGCGGGGCCAGCCGGCGGACTCGCTCTGGAAGATCCAGACGTCTGGAGCGGCAAAGACGGTCTCGACGATCCAGCGCAGGCGGGCCTTGGGTTGCTCTTCAATCTGCCAGCTGCGGGCGCCGCAACGTTTGCAGGGCGGTGTCTTGGCGGGGTTGGCCGTTGTTGTGGCGGTTTCGCCGGCGGGCGCGGGCAACCTAGCGGAGAATCTCGAGGAACTGGTGGAGGATGCGGGCGGTTGCCCCCCAGATGCGATGGCCGTCGTAGGAGAAGGCCGGGACGAGCACTTCGCGCCCCTGGTGGTCTCGCACCTCCAGCTCCATGTTCTGCTCGTCCATCAGGAAGGAGAGCGGGACCTGGACGACGCTGCGTACTTCGCAATCGTTCAGAACGAACTCGTATTCTGCTTCGGAGGTGATGAGGCCCACATAGGGGGTGACGCGGAAGTTGCTGATCGTCACCATGTCGTCCAGCTGACCGATGATGCGCACGTGATCCGGATGGACGCCGATCTCTTCGTGCGTCTCGCGCAGTGCGGTGGTCTCCATGCAGTCGTCGTGGTCATCGCAGGCGCCACCGGGGAAGGAGATCTGGTTCTTGTGGTGCTCGACGTGCTCTGTGCGCTCCGTGAAGATAACGTGCGGCTCGCCGTCTATCTCTTGAAGGAGGACGAGCACTGCTGCGGGGCTGGCTGCGGGGCTATCGACGTGGCGCGGGTTGTACTCCGCCAGGGCGTTGAGGATCCGGTCTTGAGCTACTTCCTGCGTCATGTCTCACACATCTTACTTCAAGGCTATGAGGCGCGTCACCTACTGGCCCGCCCGAAACTCCGCTATGCGCTCGCGGAAGCTGCCGAGGTCCCAGAACGACCAGCCACGCGCGGCGACGCGGCGGAGGTGCCGGTAGGCGGCGGCTCGCGGGGACGTTAGCGCCTCCAACTCGGGCGTGCCTGCGACATCTTCGATAGCCATTAGCGTGCGTTCCAGCATTTCTTGTAGCCTGCCGTTTCGCGACGCCAGCCGGGAGACGGCCAGCGAGGCGTCGCCGGGTTCTGCCAGGAGTGTCTCGATTTCAGGGACGAGCGAGGCGAGCGGTTCGTTACGGGTCAGCGCCGCAGCGATGCCGTCGCGGCAAGCTGCCAGGACATCTGCCAGCTCGCGGTTGTCGCTGCACAAGTCTTCCACAGCGGTATCCAGCTCTGCGGCGATCGATTCGATCAGCATCTGGGAGACCTGGGCAACACTTTGCGCAAACATGGAGGTCAGCTCCGGCGCTATAACTTCCGCGAGCGTCGCCTGGAGGCCCTTCATCGCTTCAACTGAAGTTGGGCGCACCGGCTAGACCCCCATCAGGTCCATGACCTCGAATTCGAGCCGGGCGATATTCCGGCCGAGAAAGGCGAGCATGATGTCACGCGTGCGCCCTTCACAGAAGGAGCGGGCGCCCGTGAGGAAGATGGCGGCGAGCTTAACGTTGCCGAGAATCTCCCAGAAGCGCACCGAGTCCTCATCCACAGCGAGCCCCGTCGCCCGGGTGTACTTCGCATAGAAGTCCGCGCGCTCCGTGAAGCCGCCGATTAATTCATTGCCGAGCCAGCGCCAGGGACGCATGCAGGCCCAGGCGACATCCTCCATGGGATCGCCAAGGGTCATCTCCCAGTCCAGGATGCCCTTGATCTCCCCAGACGTGTTGCAGAGGAAGTTGCCCGTCCGGTAGTCCGCGTGCACGAGGACGATCTTCCGCGCCGGTGCCGGTTGGTGCCGCCGGAGCCAGCGCAAAGCCGCGCGCAAGACGGGCTGCGGTTCGAGGGCGTCTTTCTGGATGATCGCGTCCCACCTATCGATCTGGGTCTCCGCGCACGCGCTTTCGTCCTTGGGCGCGCCGAGAAAGTCGAGGCCGGCGGAATGCCAGTCGACACTGTGAATGCGGCCGAGGATATCGACGAACGCTTCGCCGATCTCCGCCCGAACCGCGTAGAAGTCCGGCGTCATCAACACCGTCTGCGGGCTGGTCTCGCAGCCATCGATTCGCTCCATCATGAAGAAGGGGCGGTCAAGAGCGGTCCCGTCCGGCTCCAGCCAGTACATTTTCGGGACGGGCACGCCCTGAGCACTTACCGCGTCCATCACCCGGAACTCCACGTCGCGGTCAGTCTCCAGCAGGCCGGCGTCGGGATCGCGGCGCATGATGAAACCGCGCTGCGCGGCATTCCCGTTTTCGCGCCAGGCGGCGTCGAAAGACCAGGTCTCGCGGGAAGCGCCGCCCGGGATGCGGCGAAGGCTGGAGACGCTGACGTCGCCGTCGGCGGGCAATTTCGACGCGAGATATTGCTGAATGCGGGATTCGAGCATGGGAAGTTCTTTTCGGCAAGCTGGTGGTGGGCCCGCCAGGATTCGAACCTGGAACCAACCGGTTATGAGCCGGTCGCTCTGCCCTTGAGCTACGGGCCCCC
>CAZLDI010000015.1:0-90405 GCA_964558415.1 uncultured Dehalococcoidia bacterium
AGCGGCCGGGCTGGCCCATCTCCTCGATGACACGCGCTTCGAGCGCCTCCTCGATGAGGCGGAGCAACTCGTCCTCGTTCCGCTCGCCGAGCAGGGTCAGCGTGTCGTAGGCGAACTCCCGTCCGACGACGGCAGCCACCTGCAGCAGCTCGTTCGCTTCCTCAGAGATGCGGTCAAGCCTTCGGCCCAGCGCCTCGCGCACACCGTCGGGCACGGCGATGTCCGAGACTGACTCCGTGAGCTTCCCTTCCTGTGTCAGCAGGTTGACGACTTCGGAGAGGAAGAAGGGGTTGCCTTCGGTCTCTTCGAAGATGCGGTCCAGCAACTCCGGCTTCGGCGTTACGTTGGCGACGGCGCGGATGTAGCCCGCTACCTCATCACGCGAGAGTCCGCGCAGGACGACGCGCTGGAAGCCCGCCTCGCGGTTCAGCACGGCGAGCGCCTCGGAGAGCGGGTGCGTCCGCGAGAGGTCGGTGTCACGGTAGGTGCAGACGATCAGCACACGCATGCGCGCCAGCTCGCGGGCCACGTACTCCAGCAGAAGCAGCGAGGTCTTGTCGGCCCAGTGCAGGTCGTCGAGAGCGATCAGCAGCGGCGCCCGGTTGGACATCGCCCGCACGAACGTGGCATAGGCGTCGAAGAGGCGGAACTGCGCCGCTTCGGGGTCCGAGAGCTGTTCGGGATCAGGGACGTTCAGTCCCTGTCGCAGCCAGGGGAACAGGCGCACCAGTTCGGGGCCTTTCCCTTGCATATCAGGGGTGATCAGCGCCAGGTCGTTGGACGACGCGAAGCTGTTGCCCACCTGCATCCACGGCCAGTACGCGGGCGCCCCGGATGATTCGTGCGCGCGGCCCCAGAGCACCTGCGCGCCGCGCATCCGCGCGTACGTCTCCAGCTCTTGCGCCGCGCGCGTCTTGCCGATACCCGGCTCGCCGACAAGCATCAGCATCGAGCCGCGACCGGAGTATGCCTCATCGAAGGCCTTGTGCAGGCGGTCCAGCTCGCGTTCGCGCCCGACGAAGACGCCGCGCGCCAGCCGGTCGAGCACGTTCGACTCGGAGTGCGATGCCGACTTCTGCGCCGGGTCGACACGCTCCAGCGCCGACAGCACGTCGGCGGCGCTTTCCGGCCGCTCGCCGGGATCCTTGGCCAGCAGCCGCAGGACCACTTCTTCGAGGTCGGGCGGGCACGACTCAGTAAGCCAGCTTGGTGCAACGGGGGGCTGGTTGATGTGCTGGCTGATAACGGCCGTCGGGTCATTGCCGACGAACGGCGGACGGCCGGTGGCCATCTCGTAGAGCATGCAGCCCAGCGAGTAGAGGTCGGCGCGCGGCGTCGTCTCGCCGCCCAGCGCCTGCTCCGGCGGCATGTAGGCGACCGTGCCCACGAGCATGCCCGCCATCGTCAGGCGAGAGCGGTCGAGGGCCACGGCGAGGCCAAAGTCACCGATCTTCGCGGTGCCATCGGCCGCCAGCCAGACGTTACCCGGCTTGAGGTCGCGATGCACGACGCCGTTGGCGTGGGCATGCGCCAGCCCGCGACAGACCCCCTTCGCAATCTCAAGCGTCCGCTCCAGCGCGATCGGATGCTCGAGCGCATCGACGGCGCCTCCCGCCATGTACTGACTGACGATGTACGGTTGGCCTGACTCATCCCCCACGTCGTGGATGATGACGATGTGCGGGTGGTCGCCGAGCCGCCCCATCGCCTGGGCTTCGCGCTTGACCCGGGAGAGGCCCGCCTCGTCCAGCCCTTCCGTCTTGATCACCGCCAACGCGACATCGCGGTCGAGCTTGGAGTCGTGCGCCAGATAAACGCGCTTGCGGCCGCCCTCGCCCAGGAAGCTCTTGACGGCGTACCGGCCGCCCGCGAACGAGGCCGGGAGCGCGGGAGAAGGCGCGGGCGTGGGAGCGCCCGAGACGGGCCCGTCCGGGCGGCTTGCTGCGTCCTCGCTCCGGGTCGGCGGAGAAAGCACCGCGCCACACTCGTGGCAGAACTTGACCCCGGGCGGGTTCGCGCTCCCGCACTTCCCGCAGTTGACGTCTGAACGCAAGCCGGCGCCGCACTGACCGCAGAACTTCACCCCTTCGGGATTATCGTTGCCGCAGGACGCGCAGTTCATGCCTCTCCCCAGCCTACCGGCCAGATCTCGTGCGCGCCCGAAAGACCCTTCAACTCCACTGTCCGCGCTTCGCCCCAGGTGACATCGCCGCCGCTCTCCACCAGCGCCTTCAGCAGACCCGACACCAGTATCTCACCGCCCTTCGCCTGCGCCGCGATGCGCGCCGCCAGGATCACGTTCTTGCCGAAGAAGTCCTCGCCCTCCTTGATCGTTTCCCCCGTGTGCAGCCCCATGCGCACCATCACCGGTTGATCCGCGCTCTTGTTGCGCTCCGCCAGCGCCTTCTGGACGGCGCTCGCGCACTCCAGTGCCTTCGCGGCCGACTGAAACGCCACCATGAACCCATCGCCCTCGCTTTTCACCTCGAAGCCGCCGTGCGCCTTCACCTGCTCCCGGACGATTGCGTTGTGCTCTTTCAGCACGGCCATCCAACCCTTGTCGCCCAGCCGTTCCGTCAGCACAGTCGAGCCTTCGATGTCGCTGAACATGATCGTGACGGTGCCATCAGGCGCTGCGTGCGACCGCAGGTCCGGCTGCTCCCGCTGCACGACCCGCGCGACGGTGTCGATGGAGGTGCTAAGGTCCGTCGACGTGATCCCCTGGAAGCGCAGCTTCAGCCGCATCGCATCTTCGAGCAATGGCTGCATCTTCATCGACTGCGCTTCTTGCACGGCAGCGTTCAGGTGCTCTGCCGCCTTCGCCCGTTCGTCGGGAAAGTGCTCGAAGAGGACGCGGGCCAGCGCGAAGTGGATGTTCGCAGCCTCGGGGCGGTCCTGGATGTTCTTCGCGAAATCGAGCGCTCTGAGCAAGTACCGGCGCGCTGCCTCAGCATCGCCGAGGAGCAGAGCCGCGAGCCCCAGCGCGCCATCGGTCGTACCTACCGGTACGGCGTACCAACCGTCGGCTACCTGAAGCCGCGGGTAAAGGAGGGCCGCAGAGTCTGAGTCGCCGGCGATGACGGCCGCGCGCAGCAGGTTCAACAGACTTACGCAGTCCGTCCAATCGTCCGCATCGCCGATCTCACGTTCCGCAATCACCTTGCGAATTAGCTCGCGCGCCTCGTCGGTGCGTCCCGCGTACGCCAGCTGGGTGGCGACGATGGAGTCTCCATGGGCGAGGCTGGACCAGGCCCACTGACCGGCGATCAGATCTTCGTAGCGCCCCAGGTGCGTCAGAGAGATGCTCGCCCCCCAGGTGCCCATGAGCTGCCCCCATACTTCGATACCCAGGGCGCCTGCGTTCGCTATCAAGTCCTGGGATATCTGCAAGGCCTTTTCGAGTTCGCCCCGCATCGTCAGGCGGATCGCCTCGCAAAACACCTGCCAGGAGCGCGCGAAGGGGTCCGGGACGCGCTCAGCGTAGGCGTCCAGCTCACCCCAGTATCGGTCGGCCGAGGCCCGGTCGCCGCTGTTGACGAATATCTCGGCCAGGGAGTAGAGCAGCTGCGCCACGTGCTGCGGCGCCAGGCCGGCGCGCGGCGTGTCCTGCAACTCCTTCGCCACCTCCAGGCGTTCCTGGTCCCACTTCTGCGGGCCGCCGACGACGATGAACGAGAACATCGCGTAAGCCAGCGCCTCCGGGTCGCCAACGCGGCGCGCCAGCTCCAGCGCCCGGCGCCGCAACCGCCAGCACTCCCCCTGCTCCTTCAGCGCCCAGTACGTCCACGAGGCGAGGCAGTCCGCCATCACTCGCTGACGCGAATCCGGAGGCGCGTGCTTGTCAATCCGTTCCCACCAGCCGCGATACTCCGGCATCGCGAAGGCCACGCTCCCCCAGTGGTAGACCATGGCCCAGGCGGCCAGCTCACCGGCGGCCGCCGCCCGTTGCCCGTCGCCCATGCGTTCCGCTGTCGCGAACGCTGCCGGCGCTACGTTCTCCAGCACTTTCAACGGCTCTCCCGCGGAAAGCAGCGCCGTCCCCAGCTCGCTCAGCAGTTGATACCGCGTCTCGTCGTCTTTCGGGTCCAGCACCTCCTGCACCTCAAGCGCCTGCTGAAGCAGGCGTGTCGCTTCACCGTACGCGTAGACGGACGCGGACCGGGCGGCCGCCAGCTCACCGTATTCCACCGCCTTCCGCAGGTCCTCTTCGCTCGATGAGTGCGAGAAGTGCTCCGCCAGCTCCGCCGCGTGCTCCTCGACCCGCCCGGCGTAATGCTCCTCCAGCGCCTTCGCCACCTCGTTGTGTAGCCGCAGCCGCCGCGGCGCGATCATCTCCTCGTACAGCGTCTGCCGGAAGAAAGCGTGCGTGAACCGGTACCTTATCTCCCGCTGGCCGCGCATCTCTTCCAGCACCGACACCCTCACGGCCTCTTCGACGGCCGCCAGCAGCTCCTCCTCGCTGACGCCGGCCACCTTCTGCAGGACGGCGACAGCGAAGTCGCGCCCGACGACGGAAGCGATGCTCAGCACGCGGTTGCAGTCCTCGCCCAGCCGCGACAGGCGCCTGCCGATCACGTCGCGCAACCCCTCGGGTATGTAATTCAGCAGCGAATCGACGGTCGCCACCCACTGCCCGCCCTCACGCTTGATCAAGCCCTCCTCAGCGGCGTTGCGAACCATCTCCTGGATGAACAGCGGGTTGCCCTCTGTCTGCCGGAATATCGCCTCCGCCAGCTCGTGCAGCACCTCTTGCCCCACGATGTTGGAGAGCATCCGCCGCACCTCGTCCGGGCTCAGGCCCCGCAACGGAATGCGCGCAAATGAATCGACCCGCCGCAGCTCCGCCAGGGCCGCCGAGAGCGGGTGCGTGCGGTCCACCTCAACGTCCCGATAGGTGCCTACCAGCAGCAGCCGGGTGCCGCTGAGATTGCGCGCCAGGTGGATGAGCATCTCCATGGTGCCCTTATCGGCGTCGTGCAGGTCCTCCAGGACGATGCAGAGAGCCTGCACGCCCCCGGCGTTGCGCAGGAAGCCGGCTACCGCGTTGAACAGGCGGAATCGCTCCTCTTCCGCGTTCCCCGGCGCCGGCATCTCAACCTGCACCTTGTCCCGCACCTCTGAGACGATCCGCGCCACCTCGGCCGCGCCGGAACCGAGCTGTTGCGCAAGGGCGTCGGCATCATGGGCCACCGTATACGTCCGCAGCGCCTCCACGAACGGCAGATACGGCAGCGAAAGCGATCCTTCCTCGTAGCAGTGGCCCACGAGCGACCGCCCGCCGCGCATCGCCACGTACGTAGCGAGCTGCTCCGTCAGCGTCGTCTTCCCGATCCCCGGCTCGCCGACGACCATCAGCAGGCCGCCCTGCCCGGATAGCGCCGCGTCAAACGCGTTCTCGAGCTGCTTCAGCTCTTGCTCGCGGCCCACAAACGTGCGGCGATAGATCGGGTTCGCCGCCGCCGCTTCGCCGGCGCTCATCGCCGGCGCCGGAACGGGCGTCGAACTCACCTCAACCGCGGCCAGCGCCTCGCGCACCTCCGATGCGCTGGACGGCCGCTGGTTGGAGTCCTTCTCCAGCAGGCGCAGGATCAGCGCCTCCAGCCCGGGCGGGCAATCGGGGTTGTGCCAGGACGGCGCTACCGGCGCGGTGTTCAAGTGCTGCGAGATCACCGCCACCGTATCGTCGCCGACGAACGGGGGGCGTCCGGTCACCATCTCGTAGAGCAGACAACCGAGGGCGTAAAGGTCGCTCGCCGGGGTCGTCTGGCCACCCATCGCCTGCTCCGGCGGCATGTAGCTCGCCGTTCCCACCATCATGCCGGCCATCGTCAGCCGCGAGCGATCCAGCGCGACGGCGAGCCCGAAGTCGCCGATCTTCACCGTCTTGTCTTCTGTGAGCCACGTATTGGCCGGCTTCAGGTCGCGGTGCACGATCCCCCGGCCGTGCGCGAACTCCAGCGCCCGGCAGAGCTGGTCGCCGATCCTGAGCACTTCCGCAAGCGGGAGCCGGTGTAGCTCGGCCTCCCGCAGGATGCCGGCCAGATCTCCGCCCGCCATGTACTGTGAGACGATGTACGGCTGGCCAGCGTCGTCGCCGACATCGTGGATCGTGACGATGTGCGGATGGTCGCCCAAACGGCCCATCGCCTGCGCCTCGCGCCGCACCCGCGTCAGACCGTCGGCATCCAGGCCATCGGTCTTGATCACGGCGAAAGCGACGTCGCGGTCCAGCTTTTCGTCGTGCGCCAGATATACGCGCTTGCGGCCGCCTTCGCCGAGAAACCCCTTCACCAGGTAGCGCCCGGCAGCGAAGGACTGCGGCAGCGCCGGCGATGGCGTGGGCGTCCGCGCCGGGCCGGAGACAGCGCTTAGGGCCTGTCCGCATTCGCCGCAGAACCTCTCGCCGGGCTCATTGGACGCACCACAGGACTGGCAGAGTAATGCAAGCGCCACGCCGCAATCAGCGCAGAACCGGCGGCCCTCCCGGTTGTCCTGGCCACATTGAAAGCAGTTCATGGCCTCTTCCACTCCACCGCCCAGATCTCGTGCTCCCCCGACAACCCCTTCAGGTCCACCGTCCGCTTCTCACCCCATGCCACGTCCGACCCCCGCAACAGAGCGTTCAGCACACCCGTGACGAGGATCTCTCCCCCACGCGCCTGCGACGCCACGCGAGCAGCCATAATCACGTTCCGCCCGAAGAAATCCTGCTCTTCCTTGATCACCTCGCCGGCGTGCAACCCCATGCGCACAAGCACCGGCTCTGCCGCTGTTTCGTTTCGCGCAGTCAGCGCCTGCTGGATCGCCGCCGCGCATTCGACCGCCTTCCGCGCAGACTGGAACGCCACCATGAAGCCGTCCCCTTCGGACTTCACCTCGAATCCCGCGTGCGCCTTTACCTGCTGGCGTACGATGGCGTTGTGCTCCTTCAGCACGGCCATCCAGGCTTTATCGCCGAGCCTTTCCGTGAGCACCGTAGAGCCTTCGATGTCACTGAACATGATCGTGACGGTGCCGTCCGGCGCGGCGTGCGGCTTCAGGTCCGGCTGTTCCGCCAGCGCCCCCCGCGCGACGGTGTCTATCGATGAACCGAGGTTGCTGAGGTCGATGCCCTGGGCCTGCAGCTTCAGCTTTACCGCCTGCTCGATGTCCCACTTCATCCCGATCTCCTGGAAAGTGTCGAGCGCTTCCCCCAGCAGGCGCAGCGCGCGCTCCCGGTCACCCGGCCCGGCGCGAGCCAGCAGCATGCGGGCGTACTCCGCCTGGGTCCGTCCCACGTAAGGGCGCGCGCCGATGCGTGTGTTCATCTCGAGGGCTTCCTCGAACAGCTCCTCAGCCTCGTCCCAGTGTTCAAGCGTGGCTGCGAGCATGCCGAGCGGTCTGGCGGCCGAGCCATCGCATATAATGCCGTTGCCGATCACGATGTTCCGGTGCCTGAAGGGGACAACCATTTCGTGCAGTACAGCTGCCCGCGGTTTGTCGCCAAAGTGCGCCGCGATCGTGCCGAGCCGGTTCATCGCCGTCAGCCACCCGAAGTCCTGCGGCACCGTGATGAAGCCCTCATCGGCGAGCTTCTCGAAGATCTCCCGGCACTCCGCATCCTTTCCGGCTACGAGGTAACAAAGGGCCAGGGCCGGTAGCCAGGCGGCAATGCCTGGATTCTCATCCACCACCCTCTTTATCATCGGCTCCATCTCGCCAGCGCGACCTTGCTGCAGGCGAATGTTGAACATCTGCACAGCGAACGCCTGTATGCCGAACTGGATCTGCTGTCGCTGTGAATGTGCGAAGGCTCGTTGAGATTCTTGCTCACCCTCAGCCAGCCGCCCCGACATGATATGCCTCATCGCCGACCAGAACGGTTTGTAGCCAAGGTAGAACGTCTCGCGGACCTCCTCCGCCAGCTGCACGACCTTCGCGATAGCATCGTCCGTTGCCTCAATATCACCGAGTTCCAGCGAGTTGCCGACGATGGCGTCAAGCGACCCGATCTGCATTCTCTTGTCGCCGCACTGCTCCGCCAGTCGAGCAACTTCCGTCGCGACCTGGATGCGCTCCTCCGTATTTTGAGGTCCCTGGAGGGGGAACAGCAGGGCGTTCAGAGCATCCCCCTCCAGTTGCGCCTCATCAAGCCGCTTTGCCATGGCGATCGCTTCCCTTAGCGCCGCGATCGATTCCACCCAGTCCGTACCCGGGGTGTCCCGCCGCGCCAGCGCGGTGAGGAGCCTGCAGCGCAACACGTTGTCTCCCTCGTCCACGACCATGAGGGCGTGCTCCACCTGTGCCCTTCCCTCTCCTGTCATCTGGACGGAACTGCGCGTGGCGGCGTTCGCGTAGGCCAGCGCCATCTCGCCTATCAGTTGCGCGTCTCCGATCTCCTCGGCAAGCGACAATCCCGGTCGCAGGCCATCAAGGGCCGCGTCCGCTTCGCCGGCCCTGAAGTGAGACCGCGCCTGAGCAATGAGCAGCTCGCAACGAAGCCTCTGGTCCGGGCTCACTGCCAGGTCCAGGGCCTGCAGGGCCAGGGCGTACTGCTGTGCCGCCTCCTCGTGGGCCAGCTGAGCCGTCGCCCGGTCGCCGGCGCGTTGCGCGTAGTCTATCGCCTTGTCCACGTCGCCGCCGGGGGCCGCCTGGAAGAAGTGGTGCGCGAGCTCCGTCAGGTGCGGCTCCGGGTTCGCAACGTACAGCTTCTCCAGCGCCTCGCCGATCTGCCGGTGCAGGAGGACGCGCCGCGGCGTGCTGAGCTCGTCGTACAGGGTCTGGCGGATCAGCGCGTGCGTGAAGTCGTACGTTCCTGCCTGGTCTCCCTTGCGCTCGTGGACCAGCTGGGCGCCGAGAGCCTCATCAAGCAGGTCGAGCAGCTTCGCCTCGTCTTCGCCGCTGACGGCCTTGAGGGCCTCCCAGGTGAAACCGCCGGTCATTGTGGAGACGAGCGTGAGCATGCGGTTGCAGCCTTCGCTCAGGCGGGAGAGGCGGCGGCCGATGACCTCGCGCACGCCTTCCGGGATGCCGAGCTCGGAGATGTCCGTAATCCCGCCCGCCGTCCAGCGGCCGTTTTCATCTCGATACAACCGTCCCTCTTCCACCAGGTGGCTGAGCACTTCACGGACGAAAAACGGGTTGCCCTCTGTCTCGCGAGAGAGTGCCGCGGCCAGCAGCCGCCTGCCCGCCTCGTTCTGCTCGTCAGTGCCCTCTTCCGAGACAGCCTGGAGGAGAGCCATGATGTCGTCCTCCGGCAGACCGCGCAGGAGCACGCGCTTGTAGACCGGTTCGCGACGAAGCGATGCCAGCACCTCCGCCAGCGGATGCGTCCGCTCCAGCTCAACATCGCGGTAGGCGCCCACGATGAGCACGCGGTCGTTCCGCAATCCCCGCACCAGATACTGGAGCAGGAGAAGAGACGGCTTGTCAGACCAGTGCAGGTCATCCAGAAGCAGCACCAGTGGGTTCGCGGCCGCGGCGTTGCGCAGGAACTCCGTGACACTCTGGAACAGGCGGTGCCGCTCGGCCTCGCCCTCCAGGGGAGGGGCCACCGGGATGTCCGGAAAGCGCTGCCTGATCTCTGAGATCAGAGTGGCTACTTCGGGCGCTCCCTGTCCCAGCTCCTGCCGGACCGCGTCATCCGGACGCGAGCGCGCGTAATGCCGGAAGGCTTCGACAAACGGCAGGTAGGGGACCGCAACGTCACCCTCGTAGCAGTGCCCGGTCAGCACCTGCGCCCCGCGCAGCCCCGCATACACGGCGAACTCCTGCGCCAGCCGCGTCTTGCCGATCCCCGGCTCGCCCACGAGCATCAGCAGGGAGCTGCGGCCCGAGAGGGCGTTGTCCAGCGCTCCCCGCAACTGGCCCATCTCCTCGCGGCGACCCACGAAGCTCCCCCAGGCGACACCCTGCAGCTCGACCGCGGCGGCGGACGCCACGGCGTGCTGCTCGACGACGGACATCTGGCTTGTGCTCTCGCGGATGCGCTTGAGCTCCGCAGACACGGCGGCAGCGTTCGGCGGACGCTCGTCCGGGGACTTGGCCAGGAGGCGCAGGACCAGTGACTCAAGGGCGCGAGGCACAGCAGGGGAGTGGTAGGAGACGGCGACGGGCGCCGTGTTGATGTGCTGGGAGATCACGGCGACGGCGTCCTCACCCAGGAACGGCGGCCGTCCCGTCAGCGTCTCGTAGAGGATGCAGCCCACGGAGTAGAGGTCGCTGCGGGCGTCAGCGGCGCGGCCAAGCGCCTGCTCGGGCGGCATATAACCGACGGTGCCCACCATCATCCCCTGCACCGTCAGGCGGCTCCTGTCGAGCGCCACGGCCAGGCCAAAGTCGCCGATCTTCGCGGTCCCGTCCTCGGTCAGCCAGATGTTACCCGGCTTCAGGTCGCGGTGGACGATGCCGCGAGAATGCGCGTGGTCCAGGCCGTCGCACACCTGCTCGGCGACGCGAATGGCGTCGTCGAAGGGGAGTTGGCGGTTCGCTGCGGCGCCCAGAAGGCGGTCGATGTCGCCTCCGGCCATGTACTGCGAGACGATGTACGGCTCGCCGAGCCCGCCCGCGCCCGGCTCCTCGCCGATATCAAACACTGTGACAATGTGAGGGTGGTCGCCGAGGCGGCCCATGGCCTGCGCCTCGCGCTTGACCCGCGCTACGCCCGCTTCGTCCAACCCCTCGGTCTTGATGACGGCGAATGCGACGTCGCGATCGAGCTTCTCGTCGTGCGCCAGGTAGACGCGCTTGCGGCCGCCTTCGCCCAGGAAGCCCTTAACGACATAGCGCCCATCCGCAAACGACACGGGCAGAGGCCCGGGATGGTGTGTCCTGGCTGGACCAGCAGCAGGCACGCTTGTGGGCGCCCCTTCTCCGGACGGTTCCCCCACCACCGTCCCACAGGCGTCGCAAAACGCCGCGTCCGCCTCAAGCGCCAGGCCGCACGACGCGCAAACGGGCGCCAGCCCACCGCCGCAGCCGCGGCAGAACCTGGCGCCGTCACGGTTATCACGCCCACAGGAAGGACAGAGCAACGGTCGCCCCCTCTAGTCTTAGCAGTCGCTAAACGTCAATCGTGTCGCAAGCCGCCCGAAGTGTCAACGCTCGCGACGTCACGTCATCGGCTGACCGATGGCGCGGTCCCCGTCCATGCACCGGCGGCCAAAGCACGAGGCGCCCGGCTCCCGCCGGGCGCCTCATCAGAATCGAAGCGCGACGTTACTGCACGAAGCTACGCACCTGCCCGTAGACAGTCAGGTCCGTCCGTAGCGCCGAGTGGCTCATGCAGGACGTCTGCGTGTTCGCCGCCCCGCTCAGGATCGTGCTCGTGTCCGGGTTGATCAGCTCGTCGCAGGGAGACCACCAGGTGCCGTAGGTGACCGCCCCAGGCGTCTCATCGCCCGAGTTGAGCTGGTTGAGGAAGCTGGAGCCCGGGATCATCTGGTTGCACGGGCTGAAGAAAAAGCATCCGTACGCCCAGGTCGTCCCGTGGTTCGGTCCGCCCAGGGAGACCCAGTCGTCGACGTTGGCGGCGCCCCCGAGGTTCTTCAGATAGTAGCGGCTGGAAAGCCCGCCCATGGAGTGGGTGATGATGTCGACCTTCGCGGCGCCGGTCGCCGTCTTGATCTCGTTCACCCGCGTCGCGACGTCCTGGGCGATCAGGGCGTTGGACTTGCTGCTGCTGAACGTGTAGGCGAAGAGGTAGTTGGAGTGCCAGCCGTCGGCCTGGAAGCGCGCCTTCATTGTGTCCCAGGCGCTGGCGTTGCTCGTATACCCGTGGACAAAGAGGATCGGATTGACGTGACTGGCGTCCGACCTCCCGCCCGAAGGCGCGAAGACAGCGATCGAGACGACCAGGGAAACAAGAGCCGCGAGGATAAGACGCCGCATGGGGATCCCCTCCTTAGATAGCGCGAACTTTGTGGCGGAATATAGGCGGCAGCGCGCGGGTGTGTCAAGCGACGCCGGGGCGAGGGCTGCCGCGCTTGCTGCGCCTGGGCGCGGGGGGTTGGTTTTGGGCTTCGTACGGCATTGGGGCATCGGGGTAGCGGGTTTGGGTGGAGGGTCAGAGGGGGAAGTGGCAGTGGGGCGGATGGAAGCCGCTAAACCTCGTCTCGACGCAACTTCTCTACCGCTTCATTCATGTGTCTGAAGAATCCGTCTTCAAAGCGATCGATGAATTTCGCGGTTTTCGCCTGATCACGCTGCATGTCCAGTCTAATACCCTCTTCACGGGCAGCTACCGCCGCCTCATGGACCACTTTGTCCAATACCTCAGGTAGCTTGAGGACAAAAGCGCTATCATACGCCTGCAGTGCACGATCCGTGAAGTAGCGCCGAAGAGTGAGCCGCGCAGAATCCTGCTCTTCCAGAAACCCTATCCCCCATAGCAGGCGCGCCAATGACGTGGGTTCGGATTTCATTCCCACGAAGAAGTCAATCATCTGAATAAGACCCAAGTGCGAGAGGATCGCGCCGCCAGCCTCCCCGAGTACGGGCCCGATCGCCGCCTTCCTTAGGCGGTTGTCAGCAGACACGAAGACGGGCCTATCCCCACGGTCGAGGTCGCCCTTTATACGGGCGAGCTGTCTTGCCTCGTGCTTTATCAATACATCCGGTTTGAACCGGCGTTCGTCCGCGTCGTAGGCGGCTTCCAACACGGCCCTCATTCTATGGTAGAGCTCAGTTTGGGCCTCGTTTGCCGAGCGCCCCAGATTCAAGGCCTCCATTTGATTATTGACCAGAAAATTTCGCAATTCCGGAATAGTCGCGTATGGTGCTTCTTCGTCGAGCCAGTCTTCGAAGCTTCTTGTTTCTGCTCCAAGCCTACCAACCCAGCTTGCGTAGGCTCCGATGAATACGTTGGTGTTATCGGCGCCGTATAACAGGATGTGCCGCTTTAGCATTTCTCCCCGTTCGAGTTCCTGAATCCTGACGGTCTCCACCGCCAATTCACGGTGTCGCACTATCTCTTCCAGAAATTCTTCGGCGACAATTATTCTTGGTGTCAGCCCCGCAGTGCTCGTGGCCTCGGCCCATCGCTTAAGCGCTTCTAGATAAGCCGGTCTGTATGGATGGCCATTCACAATGGCAGGCATCACGAAACTGGCATCAAGGTAGAGCTTCTCGGGCAACGTAGCCGGATGCAAAAGGGAACTACGCCCGTGCTGAAGAACCACATCCACGCCATATGACAAACGACCAAGGTCCGCCAGGATTCGCGCCTCCGACTCAGTTGGCCTGGTCAGCATGTCGTACGCGGCAGCAACAACGTGTTCTCGAACTGAGCTGGTCCATCCGGGTGCGCGATTTTGGGCGGACTGCCCGAGCACCTCCCAGAACGCCAGTGACTTCGGCACCGTGGTGCCCGCGAAATCGGCGCCAAGGTCCCAACCACGCATCAAAATTACGTCTTCCAGAATTGCGCGGATAGACGCCACTCCCTCGGGCGGCAACCTTACACCCTCACGGACAGCCAGCCGGTTGATGACGCCCTCGATGAGAGTTTCCATATCCTCGATGGCCGTACTTTCATCGAGGTCGCACCTGAAGACCGGAACATCCTCGGTGCAGATCCCTTGCCGCACCAATTCACCAAGTGACTGATCGACAAGCCTTTCGGTCTCAGCGACATCCAGGGGCAGGAGCGGCTGTAGTTGAGCCACGACGTCATCGCGTGTCATTCCGGCAGGGTTCGCCGAAATCAGGGACACTAGTATCCCTTGCACTATGTGGCTCCGTAGAGGTGCCATCTCGCGGCGCATCTTTAGGTGCACGTATGCCGACACAATGAGCCTCCTCGCACCTTCGAGTGCGGCGGGGAACTCCGTGTACGACGGCTGCAATTGACTACTTGAAGCATCCCTTGCAGCGAGGGACACACCCGCCCACAACTCTTCGTGGCTGCCGTCGCGCGACTGATACTGCAGGCACTCGATATTGAATTCGGCAAGCCTCGAGGCAAGAGGATCATTGCCAGCCGGGATCAGAGCGAGATGAAGCTGAGGATACGTGGGACCTAACCTGTCCTGAAGGAACTGGAATATGCGGTCGAGCGCAGGATCTTGGAATGAGAAGCCGACCAACAGACATCGTTGGCTACTGAAGATGTGAAACAGAAAGTCAGAATAATCTGAATCCTTCTCGACACGGGCGTAGTCCTCCGTATCAACGACCATGCTGGTTGGGTCTTCGGCGCGTCCATGCACTCGGGCGAAATAGAGCTCTCTCGCGTGGATCGCACGCCGCAGAGTAGGGTCTCCAAGTTCCGCAAGCATCGGTACACGGCCATTAACTGACGCCCAAGCGTCGTGCATTGCCCGGTCATAGTTCGTCGTCACTATCGCGGTAAATGGCAGGGACATGAGTGCCCTGAGGGGATCAGCGTTATATTCGCTTGGCTGGAATGGCGCAGCGAGCTTTTCGAACATTTCCCCAACTGGCATCGCGCAGCGCTTGTAGAAGTGAACTGCCTCGGGGAGCTGCCCACTTTCGATTCTTTTCCGCATCAGTGCGGCAGTTTCTGGCTCAAAGCGATCGGCAGTCTCGACAAGGTAGTTGACGTACTCGCTCCAACTAGGAAGACTAGCCCGCACACCGACGCCCGCACCGGCGAAGCAAATGCTATTCGGACCTTGTAGAAATGCGAGGACCTTCCCTGCTAGTCTCTGCCTATCCGCCTCAGTCATTGCTGGCTACCAATATACTCACATCGAGTCGCCTGTCAAAAGGAAGGCTTCCCTCCTGGACGTGCGTCACCCGCCGGCCGCAGACGCCGTCGTGTCAAGCGGAAAGCGGGATTCGCGTGGGGCACAGCCGCTCAAGCGGGTTCAACCCGCCGAACGCCCGGGATTCGGTCGAAGCCCCGGTCGAAGCTGACGGTCTCGTCGATGCTCAGCCGCTCCATCTCCGCGGCGTGGTAGGCATCGGCGAACGAGACGTTGAGACCGGCGTAGAGAGCGAAGGCGCGGTGGAGGCTGCGCTTGCCCGGAAGGACGATGCCAGAAAGCTCAATCAGAGGGAGGACTGCGTCTCGGATATCTTCTCGCGAGACGCGATACAGGCGTTGCAGGGTGAAGACCGTCTCGAAGACCACGGTTGGCAACAGCCGGACGCGGATCTCGCCGCGCTCGATCCGGCTGAGATACACGGTAGCCCTCGGGGAGTGGTCCGCGTGGTCCTGCAAGAAGTGGCGCAGCAGGACGTTGGTGTCGAGAAACGGGGTGGCCATCTAGCTTGAGGAGCGCTCGATGGCCTCCTCGGCGATCGCGATTTCAGCCGCGTCGCGAAGCTGCTCCGCTGTGAGAGCCTTACCGCGTCCCTTGAACACGCCCGCCGTGCGCTCGACGACGCTCCCACTGCGCACAAGCCGGACTGCGCCGTCCTCCATCACGAACGCGACGCGGTCGCCTCGCCTGAGGTCGAGCTCGCGCCGCACGTCGACCGGAACAGTCACCTGGCCCTTACGCGTGATGACGGATGTCTGCCTGATTCGCGCAGTAGTACTCACACAGATATTGTACAACATCCGTTGACCGAGTAGTGGCACTAGGGATCAACCCTCGTTTCTGCCAAACAAACTCACCAGGCTAATCCTTTCCTTGCTCCTTGCCCCTTGCTCCCCTACCCTTCCCTCCATGCGCATGTCCCAACTCTTCGGCAAGACCCTCCGCCAGGTACCCGCGGAGGCCGAGACGCCGTCCCATCGCCTGCTACTGCGTTCAGGCATGGTCGCTCAGATCGCCGCCGGCGTGTACTCTTACTTGCCGCTCGGCATGCGCGTGCTCCATAAGGTCGAGGCGATCATCCGGGAGGAGATGGACCGCGAGGGCGGGCAGGAGATGCGGATGCCGTCCCTCCTGCCCATCGAGACCTACCAGCAGTCCGGCCGCGACAAGACGATGGCCGACATCCTCTTCCGCGTCAAGGACCATCACGACCGCGACTTCGTGCTCGGCCCCACGCACGAGGAGGTCTTCGTCGAGGTCTTCAAGCGTAACGTGCAGTCGTACCGCGACCTGCCGCTGCTGCCCTACCAGATCGCGCCCAAGTTCCGCGACGAGCCCCGCCCGCGCGGCGGCATCATCCGCCTGCGCCAGTTCACGATGAAGGACCTCTACAGCTTCGACGTTGACTTCGCGGGCCTGGACGTCTCCTACCAGAAGATGTACGACGCCTACAAGCGCATCTTCGACCGCTGCGGCGTGCCCACGACGCCGGTGCTGGCCGACTCCGGCATGATGGGCGGCCGCGACACGCACCAGTTCACCTATCTCACCGAATACGGCGAGGACACCTGCCTCCTCTGCCCGAACTGCGGTTACGGCGCCGACTCGGAAGTAGCCGCTTTCGTGAAGGAACCGGCGCACGCGGATGAAGAACCGCAGCCGGTCGAGGAGATCCCGACGCCGGGCCTGTACACAATCCAGGCACTGGCGGAGCACCTGCGAATTCCAGAGTCTAAGACCTGCAAGGCGGTCTTCTATGTCGCCGACGGCGCGCCCGTGTTCGTGGCGCTGCGCGGCGACATGGACGTGAACGAAGCGAAGCTGCGCAAGGCGCTAGGCGCGGTCGACCTGCACTATATGGCGGAGGACGAGGCGAAGGCCGCCGGATTCGTCGCTGGCTCGGCTTCTGCCGTAGGCCTGCTGGGCGTGCGCACTGTCGCGGATGACCTCGTCCCGCTTGAGCGGAACCTGGTCGCCGGCGCGAACAAGCCGGACGCCCACCTCCTGAACGTCAACTACAGCCGCGACTGGCAGGCGGACATCGTTGCCGACATCGTGCTCGCGAAGGAGGGGAGCCTCTGCGCGAACTGCCGGACGCCGATGGACCTGCGTCGCGGCATCGAGATGGGGCAGGTGTTCAAGCTGGGCACCTTCTACGCCGAGAAGCTGGGCGCGACGTTCCTGGACGCCGAGGGCAAGCAGCGTCCCGCCGTGATGGGCAGCTACGGCATCGGCATCGAGCGCCTGATGGCCGCGATCGTCGAAGAGAACCACGACGAGGCGGGCATCGTCTGGCCGCGCGAATTGGCGCCGTACGACGTCCACATCGTCGCCCTGCAGCCGGAACGGGACGACGTACGCCACGCCGCGGAGGAGCTATACGAAAGCCTGTCCGCGGGCGGCTTCGCGGTCCTGTACGACGACCGCGAGGAGACGCCGGGCGTTAAGTTCAACGACGCCGACCTGCTGGGCATGCCCCTGCGGGTGACGGTGAGCCCGCGCAACCTGGACAAGGGATCGGTGGAGCTTCGTCCTCGCACCGCAGCGGAGAGCGAGCTCATCCCGCTGGCCGAAGCCGCGACTGCCATCGCCGCGCGGCTTCGCTCGTAGCGCTTGTCCACCGCTCATCGTGCCGGCAGTTGTCAGACGGCCTGTCGAATGCTATATTCACCTGTGGAATAGCGCTTCTGACGGAAGTGGGGTGGCACCCACTTTTTTTTGCCCCTTGAAACGGGCGGTTCGTAGCGCTGAGGAGGTCAAGGCCGGCGTGAAAAGTGAATTCATGATCGCCATCACTCAGCTGGCGGCGGAGAAGAATTTGCCCAAAGAGGTGGTCCTCGAAGCGATGGAGGCCGCCCTTGTTTCCGCATACAAAAAAGACGCCGAGATGGTCGGCAACGTCGTCGTCCACATCGACCGCGAGACCGGTGACCACCACGTGTACTTCGAGCGCGCCGTCGTCCAGGAAGTGACTGACGCGCGTACGGAGTTCGCCCTGTCGGAAGCGCGGCGAATCAAGCCGGACGTGATCCTGGGCGACATGATGCTGGAAGAGGTACACCCCGGTCACGGCGGACGCATCGCCGCGCAGACTGCCAAGCAGGTAGTCCTGCAGCGCCTGCGCGAAGCCGAGCGGGAGATGGTCTTCGAGGAGTTCTCCAACCGCGAGGGCGACATCATCTCGGGCGTCGTGCAGCGCATGGAAGTTAAGCACATCGTGATCGACCTCGGGAAAACGGAGGCGATCCTGCCGGCTGCGGAGCAGGTGCGCACGGAGCACTATCGCGGCGGGCAGCGGATGAAGTTCTACCTGCTGGAGGTGCACCGGTCCATCAGGGGACCCCAACTGATCCTTTCGCGGACGCACAAGAACCTGCTCAAGCGGCTGTTCGAACTGGAGGTCCCGGAGATTTACCGGGGGACGGTGGAAATCAAGTCGATCGCGCGCGAGGCGGGGTTCCGCAGCAAAGTGGCGGTCTCGGCGCGGCAGGAAGGCATCGACCCCGTCGGGTCTTGTGTGGGCCCGAGAGGAATCCGCATTCAGAACATCGTCAGCGAGCTGAACGGCGAGCGGATCGACGTTATACAGTGGGACCCGGACGCCACCCAATTTGTGGCCAACGCCCTCAGCCCGGCCCAGGTGCTGCGCGTCACCACGACCGAGGAAGATAACACGGCGTCAGTCATCGTTCCCGACCGCCAGCTCTCCCTGGCGATCGGTAAGGAGGGACAGAACGCGCGTCTGGCCGCGAAACTGACAGGGTGGCGCATCGACATCAAGCCAGAATCCGCAATGGGAGAGGTGCTGGCTACACCAGCGCCCGCCAAACCCGTCGCCAGGCCGAAGAAGTCCGCGGCTATAGAAGATGACGCGCACCCGGACCAGGCCTGGATGGAGGTAATCGACAAGGACGGCGCGGCGCCCGCTGAGGAGCCGGCAGCGGTCTCGGTAGAGGCGGTGGCGGTGGAAGCCCCCGCGGCGGTCGCGGCGCCTAAGATCCGCTTCGCCGAAGAGATCGCGCCGGCGCCGACAACCGACAAGAAGAAGAAGAGCAAGAAGGCGGAATCGCCGGACGCTGAGGGCAAGCCGAAGAAGGGCGCGAAGCGCGACCGGCGCGCGACGCCAATCACCGATGACTACGACGACGAGGTTATCGACGTGGGTGACTTCCCTGAATGGGAAAACAGCGGCGAGGGCGATGGTGATGTCTAGCGCCGTCAAGACAGCGCCACGGCCGAGGCATACACCAGAACGCACTTGCGTCGGCTGTGGGACAGCCGCGGCCAAGCGTGGCCTGGTACGCATCGTCCGTGGCTCTGACGGTTCCGTCCAGCCGGATGAGACCGGCCGTAAGCCCGGGCGCGGCGCGTATCTGCACACGGACCGGAGCTGCTGGGACACCGCCCTCAAGAAGGGGCGTCTTCAGCGATCGCTAAAGACCGCCATTCAACCCGCTGACCTGACGGCGTTGCAGTCGTTCGCGACAGCTTTCGCGCAAGAGGAGGCCAATTGAGCGCCCAGTCAGCCCAGTCAGAGGCGGCCCCCGTGGCCCAGCGCGAAGTCTCGCTCCCGCGCGCTATCACCGTGCGCGAACTCGCCGAACTACTTCAGGCCAAGCCGATCGACGTCATCAAAGAACTGATCAAGCACGGCGTAATGGCCGCGGTCAACCAGAGCGTTGACTATAGCAGCGCGTCCGCCGTAGCGACCGACATGGGCTTCTCGCCGCGCCGTGAGGGCGAGAACGGAACTGCAGAGAGTATGGCGACGGAAGAAGAGACGGCCGTCGTCGCAGTTGAAGAGACGAACCTCCAGCACAGGCCGCCTGTGGTTACGGTATTGGGCCACGTCGATCACGGGAAGACGAGCCTCCTGGACGCGATCCGGAAAACGAACGTGACCGCGAAGGAGTTCGGGGCGATTACCCAGCACATCGGCGCCTATCAGGTTGAGTGGAACGGCCACAAGATCACCTTTATCGATACACCCGGTCACGAGGCGTTCACGACGTTGCGCGCCCGCGGGGCCAACATCACGGATATCGCGGTGCTCGTCGTCGCGGCGGACGATGGTGTGATGCCGCAAACACTGGAAGCGATCGACCACGCGAAGGCGGCGGGCGTCCACATGATCGTTGCGGTCAACAAGTCGGACCTGCCTGCGGCGAATCCCGACCGCGTAAAGCAGCAGCTTACCCAGCGCGAAGTTCTCATCGAAGAGTACGGCGGCGATGTGCCGCTAATCCAGGTGTCGGCCAAAACGGGCGCCGGCCTGGATGACCTCCTGGAGCACATCCTGCTGGTCGCCGAGATATCGGAACTGAAGGCGAATCCCGACCGGCTTGCGGAAGGGACGATTATCGAGTCTGAAATGGACTCCAACCGCGGGCCGATGGCCAGCATCCTGATCCAGAAGGGCACGTTGCGGACCGGCGACCCCATCGTCACCGGCGACACCTGGGGAAAGGTTAAGGCGATGTTCGATGAACGTGGCCAGCGCGTCGCCGAAGCTGGGCCGGCCACCCCCGTAGAGGTCATGGGGCTGGAGGCCGTCCCCCGCGCCGGCGACCTGATCGTGGCAGTCGAAGATGAGCGCACGGCCCGCGCCGCTGCTGAACAACGCCAACGACAGGCTTCGGACACGGCGACGCCGCGAGCAGTCACGCTAGAAGCGGTCTCCGGGGACATCGCGGCCGGTCGGGCGAAGGAGCTCAACGTAGTCGTAAAGGCCGACACCAACGGTAGCCTCGAGGCGATTCGCAGCTCACTGGAGCGACTGGACTCGCCGGAGGTACGGCTTAGCGTCATCCACACCGCCGTGGGGAGTGTCAACGAATCCGACGTGATGCTCGCCGCCGCATCGCGCGGGATCATCGTGGCCTTCAACGTCAAGGCCGAACCCGCCACGAAGCGGCTCACCGAGGTCGAGGGCGTGGACCTGCGGCACTATCGCATAATCTATGAGCTAATCGACGACGTCGAGCGCGCCGTCAAGGGGCTAATGGACCCGGTGATGGTGGAGGTGGTAGACGGACGTGCGGAGGTGCGCGCGGTTTTCCGCGTCCGCGGTGGCAATATCGCCGGCTGCTACCTTTCGGACGGCGTCGTCCGCCGCAACTCTTTGCTGCGGGTCATCCGCGGCGGCGAGACGATACACACCTCGCGCACCTCCAGCCTCCGGCGGTTTCAGGACGACGTGCGTGAGGTGACCTCAGGGCTCGAATGCGGAATCGGTGTTGAGAAGTTCGAAAGCTTCCAGGAGGGCGACGTGATAGAAGCCTTCCACGTCGAACAAAAGGGTTAACCGGCCCGGTTTCCGTCCGAAGAAAGGGGCGCTGACGTGAGCAGACGCCTCCAGCGTCTTAACGTATTGTTCCGCCAGGAGATCGCCGATCTGATCAGGTCCGAGGTCAGCGACCCGCGTCTGGAGGCGCTGCTGAGCCTTACGCGTGTTGACATCTCCCCTGATCTCGAGAACGCCACCGTGTACGTGAGCATTCTGGGCGACGCCCAGACGAAGGCGTCCAGCATGAGAGCACTGACCGCGGCCGCACCGTTCCTGCGACGTCACCTCATCGCACGGATTCGCATCCGCCGCATTCCAGCGCTGCGTTTCCTGCTGGACGAATCGATCGAGGAGGCTGCGCGCGTGCTGGAGCTGATGAAACAGGTCTCCGAGAGTGAGCCGCCATCTGAGCCGGAGGGCCCTGCCGGTAAGCCCGGCGCGAACGCTTGATCTCCGGAATACTCAACGTCAACAAAGAAGCCGGCAGCACCTCGTTTCAGGTCGTATCGCGGTTGCGGAGGCTCAGCGGCGGCAAGCGCGCCGGCCACGCCGGCACGCTTGACCCGGCGGCCACTGGCGTCCTGCTCGTCCTTCTCGGGCAGGCGTCTCGCGTGAGTGAGTACATAATGGAGCTCCCGAAGACGTACCGAGGGGTCATTGAGCTCGGGCGTGCGACCGACACCTACGACGCAGAGGGCGAGACCACGTCAACCGGCGATGCCAGCTTGATCTCCCGCGAGGCGATCGAGGCCGCGCTCCCCCTGTTCAGGGGGGAGATACATCAGACGCCGCCGCACTTCAGCGCGGTTAAGGTGAGCGGGACGCCGGCCTACAAACTTGCGAGAAGGGGCGAGCGTCCGCCGCTCAAGGCCCGTATCGCGCAGGTCTACCGCTTCACACTCGTTCGATACGATGCGCCGTCCGTAGAAGTGGAAGTCGAGTGCGGCAAAGGGACGTACATCCGTTCACTGGCGCACGACCTTGGTCAGACCCTGGGGTGCGGAGCGCACCTGGCCAATCTGGTGCGGACACGCGTCGGTCCGTTTGACATCGCAGACGCCGTTGGCATGGCCGATCTGGAGACGGCATTCTCAGAGGACCGCTGGCAAGATTTGCTATTGCCGGTGGACATTGGGCTGCTCGCCCTTCCCGCCGTCACGATCGGGCTGGAGGAAGAGAAGGACGTGCGGCACGGCCAGGCGATTGAAGGCGTAAGCAGCGCTGAGCGTAGGCCCGGCCAGCTGTCCCGCGCCTACGCCGAAGACGGGTCGCTGGTGGCGATTCTCAGGTTCGATCCTGAGACAGGGATGTGGCATCCCCACAAAGTATTTGGTGGAAGTACCTAATATTGGGTAGACGAAAACGGCTAGATTGCCTTGACACGCCGCCTGAGATCAGTATGCTTGTCGCGGTAGTGCCAAAACGACCCTATCCACGGGCGATTCAAGTTGGGGGTGATTCATGCAAGCATACTGTCTCAAGTGCCGGACCAAGCGGGAGATGCGAAACCCGCAGCAGACGACTCTGAAGAACGGGCGCCCCGCCACGCAGGGGTCGTGTCAGGTCTGCGGGACCAAGATGTCCCGGATCGGGCGCGGATAACCTGAGAACGCGGGCGCCGGGACATCCGCCTGCTGCGCACAAAGGTGACGCGAAACGTCATTCTCCCTGGTAATACTCCATGCCAAGGTGGGTGATCTGCTCCTCGCCCATCAGCCAGCGCAGCGTGTTCTTCAGCTTCGTCTGCTGGATGAAGAGGTCGTGCTCGGGGTAGACAGACGGGGCGTGCTGGGGACTCTTGAAGTAAAAGGATAGCCATTCCTGGATGCCGGACATGCCGGCGCGCTGGGCGAGGTCGAGGAAAAGCGCGAGGTCGAGGACGAGCGGCGCGGCCAGGATGGAGTCCCGACAGAGGAAATCGATCTTGATCTGCATCGGATAGCCCAGCCATCCGAAGATGTCTATGTTGTCCCAGCCTTCCTTGTTGTCGCCGCGGGGAGGGTAGTAATTGATGCGCACCTTGTGGTAGACGTCGCCGTAGAGCTCCGGGTACAGCTCGGGTTGAAGGATGTATTCCAGCACGCCGAGTTTTGACTCCTCTTTGGTCTTGAAGCTCTCCGGGTCATCGAGCACCTCGCCGTCACGGTTACCCAGGATGTTCGTGGAATACCAACCAGAGAGCCCCAGCATGCGGGCCTTGAGCATCGGCGCGATCACTGTCTTGAATAGCGTCTGGCCGGTCTTGAAGTCCTTCCCGCAGACGGGCACGTTCTTGCTCTGGGCTAGCGTCATCATGGCCGGGATGTCCACAGTGAGGTTGGGAGCGCCGTTGGCGAAGGGCACGCCCTCCATGAGGGCCGCATAAGCGTAGAGCATCGACGGCGCAACGGCGGCGTCGCTGGCTTCCATCGCTGCTTCCAGATTCTCAAGATTTTTGTGGGCCGGCTGCTCCTCCATAAATATTTCGGTTGAGGCGCACCATACGACGACGAGCCGATCGCAGTTATTGGCTGCCTTGAAGTCGCGGATGTCCTTTCGGATCGCGTCGGCGAGCTCCATTTTTGTTCGGCCCCGCTTGACGTTCGTCCCTTGAAGGCGCTTCACGTAGTACTGGTCGAAGACGGCCGGCATCGGCTTGATGTCTTTCAAGTAATCCGCGATGGGGTCGATATGCTCATGCCGGTTGAGGACCCCGCACTTAAGCGCGGCCTCGTAAGCGTTGTCCGGAATAGGGTCCCAGGCGCCAAAGACGAGCTGGTCGAGGGCGGCAAGCGGAACGAAATCCTTGAGGAGCGGCATGCGACCTTCAGTGCGCCTTCCGAGGCGGATCGTGCCCATCTGCGTGACAGAGCCGATGGCGGGCGCAGTCCCGCGCCGCATGTTCTCGACGCCGGAGATGAACGTGGACGCTACAGCGCCGAGCCCGACGAGCAACACGCCAAGGCGACCGGACGCCGAGGCGATCGGATTGGGCTGCGTGGCAACGAAGTCTTTCGGTTCCAAGACGATCCCTTTCTGCCGGGCCAGCGACATGAGCGGCTGGTGCCACTGCGCTGGTATTCGCCCGGTGTTGGCCCAGTGCTGGACGGTACTCTGTCGTTTGCCGAGAAGGCCGGCCAGCCTGCTCTGGTTCCCAAAGCGCCGGATGATCTGTTCTGCTGAATTAGACTGCCTGCCACCCATCAACCGTCATGGTAACAAAATTTTCGTTAGCCGCAAGCTGGGCTCCGCAGCAGGCATCCGACGAGACATGCAGAGGTGATATATTACATCAGCAAGTGGACGCCTCACCTCTGATTCCGCAGGCGCTATCTATGAGGCACGGGGATCTCCCCGCCCTCAAATGCTGAAGTACCTCTTCTTCGTCGTCAGCTTCAACACACTCGGCAGGCTGCCACTGCCACTTCTTTACCGAGTCATGTACCTGGCTGCGCTGGCGGGTTACTACCTGGTTCCCGGTGCTCGCCGGAACGTGGTGTCCAACCTGCGCCGCGTGATGCCGGCCGGCGTGCCTGAACGAGAGGTAGCCCGAGCAGCGCGTAGCGTGTTTCGGAACGTGGCGCTCTACTACGCTGATCTCGCTCGGCTGCCACAAATGGATGTAGACTGCTTCTTCCAACGCCGTCTTACCTTCCATGGGGTGGAGGAGCACCTGCGCCCGGCGATCAGCGCCGGCAAGGGAGTGATCATGCTTAGCGCTCACTTCGGCAATCCCGAGCTCGCCGGGCAGGGGCTGGTCCCGTTGGGCGTCCGCGTGTTTGCGCTCACGGAGCCGCTTTATCCCCGCCTCTCACGCTTTCTGGACCGCATCCGGTCATCCAAAGGTCACACCTTCGCCTCCGTCAACGTCGGCAACGTCAAGCGCGTGATCAAGACGCTGCGCAAAGGGGGCGTGGTTGTCCTGATGGGCGACCGTGACATAGAGGGCCCTAAGGAATCGCTGCCCTTCTTCGGCGCGGAGGCGCTGATGCCAACCGGCCCAATGGAGGTGGCCGTGCGCACGGGCGCCACGGTGCTTCCCTGCTTCTGCGCGCGGCGGGGCCGCTACGCGGTCGAAGCATGGATTGAGCCCCCGCTGGACCTGCCCAACTCCGGAGACCTGCGGCAGGATGTCAGGAACGGCTGCCTCCGCTTCATCGAGAGGCTGGAGCCGCGACTGCGCGCGGACCCGTCGCAGTGGGTGGTCCTGGAGGCAGTCTGGGACCATCCGGTGGCCGCGTCTGCGGTTGGAGATGGCCGAGGCGGTACGAATGGGTAACGCGGACCTGCACATCCACACGTCCTTCAGCGACGGGACGGCCCCAGCGCGCAACGTACTTGACTGGGCACAAGAACGCACCGATCTGAATGTCATCGCGATCACGGACCACGACGACATCGCCGGATCCCTGCTGGCGCGCGAGGTCTGGGCGAAGGGAGATTACCGGTTCGACTTCGTGACCGGCGTGGAGATAACGACGATCGAGGGGCACCTGCTGGCGCTCTTCGTAGAAGAGCCGCTACCGAACCTGTGCCGTCTGGAGCAGGCGATGGAGGCGGTGCACAAGCAGGGAGGGATCTGCGTGGCGCCCCACCCGCTGAACTGGCTGACCCGGAGCCTGGGCCGACGCGAACTCAGGCGATTCCGCCTCGGGCGGGAGGATGGCCTGCGCTTACACGGGATCGAACTCGCCAACTGCTCGCCCGGCTCAGGACTGCGACGCCGTCAGGCAGCAGAGTTGAATGCCGTCGAACTGGGCCTGGCCGAGATCGGCGGCAGTGACGCCCACTTCCTGGACTTCATCGGCGGCGCATATACGGTCTTTCCGGGCACGACCGGCGCCGATTTGCGAACGGCGATCCTGCAGCGAACCACTGAGGCACGAACGGGTCCACGCCCAACACTGCGACAGATCGGAGTCCGCCGGCTGACCCATCAGACGTGGCGGGGCCTAATGACCACGCCTCGCCGCATGGGCTGGCGTCCGACCGCCATGAGCTTCGTCCGCCGCATCCTGAACGTACGATGAAGATTGCGATCGTGTCGCCGTACGACTGGGCCGTGACGGGCGGCGTCAACCGGCACGTCGCCAACCTGGCAGACGTTTTCGCGCGCGGCGGTCAGGATGTGTGCATCGTCGCGCCCCATTCTCGGCCGAGTGCGAACGATCCCGAATATCTGACCGTCATCGCGGAGAGGACGTTCGGACTGCCGGCAACGGGATCGGTGGCGAATGTCTGCCTCTCGTACGACGTTGGGCCTCGCATCAAGAGACTGCTCGAACGGGAGCGCTTTGACGTGGTGCATGTCCACGAGCCGTTCATGCCGCTCGTGCCGTTTCAGTTCTTGCGCTATTCCCAGGCTACCAACATCGCGACCTTCCACGCAGCGCGGGAGGGGGGCAGCCGCCTCTACGCCTACTCCAAGTTCATCATCCGGCCCTGGTGGCGACACATCAATGGAAGGATAGCGGTCTCACGGCCGGCGCTGCGCATGATCGGGAAGCACTTCGCGGACCGCTACCGGATAATCCCCAACGGGGTCGACTGTGACTTCTTCGCCAGGGCAAAGCCGATCAAGGGGCTTGCCGACGGCAAGCAGAACATCCTGTTCCTTGGTCGCCTGGAGAAGCGCAAGGGACTGCCTACCCTGCTGGAGGCGTTCGCCCTGCTGAAACGAGATATGCCGGCTACTCGCCTGATCGTTGTCGGCGGGGACGGCGGTCTGCGCGCCGGGGCGGAGGGGTTCGTAGAAAGCCGCGCCCTGACGGACGTTGTGTTCACCGGCTTCGTGTCGGAGGCGGAGAAGGCGCGCTACTTCAAGTCTGCGGATGTCTACTGCGCGCCAAACACCGGCGGCGAGAGTATGGGTATTATCCTGCTGGAGGCGATGGCCGCGGGGACGCCGATCGTCGCGTCACGCATCGAGGGGTTTGAAGAGGTGCTGGCGGACGGTGAGGAGGGTCTCTTTGCGCCCCCGCGGGACATCGCAGCGCTCAGCGAGGCGCTCAAGGCACTACTCGCGGACAAAGAGAGGAGGACGCTGATGAGCCAGACGGCAGCCGCCACCGCGCTTCAGTACGATTGGGGCACCGTGTCCGCAAGAATCCTCGCATACTACGAAGAGGCGATGGCAGGAAAGACGACCCGGGGCGCGTGATGCCATCTCTGCTCCCGCGTTCGGCGCCGAAGTGGCTTATCGACCCGATCGTCAACGTTCTCGCACAGGTTGGCGTGACGCCCAACATGCTGACCGCGGCGGGCGTAGGCGGAAACTGCGGCGCCGCAGTGCTCTGCGCCACCGGTCATTTCTGGCAGGCCGGCCTGGTGATGACCGCATCCAGCGGTCTGGACATGCTGGACGGCTCTCTGGCGCGGGCGACCGGCCGCGCGACCGACTTCGGCTCGGTCTTCGACGCGGTGATGGACCGCGTCTCGGAGGCGGCAGTGCTTTTCGGGCTGCTGGTCTGGTTCAGCGACCGCGGCGAGCGCACGGAGGAGCTGCTGATCTTCGTAGCAGTGGTCGGCTCAATCCTCGTGAGTTACGTGCGGGCGAGAGCTGAGATCATCGGTCTCAAGATGCGGGAGGGTCTGTTCACCCGGGCGGAACGCGTGGTCCTGCTCGGAGCCGGCCTTATCGTCGAGCCCCTGATCGACCCGCTCACCGAGGTGCTGGCGGTGCTCGCCGCGTTCAGCGTCCTCACGGCGCTACAGCGCCTCTGGCAGGTGTGGCGCCAGACCCGGGTGAGCTCTCACTGAATCAGCGCACCTTGCGTGATAGCGCGACCCCGGCGAATCCTATCGCGCCAGCAAGCGCGAGAAACCCGACGATAACCCCTATGATGACGCCCACGGAGGTCCCGCCGCCGTCTTGGGTCCGGCCGTTGGCGGAAGGTGCACCTGTGTCCAGCGGTTCGTCCTGCGGTGGGGCGGTTGGCTCGGGCGTCTCACGCGGCGGCAGGCCGTGGCTCTCCCGCCACTCCGCATCCAGCCCGTCCTGGTCAAAGCCGTAGGCGGCCTCCAGCGCCCTGTCAATGCGCTTGCCGGACTTGATCTCAGCGAAGAGCGCTGCGAACTTCTCGGGCCCGTACTCGTCGTTGAGGAACTTCACGAGGCTCCAGGACTCCCCGTAAAACAGGCCGACGGCGTCCGGATCGCCCTGGTACGACGTGATCTGGCGCACCGTGAAGACGTTCCCCCGCCTGATGGCGTTATTCACCGCATCCTCAAAGTCGCCGACAGACTCCTGACCGTACATCGCTGTCCCTTCATTCAGCCACGCCGGCAGCGTGCCGAAGGCGCTTTCACCGGCGACTGCCGTCACGACGTGCGTCAACTCGTGCCGGAGTGTGTCGAGGTCCGTCGTGCCCAGCACGACCACCGTGTCCGAGGCGACCCTGACGCCCAGCGTTCTAGTTCGCGACTCATACGTCTCGCTCCGACGCTGCAAGGCCGGGCGCATGTCCTCGGCGGAATCGTAAAGCCAGACCTTCACGGGAAAGTCGATTGTCGCGCCGAGCAGTTCGGACATCGAGCTCAGCGTCTGTTTCGCCGTGTTCAGCATCGCCCGCGCCTGATTCTCGGACGCTGAATAGTGATAAACGGTGACTCCGGCCTCCTCAAGCGGCGTCCAGTCGAAGCGGACGTCATCGTAGAAATAGCTGGCGGTGTCGGTGCGGCTCTCGTCACCGTCGGCGTCCGTGACCTGCCAGTAGTACTCGATGATGGTACCGGGCGGGAGATAGATGTCGATCGAGTACGAGAACTCAACGGACCGCGCGGGCTCGAATTGCAGGCGACCAATCGCGGCGAAGCCGTCCGGCAGGATCTTGTAGCGGAGCCGGATGGTCTCGATGGGCGAGTCACTTTCAGCGGAGAGCCTGAACGTCACGCCGTTCGGAAACTCGTTGGTTATCTCGCCGTCCGTGACAGTGGGAGCGGATTGAGCGCCGGCCGAGGCGGGCAGCAGAAGTAGAACGATGAGGGAGAGCACTAGCAGGCCGAGTAGCCTGCTACTCACCCAGTGTCGCCTTCTGGTAGGCGCGCAGCGCCCCGTCCAGATCGCCATCAAGCACTCCTTCGGCGTCGCTCGTCTCATACCCCGTGCGGTGGTCCTTCACCATCTTATACGGGTGCAGGACGTAGGAGCGGATCTGGTTGCCCCAGCCCGCCGAGACGTGCTCTCCCTTCAGCTTCGCGCGCTCTTCTTCCTGCCGCTCCAGTTCCTTCTCCAGAAGGCGCGCCTCCAGGACCTTGAGGGCGGACTCTTTGTTACGCCCCTGCGAGCGCTCGTTCTGGCAGACGACCGACATACCGCTGGGGATGTGCGTGATGCGCACAGCCGTGGCGTTCTTCTGGACGTTCTGGCCACCATGGCCGCTGGCCCGAAACACGTCGATGCGCAGGTCGTCCGGGTTCAACTCCACCTCGGCCGCGTTCTCGACTTCCGGCATGACCTCCGCGAGGGCGAACGACGTGTGGCGTGATTTCGAAGAATCAAACGGCGAGATGCGGACCAGGCGGTGCACACCGCGCTCGGCGCGAAGATAGCCGTAGGCGTTGCGGCCGGAGACTTCCACAGTCGCGCTCTTGATGCCCGCCTCTTCGCCCTGCATCAGGTCCAGCACGTTCGTCGCGTATCCCCGCTTGTCGGCCCAGCGCAGGTACATGCGGAGGAGCATTTCGGCCCAGTCCTGGGAATCCGTGCCGCCGGCGCCGGCGTGGATCGCAAGGATCGCGTCGCGGCGGTCGTATTCGCCCGAGAGCGCGAGCGACAGCTCCATCTCCTCGAGTTCAACCGCCAGTTTCGCCACGTCCGCGGCGACAGCCTGCGCCAGCTCCCCATCGGACTCGTTGGCCGCCAGCTCGAGTAGTTGCTTTAGCTCCGTCGACTGCGTTTCCGCTCCTCGCCAGGCGTCCACCTGCTCGCGCAGGTCGGCGATGCGGCGCATTACCTTCCGTGCGGTCAGCGAGTTGTCCCAGAACCCCGGCTGCGCGGACTGTTCCCCGAGCCGGGTGATCTCTTTCTCCAGACCGGGGACGTCAAAGACGGCGGAGGACGTGCGCGATGCGCTCCCGAACGTCGGTCAACATATTCTCAGTCTCCTGCACGCATCTGCCTCCGCTCACACCAGTATACAAGGTGACGTTGACGTACTTTCGCGAAGAGGTGTGGGCTGTGGACTTGGCCCAAGGCCCTTGGGCCGAGTTGCCGAGTTCCCGGACTGACTATGATCCGACCTGGTCTCCGAACAAGAGGTCGTCCCAATAGTCGTGGGTCGCGAAGTCGGGGCGCGCGCCGTACTCCTCCACTGCCCTCCGGAAACAATCTCTCATCAGCTGTCCAAGATCGTTGACGAACTGGGATAAAGAGACGTTCCGCTGTCCTGGCACTGAGACTTCTTGTGGGGCATTCCCTCCATGTGCGATCTCGCTCCGAAGGTCGTATGCCCGCTTCATGAACTTAAATGTGGCGCGGCGAGGCCGACCGATCGAGTTGAGAAACGCGCTTGCCCGCAATGCAAGTCGGAAACGCAGTTCTCCTCGATCCCCCGGGTCACCCGAGTCCCGAAGGAAAAGAGCTTCGGCGGCGATTACGTGGTCCACGATGGAGTCTTCCAGCGAGAGGCGCTCCATTGCCCTGTTGAACCGCCGTATGCAAATCGGCGGGAGCGATGGAGCCCGTTGATCCCGCATTGTGCGCCAGATTTCGCTGATCGTCGTAGCAGTCGCTTCATCGATTTCATAATTCGTATGGACGAATTGGTGGGTTGGCCTAGTGTTCGAGGCTTGCGACACTCCCCTGTGCCCACGTTGAACATAAACGGATCCTCTGGTAGAGATAAATTCTGGCCCGGCTAACCGTAGAACGAACAGGACATCTTCAACCAGCTCTTGAAAGCGCAAGTATGATCTTTCGCCGAATCGATGCGGTGAGGCGAGAACAATTTGACTATCGTCCCGACCGGCGTCATCTCCCGGAGTTCTGATGACAGCCGCCGTCCTCGTGGCGATCCGCACTCCCACACATTCATCAGCGCTAAGTATGGTCAGAGACGGAAACAGGGGAGCAAGAATACCCGACATAGCGCACGTGTTGATTTCGTCGTCTGTCAGAACGTCGATCTGTAGCCCTTCTTCAATCTCAAGCGGGAACAGCGCGCTCTTTAGTCCGGGGAGTGGAATCAGAACGTAGGACAGTCTCTCCGTAGCCCTAACATAATCACGAAGAGTCGCCACTTCCTGCTTGATGGCATCCTCGTTGATCGCACTGGGCGAATCTTCCCGTACCAACAACTGGAGAGCCCGATTGATCACTGAAGACTCATCGAAACGCGTCGCGCCCATCGAATCGCCGACCAATTTGCCGATCAAGGGCCCGAAATCAGGATCGTCCCTTACCGCCCGGCACGCTCGCTTGTAACCGGGCGCATCAAAGTTGGGCATCAAGCCTCGGCGCGCTACGAACTTTCGTCTAGCAACTCCGTCCTCTCCACGTTGCCACGACTCATCCGCGAATTCGTACGTTTTCGCGCGGCCAGCGACCAGATCTGCGAACACCTCTCTAGCGTAACTTACGATCGCTTCTGTGCAATCCTTGACCCGTTTCATGACGCCAATTCTATCCCAGCTGGCACTCTCCTCCGAGTCCGCAATAGGCGAATAGCGCCAGGCCGATTGCGACTAATCTGCCCGGCCAAAGGCCCCGATCTGGATGGCGAATGAAGGCTTCATCATCGTTTAATGTACGAGGCTCCGATACCCGTGTATTCTCAACCCGGTCACATCACTACGGCCACTTGGCAATGTCTCAAGGAGGACAGCATGACGCTCGAGACTATCGACTACAGCACGGACGGCGCGATCGCCCGCCTCACCCTCAACCGGCCGGAGCGGCTGAACGCGATTAACGCACAGATGACGGCTGACCTGCGCGACGCCGTCATAGCCGCAAACGAAGATCCCACGGTCCGCGTATTGATACTGAGCGGCGCAGGACGCGCGTTTTGCGCGGGATACGACCTGGACTGGGGGACGAAGGCCGAAGACGCGACACAGCGGTCGCTGGCGGGCAACTGGGACCCTGTGCGTGACTACCAGGGCATGTCGCGCAACGTCCGCGCCTTCATGTCGCTCTGGGAGAGTCCTAAGCCGGTGATAGCGCAGGTGCACGGCTGGTGCGTGGGCGGCGGAACGGACATGGCACTCTGCTCCGACCTGATCTTCATGGCGGAGGACGCGCGGATCGGCTACCCACCCGCGCGGGTCTGGGGAGAGCCTACGACTGTGATGTGGGTCTACCGGCTTCCCCTGGAGCACGCGAAGCGCCTGATGCTGTCCGGAGAATCGCTCACCGGTGCTGAGGCCGAAAGGCTGGGCTTGGCCTCGAAGGCGCTGCCCGCGAGCGAGCTGGCCGGCGCGGCGGAAGGGTTCGCGCGCAAGCTGGCCACGGTTCCGGCCAACCAGTTGGCGATGAGCAAGCTGCTGGTGAACCAGGCCTACGAGAACATGGGGCTGCGCTCCAGCCAGACGCTCGGCACTGTGTTCGACGGGATCGCCCGCCACACGCCTGAGGGCGTGGCCTGGCGTGATCTGGCGATGAAGGAGGGATTCCGGGAGGCAGTGCGCAGACGGGACGCGCCCTGGGGCGACTACGGGGAGCGGCGGAGAGAACCTGGAACGTAGAACGGAGCGCGCACCCGCAGCGCCCCTACGCTGAGACGATGCGAAATACCGGGTGGTTGGGAGCGACGCGCTCGAACTCCTCGATGGGTGCGTCGGGCTCGATTCCAAAGTGCGACTTCGTGGCCGCCGCGTTGCCGGCGAGGTAGGTCTTGATGATCGCGGCTGTCTCGTTCGGTGGCAGCTCCTCCAGCCGCACTTGCTCACGCTTTCCGTGACGGATCGTGGCCGCGCCTCCGGCGGCGCGCACGTTCCGCACCCACTCAGTGGTCCCTCGCGGCGCGACGAGGTAGCGCTGGCCCTCCTGCTCCGCCCAGTTGACGACGGTCGAGCGCGTCCGGCCGGAGCGCCGCCCCTGCGCCTCCAGCGTGATCATGTGCTTCGGCGTCATGCCCATTGAGGCCAGCCAGCCAATGACGCTGTTCATCAGCCTCGTGACACCGGACGGTTTGGCGTAGAACGTCATAGCACACCTCCCACGGGCTGAGTATCTTGGGACGGGGACTGACCGGCGTGCGCCATGTCGATCACCCGCAGCTCAAGACCTTCGCTACCCCTGTCAGCAGCGAAAGTATACACGACGTCCCAGTGTCCGCCGGGCTGCACATTCCGCTCTCCGAACCCGAACGCGACGGCGGGCCACGTCACCCGCCCGGCCTTGAGGCGCAGCCGCAGGTGCGCGCCGTCGTCGCCCATCACGCGCGCATCCGCCACTGCGAGGTCGCGGCTGAGGAACGCGGGCTCCGGGTTGGCGGCGCCGAACGGGGCGAGACGCATGACCTCGCGGATGATCTTCCCTCCCATGCGGTCGAGCGGGACGTCCGCATCGATGTCGATGATCGGGACCAGTTCGACGCCCCTGAGGTGTTCCTCGGCGTACCGCACCAGGGCGTCCTTCAGTGCCGGCAGCCTGGCGTTCTCGGCGGTAAAGCCCGCCGCCGCCCGGTGACCTCCGAAGCGCAGCATCAGCTCGCCGCAAGACCGCAGCGCGGCGGTGACATCGAACTCAGGGATGCTGCGACAGCTCGCCCGGCTCGTATCCACGCCGCGCTCATAGACGACGGCCGGCCGGTAGAACTCCTCCGCGAGCCGGCCGGCGACCAGACCGACGATCCCGGATGGGATATCTGCATGGCCGATGAAGATCAAGGGCGCTTCCGGGTCCTCCTTCGTCAGCAGTTCGCGCGCCAGTTCGATGGCAGCCGCGGTGGCCTCCCGGCGCTGCTGGTTGAGCGCGGACAGCTCCAGCGCCATCGCCATCGCGCGCTCCGGGTCGTTCTCCATCAGTAGATCGAGGGCGAGACGGGCGTGGGAGAGGCGCCCCGCTGCGTTCAATCGTGGGCCCAGGACATAGCCGATCGTGTCGGTATTCACTTGCGCCGCGTCCACGCCTGCTGCATCCATGAGCGCCCGTAGGCCGGGCCGTTCGGTCCGCGAAAGGACAGCGAGGCCGCGTTTGACCAGCGACCGGTTTTCGTCGCGCAGCGGGGCTACATCGCACACGGTGCTCAAGGCCACCAGGTCCAGATAACGCTCCGGTCGCCAGGAGCGGCCCATCTTCTCATAGAGCGCTGACATCAGCTTGAACGCGAGGCCTCCGGAGGCAAGCTCGGCGTCGGGGTAGCGGTTGTCGAGCCGCTTCGGGTTGACCAGGGCGACTGCGGCAGGCAGATCGGGCGGCACGGTGTGATGGTCGACGACGATCACATCAATCCCCAACCGGGCCGCGTGTTCCACCTCGCTGACGCTGCTCGTGCCACAGTCCGCCGTAATTAGAAGACGCACACCCTGGCCGTGTAATTCGTCGATGGCGGCGCTGTTGACGCCGTATCCTTCACTGAACCGGTCGGGGATGTACGGAACGACCGTACCCCCGAGTCCGCGCAGACCCTCAATCAGGATTGCTGAGGCGGTCACGCCGTCCACGTCGAAGTCGCCGTAGACCGCGATCGTCTCGCTGCCGGCAATCGCGCGGCGCAAGCGCTCCAGCGCCACGCGGGCATCGGGCAGCAACAAAGGATCGTGTTCGACGTGCGCCGCCTCCATCATCGCCTGCGCCCCGGCCTTCGTGCGCACTCCGCGGTGCCAGAGCAGGTGCCGGATCAGCGGCGGATAGGGCGCATCGGCGAACTCGCCTTCCGGCTGGCGGCCACGCAGGCGCCAGCGCTTGCGGGGCACGGCTGCGGGCGGGCGCAGGGTTTCGTTAACCACAGATGACCTCAGACTGGACAGAGGAACGCGAGAACTCCGGTTCATTGTGGGCCTTATGCGACGTGATGCGCGAGGGGTTTGCGGCACTGAGATGTGGATTAGTCGTCTGGGAGATGGAAATCTCTCCTCTCGCCGACAGGAGAAACTTACTCCCCCCGAAGCTCCTTGATCGCGTGGGGCAGCGCCGCCGCGACGTCGCCCGCCAGCATACCCGCGCTGCCCAACTCCCGGCGGACGAGGTCGCCGGCTGCGCCGTGCAGGTAGACGCCCAGGCAGGCCGCCTCGAACGGCTCCAGTCCCTGTGCGATCAAGCCGGTGATCGCGCCGGCCAGCACGTCGCCGCTGCCGCCGGTCGCCAGTCCCGGGTTGGCGAACGAGCTCAGTCGCACGCGGCCATCGGGATGAGCGACCACCGTGTTCGCGCCTTTGAGGACGACGACGACACCCCACTCGGCAGCACAGTGGCGGGCGACGCCGAGCCTGTCCGACTGTATCTCGGCGACCGACAGGCCGCTGAGGCGCGACAGCTCACCGGGATGCGGCGTGATGACGGCAGGCAGCTTCAGCATCCGCCACCAAACCTCGACATGCGAGAGATTATTCAGACCATCCGCGTCGATGACCGCCGCATGCAGCCCGAGGTCGCCGGACAGCGCCGGGAGCAGCGCCTTCATGAACGCCTGCTGGTATCCGCCCTGGCCAACGCCGGGGCCCACCAGAATCGCTTCATAGGGGTGCTGCGTCAGCAGGCGATGCACGGCGGACGCCTCGCGCGCCGTCAGGTAGCCGTCGGTGTCGTCGAGCGGCTCGAACGTCGCCTCCGTCAGCTTTGCGGCGAGAATTGGGTAGATTGCGCGCGCGCAGGCAAGGGTGACGATCCCCGCGCCCACACGCATTCCGGCGCTGCAGGCGAGGGCCGCCGCCCCCACGTACTGTGGTGATCCCGCCACGACCATCGCGCTGCCAAAAGTCCCCTTGTGCGCGGACGCCGGACGCCCGGGCAGGGCCGTCCGTGCCCAGGCCGCTGCCATCAGTTCCGTCCGGATCGATTCGCCCAACTCCTTCGGGATGCCGATGTCCACGACCTCCACGCGGCCAGTGTGCTCTGCTCCCGGGAGAGTGTGCAGTCCCACCTTGCTCCAACCCAGGGCCACCGTGTGGTCGGCGGCGACGCATCTTTCGTCGACCGCCCCGGTATCGGGGTCCACGCCCGTCGGCAGGTCGACGGCGAGCAGGCGCGGCGGGAGGCGACGGGAGCGCGTCTCGCGGAGGCTGTCCAGTAGGTCCGCAAGCTGTCCCTCGATCGGCCGCGCGCGACCGGTACCAAGCAGTGCATCGACAACGAGGTCCGCGCCCGCCAGCAGGGCCGCTACCGCATCCCCCTCGCCGTGCACAACAATCGGCGCCTCCCGTTCGATCAGCGCAGCGAGGTTCGCGTCATCCTCACCGCGGGAAGTGAGCAGGACGACTGAGACGTTCGCGCCCCAGTCCTTCAGGTGACGCGCTGCCACCAGGCCGTCACCACCGTTGTTGCCCGGGCCGCAGAGCACCACGATCGGCCGCTCTGCCAGCTCGCCGAGGAGCAGCCACGCCTCCTGCGCAACCGCGAGCCCGGCGTTCTCCATGAGCTGGGCGACGGGCACACCGGAATCGCGCTCGGCGGCCTGCATTTCGGCGACGGTGGCGAGACGCATGCGGTTAGTGTTTCAGACCCCTGATTTCGTTAATGGCCCGGCTCCAGGATCGAACGTCGGCACCGTGCAGCCAGTGCACCCTTATAAACCAGAGCGGCTTTGAGTCCTTGGCAATCACTTTCAACGCGGCGTGGAACGGCGACCACCAGGGACGGGCAACCTGGCACGATTTCACGGACGCAAGTGGGGTCTGAATCAGGTCCCGACCCCAGTCGAGCAAGAACGCCTTCCGTTTCATCCATATAAGCCGGCGGTCGCTCAGGAATAGAGTGCCGCCGGGCGAGAAACCGCACGAGAAATCTGCCCACGTGAGAACCTGCTCACCGGGCTCAAGCCACAGTGTGGTCGCCAGAAAGTCGCTGGAGATCCGATCTCCCTTGATCCAGCGGCTAGTATCTTCGAACACGCTCGGCGAACCTAGTCGTACTGCTCTGGCGCGGCGACGAACTTACGTAGGCAGTCCTCGGAGCAGAAGGCGCGGTCGACGCCATCCAGCGTCAAGCGCGCGGCGACTTCGCCTTCGCCCATCTCCATGCCACAGACGGGGTCTATAGCCTTAGAGGCGCTCACGTCCGAGGCTGAGCGGGCTTCAAAGAGTTCGATGCCCGACGGGAGGCCCTTCAGCCGCCGTTTGCCGAGGTGAACGAACTCGACGTCCGGCAAGTCGTGAGCCTCTTTCCGAACTTCCTCCGACACAATAACCTGGTGGCGCTCGGCGGCGACGGAGAGGCGGGAGGCGATGTTCACGATAGAGCCAACGTAGTCGCCCTCGCGGTACAGAACTGTCCCCCAGTGGACCCCGCTGCGGGCAGCGGGGAACTGAGGCTCGGCGGATGTGCGCTGCTCGACCTCCAGGGCGCAGGCGAGGGCGGAGCGGGGCTCGTGAAACACCAGCATGAAGGCGTCGCCGATCTGCTTTACGATGCGACCGTCCCACTGTCCCGCGGCCTCGCGAACGATCGCGGAGAAGCGCTCCAGGACGCGGGCCGCCTCAGTGTCGCCCATCGCCTCAGTCATCGGCGTAAAGCTGGCGAGGTCCACGAACATTACGGCTCGCGCCAGTTCACCGGGCACTTCGCCGTAGACGGCGAGCCCGGCCGCAGCCGCCATGTGCATCACGATGTCCTCCCGAACGGCCTTCCCCCAGCCCTTGCGGTGAAAGTAGAGAACGGTTGGCTCGAGGATTGGACCTGCGGATTCAATCGCGCGCTTCAGCTGTTCCTCCAGTGCCAAGCCCGACAGCCCTTGCCCTCTGAGTCGTTTCATGACGTTGAAATGGAATAACTTGGCCTCCATCTCGGCGACGCGGGAAAGGGAGTCGAGGTAGACGCGGCTGCCCTCGATCAGAGCTTCCTCGGTGAACCCGATATCGAGCAGCCTTTTGAAGACCCTGAAGGCCTCGGCGTCCTCGTCGTTTAGCGCCTGCTCCAGCGCCGAGGGCCCGCAGACGGCCATCCATATCTTGCCGGCTACCTCCAGATCGATCCCGGACATCTGCGCCACCTCAGCAACTGAATACTTGGCGCCGGACGTGTCCGGCGCAACAATGTCGAAGTACCGCTCGATGAGGTGATGCAGGCGGTCCGCCTCGGCGATCGCGTCGATAGTGATGCCGCGCCGCAGACACATCTGAACCAGGCGAACGGATTCTCTGTCCAGTACGGTAAGAGAGCCGTCCGGCCCCCGGCCGATCAGCCCTCGCGAGCGCCAGTCCTCAAGGCGGCCCCGCGGCTCTCCGCTGAGTTGTGAGAGCTGTTCGAGGGAGATCTGGTCACTCATCGAGCAGGCCCCGTTCCCGCAGGATGCCCGCGAATTTCTCGCGCCAAGCCGAGCGGTCCGGCTCCAGGTCGCGTGATTCCGCGACGACGAACGCCACCGCCAGCTCCCTGCTGTGGCTCAGACTGATGTCGATCCCGCTCAGGCCGATGCGCTCAGCGCGTTCCTTCGCGCGGCCGTGCAGGTACACCAGCGGCTTGCCGCGGTGGTTCGGCAGCACCTCGATCTCGCGCCAGGCGACGCCGCGCGCGCCGGTGCCCAGCGCCTTCATCACCGCCTCCTTCGCGGCGAACCGCGCCGCGAGTTCGCTGATCCGTCCGCGGCAGAAAGCGACCTCCAGCCCTGTGTACACGCGGCCCAGAAAACGCGGCCCAAACTTCGCCATGGAGCGCTGAATGCGCTCGATTTCGATGATGTCTACTCCCGTTGCATTCACGCGGCCATAATACAGGAGCGAGGCGACGGGAGGTAGGAGCAAGGAGCCTGGGTGGGGACGCTGAAGCCCTTTTCAACAAAGTAGTGACGCCGGTTGCTGTCGACTATCTGAGACTGTGCGAGAATTGACGCGTGACCGGTCTGATAGGAGGACTACGATGGAACAGATCGCCGTGAACGGACAGGCCGGCGCAGGAAGTTCTGCTGCGTTGAACATCATCCGCGAGTCCCGTGTATACCTCGTCGGGCGGCAGTTCGTGGACCGCGATGAAGTCGACCAATTCCTCAACGACTACGGGATGACGTGGGAGACCGACACGGAAGTCGGGGGCGAGCAGCTGGTGGAGGCGGGCGGGCGCATCTGCTACCAGTCGTTCGGCAAGGGGCGCAAGAGCAACCGCGACTATATCGGCAACCTGATCGCGATGAAGCACGGGTCTGTGCTGGAGCATGCCGTGTGGGACTTCATCATCGCCGGAGTATCCCGCTCGTTCACGCACGAACTGGTGCGCCACCGGGCGGGCTTCGCCTACTCGCAGCTATCACAGCGTTATGTCGACGAATCGACAGCCAACTTCGTGGAGCCGCCGGTGATCGCGGAGGACGACCGGCTGCACGAGATCTGGCTGCGCGCTGTGGAACAGTCACATCAGGCCTACCGCGAGCTCGTCGAGGGGCTGATGGAGAAGATGTTCGAGATCGAGAACGTCACGCACCGCCGCAAGGCCGTGCGTGAGGCCGCGCGCAGCGTGCTGCCCAACGCGACGGAGACGATGATCTTCGTCTCCGCGAACGCCCGCGCCCTGCGTCACTTCATCGAGCTGCGGGGGTCGGAGGGTGCGGAGCCGGAGATCCGCCGGGTGGCTCTGCAGGTGCTGCGCATCATGCAGTCAGAGGCGCCGACGCTCTTCGGCGACTACGACATCGTGCGTCTGGAGGACGGGACGGAGGTGGCGCGCACGATGTTCGAGAAGGTGTGAGGGGTCAGACCGACTCGCTGTCCAACTCAACCCCATCCCCGACCCGCAGCACCCCACCGCGCACAACCGCCGCATACACGCCGACGTTGCCACCGTTGTGCTTGTTCGCAGTGCGCAGGATGTTCGCATCGTTCGGGAGGCCGTGGTGGGGGAGCGTTGTGGCGGCGCAGCGGTGGGTCGGCATCATGATGCGCACGCGCACATCATCGCCGATGGTTACGGTCTTGCCCGCCCAGGTCTCTTCCACGAAGCCCGTCTCGCCGGGAGTGTCCAGGACGATATTTGGGCGAAAGCGGCGGGCGTCGAAGTCGCCCTCCGGATAGAGGGAGCGCAGCTGGGCGAGCGTGGCAGTGGTCACGATGTGGAGCGCGGCGAGATCGAAGAACGGGTTGACCAGCGGAAAGTCGACGGTCTCCTTCAGTTCGACCGCGTCGAGTCCCGGCTTTACAGCCTCTAGCTTCAGTCCCTCCGGCTTCTGGGCGACGAAACGCACCTCGCGCCCGAAGACCGCCGACAGACGCGACTCCAGGGTGGGATCGTCGGCGGAGGCTGTGGACCCATCCGGGAAGGTAATCTGAGGCCGGGGCAGGATGCCATCTGCGGCGGGGAGGTAGGCAGAGCGGAACTCGTACAGGCGCGCCCATTTTTTCGGGATCTTAGCGCTCCCAACGCGGTTCTCGGCGGGGTCGGTCACCGCGTAGGCGCGATCACCAACGACGCCGCGAGCATCGATCTCGACGGCGTCGAGGTCCTCGCCGAGCATGGACTTCACGGGGTAGCGATAAAGGCTGAGAACGGAGCCGCTGGTGTCGCTCACAACGGCCACAGATTAGCACAGAAACAGCACCCCTACGATATGATGGCCCAGTATGGCGGCCCAAATCATCGACGGCAAATCGATCGCGGCGCTGGTGCTCACAGAGGTGGCGGAGCGCGCCGGGCGGCTGCAGAAGCGCGGGATTACGCCCGGCCTGGGATTGGTGCTGGTTGGAGATAACCCCTCGTCCCTGTCTTATATCCGCTCAAAGGGAAACAGCGCCGAGGAAGCCGGCATCTTCTCGGACCTCTTCCACTTCCCGGAAAACATCAACGAACAGGCGCTGATCTCGCGCCTGTTGGACCTGAACGAGGACGAGCGGTTCCACGGCATCCTCGTGCAACTGCCGCTGCCGCCCCACGTCAGCGAGGACGCCGTGATCGGCACGATCGACCCGGCGAAGGATGCCGACGGCGTAACCTCCGTTAGCCTGGGCCGGCTGTTGCGCGGGGAGCCGGGCCCGTGGCCCGCAACTCCCGCCGGCATCGTGGAGCTGCTGCACCGCAGCGGCCATCCACCGGCAGGCAAGCATGTCGTCGTCTGCGGACGGTCTAACATCGTTGGCAAGCCGGTGGCGGCGATCCTGATGCAGAAGAGCGAGAAGGGCAACGCAACAGTCACCCTCTGTCACACCGGGACGCGCGACCTTCCCCATTTCACGAGACAGGCCGACATTCTCATCTCAGCCATGGGTTCGCCGCGCGCGATCTCGGCAGAGATGGTCAAGCCTGGCGCCGTGGTGATAGACGTAGGAAACAACTGGGTCGAGGACGAGACTCGCCCGTCCGGCCGGCGGCTGGTGGGCGATGTAGACTACGCAGCAGTGCGCGAGGTGGCCGGAGCGATCACGCCCGTCCCCGGCGGCGTAGGCCCTATGACGATCGCGATGCTGCTCTCGAACACCGTCATGCTGGCAGAGAGGCAAGCGGGCCGACACAAGTAGACAAGCAGGTACGGGGCTAAGCGGGCGATTTCCGTTTCGCTCTTGTCGAGCGGCTTGCGTCCGGCGCCTCTCCTCCATCCAGCGTGCGCACCATGGGCCTGCCATCGCGGACGACCGTGAACTGGAAGACGTCCGGGCGCGCGTAATGCCCGGCTACGTCCAGCATCATCTTGGACGCGGCCATCTGCCACGGATCGACGACCGCATAGAGAATCTCTTCCTTCATCCGCGAGGGGCCGGCGATGAACTGGCCCTCCGGGTCCACGATGGCGCTGTCGCCGACGTTTATCCATTGCTTGCGCCGGCCCTTGTACAGCTTCTTGAAATCAAAGCGGTCCGGAATGTCCTGGAAACGCAGCGGCATGCAAACTCCGATGACGAAGACTCCCCCTTCTTTCGCAATGTGCCGCAGGGTGGAGAGCCAGGGCTCGCCGCGGTCCCACGTGGGGGCGACGTATATCTGTGTGCCCCAGCCATACATCGCGTAGCGCGCCAGGGGCATGTAGTTCTCCCAGCAGATGAGACCGCCCAGGCGCCCAAACGGTAGGTCGTAGACCTCCAGCGTGCTGCCGTCCCCGGCCGCCCACACGAGGCGCTCCGCGTTTGTGGGGATCAGCTTGCGGTGCTTCCCCAGGAGGCGCCCTTTCGCATCGATGTACAGGATGGTGTTGTACAGGCTACCCCCGCTGGCCTCCGCGTTGCGCTCGTTGACGCCGATGACAACGGCCGTCCTGGCCTGTCGCGCCGCCCGGCACAAGCGCTCCGTTGCAGCGCTCGGCACCGTCACTGAATTGGCGAGCAGTTCGGCGTAAAGGTCTTGAAGCATACTCATCTGTGAAGGGGCCACAGACCACACCCAGTCCGGATACCCCGGGACGAACGCTTCCGGGAAGACGGCGAGCGCCGCGCCGTTCCGGCCGGCCTCCGCAATCAGGTCGCACGCTTTTTCGATCGTCGCCTCGCGGTCCATAAAGACCGGCGTCGCCTGCACGGCGGCGACTGTGAACGGCCCCCCCGCTCACAGGGGCTACGCGACCTCGGTCACCGGCTCGCGAAAGGTACGGGTCTCCTGGAGCCAGGAGCCAATCGCCTCGGAGAACGCCACCGGCCGGTCGATCATCGGGACGTGCCCGCAGCGGTCCAGGAAGACAAGCCGCGAGCCAGGGATCATATCGTGGAACCGTTTGGCCACATGCGGCGGTGTGATCTGATCGTCCTTGCCCCAGATAATCAGAGTGGGGACCCGCAGCGCGCGCAGGCGCGGTTCCACGTCATGCTTCCGAGCGGCACGCGCCAGGCGCAGCAGGCGGAGTGCGTAGCTCCTGTTGTTCACCATGCGCCACGAAGCTTCGACCCACTCCGGAGTAATGATCGAATGATCAAAGAAGATCTCTTCCATCTTCTGGCGAACGAATGCCCTGCTCGGGCGGAGGGGAGGCCTCGAGAAGCTGCGCTCAAACAGCCCCGACGAACCCGTTAGGATTAATCCGGAAACGAGGTCCGGCTTGGCCAACGCCATCTCCACCGCGATCTGTCCACCGAGCGAGTTGCCAGCGATGACGGTACGTCGCACACCGACGAGATCCAGGAACCGTTGAGCATAGCCCGCGAGTCCTGTTATCGACAGATCGGCCGCCTTCAGCTCCAGCACAGGCATCTCTAAGGCGAGCGCGCGCGTCGAGTGGCCCAGAGGCTCCAGCACTCGTTCCCAGTTCTCTCCCTCCCCCATCAGGCCGTGCACCAGCAGTAGAGGCTCACCTTCCCCGGCCTCGCGCCAGGTGAACGGCGCCTTGACTTCGGTGGTCATGATCTCCCCTCTCCGCCGCAGTCAGTCTTCAACGCTACACGCCGCCGGGCCCGTTTTCGGAAGCTGGTCCTTGAATACCGGCATCCGCTTCCAGTCCGGCACCGGCGCCGTGCGGCCGGCCTCGGGGGCGTATACGGAGTGCTTGACAAGCTGCATCTTGTGAATATAACGCGGACAGTTGGGGAAGATTCGTTCCGCTCTCACCCGCACGATCAGCTGCGCCCCCGGGAACTCCGGGAGCAGCGGGTCGTCCGCGCTCACGCTTGCAGTTCCCTGGACGCGCATGCGGTTCTGGTTCTCGAAGTCGATGAACAGCATCCCGACCTTGGGATTCACCACGAGGTTGCCGAGGCTCTTGAACATGCCGTTGCCATCGTAGTTGGGAAACGCCAGCGTCTGGTCGTCGACGACCTTCACGAAGCCAGGGAGACCTCCCTTGTAAGAGACGTCAGGCCAGCCGTCCGCGTCCGCCGTCGCCAGAAAGAACATATCGCAGTTCTCGATCTGGTTGACGTCGTGGGGCAGGAGGCGGTCATGCAGCGTCACCTCCTCCAGTCGATCGGCGATCCGCCGGCTGTCGAACTGCTCCTGCAGCGCCCGGTTGCCGTCGTGGTAAAGTCGCTCCGTCACGCAGACCGCCTCTGACCCAATGCAGCCCAATTCATACCATTCAGCACGTTCATGCGCTCCATTGTACCCCTTCGTCCGACATCATGCGGCAGAGAGCCTCGTCCGCGAGGCGAGGACTGAGCTGATGTTGGAGACACAGAAGGGCAAAGTGTAAGTCAACGGTACCTTCCAGTAAAGAGGCGCCGGCAAGTCGCCACTCAATATCAGGTTCCCTTGATTGACCATTGTCAGGAATGTGCCGACCAGGATCGCGATGACGGCCGCGCGGATGATGAAGGGTCGGTATCGTAGGATGCATTTCAAGTAGAGGGACGCAGACCTGCCGTGATAGCGCACGCCGTACTCGGAACCTTCCAGCAAACCTCCGCAACGGCCGCAAGCCGGGCTCACGCGTTACGGCGGGGTACGGTCCCCAGCCGCCCCAGCCCCATTTCTCGCAGACTCTCCGGCTCGCTCACCGCGATGATCAACCTCATGCCCCCGGAGGCACACCTCCTCCAACCGACCACCGTCAATCAGACGAGTCATAGCTGCCGAGCACGGTCCTTCGTCGTCGCTCTACGTACCGTCCACCCGTGTCCACGTCCGCTGTACCCGCTTCTTGATCTCCCGGTCAATCCGGTGAGGTTCATTATGAGCCCGCCTTCACTGGTGTCAAGCGAAAACGGTGCGATAGAATCCAGAATAGCCCAGCCGTCACCAGTGTGAGGTTCGCCCCTGTATGAAGGACTACCCGGCAGATAAGATACGCAACATCGCCCTTGTGGGACACAGCGGTACCGGCAAGACCTCGCTCGCCGAGTCGCTGATGTTCGCTGCCGGAGCGACCAACCGCCTCGGTAAAATCGAGGACGGCTCCACCATCAGCGACTGGGACCCGGACGAGCATAAACGAAACTTCAGCCTTAACCTCGCCGTGCTCCCACTGGAATGGGGCGAGCACAAGGTAAACCTGCTGGACTCGCCCGGCTACATGGACTTCATGGGTGAAGTGAAGTGCGCCCTGCGTGCCGCCGACGCCGCCCTGATCACCATAGACGCATCCTCCGGCGTGCAGGTCGGCACGGAGTTCGCCTGGCGCTTCGCGGACGAGAACGAACTGCCCCGCGCGGTGTTCGTCAATCGCATGGACCGCGATAACGCGGACTGGAGCGGGGCCGTGGCCCAAATGCAGGCCCACTGGGGACAGAAAGTGGTTCCCATCCAGATTCCGATTGGCTCCCAACAGGCGTTTCAGGGCATCGTGGACCTGCTGAGCATGAAGGCCTACATCGGTGAGAAAGCGGAAGAGCAAGATATACCGACGGAGCTCCAGGCCCAGGCCGACCAGTTGCGAGAGAAGTTGATTGAGGCTGCCGCTGAGACGGACGACGCGCTGATCACCAAGTACCTGGAGGGAGAGAAGCTGACGGCGGAAGAGCTCGCCGTCGGCGTCCGCACCGGTGTCGTTGCGGGGAGCATCGTCCCCGTCTTCGCAGGGTCGGCGACGAAAGTCATCGGCTCGCGGCGCCTCCTTGATTCAATCGTCGCGATCTTCCCTTCGCCCGCGGACCGCCCCGTCAACACCGACGGCGGCGAGCTGGTTGCTGATCCGGGCAAGCCGTTGACCGCGCTTGTCTTCAAGACTTCGGCGGACCCGTACGTCGGACGGCTTACATACTTCCGTGTCATCTCGGGAACGCTGAAGGCAGATTCACAGGTCTGGAACGCCAACAAGAAGACGCCGGAACGCGTGGGACCCGTGTATCACATCACCGGCAAGACACAAGACCACGTCGCGCAGATCACCGCGGGCGACATCGGCGCCGTGGCCAAGCTGGCGGATACGCAGACCGGCGATACCCTGTGCGCCAAAGAAGGTGCGGTCATCCTGCCACCGATCTCCTTCCCGGAGCCATCGTTCAGCGCCGCTATATCTCCCAAAACGAAGGCGGACCTTGACAAGATGGGCACGGCGCTCAATCGAATCGTGGAGGAGGATCCAAGCCTCCGCCTCGAGCGAGGCACGGACACACATGAGGTCATCCTCTCCGGCTTCGGAGAGTCTCACGTAGAGGTTGCGCTGGAGAAGATCCATCGGAAGTTCAGCGTGGACCTGGAGATGTCGGTGCCCAGGGTGCCATACCGTGAGACCGTGCGCGGGAAAGCGCAAGCCGAGTACACGCACAAGAAGCAGACCGGTGGCCACGGGCAGTTCGCGCGCGTCGCGCTGGAGGTCGAGGGCCTACCGCGCGGTGCAGGTTTCGAGTTCGTGGACAAGATCGTGGGCGGCGTTGTGCCCAGGCAGTACATCGGCTCAGTGGAAAAAGGGGTGACGGAGGCGCTCTCCGACGGCATTCAGGCCCACTTCCCAATTGTGGACATGCGTGTGACCCTGTACGACGGCAAGGAGCATCCAGTTGACTCTTCAGACATCGCCTTCAAGATCGCGGCGTCCATGGCGATGAAAAAGGGCGCCCAGGACGCGCACCCCGTGATTCTTGAACCTATCATGAACATGCAGATCACGGTACCCGAGCCGAACACCGGAGACGTTATCAGCGACCTGAACGGAAAGCGTGCGCGTGTGCTGGGCATGAACCCTGCAGGCTCGATGACTACCATCGATGCCCAGGCGCCCATGGCTGAGGTGCAGCACTACGCGGCAGACATGCGCTCCATCACCCAGGGCCGCGGATACTTCACAATGAGCGTAGCTCACTACGAGGAAGTCCCTTCTCATCAGGCTCAGAAGGTCATCGACCAGGCGAATAAGGAACGGGAGGAAGCCAAGGGGTAGGCCCTGGCCCCGGCAGCAACGATGGCACGCACTATCGAGACATCCCTGGCCCGCGAGCCGCTCGCGCTCAACGAGTTGGCGCGACTGATGACCGACCCACTGTTTTGGGGCGCCGAAGTCCCCCGCGGCGACGGCAGGCTTGTGCTGGTCCTGCCCGGCCTCTTCGGCAACGACTGGTACCTCCAACCGCTGCGCTCGTGGCTGGACCGGACAGGCTATCGCTCGGTGCCGTCCACGTTCTGGATCAACGCGGGTTGCCCGGAGCGCCTCACCCGTCAGGCGCAGGAGGCCGTGGAACGCCGTTTGAGCCGCCGCGAGCGGCCGGTCGTGATCATCGGACACAGCCGCGGCGGCATCCTGGCCAAGGCGATCGCCTCACGCCTCGGAGCGAAGGCGTCGCACCTGATCCTGCTTGGGTCGCCCGTCGGCGCGATGCTCAAATTCGAATGGGGCCGCCCGGGGCAGGCGCCTCCTGGCCCGTCACGAACGCTGGCAGACGCCAGCTCGCGGGCGCGCACCTTCCTTGACCCGGACTGCAACGCACCCGATTGCGGCTGTCCCTTCCTCCCGGACCTGCGCTCGCCGCTGAGCACGCAGACGAAAGTGGTCTCGATCTATAGCCGCGAGGACCCGATCGTACCTGCCTGGACCTGTCCCATACCCGGAGCGCAGAACGTCGAGGTCAGCGGGACGCATACCGGCCTGGCCTTCAACAGAGAGGTCTACCGCGCCCTTACGCAAGCCCTGGCGTAGGCGCGCCGGCAGGCGGTGCCGCCTGCTTACTCGCGCACGATGATGTCTGCATCCAGAATCTTCCACTCCGCGCCGATCCTGGACCAACGCGCGCGCGTCGTGAAGGACTGTGGCCCCGCATACTTCACATCGTACAGGTAGTCGTCGCCGTCCTGCGTGAAGCCCAACACCTCGTAAGCGTTGATCTGCGGGGTTCCTCCACCGCCCATCGCCTGCTGCAGCTTCATCATCGCGTCCGGCATAAGGTCAGTCACGATCTGCCCGATATCCATAATCACGATGGCGTTGCCATGACGGTGCACCGCCGCATCCACGATCTGGTCGATGGTCACTCGCGCCTCCTTCGATAAGCTGACTCGAGGCATGAATACAGGCCACTCCGGTCGCCGGTCAACTTGTTTATCGCAGCTATTCTTCTGCAGTTTCCAGAACTGGGTCGAACGACACGGGCCTCCCAATGCCAGCCGACCTTCCGTCGCCCTGGATGCGGACTATCTCGAGCGACTGGACGGCGTAGTGGTCCGCCGCCGCCAGATTGATCGTGGTCCCCGGCAGCATGAGCGAAGTCGGAAATCTCTGCAAGGACTCCGCGCCGCGGAGAACGCCTTCGCGCGTCAAGTCGTCACATGAGCGGTTGAGTGATTCGACCGCGGCCTCTGCCAGCGTCTGCCCCTGAACGGTGAGGCTACTCACGTCGGGGCCCACGTAAGCTTCCATGATGCGTTGGTGCTCCAGCATAGCCGGGGACTCGGAGTCGTCCACCGCGCTGAGCAGCCACGCGCTCGACAGTGCGCCGGCAAGCAGCTGGAACCCCACCGCCAGCTGCTCCGCCTGCAGGCCCCCGCCTATCTCGCGGGCGATCGCTGTCGGTGAGTTGACGTAGCTCACAAACCACTGGGGGCGATACCCGTCGCCGCCTGCCAGCTTGATCGCGTCGGCCGTCGTCTTCGCGGTAACGGCCAGCATCACCAGTTCGGCCCCGGCATCTCGTGCCGCCAGCACCAGCGCCTTCGGATCGCTCTCGGCGGTCAGCGCCTGTTCAGACACCAGGAGGTCGCGGCTGGCGATCGTCTCCTGGATGCCGCGCAGGTAGTCTTTTCCGAAGTCATCGTCCTGGTAGATAATCGCGGCCTTCTTGCCCGCCAGGCTTGCATTCATGTAGCTCGTCTGCGCCCTGGCGTCCGTCACGTAGTCCGGTGCCAGGGCGACCGTCCACAGAAACCTTGCCGCGTCGCCCCAGCCGGACCAACCATTCAGGGCGAACAGGTCCGGCACACCGTCCGCGGCGTTCCCGTCAACATTCGGATCGTTCAAGTAAGAGGCGACAGGCGCATGCTGGGCCATCCCTATACCCCCGATCAGGCCCACCACAACGTCCTCTTCCACAAGCTTCCTCGCCCCCTCAAGCGCCAGCTCCGGGTTGTTCTGGTCGTCGCGCGTGACAAGCACAACGTCGCGGGCGCAAACACCCTCGTCCTCTTCATTAACCTTCGCGAAATACGCCTGGACGGCCGCGGCAATATCCCTGAACGGCGTATCGCCGACGGCGGCGAGGTCGGCGGTCATCCCCAGCCGGATTTCCGTATCGCTAACACCTGGACCCGCGTCGCCTCCGCGCCCGGGCACGGTCACCCTGGTCGGCTCGATGGGAGACTGGCGCGGTCCGCCGGTGTCATCGCCGCACGCGACGATCGCGGCGAGCGCGATCGCGGCCGCTGCGACGGGAAGCAGCCGTCCATGGCGGACCGCATTCTGTGAGGTTGTCACGTGAGACCATCGTAACGCTCATCCTCCGGCGGGTTCAAACGTTCACGGTCGCGATTGCTCGTGGACGATTCGAACAGTTAGGATTAGGAGCGTTGTTTCCATACGCCCAGGGCTACCGGGCTAACGACTGGAATCAAGAGGAGGGACGCCTTGCAACGCACCCATGCCGTGACTCTCGCGGACGCGGTGTTCCCGCGGCTTCAGACCGACAGCCGCCTTACGGCGGCCGTGCGCGACCTCGCCCTCATGCTGGGGTTTGCCGGACTTACGGCGCTTTGCGCCCAGATAGCGATCCGGACCCCCTGGACTACGGTCCCAATCACCGGACAGACCTTCGCTGTGCTCGTAGCCGGCGGTTCGCTCGGGGCATGGCGCGGCGCTGGATCGCTCTCCATCTACATGCTGCTCGGGATGATCGGCGTTCCGCTATTCGCTCCCGGCTCAGGCGTCGTAACCGGAAACTGGGACGTTCATTTCATACTTCCATGGGACGGCACGGAGGCGTTCGTCTGGGACATCTCCAGCGGCGGTTATATAGTCGGGTTCATCCTGGCGGCCGGATTGGTTGGCTTCCTCGCGGAGCGGAAGTGGGACAGAGGGCCATGGGTCCATCTCGGGCTGTTCTTCGGCAACGCCTTGCTCTACGTCCCCGGGCTCCTATGGCTGGCATACCTCATCAGTACCGACTGGGAAGTCCCCGGGACAGGCACCGCGCTGGGCGAGTTCATCACCGGTTCCGGCACCTGGGACAAGACGCTAAAGGGCGGGCTCTACCCGTTCATAGTGGGGGATATGATGAAGCTGTTCCTCGCCGCGGTGACCCTACCGGCGGCGTGGAATCTCGTCCGCAGGTTCAAAGGCCGCGATCCGGCCGCGGAACAGGCGTCCCAGGAGAGCGGAGATACGCGCTAGCGCCGCAGTCGCGCCAGCACGCCGAGAATAGACCCGGCTAGCCGGGAGAGCGGACCCGGACGCCTGTCGCCCTCCGCCCAAAGGCGCTCCGCGTGGACGACCATCCAGGCGCCATCTTCCAGCTTCCAGCGGCTGCGCACGATGAAGCTCTCATCGCGCACGAAGTAACGCACGTCAAACGAGAACTCAGAGCCCCTGGCTTCCTGAGACGCTATCTCGAACTTCGAGACGCGCGGGGGCACGCCCGGAAAAGACGCTCGCAGGGCGTCGATGGCCGTCGGCGTCAGGTACTTGGCGTAGCCGCTGATGTCCATCGAGACGCGCGCCTGCGCCTGCGCGTTCACGGCGGCGAGGAGGTCCTCAGGGGCTTCGGGCATGTCGAGACTCATTCAAGCAGACCGGATGCTAGACGGCAAACGGCCGACTAGCCTTTGTCGGCATCAACGATGCGCAGGAAGCGGTGCTTGCCGACGCGGATGATGGCGCCAGGTTCCAGCACCGCGATGACACCCAGCGTGGCCCCGTGCTTTCGGCTGTACATACCCTGCCCCTTGTCCCTGCCGACGAGTTCTACTGCGCCCTGCCGTATCAGTCGCCTGCCTTCTGACAACGTCGCAACAAGACCGCTGCTGCAAAGCAGTGGCGGCAACGACTCAGATCGACTGGAAATTCCGTTGAATGGCACGGTAACGTCAACGATTCCAGGTGGCAACTGTATGAGATCGAAAGCGTGCTGCGGATCTGCTCGGATGCTGAACGTGATCTCGAAGTCCTCCTGAGCGTGCGTCGCCGCGTCGCCACTATGGAACTGCGCAACGATCTCGCGCGCCAGGCGCATCTTCGCGTCGCGCGCGGCAGTGCCGGTGGCGCTGCGCGCGGCCTCGATGTCCTTATCAGGCACGTCCGTCAGGAGCTCGAAGTACTGCGGCACAAGGGAATCGGGAATGGACATGAGTTTTCCGTACATGTCGTCCGGCGCGTCGTCTATGCCCACGAAGTTGTCGAACGACTGGCTCATCTTCTTGACGCCGTCCAGGCCAACCAGCAGCGGCACCAGGAAGACGGCCTGACCCTGCCCCGCGGGCCCCGCCTCCTGGCCCATCATGCGCTGCAGCTCGCGGCCCACCAGGTTGTTGAACTTCTGGTCCGTCCCGCCGAACTCCACGTCGGACTCAATCGCGACAGAATCGTATCCCTGGAGCAGCGGATATAGCAGTTCGTGGACGCCTATCGGCAGCTGCCCGCCGAAGCGCTGCGCGAAATCGTCTCGCTCCAATATCTGCGCGATTGTGAAGCGAGCGGTCAGCCGCACCACGTCCGTGAGGCTGAACTTGTCGAACCACTCCGTTTGTCGCCTGATCTCCGTCTTCTCTGGATCAAGCACCTTGTAGAACTGACGCAAGATCTTCTCGGAGTTCGCCATCACCTGCTCTTCCGTCAGCATCGGGCGCGTCTCCGACTTCCCGGACGGGTCACCGATACGCGCCGTCCAATCGCCGATAATGACGACGACGGTATGCCCGAGGTTCTGGAACTTTCGAAGCTTCCTCAATCCCACCGCCCACCCCAGGGTGATTACGGGCACCGTGGGATCGAACCCCTGCTTCAACCGCAGATGCCGGCCGGAGCGCAGCGCGTCCAGCAACTCCTTCTGCGGCACTATCTCCGCAACGCCACGGGTCGTCAGGGAGCGGAGCTCGTCGGCCGAAGGGACGCGTACCTCAGGCCTGGACACGAAACCACTCGCGTGTGTCCGCGATGTCCTTGTGCATCTGCGTGATCAAGTCCTGAACGGACTCGAAGCGTTCCTCGCCGCGCAGCCGGTGGAGGACATCGATGCGCATCTCCTGCCCGTACACATCCTGATCGAAGTCAATGATGAACGTCTCTACCGTCGGCCTGGGTTCAACGGCGAAGGTCGGCCTGATACCTATGCTGGTGCACGACTCGTAGGCGCTCTCGCGAAGGTAAGCCCGCGTGACGTACACCCCATAAGCCGGCAGCGCTCGGTCAAGGCCGATCGCGACGTTGGCGGTAGGGAAACCCAGGCTGCGCCCCCGGCGGTCGCCCGCGACGACCGGTCCGCGAAGCGAGAACGGCCTGCCGAGGAGCCGTCCCACTCGGCCCAGGTCGCCCTGCGCCAGCGCCTGGCGTATCGAACTGGATCCCACTTTCTCGTCGTCCTCGGCCAGCAGCGACGCCACCTCCACGGAGAATCCCAGCGATTCGCCGATCTGCCTCATAACGCCGATCGTGCCGGCGCGGTTGCGGCCCAGCGCGAAGTCCGGACCGGCGACCAGCAGTCGCATCTCCAGCTCTTCCACGAGCAGCGAAAGGAATTCCTTTGGAGAAAGCTGCGCAAGCTCGGACGTGAACGCCAGCACGCCAACCGCGTCCAACCCTAACGCCTGTAGCAGCTCCACCCTCTCCTCGAGTGAGGTGAGATACGTGATCGCGGTACCTGGGCGCAGGACGGCCCGCGGGTGCGGGTTGAACGTCAGCGCCACCGCCGCCAGTTGCTCCCGGCGGGCGCGTTGCAATAGAACATCCACGAGGTGCTGGTGCCCGCGATGAACGCCGTCGAAGACGCCGATCGTCAGGGCGCAGGGACGTCCCGGCGCCACGCGCGATAGCTCGCGGCGGGCGAGCGAGACGGTCACCTCTGCGCAGCCTCGACCAACGCCCTGAGATTAACGTCCGGCGTGCTGGGATCGACCGAGCAGCCGGGAGCCAGGAGAAAACGACGTCCGTTTAGCTCCGCCGCCGCTGCCAACGCCTCGCTTCTTACGTCCTCCGCCATGCCCGTGCGAATTGTGGTCTCGTGCCCAACGCCGCCCATCAGCGCGCGGGCCGTGTGGTTCGCCATCTCCGCGAGCGACGAGTTCCCGGTTCCGTGTACGTCCCAGTGGTACGCAGCGACCGGATAATCCAGCGTTTCCGCCAGGTGGTTGTTGTTTCGGCAGACGTGCAAGACGTTAAACGGGGCGTCCTTGACCGCGTTCAGCACCGGAACGTCGAACTGACGGCAAAATGTGTCGAAATCGTCGGCGGAGATGAACTCAGTAGAGCCCCACTCGACCGTCGCGAAGAAGATGCCAGACGCCCCGGCATCAAGACAAGCGCGCGAGTACGCCGCTAGCGTCTGAGCAATCGCCTTCAGCGCCACCATTACCTCGTGCGAATCCTCTCGCATCAGGCGCTGCACATACTTCGCCGAGCCAGTGGTCCGGCTCAGGCAGGCGAGGGGTGCGAAGACCGTCTGGATGAAAGGCGTCTCGTCACTTAGCTCCTTCGCGATCAAGCGGAGCGACTCGAGCTGCTCGGCGAACACACCGGAGACGCCGTCCAGCGGCTCGATTTTGCGCAGGTCCTCGGGCGAGCTGACGCCCGGCTGCAACAGGTCAGGCTGGCGGTCGTTGTTAGCGGCATAAGCGGCGCCCCACGCCTCGCCGTAGTACGTGGCGCGGGGGTTGACCTTCACGTAGTCCCAGCCGTAGCGCCGCTGCGCCTCCAACGTGGTCTCTGCCAGTCCCTCAGCCGACCATTCCCGTGGGAAGTCATGCCACCAGGCGGATACCGGCAGGCGGTCCACCTCATCCCCGCGCAAAGCGGCGAATGAGCGCTGCATCCCGGTCATCGCGGCGGCCATGGTGAAGCTAGTGTACGTGAATGCGCGGGAATCTGCCACCAGCCAGATAGGCTGGTTGACGCGGGCAGTTTGCGTCCGCGCGCCAATTCAGCATACACTGTATTCAAGTAGTCAACTTCAGTGCCGCTTTTCCCCACCTTCCGCCCCCACTCCATTTTCATTCCAGCCCCGAAAGGATCTGTTTTTGCCCTCGTTCCATAGCTTCAACCTGCGCCCTGCTATTCACAAGGCGCTGTCAGAAATGAATATCGAAACCCCAACACCCATCCAGGAGCGGTCGATCCCTCTGCTCCTTGAAGGGCGTGACGTCATCGCGCAGGCCCAGACGGGATCCGGCAAGACGCTGGCCTTCGGGCTCCCGATGATCGAGCGCTGCGACTCCTCGCAGCGCGAAGTGCAGGCGCTGGTCCTGACCCCTACCCGCGAGCTTGCCCGGCAGGTCCGCGATGTGCTCGCGACAACCGCGAAGTACGCCGGCCTCAAGGTCGCCGAACTCTGCGGTGGGCAACCGTACGGCCCGCAAGAGAAACAGCTCGCAGCGGGCCCTCAGGTGGTTGTCGGCACGCCGGGCCGCATTCTAGACCATCTCAGACAGCGTTCGCTGCGCCTGGAGCGCCTGCGCATGCTTGTGCTGGACGAGGCGGATGAAATGCTCGATCGCGGCTTCGCGATTGACGTCGAGCGCATTATCGCGATGACGCCCCGCAGCCGTCAGACAGCCCTGTTCTCGGCCACGACACCGGCCTGGGTACACACCATCGCCGCAAAGCATCTCACCGAACCGGAGACGCTGAGCATCGACGCAGAGGAGGGCGAAGAGCTTGACATCGAGCACACCGTTGTGGAGGTGTTCCGAGAGGACAAGTTCCAGGTCCTCCTGAAGCTCCTGAGAGAGCGCATCGAAGGTACCACGCTCGTATTCGGGCGCACCAAGCACGGAGTACGCGCGCTGGGCAGGCGCCTCGAGGCGCAGGGATTCAAAGTCGCCGTCCTCCAGGGCAACCTGAGCCAAGGACAGCGTGATAGGGCGCTGGAGACGTTCCGGTCCGGGCGCGTGCCAATCCTGGTGGCTACAAATGTGGCCGCACGAGGTCTCGATATCCTGCACATCGAGCGGGTGATCAACTACGAGCTGCCCGACACGCCCTTGCTCTTCACACACCGCGTCGGGCGCACCGGTCGCATGGGGCGCTCAGGGCGCGCGATCACATTGGTCAGCGCCGTGGACCTGCCGAAACTACGCGAGATCGAGCGCGGGCTCGGCATTCGCCTGCCGCGTCAGAGCGCGGGCGGCGAGCCGCGCGCACCGGTGGTGACGTCACAGCCAGCCCAGCAGTCCGCCAGGTCAAACAACAACAAACCATGGGCGCGCCACAGTCGCTGGGGTCGGCCGCGGGCCGCGGTACGCTAGGAGGGCGGACTGAGCCGGCTTTACGTAGGCAACCTCGCCCGGGAGACCAGCGACGCGGAGCTGCGCGCGGCCTTTTCACCGTTCGGCGCGGTCTCGTCTGTGAAGGTCGTTAGCGATCGGCGGGGGCGACCGAAGGGTTTCGCCTACGTACAGATGGCGGACGAGGCATCCGCAGCCAACGCCATCGCTTCTCTGCGCGGCGTGCAGTTGAACGGGCGCACAATGGACATCGTCGCGGATTCCGCCCGCAGGGGCGGCCGCCCGCCGCGGCGCTAGTTCCGGCTTGCCGCTTAGCCGGCGTCGCCTGCCGTGGCTGGCTCCACCGCCGTTTCCACAAGCGCTATATCGCCGAACGGCTTATCCTGCTCCGCCCAGAGGCGGCCCCCCTTGATCAATTCCAGCACCGCCAGAAACAAAACCACGATCTCCGTGCGAGTGCTGCAGGCTTCCAGTAGACGGCCGAACCCCAGCCGGCCGCGACCGCGGCGCAAGGCTTCGCTGACCTCCGCCACCTTCTCGTTGATCGTCAGGGGCTCGATGTGAAGGACGCCCTCTTCCGCCTCTGCCGGCTTGCGCGATAGGGCGTCCTTCACGACGGAGAGCAGCGTGTCCAGCGTTACCCCTTCCAGTCCCGGCGGGAAGGTCATGCCCTTCACCGGCGCCACCCGTCCGTAGGTACGGCGCCCTTCGTCCTCTATCTGCCGGAAAAGCTCCACAGCGTCCTTAAACCGCTTGTACTCCTCCAGCATCTGAGTCAGCTCACCGGCTGCTTGCTCGACCTGATCTCTCAGGTCTGCCGGCGGTGGTTCCGCGCTCGGCACGAGGGCGCACGACTTGATATAGAGAAGCTTGGAGCCGACGTTGATAAACTCGGCGAGCATGTCAGGCTCGATACCCTGCGCTGACTCGATCTCGCGCCAGTACTGGTCATTGACTTCGGCGAGTGAGAGCGCAGTTATGTCCAATTGCTGCTGCTCAATCAGATCAAGGAGGAGATCAAGCGGGCCGTCGAACCCTTCCACCTTGATCTGCAACATTTCGCCCATTATAGTCAGGCGAAACGTCTCCAGCCAAGAGGAACGGTTAATGCGCGCAGACATTTTAGCTGTCAGAACTCGCGGCTGTCGTCCGCGAACAAGGTTGGCCCACATGCGCATTATAGCCGCCGAAGAAGGGTCGGACCCGCGGAACGAGTAAGGGCGCAGCGTTTGCTGCGCCCTTACAGTTACGTGCGAACAAGCTAGCTAGCCCGGGCTGTCACCTTCTCCTCCTCGACGGGAGGCGCGACAGGCCGCCCCAGCGCCTCACCCAGGATCCTGACGCGGTCCATCAGCTTAGCAAAGTTCTTCGGCGTGAGCGACTGCGCTCCGTCGGAGAGAGCATGGTCCGGGTTAGGGTGGACCTCTACGATCAGTCCGTCCGCCCCGGCCGCGATCGCCGCCAGTCCCACCGCCTCCACCAGGTCCCACTTCCCGGTTGCGTGGCTTGGATCCCCGATGACGGGCAGGTGTGAAAGCTTCTTGACCAGCGGAATGGCGTTAATGTCGAACGTGAATCGCGTCGCAGTCTCGTACGTGCGAATGCCGCGCTCGCAGAGGATCACGTCGCGGTTACCGTGAGACAGGATGTACTCCGCGGAGAGCAACCACTCCTCGATCGTGCCAGAAACGCCCCGCTTCAACAGAACGGGCTTGCCGCTGCGGCCTACTTCATCCAGCAAGGTGAAGTTCTGGGAGTTTCGGGCACCGATCTGAAGTATATCTGCGTACTGAGACACGAGCGCCACGTCACGGGCATCCATGACCTCGGTAATGATCGGGAGACCCGTCTCGTTACGCGCCTTCGCCAGAATCTGAAGCCCCTTCTCGCCGTGGCCGCGGAAGGCGTAAGGGCTGCTGCGCGGCTTGAAGGCGCCGCCGCGCAGGATGTGCGCTCCGGCGGCCTTCACGGCGTGCGCGGCCTCCATCACGTTCTCCTCTGTGTCCACGGAGCACGGGCCGCCCATCACCACCAGGCTGCCGTTCCCGATCTCCACCTGGCCGACGCGCACCACGGTGTCGTACGGGTTGACCTCGCGGCTCGCAAGCTTGAACGGCTTGCTGATGCGGACGACGGTGTCCACACCCTCCAGCACGCCCAGCTCGTCGACGAGCTCCGGGTAGACGTGCCCGAGCACGGCGACGACGTTGCGCTCCTCGCCGTGGATGCGGTGCTCTTTGAACCCCAGCTCTCTAATCGCCTTCTGGACCGCGATTACCTGGTCCTCAGTTGCATCAGTCTTCATAACTACGATCATGTTTTACTCCCTCGATGTAAGATGCGCCGCTGTGCCTTCCTGTTAGCGGCCGTCGTTGTCGATGTCGGGCCGCAGCACCCGCGCGCCCCTCAGGTAAACGTGCTTGATCTCACCGGCCGGTTGATCTGTATTGACGTGGAGGAGTACTCGCAGACACATCGGTAGCGCGCCTGGTTTGTTCATCTCGTGCCCACAGAGCAGCGCCACGTTAGTCCAGCCCATCTCCCTGGCTGCGAGCGCGGGGAACTCAGCGTTGAGGTCCGGGGTGGCGGTGAAGAATGCCGAGGCGACGTTGTCTACGTCGATCTCGTTGGCCTTCTGCATCGCCGCGAGGAGTTCCCTGGTAGCCTCCAGGATCGCTTCGACCGTGTTCGCGTCTACGGTGGTGGCGCCCCTCACTCCCCTGGTCAGCACGCCGGCTCCTCCGGACATCTCCAGACAGAACCCGGCTGGCTAGCTTGCGCCAAAGATACCGGCCCGAGAGCTGCCACGATAGATAAGGCCGACGGAATCCCTCCAGGGAAGGACCCGAGCTGCCCTACGTAGCTGCTCTCCGCCGGCCGGTGACCACCTCCGCATATTCTCGCAACCTCGCTTGTCGCTGTGAGGGATCGGCTTTGTCGATCTCCTCGATGATCGCACTACCGATGACGGCGGCGTCTGCGATTCGCCCTACCGCCTCAAAGTGCTTGCGTGTAGATATACCAAATCCTACCGCGATTGGCAAGGGGGTGCCGGTTCGCACACGATTGATGAACCCTTCCAGCCCCCGCGCAAGCTCCGCGCGAGCGCCGGTGACGCCGGTCACGCTGACGCAGTAGACGAAGCCGGAGGCGAGCTCCGCCACCCGTTTGATGCGCTCCTCCGTGCTCGTAGGCGCAAGGAGGTAGATCAACCGCAGATCGTTCGCCAGGCAAGCTTCCCGAAACGCCAGCGACTCCTCCGGGGGAAGGTCCACGGCGATTACACCGTCCGCGCCGGCGCCGGTGGCGTCCCGCGCGAAACTCTCGAGGCCGTACGCAAGTAGCGGATTATAGTACCCCATCGGGATGATCGCGGTCTCGACGCCATCGGCGCGCAGGGTTCGGATGGTTCCGAGGCATGTCGCCAACGTGACACCGTTCTGGAGCGCCCGGAAGGAGCTGCGCTGTATGGTGGGACCCTCGGCCAGCGGGTCGGAAAACGGCATCCCCAGCTCTATGATGTCGGCGCCGCCTTCCACCAGCGCCCGAACCAGGCCCGGTGTGGAGTCGATCTCAGGGTAGCCCACTGTGACGAACGCGACGAAGGCGGGCCGTCCTTCCTCCTTCGCACGCGAGAACGCTGCCTCAATCCGGCCGCCGGTCACGTTGACGCCAGTCCAGCCCCGAAGCTCACAAGGTTGAAGAGAAAATGCGCGATGATCGACGCGAAGATAGAGCCGGAGTACGCATACCCAACCGCAAAGAGGGCGCCGACGGCCGCAATCGGCGGAATGATGTAGAACGAGCCCGGGTTGCCGATGTGAGCCAGGGAGAAGAGGGCGCCGCTCGCCAGGGCGGCGCCGGCCAGACCCCAGCGTCCGCGCAGACCTCCGAATACGAAGCCCCTGAAGAACACCTCTTCCATCACCGGCGCAAAAAGCAGCGACAGCAGGGCGATGACGACGATCGGGCCCGCGTTCTCGAACGCCTGCTCGGGTAGGTCGGTGTCCGGTTCGATGCCCACCGCGGCGAGAGCCTGGAAATACGCGATAACGATTGCGTACGCAGTGATGACCAGCGGAACGGCCAGCCAGATGCCCCCGCGGGACGGCCAGCGCAGGCCCAGGTCCGCCCAGCGCGCGCCGTACTTCCTCACGCTGAAGTTCACCGCGGTGAACAGCAGGAACAGCTCGACGAAGAAACCTGCGCCAAGTATAACGGCAAGCGCGATGGGTACGTCGTCCAACTTGACCTCCGCCACGATCCGTCGAGCGCAGATGGATAGTCCGCAACCAAGTGGACTGGCGCGATCGCCACGAAGGCCCAGGTCCCCAGCCAGCATCGCCGCCAGCAGGGCGGCGGGGATTGATACGGCGAAGATGCCGCCGGCGACCAGGCCGATCGCCCTGGCCATATCGCCGACGCCCCAGGGCGTCGTCCCGGGCGGACGCTCCGCGGGGCCGGAATCCAGTCTCGCGCCGCAGTTATGACAGTACAGGCTGCCTTCCATGACCGGGGCAGCACACTCGAAGCAGACCATCGACAACGTCCTTGATCCAGTGTACGGGATGGGCAACGAGACACGGAACGGGGCAGCAACGGCCGGCCATTCACGACTCAGCCCGTTTCGTGTTAAGCTCTCCTTGGCCCGCTCGCGATGAGCGGACAACGGCTTGAATGTGGTGGGCGTAGCGTAGCGGTTAACGCGCCAGGTTGTGGCCCTGGAGATCGAGGGTTCAAATCCCTCCGTCCACCCCAATTTCCGCGCAGTGTTACGCCAGCTCCCCGATTAAGACGCTGGCCAGACCTAGCAGGATCAGGAACCCCGTCGCGTCCGTGATCATCGTTAGAAAGATGCCTGAGGCGACGGCTGGGTCGAGTCGCAAGGCGCGCAGGCCAAGCGGTATCAGCGCCCCCATCGCGCTGGCGACGAGCATGTTTCCGATCAACGCCACGCTGACGACCAGGCCCCAGGCCCACGTCCCCTGCCAGCCCCAGGCGATAGCGCCGACCACCGCGCCGATAACCACGCCTTTTACGACGCCGATGGCGACCTCTTTCCCCAGGATGCGCCGCGCGTCCCGCAGCTCGATCTCACCTACCGCGATCCCGCGCACGACGATCGTTATCGTCTGAATTCCCGCGTTTCCCCCCTGACCCGCCACGATCGGCATGAACACAGCCAGCGCCGCCGCCTTTTCGATCGTGCCTTCGAAGATCGCGACCATCCCAGCCGCCGCAAAGGCCGCGACCAGGTTGATCAGCAGCCAGGGCAGGCGCCGGCGTGTCGACTCCATTAGCGGCGCGTACACACTCTCATCGGCCGGAAGACCGACGATCTGGTACATGTCCTCAGTCGCCTCTTCGGTGATGACGTCGATGATGTCGTCGAACGTGATAATGCCGCTGAGCACACCGGTCTCATCGACCACCGGCAGGGCCCGCAGCCGATAGCGCTGCAAGAGGCGGGCCGCTTCCTCCTGGTCGGTGTCCGGACGCACCGAAACAAGTTCGCGCCGCATAACGTCTGCGATGCGGGCCGCTGGGTCGGAGACCACCAGTTGGCGTAGGTCGAGGATTCCCTGGAGGCGGTTCTCGGCGTCCAGTACGTACAGGTAGTACGCTTCCTCGGCCAGCGCCTTGCTGGACCGCAGGTAGGCCAGCGCCTCGCTTGCCGTCATCTCCTTGTGGAGGGCGATGTAGGCGCGGGTCATCAGGCCGCCCGCGCTCTCGTCGGAATGCAGAAGAAGCGGCGTGATCTCGGACGCCGTGGTCATGTTGGAGAGCGTTCGAGCGGCCTCCGCCGGGGGCAGCAGGCGCAGTGCGTCCACAGCGATGTCGTTGTCCGCCAGGTCCAGGACGCGCGCCAGCGCGGCGCGCGGCATCGGCTCCACGACCTCCTCAAGTTGCTCCTCGTCCAGGTGCTCCAGCAGGCTCGCCAGGCGATCGGCGGAAAGGAGCGACAGCAACGTCACACGGTCGGTCTCGTCAAGGCGGTAGTAAAGGTCGGCCTGGTCAGCCGGGTGCAGGGCAGCCAGCGTCTCCACGGCTGCCTTGACGTCGGCGCCGCGGAGGAGCTCCTCGATGGGCAAAGTCTGGACGTCGCTTTGCTGTTCGGCGGTCATAGTGATACCCCGGAAAGGAAACGCGGGCTGGCCTCTTTAGGATAGCCCGCGCACGTGTGGAAGTGGAACCCGCGGTGCTGGCCGGGCTCGAACGCCGCTTGACTTCCGCCGGATGAGGGCGATAATGGCGTTACCGATGCCCCGCAAGGAGGTCTAACATGAAGAAACTCCTGGCCCTCGCGGCGGTCTCGTTCGCGCTGCTCGCGCTCGCCCCACGTGCCTCTGCAAACGGCAACGTTGTGCTCACCAGTTTCAAGCGTGAGGCGTTTGCCACGCTCACAACAGCGCACGGCCACTCTGCGAACATCCTGGAGATTCATGCGGAGACGGAGCTGATCCACCCGATCGGTGTCGTCTCAACGCTCGGCGTGACGTACACGCAGGTGCGCGGGCCACACCAGTGGGTCTACACCTCCGGCTCCATTCCCGCCGGCCCGTTCCAGATGACCGGCCTGGACGGCGCGACGCTGACGCGTCAGACGCAGGTCTGCCGGACTGACCGCCCGGATCGCTGCCTGGACGTAGACCTGGCTCTGACCTGGACTGGGGTGGGTACCCCGACGATGGAGACCACGACGATAGTCCAGCAGTTCGGAGCTTGCACCATAGAGTTCGTCACCACCACGGGCGTACGAGACGCGGAACTGAGCGGCAGCGCGCTCGTCCGCGGGCGTGAGTTCAAGGCGACGGAATTGGACGCTAGGCTCCGCAGTGAAGACCGGCAGGACACGTTCGGATCGGGCTGCCCGATCCCGTAAGCAGCGGCTGATCGCACGCGGGCGGCCGCGACTCGAATGCTATACTCGCTGGGGCGGGCCCCCGTAGCTCAATTGGACAGAGCGCCTGACTTCGGATCAGGAGGTTGTGGGTTCGAGTCCTACCGGGGGCGCCAGTTTGTTTCGCAAAATCGCCCGCTTCTCTTGACAAATCTGAAAATCAGATTATCTTATAATCAGAGAATCTGATGACCGCTACAAAGATCACCGCCACCGAGCTGGCTCGCAACCTGTCCGACATACTCAGCCGCGTCCGTTACAAGGGAGAGCGGTTCGCAGTGGAGCGGAGCGGTGAGACGATCGCAGAGCTGCGCCCGACCGACGCCCCTAGGACCACCACCTGGAACGAGCTGCTGGCACTGTTGACCTCTTTGCCGATGCCGGACGATAGGTTTGAGGCAGACTTAAAGGCAATTCGCGCTGATCAGCCTCTGCTGCCGCCGACTCCATGGGACGACTGATCGACTCTGACGTATTGATCAGGCTGGAGCGACATGAGCGCCCACTGGACCTCGTATTGGGCGCGGGCGACGAGCCGGTCGGCGTGGCAGCCATCACCGTGTCCGAGTTGCTCGTCGGAATCCATCGTGCCGACTCCCTTCGGCGCCGGCGCCAAAGAGCCCTCTCAGTGGAGGCCGTGATAAATGCAGTACAAGTCCTGCCCCTTGACATTGCCGTCGCAAGGGTGCACGCGGACCTGTGGGCCAAACTCAGTGCGGCCGGCGCCAGTATAGGCGCCCACGATCTCATCATTGCGGCGACTGCGGTCGCCTACGACTTCGACCTTTTCACCGACAACGTGCGAGAGTTCGGCCGGGTGCCGGGCCTTCGGGTGCTCCAGCCCGACTGGTAGCCTCTTCTACTCGCAGCCGCCCATCAGTACAATCTAGCCACCATGCCGGGAGCGCTCGCCGGGATCAAGGTCGTCGACTTCACGGAGTATATCGCCGGGCCGTACTGCACGATGATGCTGGCGGACATGGGCGCGGACGTCGTCAAGGTGGAGCGGCCGGAGGGCGACGCCTGGCGGCACACCGCGCCGGTGGCCCCGTACGAGAGCAGGCCGTCGCTTGGCGTCAACCGGGGCAAGCGCAGCATCGCGCTGGACCTCGACAGGCCCGAGGCGCGGGAGGTTGTCGGGAAGCTGCTGGCGAATGCGGACGTTGTCGTGCTGAACTACCGGCCGGGGGTCGCGGAGAGGCTGGGTCTGAGCTACGACACGCTACGGACAGCGAACCCGCGCCTGATCTACTGCGAGAACACGGCGTTCGGGCGCGAGGGCCCTTACGCCGGGCGGCCGGGCTTCGATATCCTTTCGCAGGCAGCGACGGGGATCATCCTGTACGAGAACAAGATCGACCGCGGCGTACCGACGTTCATCGCGACGCTGGCGGTGGCCGACCTCACCACCGGGATGTTCATGGCCTTCGCGGTCGTGAACGCGCTCTACCACCGGCTGCAGACGGGAAAGGGCCAGCGCATCGACGCGAGCCTATTCGCCTCCGGACTCGCGGCCCAGTACCGGCCGCTTCTGTCCGTAGAGGCGTTCGACCAGCCGGTGCGAGAGGGCTTCCTCGGCGAACTCCGAGCGAAGCGCGAAGACGGGATAGGCTCCCAGGAGATGCTGGACCTGCGGGCGCAGTACGTGCCGGCGCGCGGGCGCAACAACTACTATCGCGTGTACGAGACGAAGGACGGCCTGATCGCCGTCGCCTGCCTGAACAACCGCCTGCGCAGGGCATTGCGAGACTTGCTGAGCGTATCGGACACGACCGTTGACGGCATCTCCTACGATTGGTTCTCCGAAGAGGTGCGGGAGGCGCACCACGCGACGACGCAGGAGATCGAGACGGCCTTCCGGGCGAAAAGGACGGAGGAGTGGATAGCGGCGCTGGACGCGGCGGACGTGCCCTGCAGTCCGGTCAATTTCCCGGAGGAGATGTTCGATGACCCTCACGTCCGGGCGAACGACCTCATGCTAACGCTGGAGCACCCCGTCGTGGGGACGTTACGAATGCCCGCGTTTCCCGTGCAGATGAGCGAGACGCCGCCGGTCAGCCCCGCGCCGCCGCCGGCCCTGGGCGAGCACGGGAAGCAGGTGCTACTGGAACTCGGCTACGACGAGGTGACGATCGAGCGGCTGCTGGATGATGGAGCCATGTGGACGCGGGAGCGGCTCGTGGCCGGTGAAGGCACGTAATCGCTCGTTGACACCGTGTGTATCTTAGCGCACGATTAGTCTCACTTTTGTCATTCAATCCTCTGAGGGGGAAAGTCTCTGTTGCGTTGTCCTTCCTGCGAACACGATAACCGAGACGGCGCCAGGTTCTGCGACGGCTGCGGCGGCGCGCTGGCGCCGCAGTGCGCGCAGTGCGGCGCCGATCTGCGCCCGTCCGCGCGGTTCTGCGACGCCTGCGGGCAGGCTACGGGCGCGAATACGGCGGCAGCCACCCACACCCCCGCCCCGTCTCCCGCGCTCCCCGCCTCCTTCGCTTCCGGCCGCTACGTGGTGAAGGGCTTCCTGGGCGAGGGCGGGCGCAAGCGTGTCTACCTGGCACATGACGAGAAGCTCGACCGTGATGTCGCCTTCGCCGTCATCAAGACGGAAGGACTCGACGCCGACGGCCTGGTGCGCGTGCGCCGCGAGGCCCAGGCGATGGGCCGCCTCGGCGACCACCCGCATATCGTGACAGTCTTCGACACCGGCGACGAAGGCGGGCAGCCGTTCATCGTTTCCCAGTACATGGCGGGCGGCGCGGTTGAAGACCTGCTGCGCGACGCCGCCGGCCACCGGCTCCCCGCCGACCAGACCATGCGCATCGGCGAGCAGGTCTGCCGGGCGCTCGAACACGCTCATTCGCGTGGCATCGTCCACCGCGACCTCAAGCCCGGCAACGTCTGGCTGACGAGCGACGGCACTGCGCAACTGGGCGACTTCGGCCTCGCCGTGGCGCTGGACCGATCGCGGTTGACGCTGGCGGGAAGCATGGTAGGGACGGCGGCGTATATGCCGCCCGAGCAGGCGTTGGGCGGTGAGGCCGACCGCCGGAGTGATCTTTACTCGCTGGGCTGTATCCTCTACGAGATGGTCACCGGGCGGCCGCCGTTCCTGGGCGACGATACGCTGGGGATCATATCGCAGCATGTCAACACACCGCCGCTCGCGCTCTCCTGGCATAACCCCGAGGTTGCACCGGGGCTGGACGCACTCGTCCTGCGCCTCCTGGCGAAGGCGCCCGAGGACCGGCCCGCGTCGGTGAGCGAGGTGCTGGCGGCGCTGACGACCATCGCCGCCGCGCCGTTAGAACCGGCGGCACCTGCCGATTCCGGGCCTGCTCCCACTCGCCCGGGCGGCCCGGTCCTGCTGCGCACCCGCTTTGTGGGTCGCGACAAGGAACTGGCGCAGGTGAAAGCGGGATTGGAGGCGGCGCTTTCCGGCCGGGGCTCGCTGGTCATGGTCGTCGGCGAGCCGGGTATCGGCAAGACGCGGCTCAGTGAGGAGCTTTCCGTGTATGCCCGCCTGCGCGGGGCGCAGGTGATGTTTGGGCAGTGTTACGAGAGCGAAGGGGCGCCCCCCTACATTCCGTTCGTCGAAGCGCTGCGCCAGTACGTGGCCATCCGGCCGCCGGAGGCGCTGCGGGAGGAGATGGGGGAAGGCGCGTCGGACGTGGCCAAGTTGGTGTCGGAGGTACGCGCCGCCCTGCCTGACATCCCGCATTCGAAATCGCAGGAGCCGGAGTCGGAGCGCTACCGCCTCCTGGAGGGGGTAACTTCCTTCATCGTCAACGCCTCGCGGGCGAACCCGCTGCTGCTCGTCCTGGACGACATCCACTGGGCGGACAAGCCCAGCCTCCTGCTGCTGCAGCACCTGGCGCGCCGCCTGTCCGGCAGCCGCATCCTCGTCGTCGGCACCTACCGCGATATCGAGCTGGACCGGCGCCATCCACTCTCGGAGGTTGTCGCCGAGTTGCGGCGCGAGCGGCTCTACCACCGCATCCTCCTGCGCGGTCTGGACGCGGACGGCGTGCACGCTATGCTGGAGTCCCGCGCGGAGCACGATGTGCCACGCCCCTTTGCGGACGTGCTTCACCAGCAGACGGAAGGGAACCCGTTCTTCCTCGAGGAGATCGTCCTCAATCTCCTGGAGGCCGGCGCCATCCAGCGCGTCGAGGGGCGTTTCGTCGGCGACCCGTCTCTCATCCAGGAGAACATCCCCGAAGGCGTGCGGGAGGTCATCGGGCGCCGCCTTTCGCGCCTGGGCGAGGCGACCAATGAGGCGCTGACCTTCGCCTCTGTCCTCGGCCGCGAGTTCGATTTCGATGTCCTTCAGGCACTGACGGGCATGGACGAGGAGACGCTCCTGGCGTCGCTCGAAGAGGCGCTGCGGGTGCAACTGGTCGAGGAGCGCCGCGGCCCGGGCGGCGCCGCCTATCGCTTCAGCCACGCGCTTGTACGCGAGACGCTCTACGGCGAACTTTCGCTCGCGCGCAAGCAGCGCTTCCACCTCCGCGCCGGCGAGGCGATCGAGAAGGCGCACGCCGGACACCTGGAGCCGCATATCGGCCACATGGCGCGTCACTTCTACGAAGGTAACGACCCGGTGAAGGCGATCGACTACTCACGGAGGGCCGGGGAGGGTGCCCTCAGGGTTTACGCCTGGGAGGAGGCGATCCGCCACTGGGAGACGGCGCTGGAACTGATGGAAGAACAGGCGGATAACGACGAGGATCGCGCCGCTTTCCTGGAGCGGCTTGGCGACGTGACCTACATCAGCGGCGTCGATTCCGGGAAGGCCCACGCCTTGCTGGAAAAAGCGCTCGTGGTCTACGAGAAGCTGGGCGCGCGTGGGAAGATGGCCGCCATGCATTCCCGCATCGCCCGCAATATGGTTACCTTCCCCGACCAGCTAGACCTAGAGAACGCGGCAGCGCACTTTGAGGCGGCGCGAGCCATCCTGGAGCAAGACGCCCCCAACACACAACATCTCGCGTATGTCTACATCGGGCTGGCTCAGTCCTGCCTCTACAGGCTGGCGACATCCGAGGGGATGGGATGGGCCCGCAGCGCCCTGGAGATCGGCGAGAAGCTGGGCTCGCGCGCAGTCATCGCCAACGCAGAGCATTTCGTGGGCTGGTACTCCATCGCAAGCGGCGAACTGAGGAAGGGGTTCGAACTGATGGACAGCGCCTGGAGGGTTGCCGATGAGGACGGCCTCACCTTCATCGCCTTCATGGGTGCCGGTTTCGGCGGTCCACATCACCTCTTCACACGGCGCGACCCCCGCACGGCCAGGCAATGGCTACAGCGCGAGCTGGACAAGCCCCGCATGGCTTCGGCACGCGCACTGCGGCCATACCTGCTGGGCTTCCTGTGCCCGGCCCAGATAATGCTGGGTGAGATGGACGGCGCCCGGGATACCGCTGCAGGGCTAGAGGCTTCGCAAGCGCCCGTTTCGCTTCAGATCGCGCGAGGGGACTGGGAGGCGGCAGCGAGTCATATGCAGAGAATTCTAGAGGCAGCCGAGTCAGCCGGCGTAATCTTCCGGGTATCGGGCGTTTCGTCTTCCCTCGGAGAGTTAGCACTGCGGGTTGGCGATTACGACCGCGCCGAAGAGCACTTGCGCACGTCTATCGGCTGCGGGGATAAACTGCACAGCCCGGCGTTCCGGCTGAACACGCGCGCAACGCTCGTACTTGCACTTGCCAAAATGAGTCGCCTCCAGGAGGCGGTGGAAGAGCTCGCACTGTGCAGCGCTGTCCTCGCCAGTGGAGAGGACTGGGGCGGCACGGCGGGATGTGTCGCGCTGGCGCGCGGGACCGTCCTCTCGGCCGAAGGCAAGTGGGAGGAGGCCGAGACGGCCTTCAAGGAAGCGCTTGCCATCGCGCATCAGTACGGCCTGCCGTGGGACGAGGCTGATGCGATGCACGAGCAGGCCCTGATGCACCTGGCCCGGAACGACAACAACGACCGCCGCGAGGCGCTGCGACTCCTGGACGAGACGATCGCCATCTACCAGCGTCTCGGCGCGAAGAGACACATCGAACTCGTGCTCGCGGACAAGTTGAAGGTGCAAGGCGTCTTTTCCTCGGACATCCAAACGTCCATCGAGGCCGTCGCGGCGTCCGCCCAGGCGGAGCAGCCGGATCTGAAGGCGCACGCCGCGCCCGACGGGACGGTGACGATCATGTTCAGCGACATCGAGGGCTCGACGGTGCTCACGGAGAGGTTGGGCGACAAGGCCTGGATGGCCGTGCTGAAGGAGCACAACGCGATCGTCCGCCAGCAGGTGAAGGCCCACGGCGGCTTCGAGGTGAAGAGCGAGGGCGACGGCTTCATGGTAGCCTTCGGGAGCGCCCGCCGCGCGCTGGATTGCGCGATTGAGATACAGAGGGCGCTGGGCGAGAGAAACGCAATACCGGGCGACGACGCTGAGACGCCACAACCCATTCGAGTGCGGATGGGGTTGCACACGGGGGAGGCGATCAAGGAAGGCGAGGACTTCTTCGGCAAGAACGTGATCCTCGCCGCGCGGATAGCGGCGCAGGCGACGGGCGGCGAGATACTCGTGTCGGGGCTGCTGAAGGCGCTTGTGGATAGCGCCGGCGACATCGCGTTCGCCGACAGGCGCGAGGTGGAGCTGAAGGGCCTGACCGGGACACACGAGATCTGGCCGGTAGGATGGGGGGCGGCGTGAACTGCGCATCTTGCGGGCAATCGAACCGAGAGGGCGTCCGGTTCTGCGAATCGTGCGGAGCAGCCCTGGTGGCACGCTGTGAGGGCTGCGGCGCTGAGCTTGGATCCTCGGCCAGGTTCTGCGGCTCCTGCGGTCAGGTCGCGGGCGCGGAAGCGCTCGTGTCGCGAACGCCGACGCCTTCGCCCGCGCTGCCTGCCTCCTTCGCTTCCGGCCGCTACCAGGTGAAGGGCTTCCTCGGTGAAGGCGGGCGCAAGCGCGTCTACCTGGCCCATGACGAGAAGCTCGACCGCGATGTAGCAGTCGCCGTCATCAAGACCGACGGGCTGGACGAGGCCGGCCTCTCCCGCGTGAAGCGCGAGGCGCAGGCGATGGGGCGGCTCGGCGACCACCCGAACATCGTGACTGTCTTCGACATCGGCGACGACGGCCCCGCTACGGGCTCAGGGCGAGCGGAGCCGTACATCGTGTCGCAGTACATGGCCGGCGGCGACCTCGACGGCATGCTGAACAAGGCCCCGGACCGCCGCCTGCCGATCCAGGAGGCGATCCGCATCGCGCAGCAGGTCCAGCAGGGGCTGGCGCACGCGCACGGCCGCGGCATCGTCCACCGCGACCTGAAGCCGGGAAACATCTGGCTGACCGAGGACGGCACCGCCAAGATCGGCGACTTCGGCCTCGCCGTCGCCCTGGACCGCAGCCGGCTGACGATGGAGGGGATGATGGTGGGGACGGTGGCCTACATGCCGCCCGAGCAGGCGCTCGGCCGCCAGCCGGACGCGCGCTCCGACCTGTACTCCCTGGGCTGCGTGACGTACGAGATGGTGACAGGCCGGCCGCCCTTCCTGGGTGACGACCCGGTGGCGATCATCTCCCAGCACATCAACACGGCGCCGGTCGCCCCCTCCTGGCACAACCCCGAGGTGCCGCGGTCGCTGGAGTCGCTGCTCCTGCGGCTTTTAGCCAAGGACCCGAACGAGCGCCCCGAGAGCGCCGCCGCAATACCCGAGGCTCTCCGCGCGATCGTAGACTCCGCGTCGACGACGGCCCCGGCGGCGGCAGAGTCCGATGTGAACCCGCTGGACCGGCTGGCCAGCGGCATCTTCGTCGGTCGTGAGAAGGAGATGGACGAGCTGCGCGCCGGCCTGGAGGACTCACTCTCCGGACGCGGACGCTTGTTGATGCTGGTGGGCGAGCCGGGGATCGGCAAGACGCGCACGTCGGAGGAGTTCGCGACCTACGCTCGTCTGCGCAACGTGCAGGTGCTCTGGGGGCGCTGCTACGAGGGCGAAGGCGCGCCGGCCTACTGGCCCTGGGTCCAGATCATCCGCTCCTACGTGCGCGACAAAGAGCCGAAGGAGCTGATGAGCGAGATGGGGCCGGGCGCGGCGGACATCGCCCAGGTGGTGTCCGAGGTGAAGGAGCGGCTGCCCGGGTTGCCCGCGCCGCCCACTTTGGAGCCGGAGCAGGCGCGTTTTCGCCTGTTCGACAGCATCACGACGTTCCTGAAGAACGCCTCGAAGGACACGCCGCTGATGGTAGTGCTCGACGACCTGCACTGGGCCGACAAGCCGTCCCTGCTGCTGCTGCAGTTCCTGGCGCGCGAATTGCGCGGGTCCCGTTTGCTGGTCCTGGGCACCTATCGCGACGTGGAGCTACGCCGTCAGCACCCGCTGGCACAGACGCTGGGCGAACTAAACCGTGAAAACCTGAGCCAGCGCATCTTGCTGCGAGGGCTGACGGAGCACGATGTGCGTCGCTTCGTCGAGGTGACGGCGGGTACGTCACCGCCAGCGACGCTGGTGCAGGCGGTCTACCGGGAGACGGAGGGGAACCCATTCTTCGTGAACGAGATCGTTCGGCTGCTCGTCGCCGACGGGAGGCTGGAGCACGCGGAGGCTGTGACAACGTGGAGCGTGACGATCCCGCAGAGCGTGAAGGAGGTCGTCGGCAGGCGGCTGGACCACCTCTCCGAGGAGTGCAACAAGGTCCTGACGATCGGCTCCGTGATCGGGCGGGAGTTCGGTCTGCGGGTGCTGGAGAAGGTGTCCGACGTGAAGGGCGACCGGCTGCTGGAGGCGCTGGAGGAGGCGATGGGGGCGCGCGTGATCGCGGAGCTGCCGCGGGCGACAGACCAGTACTGGTTCTCGCACGCGCTCATCCGCGAGACGCTGTACGAGGAGTTGAGCACGACGCGCCGCGTCCGTCTGCACCGACAGATTGGCGAGGCGCTGGAGGAGACCGACCCGGAGGGCAACCTGCCGCAGCTGGCATACCACTTCGGCGAAGCGGCACCCGGTGGTGACGTGGACAAGGCGGTGGACTACGCGAAGCGGGCGGGAGACAAGTCGATCGCGATAAATGCGTGGGAAGATGCGGTTATCAGCTTCGACCGCGCCATGCAGTCGCTGGAGCTCAATCCAACGCCGGATGACGTGGTCAAGTTCGACCTGCTCCTCGGCCTGGGAATGGCCTTGCATGGCGCCGGTGAACCGGTGCGCGCGAAGCAGACGTTCCTCCGGGCGGTGGAGGTCGCCCGGGCGCTCGGCGATGCGGACCGGCTCGGACACGCCGCTCACGGATTCTCCCTGGGCATCGAGACCGGCCAAATCGACCAGGAGTCCATAGACGTGATCACCGAGGCGCTCGACGCACTCGGAGAGGTCGACACCGGCACGCGTGCGCGGCTTCTGGCACGGCTGGCGCAAAAGCTTCAGTTCGCTGGAGATCCAGACCGGGTGCTGCAGATCGACGAGGAGGCACTCGAGGTAGCGCGTCGCTCGGGCGACCTCCTGGCGATCGTCGAGGCTACAAGTGGCAGTTTCCTGAGCCGCGGCCAGCGAGATACGCCTGCAGAGATGCTTGCCAACGCAGATGCATTACTTCGACTGGCAGACGAGACGGGCTCGATCGAAGGCAGGTTCTGGGGCCGCCTTCAGCGCCTCTCGGCCTTCAATTACATGGGTGACGCCGCCGCCAGGGATATCGAACTGGCGGAGCTACGCAAGGTGGCTGAGGAGTGCCGGCAGCCGTTCTACCTCTTCTTCCCGCCCCTGATTGACGCCATGCGGGCGATGGCCGACGGCCATTGGACGGAGGCTGAGGCCCTCGCATCCCGGGCCCTGGCGGCCGGGCAGGCCCCGCACGGACTCGCGGCGTTGGGACAGTTCGGAGCCCAGATGTTCGCGCTCCGGCGTGAAAAAGGGCGGATGGCGGAGATGGAAGGGCCGACGAGGGGCTATGTCGACCAGTTCCCGTTGATCCCGGCCTGGCGTGCCGGGCTCGCCTACCTCTACTGCGAACTCGGCCGCCTGGACGACGCGCGCGTCGAGTACGGAATATGCGGCGAGCCGAACGCGATCCTTAGTGACTGGAACTGGCCGATCACGATAGCTCTCCTCTGCGAGGTCTGCTGGCATCTCGATGACCAAGAGGGGGCAGCAAAGCTGTATGGCGTCTTTCTGCCGTTTGAGAACCGGAACGTCATCGTGGGCGCCCAGGCGAATGTCTACGGGTCCTCATCGCGATTGCTTGGGCTCGTCGCAACTACCCTCGAGCGCTGGGAAGACGCAGAAACCCACTTCAACGACGCTATAGAGATGAACCAGTCGCTCTCCCCGCCGTGTCTCGGCTGGACTCAGTTCCAATACGCGGACATGCTGCTCCGCCGCGACAATGCCGGTGACCGCGATAAGGCGCTGGGACTGCTCGCTCGGGCGCTCGACATCGCTCAGCGGCTGGAGATGAAGGCGCTTCTCGAGCGGGCGCTCGCGCTGAAGCTGAAGGCACAGGGCATTTCTCTCAGCGACCTCGGTTCATCGATAGACACCGTGGCGCGGGGGGCGCTGGCGGAGCAGCCCGACCTGAAGGTGCACGCCGCGCCCGACGGCACCGTCACCATCATGTTCAGCGACATCGAGGGCTCCACTGTGCTCACGGAAAGGCTGGGCGACAAAGCCTGGATGGCCGTGCTGAAGGAGCACAACGCAATCGTGCGCGAGCAGGTGAAGGCCCACGGCGGCTTCGAGGTGAAGAGCGAGGGCGACGGGTTTATGGTCGCCTTCGGGAGCGCCCGCCGCGCGCTGGATTGCGCGATGGAGATACAGCGAGCGCTGGCGGAGCGGAACAACGCCGTAGGGGCGCCCGATACGGGCCCGTCTGGGCCGCTCGGGGAGGCAGAGGGTGCTGCGGGGGGTGCCGCGCCCGGGGCGGTGGCTGGGGGCAACGCCATCCGCGTGCGCATGGGCCTGCACACAGGGGAGACGATCAAGGAAGGCGAAGACTTCTTCGGCAAGAACGTGATCCTGGCGGCGCGCATCGCAGCGCAGGCGACGGGCGGGGAGATACTGGTATCCGGCCTGCTGAAGGCGCTGGTGGATAGCGCGGGCGACATCACGTTCGCCGATAAGCGCGAGGTGGAGCTGAAGGGCCTGACCGGGACGCACGAGATATACGGAGTCCGCTGGGAGCCGGCGTGAACTGCCCGACGTGCACTCACCAGAATCCGGACGACGCCGCGTTCTGTAGCGGCTGCGGCGCGGCGCTCTCTCTAGAGGTCGCCTGCGCTTCTTGCGGCCGTGCCAATACGTCAGGCGCAAAGTTCTGTAACGGCTGCGGGTCGGCTCTCGGCGGACCCCCGTCAGCGCCATCCACCCACACGCCCATCCCATCTCCCGCGCTCCCTGCCTCCTTCGCTTCTGGCCGCTACCTCGTGAAGGGCTTCCTCGGCGAAGGCGGCCGCAAGCGCGTCTACCTGGCCCACGACGAGAAGCTCGACCGCGACGTGGCCATCGCCGTCATCAAGACGGAGGGGCTGGACGAGGCCGGGCTTTCGCGAGTGAAGCGCGAGGCGCAGGCGATGGCGCGTCTCGGCGACCATCCCAACATCGTCACGGTCTTCGACATCGGCGAGGAGGGCCCTTCGGCGGGCTCAGGGCGAGCGGAGCCGTACATCGTCTCGCAGTACATGGCCGGTGGAGACGTGGAGGGATCGATTCGGCAGGCAGAGGACCACCGCCTGCCCGTCGAACGCGCCCTGCGGATTGCCGAGCAGGCCTGCCACGCACTGGAGCATGCGCACGCACGCGGCGTGATCCACCGCGACATCAAACCGGGGAACATCTGGCTGACCGAAGAAGGCGCCGCGAAACTGGGCGACTTCGGCCTGGCAGTAGCGCTGGACCGCTCGCGCCTGACGATGGAGGGTACGATGCTGGGCACGGTTGCCTACATGGCGCCGGAGCAGGCCCTCGGCCGCCAGAGCGACGCCCGCAGCGACCTCTACTCTCTGGGCTGCGTGCTCTATGAGATGCTGACGGGCCGCCCTCCCTTCCTGGGAGAGGAGGCCGTGGGCGTTATATCGCAGCACATCAACACAGCACCTGTCGCGCTCACCTGGCATAGCCCCGAAGTCCCGCCCGAGCTCGATGCCCTGGTGATGCGCCTCCTCGCGAAAGTCCAGGACGAACGGCCCGCCTCTGCCGCCGCGGTGGCAGCGGCGCTCGCTGCAATCCTGGTGGACGCTGCCCGGCCCGCCGCCGAGCGGCCGGCTGCCGCTACTGCGGCAGGGGCTCAGGCCGGGGCGTTCCGCCGCGGGCCGTTCGCCGGCCGGGAGAAGGAGATGGCGCAGCTGAAGGAGCGGTTCGAAGACGCCCTCTCCGGGCACGGGTCGCTGGTCATGATCGTCGGCGAGCCGGGGATCGGCAAGACCCGCCTCGCCGACGAGCTGTCCGTGTACGCCAGGGTGCGCGGTGCGCAGGCGCTCACCGGCCAGTGCTACGAGAGCGAGGGCGCGCCGCCGTACATCCCCTTCGTTGAAGCGCTGCGGCAGTACGTGAACAGCCGGCCCGCCGACGCGCTCCGCGAGGAGATGGGCGAGGGCGCCTCCGACCTGGCGAAGCTGGTATCAGAGGTACGCGCCCGCGTGCCGGACATCCCCTCCACCCGGGAGCAGGAACCGGAGGCCGAACGCTACCGCCTGCTGGACGCCGTGGCCTCGTTCCTGGTCAACGCCTCAACGGCGAATCCGCTGCTCCTCATCCTGGATGACCTGCACTGGGCCGACAAGCCCAGCCTCCTCCTGCTGGAGCACCTCACGCGCCGCCTCGAAGGCGCCCGCATCCTGGTGCTCGGCACCTACCGCGACGTGGAGCTCGACCGGCGTCATCCCCTCTCCGAGGTGATCGCCGGCCTGCGCCGTGAGCGCCTTTACGAGCGCATTCTGCTACGAGGGCTGGACGCCGACGGCGTGCGCGCCATGCTGGCGGGCCGGGGCGCGATGTCGGGCCGGCCGGAGCAATACGTCAATCCCGCACTCGCTGATGCACTGCATCAGCAGACCGAAGGCAACCCCTTCTTCATCGAGGAGACAATCCTTCATCTCGTCGAAGTCGGCGCGCTCTACCGCAAGGAAGGACAGTGGCAGATCCGCATGTCTGCGCTGGCCGAGCATATCCCGGAGGGCGTGCGCGAGGTCATCGGGCGCAGGCTCTCGCGCCTGAGCGAGGCGGCAAACGAGGCTCTCGGCCACGCCTCCGTCCTCGGCCGCGAATTCGACTTCGACGTCCTTCAGCAGTTTTGCGAGATGGGTGAAGACAAGCTCCTTTCCGCGCTCGAAGAGACGCTGGCGGCGGCGCTGGTGACCGAGCAGAAGACCGCGTCTGGCGTCTCCTATCGCTTCAGCCACGCCCTTGTCCAGGAGACGCTCTACGGCGAGCTCTCGATCGCCCGCAAGCAGCGGCTGCACCTGCGCGCCGGGCGCGCGCTGGAGCAGGCGCGGGCCGGACGCCTGGAGCCGCACGTCGGGCACCTGGCCTATCACTTCCATCAAGGCAACGACGCCGAAAAAGCGACCGAGTACTCGCGGCAGGCAGGCGACGCGGCAGCCAGGGTGTACGCCTGGGAGGAGGCGCTCCGCCACTGGGAGACCGCGCTGGAGTTGATGGAAGAACAGGGTGGCAACGACGAGGAGCGGGCGCGGCTGCTCGAGCGACTCGGCGATGTGATCTACCTCAGCGGGATCGGCTACGAGAAGGGCGCCGTGTTCCTGGAGCGCGCCCTGGCCATTTACGAGAAGCTGGGCGCCCGCGGCAAAGTTGCCGCTATGCACTCGCGGCTGGGGCGCAACATGGTCTCGTTCGTCTCCCTGGGTTTGGACCTCAAGAGCGGCGTCGCCCACCTCGACGCCGCGCGCCTGATCCTGGAGGTCGAGGCGCCGGACAGCCCGGGCCTGGCTTACGTGTACATCGGACTGGCTTCAGCCTACCTTTACATGCTGGACATCGAGAAAGGCCTGGCCTGTGCCCGCCGCGGGCTGGAGATCGGCGAAGGCCTCGATTCAGCTCCGGTCACCGCGAATGCGGGGATTTTCGTCGGACATTTCCTCGCCCACAGCGGGCGACTGGCTGAGGGCCTCCTGGCCATCGAGAAAGCGCAGGCGCTGGCAAGCGAACACAAGCTGGCCTGGGTCTCGTGGCTTGCCGGGGGCTTTCTCGCTGCCTGGCACGGCTTCTCACTCCGCGATCCGCAGACCGGACGGCGCTGCCTAGAAGCCGAGCTCGAGCGTCCGGCCGTGGCCGCTGCGCCCGTGCAACGTGATTTCCTGGTGGGCAATCTGGGCTCGATGCTGGTCAGCCAGGGAGAGATAGCCAGGGCCCGCGAGGTTTTGGAGTCGTTACCATCGGTCTCGGGTCCCTTTCGTTCCCGGCTCCTGATCGCGGACGGCGACTGGGACCGCGCCGAGACGGGCATCCGCGGGGTGGCCGAGGATAACCGTGGATCCAGTAACCGGATGCTGTTCCGGGGCCCGGCGGAAGCGCTTGCCGAGCTGCTTCTCACAGCCGGCCGGTACGAGGAAGCGGAAGAGCTGTTCCGCGCCGTGATCGCGCTGGATGAAAATGCCGGTATCAGGGCGTGGAGCCTGCGGCCGAGGGTCGCGATGGCCCAGCTTCTGGCCGCCACCGGTCGCGTGGCCGAGGCGCATGAGCACCTGGACTGGGTGGCCGCCCTTCTTGCCGAGGGCGAGGATTGGCGCGGGGCGGCCGGACTCGTCGCACTTGGTCGCGGTGTCGTCGCGGCCGCGGAGCAGAATTGGAGCGAGGCCGACGAGGCCTTCGACGAAGCCCTTGCCATCGCGCGTCAGTACGGCCTGCCGTGGGACGAGGCTGACGCGCTGCACGAGCGGGCCCTGATGCACATCGCCCGCGGCGAAAAAGACGACCGCAAAGAGGCGCTCCGCCTCCTGGACGACGCGATCGCGATCTACCAGCGGCTCGGCGCGAAGAAGCACCTCGATCTCGTGCTGGCCGACAAGCTGAAGGTGCAGGGCGTCTCCTCCTCCGACATCCAGACGTCCATCGAAGCCGTCGCGGCGTCCGTCCAGGCGGAACAGCCGGACCTGCGCCCGCACGCAGCGCCGGACGGTACCGTCACGATCATGTTCAGCGACATCGAGGGCTCGACGGTGCTCACGGAGCGGCTCGGCGACAAGGCGTGGATGGCCGTGCTGAAAGAGCATAACGCCATCGTACGGGAGCAGGTGAAGGCGCACGGCGGCTTCGAGGTGAAGAGCGAGGGCGACGGCTTCATGGTCGCCTTCGGGAGCGCGCGGCGAGCGCTGGATTGCGCGATGGAGATACAGAAGGCGCTGGCGGAGAGGAACAACGCCGTAGGGGCGCCCGATACGGGCCCGCCTGGGCTGCTCGGGGAGGCGGGGGGTGCCGTGGGGGGTGCCGCGCCCAGGGGTGTGGCGGGGGGCGAGGCGATACGCGTACGCATGGGGTTGCACACGGGCGAGACGATCAAGGAGGGCGCGGACTTCTTCGGCAAGAACGTCATCCTGGCGGCGCGCATCGCCGCGCAGGCGAAGGGCGGGGAGATACTCGTATCCGGCCTGCTGAAGGCGCTGGTGGATAGCGCCGGCGACATCACGTTCGGCGAGGGACGCGAGGTGGCGTTGAAGGGCCTGTCCGGAGAGTACGAGATATGGGCCGTGGAGTGGGAGGCTGGTCGCTAGCCTCAGCCGAGGCGCATAAGCTGCGGATCCACGGCCGCCCTCACGATGTCGGGACGGGAGACCACGCCGACTATCCTGCCGTCGTCTACCACCGGAACGCGTTGGATGTGCTCGACGTCGAGGATGCGCATGACCTCTTCCACGGGCATGCTGGCATCGACCGAAATGACGTCTCGGGTCATGATGTCTGCGACGTGCGTGGTCTCCAAGGCGTCGCCACGGCGCAGGCAGCGGAGCAGATCGAGCTCCGTCACGATCCCGAGAACCGAACCGGCGCTGTCCACCACTGGCATTCCACTGAACCCGCCCAGCAACATATAGGTGGCGACCTCCCGCGCCGTGGCGACAGGCGAGGCCGCGACGACCGGAGAGTTCATGATTTCGCGAGCGGTCGCAGCGTAGATCTTCGAGACGCTAGGAGACTGTGACACCATACAACGCATCCTTCCGCGGTTCGGCAATGGACGACTTCTCGACGAACGACGCGAAGTCGTCAGCAGGCATGGGCTTACCCAGATAGTGGCCCTGGACCTTGGGGCACCCATTCTCGCTGAGAAAGGCGAGCTGGTCCCCGGTCTCCACCCCCTCTGCGACCACTTCGAGCCCCAGCGCCCGTGCCATCGCCAGGATGGCAGACGCGATCGCCGCGTCGTTCGGGTCCGAAGGGACTCCCCTTACGAAGGACCGGTCGATCTTGAGGCTATGCAAACAGAACCGCTTTAGATAGGCGAGAGATGAATAGCCGGTGCCGAAATCATCGATGGATATGCGGACCCCCATCTCACCGATTTCGCGCAACACCGCGACCGAGCGGTCTACGTTCTCCATCGCCGCGCCTTCGGTTATCTCCACCTCGAGCCATTCCGGAGCGAGTCTGCTGCCGGCCAGCGCACTCTCGATCATCGGCAGGAGGTTGGCTTCCCGGAACTGTCGAGGCGACACGTTGACGGCAACCGCGACCGAGGGGAGGCCCTCGTCTTGCCACGATCTGTTCTGGGCGCATGCCGTACGCATCACCCACTCGCCAAGGTGAACGATCATCCCTGTCTCTTCTGCCAGCGGTATGAAGTCCGCTGGCGGGACCAACCCTCGAATCGGATGCTCCCACCGTACAAGCGCCTCGGCCCCCACGATCGCCCCCGTCTGAACGCTGAACTGAGGCTGGTAGTGAACAACAAATTCCCGCTGTTCCAGCGCGTGTCGTAGGCCGTTCTCGTCAGCCAGCCGCTCTAGAATAGACGCAGGGATCTCCCACGCCCGAGAGAATCGCTGGTGCAGAGGCAACGCCCTTCCGGCTTGCGGCACCTTCCAGTTAGTGGCGAACTGCCGGTCCAGCGGCATCACTTGTCCACTGCTGTCAACTATGAATATACGATGGCGGCCCGACGCCGGCGTCGGGGGGCAAGCGGACGGCTGGCGCTCCTCGGCTTCGGCCGTGCGAACGCGTTGGGGGCTACGGTCTGATTGGCTCATAAGCACTCAGCGGCGCTGATCCAACAGGGAATCCGCGTCGATCTACTGCATTGATAGTGACGCGCCCACGTGGCCGGCCGTTACTGATACCCTGATCAAATCGGTGGCCGGCCCCAAACGCCGCGCACCATGACTGGATAGGTCTCGCAATTCGCCGCGCCTAAGCGGACTTGCGTCAACCCGTTGACGTCAAGGCACGATTCTCGCACGATAGGCCTTGCTCTCCCGTTAACGTGAGGATCGGATCACTTGCTTTGTAACTCCTGTGGCCACGATAACCGCGAAGGCCGCCGCTTCTGCGTGCAATGCGGCGGCTCGCTAGCCTCCGGGTGCCCTTCGTGTGGAGCCTCCAACGAACCGGGTGAGCGATTCTGCGGCTCCTGCGGTCAGGTCGTGGGCGCAGAAGCGCTCGTGTCGCGAACGCCGACGCCTTCGCCCGCGCTGCCGCAGTCCTTCGCTTCCGGCCGCTACCAGGTGAAGGGCTTCCTCGGCGAGGGTGGCCGCAAGCGCGTCTACCTTGCGCACGATGAGAAGCTCGACCGCGATGTGGCCGTCGCCATCATCAAGACCGACGGGCTGGACGAGGCGGGGATGTCGCGCGTGCAACGGGAGGCGCAGGCGATGGGGCGCCTGGGCGACCATGCAAACATCGTCACGATCCACGATGTCGGCAATGACGGTGGCCAGCCGTACATCGTCTCGCAGTACATGGCCGGCGGCGACCTGGACGGAATGCTGAACAAGGCCCCGGACCGCCGCCTGCCGATCCAGGAGGCGATCCGCATCGCCCAGCAGGTCCAGCAGGGGCTCGCCCACGCGCACGGCCGCGGCATCGTCCACCGCGATCTGAAGCCGGGCAACATCTGGCTGACGGAGGATGGCACAGCCAAGATCGGCGACTTCGGCCTCGCCGTCGCGCTCGACCGCAGCCGTCTGACGATGGAGGGGATGATGGTGGGGACGGTGGCCTACATGCCGCCGGAACAGGCGCTGGGCAGGCAGCCGGACGCCCGCTCGGACCTTTACTCGCTGGGCTGCGTCACGTACGAGATGGTGACCGGGCGGCCGCCCTTCCTGGGCGACGACCCGGTGGCGATCATCTCGCAGCACATCAACACCGCCCCGGTCGCCCCCTCCTGGCACAACCCCGAGGTGCCGCGGTCACTGGAATCGCTGCTCCTGCGGCTGCTGGCCAAGGACCCGAACGAGCGGCCGGAGAGCGCCGCCGCGATCCCGGAGGCACTGCGCGCGATCGTCGATTCGGCCTCGACCACGGCCCCGGCCGCGGCAGAGTCCGATGTCAATCCGCTGGACCGGCTGGCAAGCGGCATCTTCGTCGGCCGCGAGAAGGAGATGGACGAGCTGCGCGCCGGGCTCGAGGACTCGCTCTCCGGACGCGGACGCTTGCTGATGCTGGTGGGCGAGCCGGGGATCGGCAAGACGCGCACGTCCGAGGAGTTCGCGACGTACGCTCGGCTGCGTAACGTGCAGGTGCTGTGGGGCCGCTGCTACGAGGGCGAGGGAGCGCCGGCCTACTGGCCGTGGGTGCAGATCATCCGCTCTTACGTGCACGACAAGGAACCGAAGGAGTTGATGAGCGAGATGGGACCCGGCGCCGCCGACATCGCCCAGGTGGTGTCCGAGGTCAAGGAGCGGCTGCCCGGTCTGCCGGCGCCACCGGCGCTAGAGCCGGAGCAGGCGCGCTTCCGCCTGTTCGACAGCATCACCACCTTCCTGAAGAACGCCGCGAAGGACACGCCGCTGATGGTCGTGCTGGACGACTTGCACTGGGCCGACAAGCCGTCCCTGCTGCTGCTGCAGTTCCTGGCGCGCGAGTTGCGCGGCAGCCGCCTGCTGGTCCTGGGGACGTACCGCGACGTGGAACTGAGGCGTCAGCATCCGCTGGCGCAGACGCTGGGTGAACTGAACCGCGAGAACCTGAGCCAGCGCATCTTGCTGCGGGGGCTGACGGCCCGGGACGTGGCGCGCTTCATCGAGATGACAGCGGGGATCGAGCCGCCAGCGACGCTGGTCGAGGCGGTGTTCAAGGAGACGGAAGGGAACCCGTTTTTCACCAACGAGATCGTGCGGCTGCTGGTGACCGACGGGAGGCTGGAGCACCCAGAGGCGGTGAAGCAGTGGAGCGTGACTATACCCCAGAGCGTGCGGGAGGTCGTCGGGCGGCGGCTGGACCATCTGTCCGAGGCGTGCAACAAGGTACTGACGATCGGCTCCGTGATCGGCCGCGAGTTCAGCCTGCGGGTGCTGGAGAAGGTCAGCGATGTATCTGGGGACCGGCTCCTCGAAGCTCTGGAGGAAGCGGTCGCCGCACGGGTGATCACGGAGGTCCCGCGCATGCCGGACCAGTACAGCTTCTCCCACGCCCTAATCCGCGAGACGCTGTACGAGGAGCTGACCACGACGCGGCGTGTGCGTCTCCACCGCCAGATCGGCGAAGTGTTGGAGGAGACCGACCCGGAGGCTCACCTGCCGCAACTGGCGTACCACTTCTGCGAGGCCGCCTCGGCCGGAGATGTGGACAAGGCGGTGGACTACGCCACGCGCGCCGCGGAGCGGGCGATGGGCCTGGTGGCATACGAAGAGGCTGCGGGACATTACGAGCGCGGCCTCCAGGTCCTCGAGCTTAAGCAGCCGCCGGACGAGGCGATGCGCTGTGAACTGCTCATCGCCCAGTCCGATGCTCAGTGGAAAAGCGGTGAGACTGACAAAGGAGTGGAGACGGCCAGGAGGGCAGCCGACATCGCCGCAAAGGTAGGCCCAGCCGAACTCCTGGCGCGAGCCGCTCTTGCCCTTGACGAAGCGCGATTCGTCGGGGGCGTGCCGGCCAGCGAGTCGCTGCCATATCTTGAAAGAGCGCTTGAGGCTGCGGGAGAAGCAGAGACGGACTCACGAGCGCGCCTGCTATCCGTGATGCCAAGAGCGTTGTGGTTCCAAATGTCCTCCATAGAGTCAAAGGTCGCGATGGCCAGGGAGGCGCTCGACATCGCCGACAGGTTGGGGGATTTATCCCTTCGGGCAGTGGCTCTCAATGGGATGCACTGGGCTCTCTGGGGGCCAGAAGCTGCGGAAGAGCGCCTCGCGGTCGCCACGGAGCTCTTGCAGCTGGCGCGGGCGGCCGGCGACAAAGGGTTGGAGGTAGCGGGACGCCTCTGGCGCCTGACCGACCATCTGGAGCTCGGAGACATTCGGGCCGCGGACGAGGAGATCGAAGCCTTCAGCCACCTGGCGGAAGAGTTGCGGCAGCCTCTTTATCACAGCTACCTGGCACTATGGAGGGCGATGCGCTCACTGCTGGACGGGCGCCTCCTCGAGGCGGAGAAGCTGGTCTTCGAAGCCCTGAGCCTCGGGCAGAGGGCTCAATCCCAGGCGGCGTCCCAGGCATTCGGGGCGCAAATGGTCGACCTTCGCTGGAAGCAGGGACGTTTGGGGGAACTTGAAGCGTCCACAAGAGGGTTCGCGGAGCAGAACCCGGCGCTGCCGGTCTGGCGCTGCGTGCTCGCCCTCATCTACGCGGAGACCGGAAAAGCGGACGAGGCACGAAGGGAGTTTCAACTCCTTGCCGCCAATGACTTCGTGGGTCTGCCAAGAGATGGGTTGTGGCTGATCTCGATAGCCGTCCTGGCCGATGTCTGTGCCCTGTTAGCCGACACTAAGGCAGCAGCAGCGCTGTACGAGCTGCTGAAGCCGTATGGCAGCCGCTGTATCGTTACGGGCAATGCCATCGCCTGCGCCGGCCCGGCGTCCCGCCACCTCGGCAACCTCACCGCTCAACTGTCTCGCTGGGACGAATCGGAGATGTATTTTGAGGACGCCATAAAGACCAACGAAAAGCTCGGAGCCCGGCCGTGGCTGGCCCTGACCCAGGAGTGGTACGCCCGCATGCTCCTGAGCCGGGGCAGGCCCGGCGATCGGGAGAAAGCGCTGCACCTGCTGACTCAAGCTCTCGATATTGCACAGGAACTGGGCCTCAAGGTGCTGGTCGAGCGGTGCCTCGGCCACAAGCTGCGAATCCAGGGCATCGACCTCAGCGACCTCGGTTCATCGATCGACACGGTCGCGCGGGAGGCGCTCGCAGACCAGCCGGACCTGAAGCGCCACGCTGCCCCAGACGGCACCGTCACGATCATGTTCAGCGACATCGAAGGCTCTACGGTGCTCACGGAAAGGCTCGGCGACAAGGCCTGGATGGCCGTGCTGAAGGAGCACAACACCATCGTCCGGGAGCACGTGAAGGCCCACGGCGGCTTCGAGGTGAAGAGCGAGGGCGACGGCTTTATGGTGGCGTTCCAGTCCGCCGCGAAGGCGCTGGAGTGCGCGAGCGCCGTCCAGAAGGCGCTGGCGGAGCGCAACAAGAGCGCGGATCAACCGGTGATGGTGCGCATGGGGCTGCACACGGGGGAAACGATCAAGGAGGGCGAGGACTTCTTCGGCAAGAACGTGATCCTGGCGGCGCGGATCGCTGCGCAGGCGACGGGCGGAGAGATACTCGTATCCGGCCTGCTGAAGGCGCTTGTGGATAGCGCCGGCGACATCAACTGGGGCGATAAGCGCGAGGTGGAGCTGAAGGGCTTGACCGGGACGCACGAGATATACGGAGTCGAGTGGCGCTGACAGCCTCCAGGGCGTGAGCAAAGAGCTTCAGCCGCACGACGTGATAGTCGTCGGCGCCGGGAACGCCGGACTGTGCGCGGCCCTGGCGGCGCGCCAGGGCGGGGCGCGGGTGCTGGTGCTGGAGAAGGCGCCCCTGGGGATGCGCGGCGGGAACACGTACTTCACCGGCGCCGCGTTTCGGTTCCCATTTGAGGGGATCGAAGACATTCGCCGGCTGATCCCGGACCTTTCGGAGGCAGAGGTTCAGTCGGTGGATGTGGGAAGCTATCCGGCCTCACAGTTCACTGATGACCTGACACGGGTGTCGGACGGACGGGCCGATGCGGAACTGTCTCAGGCACTGGTCGCGGAAGCATTCCAGACGATGGTCTGGATGCGGGAGCGCGGCGTGCGCTGGACGCTCTCGGCGGGACGGCAGGCGTTTGAGCGCGGCGGCGTGCGTCGCTTCTGGGGCGGGCTGGTGATTGAAGTGGTCGGCGGCGGGGCCGGCCTCTCCGACCGGCTGTTCGAGATCGCGGAGGCGACGGGCATCGACGTGCGATACGAGGCGGCAACCCAGGCGTTGCTCCTGGAGGGGGGCCGGGTTACGGGCCTCATGACCGCCGGCGGGGAACTCCGCTGCGCCGCGGTCGTACTGGCCTGTGGTGGATTCGAGGCGAACGCGGAGATGCGGGTGCAGCACCTGGGCCCGGACTGGGAGCACGCAAGGGTGCGCGGGACGGAGTTCAACACCGGGGACGGCCACCGCATCGCGCTGGCGGCGGGCGCCGCGCCGGCGGGGGATTGGTCGAGCTGCCACGCCGTCGCCTGGGACCTGAACGCGCCACCTGTGGGCAACCGGCGGATCGGAGACCTGTACCAGAAGCACTCGTACCCGCTCGGCATCATCGTCAACACCAGCGGCGAGCGCTTCGTGGACGAGGGCGCTGACTTCCGCAACTACACGTATGCCAGGTACGGACGCGAGATCTTGAAGCAGCCGCACCGCGTAGCCTTCCAGCTTTTCGATGCGAAAGTCGAACATCTGCTGCGCGACGAGTATCGCATCCGCGAGGTGACGAAGGCGTCGGCAGAGACGGTCGGCGCGCTGGGAGGGGCGCTTGGCATCGAGCGGCACGCCCTCGAGCGGACGGTCGCCGCCTTTAACGCCGCGGTACAACCGGGAGAGTTCGACCCGACCGCGCTGGACGGCAAGCGGACGGACGGGATCACGCCGCCGAAGAGCAACTGGGCGCTGCCGCTGGACACGCCGCCGTACGCGGGCTACGCGGTGACGTGCGGGATCACGTTCACGTTCGGCGGGCTTAGAATCGACCGCGAGGCGCGGGTGCTCGACACCACTGGGAACCCGATCGGCGGCCTGTACGCTGCGGGAGAGATCGTGGGTGGGCTGTTCTGGGGTAATTATGCCGGAGGTTCCGGGCTGACGGCGGGAGCCGTCTTCGGACGCATCGCGGGGGAGGGCGCGGCCGGCTGCGCGAGGAGCCGGTGATATTAAGCCACGTGGAGGTGACGTTACCGGGGACGCCTCCTGCTAAGGGGCCGGTGAAGGCGTTGGCGGTGGCGGGGTTGGAGTTGGGGTTGGCGGCGGGAGCGTGGCCGCCGGCGTCGGAGAAGGGGTTGGGGACGCGGGCCCGGGTGTAGGTGTGGGCGTTGGCGTTGACGTCGGCGTAGGCGTTGGCGTGGGGGTCGGCGTCGGGGTGGGAGTGGGGGTCGGCGGTAGCTGAGTTTGCAGCCAGCCGAAATAGGCGTCTATGCCGGCACGATACCCTTCGGCGATCGCCTGGCGCATCTCCGGGAGGCTCAATAACTGCGCCTCCGTGTAGTTGGAGAGAAACATCGCTTCCGCGATAATCCCCGGCATCATGCTCGGCCGGAAGTTATCGTTAGTCCCCAGCAACCAGGAGTGGGCGTTTCGCGGGTCTCCCCCCACCAAGGCGTCGTTCTTGACGCCTCTGTCGGGTACGGCGTAACCGGCGCCGTTGATCGAATTGAGCAGGCCCTGCCGTGTAATATCCGCGAGCGCCCAGCTAAAGTAACCGAAGGGGCGGTCCGGGTTGTAGTAGACCTCGAGGCCCCGAATGCTGCTGTCGCTCGAGCCGTTGAAGTGCACTGAAACCAGGATGTCTGCCGGCAGCTGGTTCGCGAGGTCCACCCGGGCCTGTATCTCATCCCGGCGTTCGATCGCCGTGTCTGCATAGAACTCGGTCAGGGTGTAGTCGCCGCTGCGAGTGAGGACGACGTTGTAGCCCTGGGCAGCGAGCAACGGGGCGAGTCTCAGGGAAACATCCAGGTTGATGTCCTTCTCCGCCATGCCCAGGTTGCTTGCGCCGACGTAGTTGGGCCCACCGTGCCCGGGATCAATGACGATTGTGTACGGGGGCCCGTGCAGGATCTCGATCGGTGGAGCAGGCGGTGGCGGTGGCGCTGGGGCCGGCGGGGGCGGCGCGGGCGCACGTTCAACCGATGTGTACGACGGCCCTTCAATGTGCTGCTGCGTCTCAGCCGGGGGCGGTTCTGGCGAGGGAGTCGCCGCAGTCGTTGGTGAGGGCGTCAGTGTAGGTCGCGGCGATCGTTTCGCCGCGGGCGTCGGCGTTGCCTGCGGTTCGCTGCTAGCGTCGTTACACCCCGCGGCGGCTATCGCCAGGAGAAGGCTGCCGGCCAAAAGGAGACGGAACAGCCGCCCCTGCGGGGCGCTGGTGCGTTTGCGTCGACGCTTCATCACAGCATACTAACGCCGGCTGAGAGGGCGGGTTAAACGGCCTGCGCGTCAAGCAGCGAGGCGACGAAGATTTCGCCGTCCTCAACCCGCACCTGAAAGGGGGGAAGCGGCCGGTTAGCGGGGCCGCAGAGCGGTCTCCCTGAAGCGAGCTCGAAGCGTGAGCCGTGGTACGGACACTCCACTACACCGTCGACCAGTTTACCGTCGGCGAGCGGGCCGTTTGCGTGAGAGCAACGATTGGAGATGGCGTAGACCGTGCCACCCGAGTTGAAGAGCGCCACCTGCTCGCTGCCGGCGTACACGACCCTGGATGATCCCTCCTGTAGCTCAGAGAGGGCCGCGACGCGTGTCCAATCGCCGTCAACGCCGCCTGGGGCGCTCGGCAGACTTCGCGTGCCAGCGCCGCCAAGGGAGTCTAAAGTCTCCCTGAGCCCCATGTGGATGCAGGTGAAGATCGGGGTGTCGCGCAGCGTGTAGAGGCTGGTCTTCGCCTCGCGCAGCTCCATCACCAGGTCGAGGAAGTCGGCCGGTTCGTCTGTCTCGAAAGACACAACGAACTCCTGGTCGTCGAGCCCGAACGAGTACGTCGTGTTGAGCTTCACGGACGGGTACTTGCGGCCAACGGCGATGTGCTGATCCATCATCGCCTGGCGCTCCTCGAGAGGCAGCTGATACCACTCCCGGGTCTTCACGAACGGATAGACGAAGAAGTACTTAGAGTCCGCCGGGTGAAGCTCCAGGCGGCGATCGGCCTCTTCCGGACTCACATACGCGGAACGCCGGGTCATCGCCAGGTAGGAGTGCGGCATCGTGAGGTACGGTGCGACGGCGGTGCGCAGCAGGGCGGACGCCAGTTCCTGGATGGTGTCCAGATCGTCGCCTATCTGCCAGAGCAGGAAGTCGGCCTCGCCACGCATCCCGACGACGCTGTAGCTCCGCACCAGCAGGCGCCCCGCGAACGACTCGACGGCCGCGCAAATCTCGAGCTTCCCGCGCTCCTGCTCCTCGGAAGGCTGAGCGCGCCAGGCGGGATCGACGCGATAGAAGGAGAACTTGACCACCTGGCGGCGGGCCGGCTGGTTTTCTGGACCCTGGTCTGTCATGCGAGCGTTGGAGGCCGAGGCTCTGCCTCGCCCTTACGGACGAACGGCCTCCGGCGAGGCGGCCTGCTGGATGCCGAAATCGGCGGCATACAGCTCATCGATCTTCGCGATCTCCCGGGCGCTAAGCTCTGGAGTGTCCGGGGCAGCGGCGAACTCGGAGAGCTGCTCCGCGTCGTAGATGTTGGGGAGCACGGAGGCGACGGAGCCGGATGCGAGAACGAACTGAATGGCCGCCTGGCCTATCGTGCGCCCCGTACCGTCGGACAGGAACGAAAGCTGTTCGAGCTTCTGGAGACCTTCCGTGAGCCATTCCTTCGGGCGGTGACTGCGATGATCGTCGGGACCGAACGTCGTCTCCGCGGTGTATTTGCCCTCCAGCAACCCGGAAGAATGCGGTACTCGCACAAGGACGCCCGCTCCTTCTTCGGCAGCGGCGGCGATCAGGTTGGCGCCGGGCGACTGCTCCAGCATGTTGTGGATGATCTGCAGGCTCGGGATCCTGCGTTCGCGAAGAAGGGCGAGGCCTTCCGGCTCCCAGCCGTTCGCCGGGCCAAGAGCCGCGCCGTAGTGGCGGATCTTGCCTTCGCGCTTCAGGTCCTCCAGCGTCGCAAACAGCTCGTCACTGCGCACCGCGGACATGCGGGGGTTGTGCATCTGGTAGAGGTCTATGTAATCCGTGCGCAGCCGTTCCAGGCTCTTCTCGACGGCGAAGCGGACGTGCTTCGGCGAGTAGTCCTGCGGTAGCTCCTTGTGACCCTCGCGATCGTCGCTGACGTGGTTGTATATGTCGTAGCCGAACTTCGTGGCGATAACGACCTTATCGCGCACATCGGCAAGCGCCTCCGCCACCATCGTCTCGCCCTTGCCACGGCCGTAGGAGTCTGCGGTATCGAAGAAGGTGATCCCGGCGTCGTAGGCCCGGCGCAGCAGGTCAACGCCGTATTGCTCGTCGTGGATGCCCCACCAGCCCGTGCTGACGGTCCAGACGCCGAAGCCGACCGCGGAGACCTTTATGTCGGTGCTGCCCAGGATTCGCTGTTTCATCGGTCCTGCAAGATTATATCTGTTCATCCCTCCCAGGAGGCAAGGCAGATTCGGCCAGGTTTAGTCGCGCCCGCCGCTCAGTTTGGCGCGCTGTTGCATCGCGTCATAGGTGGCGTACTTGTAAAGCTGCCCGAGCGTGGGATAGTTGAAACAGGTCTCGATAAACAGTTGATTGTCCGCCTGGGTCATCAGCGCCACGAGGCCGACGTGCACGACCTCTGAGGCCATCTCCCCGGCCACCGCGACGCCCAGGAGTTTCAGGTCCTCCGTCCGAAAAAGCAGCTTTAGCAGCCCCGCGCGGTCGCCGATGATCTTTCCGCGTGCGTTATGGTCGTAGTAGGCGCGCCCGACGACGTAGTCCACCTCTTTCTCTCGCAACGTTTTCTCCGTGTCGCCCGCCATGGCTACCTCCGGGATGGTGTAGATGGCATAAGGCAACACCGGGGCGACCGATGTCTTGTACTTCAGGTCGAAAGCGTGGACCATCGCCAGCCGCGCCTGTTCCATGCCGGTGCTCGCCAGCGCCGGCAGACCGATGACGTCACCCGCCGCGTAGATATGCGGCTGTTGCGTCTGGTAGTGCTCATTCACGCTGATGAACCCCGACTCGCCAGCGTCCACGCCGGCCGCTTGCAGGTTGAGTGTCGCCGCATCGCTGCGCCGGCCGGCGGCGACGAGGACCGCATCCACTTCGATCGCCTGCTTCCCGTCGCGCCGTAACCTCATGCCCGCGGCGCTCGCCTGGCATTCACTGACCCGCTCTCCCATCAGAAATTCGATGCCAAGGTTGCTCATGCCCGACTGAAGCACCGCACAAATGTCGCGGTCCAGGAACGGCAGGAGCTCCAGCCGGTCGTGAATCAACGAAACTCGCACGCCGAGCGCCGCGAACAGGCAGGCGTACTCGCAGCCGACGATGCCACCACCAACCACGGCCATGCGGCGCGGCATGAATTGGAGGCCCAGCACATCATCGGAGTCCCAGACTCGCGGGTCATCGAAGGGGAAGGCCTGCGGGCGGTTCGGAGAAGACCCGGTAGCGATCAGGAACTTCTCAGCCCGGAGCAGGACCGGCTCGCTGCCGTCGCGGGAAACGGTGACGGTGTGAGAGTCGAGAAACGATCCGGCACCCTGATAGACGTCGACGTTGTGACGCTTGAGGTTCTCTGAGATCTCCAGGCGCTCCATCGCCTTTACCGCACCTTCCCGCACCAGCAGGTCCTGAACAGTAACCTCGCGCCGCAGGGAGAGATCCAGGCCGTACAGGCCTCGTGAGCGGATGCCAGACAGAGTGACCGCCGTTTCGCGTAGAGTCTTGCTCGGCAGTGTCCCGGTGTTGCAGGCGGTGCCTCCCGGCACGTCCTCGCGCTCTACCAGCGCGACCCTCTTCCCGAAATAGGCAGCCTGCGCGGCCCCCTTTTCGCCCGCCGGGCCGCCGCCGATGACCACGAGATCGTATGCGTTCGCCTTTACCGCTGATTTTCGCAAGGGCCTTGCCTCTGCCACGCCGCGCGATGCGTCTTCGCGCTCAGATGGCCACCACATTCTACCGGAGGGGTTGCCGCGCTGGGTAGGTTGTGTACTCGTTCGGTACATCCTGTACACCGCTCTCCTTTCTAGGCTGCATTTTG
>CAZLDI010000016.1:0-75778 GCA_964558415.1 uncultured Dehalococcoidia bacterium
GCGCCGCCTCTATCGCCTGCCGCGCGCTAGTGAACACCGCCAGCACGCCGTCGCCAAGCGTCTTAGCGTCGATGCACGTCCCACCGTTCCCTTCAATGACGCCGCGCAGCACGCCGTCCAGGTTCCGCGCCCTCTCGCGGAATGCGGCGTCGCCGAGCCGCTCGGTGAGCGCCGTGGAGTCGGCGATGTCCGCGAAGAGGATAATTGCGGTCCCAGAGGGGAGCGCGGGCAGGCCCGGAGTCTCCGCCCTACCTTCGCGCAGGAACTCGTCGAGAGCCGTCGCGATTGGCTCCGTGTCGCCGAACGGCTCGAATACCGACTGGCCTTCCAGGAGCGCCAAACGGGCATTGGGGATGCCGACGGCAAGTCTGCGAGCGACATCGACACCGAGCTGATCTATCTGACGGCGGTGAAGCACGAGCGTGGGCGGTGTTACCGTCGGCAGTATCGGATTAACATCGACGGCCTGGAGAGTTGGAATGAACCTCAGGTATGCCTGATGCGTGACACTCTCTCGGAACAATATCGCCACTCGATGAGCAAACTCTCCTTCCGCCCATCCCGCGGCGAAGGTACCTATGGCCGTCTCCGTAAACGTCTGCCAGTCCAAGTCTGCCAGTGCAAGGACTCCCTGTACCACCGGCGACCCGTACCAGTCAGAGGCCCGCGCATACGCGCAACACAGGGCCAGATGAGACACTCTTTCAGGATGACGCGCAGCGTAAGCAATGGCGACTGGACTGCTGTGAAGCGGCGCGTACAGAGCAAACTTTTCAAGTTTGAGGCAGTCTACAACCGCCTCCAGGTCCAGGAGGCGCGCGTCCACCGTGAAATCCGTCACGTCGTGGTCAGAGAGCCCGCCTCCTCTTCCGTCGAAGCGCACCAGCATCCTACCTTCGGCCAGCCGCTCGCGCCAGCGGCGGATCTCAGGGACACGCCACTCCGCCTGCAGATGACTCAAAGGAAACCACGGCAGATGCACCAGCGGCGCACCTTCGCCGATCACGGAATAGGCGATGCTTACGCCATCGCTCGTTGTGGCGTACTGGATGCGCGGCTCCATGATGCGGCTATTCTACTCCTGTCGGCGTCAGGCGCTGAGCTTGACCCTCGGCGCACACAGAGGTGAGGGGGGTTACCGTCCGCTGAACTGCGGCTCGCGTTTCTCCATGAACGCCTTCACACCCTCAGCGAAGTCCTTGCTGCCGAACAGCGGCAGCAACTGCAGGAACACGTGGTGTACGCTTGCCTCGAACGACTCCTCCAGGCCCAGGCGCATCATCCGCTTCGTCGCCTGCACCGCCAGTGGCGCGTTGGCCGCGATCTCCGCCGCCATCTCACGCGCTACCGGCATCAACCGCTCGTGCTCGACGACCTGGTTCACAAGCCCGGCAGCCAGCGCCTCCTCCGCGCCCAGCGTCTGCCCACGGAAGGCGATCTCCGTCGCCTTCGCCCAGCCGACCAGCCGCGGCAGCAGCCACGCGCCGCCGCTCTCCGGCAGGATGCCCCGCTTCGTGAACACCGCCGCCAGCTTGGCCTCTGTAGAGGCGATACGGATGTCCGCGCCCAGCGCCAGGTCCATCCCGTACCCGGCGGCCGGGCCGTTCAATGCGCAGATCACCGGCTTGTCCGTTGTGTGCAGCACCACTGGCGGGCTATTGACGAGATCGAACCGCGCCTGCGCCAGCCCACCCGCCCCGTTCGCCCCGATCCCCGTTCCGGCCGTCAGATCTTTCAGGTCGAGGCCCGCGCAGAAACCGCGACCCGCGCCGGTCAGTATGATCACACGCACCCCTCGGTCGGCGTCGGCGTCGCGAAGCGCCCGGCTGAACGACTCCAGCATGGGCCCTGTGATCGCGTTCAGCCGGTCCGGGCGGTTCAGGGTAATCGTAGCGACATTGGAGTCGACTTCGTACAGCAGGTCAGCGTATTCAGGCATTGGACACCTCCTGCGGGACAGTTTACCGCGAAGCGCCCGAGAATGCTCGACACCAGCACTTCGCCTCTCCCTTGTAAATCGTCGATGTTCCCGCTACGCTGAACCCAGATACGGAACCAATCCGCCGCTATCGGCGTTTATTTCCCAGGAGCCGCTCCCTTTGGACCATCGAGCAACCGCCCAGCGCATCGCCGAAAACGTCGAGCGCGTCATCGTCGGCAAGCGTTCCCAGGTCGAGCTGGCGGTGATGACGCTGATGTGCGGCGGTCACCTGCTGATCGAGGACGTCCCCGGCGTCGGCAAAACGATGCTCGCGCGCAGCCTCGCGCGCTCCAGCGGCTGCACCTTCAGCCGCATCCAGTTCACTCCGGACCTCCTGCCCAGCGACGTCACCGGCGTCTCCGTCTACAACCAGAGAACAGGCGACTTTGAGTTCAAGCCCGGACCCGTGCTCTCACAGGTCGTGCTCGCGGACGAGATCAACCGCGCAACACCAAAAGCGCAGTCTGCTTTGCTGGAGAGTATGGAGGAGCGCCAGATCACGGTTGACGGCGTGACTCACCCCGTGCCGGATCCCTTCATGGTGATGGCGACTCAGAACCCGATTGAGTACGAAGGCACATTCCCTTTGCCCGAGGCTCAGCTCGACCGCTTCCTCATCCGCCTCGATCTGGGCTACCCGTCGAAGCAGGACGAACGCGCCATCATGCAGCGCCAGATGCACGGCCACCCGGTCGGCGAGCTGGCAGAGGTCTGCGAGTCGGGTGACGTCCTGGGACTCCAGGCCGCCGTCCGCGAGATATACGTCGACATATTGGTCCAGGAGTACATCGTGAATGTCGTCGAGTCGACCCGCAGGCACGACGCCGTATACCTCGGCGCGTCGCCGCGAGGTTCGCTCGCCCTCCAGCGACTCGGGCAGGCACGCGCGATCCTCGACGGCCGCGACTTTGCGCTCCCTGACGACGTTAAGGCCCTGACCTATCCGGCCCTCGGACACCGGATCATCCTGAACGCCCAGGCCCGGGTGAAGGGCCTGACCCCCCGCGACGTCGTGGAGGACTGCCTGTCGCGCCTGCCGGTCCCCGGGGTGCGGGCCCGGAGCGCGTAAAGAGCCTCCACGTGCGGCGCGCATCACGCGACCTGCGAGACCTCGTCGGCCTTATTCACCGCAATCACAGCCTGCTGCTCGTGCTTGCGGCCTTCGCTACAACCGTCGCGCTGGCAGCGATCAGCGGGAACTGGTTCTTCTACCGCGGCGCGTACGTTTTGGGCGCGCTTATCCCGCTGTGCCTCATCTGGGCCCGCATCAACATCCGCGGCCTGGAAGTGACCGTAGCGCGCGCCAACGACCGGTTACAGGTCGGCCAGGAAGTCGAGGCGCGAGTCCGGCTCCAGAGTCGCAGCGCTATCACCAAACTGTGGCTCGAAGTCGAAGACGAGACCGACATGCCGGGCGTCCCGCCCCGCACCGTCGTCACCCTGCCGGCGAAAAGCAGCCGCAACTGGAAAGTGAACATGACGTGCGCTCGCCGCGGCGTCTACTCCACCGGCCCCGTGCGCCTGACCAGCGGAGACCCCTTCGGCCTCTTCCGTTTCAGCCGCACCTTTGGCGCAAGCGAGACGCTCGTCGTGCTCCCGCGGCCGCAAGAGCTTCCTTATTTCTGGTCGCCCGCTGCTCAACTGCCCGGCGAAGGCATCGTGCGCCGCCGCACGCATTACGTGACGCCCAACGCCTCCTCCGTCCGGGAGTACTACCCTGGTGACAGCTACAACCGCATCCACTGGCGCAGCACAGCCCGCCTGCGCCGCCTGATGGTGAAAACGTATGAGATGGACCCCACGAGCAACGTCTGGATCGTCCTGGACCTCCACCGCGACGTCCAGGCCGGCAGCGGTGACGACGGCACGGAGGAGTACGCGGTCAGCATCGCGGCTTCACTGGCCTATCACTTCGCGCAGGCCAACCGGATGCTCGGTCTCATCGCCTGCGGACGCGAAACCGTGGCCATGGATCCGGCTCGCGGCTCCACACAGTACGGTCGTATCCTGGAGGCGCTCGCCACCGCGCGCGCCGAAGGCCCCACGCCGCTGGCGAGGCTGCTGGAGCAGGAGGGACGGAGGTTTGGGCGTCACACGACTGTGATAGTCGTGACTCCTTCCCCGGACGCAGAATGGACGGCCGCGCTACACACCACCGTCCGCCAGGGTGCGCGCGCGGCCGCCGTCCTGCTGGAGCCCGGAAGCTTCGGTCTGGATGGCACCCCCCCACTACCGTTGGAAGAGCTCGCGGCAAGTAACGTCCTGACTTACGTCGTGCCCTGTGGATCAGACATCTCTCTCATGCTCGGTCCGGCGGGGCTGGCCGCGATAAGTGCGCCCGAGCGGCGCATGGCAGGGGTGCGCTGAGATGGCCACTCGCGAGTGGATGAGGCCCATACCCGTGGCGGCGCCGGCGGCGCCACCGCTGACCAGGCGCATCTTCGGCCGCTACGGCGACTGGGAGGACTGGCTCACGTTTCTCCTGGCTCTGGGCGCGACTCTCAGCGTATCCGCGTCACTGGAAGCAGGCGGCTGGTCCCAGAATATGCCGCCGCTTACGCTCGTTTCTGTGCTCGCCCTGCTGGGCGCGCTGATTATCTCGCGTTCCGGTCTGCCCGTCGTCGCCGCCTGGCCGCTGGCAGTTCTCGTTGGGGCGCTTGTCCTCGGCTGGTTGACGTTAGACGCGGTGGGTCCGGGCGACCTGGAACAGCGTCTGGACGCGGTGTATTACCGGTTTCGGGATTGGTTCCGGCTGGCCTTTGGCGGTGGCGTGAGCAACGATGATCTGCCGTTCGATACCCTTGTGCTCGGCCTCACCTGGCTCGGTGTCTTTCTGTTCGGTTGGAGCGTCTTTCGCTGGCACATCTCATGGCTCGGACTGATTCCCGGCGGAGTCGGACTGTTCGTCGACCTCGCCTTCGTGGGCGACGAGCTTTCGGGTTCCATCGCCTTGTTCATGCTCTTCGGGTTCCTGCTGGTGATGCGCACGAACCTGATGGTGCGAATGGCGCGCTGGAGGGCAGAGGGAACATCGTACCCACCCCTCATCAGCCTCTCTTTCATCAACTTCACAGGCTGGGCCCTCCTCGTCGTCATGGCCGGCGCCTGGGTGGCTCCCGTGGGGCCTTTCGCAACGCCCGGCATCGTAAAGGCTGCGACCGAGGGCATCGCGGAGATCGGGGCCAATTTCGTTCGGCTAGCGGGCCCGCTGGAAGTGAAGAAGGTCGTCCCGGTGCACAGCTACACCGGCGTCCTCCCCTTCCAGGGCTCCGTCAAGCTAGGCACCCGCGAACTACTGCTCGTCACCGTCAACGAAGAGACGTCGGTGACCGGTCCAATCCCCCTCCGCGGCGCTGTGTACGATATTTACTCCCCCGGTGGCTGGCAGGCCGGCGAGCGCGTTTCCGTCCAACTGCCGCCGTGGACCGACGAGGAGGTAGACAAGGCAGTCGCCAATGGCGACTTGCAAGGAACCGTGATCACGCTAACCGTGCGCGTGGAGCGGAAGAGCGTCGTCGGGACAGTGCTCTTCTCACCCGGGGACACGCTCGCCAGCAGCTCACACTTCCAGATCGAGGCTGCATCGGACGGCGTCGCCGAAGTGGAACGGAGGGAGGGCCGCCGCGCCAACTTCCTCGTCCCGAACGCGGGCGCCGAGCTTTCGAACCAGGAGGTGCTTACGGCCGCGGTCGATCAATACCTGAACGGAGACGGGGTGGGGCTCACAGTCCGCAGGGACCCGGACGGGCGCGTCCTGGGCGTGACGCTTCTGCGCAGCACTACAGGCGTGCCTGATGGCCTCGTGACCAAACCACCACAACGCATCCAGGAAGGTAACACCTACACAGTCACGGGTTTCATCTCCTCGCCCTCGGCTGAGGAACTCAGACTCGCCGGCAGCGACACCCCTCCGGGTGATTACCTGCAACTGCCTGACGATCTCCCATCACGCATCAAGGACAGGGCACTGGAGATCATGTGGCTCTCCCCCATAGCCAACGATGATCAGAACCGACTCCTGGCCGCGGGAGGCAGGCCTACACCATACGACACCGCGAAGGCGATCGAGGACTATCTTCGTCAGTTCCCGGTCGACTTCAACGTGAAGAAGGCGCCGCCCGGCGAGGACGCCGTGGACTATTTCCTGTTCGAGTCGCAGCGCGGTTACTTTGACTACCACGCTTCGGCCATGGTCGTCATGCTGCGCTCGCTCGGTATCCCCTCCCGCCTCGCGGTCGGTTTCGTCGTGGACGACGCCGACCGCACTCGCACCGGCGGCCCTTACCTCGTCCGCGACCTCAACGCCTACGCCTGGACAGAGGTCTACTTCCCCGGATATGGCTGGATAGCCTTCAACCCCTCACCCGATCGACAGGCGGACCTGCGTCCTGTCGTCTCCGCGGCGCCGGAGCCTGTGGAGCCGCTCGGACCCGAAGACATCCGCGACGTGGGCCTCGGCGGCGACGCCAATATCGACTTCGGGTTCGAGGGGCTGGGAGGAGGCGGGCCATCAGCGACTACCGGCGGACGGGACTACAACCCCCTGATCACCCTCGGCGTCCTCAGCGTGATCGCACTGCTCGCCGGATCGGTGTTCCTCGGCTGGCAACGCTCCGTCGCCGGACTCCCCTATTCGCAGCAACTCTGGGAGAAAACCGTCCGCCTCGCCGGCTGGGCCGGGCACCCACCGCAACCCGGCCAGACACCACGCATCTACGCTGAGCACATCGAGCGCACGTTCGTAGATACGCGAGGCGTCCGCGAGCTGGCACGCGCCTATAATCGCTCTCGCTTCGGCAGGCGCGAAGTCGAAGGCGAGGACCGCGAACGAATCCGTGATTCGTGGCCGGACACACGGAACGCCCTGCTTCGCGGCATCGTCGGCCGCGTGTTGCGACGACGGCGCGTGACGCCGGAATAAGCGCGCCCCTGCGAATCCACCCGCGATATGATGAGGCGCAAAGCCTCACATGACACGCCTCGCGACCGCCCTGACAGACCGCACCGGATTCTTCTACGGTTGGTGGGTTGTCGCCGCTTCCGCCGCCATCGTTTTCCTGACCGGCGGAACGTTCTTTTACGGCTTCGGCGCGCTCTTCAACCCCATCGTGAACGAGTTCGGCTGGAGCCGCGCCAGCGTATCGTTCGCGTTCTCACTGCGCTCCGAAGTGGGCGGCCTCGCCGCCCCGGTAATCGGCTTCACGGTAGACCGCTTCGGTGCGCGCCGGCTGATGATGACCGGCGTTCTTCTGGTCGCGCTGGGCTTCGTTCTCCTGAGCAAGATTGAGTCGCTGGCCGGGTTCTACGGCGCGGTGATCGTCATCGCGATCGGCATGAGCGCGACCGGTGGCCCGATAGGGATGGTGGCGATCACCCACTGGTTCCACAGGCGGCGCGGCCGCGCTCTGGCGGTGATGACCGTCGGGGCGGGTGCCAGCGGTGTGATGGTGCTCGTCCTCTCAGCGTTGATCTCCGCGTTTGGCTGGCGAGACGCATTGGTGATCATCGCCGCGCTGCAGGTAATCATCTGCCTGCCCCTCGCAGCCAGCGTCCGCAACCGGCCGGAGGAGATGGGGCTGCAGCCGGACGGGGAGGCACCCCCGCGCGCCGACGAGCTTTCAACGGCCGGCGCGCGCGTCCGAGACGCACACTGGGGTCTCACGGTTCGCGAGACGTTGCGAACCAGCACCTTTTGGAAGCTCTCCTTCGCTGTAATGCTGGCCAACCTGGGCACCACGGCGATCATCGTCCATCAGATCCCGTTCCTCACGTCAACGGTTGGCTTCTCCGACGGCCTTGCGGCCGCTTCCGTGGCGATAATGACCTTGCTTAGCCTCATCGGGCGACTCGGCTTCGGACAGTTAGCGGACGTGATGGACAAGCGGCACGTCATGGCCGTGGCGTTCGCCATCTCGGGACTCTCCCTGCTGCTCTTCGCGACGGTCTATGAGAGCTGGCAGGTACTGTACGCTCTCCCTCTGTTCGCCATCGGCTTCGGCGGCGCGATCCCCGTCCGGCCGGCGCTTCAGGCTGACTACTTCGGCCTCAGGGCGTTCGGAGCGATACAGGGCCTCACGTTCGCGATAGCCACGATTGGCGTCCTTCTCGGGCCGGTCTTCGCCGGTTGGGTGTATGACGAGACGAACAGCTACAGGACGGCGTTTGTCGTTCTCTCCCTGTGTTCGCTGCTGGCCGCTCCGCTCATCCTGACGACCCGCACGGCCGCCGGGCAGCCGCCCGCTCCGCTCAGTACTGTTCCAGACTAAGGAAGGTAGGCCACCGGGTCCACTGGCGATCCGTTGATCCACATCTCGAAGTGCAAGTGCGTCCCCGTGGACGCGCCGGCGCACCCGAGCCCTCCGACACGCTCCGAGGTCAAGACTTTCTGACCTTCGGAGACGTATATCTCCGAGAGATGCGCGTATATCGTCTGTGATCCGTCGCCGTGCGTGATACGGACATACCTGCCGAAATCGCGGTCGTCGTAGCTTACCGTGTCCACTACACCCGAGGCGGCAGCCAGAACAGGCGCTCCGTAGTAGCCGAGGCCGCCCACGTCGATCGCCCCGTGGATGTAGCCCGGGCGCTCCTCACCGAAACCGCTCGTGATCGGACCGTAGAACGGCCAGACATAGCCCGTGGACGACGGTACGTGCATCGCCTTGTAGCCGCTCAACTCCTGAATGAACGCCGATGCGGGAACACCCCCTGGGATCAGAATTCGCATATCATCGTCGAGCTCGTCTGCTGAGCTCAGGTGATTGCCCGGGTACGCGACAATGTCGTCTGGATCGGCGCTGTAGGTCGCGGCGATCCCCTCAACGGTCTCGCCGGGCTCAACCTCATGGATGATCCCCGCTACCCCCGGCAGAAGTAGCCTGCGGCCTACCAGTAACCTGTCGTCAATGCCGTAGTCCGGATTATTCCAGAGGATGTGGTCCGGGCAAACGTCGAACTCTTTGGAGATGGACATCAAGCTATCGCCGGACTTGATCGTGTAGGAGAAAAACGCCGGTGCCCTCACGCCGAAACGCATTGGTGCCGCGGACGGAGTGGGTGTGGGGGCAATGAACGCGAACACCGGCGCCGCAGAGGGGGTCGGCGCGGGCGTTTCGCTCACCACGGTCTCGAGGACGGCGGGAGAGTGAAGGTAACCCAGTACCGCCTGCTGCGAATCTACCCCATAGGCTTCCGCCGTTGGCCCTTCGCCCCCTCCCGCGCTTCGGACTCCAAGGCCGGCTGCCAGCATTAGTGACAGGCCGAAAAACAGAACGTGAAGCAGATAGCGCTGGACGGATGGACGCCTTGGCTGGTCTGAACCGGCATCATCGCTACGCAGCTCAGCCGCCGTTCGAATCACCGTGGGTTTCTCAATATCGGGTACTTCTTCTTCGTTGCGGACGGTGCGGACAACCACTGGCGCCAAGTCCGGTTCTTCGTCGGTGCCGGGGGTTGGCGGAAGCGGCGCATCCGCAGCGGGGGTGCCAATGGATTGCTGCGGAGGCTCGTTCGCGGCCTCGGGCGAAGGCTGGGTGCGCGGGCTATCACTTATTTCCGAATCCGCGGTGTATTCCAGAGGACCCGCGTCTGGTGGCGTGGGTCCTGGCTCCGCCGTGGCCGCAGCCGTCGCCTGCCCCGTATCTGACACCGCCCCAGGCGGTAACGACGCATCGGCCGGCGCAGCATCTACTCGCACAACCACTGCGTCTGAGCGCTCCACCGTCGCGGCCGCTTCGGCCTCCGGCTCCGGCTCCCTCGGAGCCCCGGCCACAATGGTGAGGCCCAATCTCCTTCCGATATCAGTCACATCACCCAGGAGTTCTGCTATCGGTATATCTTCGACTTCGGACGCCAGACTTCCCTCTTGGGCTTCCTCCTTCGCGTCTCGGAACAGGTCCAGCAGGTCGTCGCCCAGCGCATCATTGGACTCAATGCTGAGTCCCACCAGTGCGTCCAGCGGCGACGTCATCGCCTGTTCTTTAGCAGGGTCCGCCGCGCTCTGCGCCCCGGGCTCAAGCGCGGTGGCTGCCGGCGGCGTTTCCACCGAGGGGTCGTGTATCCTACCGACTTCCGTCAGCGCCTCGAGAGGGTCCGGTACCACCTCCGGCAGGGTAGGTGGCTCATCAAGCGACACCGGAGCGACTGGCTCAGTCGTCGCTTCCCGGCGCGCGCGCGCCTGTGCCATCACCTGCTCCCGTGCCAGAAGCAACTGGTCACCCGCCTCAGACTTGGCAGGCCCGCCATTCGGCGACGCCTTCTTGAAGGGAAGTATCCTCGGAAGTCTCATCGGCTTGTTATTGACCCTCCGGCGGAGCCAGCGTGTCGGAGAACATCATTTGCGCCAGGGGCGGCACGCCCATCAGCAATAGTCCGCTCGTTATGAGCGTTAGCCCGCCGAACAGCGCTACCTTGTATGAGTGGCCACCTGATGCCGCCTTCGGTGCGAAGGCATTGATCGCTGTAAGAGCAAGGATCACGCCGATTACCATCATCCTGATGAATCCCGTATCAAACGACTGGAACGAAAGCGCGCCCGGTATGCCGATGTCCTCCGGCCTGATCGTGGAAGCGTTCTCGGTGTTGGCGATCGCCTGCGCTTCCACAAGCTTCACATTGAACGCGCTGACGACTTCGCTCACGAAGACCATCGTGCCGATCAGCGCCACGTGCATAGGAATGACCACATAGTTGAATGTCGATGCCACGAGCTTCCGCTTCGCCCTCAACAACCACACTCTCAATGCCATGTCTGAGGAGAATCGCCCAACCTTCTCAGGCTCGCCGCCCCAGTCGTTGCCATCCCAGAATGCGCGTACGGTCCTGTGCACCAGTTCACTACCCGTCTCCGCCATGAACCGGCTCCAGCACAACCCCGTGTTAATACCGCAGGCCACCCGCTTCAGCAGGTTTATCAGCTCTGGCTCCAGGGAACCGATGGCGCGCGCGTCGATGTGACCGAGGCTCTCTATCACCGTGCTGCCACGAGCGGCCGTAACACCGCCCAGCGCGCGCAGGAAGTCCGCGATATCGCGGTCCCGAGCGTCTATCTTCTGTTCGAGGAGGGTCGTGGTGACGCCCACGGGCAGTACGATGATGCCGGCGACGATAAGCGCAAGGCCCATGCTGCCCAGGACGCCAAAGGTGACAAGACCTACCAGCAGCGCCGTCGGAAGCAGAATCCTTGCCATCTTCGTCATGCGCTTCTGTTCCTCCGACCTGTGTTCCAGCTTGTGGACCACGGGGTCATAGGGAGCTATCCGGTAGATCAGGTACGCCCCCATCGCTGCCGCTAAGATCGCCACCAGTTCCACCACAACCATGAACAGCAACCCCAGGTTGTAGATCATGTTGGAGATCAGCGCCACGAGGACAATTAGGTTGCAGGACACCATCAACGCCACAAAGGCATCGGTCCATTTGCGTAGCGCCTCTATCGCCCGCTCGTACTCGTTCGTATAGTCGTCCATCATTACCTGTGTCTCGCGCGCCAGGAAGACCGTCTCGGGCTCGCCGGAGGCCATTGAGTTACCGAAGCGCAGAAGGAACTGACGCATGACCTCGTCCTTTGTCGTCTTTGAGACGACGTGGCACGCGTGAGAGTAGTCGTAGCCCAGGCTCTGGACCAGGTTCGCCACCCGCGCGAAGTACGGTGACGGCAGGTAACCCAGCTCCGAGGCGCTGTCGAAAATCTGCTCGCGGCTCAGGTTGGCCGTGGAAACGGACGAAAGATACGTCAGGACAGTGAGCAGGTCGAACTGGCTCTGGTTCATGTCAAGAAGCATGGAGTTCTTGACGGCAGACAGAGCCGGGGACCGGCCGGAGCCGATGGGGGTACTAGAAGAGTCCTTGTTTCCTGGCATTTCCCAGTACCCTGTACAGTTCGTAGAAGTCAGAGATGTTGGACGATTTGTGTAGCTTCTCCAGCACCTTCGCCCGCCGGTCTATCTCCTGGTAGATGCGGCGACGCTGGTTCGGTGGGATTCCGCGCGCCGGTGCCACCTTGTTCTCCAGCAAATAGCTGTTCATGTAACCCGTGAACTCGTGGACATCCGTGATTGGGTCCCAGTGGAACGTCTCGGCATACGAGAACGAATCGGTTACGGAGTCGTAGCCGAACAGCTCGTTGATCGAAAGAATTCGCCGCCCCACCTTGCCGTTCGGCAGCTTGACGGCGCTGGCGATGACCACGAGGTTCAGGTTATCGATGTAGGACTTCGGGACGCTGATCGGTGCAGCCGTCACACGCTGTATCAGCTTCTCCACCGTAGCCGCGTGGAACGTCGCCATCACAGCATGGCCGGTCTGCATAGCCTGGAACGCGATATTCCCCTCTTCGCCGCGGATCTCACCAACGATGATCTCGTTAGGCCGCTGCCGCAGCGCCGCTTTCAACAGGTCGAACATGGTCACGCTGGCCGCTTCGCCGGCCGCTCCACGTACCACTTCTCGTAGCCAGTTCGGATGCGGGACCTGCACCTCTGGCGTGTCCTCCACCGTCACAATTTTGGCGCCCGCATCAATGAACGTGGTCAGCGCATTGAGCAGCGTCGTCTTGCCTGATGCCGTCTCTCCGGAGACCCACATGTTCATGCCCTCTTCAATCATGATCGAGAGGTAGGCGATCATCTGGTACGTGCAGGCGCCGCCGGCAACAACGTCCATCACGCTCAGGGGCGTCGCGGTGAACTTGCGGATCGTAAAGTTGCTGCCCCGCTTGGAGACCTCTTCGCCGTAGACTATGTTCACGCGCGAACCGTCCGGCAGGGTTGCGTCGACGATCGGTTTTCGGTAGGTGACCGGCTTGTTGATGCGCTCCGAGGTGCGCCGCAGGAACGCGTCAAGGTCGTCATGCTTGTCGAAGATGATCGCGGACTTGAGCGCCTTCAGCACCTTGTGCTCGATGAAGACCGGTCCCAGTCCCGCGCAGCTAATGTCCTCAATATTCGGGTCCAGGATCAGCGGCTGCAGGATGCCCAGGCCAACCTTGTCTCGCAGCAGCAGATAGCGCACCGCGTCCAGGTCTACCTGCCCCAGCGTCATGCGGGAACCCCGTCGCGGCTTTTTCCAGCCGCTATCTGCGGGACGCAGGCTCCCATCGCTCCCTACCGTGACTACGCGGTCCAGGGCGTTCAAGAGGACCTCTCGCTGCTCTTCATTGTTCTCCGGTTGGTGATACTTGTGCACGGCGTCCACCAACAGCTCTTCGACGATCTCCATGAGCGAGTCGTAGTCGCTGAGGATCGTCGGCTCAATCGGGATGTAGTAGTTGCGCGCGTCGTGCGCGTCCGCCAGGATGTGCGCAAAGGTAGCGTTGCCAACTGGATAGATGAGGTTCGGGGACTCGTTCGCCCCCGCCTTCCGGTCCAGCTTTGCGTGGTATTCCGGCGAACCCGTCTCGGCCACTGGAAGCGTGTGCAGGTAACGTCGCAGGTGCGCGTGCTCATCAACCAGTTCACGCAGCTCAGCGGGAAGCGGCCCGCAGACGGCGCAGCTCGAGGAGACATGCGAGCCGTCCGACCAACCGATGTCCGGGAAGGGTAACGCAACGTACGGCATCTCTGCATCAAGCTTTTGTCTTGGATATCGGGATGCTCTTCAGCCCCAGCCCGGTGGCAACGCTGAAGCTAACGGAGTTGCCCACCGTCTTTGTAGCGCCGCGGATCTTGGACACCTCCAGCGTCCGCACCACCTGACCGCCCAGCTCCTCAATGCTCAACTTCAAGTGCGCGTCCACAATGGAGCCGGCGCGCAGGCGCAGGGATTCGTTAATCGCGTAGGAGTGCAGCGTCACGATGATCGTCCGTCCCAGCTCCGCCAGCTCCTTGCACGTCGCCAGAAATGACAGGACGAACCGAGCGTCGAACTGAAAGAGAAGCGGCGTGATGGAGTCCACAATCAGCAAGTCATACTTGTCGCCCTTCTCCACGAATTTGAGCAGATTCCGCGTCATCTGCTCCGCGCGTTCCTGGTCGACGCGCAAGTTTGATTGAAAGAGCGAGAGCCGGCCGACCAGATAGTAGTCCATTACGGGCATGCCCAGGGTCTCCATGGAATCCATGAGCTCCCGCGCCGTGCATTCCGAAAGAAATACGCCCGCCCTCAAGCCCTCCTTTAGCGCCCCGTACATGAGCTGCTGCACAACAACGCTCTTACCGGCTTCTGGATCTCCCTCCACCAGGGTGACTGTGTTCAGCGAGAGGCCGCCCCCCAGCTTCTTGTCCATATCCATGACGCCCAGGGCTATGACCCGCGGTATGGCCTCTTCGGGCTCTTCCTCCTCGGACATCTCATCGTCCGCCTCCGCGTGACTCTCAAGTCCCGCCATAGGGTCCGGCGCTGGGGCCACATCCCCCTCAGAAGCGACCGGAGGCTGAGTCAGCTCCGCCAGCGGGTCAGGAACGGGGGCCACCTCAGGCGCCGTATCAGCAACCGCAGTCGCGCCGGGCGTCAGGAGTTCGGTTGTGGCTTCAGCTTCCATTCCTCAATCCGCTCCAGATCAGAAGTAGACCGTGTATGAAACACCGGTATCGGATGTCAGCACGAACCAGCGGTCGGCGCTCGCCACCGTTGCCGGGCCAAGCTGTATGCGGATCGTCATCAATTCGCCGGTGTCCAGCTTGCCGGGGTTGCGGGCGTCCGGCGCGATCGCCGTGATCGTCCACGTGTTATCCGGCTGGATCGCGTCCTCCGTGTAGGGCAGCCACGTGCTGTGGCGCTGCAGGTCCGCACCGTTGTAACTGATTATCATGTCCATGTGGGCGAAGTCCTCCAGCACTGTCCTCCCGTCGTTCGCGACGACTGCGGTCACATCCACGCCGGTCGCGCCCACCACACTGGAGACGACCGACAGGTCTGTGCCGAGGCGCTCTTCAGAGATCGCCTCCATCTCGCGCCACGACTCGTTCACCGTGGTCAGCGAATTATGCGTTACATCCGCGATCAACACCCCTGCCAGGACCATGATCGCTGCGATGAGAAGCGCGGGAATCGTGTGTTCCACAACAGTAACCTAAAGCGAAAACGTCCTACTGGCCGTGATACCGTTGGGCAGCACGATGGTGCTGATGTAGTCGGTCCCGGCGGCCAGGTTGTAGTCCAGATAAACGGTGATTCGGAGCGTCGCGAAGGGCGTCCACTCCGTGTCGTTCTCAAGTTGGTATTGCCAGCAGGGTTCAGTCCGTGGCGGTGGCACCGGATTAGGGCACGTTGGCAAACTGTCATAGTCGATGCGTTCGAAGGCATCGACCTCTCCGAAGAAAACGTCGATCTTGTTCAGCGACGGTATGTTGATCGCGCCAACGTTCTTCGCCCAGATCTGGACACTGTCCTGTCCATCGATGCCGGCCGTCTCAATGACCTTGACATCACTCCGCAGGCGCGTGCCCACAACGTCGCTCGCGGCCACGATGTCGCTGCTCGTCCGCTGGATAGCCGGCAAGACGGAGTTGATCACGACCACCGTCGCTACGATCGCCGCGATCATTAGCAGCAGGGAGGTTATGACCTTGTCCACGACTTACCTCCAGTTGTCCGGGCCGTGGGGGCATGATCGATTCAGAGCGAGGCCAGCCTGTCGAGGTCCTGCATGACCTTGATCCAGGCAAGCCTTTCTTCGTCAGATGTCTTGAGCAGTTCCTGCAAGTGGGCGAGGGCGCGAATGATGTTGGGGGGAAGCGCGCCCCAGAGTCTGTGCATCGCGATCACATGCTCAAGATTCTCAGCGCCGATCGTCGCTAACGCCTCCGTCACCCAGGACGACAGACTGGCGCCCGCGGTTATCGGCGGCAGGTTCGCCATGTACATCGTTGGTATCTCCGTATCTAGTGCAGGCCGATCGAACTCAGGCTCGGAGCGCCTCTTCCGGCGACCCGCAGCGGCTGCCGCCTCGCGGTCGGACTGCCTTGACCCGGCGGCGTCGCGAGGATCACCTGATTCGGGCGCGTCCTCAATCAGCGGCGCGTCCGCTCCCTCCGCCACCGCAACCGGATTCGCGTCCACCGTCGCAACGCCTGTCTCCGCCTCGTCAATTCCCAGCGCGGAAGCGGGTATCGTCTTGGTGTTTGCCGGCGCCGAATCGGCGGCAGTCGCCGCCTCGTGAGCAGCAACCTCGGAGGCCATGGCGCGCGCCGTCGTATTCAGGTCCATGCGGATGAACGCTGACTGGTTGTCTTCGCCCAGAGGGTTCACCTTCTCCAGGACGACCTCACGGATATCGAGGAGGACATTGCGTATCTCCGCCTTGAGGACCTTTAACTCGTCCTCCAGCTCTTTGATCTTCGCGTTGACTTCCATGGCCTGAGCTGCTCCTGATTCAGGCCCCGATTACGCCCCTACCATTTGGTGGCTCGTCGGGGGCGCCATCAAGGACTAGTGAAGGTCCATTACCAGATCGATCGACGGAGGCATCGTGCGGTTGATAAGCAGCGTGCCGCCCTGCGGAGGAACGACTTCCAGAGTGAATATCTCGTTGGCGACGAGAGTGGAGGCTGCTGGAGGAGCAACGTTGATCTCGAATAGCTCCCCGTTCTCCAGCAGATCGTCGGCGTCGCCCTGGATCTTGAGGACGGTGTACGTAGCGTCAGCCACGCGCGCCTGCGCATCGATGTAGTTGATGATGACCGAGTTCGTCGCGGCAGCCGGGTCGACCAGGACCGGGAAGCCGCCGGCGGCGTTCGCCAGATTGAACTCGATGTTGTCAAGAGTGGTGATCGTGCCACTGGCGTTAGTGTCCGTGACCGTGAGTGCACCGCGGACTTCGAGGTTGCCGCGGGCCTTCTCCAAACCGGCGAAGACGGTCTCCTTGCCGCGCTCAGCGCTGAACAGACCGGTGCTGAGGACCACGAAGGCGAACACCGAGGCCACGATGACGAACGCGATCAGGATGATCGCCGTCTCCAGACCGGTGATGCCCTCTTCTTTCTTGTGCAGGCTGCCAAACAGCCGCGTAAGCCTCGACATTCTGTTACCCCTTCCTGCCTGTGGGCCCGTGACCTAGTGGAGGTCCATGACGAGGTCGATCGACGGCGGTACTGTGCGGTTGATCAGCAGCGTGCCACCCTGCGGAGGAACGACTTCCAGAGTGAATATCTCGTTCGCGACGAGAGTGGAGGTGCCTGGAGGCGAGACGCTAATCTCGAAAAGCTCCCCGTTCTCGAGCAGGTTGTCGCCATCGCCTTGGATCTCGGTAACGGTGTACGTAGCGTCAGCCACGCGCGCCTGGGCATCGATATAGTTGATGATGACCGAGTGCGTGGTGGCGGCCGGGTCGACCAGGACCGGGAAGCCGCCGGCGGCGTTCGCCAGGTTGAACTGGATGTTGTCAGCGGCGGTGATAGTGCCGCTGGCATCGGTGTCGGTGATGGTGAGGGCCCCGCGGACCTCCATGTTGCCCCGCGCCTTCTCCAAACCGGCGAAGACGGTCTCCTTGCCGCGCTCAGCGCTGAAGAGACCAGTGCTCAGAACCACGAAGGCGAACACCGAAGCCACGATGACGAACGCGATCAGGATGATCGCCGTCTCCAGACCGGTGATGCCCTCTTCTCTCTTGTGCAGGCTGCCGAGCAGCCGTGTAAGCGTATTCATTTGTTACCCCTTCCTGTGTTCCGTGAGCGTGTGTGACCTAGTGGAGGTCCATGATGACGTCGATCTCCGGCGGCATCGTGCGGTTGATCAGCAGCGTGCCGCCCTGCGGAGGAACGACTTCCAGGGTGAATATCTCGTTGGCGGCGAGAGTGGAGGTGCCGGGGGGCGAGACATTGATCTCGAACAGCTCCCCGTTTTCCAACAGATCGTCGGCGTCGCCCTGGATCTTGAGCACGGTGAACGTGGCGTCAGCCACGCGCGCCTGGGCATCGATGTAGTTGATGATGATCGAGTTCGTCGTGGCAGCCGGGTCAATAAGGACCGGGAAGCCGCCGGCGGCGTTCGCCAGATTGAACTCGATGTTGTCGGCGCTGTCAACGGTTCCGAGCGGCGCGACGTCGGTAATGGTGAGGGCACCACGGACCTCAAGGTTGCCCCGTGCCTTCTCCAGTCCGGCGAAGACGGTCTCCTTGCCGCGCTCAGCGCTGAACAGACCGGTGCTGAGGACCACGAAGGCGAACACCGAGGCCACGATGACGAACGCGATCAAGATGATCGCCGTCTCCAGACCGGTGATGCCCTCTTCCCTCTTGTGCAGGCTGCCAAGCAGCCGGAAAAGCTTAGACATGTATTACCCCCTCTCGCCTGTGAGCGAGTGAACTAATGCAGATCCATTACTGTGTCGATCTCCGGCGGCAGCGTGCGCATGATCAGCAGCGTGCCACCCTGCGGAGGAACGACTTCCAGTGTGAAGATCTCGTTGGGTGCCAGGGTGGACGTACCCGGCGGGGAAACGTTGACCTCGAAGAGTTCGCCGTTCTCCAACAGGTTGTCGCCATCGCCCTGGATCTCCGTGACGGTGTACGTGGCATCAGCCACGCGCGCCTGTGCGTCGATGTAGTTCATGACCACCGAGTTCGTGGTGGCAGCCGGGTCCACTAAGACCGGGAAACCGCCGGCGGCGTTGGCCAGGTTAAACTCGATGTTGTCCGCGGCCGTGATCGTGCCACTCGCGTCCGTGTCTGTGATCGTCAGCGCGCCTCGGACCTCCAGGTTGCCCCGCGCCTTCTCCAGACCGGCGAAGACAGTCTCCTTGCCTCGCTCGGCGCTGAACAGACCGGTGCTGAGCACCACGAAGGCGAACACCGAAGCGACAATCACGAAAGCAATGAGGATGATCGCGGTCTCCAGACCGGTGATACCCTCTTCTCTCTTGTGCAGGCTGCCAAGCAGCCGCGTGATCTTGCGCATTTTGTCCTCCTTTGGGTCCCCCTTCGCGGGAGCCCATTTGCTGAATTGATCCGTTTCTAGGTCGTGCGAACTACGTAGTCGAATAACCGACCACCTCCTCGATTTTTCGGTTTTCCACTTCTAATCGACGGCATTGATCCGGAAATGTTACGTGTACCGCCCCGAAATCCCGCCGACTCGAAACCATCCTGAAGTAAACGGTTAAGAAACGCCGCACGCGATCAGGAAAAGGCAAGAATCGGTGAAGACGGCTGCTATCGACGTCAGCGGCGGGGATCTGGTGCCGCCTCGGCGTGGGAAGCTGCCGTCGCCGGCTCGGCGTAGTAAGCGTCGCCGTCCGGCAGCACGCCCGGCGTGTCCGCGCGCGCAGACCCGGCGACAGCCAGCGCCATCGTGGCAACGGCCAGTGCCACCGTAACGCCCGCGATCAGCCGCTCGACGACGGTAAGCGCCCTCGGGTGTTGCTGCTGAATCATCCTGCGCATGTTGTTGGTCACTCCAGTTGTTTTGACGGGCGTCCGCACTTTTCGTTACGTCGATTTCGCACATTGATGAAGGAATGAGAAGTGTGACGCGCGTCACTGTCTGGGGCCGCTGCGGTGCTTTAGGATATGGGCGCAATTTGAGCAAGCGCCCGAATAGTGGGCAGGAGATCCTACCGTGAGAATTCCGCTTTCCACCGAACGCCTCGCCGTTGCGAGCGCCCGCCGCCCCTGGACCGTCATCGCGCTCTGGATCGCCGCCATCGTGGCCTCCGTCGCCGCGATTACCCTTTTCCTCTCCGATTCGCTGACAACGGAGATCGCCCTCACCAACAACCCGGAGTCCGTGCGCGCCGAGGACTTGCTCGAGCAACGCCTGCGCGGGCCTCAATCCACAAACGAGATCATCATCGTTCGCTCTGCCGACGTCACCGTCGACGATCCGCAGTTCCAGGCGCTCGTCGAGGGCATCTATACCGACGTCGCCGCCCTCGGGCCCGGCATCATCGCCGGAGGTACGAACTTCTACCAGTCAAACGACCCTTCGCTCGTTTCGCAGGACCGCCGCACCACCATCCTTCCTTTCGTGATGGCGGGCGACCACGAAGAGGCGGAGGACAACGTCGGTGGGGTCATCGACATCGTCGAAACGGCCGACGGGACGGATGACTTCGCGGTCCTCATCACCGGTGGCGCAAGCATCAGCGAGGAGATCGGCGTTCAGGCCCAGCACGACCTCGAGCGCGGCGAGTCGATCGGCATTCCGATCGCGTTGCTGGTCCTCGTGCTCGTCTTCGGGGCGCTCATCGCCGCTGGCGTGCCGCTCCTGCTCGGCATCCTCTCGATCGCCGTCGCCGTCGGCGCGACCGCGCTGTTCGGGCAGGTCTTCCAATTCTCTTTCTTCGTGACCAACGTCATCACAATGATGGGGCTGGCCATTGGCATCGACTACTCGCTGTTCATCGTCTCTCGCTACCGCGAGGAACGAAATCGCGGCCTCGCGAAGCAGGACGCGATCGCCGCGACCGGCGCGACGGCCAGCCGCGCCGTCTTCTTCAGCGGCATGACCGTCGTCTTCGCGCTCTTCGGCATGCTGCTCGTCCCATCGACGATCTTCCGCAGCCTCGGCGCGGGGGCGATCATCGTCGTCGTCGTTTCCGTCCTCGTCTCCCTGACCCTGCTGCCCGCGCTGCTCGGCCTCCTCGGCGACAAGGTCAACGCGCTGCGCGTGCCGTTCATCGGCCGCGGCGCGATCCAGGCGGACCACGAGAAGCGCGGCGGCTTCTGGGACACCGTCACCAGCTTCGTCATGCGGAATCCCGTCATCAGCCTCATCGCCTCCGCCGCGCTCCTGATCGGCCTGGCCGTACCCTACCTCGATATCAACACGGGCTCCGCCGGCGTGAGCACGCTCCCCGAGGCCCTCCAGGCGCGACAGGGCTTCGAGATCCTCCAGGAGCAGTTCTCCTTCGGCCTCGTCTCGCCGGCGGAGATCGCGATCGAGGGCGACATCGCGGGCGACGCGGTCCAGGGCGGGATCGAACGCCTGGAGTCGACGCTCGCGGCGCACCCGGAGTTCGGCCCCGGGAAGCTCACGGTCAACGAGCCGGGTGATGTCGCGCTTTACTCCGTGCCAGTGAACGGCGACACGACGAGCAACGACACGCTGGCCAGCGTGCGCGCCCTACGCGAGGAGTACGTCCCGCAGGCGTTCGCGGGCGTGGACGCGACGGTACTGGTCGGCGGAGAGACCGCCAAGACGATGGAGTACATCGACCAGACCGCCGAGTCGACGCCGATCGTCTTCATCTTCGTGCTGGGGCTGAGCTTCGTGCTGCTGACGCTCGTCTTCCGCTCCATCGTGGTGCCGTTCAAGGCGATCATCATGAACCTGCTCTCGGTGGGCGCGGCCTATGGGCTGCTGGTGCTCGTCTTCCAGAAAGGCGTCGGCAACGAGCTGTTCGGCTTCCAGCAGGTGGACATCATCGAGGCCTGGGTGCCCCTCTGGACGTTCTCGATCCTCTTCGGGCTATCGATGGACTACCACGTGTTCCTGCTCAGCCGCATCCGCGAGCGCTTCGACCGCACCGGCGACAACCGCGAGTCGGTGGCGTTCGGGGTGCGCTCGACGGCGGGGATCATTACCGGCGCGGCGCTGATCATGGCCAGCGTCTTCGGCGGCGTGGCGCTGGGCGACCTCGTGATGTTCCAGCAGATGGGCTTCGGCCTGGCGGTGGCGGTGCTGCTGGACGCGACGATCGTGCGCTCGGTGCTGGTGCCGGCCGCGATGGAGCTGCTGGGCGACCGCAACTGGTACCTCCCGCCGTTCCTGCGCTGGCTCCCCGACCTCCGCTTCGAGGGCGAGGGCAGCGGCAAGCAGCCGGAACCCGCCTGGCGCCCGGAGGCCCCCGGAGGCGCGAAGGCGGGGTAACCTCACCCCCGGCCCTCACCCCCGGCCCCGTAATCTCGCCAATCTGTATTCCCCGAGTCGCTCACCAACGGGGGTCAGGCTCGCAGCCTGACGCGCCGGCCGGGTCGGCAACAGCACTGCCAGTACGCAGCCACTGCGCGCACAGGGACGGGGCGAGTCACGCAGGCGTGTGCCGCCAGGACCTTGTAACTCTCGCCGAAAGGTGCAATCGTGAACACGGAACCAAGCAGGATATGGAGAGCTGAGACGATGAACGTATCGGAGCTGAAGGCGGGAGACAGGGTACAGACTATTGACGGGACGCTCGCAGAGGTACTCAAGGAAAGCGAAGATGGGCGCTGGATCCTCGTTCGATACGTGGCCCATGCCAGCGATCCGAAGCTGATCGGAACCGAGGATCTCTGCTCTGAGGACGAAATCGAAGTCCGAATGACTTCGTAGCTGCTTACCGTGCTCCGCCATGTCGGACGCAAGCGCCGCCCTGATGCTAGACCAGTTGTCAACAATTGGGTGTCATTTCCAGGTTGACTCACCGCGCTGTACGGCCCGAACATCTTTACAAGTAGGTCACTTGGCTAGGCGCTAAGAAATGTTCACGAGTGTTTCTCTGTTCTCAGGGGCCGGTGGCCTCGACCTAGGCCTTGAGTCGCATGGTTTCGCGACCCGGGTATTCGTTGAGATAAACAAGGATGCTCAGGCCACGCTCAAGTTGAATCGCGCGGCGTGGCTCGTCCCTGATGCGGTGGTGCTGGGCGACATCACCCGGGTCTCAGCCTCAGAGGTTCTGGCGGCCGCCGATCTGCAGCCGGGGGAGAGTGGCCTGCTTGCCGGGGGCGCGCCCTGCCAATCCTTCAGCACCGCTGGCAGGCGGGCATCCATCGCAGATCCAAGAGGGAGTTTGTTCGCCCATTTCGCCCGAATCGTTGACGGCCTCCAGCCTCGATTCTTTGTTTTCGAGAACGTACGGGGGATTCTCTCCGCCGCAATAAGACATCGGCCGCTCCACCTACGTGGTCCCGAAGCTGAACCGCTCACTGAAGATGAGGAGCTAGGGAGCGCCGTGAAGAGAGTTATATTGCCCACCCTCCGCGATGACCTCGGCTATGAGGTCGTCTATGGGCTCGTCAACGCCGCGGATTATGGCGTCCCCCAGAAGCGCGATCGTGTCCTCTTCCTTGGGAGCCGCGACAGGGAGTTCGGGAGCGATCGCTGGCCATTCTTCGAGAACGCCATCGATCGGCTCATGCCTCCTACCCACTCGCGCTCCGGCGCTTACCCACTCGGTGGGTGGTGCACATTGGGAGACGCAATCCGCGCACTCAGGGAGGAGGATCCTGAATTCGTGCCATACTCTGCCTCGAGGAAGGCTGTCCTCGATCTGGTACCGCCTGGAAAGAACTGGCGGTACCTGCGGGACAGCCTCGGTGACGAGTATCTCAGGAGCATCATGGGCGGAGCTTACGCGGCGGACGGCGGGAAAGTCGGCTTTTGGCGGCGCCTGGACTTCGACAGGCCATGCCCGACCGTGCCAGCGAGTCCTATACAAAAGGGGACGTCGTTATGCCATCCCAAAGAGACTCGGCCCCTGTCGGTGCGCGAATACGCACGCGTTCAACAGTTCCCGGATTCGTATCAATTCGCTGGTTCAACTGCCTCCAAGTACCGACAGATTGGGAACGCAGTGCCCATCGGACTGGGTGAAGCCGTGGGGCGCGCGCTGATCGCAGTCACGCAAGGTCAAGTCCAGGTCGCCGAAGAACGTGCCACTTACGCCACAACAGCGCGCTGACATCCAGGCGATTTTCACCAAGACGGTCGCCAATGCGTTCGATCGTTTGGGAAATTTGACTCTCCAAGCTCAGGCAATCAACCCCTTTCTGGCAGTTCTCGTTGCCAGAAGGCCACGGGATCTGGCAGAGTTCATCGTTCACCAGAGGGTAGAGCGCGGCCTAGTGACATCGTTTGGCATGCAAATCCAGAGGATCGTGCTGCTTGTGGGGGACAACCTCCACACCAGTGGGATCGAAGGCGCTGACCTCGAACGAATTGACGATGCGGTGCACCGCCACATCCTGGCGCAGTTGAAAAGCGGTCCCGAAACCGTCAACAGCGACATCGCAGGCCAGATCCGGAGGAATTTGAATTCAGCCGAGCATCGAATTAAGATGGGGGGCCTACCCCAGGGATGGGCTACAACCAAGATGCTGGGGATGATCTACGGAACCCCGCGGCACCGCAATAGTTGGGTGATGAAGCTGGACGCCGAAGGTTTCGATGTAGACAAGATAGGAAGTGCATTTTGGCAATTCGCATCCGGGGCGTCTGACACTCACATAGAGGTCTTCCAAATAGCGTTTGAGGTTGCTCACTCTTACCGCCACGAGACCGGGCGCACACTCCCAGAGGCAATTCAAGAGGCAATCGGATCCCTCACCAACGAGCTGCGCACTCACTACAGTGATTCGAAGGGTGACATAGATTGGACAAGGCTTCTCCAAGAGAACATGTAGGCGACAGGAGACAAGGGGATCGCCTTCTTGGTGAGGTGCAAGACAGGAAGGCGCGGTTTGTTCGTCGGCTCCTCAAATGGGGCAGAGCCAACCCAAGGAGCTTCCCATGGCGCGACCCGGGCCGAACGCCGTACGAGGTGCTGGTAGCCGAGTTGCTGCTTAAGCGAACCACATCTAAAGCCGCGGCGCGGGCGTATCCAATCTTCCTGAACCGATTTCCGTCCTTCTCAGCGATCGCTGAGGCCAGAGAGCCTTACCTGGCTTCAGTTCTCCAACCCGTGGGCCTCTCCAAGCAGCGCGCGAAAGGGTTCCGTGAAATGGCCAAACACGTCGAAAAGGTCCATCACGGGACATTGCCAAGCAGGATTGCAGCGTTGGAGCAGCTACCACACACAGGGCCATACAGCGCCCGGGCCGTGGCATCTTTCGCTTACAACCAAAGGGCCGCTATCGTCGATTCAAACGTCATCAGAGTTCTCAGTCGAGTCTTTGCCAAGTCGGTTCCGGAACGGCAAAGCCTTAAGGCCTGGCAGGCTCTGGCGGACTGCCTTGTCCCCAATCGTGAGCACCGGCTCTACAACTACGCCTTACTGGATCTCGGGGCTACGGTTTGCCGGTACGACCGGCCTCATTGTTCAGAATGTCCCCTAGCCGTGATCTGCGACTCGGCTAAACCCTAACTACTGCTCCGCCACTGCCACTTCCCCCTTAGACCTCCGCCCCAAACCCGATACTCTGAAACCGGAGGTGTCCCATGCCCTGCAGCGAACATCACTTCATACCCATCCTCGACGAACTCCGCCAAACGCCGGACCCTGAGTTGCCGCCCGGCACGCAGCCGGAGACTCCTGAGCCGCCGTCCATTGCGAAGATCGCCGGCCGCACGTGGGGTGGCCACCGCCCCGGCGCGGGCGCGCCCAAAGGCAACCTCAACGCCCTCAAAGACGGCCGCCACTCTGCCCGCTACCGCCGCCTCGTCCAGTCGCTCGCCCTCCTCCCTGAGGTCCGCGACACCCTGATCGGCCTCGGCGAGCACCGCCGTCACCGTCAGCGCCTCGCGGAAGCCGGCGCCTCAGAGCTGCTCGCGGGGCTCCTCCAGCGCGCCGGCGAGATCGTCCTCCACCCCGAAAGCAATCATGTCGAGAACAATCAAGCTCTCCTCGACTTCCTCCGCAGCGCCGAGCTCAAACTTCGCGCGCTTTCGAAAATGCAATCAAGAGAAGCTCGCCAAATCGACCGGTCAATCAAGCAGCAGGCCCGCAGACGGCCTCCGCCTCACTCCTCCGCGAAGTAGTCCGGGTCGAGGTCGCGGGTGGCGAGGGCGCGGTCGACGCAGGCGCGGGCGACGGCGCGGTGGAGCGTATAATTCCTGTATGACCACCAGCACGCGGTTCGACCTGCCTCATGCCGCCGTCGCGGCCCTGTGCCAGCGACGTCACATCCGAAAGCTATCGCTTTTCGGATCGGTACTGCGGGATGACTTCGGCCCGGACAGTGATATCGACGTGCTGGTTGAGTTCGAGGAGGGTCACGTCCCCGGCTTCGGCTTCGTGGCCGTTCAGCAGGAGCTGTCAGAGCTGGTCGGGCGCCCCGTGGACCTTGTGACGCCGAAGGGGCTCAACCGGCGCATACGCGAGAAGGTGCTCGCGCAAGCAAAGGTGGAGTATGCCGGCGGCGGCGTCGGTCAGCGGGCAGACTGGTAGATGGCTGGGCGGTAGCGCGGCCGCGGGATGGGCTTGCCGGCGGTACGGGCCGCATCGAGCCAGGCGGCCTTCGCCTGCTCTACTTCCGCCAGCGCTTGTTCAGGCGTGTCGCCGAAGGCTGAGCAGGAGTCGAGATCGGGGATGTCGGCGATGTAGCCGCCGTCGTCCTGGCTGTAGAAGATGTTTATGTGGTAGTCCTTCATGGCGCGTCTTCCATTGTTAGATTATACCGCTCGACTAGCCGCAGAAACTGGCGAATCTGGTACGGCTTAGCCTGTCCGCCTGTGTCCTGAAGGTTGATGAGCTCCGGAATGGCGGGATGGGCGAAGATGTGATGGCTTCCACTGGTCCTTATCAGGGTGAAGCCGAACGCCTCCACAAGATCGGTGAAGTCGCCGAAGCGGACGTTGCTTAGGGCGCCGCCGGTGAGTCGGCGCAGGAGCCGTCTGCGCCGCAAGTCTTAGCCCTACTCCTCCGCGAAGTAGTCCGGGTCGAGGTCGCGGGTGGCGAGGGCGCGGTCGACGCAGGCGCGGGCGACCGCCCGGGCGACGGTGCGGTGGACCGAGCGGTCCAGCGGGCTGGGCAGGAGCTGGCCAGCGGGGGTGACGGCGACGATCGCCTCGCTGGCGGACTGGAAGACCGCGGTCTCGGCGCGGCGCGCGCCGGCGTCGAGCAGGCCGCGGCAGGCTCCGGGGTAGCAGAGGAGGTTGTTGATGTTCGCGCCGCCCTCGGCGATGCGCGCGCCGGCGTCCATCGCTTCGCGGGCGTCGATCTCCGGCCTCGGGTTGGAGAGGGCGAAGATGATCTGACCGGCGCGCACCATCTCCGGCTTGATCAGGCCGGCCTGCCCCGTCGTCGCGATCACGATGTCGCACTTGCCGCAGATCTCCTCCAGGTCGGAGCCCGTGCCGCCGCCGGCCTCCAGGCGCTGGACGGCGTCGGGCTGCTTGTCGGCGCCGAGGACGGCGTGCCCGGTGTAGTGCATCACCGCGCGGGCGATGGCGAAACCGGCGGCGCCGAGGCCGACCTGGCCGATGCGCAGGCGGTTGGCGGGCGTCTCGACGAGCCGGCAGGCGTTGATCAGGGCGGCGAGGACGACGGCGGCGGTGCCGTGCTGGTCGTCGTGGAAGACGGCCATGTCGACGGCGTCCTGAACGCGCGGCTCGATGTCGAAGCAGCGCGGCGAGGCGATGTCCTCGAGCTGGATCACGCCGAACGAGGGGGAGATAGCGGTGACCGCGGCGACGATCTCGTCCGAGTCCTGGCTGCGGAGGGCGATCGGAACCGCGTTCACGCCGACGAGGTGCGCGAGGAGCGCGGCCTTGCCCTCGAGCACGGGCATCGCCGCAAGGGGGCCGAGGTTGCCGAGGCCCAGCACCGCCGAGCCGTCGCTGACGATAGCGACGGTGTTCGGGATGATCGTGTAGTGGTTGGCCAGCTCCGGGTCCTCGTGGATGCGGCGGCAGACCTCGCCGACGCCGGGGGTGTAGACGCGCCCGAGGTCGGCGAACGTCTCGATGGGGAGCTGCGAGACGATGCGGATCTTGCCGCCGACGTGCGCCGAGAGCACTTCGTCGCGCAGCTCAACGATCGTCGTCTCGTCCGACGCTTCCAGTTCAGCGACGAGCGCGTCGAGCTCGTCGAGCGACTCCACGAGGAGGTCGATGTCGCGCACCATGGACGTGCGGCTCTGGTGGACCGTGCGGATGTCGCCGACGTTACCGCCGTGGCGGGCGATGACGCTGAGGACGGAGGCGAGGACGCCGATGCGGTTGACGTTCTTGACGCGCAGCGTGCGGGAGAACTGGGGCTTCTGGGGAGCGCGCGCCATGGTGTTGTGCTTACGTCCGGGTTCGGCTGTGAATTACCCGCTATTCTACAGTGCGAGGCGCTTTAGGTTGTAGAGGCGGGTCCGAATGCGCGCGCGTCCCGGGGTCAGCCGGTGAGGACGCGGCGGGTGGCGTCGGCGTGCGTCGGGCGCTCCGGCTCCACGGCCGCTATGTGAGGGCGGATGGGGTCAGGCAGGTCTGGGAGAATTCGCGCGCGGTCGATAGGCCGCGTGCGGATGTGGCAGACGAGGCAACAGTAGTAGTCGCCCGAGAATTCGGAGCGCATCACGAGGTCGCCAAGGCAGAGCGGACAGACCTGCAGGGCGGTGGTCAGATCGTCCTTGCGGGGCCGCTGGGGGAAGTAACGCAAGCCACTCCTCCTGCTGAGTGCGGACATATCGCCGGCCGTGGGGCGCGGGGCGCCGACGATTCGCCGTTGTTTCCGGCGCCATCATTGAAGCACCGTTCAGCAGGGTTGTCAATGAGGGAGACGGAGGGAACTGTTAAGAACTCGGGGCGCTCTGTTTACGGCCAGATTTCGGGGGCCTTCGTGTTGCGCGCTCATGCGTCGCCGACTTATCCTTCAGCCGATTGACGAAATGGAGGCAGACATGAAGCTCGCCATATTCAGCGGCGGCACGAACGAGGTCGAGGGCCAGGTGCAGGCGGTTGTGGACGCGGAACGAGATGGCTTCGACGGTATCTGGTTCGGGCAGATCTTCGGTGCGGACGCGCTCACGGTACTGGCACTGGCGGGGCAACGCACCAGCCGGATCGAACTCGGTACGTCCATCGTACCCACGTACCCGCGGCACCCGCACATGCTGGCCCAGCAGGCGCTGACGGTGCAGGCGGCCTCGGGCGGGCGTTTCAATCTGGGGATCGGCCCCTCGCACGCGCCGGTGGTGGAGGGGATGTGGGGTATGTCTTACGAGAAACCGGCGGTACACATGCGGGAATACCTTTCGGTGCTCCTGCCGCTGGTCCGAGAGGGGCGCGTCAGCTTCAGCGGGGAGGTATTCCGAGTCAGCGCCTCGGTGTCCGTCCCGACGCCCAAGCCACTGCCGGTGCTGATCTCCGCCCTGGCGCCGGTCATGCTACGGCTGGCAGGGGAGATGGCGGACGGCACGATCACCTGGATGGCGGGCCCGCGGACGATCGAGTCGCACATTGCGCCGCGGATCATGCGCGCCGCGGAGGGCGCAGGGCGTCAGAGGCCGCGCATCGTGGTGGGCCTGCCGGTGGCGGTCACCGATGACGTCGCCGGGGCGCGGGAGAAGGCGGCGCGTTCGTTCGCGGTGTACGGCACGCTGCCGAACTACCAGCGGGTGCTGGCGAAGGAGGGGGCAGGCGGTCCAGCGGATGTCGCCATCGTCGGGAACGAGGCGGAGGTCGAGACGCAGCTTCGGGGTCTCGCCGCTGCGGGCGCCACGGACTTCCTCGCCGGTGAGTTTCCTGTCGGGGACGACGCGCGGACATCGCTGGCGCGAACACGAGCCTGCCTCAAAGAACTGGTCGGGAAGATAGTGCCTTGATCCCGGACGACCTGGCTGAGCTCCCCAAGGCCGAACTGCACGTCCACCTGGAGGGGACGGTGCGGCCGGCGACCCGGGAGGAGTTCGCGACCCGAACAGTGGTGAGCATCCCACGCGAGTTCACGGATCTGAACAGCTTCGTCGACGTGTATGGCCGCATCTGGGCCACGATGACGCGGCCGGGCGATTACGCGCGCATGGTCCGCGAGTACTGCGAGGACGTCGCGCGCTCCGGCGTTCGTTACGCTGAGGTGCACGTGACAACGTCCGCGAGGCCGTTCCCATGCCTGGAGGAAGCGGTGGAGGCCGCAGCGAAGCAATCTGAGGTGGTTCTGCAGTTCATCGTGGACATACCACGGACGTTTCCCATGGAGGTAGGCTGGGCGCTGATGGAGGGTGCTAGAGGCGTGCCGAGAGTTGTCGGAATTGGGCTGGGCGGGTCAGAGAAGGGATACCCGCCGGAGCCGTTCGCGCCGCTGTTCGACGAGGCCCGCAGGCGCGGGCTGCGATCGATGCCACACGCTGGAGAGGACGCCGGACCGGACTCCGTGCGCGGCGCGCTCGGAGCGCTGAAGGCAGAGCGGATCATGCACGGCGTGCGGGCCGTCGAGGACGCGGGGCTGGTGGCGGAGCTCGCGGCGCGCCGAGTCCCGTTGGCCGTGTGCCTGCATTCTAATGTTCGATTGGGAGTCGTGCGCTCGCTGGAGGAGCACCCGATCCGCCAGTTGTGGGAGGCGGGGGTCGTGGTATCCGTGAACACGGACGACCCGGGTTACTTCGGGTACGATATGGTGGACGAGTACGAGGCCGCGGGGCGGCTGCTGGGGCTGGACCGCCCAGGCTACGGCCGGCTGGCTCTCAATTCGGTTGAGAGTTCGTTCGCGCCGGATGCCTTGAAGGAAGAGATGCGGAGGGGGATCGCGGAGTGGGTTGGCGCAGGTTAGTCGATCAAGACCAGAAGGCGTCGACGGCGTAGCGGTCGTCGACTAGAAACCAGGACTCGGCTATCTTCCCGCCGCTGATCCGGCACGTCCAAGCTTGTAGCGAGCCATCCAGCTTCTTGCCCTCCCGTTCGGCGTACATCCGGACGATCGCCGTCGCGTACTGGTCGCCCGCCATCACCTCCAGGACTTGAGGCCGCGCCGTTCCGCCTGCCAGCTCCCGGACGCGGCCGAAGAACGCGGCAACTTCCGCCGGCCCGGTGTAGTCTCGCGACAACAGGTTGCGGCCGGGGACGTGCCAGACCACATCGTCGCTCATGAGCGAGCGCATCGCGTCCGCGTCGGCTCGGGCCTGAGCGGCGAACCAATCTCGAAGCAACTGTTCGTTTGGATGGGACACGGTATTGCCCTCCCACTATGACGCGCGCCGGTCGTGTCGATTATAAACCGAGCGCCCGCGCCGTCTAATCTATGCTAACCTGTTGGTCATAACGCCTGAGGAGGAACAAGGATGGGAAAGACGGCTCTTGTACTGGGCGGCGGCGGGGCGCTGGGGGTAGCCTGGGAGACCGGGGTGCTGGCGGGGTTACTGGAGGAGGGGATCGAAATCACCGGCGCCGACCTGATAGTCGGGACATCGGCCGGATCCCTGGTCGGCGCGCACGTGGGGTCGGGAAGGCCTCACTCCGAGCTGGTGGAACAGCAGGTCGCGCCGGACGACGGACGGGTGAACGCACTGATGGCGCAGGCTGAGCTGGCGACGACGATTTCGACGTTCGCGCGCTGGGCGGGCATCACCGAAGTAACGCCGCAGGTGCGCGCCGAGATCGGCCAGATGGCGCTAGGAGCGAAGACCGCCCCCGAAGAGCACTGGGTGAGCCACTTCCGTGAACTCGTCGACTTCGACTGGTCCGAACGGCGCTTGGTGCTGACGGCAGTGGACGCCGGCAGCGGCGATTTCCAGCCGTGGGACAGGGACTCTGGCGTGCCGCTGCATCGTGCGGTGGCTTCTAGTTGCTCCGTGCCCGCGCTATTCCCGCCGGTCACCATCAACGGCCGCCGCTACACGGACGGCGGGGTCCGCTCCGGTACCAACGCGGATCTCGCGAGCGGGTACGAGGCGGTTCTGATCGTCGCGCCCATCGGGGCGCGCGCTGACGGCATCGACCCCGTCCTCGGCAGCCAGGCCCGCAGCGAAGCCGAGGCGCTGAGGGCGGCAGGTAGTCGGGTGGAACTCGCCTTCCCGGACGCCGGTTCGCTGGACGCGATCGGCATCAATCGGATGGATGCCACGCGCCGGGCGCAGACAGTGGAGGCGGGACGCGTACAGGGTAGGTCTCTGTCATCGCGACTCACCGAGAGCTGGGCGAAGGCCGCCGCCACGTCTTAGCGGTCCACGTCCCAACGGGAATTCGTGCCGGGCGCCGCCCGAGCCGCGCGCCCTGTGCTAGTCTTTGGTTCCAGTGATGGACACGAGCGCCCGCATGACCGAGGCCGCCGCCGCATTGCTGGACGGCCTCACACCGGACCAACGCGCGAAAGCCTCGTTCCTCTTCGATGTTGTCGAAGAGCGAACCAGCTGGGCGTACTTCCCGCGTAACCACGCAGGCCTCCCGTTGCTGGCGATGGACCCTAAGCAGCAGAAGCTGGCGCACGCGTTGATCGCAGGCGGCCTCAGCGTCCACGCCTACGCCAAAGCCACAGCAATCATGGCGCTGGAGAGCCTGCTGAACCTGCTGGAGGAACGCCGGCTCGATGTGGCGCGAGACCCCGGCCGCTACTTCATCAGCGTCTTCGGCGAGCCGGGGGCAGACCGCTGGGGATGGCGCCTGGAAGGCCACCACGTCTGCCTCAACTACACATTCGCTGGCGGGGAGCTCGTTTCCCCGACGCCGCTGTTCCTGGGCGCGAACCCTGCCGAGGTGCGCCACGGCGATACGCGTGTCATCAGACCCTGTGGAGAGGAGGAGGACGCCGCGTGGACGCTGATGGCGTCGCTGGACCGTGAGCAGCGGAGCGCGGCGGTGATCTGCGAAGTTGCGCCACCGGATTTCGTGCTGATGAACCTGCCGCGTGTGCCGGACGAGCAAACGCCGGGCGGGGCGGGTGGCCTGGCGGTTATCCAGCAGCAGTTCGCCACGATGAACGCTCAGCATCGCGAGGCGCTGCGCTTCGAGCGAGCGCGGCCACGCGGGCTGGCGGCGACGGCGATGAGTACGCCTCAGCGCGCGCTGCTGTCCCAGCTGATCGATGTTTACGTCGAGCGGCTACCGGGCCCGCTGGCAGACATCGAGAAGGCGAAGATCCAACGGGCGGGCGGTGATGCGGTGCATTTCGCCTGGGCGGGCGAAGTCGAACGTCAGGGCCCACACTATTACCGGCTACAAGGGACCTCGTTCCTAGTGGAGTACGACAACGTGCAGGACGAGGCAAACCACGTTCACGCTGTGTGGCGCGACCCGGCCAACGACTTCGGCGCGGACGTGCTCCGAGAGCACGTGAGGGGGGCGCACTAGGCTAGGAGTCTGCGGGTTGAAACCCGCAGTTTGGGCCGGGCGGCGGGCCCCGCCGAAGTCGGTGATCGCCCGGGCGGGAGATGGTCCGGGTCCGGGGCGTTCTCCGGGGCCTGGCGGGTGCATGGACGGGCCCCTCCGCTGCGGTCGGGGTGACAGTGACTCTCCGCGACGTGCTTGACGAATGAAATCCGTATGTCCTCTGTGCTAATCTGTGGCTCTGATGCCGGACTTTGACCCCGCCAGCCACCGGTTGCTGCCCAAAGGCCACACTTTCGAGGACTTCTTCCCGGGAAAGACGTTCGAACACCACTGGGGCCGCACCCTGAACGAGGGAGACAATTCGCTCTTCACGACCACCACGCTCACCTACAATCCGCTGTACTACAACGCCGAGTACGCGAAGGCTCACGGTCATCCAAGTGCGGTCGTAAACCCCTTTCTGGTGCTTTGCACCGTCGTCGGGCTTAGCGTGGAGGACCTCAGTGAGGCAGGGGGGCCGTTCCTGGGGATCGATGAGCTGACGTTCCACCAGCCGGTGTATCCGGGCGACACTCTCACCGCGCGCAGCAGCGTCGTTTCGGCCCGTGACTCCGACTCGCGACCGTCCTTCGGCATCGTGACCTGGCATACGGAGGGCTTCAATCAGCGCGGGGAGCTTGTGATTGACTACAAGCGCTCTAACCTCGCCGCCAAGAGGCCAGGGTCAGCGTGAGCACTGCGAACCCATACCTCAGTGAGGAACGTCTGGCAATTCAGGACGCCGCGCGCCGCTTCTCGATGGAGGAAGTGCTGCCCCTCGCCAATGAGCTCGATCCGAAGAAGGCCGACATACCGGACGGATTCCTCGTCCGGATCGGCGAGATGGGCTACTTCGGCATCATGATCTCCGGCGAGTGGGGGGGGATGGGGCACGGTGTGTTCGAGTACGCGCTGATCACGGAGGAGCTGGCACGGAGCTGGATGAGCGTCGCCAGCATCATCGCCAGGGGCAATGGCATGGGCACAAACGTGCAGGACCCGGAGCGCCGAGCGGGGCTGCTGCGTCGCAGCGCGCGCGGTGACTGGATCGGCGCAGCCGCTCTATCGGAGCCGGGCGCGGGCTCGGACCTCGCGAACGTCCAGTGCCGCGCCGTACGTGAAGGTGATGAGTACGTCATCAGCGGGGAGAAGCGCTGGTGCGGGAACGCGCTGAACGCGGACTTCATCATGCTGCTCGCGCGCACGCAGGACGCTTCCGATTCCGGCCAGCGGTCGCGCGGGCTCGAAAGCCTGCTGATAGAGAAGGAGCGCGGCATCTTCCCGAAGGGCCTGACCGGATCGCCGATCGATAAGATCGGCTACCACGGAATAACCACGTTCCACCTGGTCTTCGACGGTCTGCGCGTGCCGGCTGACAACCTGCTGGGCGCGCGCATGTATCAGGGTGGGCCGCAAGGCGGCCAGGGCCGTGCCTTCAACGCGACGATGCACGGCCTGAACGTCGCGCGCATCCACACCGCTGCGAGGGCGATCGGCCTCGCCCGGGGCGCACTGGAGGACTCGCTCGCCTACGCCCAGGAGCGCGTGCAGTTCGGGCAGGCGATCGCGATGTTCCAGGCGATCCGCTTCAAGCTGGCCGACATGGCGACACAGTTGGCCGCCGCCCGCGCGCTGATGTACGATGCGGCCCACCGCTGCGACGCCGGAGATCCGATCGAGATAGAAGCCGCGCAGGCGAAGCTCTTCGCTACGGAGATGGCCGAGCGCGTCACCAGCGAAGGTATTCAGGTACACGGCGGCAACGGCTACACGACCGAGCGCGCCGTCGAACGCTACTGGCGCGACGCCCGCCTGACGACGATCTTCGAGGGGACGTCGGAGATTCAGCGCAAGATCATATCGGACCGCCTGATTGGACGGGGGCGATGAGCCGACCCACAAGTGACGCCCTCACCGGGAGCGAGAACTACTTCGAGGACTTCAACCCCGGCGACCGATTCCGCCACGCCCGGGGCACAACCGTGGGCGAGGTCGAGAACCAACTGCTGACGAAGCTGGTGATGAACACCGCTCAGGCCCACTTCAACGAACACGCGATGCAGGGCGGGCCGTTCGGACGGCGACTCGTGTTTGGGCTGGTCACCGGCTCGATCGTGATGGGGCTTGCCACGCAGGACGTGGCCGAAAACGCGCTGGCGGAGCTCGCGCTCGACAAGCTGCGGTTCACGGCTCCCGTTTTCCACGGCGACACGCTCTACGCGTACAGCGAGGTGCTGTCGAAGGCGGACGGGGAGCGCGAAGACGCGGGTACCGTGCGCTTCAAACATTGGGGGGTCAACCAGGAAGGGAAGGTAGTGTTCGAGGGCGAAAGAACCGTGCTGCTGAAGCGCCGGAGCCACTGGGAGAAGACGTGAGCGGGGTCAACGCACCGCGAGTGGGGCCGCTGGCGGGGGTCCGCGTGCTGGATCTCACGCAGGCCCTGGCCGGGCCATACTGCACGATGCTGCTGGCGGACCTGGGGGCGGACGTGATCAAGGTTGAACCGACGCGGGGCGAGATGACACGCTTCTCAGGGCCCTTCACGGAAGATGACACGGAACACGCCTTCGGTGGGTATTACGCCAGCCTCAACCGCAACAAGCGCAGCCTTACACTGGACCTGAAGTCGGCCGCGGGCAAGGAGGCGGCGCTCCGCCTGGCCGACAAGTCCGATGTCCTCGTCGAAAACTTCGCTGTGGGCGTAATGGACAGGCTGGGCCTGTCTTATGAGACGCTCGCCGAGCGAAACGCCCGGCTGGTCTACGCCGCGATCCGAGGCTTCGGAGACCCGCGGACGGGTGAGAGCCCATACGCAGAGCGGCCGGCGTACGATGTGGTGGCGCAGGCGATGGGCGGGCTCGTTGGGGTGACAGGCACGCCGGAGATCGGCGGCCTGCGCTGCGGGCCCAGCGTGGGCGACATCATGCCCGGAAGTCTGGCGGCAGTGGGGATCCTCTCGGCGGTCCTCCACGCGCGGCAGAGCGGTCAGGGCCAGTTCCTGGATGTGGCGATGTATGACGCCGTCCTCAGCCTCTGCGAGCACTACGTCTACCTCTACTCCTACGGCGGCGAGAACCCCGGCCCGCTGGGCAACGCTCACCCGTTCCTGTGCCCCTTCGACGTCTTCGATGCGAAGGATGGTCAGATCGCTATCGCCGCGCCCACGGACAAGCACTGGCGCATCCTCTGCGCGATCATTGGCCACCCTGAGCTGGGCCAGGATGAGCGCTATGCGCGCAACGAGGGGCGACAGGCGCACGCCGCAGAGATCCGCGCGATCATGGGCGAATGGACCGCCCTGCGCACGCGCCAGGAGATCGTCGACGCGCTGTCCGATCTCGTTGCGGCGGGACCCGTGAACACGATGGAGGACATCTTCGCCGACCCCCACGTGGCGGCGCGCGATATGCTGCCGGAGATCGAGCAGGCCGGCGCGCGCCCGGTGAAGTTGGCCGGGCAGCCGATCAAGCTGACGCGCACGCCGTCTCGCATTTATCACCGCGCGCCGACCCTCGGGGAGCACAGCGAGGAGATCCTGGCGGAGATCGGAATGTCGCCGGCGGACATGGAGGCGGCGAAGTGACGACCAGGCTGCGAAGGTCGGAACTGGCTGTCCCCGGCTCCAACGACCGTATGATCGAGAAGTCGGCATCCAGCGCCGCCGATCTCGTCTTCCTCGATCTCGAGGACGCGGTTGCGCCGGCGCAAAAGGAGGCTGCGCGCGAGAAGGTGATCGAAGCGCTCAACCACCTCGACTGGGGCCGGAAGGTGCGCGCGGTGCGGATCAACAACGTGAACACCGTTTGGGTGCTTGACGACATCATGCAGGTGGTAGAGCGGGCCGGGCAGAACCTGGACGTGATCATCGTCCCGAAGGTGAAGGCGCCGCGCGATGTTTGGTTCGTCGAGACGCTGCTCGACCAGCTTGAAGTGAAGGCCGGGCTGGGGCGGCGCATCGGACTGGAGCTACTCATTGAGGAGGTGGAGGCGCTCGCCCGTGTGGACGAGATTGCGGCCTGCTCGCCGCGGCTGGAGGCGCTCATCCTCGGTGTCGGCGACCTCTCAGCCAGCCAGGGGGTGCGCATGGGACACGTCAGCGACCCGGCGCTTCGCTATCCGGGCGACATCTGGCACTACGCCCGCGTGCGGATGATCGTCGCCGCGCGTGCCAACGGACTCGATGCGATCGACGGTCCGTTCGCCGACTACCGTGACGCAGACGGCTATCGGCGCGAGGCGACGCAGGGGAGTACGCTGGGCTGCGTGGGCAAGTGGGCGATTCACCCGGACCAGGTGCCGATCGCGAATGAGGTTTTCGCTCCCACGGAGAAGGAGATCGCCCTGGCGCAGCGTATGGTTGAGGCCTACGAAGCGGCGCAGACGGGAGGGGCCGGCGCGGGCAGCGCCGCCGGCGTCCTCGTGGACGCGGCCACCGTACGCATCTTCGAGGCAGTGCTCGCCCGCGCGCGCCTGACGACCGGTGCGTAGGGGCCAGCGCTTCCTCAGCGCCTTCTCACGAAAGCTGCACTCGCCCCGCGGGCGTCTCCAGAGTGCCGATCAGCGCCGGCGAATCCGCCCATTCCATCTGTAGATCTATTCCGAGAGCGACGAGCGCCGTCGCGACAGATTCGAGGTCCGGGTGGCGTCCCTGAAGGCTTACGAGGGTGCAGCCGAGCGGCGCCGTCTCCGAGGGGTGCGGCGCGCCGGGAAGCCATTCGATTAGGAACGGGACCAGGCCGTCGCCGGGACGGTCCGGATTCAGTGCGAGCTTCCACTCGAGCCGTGCTCCCGCGGGCAGGTCACGGTGTCCCTGGACTACCGGGCCAGCGTTGTAACCGGCGGCCCGCAGCGCGTCAACGAGGCGCTCGATATCCGGCGCTTTCGCCGCCCACGTAACGAGGCGCGGAGCCGAGAGCGCATCGAGGCCGAAGGCGCGCGGCTGTTCCGGGTCCAGCTGCTGGGGGTCGGGCGCGATGATCTCCAGGTACGCGCCGGGCCCCAACGACAGCAAGGCGTTGTGTGTGCCTCGACCGGTGTGCTTGCCGCCCGCCACAGGCCGGACGCCGGTGAGCGTCTCGATCGCATCCATGGCTCTGCTGAGGTCCGGTGCGGCGTAGACGAGGTGATCGATCGTCATACATCTTCCCTCGCTGCGTTCATCGAATCTTAGGGGCCGATTCAGAATCCCCAGCGCGTAGCGTAGATCACGAACAGGGCGCCCATAAAGACGATGGACGTTGGGAGGAGGACCTGGTGCACGCCGGGGGAGCGGCCGAGGCGAGCGAGGACGAGGAAGAGTGGGAAGATGCCGAAAATGTAGCGTGGCAGGCTGATGGGAAAGGTGGTCGATAGCATCAGAAGCAGCGACAGCCAACCGTATACCTGATATGACGGACGCAGCCAGCGCACTCCGATCACCAGCAGTGCCGCAGTGAGGATGATCGCGCCGAGAATCAGCTCGTGAGTGGACGTGCGGGTGGGCCCGGGTCCGGAGGTGGCGATCGCCTGACGGATGTCCTCCAGCGACTGCCAGGGCCAGACAGATGTGTGATACCAGTGGTCTCTCTGGATCTCGAGGAACTCGAAAGGGTCTCCCAGGACGTGCCAGTTGAGGCCGAGATACGCGAGGAAGCCGAGCGGGAGGAGGGCGAGCCAGAAGGCGCGCAGCGGCGCCGTCCACCTGTGAGCGAGCAAGGCTTCGACAGCGAGAGCGGGCCCCAGCATAACACCCTGCATTCGCGTCAAAACGGCCAGCATGCCGAACACGCCGGACCAGGCCCAACGGCGACGTCGAGCCGCTACGAAGGAGGCCAGTGAGGTTGCCAGAAAGAGGGACTCAGTGTAGGGAAGGGCCATGAAGAAAGCTGTAGGAAAGAAGGTCATGTACCAGAGGCCGCGGTCAGCTTCCGCGTCGTCCCCGCCGTCGATGGCGATCAACGTCTGGATCAGATAACCCGCAGCGGCTGCCGCCAGGGCGGACACGAGAAGGCCGGAGAGGAAGTAGCTGTGCAGAACAACGTTGACGATCGCGATCAGTAACGGGTAGAGGGGGAAGAAGACGATGAAGAGCCGGTCACCCTCTTCGTCGCGATAGCCCACTTCCGCTATGCGAAGGTAGTGCGAGGCGTCCCAGCGGTTGAAAGTTTCATAAAGGATGTCCGGGATGGATGCGTGCTCGCGCCCGATAATGAGATAGCCCGTGACGTACGCCGCGAGGATGAGCCCGATGCGGAAACCCAGGGCGACGAACAAAGAGCGACGCAGGAAACGTCGGGATTCTTCGTTCAGGTGAAATCGGCTGCGCAGTTGCCGCCAGTCGATCCGGGACAAGCGCTCCGCGAAGGCCATCCTGCGGGTTAGTGTACCTGCTGAACCCCGCGTGGCGACAACCGGGCCGCCCGTAGCGACGATGTGAACGCCGTTAGGGCGTAGGGGCGGACGCGGTCTCAGGCGGGATGAGTCGCCTGATCTCCATCAGATTGCTGTAGTAGGCGATGCCGTCGGGGCTTACCGCGATGTCCCACCAGCAGTCGTTGGCGAGAACATCGCCGCCGGTCACCTGATCGAAGCCCGGACCCGACAGCACGAGGCGGCGCATCAACTGAGTGCGCGATTCGCAGACGAGCAGGGAATCTCCGAGCGTTGGGTAGGCGCTTCCGGAGATGAACTCCATTCCTGTAACGGCAACCGCGGACTCGAACGAATCGGCAGCCCGTCCGTCGAATGAAAAGTAGTGGATCGCCGGCACCTGCTCTCGCAAGTCGCAATCGACGTACGGGAATTGGCCCTGAGGCCAGCCGTGGTTGCCCCCCGACTTGACGATGTTGAGCTCTTCGCAGGTGACGCCTGCATTGTTGTCGCCGCCGTACATCCGTCTGGACTGCGGGTGGAAGGTGAAGTCGAAAGGCTGCCGGAAACCGTAGGCGTAGATGCGTTCGTCCACACCGGTCTGTCCGAGGAACGGATTTCCAGGGGCGGCTGAGCCATCTTCCTTGTTGACGCGAAGGACCTTGCCGATTGGCGTGCCCAGGTCTTGAGGGAGCTCCAGCCCGAGAGGACCCCGGTCGTCTGGGACATCGTAGTCACCCAAAGTCAGGTAGAGGAAGCCGTCGGGTCCGAAATGCAGCGCCCCATTGACGCTGAACGGATGCTCCGAGCCCTTTTCCGGGAGCTTGTCCACTATCACGGTCTCATCTTCGCCCACGTTCGCGGAGTCCGTGAAGCGAACGACCATCGGCGATCCGGTGAGCGACCCTGGGGCCGTCAGATGGAAGAAATAAGCGTAAACGTAATGATTGCTCTCGAACTCCGGGTCGATCGCCAGGCCGCTGAATCCGAGCTGGTTGATGCCCCCCGACTCTACGTGGGCGAACGGCTGGGTGAGTAGGTTGCCATCCGGCGTCAGGATCCGGATGTTGCCGGTCCAGTGCTCCGCGTAGAAGAGACGGCCGTCCGGCGCGAACGCCATAGCGTCAACCTGACCGGAAGTGGGTGTGACAAGCTCTGACTTGATGCCAAACGGGTTATCGTCACCTCCCCCATCACCACAGCCGAAAGAGACGAGCAGCGCAGAGCAGAGCAGAGCGACGAGCGCGGATTGTCTGACCGCGATCTGCCGGCGCATCGATTGGTGGGCGACCATACATGACGAAGGATATGACGGCTGGTAGAGACGCGTCCAGTGCAGTCTCGGCCCTCTGGGTTCAAGTTGCCGCCGTAAACGGCCCTCACTATGCTTGCCTGGTGGAGAAAGACACGACGAAGGCAAGCGCCGGAGGCCCCGATCGCCGCTCTGAGGAGGTCGTCAGGGACCCGTCGAGGCTGTATTCCCGGCTATCTATCTCCCCGCTGATCCCGGTGCTGGTGTCTGCGCTTGTCCTGCGGCTGCTGCTGGCGGCTTTGCCCGGTTTCGAAATCGATATTGGCTTCTTTCGCAGCTGGAGTGAGCAGCTGGGTGCAGATCACCCCTGGAATTTCTACGATGCCGCGCACGTCGCCAACTATACGCCCGCGTACTTGTACGTCCTCTGGGGGATCGGCGAGCTGCACGGCGTGTTGCATTTCAGCGCGGGAGAGTTCGAGTACCTGCTGAAGTTGCCACCCATCGCTACCGACCTCGCCTCGGGGTATCTCCTTTACCGGATGCTGGAAGGGCGGAGGAGTTGCGTCCGAGCGGCGGCTGCAGCAGCTTACCTGTTCTTTCCGGCAACTCTTTTCATCGGGGCGGTCTGGGGTCAGGTGGACAGCCTGGTAGCCTTTCTAATTCTGCTTTCTGTCTACTTCATCGGCCGGGGACGTCCGCTGGCAGGCGCGCTCGCGTTCACTGTGGGCTTCCTCGTGAAGCCGCTGGTTATAGCGGCTCTGCCCTTCCTGGCGATCTGGATCATGAGGCGGCACCCGCCCGGAACATGGCTGCGGATCGCAGGCGCCTCCACGGCGTTGGTCTTGCTGGTGATACTTCCGTTCTTCCTGCTTAGACCCTGGGAGTTCATCGAACAGTTGCGCGAAATGAGCAACGTCGACGAATCGAACTCGTACTGGGCCTACAACTTCTGGAACGTGTTCGGCTTCTTCGACTCCGGGTTCCGGGGCGACGACGCTCAACACTTCGGGCTGGCGAACCGATACTGGGGGTTTTTGATGTTTGCAGCGGGCGCCGGACTGACGATCGCCGCCACCTGGCGGAGTGAGGGCATGGGCGCGCTGGCACTCGGAACGGCGTTGTCGATGTTCGTGTTCTATCTGTTCGTGACCCGCATGCACGAGAGATACGTCTTTCCTGTGTTCCTACCGCTGCTCGCGGCGGCTGTGCTGACACAGAGCCGGCTCATATTCGTGGTGTACGCCGGTCTGGGGGTGGTACATCTAGCGAACCTCTACTGGGTGTACTACTACTTCAACGACAACGAACTGAGGGTGGATTGGCTCTACCGCTGGTTCTCGGACGGCGACGCTCTGGGCCTTAGCGCCGTCGTGGGGCTGAGCCTGGAGACGACCCAGTTGTTCTCCATAGCGATGGTGGCGGCGCTCCCTGTCCTGCTTGCCGCGGGCGCCCTGCTCCGGCCGCGGGGACGGGTTGGCAGCTAGAACGCCCGGTCCATCAGCCGACGGCTGGGGGCCTGCAATTTTGGCGAGCCAGTTCGCGTTATCCACTCCCGCCGTCAGCCTGCCCCGGAGATAGGCGCTCAGCAGCCGTCAGTCCGTGAGTGTCAATTCGTAGTCTGCCGTCACATCGATTCCCTCGGATGCGGACTGGTAGACGGTCTTTCCATCACATTTCTGCACCCGCAACTGGTTGCTCCCGCTGGCGATCTGGAAGGCGCCCGTTTCACCGGGCTCGAGAGACTCGCCTGAGCTCAACTCGTTTTGGCCCCAATAGCCAGCGACAGTAGGAGCCAGGTTCACCACGCAGATTTCCAGACTCGAGGAGTTGACCAGAGAGAACTCGACGGTCTGGCGATCGCTGCCGACGACAACCGCATCGTCGATCAGCGGATTCTCGCTTTTGCCGACGAAGAGTGCTACCTCGTAGACGCCGTCCGAAAAGCCGCGGTCGTCGATTATGCAGGTCGCGTGCGTTCCGTCTGGACCCTTTGTCCAGGACTGATCAGCCAGCCCCTTGCTGAGGTCGGCCTTGCCGTCGATCAGCCAGACTACTGTCCAGGTGAAGCTTTCGGACATTCCGTCAAAGTCCCACGCGACGCAGAGGTTCGTGACGCCGGAGGGCAGCAACCCGGCCTCTGCTGCCACTATGGGCTCGTCGGGAGATGGCTTGGTGGCGAAGATTCGCTCATCACTCACCTCTTGATTCGTCGGCATTGACTTGCGCACCTCCCGGTCAGCCGACAGCCCGCCAAACGGCAGGCTTAGCCTATGCCGCGGCCGCGCCGGTCGTCAACCGAGTGCACCGGACCTGCTGCCCTCAGGCGCCCGCCTTCGCGTAGCTCTCCTTCAGCTCGGCATAGCGATCGAGGAGCACCAGCGCGTGGTCCTCTATCACGGGCGCGATGAAAAAGACGCAACGCTCAACGCCGATCTCCTCGAAGTGGCTCACAACCTCCGGCCGCGGTTGCGTGCCAAAGGTGGTGACAGGAATGGAGCCGCGTCCCGCTTCGGCTGCCATCTCCTGCAGTTCCTTTATGCGCCCCTCCAGGGGCGGGCCGCCCGGCAGCGGGATGGGCATCCAGGCGTCACCGTACTGCACCACACGATCGAGTGTGTGGCTGCCCATCCCTCCGATGTAGACGGGCGGGTGCGGCTTCTGGACCGGCTTGGGCCAGGACCAGACGGGGTCAAAGTCCACGTACTTCCCGTGGAACTCAGCGTCCTCCTTCGTCCAGATCTCTTTCATAGCCTGCATGCGCTCGCGCAGGATGCCCCAGCGCTTCTTCGGATCGGTGCCGTGGTTCTCCATCTCCTCCAGGTTCCAGCCGCCGCCGATCCCGAAGAGGAAGCGGCCGTTGGAGAGCAGGTCGACGCTGGCGACCTCCTTCGCGAGCGTGATCGGGTCGCGCTCAATGACGAGACAGATGCCGGTGCCCAGCAGCAGGTTCTTCGTTGTCGCGGCAACGGCGCCCAATGCGACGAACGGATCGTGCGTGTGCGAGTACTCGCGTGGGAGTTCCGCACCGCCTGGCCATGGCGTCCGGCGGCTCGTCGGGATGTGGGTATGCTCCGGGAACCAGAGGGAGTCGAAGCCCCGCTCCTCGCACGCTTTGCCGAGCGCCACCGGATCGATGGCGTAGTCGGTGGGGAACATCGTGATGCCGAACTTCATGCGCGTCCTCCTCGTGAGTGTAGCCACAGACTAGCATAACTGCGTCGTGAATGAAGGCTTAAGATTTAACCGAATTCACTCGGGCGTCGTTTATCTCATTAACGTGGCCAAACGCAGATACGGATACAACTACAGCCCCCGCCGCGAAAATCCCGAGCGACGGGCGAACCCATGGGCGCTCCTGGCGATCGCCGGTGCAATCGCATTCGCACTTATCCTCGTGGTCGCTTTGCAGGAGGCGTGGGGGGACAGCGATGGCCGGCCGGAAGAACCGGCAACGTCTGCGGGCGAGCCGGATGACGACGCGCGCGAATCTGACGGCAGCGTGGCCGAGACAGAGAGCACGCCACGGGCGACTCCTACCCTGATCTACGGCCAGGAAGACACCTCGAGCCCCTCGCGGGGAGGGCGCATCCCCGGCGCGTACGCCGACTTCGCCGCCGGGGACGATCCTCCGCTGATTACGGCGGTCGCCGCGGCCGTCATTGAGGCGCCGTGCGGAGCGCTGCTCCAAGGTCAGAACCACCACCTGCGCCTGCCACCCGCCAGCCTCACCAAGATCGCGACCGCGCTCGTCGCGGCCGATAGGACGAACGAGTCTGATCTGGTGACGGTGACAGTGGACGGCGGCCTGCTATCACAGGAGACGGACTCCACCGTGATGGGTCTGACGCCGGGCCAGACGTTGCCGATGCGCGATCTGATCTACGGGATGATGCTGCCGTCCGGCAACGACGCCGCCATCGCGATAGCGGAGTACGTGGGGGGAACAGTCTCAGCCTTCACACAGATGATGAACGACAAAGCGACCGCGCTGGGCTTGCTGGACAGCCAGTTCACGAACCCGCACGGGCTGGACGACGCCGGCCTATATACCTCCGCCTACGACATGGCAGTGCTCGGGGCTCAGCTCCTGGCGAATCCGACGCTGGCTGAGGTCGTGAGCACGCAAGTCTACCAGCCTTCATGGCAGGGGCCGAGCATTGAAAACAAGAACTTGCTGCTGGGCCAGTACCCGGGGTCGCTGGGGGTCAAGATCGGGTACACGGACCAGGCGGGACAGACGATAGTGGCAGCGGCCGAGCGTGGAGGGCGGCGAATAGTAGTCTCCGTGCTGGGGAGCCAGGACCTGTACGTCGACGCGATGTCGCTCCTGGACTGGGCGTTCGCGGCAACGGAGACGGCGTGTGGGACAGGGGCGGCGGCGAGTCAGATCAGCGGCAGATAGCGCGACCAAGGCCGCGGCGTCTGGAGGGGTCCGCCAAATGTGTGGGATCAGCCGGTAGTTGACGTGGGCAGGCCTTCCGCCATCCCGGAGATCGTCTCAACGTACTCGGTTACCATTTCGTAGATCACGTCGCGCACGGCGCGGACTGAGTTCATGCTGCCGACGATCTGACCGACGGGGGAGCCAGCCAGCTCCTTCGCGCGGCTGGTCTCCACGTGGGCAAAGCGATGGACGCGGGATTGGGCGCCGGCATTCACCATGTACTGTAGGGGCATCGGCAGGGTGCCGGGCGATTCGGGGCCGTCCCAGGCTTCGGTCCATGCGGTCTTCAGGAGGCGCGCCGGTTTCCCGCTGAGCGACTTCGAACGCACTGTGTCGCGAGAGCTCGCGGTGAGGAGCTTCTCAACGATCACGGGGTTGGTGTCGGACTCACGGACGGTCAGCCAGATCGAGCCTGTCCAGACGCCGTCGGCGCCCAGGGCCATCGCGGCAGCCATCTGGCGGCCCGAGCCGATGCCGCCGGCGGCGAGGACGGGCGCGGGGTGGACCGCACGAACGACCTCGGGCACAAGGACCATCGTGGCAACCTCGCCGGTGTGCCCGCCGGCCTCGTAACCAGAGGCGATGACGATGTCGGTACCGCCTTCCACCTGCTTGAGCGCCTGGTCCGCCCGCCCGACGAGGGCGGCGATGTGCACACCCTTCGCATGAACCTTCTCGACGACGTCGGGAGGTGGGGTGCCTAACGCATTGGCGAGCAGTTTGATGGGGTGGGCGAGGGCGATATCCACCTGCGGGCGCGCGCCTTCGTAGGTCCACGAGAGAAGACCGCGCGGCTGCGGCTCGCCCTCCGGCAGCTCGGGGACGGCGTACTTGTCCAGAATGCCGCTGACGAAAGTGCGGTGCTCTGCCGGTATCATCGCCTCGAGCGCCGAGAGGTCAGCGCCGACGTACGAGGCCGGCATGACGACGTCGACGCCGTAGGGCTTGCCGTCGACGTGCGCATCAATCCAGTTGAGCTCGACCTCGAGCTGCTCCGGCGTGAAGGCGACCGCGCCGAGGACGCCCATACCGCCGGCCCGGCTGACTGCGGCCACCACGTCGCGGCAGTGGCTGAAGGCGAAGATGGGGAACTCTATCCCGAGCATGTCGCAGATTCGCGTTCGCATGATTAGCTCCTTGTGGGTGACAGGAAGAAGGAAGAAGGAAGGGGGAAGAAGATAGACACTAGACTACGGTCCAGCCGGCGTCCACGGGGAGAACTACTCCGGTGATGCAGCGCGCCTCGTCTGACGCCAGAAACAACGCGGCGTAGGCGATGTCCTCCGGCTCCGTCACGCGTCGCAGTGGGTGAATCTGGGCCATCGCGCGGATCGCGCGGCTCGTCGCGCCGGCGCCGCGGATGAGCGGGGTGTCTGTGGAGGTAGGGCAGACGCAGTTGATGCGCACGTTGCTGGGGCCGTAGTCCAGGGCCATCTGGCGCGAGAGACCGACGATCCCTGCTTTGGAGGCGTTGTATGCCGCGTGCGCCATGATCCCCACCAGGCTGCCGATGGAGGCGACGTTCACGAGCGCCCCGCCGCCCTGCCGGATCATGTGGGGAATCGTGTGTTTGCTGCAGAGAAAGACGCCGCGCAGATTGACGTTGAGGATGCGGTCCCAGTCTTCGATCTTCGTGTCGATCGCTCCGGCCATGTGGACGATGCCGGCGTCGTTGACAAGCACGTCAAGCCGGCCCATCTGGTCGACGGCGGCCCCGATCGCCGCGCTGACGTCGTCCTCACTGGACACGTCGGTACGCTGGAAGGACGCCTCGCCGCCCGCCTCGCGGACCAGGCGAACCGTCTCCTCCGCGCCCGCCTCATCGCGGTCGAGCACGAATACGCTGGCACCTTCGCGGGCGAACGTGCAGGCGATCGCCCGTCCGATGCCGGAGGCGGCCCCGGTGATGACCGCGGCTTTGCCTTCGAGCCTGCCGGCCATGCCTACTTGCGCTCCGGCGTGAACCGCACCGGCATGTGCTTAATGCCGTTGATGAAGTTGGAGCGGAGACGCTGGACGTCGCCGGCCAGCTCGAGATCAGGCAACCGGCGCAGCAGTGTCTCGAACATCACACGAATCTCGAGCCGCGCCAGGTTTGCGCCGAGGCAGAAGTGCGGCCCGCCGGGGCCGAAGGCGATGTGCTCGTTGGGGGAGCGGCCGACGTCGAAGCTATCCCCGTCGGCGAAGATGTCTTCGTCGCGGTTGCCGGACGGGTAGTACATCACCACCTTATCGCCCTTGCGGATCTTCTGACCGCGGATCTCCGTATCGCGCATTGCGGTGCGCCGGAACTGCATGACCGGTGTAACCCAGCGGAGCATTTCGTCCACCGCGGTGGGCAGCAACGACGGGTCGGCTTGCAGTCGAGCCCGCTGATCCGGGTTCTCGAAGAGGGCGAGCATGCCGCCGGAGATCAGGTTGCGTGTGGTCTCGTTCCCTGCGACGGCGAGGAGAAGGAAGAAGGCGTTGAACTGCGGATCCGTGAGGGCTTCGCCGTCGATGTCCGCCTGCATCAGAACGCTGATGATGTCATCTCGCGGGTTGGCCTTGCGCTCGACGGCGAGCTGGCTGGCGTACATGTACAGCTCCATCGCCGCGATGCGAGGGACTTCCGGCGTCGTCGCGTACTCCGGGTCTTCGTTGCCGATCATCTTGTTGCTCCAGTCGAAGACTTTGTGCCTGTCCTCAACCGGGACGCCCATCATCTCCACGATCGCCTGCAAGGGCAGCTCCGCCGCGATCTCCGGGACGAAGTCACACTCGCCCCTCGGCGCAACGCGATCGATGATCTGACTGGCGACCTCCCGGACGTGCGTTTCCATCTGGAGCACCATCTTGGGGATGAAGCCGCGGCTGACGAGCCGTCTGTAGGTTGTGTGCATCGGGGCGTCCTGGTTGATGAGGATGCCGCGGTTCACCTCTACGTGATCGGGCGGCGGGTCCATGAGCAAGGCGCCCTTCTCTCCCGAAGAGTATGTCGCAGGGTCGAGTGACACCGTCACGATGTCGTCGTACTTGGTGAGCGCCCAGTAGCCGCCACCGTCCGGCTCCTCCTGCCAGAACACCGGGGCTTCTCTGCGCAGGATCTTGAAGAAGTGGTGCGGAACGCCCTGGACGTAGATGTCCGGGCTGTACAGGTCTACGTCTGCCAGCGCTGGTTCGACCGCGGAGTTCGCTTGTGTCATTACTTTCCTCCTTGTTCCACCGGCAGGCCGGCGATCTTGGGATCGAGTCCCAGAAGCAACGCGACCGCCACCTTGAGGAAGCGGCGCTGACGGTCCACCGCTGCGGGGCTGAGCGGGTCTTCGCCCACGACATGGCGCAGCAGCTCCGCGTTGGCGAAGTAGCCGAAGATCACGTTATACAGTCCGGCGGCCAGGTGCGGCATCTCGTCGCGACCCCAGATCGGCTCGGCTTCCGCCAGGGCGCGGCGGCCCTGGCTGTACAGCGGGCGCAGGAGCCGAGTCATCGCCGTCTTCAGGTGACGGCTATCGTCAAGCGCCGCCCGCTGGATCAGCCGCGCGAGGTGTGGGTGCGCGGCCAGGTAGTCCAGCAAAGCGTCAATGTTCGCGTCAACGTCTCGCCACCTGCCGGAAGCCGGCATCAGCGCGACGAGATGGTCCAGTCCGCGCTCCAGCACCGCCTCGTAGAGGGCGCGCTTGTTTTCGAAATGATGATAAAGGCTGGCCTGGTTTTTCAAGCTCGTGTCCGCCACGATGTCGCGCACGGAGACGCCGGCGTAGCCACGTTGCGCGAACAGCCGTTCCCCGGCGTCCAGGATAAAGTCTCGCGTCGAACGCTGGGAGTCGAGTTCCAGCGTGGCTTCGGTCGTCATGCGCGCTCCATCAGTATGACCTCGGCAGACCGAGGGTCCACTCCGATACGTAGTTCAGGATCATCTCGCGGCTCACGGGCGCGGTCTTGAACAGGCGCGCGCCGGTCCACTGCGTGATGAGGCCCGTCTCCTCGACGAAGCCCATGCCGCCGTGAACCTCAATCGCGGCGTCTACCGCCTTTATCGCCAGGTCGGCGCCGAGGAACTTCGCCATGTTCGCGTAGTTCCCGACTTCCGCCGGGTTGTGGTTGTTATCGAACGCCCAGGCCGCACGGTAGGTCATGAGCTTGACGGCCTCAAGCCAGATCTTCACCTCCGCCAGGGGGTGGGCGAGCGACTGGTAGGCGCCGATTGGCGTGTCTTTGAACACCTTGCGCTGTTTCGCGTAGTCGACTGCTTTCTTCAGCGCGGCCTCGGACATCCCGGCGCAGATCGCTGCCGCCAGGATGCGTTCCGGATTGAGCGAGTTGAACATGGCGAAGGTGCCGTTGTCCTCCTCACCGACGAGCTGGTCCGCGGGCACTTCGACGTCGTCGAAAAACAGGTGGAATTGCGTCAACTCTTCGCTCAGGCCGATCTTAATGGGCTGCATCCCCAGCCCTTTCGACTTCGTGTCCACGAGGAAAAGAGAGAGGCCCTGCGACTTCGGCCGGCCCTGCGCCTCCAGCTCGTCGATCGAGGTCGTGCGGGCGACGACGAGCATATAGTCGGCGACGTCTACGCCGGAGATGAAGGTCTTCTGACCGTTGAGCAGGTAGACATCCCCGTTACGCCGCGCCGACGTGCTGATCCGGAACGTGTTCGTCCCGGCATCCGGCTCCGTAATCGCGAAGCAGAGTTTCAGCGACCCATCCGCGACCTTCGGCAGGATGCGCTGCTTCAACTCGTCCGACCCGTTCTTGAGGATGCAGGCCGAGTCCATGGCAGTCACGAGGAGCAATCCCGGTGAGAAGCCCTGGGCGCATATCTCCTCGAAGCCGATCGTCAGGCAGAGCAGGCCCGCGCCATTGCCGCCATACTCCTCCGGCACCAGACAGCCCATCAGGCCGACCTCGGCGAAGCCGTCCCACAGCTCCTGAGGGAAGCGCTTCTCCTTCACGGCCAGGTCTCGGAACTCCTCACGTTTGCCGTCGAAGCGTTGGAGCATGGAACGCACGGAGGTGCGCACGAGGTTGTGCTCGTCGGCGAGTGCGAAATTCGTGTCCATGTCCTGCTACTTTCCTTTGAACTCAGGCGCGCGCTTCTCCTTGAAGGCCTTTGGCCCCTCGCGCGCGTCTTCGCTGGCGAATACCGGCTGCCCGATGCGGAGCTCGACCTCCAGCGCGTCTTTCTCAGGCAAGCCTTCGGTCTCCTGGACAGAGCGTTTGATCGCCTGCACGGCGAGCGGGCCGTTGGCGGCGATCCGCGCCGCGACTTCGCGCGAGACAGCGAGCGCCTGTCCTCTCGCAACGACCCGGCCGATGAGGCCGATGCGCAGGGCCTCCTCCGCGGGCATATGATCACCGGTGAGCAGCATCTCCATCGCCCGGGTGTAGGGGATCTGGCGGCGGAGGCGCACGGTGGAACCGCCCATCGGGAAGAGGCTCCAGCACACCTCCGAGATGCCGAAGCTGGCGCCCTCGCCGGCGACGCGTATGTCGGTGGATTGAAGGATTTCTGTCCCGCCGGCGATGCATGGCCCCTCGATCGCGGCGATGAGCGGTTTCTTGAGCTGGTAGTTGCGGAGCAGTCCTTTGAAGATGACCGCTGGGTCCTTCCGGCAACGATCCTCGAATTCGTTCTCCGGCGGAAGACCTCGAATCGATCGGATCACGAGCTGGTCCAAATCCGCTCCGGCGCAGAACGCGTCGCCGCGGCCGGTTAGTATCACGACTCGCACGTCGTCGTCGCCGTCGATCATGTCGTAGGCGTCGGCCAGGCGGCAGAGCATCTCCGGGTTGATCGCGTTCTTGACGTCGGGGCGGTTCATCGTGAGCGTCACGGTATGGCCGTCACGCTCCACGAGCACCGCCTTGGTCCCAGCAACCATCGTCACGCCCCTCAGGCTCCCTGCGCGCTCGCCAGCGACTTCGCCCAGCGGTAGTCAGGCTTGCCGCTGGGCTGGCGGACCATCTCTTCAACGAGGTGCAGCTCGCGCGGCACCTTGTAGCCGGACACCTTCGTCCGGCAATACGCATCCAGTTCCTCGAGCGTTGCAACCATACCGGGGCGGGCCTGCACTACGGCCGCGATCCGCTCCCCCCAGCGCTCGTCCGGGACCCCGACGACGATCGCGTCGAAGACCGCCGGATGCGACTTGAGCGCGGCCTCCACCTCCTCCGGAAAGATCTTCTCGCCGCCGCTGTTGATGCAGACGGAACCGCGTCCCAGCAGAGTGATAGTCCCGTCCGCCTCCAGGATGGCCATGTCGCCGGCCATCACCCAGCGCACGCCGTCAACCTCGACGAAGGTCCTGGCAGTCTTTTCTTCGTCTTTGTAGTAGCCGAGGGGAATGCGTCCGCGACGGACCAACCAGCCGGCCCTGCCCGTGCCGGGCTCGATCGGCCGCAGGTTGTCGTCCAGCACGGTGCTGGTGCCGTCGGCGCGGAAACGGGGAGCGCTCTCGGCGCCGGGCCCGCCGCGGCCGACGTAAGTTCCCGCGTGGCCACCCTCGGAGCCGCCGAAGGTGTCCATTACCATCACGCCGGGCACGCGTTCGCGGAGCTGGTCTTTCACTGCCTCCGTGAACATCGCCCCACCAGAGCCGATAACGCGCAGCGATGAAAGGTCGTACGAGACGCCCGGTTCCGCCAGAGCTTCAGCCAGCGGGCGCGCCATAGCATCGCCCACGAGAGCGATGGTATTTGCCTTCTCTTGCTCGACGAGCCGCCAGACGAGATGGGGGTCGAATTTCTTGCTGGCGACGAGGACTATCTTGGCGCCCTGGAACAGCCCGATCCACGTTGCCCACTGCGCGGCGCCGTGCATCAAAGGGGCGGCGGGCAGCATGACCAATGGGCCGCGCTTCGTCGCTCGTTCGGCTACCGTTTCCGGGTTGTCCGGGGGTCCGGCATAGGGATCACCTCCCATGAGCGCGGTGAAGAAGAGGTCCTCCTGGCGCCACATGACGCCCTTGGGCATCCCCGTTGTGCCACCCGTGTACAGAATGTAGAGGTCGTCGCCGGAGCGCGGCGCAAAGTCCCGTTCGGCCGAGCTTGCGGCGAGAGCTGACTCATACTCGGCCGAACCTAGTGCGTTCTCACCGCTGCCGTCCTCCACGAGGACGAACGTCCTGAGTCGAGGCATATCGCCGGCGACCGCGGCGATGCGCGGGGCGAACTCGCGGTGGTGGACGAGCGCGACGAGATCGGCGTTGTCGAACAGATAGCGCAGCTCTTCCTCCACGTAGCGATAGTTGATGTTGATGGGTATCGCGCGAACCTTGTGGCAGGCCAGCGACGCCTCCATGTACTCCGTGCAGTTGTACAGGTACAGTCCGACGTGTTCGCCGGGTTTGATGCCTCTTGATTCGAGGTAGTGAGCGAAGCGCGTGGCACGCTCGTCCAACTTCGCGAAGGTAAGCCGACGCTTACCGCAGATAAGCGCCTCGCGATCCGGGATGGCGTCTGCGACGCTTTCGAAGAGGTCTGCCAGGTTGAACTCCAACGTTTCCTTCCCCCCTAGGCCGCTTGACTGCTAACGATCCACATGCTGAAGAACTGCGACCCGCCGCCATAGGCGTGTCCCAGCGCCGTTCTCGCGCCGTCCACCTGGTGCTCGCCCGCCTGGCCGCGCACCTGAAGCGCCGCCTCCGCGAAGCGGAGCATGCCCGATGCGCCTATGGGGTTTGAGGAGAGCACGCCACCGGAAGGGTTGACGGGCAGGTCGCCATCGAACGCGGTTACGCCGTCCCGCGTCATCTTCCACCCTTCGTTCAGCTCCGCGAAGCCCAGGTTCTCCATCCACATCGGTTCGTACCAACTGAACGGCACGTACACTTCGGCGACGTCGATCTGCTTCAGCGGGTTGGTTATGCCCGCCTGGCTGTACACATCCGCGGCGCAATCCCGTCCGGCCTGGGGACTGACCTTGTTCCGACCGGCGAACATGATCGGCTCGGAGCGCATCGCCGTCCCGCGTATCCAGGCAGGCGGACGGGGAGCGCGCGCGGCTCGCGACTTGTTCGTCAAGACCATGGCGCAGGCGCCGTCTGACGAAGGGCACGCTTCAAGGTAGCGGATCGGATCCCAGAGCATTGGGGACTGGGAGACCGTTTCCATGTTGATGTCCGGCATGTTCAGGTGCGCGTACGGGTTGCGGACAGCGTTCTTACGGTCCTTCACCGCCACCATCATGCCGATATCTGCCGGCGCGCCGGAGCGTTTAATGTAGGCCCTGATGTCCGGCGCGAAGTAGCCACCCGCTCCCGCTACGATGGCGGGCTGGAAGGGCAGGCGGATGGTCAACGCCCACATCGCGTTACTCTCCGATTGCTTCTCGAAGGCGACGGTGAGGACGGTGTCATGGACGCCTCCCTGGACGAGGCTCGCCGCGACGATCGCGGTGGACCCGCCGACGCTGCCGGCTGTGTGGACGCGCATCATCGGCTTGCCGACCGCGCCGAGGGCGTCGGCAAGGAAGAGCTCCGGCATCATAATGCCTTCGAACATGTCCGGCGCCTTGCCAACGACCAGTGCGTCGATGTCCCTCCAGGTCACGCCGGCGTCCTCCAGCGCGCGCAAGGCGGCCTCGCGCACCAGACCGGGGAGCGAGACATCGCCGCGTTTGGCGGCGTGTTTGGTCTGACCGATGCCGATCACGGCGCAGGGCTGCGCCATCAGCGGGCCTCCAGGACGCACACGAGATTCTGCTGGAGCAGTGGGCCGGACGTGGCGTGGGCGACGGCCCTCCGGGCGCTACCGTCTGTGATGCGTTGCGCCGCCTCGCCGATACGTATCAGGCCCGCCGCCATGATAGGGTTGGCGGCCAGAGCGCCGCCGGAAGGGTTAATCTCCGTGCCGCCGTTCAACCCGATGGCATCGCGCATGATCAGCTCCTGGTGTGTGAAGGGCGCGTGCAGCTCGGCCACGTCCACGGGGCCGTCCGACACGCCGGCATTCTTCGCTGCGAGCGCGGCGGAAGGCGACTTGGTCAGGTCGCGCATGCCGGGGTAGTGGGGATCGATGCGGTGATCGATGCCGCGAATCCAGGCCGGTCGCTCGCAGACTCTGCGCGCAAGGTCTCCGACAGCTAGGACAACAGCGGCCGCGCCATCAGAGATCGGCGGGCAATCGTGCTTGCGGAGTGGGGAGACGAGGTAGGGCTCAGCCAGGAGCGTGTCAACGTCGCCATGGGAAGCCAATTGAGCGTTCGGATTGCCGTACGCGCTGCGCCGATTTCGGACCGCAACCTCCGCAAGGTCCCGCTCGGTGAGCCCGGTCGCCTCCAGGAACGCCCTCGCCTGCAGGGCGGCGAGGCTCACTGTATCCAGCCGGAGCGGGGCCAGATAATATGGGTCCAACTGCAGGCCGAGAACGTCTCTGGGGTCGCCGGGAGACGATTTGCCGAAGCCGTAGACGAGTGCTGAATCAAGGTCTCCGTGCTGGAGGCGCACCCAGGCCTCGTACAGTGCCCAGGCTCCATCCATCTCGACGTGGGACTCCCGGATCGGCGGCCACGCCCCCACAGCGTCCAAAGCCATCACAAACGCAAACGGCTGGCCTGCCAGGTAGTCGGCGCTGCCGGAGCACGTGAACCCTATCTCATCCCGCGGTATGCCAGACTGCTCAATAGCCCGGCGAATGACGGGCATCAGCATCTCCACCTCATTGTGCAGGTTGTCCCGGCGGACGCTCGGTGACTGGGCGAAGCCGACGACGGCGACTTCCCGCACTACGAGTCTCCGTCCAGTGACATGTCCGGTTCGTCAGTGGGTCTGAAGTACCTGATGCTCTCAACGCTCGGCCGTAGCTGATCAGCCCCCACCCAGACCGCCTCGACGCGCATTCCCATCCGAACGTCCTCGGGCGGACACTCTTGAACTATGTGCATGAACGGCATGTCCGCTCCGTCCAGCAGGATGTCAGCGCAAACGTACGGGACGGGGAACGTCAGGTTTTGCGAGGGGATATTGACGATGCAGAACGTGGTCACGGTGCCGCGATTGGAAAGTTGAACTTCTTCGTCCGTCGGGACGGCGCAGATGGAGCAGGAGCCTCTGGGCGGAACGTAGACCTTCGAACACTCGGGGCAGCGCTGGCCGACGATTCGGCCCTCTGCCATGCTGCGCAGAAAGCGCGCGGTGGCCCCGCCCACGGTGTAGGTGTATTCGAGGCGGATGGGAGTACGGATGATCCGGACCGGGTCGCTCACGGTGCGGGCTCCGGCTCAAAGCAGGCGATGTCCTGGATCTCGCCGTTCGTCTGCTCCCGCCAGCGAACACGCACACGCATGCCCGTTGACATTTGAGACTCATGGCCGGCATCGACCATGTGAAGCAGTGAGGTGTCCGCGCCGTCCAGCCGCACGAGCGCCCAGGCGAACGGATGGTCGAGCAGGTCGGTCTGGCGCGGCTGCCCGACCCACGCCCAGCTGGTGACCACGCCGGACTGACCGACTTCGACGAACTCTTCCAGGGCATCGCTGGTCTCAGGGTCGTACTCCAATGGCGGGACCAGCACTTTGCCGCTCGGCGTGCGCACGCCCTCGATCCGGCGGTCGCGCAAGCCGGAGAGGAAGCGCCCGATTACAGGGCCGGTGGACCGTGTGTAAGGGAACTCCAGTACGTGTGGCGCGGAAAGGACTTCAGCGTCTGCGGTTCTGGCGTCTGTCATGCGATCAACATTCGGTGACCGGGGTTTCGAGGCTCGGTGCTGACGCCGCGAGTTTGCACTTGCGGACGGCGCTTCTCGATGCTAGTGTATAGCCCAACAAACGTTTGTTTGTCAACCCTTGACGCGACCAATCCGGCGGTTGTTAGGCTTGCTAGACCCAACCCCAGACGGCCTCACGGAGGAGGAGAACGAATGCCCCAACCAGTCATCGTCGAAGCAGTCCGCACGCCCATCGGCAAGCGCAACGGCTGGCTCGCCGGGATGCACCCGGCAGAGATCCTGGGCGCCGCGCAGGTGGAGGTGGTGAAGCGCGCCGGCATCGAGCCGAGGGACGTCGAGCAGATCGTCGGCGGCTGTGTCACTCAGGCGGGAGAGCAGGCGGCTAACGTCGCGCGCAACGCCTGGCTGGGTGCGAACATGCCGTTCGAGGTCGCTGCCACGACGGTAGATTCGCAGTGCGGCTCCTCTCAGCAGGCGAACCACTTCATCGCCGGGCTGATCGCGGCGGGCGCGATCGACGTTGGGATCGCCTGCGGCGTGGAGGCGATGACGCGCGTTAGCCTGGGCGCGAACGTTTACAACGGCCCGGGCATTCCGCAGACGCCAGACTGGCCGTGGGACACGCCCGCCAACCAATTCGAGGCGGCAGAGCGCATCGCCCGCAACAGGGGCATCAGCAGAGAGGATATCGACGCCTGGGGGCTGGGATCGCAGAAGAAAGCGGCACAGGCATGGAAGGAGAGCCGGTTCGCCCGCGAGGTTGCGCCCATCACGGCGCCTGTGCTGGGCGAGGATGGGAAGCCCAGCGGCGAGACCAGGCTCGTCGACGCCGACCAGGGAATCCGCGAGACGACATTGGAAGGGCTGGCCAGCCTCAAGCCGGTGATCGAGGGAGGAATCCACACAGCCGGCAGCAGCTCGCAGATCTCGGACGGCGCCGCGGCGGTCCTGTGGATGTCCGAAGAGAAGGCGAAGGAGCAGGGTCTGAAGCCGCGCGCGCGTATTATCCAGCAAGTACTCGTCGGTTCGGACCCATACTACCTGCTCGACGGCCCGGTGTATGCGACGGAGAAGATATTGAAGAAAGCCGGAATGTCGATGTCGGACATCGACATATTCGAGGTCAACGAGGCGTTCGCCGCTGTGGTGCTCTCCTGGGCGGGCGTCCACAATGCGGACATGGACAAGGTGAACGTGAACGGAGGCGCGATCGCGCTCGGCCACCCTGTCGGAGCGACGGGCAGCCGACTGATCACGACGGCGTTGCATGAGATGGAGCGCACGAACAAGAGCGTTGCGTTGATCTCCATGTGCTGCGGCGGCGCGCTCGCTACGGGTACCATCATCGAGCGGATCTAGGGCCGTGGCGGGAATCCTCGAAGGCAAGGTCGCGATCGTTACCGGCGCGGGCCGGGGCCTCGGTCGCGTGGAGGCAATGGAGCTCGCCCGCCTCGGCGCGAAGGTCGTTGTGAACGACCTCGGCGTCGCCGATGACGGCTCGGGCGACGACAAGCGCCCTGCGGAGGCCGTCGTGGACGAGATCAGCGGTGCCGGGGGGCGGGCCGCCGCCAACTACGAAGACGTCGCCGACTGGAACGGATCGAAGCGTATCGTCGATCAGGCTGTCAGCACGTTTGGCGGGCTCGACATCCTCGTGAACAACGCGGGCTTCCTGCGCGACAAGATGATCTTCAATATGGAAGAGTCTGAGTGGGACGCTGTGATCCGCGTCCACCTGAAGGGACACTTCTGCATGTCTCGCTGGGCGACGGCATACTGGCGCGACAGGGCCAAGGAGGCGGACGGGCCCACTTACGGGCGCATCATCAACACCGCGTCCGAGGCGTTTCTGGTCGGCTCGATGGGGCAGCCCAACTATGCGGCGGCGAAGGCAGGGATCGCCGCGCTCACGATGTCGACAGCGCAGGCCTGTGGCCGTTACGGCGTGACGGCGAACGCGATCTGCCCACGCGCCCGCACTCGCATGACCGAGACCACAGTCCCGATGTTCGCGAAGCCGGAGCAGGGGTTCGATACGTTCGCACCGGAGAACGTCGCACCGCTGGTCGGCTTCCTCGCCTCTCCGGCGGCCGAGCGCATCTCGGGACAGGTGTTTGTGGTCTACGGTGGCACCGTGTCGGTGTTGACCGGCCCTCGCCGCGCGGAGGACTTCCAGACGGATGGCGCCTGGACGGCCGAAACGCTCAGCAACGCGATGGGGCCGTTCTACGAGAAGCGCGAGCCGATCCGCGACGGCTACGTAATGCCGTTCGGGTAGGCGGTGGACAGGCGCAGTGGCGAAGAACCTTTCCGACGACGCGCTTCCCGAGCTACGGCGAATATGCCTGGCCCTACCTGAAGCCACGGAGAAAGAGGCCTGGGGAGAGCCGACATTCCGCGTGCGCGACAAGATCTTCGCGATGTGCGACAACGACCATCACGGCAGCGGCCATTTCGCGGTCTGGTGCAAGGCGGCGCCGGAGACGCAGGACCTGCTGGTACATGCCGATCCGGCACGCTTCTTCGTGCCGCCGTACGTGGGGCACAAGGGGTGGATCGGGATCCGCCTCAATGATCGCGCGGTCGATTGGGCGGTAGTGACGGAGCTGGCGACAGACGCCTATCGCCTGATTGCGCCAAAGCGGCTGATCGCGGTGCTGGACGCAACAGGGTAGAGGCGGGCGACAGGGAAGCGGAAGAGTAGTCGCCAGGCGGACCATTCGGGCGAGGCACGCGGGACGCGTCCTTCAGCGGTCGAGTCGAGGTGAGCAGACAGCACAATAATCTCCGCGCGTTTGTTGGCTGCCTCGCCCCTACGCCGGGACGAATACCGGCAGCGGTTGCCTTCCGGTGTCGTCCCATTCGATGCGTACGCGGTCGCCGATGCCGGCTCGCTCCGCGCCTCTAAGTTGCGCAACCAGGCGCGGCCCCTCCTCCATCTCCACCAGCAGCACCGTGTAAGGCGCCGGAAACGCCGGATGGGTCTGGTGGTGGACAACGGTGAAGCTGTACACCGTGCCGCGTCCGGACGAAGGCATCCACTCGAAGTCGAAGGAGAGGCACTCTGGACAGAGGGGGCCGATGGGGTAGCGCACTGTGCGGCAGGCGGCGCAATGCTGGAACACCAGCTCGCGCCGCGAAGCGGCGTCCCAGAAGGGCGCGGTGTCGCGGTCAGGGAGCGGGAACGGGCGCGGTACGTACGTCATCAGTAGGCGTCCCGCGAAAGGATCACGCCGCTGGTTGGCACCGCCGTACCGCTTGTCACCAGGCCGATCCTGGGGTTGCGTGCCTGGTTGACGGCGGTGCCTCGCAGCTGTCGGACACCTTCCACGATGTGGCCGAAGCCGTGGAGGTAGCCCTCACCCAGGTGCCCTCCGTGTGTGTTGAGGGGCATGTCACCGTCCAGCTCCAGCCGGCCGTCGCGGAATAGCGAAGGCGCCTGGCCGCTCCCCGCGAAGCCATAGGCCTCGAGCGCCATCAGGACAAGCGGCGTGAAGTGGTCGTAGATCAGCGCGACGTCAATGTCCTTCGGCTCAAGCCCAGCGGTGCGGTACAGCTCGCGACCGGTCGCCTCTGCCTCCTCCAACCGGGTGAGGCTCTTACGCTGGTAGCTGGTCATCATCTCTGTGCGGCTGCCCGTCCCCTGCGCCGCCGCCGCTATATATACGGGCTTCCCACGCAGCCGTTTCGCCCCTTCTGCCGAGACGACGATCGCGGCGCAGGCGCCGTCTGTGTCGAGCGTGCAATCAAGGAGGCGCAGCGGCTCCGCTATCCAGCGGGAGGTCTGGTGTTCCTCCATGGTGATGGGACGCTGGTACATCATCGCGTGCGGGTTCGTCGCCGCGTGCTTGCGCGTGAGAACTGACACCAGGCCGAACGCCTCCGTGGTGTGGCCGAACTCGTGGAGGTAGCGCTGGCCGAACATCGCGACCCATTGGGCGGGTGTGACGAGCCCCTGCGGCAAGTAGTACTGCATCCAGCTGCTGAGCCCGCCGCCCGCACTCGACTCCCCGAAGCGCCGCTCAGATCGCTCATTCAGCGAACGGAACACGACAACCACGTCAGCCATGCCGGACGTTACGGCAGCGACGGCGCTGGCGACCGTGCCGCAGGCCGCGCCGCCTCCGTGCGGGATCTCGCTGAAGAAGCGCAGGTTCGGGATGTTGAGCGAACGCAGCAGGTCGATTTCGAAGAGGTCATCGTTGGCACGCATCTTAACGACGCCGTCGATATCCTTTGGCTCCAGGCCGGCGTCAGCGAGGGCCTCGAGGATCACCTCCAGGGCCATGCGCAGCGTGCTGCGACCGGAGTCCTTCGAGAACTCCGTCTGACCGATGCCGACGATCGCCGCGCGGTTGCGGATCGTCATCAGACGCTGACGCGAGTCGCGCCAAGACCGAGGGTACTGAGCGTGCGGTTCACCATCTCGTTAATCGAGCCGTTGCGCGCCGCGAAGCCGGTAAGACCCTGCGTGTAGAGGTGCAGCGGGTATTCCATGCCCACGCCGATGCCGCCGTGCAGCAGATGAGTCCATTCGTAGACCTTCTGCGAGGCGCGGATGGCCCAATGCTTGGCCAGCCAGAGTTCCGAGGCGTCGGCGTCCTGTTCGTACCGCCAGATAGCGTGGTAGGCGGCCCAACGCGTGCTCTGCGCCTGCATCAGGATATCCGCGGCATGGTGACGGGCGGCCTGGAACTTCGCGATAGGCTGGCCGAACTGCACGCGGTTGGAGATGTACTCCGCGGTGATCTCCATCACGCGCTGGAGCATGCCGGAGAGCTCCATCAGGCCGAGCGCCGTCTGGAGCGCGTCACAGCGGTCGTGCAGAGCCGCGGCCTTGTCTCCGACAGCCAGTTTCAGTTCGATGTTGGCTCCGTCCAGACTGACATCTGCGTAGCCCAGACGGTCCGTGTGGTGAACCACCTCGCGACGGGCGGCTTCGAGCGAGACGAGGGCAACGGCGTCGGTCCCGTCGGCGGAGACGGGAGCAATGACGAAGTCGGCGTTCTCGCCGCAAGGAACACTCGCGAGCCGGCCGCTCACCTTCTCGGCGATCAGCTCCGGCAACGGAATGCCAGTTGCCCCGGTGTTCGACTCGCGTCCGCGACGTCGAGTTGTCTCAGCCACGGTGTACAGCTTGCGGCCGGCAACCAGGTCAGGAAGGTAGCCGTCCGCACCCGGCACGCCGGTCAACAGGGCCGCCGCTACGTTGCTCACTGTGATCGGCGCCGGGACTCCCGCGTAACCGATCTCTTCCGCGACGACTGCAGTTTCGAGCAGCGATAGTCCTCCACCTCCGGCGGATTCGGGTGCAAGCAGGCCGAGCCAGCCCAGATCAGCGAACTCCTTGAGGTCCGCGGCGGAAAGCTGCGCATCGCCGTCCTCCAGAGCGTACAGACGGTCGACCGGGAACTTGTCCCTCAGGTAGGAGCGGGCCGTATCGCGAAGTAGCTTCTGGGTCTCGGAGTCGGCGTAACGCACCGGCTATCTCGCGAGGCCGAGGCCGTGCGTGGCCATGATGTCTCGCTGCACGTCGTTGCTGCCGCCGCCGAAGATCAGCACCAACGAGGACTTGAGCGCGCGCTCGATCTGTCCGCTCAGCCGCTCACCCGGACTGCCTCGCTTGATCAGGCCGGAGGCGCCGAGCATCTGCAGCGCGTCGTTCAGCATCCGCACCTGCATCTCGCTGGACTGCACTTTGAGCAGCGACGCCTCGTAGTAGGGGACTTCGCCGTCGTGGACCATTGCTGCCATCTTCAGGTCCATCACCTTGAGGGTGTTGAGGTCTGCCGCTATCTCCACGAGCTTGGAGGCTGTCCAGCCTTCGTCTTCGGCGAGCCCCTCCGCACGGAACAGGTCGCAGAGGGCGTCGAAGACGCGCTCGATGTGGGGTATCGGGCTGATGGCGATGCGCTCGAAGTCAAGCTGCGTCGTGATGTAGCGCCAGCCGGCGTTTTCCTCGCCGACGAGCGCGTTCAACGGCACGCGGACGTTATCGTAGAAGGTGATGTTCGTGCGGTAGCCACCCATCGTGCGGAAGGGGCGAATCTCCACGCCCTCGGCATCGAGAGGGCAGATCAGGATCGAGATGCCCCGGTGCTTCGGCGCATCCGGGTCAGTGCGCACCGCCAGCCAGACGTAGTCCGAGTGGTGCGCTCCGGAAGTGAAGACTTTCTGGCCGTTGATCACGTAGTTGTCGCCATCGCGGACGGCCCGTGTCTGGAGGGCGGCGAGATCGGTCCCCGCGCCGGGCTCGCTGTAGCCGATTGCGAACTCGACCTCGGCGCGCAGGATCTTCGGCAGGTACTCCTTCTTCTGCTCCTCGCTACCGATGCGCATCAGCGTGGGGCCGACGGTGTTGAGGGTGACGACAGGCACGGGCAGGCGGCGGTACATCATCTCGTAGTTGAAGGAGTGCAGGTACCAGAGCGACCTACCGCCGCCCCCGTACTCAACGGGCCAGCCGAGCCCGAAGTAGCCGTCCTCGCCGAGCGTGCGCCAGAAGGCCTTGGTGAGCGGCCCGGTCGTCTCGCCGCCCGTGCTCTCCATCTCTTTGCGAAGGTCCGGCGTGACGACGGAGTCCAGGTATTTCCCGAACTCCCTTCGCCAGGCCAGCACTTCCGTTGGGTACTGAAAGTCCATGATTATGCTGCCAAACGCTTGTTTGTGTGGAGACGATTATGCACGGTGAAACGCTGGACTTCAATCCGATATCTCCGTAGGCTTTACGCATGCCCACGATCACCGACGCACACCGAGCGCTTGTCGAGCGCGAGACCGAGCCGCGCACCGCGCCCTACGCCATCAACGAGGTGATGGCGCGCTTCTGGTGCGAGATGGTGGAGGATGCGAACCCCGTCTACTTCGACGAGACGTACGCGGGCGGGACGTGGCTGCAGGGCCGCTTCGCGCCGCCGGCGATGTTGTTCACGTGGGGGATGCAGCCTGTCTGGGCGGAGACCGCACGCCCGCCGAGCATGGTCTCGCGGCTGGAACTGGACGGCTGCACAAACACGGTCGCCGTCAACTCTGTGCAGGACTATCACGTGCCGCTTCGCTACGGCGACACGCTGACGATCACGCACCAGCTCACGTCCATCAGCGACGAGAAGACGACGCGGCTGGGCTGCGGGCACTTCGTGAGCACGAAAGACACCTTTCGGAACCAGTCCGGCGAGGTGGTGGGGACACATACGTTTACGCTCTTCATCTACCGGCCCGCGCCCGGCGAGGCCAGCGCGAAGTGAACTGGAATGCCGGAGACAGGCTCGCGCGCATCTCCCTGCCGCTGACGCTGCGGCGGGCGGTGCAGGCGGTGGCAGGCACGCGTGACTACTACCCGGTACATCACGACGAGCAGTTCGCGAGGGAGAGCGGCGCGGAGGGGATCTTCTTCAATACGATGTTCCTGCAGGCGTTCGCGGGGCGGGCAGCCTGCGAGTGGTTCGGGAACGATGCCTTCTTGCGGCGCATGGAGGTCGCGATGCGCGGTCCCAACTACGTCGGCAAGACGCTGTATGCCGAGGGGACCGTGGCAGCCGTGCGCGCAGCGGACGGGCGGACGCTGCTGGATGCGGACGTCACGCTAGGCACAGAGGACGGGCCGACGACGGACGTCAAGCTAACGGTGCAGTTGCCGGCCGTGAGCGCCCAATAGGCCCAAAGGAGGCTAAATGCTGTTCATGGTGATAGAGCGATTCAAGAACCGAGATGCGAAGCCGGTCTATCGACGGCTCCGAGACGAGGGCCGCAGCCTGCCCGATGGGTTGGCGTACGTCGGGAGCTGGGTCGAGGCGAATTTCGACCGCTGTTTTCAGCTGATGGAGTGTGAGGACGCCCGGCTCCTGCAGGAATGGGCTCTCAAGTGCCAGGACCTCGGTGAATTCGAGTTCGTACCGGTGGTTCCCTCAAAGGAGACCGTGGAGATGATCACCCCGCTGCTCTGATGCCTGACGAACTGCAACGACTCTCCGACCTCGAAGCCATCCGCGATCTCGCGCGGCGGTATGCGCACTGCGTCTGGCAGAAGGACCCTGAAGGATGCGCGGCGCTGTTCACGGAAGACTGCGAGATGGACGCGGGACTGGGCGGGACGCCGATCCTGGGGCGCGAGGCGATGGTGAAGGTCTACGGCCGCACGTTCCCGAACGTAGACCTGCAGCCGTTCGTGCACAACCACATAGTCGAACTCGCGGGGGACAGCGCTACCGGCACCGTGTACCTGGACCTTCGGGCGACGATGGACGGCAGGGCGATGATCGGCTCCGGCTACTACGAAGACCGCTACGTGCGCACGCCGGAGGGCTGGCGATTCAAGTCCAGGAAGCTGACTCTGCGCTTCCTCGTACCGCTCAGCGAGGGCTGGGCGAAGTCAGGATACGAAGTTCGGCAATCGGAGGAAGCCGGGGAGTAATGTATTATCTGATGGCGGCCAGCGCGCGCCGGCGCAACAAGTCGCGGAGCTCACGCCCACCTTCCTCCAAACGAAGCTGAGCGAGTTCCCCTGGCGTTCGACCGCTGACGAAATCGGTGCGGTCTGATATTCGAATCAAGCCGGGAGACCCGGAAAGGTTGGACCCTAGGATAACGTCTTTCAGAAAATCGTAGAACGCTCGCTGTCGATGTCGGCACTCGCCGGGTGATGTCGGACACCTGAACTGTTCATGAGCGGAGCGGTTGTGTGCCCGCCCGGATCCCTCCGGCATTGGGAAGGTACCACAGACAGCCAAATACGCGGATCGGTCGAACCCAACCTTGATTTCCGAGTAGATAGGAGACTCTAGCGTCGCCTTCCGGAACGTGGAGAAATGGAGAACTTCGTCGTACTCCACTACGAAGGATCGCCCGTCTACATCAATACAGTCATCTGAGCCGAGACGCTTAACAAGTGAGGTAAGGCGTGATCGCGACATATCTCCGATTCCGCCGATCTTCCGGAAGACGTTGCCCACTTCGCGAATTACCGGATCCGGCAGGACCTCTGCCGCTTGGGTCCCGAAGATCGAGAATTTGAAGGGAGTGCTCAAAGTTATCTCGGGATCTTGACACACAGCTTGGACGAACGCGCGTCGGTTCAGTTCACGCAATGTGTCAGTCGCTTCGTAGAGAGTCCAGGAACTCCAGCAGCACCCGGTTGAAACCGTCCGGGTTGTCCAGATTCGCGGCGTGGCCGGCGTTCGGAATGACCTCCATGCGGGCGCCGGGAATCTTTTTTGTCATGTACTCGCTTGCCGTGCGGAACGGGTCGTCGTTCTCGCCGAGGATCACGAGCGTTGGCACGCCGATCTCGGGGAGCGAATCGATCACGCGCGAGTCGAACTGGGCCAGCATCCCGCGAGCGGCGTGCGCCAGCCCCTGCGCCGACTTGTGGTACTTCGCGGTGGCCTGCACCTCCGAGCTCTTGCCGAGACCGTCCATGCCGCGCGTCTCGAACGCCGTGGCCCTGCGCTCGGCGTTAGCGTTCCAGCCGGCGCGCGGCTCCTCACTGCGATAGCCGGGGCCGGTGTCGCAGAGCACCAGCGCACGCACGCGCTCTGGGTGCTCGCGATAGAACGCGAGCGACATGAACCCGCCCAGTGACAGACCGCCGACGACGGCGTTCTCCACCTCCAACCTGTCCAGCAGCCCCACCATGTCCGCGAGGGTAAGCGCCTCCGAGTACTGCGCCGGGTCCTGAGGGCTGTCGGTCTGCCCGTGCCCGCGCATGTCCCAGGTGATCAGCGTGTAATTTGGCTCCAGCGCGGGCCGCTGTGGCGCCCACATCCGCCCCATCGCCGCGTACCCGTGGGTCAGCAGCACAGCTGGGCCGCTGCCGCTGACCTCGTAGCTGATGTTGATCCCGTTCAGGCTTGCTTCAGGCATAACAGGCCCAATCTTCGCCGCGCTTCCGCGCCCGCGTCAAGCGCCGGCGGTTTACTCTATGCGGAGGAAGAGGAGGACCCCTCAGGCTCAGCGCCCGGTGCGCAGGGGCTCGTGCGGCCGAGGCCGGCGATCAGACGGTCGATTGCGGCGCCCACTTCGACGCGGGCTGCCACCTGGTCATCCGCACGGGCCACGAGCATCGCCGCCTCCATGAAGGCGGCGCGCAGGAGGTGCGCGAACGGCTCCACAGGCGGTTCCATGAGCCCCTGCTCAATCGCCAGCTGAAGGCCCTGGCGAATGCGGTGCAAGCCGAAGCGGGAGACTTCGCGCGAGGCGCGCCAGCCGAGAACGGACGGCGCTTCCAGCAGAGCGATGCGCTGGACGTCATGGGGCGAGCAGGCGTCCAGGTAGGCGTGCGCGCCGGCGCGCACCTGCTGCCAGGCGTCCGAGCGAGGGTCGATCTGCGATTGCAGCTCGGCAGCGATGCGCGCGGTCAGGTCGTGCTCGACCTCCTCGTACACGGCGCGGAAGAGATCCTTCTTGTCCCGGAACTGATGGTAGAGAGCGCCCCGGGTCACTCCCGTGCGCTGCACGATCTCTTCGGTTGCTGTACCGGCATAGCCGCGCTCGGCAAACAGTTCCCGGGCGGCATCCAGGAGGGCGCGTCGCGTCGCTTCCGACTGCTCGGCCTTGCGGTTCTTGACATCCATACTGTCTGTTTGTAGCATGCGTACTGTCTGTATGTTAAAACAGGGAGCGATGTTACGGCAAAAATCGCCAGGCAGCAGTCAAACCTAGCTCTGGTGCGGACGGTGGACTGGACTTCCCAGGAGTTCCTGGCAGATCCCTACCCGTACTACCGGGAGCTGCGGGAGTCTGATCCAGTACACTTTGACGAGCGGCGCGGCAGCTGGTTGCTCACCCGCTACGCGGACGTCGCGAGCGCGCTCCGGGACGACGACTGGCTCTCGGCGGAGCAAGGGCCGCCGACCTCAATGCTGGTCACCGATCCGCCCGACCACTCACGGCTGCGGACGCTGGTAAGCAAGGCGTTCACGGCTCGGACGGTCCAACAGCTCGCTCCGCGCATTCAGGAGATCGTCGATGGGCTGCTGGACGCCGCCTCCGGCCACGGCGGCATGGAGGCGATATCTGAGTTCGCGTACCCGCTTCCGATCACGGTGATCGCAGAGCTGCTGGGCGTGGAGCCGGAGCGTCGCGACTTCTTCCGGGACGCGTCGCAAAAGATCGCCATTGCGCTGGGGCCCAGCGGTGACTTGCGGACTGCCCTGCGCGCCGCCCAGGGCCGGGATGAGCTGATCGTATACTTCGACGACCTCATCGCGAGGCGCAGAGCGGACCCACGTGATGACCTCGTCAGCGCACTGATCGCGGCGGAGGAGCGGGGCGACCTGCTCAGCCACGGCGAACTGCTCGCGATGATGCTGTTGCTGCTGGTAGGAGGGCACGAGACGACGGTCAACCTGATCGCAAACGGACTGCTGGCTCTTATGCGAAACCCCGACCAGTTCGAACTTCTACGCACAACGACCGGCAGCGAGAAGCGGGCGGTGGAAGAGTTTCTGCGCTACGACTCGCCGGTGCAGTACAGCGGGCGCGTCGCGAAGGAGGATGTTGAGATCGACGGGAAGCGGGTCCGCGCGGGACAGGGTGTGCGCATGATGCTGGCGGCGGCGAACCGCGATCCCGAGGTGTTCAGCGAACCGGATCTGCTCGACATCACGCGCGACCCATGCCCGCACGTGGCGTTCGGAGCGGGGATCCACTTCTGCCTCGGCGCACAGCTCGCTCGGCTGGAGGGGCAGATCGCAATACCAGCAGTGGTCCGGCGGTTCCCGCGGCTGCGGCTCACCGGAGACGGTCTGCGCTGGCGGCCGGCCCCGGTTATGCGGGGGCTTGAGGCGCTGCCGGTCAAGTTCTGACGGAGGTATGAGATGACCGTCCAATATGAGACCGCCGGCGCAGTTGCGACCGTCACGATCGACCGGCTTGAGGTTGCGAACGCGATCGATCGCGAGACAGCCAACCAACTCGTCGAGGCGTTTGAGCGCTTCGACAGCGACGGTGAGCTAGCGGTGGCTGTTCTCACAGGTGCGGGCGGGAAGTTCTGCGCAGGCGGCGACCTCAAGGCGATGTGTGAGGGCGGCGGCATCACGGTGACGCTGGACGGGCCGGGACCGCTGGGGCCGACGCGGATGCTGCTTTCGAAGCCGGTGATCGCGGCGGTGGAAGGCCACGCCGTCGCGGGCGGGCTAGAGCTTGCTCTCTGGTGCGACCTGCGCGTGGCGGCCCGCGATGCGACGTTCGGGGTCTACTGCCGGCGCTGGGGAGTGCCGCTCTGCGACGGCGGGACGGTGCGCCTGGCGCGCCTGATCGGCCAGAGCCACGCGCTGGACATGATCCTGACCGGCAGGGGAGTACGCGGGGAGGAAGCGGCGCGGATGGGGCTGGCCAACCGGCTCTGTGAGCCCGGTGAGGCGCTGAAGACAGCACGCGCTCTGGCGACCACGCTCGCCCGGCTGCCACAGACGTGCCTGCGCTCCGACCGGCGCTCCGTCTACGAGCAGTGGGACGTTGGGCTCGATGCGGCCCTTCGTCGCGAGAGCGAGCTGGGGCTGGATGTGATCCGCTCCGGGGAGACGACTGCGGGCATTGGGCGCTGGGCGGGGAAGGGGTGGGACTATTCTGAATTCGCCGGAACGTAGGCGTGCCCCGCCGGCGGGAGCGCTCAGGCAGGCAAGTCTACGGTTACCCTGGTGCCTTTGCCAGCGGTGCTCTCAATGTGGATCGTGCCGCCGTGGGCCGTGACGATGTTGTGGGCGATGGCGAGGCCCAGTCCTGTGCCGCCGGATTCGCGTGACCGCGCCTTATCGACGCGGTAGAAGCGATCGAAGATGTGGGGCAGGGATTCGGCCGGAATCCCGTGCCCGGTGTCGGACACAGTGATCGTTGGCCGGCGGTGCGGGCGGCCGATCTCCAAGTCCACACGACCGCCGGAGTCGGTGTATTTGATGGCGTTGTCCAGCAGGATGACAATAAGCTCTCGGAGCCGCTCACGGTTACCGCGCACCGCGACGGCCCTATTCGTCTGCGAATCAAGCGCCACGCCGCGCGCCTCTGCCAAAGTCTTCATCGACCGCGCGACTTCGTCCGCCAGTTCGTTCAGGGGTATCTCTATGGACGAGCGTCCGTCCTCGCCGGCGTCCACCTGAGCGAGAGTCAGCATCTGGTCCACCATCCGCCCTAGCCGCTCCGACTCGTTCAGGATGTCGTCGAGCGCTGTCGCATCTGTGGCGGATGCGTCGCCTCCTCGCGACTGGACGTGGCGCTGAAGGAGTTCGGCGTTCGTTCGCACAACCGCAACCGGGGTCCGCAATTCGTGGGAAGCGTCCGCAATGAAGGCGTGTTGGGCGTCCATCGCCGCCTTGATCGGGCGCAGCGCGCGGCCGGAAAGTAGGTAACCGCCGGCCAGCGCCGGCACGATGCTACCGCCGATGACCGCGAGAAGGACGGTCCGCATCTGCGAAAGCGCCGACTCTTCCGGCCCCGTGCCGCGGCCGACCTGGAGGAGCACGTCGCTTCCATCGGTCGTTGTCAGTGCGAGGACGTAGATGCGCTGCGGGTCGCCCTTCGAGGACTCGGTGTCCGTATGCGCCTCACCTTCAGTCAGCGCCGTTTGGAGAGTGGTTTGGGAGGCCAGCGACTGCGTGTCGACGTAGGGCGAGCCGTCAATCAGCTCACCCTCGGTGTCGACGAAGGCGTAGAAGTAGCCACCGGGGTCGAACTCATCCTGCGGAGGGCCACCACCGCGATGGCCAAACGGGTCACGCGTCGAGAGGAAGAGGTCTTCATGCGCGCGGTCCTCCAGCTCGCTATCGACGCGGCCGAGGACCACCGAGCGACTGGTCAGATACACGACGATGCCGCTGGTGATGAGGATGACCGTAAGCACAACGGTGAAGACGATCGTGAGCCGCCAGCGGGCCGCGCTAAACATGCTCAGTCGCCGAAGACGTAGCCGACGCCACGGACGCTCTTGATCTCTACGGGAACGCGGCAGCGTTTGAATTTCCGCCGCAAGTAGGTGATGTACACGGAGACGAGGTTGGATTCAGGCCACGATTCCCAGCCCCAGACGTGGTCAAGGATCTGGGCCTGCGTGAGCACGCGGCCCGGATTGCGCATCAGAACTTCGAGTAGCGCGAACTCAGTCGGACTGAGCTCGATCGTCTGCCCACCGTGCCGCGCGCGCCTCCGGCGCAGGTCCAGCTCGATGCCAAACGCCTCCAGGCGGTCGCCGTCGCGCGCCTCCACCTGGCGGCGGGTGAGCGCGCGCAGGCGCGCCATAAGTTCACCGAAGGCGAACGGCTTGGGCAGGTAGTCGTCCGCTCCAGCGTCCAGGCCCTTGACGCGGTCGGGCACGGCCGTCCGCGCCGTAAGCATAAGGATCGGGACGTTGATCTGGTTCGCTCGCAGCCTCTGACAGACCTCGATGCCGTCCATGCGTGGGAGCATCACATCCAAAATGATCGCGTCGTAAGGACTCTCCACGCCAAGCTCGAGGCCGCGCTCTCCGTCGTGAGCGAGCGCGACTTCGTGGCCGTCTTCTTCCAGTATCGTGCCCAGGGCACGTGCCAGCTTCCGGTCGTCCTCTACCAGCAGAATGTTCATCGATTTTGACTCCTACCTGGAGCTTCCGGCATCAACATTAAAGGACGATTGGAATACGCTCCGCATTGATGAACTCTAATCCTATTCCAAAGTTGCTTTAATGAAAGCGGGATACGCTACGATTCGAAGTCGAACAACTTCCCGATCGTCACGGAGTCTAATTGTCCGTGAGTCGCAGGAGCGATAGTCGTCACGCGAGCGCTGATACAGGAGGACACGATGGAAGAGAAAAAGGGCTCACGGTATCAATTCAGTCGGCGGGAGATGCTGGGCCTAATTGGTGCGACAGGGGTCATGGCCGTTGTAGGGTGCGGAGACGACGAAACGGAGCCAGGAGAGTCGACCGGCACGCCAACCGAGGCACCCACCGGCGCAGCCACGGCAGCGCCGACAACCGGAGCGACCACCGGCGCAACGCCTGCGCCCGTATCCTGTGTCCTGACCCCGGCCGAGACGGAGGGTCCGTACTTCGTGGACGAGATGCTCAATCGATCCGACATCAGATCCGATCCTACGGACGGCTCGGTGCGCGAGGGTGTCCCGCTCCGTCTGAGTCTCACGGTATCCAGCGTGGACGGCGCTACCTGCACGCCCCTTGCCGGCGCCGTCGTCGACATGTGGCATTGCGACGCGCTGGGCGCCTATTCCGACGTAAGCGGAGCGGGCCAGTCCGACACCGCGGGCCGAAAGTTCTTGCGAGGGTACCAGGTGACCGATGAGAACGGCCAGGTGGAGTTCTTGACGATCTATCCGGGGTGGTACCGCGGCAGGACGGTGCACATCCACTTCAAGGTCCGTACAGACCCCGATTCCGCGAGCGGTTTCGAATTCACTTCGCAGCTGTTCTTCGATGAGGCCGTTACGGACGCCGTCGTTTCCCAGTCGCCCTACGGCGAAAACGGGAGTCCCGATACCAGGAACGCTACAGACAACATCTACGATTCGGACCTGTTGGTCGCGTTGACGACGGAGAGCGACGGTTATACGGGGTCTTTCCACGTCGGCGTCGACATGAGCTAGGACCCATATCAGGATCAAGCGTACGCGCAGGAGTGAATTGCTATGAGACGAATACTGATCGCGGCCCCGCCATTCGCTATTCTGGCGGTCGCCGTCGCCGCGGCAGGGTGGTGGTTCCTGATCCGGGCGGACGCCGATCTCGCAACCAACGCCCCTGAGATTCCGCAGGAGCTCGTGGAGGCGACTGCTTCTCCGGCGGCAGACGCCACGGAAGACAGCGACATCCTCACGTTCCGCATCAACCCGGAGTTGTCGGAAGCCGCCTACTTCGTCGACGAGGAGCTCGCCTCTGTCGGCCTGCCTTCAACAGCGAAGGGTACGGCCAACGAGATAGAGGGCGAGTTCTCGTTGACCTTGGATGGCACGGCTATCGCGACGACCGGCGACTCGCAGTTCACCGTAGACCTGCGCAACCTGACCAGCGACAAGGAGATGCGTGACCGGCGCGTGCAAGAAGCGCTCCAAACGTCGTCCTTCCCGACAGCGACGTTCACGATCTCAAGCCTGACCGGCTATGACCCGTCTATCCCCGAAGGAGACGAGCAATCCCTGCAGCTCACCGGCACGCTGGGGTTGCACGGAGTTCAGCGCGAGGTGACCTGGGACGTCAAGGCGCGCCGCGACGGCAACGTCATCTCAGCGCTCGCGACGCTAACGTTGCCGTTCGCTGACTTCGGTATCACCCCTCCGACGTTCGCGCAGCTCGTTTCCATCGATGACGAGGCGACGCTTCAGGTCCAGCTGATCGCGCAGGCCACCTGACCCGCCCGGCCCACCGCGCTCCCGCTGCGAGGCTTGACCCGACCTTCGTGGAAACGTCGCCTCTCCACGGTCCATCCCCGATTCCTTCAACTGTTAGCAACCGCGCCGTTGCTGCCGGTGCGGCTCTTCCGGCGCGATCACGGCCGGCCGTTGTTTGGAGAACTCTAGGCTTGTTCCAACTCCGGTTTAATCCGCAGCTCCTATCTTGGACTCATCGGATCAGACGAACGGGTGGTGATGGAAAGGAGGCGCCGGCAAGGCATCAACAAGTAAATACGGGCACATCAGGCAACCAGGAGATGCTAAAGCAAAAGGAGGTGAGATATGACGCATCTACAGACATGGATGATGACAGGACTGGCGACGGTCGCCCTTGGAGTCAGCGCGCTCCTGGCCAGCGGTGCGATGACGTCCGCCCAGACGGGCGAAACGGCAACACCCACGCCGGCCGCCACAGAGAAGGCGACCGACGACAGTTCGACGGCCACGCCTGATCCGAGCGACGACACGGATAGCAGTGACGCCGACTCGCAAGATGACGACGGTGGCAGGCGCGGTTGCGGCGGCGGCAAGCGCCTGATCAAGGATGCCGCGGCCGAGGTTCTTGGCCTCAGCGAGGAGGACCTCATCGCCGCGCTGCAGGACGGCCAGACCCTGGCGGAAGTCGCCGCGGCGCAGGGCATGAGCGAGGCGGACTTCAAGGCGGCTCTCGTCACGAGCGTTACAGCGGACCTGCAGGCCCAGCTGGACGCCGGCGAGGTCACGCAGGAGCAGTTCGACGAGATCACCGCGGACCTCGGCGAGAGGATCGACGATATCATCAACCGCGAGGGTGGCATCCGATTCCACCAGCGCTTCGGTGATGACGCCAACGAGGACGTTGATGGAACCGGCGCGAGGTTCCGCGTTCCGTTCCAGAGCGCGCCCGTGGGCAGTGACGCCTGACGCCAGCGACCCAGACGCCCCACCTGTTGGACGGGGGAGCCGGATCACTCCGGCTCCCTCTCCTTCGTGGAAACCAAAGATTGGCCCGATTCGGGGAACACACCGCTTCGCCTTCTGGATGCACCTCACAACCGGGTGCGTTGATGAACTCTAATCCTTCTCCAAGCCCTCCTTAATCTTCTCCCGGTACGCTCTAGAAAACAAAGCGCTGGAACAAGGAGGTCGAATGATGAACAAGGTCGCAAGAATGGCTTCGTCTCCGCTGGTGGTCTTCGCCATAGTCCCCGGGCTGATCGCCTGGACGGTTACGGCCGCCAGCATCGCGAACTATTACGCCTAGAGCAACGCACGTTAGAAGGAGTTTCGAATTATGCGCAAACGGATCATCGCCCTGATCGCAATTGCCGGCGGCATAATCGGCGGCCTCACCGTGGCGACCGCGGTGCAGTTATGGGACATCGGAAGTGAGGGCACGACGCAACCTGTAGCAACCGACTCTTCCAACGACGCGCCGGCTCAGGGGGCTTCGTTCTCATCCGACTGTTTGTCCGCAGCCGACGTGTACGACCGCGTGAGGCCATCGGTGGTGGAGATCACGAGCACGACAGGGTCAAGCGGTCCATTTGGGCAGCAGTCGCAGGGTACGGGGACCGGGATCATCATTGATCCGGACGGACAGATTCTGACGAACTATCATGTTGTCAGCGGCGCCGATAGCATAGAGGTGCGCTTCGCGGACGGTTCTACCGCGCCGGCCACGCACCTTGGCAGCGACCCGGCCAGCGACCTTGCCGTGATCAAGGTGGAGACGGATGGCGAGGCGCTGATCGCCGCCCGGCTCGGCGATTCTGATTCTCTGCGCGTGGGAGACTCCGTCCTCGCCCTCGGCAATCCGTTCAATCTGGAGGGCACTCTAACCCAGGGCATAGTCAGCGCGATCGACCGGACATACAGCACGGGATCCAACACCCGGCCCATACGCGAGATGATTCAGACAGACGCTGCGGTCAATCCGGGTAACTCCGGCGGGCCGCTGATCAATTGCTTCGCCGAGGTAATTGGTATCAATACACTCCTGGAGAACCCGACCGGCCAGAACGTGAATGTTGGTGTCGCTTTCGCCGTCGCCATCAACACAGCTAAACGATCTCTGTCCGAAATGGCAGCGGGCGATACGGTGAGCCACCCGTGGCTGGGCATCGCCGGCGTCGACGTCACGCCGGCGCTGTCCCAAGAGCTGGGACTGGGCTCCGAAGGCGGCGTGTACGTGACGCTCGTATCTCAAGGAAGCCCGGCCGACGACGCGGGCCTTCAGGCGGCGTTTGCATCGCAAAGCCAGGCGGCCTCCGCCGCGACAGTACGCGCGGGCGGCGACGTGATTCTGGCCATCGACGGCGAGCCGTTTGACAGCATCGATGGGTTGGCCGGGTACCTGGACGAGAACAAACAGCCCGGGGACACGGCGGAGTTGACTGTGCTTCGGGACGGCGAGCAGATCACGCTGCGGGCGCACCTCGCTGAGTGGCCGGCGTAGCGGGGCAGGTATGTGGGACTGGAGAGCCCTGCGTGGTGCCGGTAACGGCGCGGGGGCGGGACGCGGACGCTAGGCGAACATCAACGGGCCGATGAGCGTGACCGCGAAGAGGAACAGCCAGCCCGCCGCGGTGGCCATCGCGGCCGATTGTCTGTCGAGCTCCAGGGCGGCGCCCACGGCCACAATGCCCGTGACCAGAAGCCAGATGAGCACTCCAAGCGTCAGGAGCGGTCCATATACTGGAATGAGGCCCAGCGCCAGGAAGATCGCTGGGGTGTGAGCCAGACCCAACGCGCTTAGCACCCGGCGGTACGCGTCCGGCGGCGGGCGAACGCCCTCAAGCAGCCTTGTGGCGGTGAAATACACGATTCCCGCATACGCCCACCAACCGCAGAGGGCAAACACGAAATGCCAGACGGGAACGAAGGGGCCTGCGCCAAAGGCGCCAATCGCTGCGGCTAACGCTCCGACCACGACGATGAATCCCGCGCGACCGGTGGCGTTCGGGTCCCGCTCGACGGCCTCTTCGTATACGTTCTCCTTGAGCATCGAGGCGGCGATCATACGCGGCACCAAACCGTCCCAACCGGGCCAGGCCTGAATCCGCGCGGTTAGCTCGCCGAACCGGGACGTCATAACGCCGCCTCCGATCGCTGGCCCCTTGCGCTCACCGCTGTCCGGCGGCACGCTCGGCGCGGCGACACTCGTGGAAGCTGTGGCTGCTGCCACGGGAGCGGGCGCGAATCGCTTTGCGCTCTCGGCAGGTGGAGGCGGCGACGCAGGTGCCGACGTGAGACCGCGGGGGATGGTGACCGGCTCCGCCCAGAACGACACCGCGCGCGCGCCGTCCAGTCCGGCATCGATCTCCTGGCGCAGGAACGACTGGGCCGTATCCATGTCGACGAAGGAGTAGAGCTGGACGATGTCGGCGCGCCTCGGGTCACGGACCATTATCATCGCCTCGCCCGCGGGCTCGGACTCTCTCCTGGCGCCGGGCGGCGGCTCCGATTCGAGAGCCCAGAACGAGAGGAACGTCTGTCCCGCCAGGAGCTGACTGTCGGCGTACTCCGCGGCAGATTTCACGCTCGGGAAGGCGGCGAGCCGGTATGTAAATGATCCGTCCGGGGTGAACAGTAGCAGGCGGTTGTCTTCGGGCGCTTCCTGCGCGGCCTCCGGCGGCGCTTCCTGCTGCTGGTCTTTCTTTTTGCGCAGAATAAAAGTCAAGTTGCTCCCTCCGGAGATACAGTGCTCCGCATAATTAGACTACTTGAGGGCGGTGTTCGTTACGTACGCGTAAACGTTGGCGTGCCCGGTGGGCTTCGAACTTTACGACTTCGGGAAGCCTCACCAAACCTTCTTCGCCCTGCCGCCTCGCGCTCAGGACGGCGTCTGTTTGCGCCTCAACCTTTCCGTGAAGTCCATGAACGACTCGTAGGTCTGGTAACAAAGGCAAAGCGGCCCGCGCGGAAGGCCGTCTGCCGCCCTCTTGGT
>CAZLDI010000017.1:0-53503 GCA_964558415.1 uncultured Dehalococcoidia bacterium
GTGCCGCCGGGCCCGGCGATGCCGCCCCAACATGTGCACCGCGATCACGATGAGGTGTTCATCGTCACCCAGGGCAAGCTGCGGTTCACGTCTGGAGCGGAAAGCTTCGACGCGGAAGCCGGGGCCTGCGTGACGGTGCCGCCGGGTACTCCGCACACCTTCTTCAACCCGTTCGACGAGCCGGCCAAGTTCATCCTCACGCTGACCCCCGACCTCTACATCGAGTACTTCCGTGATCTGAGCCGGCTTCCGGTCGATGAGCAAGGTCTACTCAGTCCGGCCGATATCGGCCGGACGATGGCGAAGTACGCCACCGACGTAGTCCGGTGACCGGTTAAGACTACTGACGCAGAAGACCTTCAGCGACAGGCGCCCCGATTTGAGCAAGAAAGCTATAGAGGAGGAACAGCCCAAATGGACCTTGGACTAGACGAACAGCAGGAGCTGCTGAAGAACTTCGCGCGGGACTTCCTGGAGAAGGAGTGTCCGGAGCAGGTGGTGCGGGAGATGGAGGAGGACGAGAAGGGGTATTCGCCGGAGCTGTGGAAGAAGATGGCGCAGCAGGGATGGATGGGGTTGATCATCCCGGAGAAGTACGGCGGGACCGATATGAACATCTGCGAGCTGGTCGTGCTGCTGGAGGAGTTCGGGCGGGCGCTCGTCCCGGGGCCGTTCATCTCGACGGTGGTGCTTGCCGGCGCGACGATCGCGGACGCGGGGACGGAGGAGCAGAAGCAGCAGTATCTGCCGAAGATCGCCTCCGGCGAGCTGATCATGACGCTGGCGTTGACGGAGCCTTCCGCGAAGTGGACGGCGGACGGGGTCGCGCTGACCGCGAAGAAGGACGGCGGCGACTACGTGCTGAACGGCACAAAGCTGTTCGTGCCGGACGCGCACGTGACGGACTACATGGTGGTGGCGGCGCGCACAGGCGGCTCGGGCGAGGACGGGATCACGCTGTTCCTGGTGGACTCGAAGTCGGCGGGGATCAAGTACGAGGTGCTGAAGACGATCGCGAGCGATAAGCAGTGCGAGGTGGTGTTCGAAAACGTGAAGGCGCCGGCGGCGAACATGCTGGGCGCGGAGGGCAAGGGCTGGCCGATCATCGAGCGGACGAAGAAGTTGGCGACGGTGGCGGCCTCGGCGTACCTGGTGGGGCTATCGCAGATGGACTTCGACGTGACGCTGAACTATGCGAAGGAGCGGGTGCAGTTCGGGCGGCCGATCGGGTCTTTCCAGGCGATCCAGCACAAGCTGGCGGACGCGGTGATCGACGTGGACGGCAGCCGGTTCATCACGTACAAGGCGGCGTGGAGCCTGCAGGAGGGTGAGCCGGACGCGGACCTGATGATCAGCATGGCGAAGGCGTGGACTTCGGACGCCTCGCGGCGTGTGGTGGCGCACGGGCAGCAGATCCACGGGGGGATCGGGTTTACGAAGGAGTACAAGATTCAGCTGTACTTCCGGAGGCAGAAGTGGATGGAGCTGATGTGGGGCGACGCGGACTACCACCGGGAGCTGGTGGCGGAGGCGCTGGAGGTTTAGTTAGTCAGTTAGTTGACAGTTGACAGTTGACAGTTGGGCGCCTCGGCGAGAGCCGGGGCGCTTCTTCGTTTGGGCGTGGGCAGCGGGCGAGCGGGAGGTGTCGCGGGCCGCGTGTGTGGGCGGAGGTTGGTGCCGCGACGGGTCCCTCCGCTCCGCTGCGCTGCGGTCGGGATGACAGTGGGAATTGCGGCGCGTGACGAGTGTCGCGGAGGGTGGGGTGACTGGGGGGCGGGTTCAAGGGACGGGCGGATTGGTGGTGGCGGCGGAGAGCGGGAGCCAGGCACTGACGGGTCCACAGGTTTGACAGCTTACTGGCCGTGTGGTGTAATCTGCGCAAAGCTGTCGGAGGTGTTGGGATGAATCCGGTGCGCGGGCTCGTCGGGCTGCTGGTGGGCTGCCTGGTTGCGTTTGCAGGAAGTGTGGCGCCGCCAGTGGCGGTTGGCGGCGTTCCGAACGACAACCTGGCGAGCGCGATCGCGATCACGACGCCCGTGCCTTCGGGTCTCGCCGCATCGGGCAACAACACAGGCGCGACGATCGAGGGTGGCGAGCTGACGGTCCATGGGCCGATTCCGGTGGGATGCCAGGGGAACTACTATCCCGGCGGCGTCCCGACGCAGGTGAACAGTTCGCAGCTGGACAAGTCCATCTGGTACAAGTGGACCAGCCCGGGTACCGCCGGGAGCATTATGCTGGACACGTACGGCAGCGGGGTGGATACGGCGCTGGCGGTGTACACCGGGGCGACCTATCCGTCGCAGACGCTGGTGGCGTGCAGCGACGTCCACATCGTGGCGCACAAGTCGGCGCTCGTGCTGAACTACGCCGCGAGCACCACGTATTACATACAGCTCGGCGTTTGGCCGGGCAGCCCGGAGGGCGCCATCAAGTTGAACCTGACGACGGGCGCTGTGATGGCGGTCACCACGATGTCGAACGCCGACGTCCGCGACAGCGTGCTGAGTCTCACGGAGGCGATCAAGGTGGCGTCGTCCACCCTGAGCTATGGGACGCTGACTCTGGAGGAGCAGCGTCTGATTTTCGGATATGTCGGTGGCGCCGGGTCTGACCTGATCCACTTCCTGCCGGACTTCTCCACCTTCAACATGGCCGCGCCGCTGGCGTCGCTGACGCAGGGGGGAGACCACATCAGCGGCATCGGGCCGAAGGGGCAGGGCAACGGCGTCTACGTGATTGGTGCGGGCACGTGCCTGAGCCTACCCAGCAACGGGAACCAGATCAGCGGGATGGTGCTCTACCTTTGCGGTACGGGCGTGGACGTCTCCGGGGGGTCAAACCTGATCGGCGGGATACATGACCCCATCCAGGGGAACCAGTTCACGAACAATAACTCATGCTGCACGACCGGCATCCTGATCAGCGGCGCGTCGAACAGCGTACGGGGGAACGTGATCGGCGTCGTGGGGACCGTGGACCAGGGCTACACGACGGGAATCGATATCTCCGGGGCGGGCGCGAACAACAACCTAATCGGTGGGCCCAGCGCGATCGACCGCAACGTTATCTCGGGCAACAACCTGGGCATTTACCTTCACGGCGCGAACTCCGGGAACACGATCAAGGGGAACTACATTGGATTGGGGACCGACGGGCTGACGGATGTCGGCAATGCCTTTGACGGGATACAAGCGGCGGGTGGCACAACGAACAACACGATTGATGGCAATTACATTTCCGGAAACGACTTCACGGGAGTGAGTATTCTGGGCAGCGGGACGAACGGCAATGCGCTGACGAATAACGTGATCGGGTACAACGGCGTATTTGACCCGGTGCCCGGCTCTATCGGCGTACAGATATGGGCGTCGGCCAGCAGCAACATAGTCGGCGGGTCGCTGGCGGGTAATACGATCGGCAACCAGACAACCGGCGTGGAGATCAAGGACCCGAGCACCCTCAACAACATCGTCCGGGGGAACGCTATCGTAGACAACACCTACGGAGTGCACCTGCTCAGCGGCGCCGCCGGGACAGTCGTCGGGCCGCTATCCGCCGGAGTGTTCCCGACGGAGCGAAACGTGATCCTGCGCAACACGTACGGGGTCTACATTGCGGCGGGCGCGTACCTGAACGCTGTTCGCGGGAACTGGATAGGGTACGTGGGCGGTACGGCGACCGATGGGAACGTCATCGGCGTCGTCATTGACAATGGAACGTTGAACACCGTCGGCGGGAATATGGCGGGTGAAGGGAACGTCATCTCCGGGAATTCGAGCATGGGTGTGGAGATCACGGGCGTCAGTGCGCAGTCAAACCAGATCAAGGGCAATCTGATAGGAACCGACGCGGGCGGAACGGTTGACCTGGGAAACCCGATCGGTGTGTTCATCGCCGGCGGAGCGGATCAGAACCACGTGGGAGGCGCAACGGCCACGGAGCGGAATGTCATATCCGGGAACGTCAACGGCGTGGCGATTTACAATCCCGGAACAGACCTGAATGTGGTGCGGGGCAACTACATCGGCACCACGGCCAGTGGTTTGAGTCCGCTGGGGAACACTATCGGGGTCCTGATCGATAACAGCGCTTCAAGCAATATCGTGGGCCCCGCTGCGGCCGGCTCGTTTCCGAACGAACGGAACGTGATCTCCGGAAACGCGAACGGCGTGGTGATCCAGAGCGCCGGGACGGAGTTCAACCGCGTGCGAGGGAACTACATCGGCCTGGGCGCCGACGGTTCGACGGATGTGGGGCAGTTCAACTACGGCGTCATGCTGCAGACCGGGGCTTCGAATAACACCGTCGGCGGTTTTGACGCGGGCGAGGGCAACGTGATCTCCGGGAACGACTCCGTCGGAGTCGCGCTCATAAGCGACATTCAGAACGCTGTGCTGTACAACTACATCGGCACGGACGCGACGGGCACGCTGGCGCGGGGGAATTATGACGGTGTTAACGTGTCGGGGACAGCGTACAACGACATTATCGAAGGGAACGTGATCTCGGCGAACAACTCGGGCATCTACATTACGGGCTCGGGCATCAACCCGAGGTCGCTGATCATCCAGTTGAACCTGATCGGGACGAACGCGGCAGGGACGGGAGCACTTGGCAACAACTACGGCGTCTTCCTGCTCAATGGTCAGGATAACGTGATCGGTGGCACCAGCATGGCGAACGGGAATGTGATCGCGCATTCGAAGATCGGCGATGGTATCGCGGTCTTAAATGCCACGACGGAGGCGCGGATCGGGCGCAACTTCATTTACGGGAACGCCGGTTTGGGCATCGACCTTAACGCTGACGGCGTGACGCCGAACGACTTCGGCAACCCCTCGGACACGGACGCCGGGCCGAACGGCCTCCAGAACTATCCGCACATGTTCCTGGTAACAGTGGCCGGTGGTAACACGACGCCCGAAGGGGAGATATTCAGCGCGCCGAACACGCAATTCCTGATCGAGTTCTTCTACAGCTACGAATGCGATCCCAGTGGCTTTGGCGAGGGGAGGATACCGTTCGGCGAGGCGCCACCGACTATGGTCACTACCGACGGAAGCGGCGCTGTGAGCTTCATCCCCACGATCTCGGGCGAGATCCCGAGCGGTTCCTTCGTGACGGCGACGGCGACAGATCCCCTCGGCAACACGTCAGAGTTCTCTAACTGCGTTCCCGCCGCGGACGATGCGGACGACGACAACGACGGGTACACGGACGTGAACGAGGCGGGCGCGCCGCTGTGCGCCGGGGCTGCGAACGATGACAGCTTCGACGATATTTACGTGAACGACGGTTGCCCGCAGGTGGGGCCGTTGCCCGAGTTGCCCGGGCCCGACTGCCAGGACACGATAGATGAGGACGCTGACGGCGCGCTCAACGACGGGTGCCAGGTGGAGGGTGGCTATAGCGAGGCTCAGTTCAAGATTGGGACGATGCAATGGGACCCGTGCGGGCAGAACGCGTGGCCGGCGGACCTCGTGAGCACGGGGATCAGCACGAACAAGGTGGATATTGTGGATCTGGGGAGCTTTGTGGCGCCGTTCCGGAGGATTGGGACGGCGCCCAATCAGTTGGGCTTCAATTCGCGCTGGGACGTGGTGCCGGGCCAGCCGCTGGCGGGTGCGTGGATCAATCTGGTCGACCTGGGGGCGTTCGTGAGCGGCGCGCCGGGGTTCCCGCCGATGCTGGGCGGGGCGCGGGCGTTCAACGCGACGTGTCCATTCGGGCCGTAGGGGGACAGGGAGCAAGGAGCAAGGAGCAGGGGGCAGGGAGCAGGGAGCAGGGAGCAGGGAGCAGGGAGCAAGGAGCAAGGAGCAAGGAGCAAGGAGCAAGGAGCAAGGAGCAGGGAGCAAGGAGCAGGGAGCAGGGTCGGTGTGAGGGCGGCGGGGGTCGCGCTGCTTTGGGTTTCGGAGGAAGGTGTTCTGCGACGGGTCCCTCCACTTCGCTGCGCTGCGGTCGGGATGACGATGGGGGCTGCGCCGCGGTCGGGATGGTGGTCGAGGTGCGCCGTGGCCGGGATGTCGGTTGAGGCGGATCGCGGCGGGCTATTTCGCCGGGAGTGAGGCGGCGAAGGCGGCGGCCAGCGCCACCCAGGCGGCGAGAGAGCCGTCCGCGGCGTAGCCGGGCGGGCCGACGAAGACGAAGCCTTTCATGGGGCGTCCGGTGAAGTCCATGGGGCGGGCGCCCGGTCTGGCCAGGGCTTCCGGGAACTGGTCCGGGGCCACGCGGACCATGAGGTCTTCTCCGTTGACGCCGCAGGCCATGTTGCCGTTGAGCATGAAGGCGAGACCGCCAAACATCTTGCGTTCGCTGAGCCCTGGTTGCGAACCCAAGTCGTCGCGGACACGCTGAGCGAGGGTCTCGTTGTAGGCCATCGGTAGTGCGATTCTCGCATGCTGCGGTGGCGGTGTTCAAACCGTCGCCTGCGGTATTATGGGCGGCGATGTCGGGGATGCGGAACTATATCTGCAAGACGTGCGGCGTGCAGCACGCGGCGAGCGAGCAACCGCCGGAGCAGTGCCTGATCTGCCAGGACGAGCGGCAGTACGTGGGCTGGGGTGGGCAGCAGTGGACGACGCTGGAGGAGATGAGGGCGGGCGAGTACCGCAACGTGTTCGTGGAGGCGGAGGTAGGGCTGACGAGCATCCACACGTATCCGAGATTCGCGATCGGGCAGCGGGCGCTGCTGGCGCAGACGCCGGCCGGGAACTTCCTCTGGGACTGCCAGAGCTTCGTCGACGACGAAACAGTGGAGAAGGTGACGGCGCTGGGCGGGCTGCACGGGGTCTCCGTATCGCACCCTCACTTCTACGGAGTGATGATCGAGTGGGCGCGCACATTCGCGGCGCCGGTGTACGTGCCGGAGGCCGATCGGCAGTGGGTCGTGCGGCCGGATGCGGCAGTGCAGTTCTATGAGGGCGCGCTGGAGCCGCTACCCGGGTTGACGCTGGTGCAATGCGGCGGGCATTTCGAAGGTAGTGCGGTGCTGCACTGGGGGGCAGGGGCGGGCGGACGCGGTGCGTTGCTAGCCGGGGATACGATCGCGGTGATGCAGGACCGGCGCTGGCTGAGCTTCATGAGGAGCTATCCGAACATGATCCCGCTGCCGGAGGGCGCGATTCGGGGCATCGTGGAGGCGCTGCGGCCGTACGCTTTCGAGCGGATCTACGGCGGCTGGCTGGGGCTGGACGTGCGAGAGGACGGGAAGGCGGCGGTGGAGCGCAGCAGCGAGCGATATGTGCGGTGGTTGGGGGGAGAGACGACAGATGACAGATGACAGATGACAGGGGACAGGGGACGGAGAACGGAGAACGGGGGACGGAGGGCGGTGGTTAAGGGTTCGGTAAGTGAGCGGAAAACAGGTAACAGTAAGGCGTCAATCAGGCTCTAACCTTCTGGAGGCGTCCGCAGGTTGGCGTGCGCCCAGGAGGCTACAGTATGAGTATTCTGAAGACGTTCCCCTTGCTGGTGCTGGCGGCGTTGCTGCTGATCGCGGTGGCATGCAAGGGCGGGAGCGGGGACTCGACCTCGAACGACTCAGGCGACAACCCGGCGCTGGTGTTTAACGCGACGGAGGCGCTGGCGGCGTCGGCGGACCGCTTCCAGCGGGAAGTGGGTTCCGTGAATGCGGAGTTCACGTTCGAAATGGAGTCGTCGCTGTTCTCGATGTCGGCGGACGGTAAGTTCATGTACAGCGCGCCGGACCAGCTCTATATGACGATGGAGATGGGGGGCGGCGACGGGACGATTGACTTCGGCGAAATCGGCGCGTTTGAGATGCTCCTGCGGGACGGGAAGTTTTATATGTACACCCCGTTCACGGAGTGGCTGGTGATGAGCCCGGAGGACATGGGCGAGGAGGCGGCGTCCTTCCAGGACCTGCTGAACGGGCACTCGCCGTTCGACTATCAGACGCTGGTGGACAGCATCGGCGGCAACGTTGAGGTCGTGGGCGAGCAGAAGATGGACGGCGGGACTTACCAGCACCTGCGCGTGACGGCCGATATGGCGGACGTGCTGGCATCGCTTTCCGATTCTCTGGGCAGCACCGGCGACGCCTTCGGCGTCGACAGCGGCCTGAGCCTTGACGAGTTGAGCGGGCCTATTGTGATGGACGTTTGGGTGGATGCGGAGACGCTGCTGCCGCACAAGCTGTCCGCCGACGGGACGATCGGCTTCGGTGAGCAGGAGACCAGCATGGTGATCGAGTTCACGTTCTTGAGCTACAACGAGGTGGTGCAGATACCGGCGGCGCCGGAGGATGCGAAGGACTTCGGACAGCTATTGGGGCTTGGTGGTGTGGGCGACTAGATAACGAAATCGGAATCAGCCTGCGGGGCCCGGTCGCGGAAGCGGCGGGGCCTCGTGCTATAATGCGCCGTACTTACGCGAGGGAGGTGTGAGGTTTGGCCGCTCGTCTCGCTTTTCGATCGCCGCCGTTTCTACTTGTCCTTTTCGTACTGCCGCTAGGCGCCTGCAGCAGTAGCGGCGACGTTAGCGACCCCACGGATCGCGATATAACAAACGAGGAGCTGGCGCGGATGGTGCTGATGCTGGAGGCGCTCGGGCCGGAGTACGCGGGGTTTACGCCGGATGACGCGGGAAATGGGATCCAGACGTACGACCAGCGCAAGGAAGACGGCCTGGACCCGCAGGGGGACGAAACGGACCTGCGGATCTTCGAATGGCAAGAAACGTACGACGCCGATTTCGTAGACGCGGCGGCGGTTGATGCCAGGGCGGGCACGTTTTCAGCCGGCAGCGACGTGGATGTGTTCCGAGAAGTGGATGACGCGCGCGGGTACTTCGCCGACTCACGGGGCGAGGTCGACGGGTTGGTGGGGAGGAGCGGAGGCGGGTTGACGGTGAGCGGCGCGGAACAGTTCGATGCCGCCGCCGGCGATGAGGCGTTCGGAGTGGTCCAAACGGCGACAGTCGAGGGGCTGCCGAACGTGTGGGTGATCGGTGTCCAGTTCCGTTATGGGCGGCTGGTGGCCTCTTGCGGCGTCGCCGGGTTCGGCGACCTCACGCAGGAGGTGAAGGACGCTGTGATCGCGAAAGTGCGCGAACTCGCGCCGGTCCTGGAGACACGCATTCGAGAGGTGCTGGCGGGAACGCCCACGGCGACACCGGCGCCGGCCGCCACGCCCGAGGGTGCAACGCCGGCGCCTAGTTAGGGGAGCAAGGATGGCTGACTGTCTGTTTTGCCGGATGGTTGAGGGCGAGATACCGACCGACCCGCTGTACGACGACGACCTGGTGTTCGCGATCCGGGACATTCACCCGCGGGCGCCCGTGCATTTCATGGTAATCCCGAAGGAGCACATCCCGACGGCGAAGGATGTTCGAGGAGAGCACGGGCCGGTGCTGACACGGATGTTCAGCGCGGTAACGAGCGTGGCGAAGGAAGAGGGGATTGGGGCGAGCGGGTACCGGCTGGCGTTCAACGTGGGTGACGCGGCGGGGATGACGATCGATCATCTGCACATGCATTGCCTGGGCGGGCGGGGGTTGGGGCCGGAGGGGTGAGGCGGGGTTAGTGCGCCGTGACTAGAGAGTAAGGCTCGGTAAGCAGGATGAACAAACAGCCGCAGTGGCAGGACCGGGGTGAGCAGCGGTTTATGGGGCTGAGCGCGGCTCAATTCAATATCGCGGTGGTCGTTGCAATCGGCGCGGCCGCCGTAGGTGTGTGGCTGTTTGCGCTCGGGGGGAAGGATAGTCTGCTGGGCGGAGACGGCGACAGGCGCGCCGTGACTGAGGGGACGCCGACGACGGCCGCCGCGCCGGGAGAGACGCCGGCGGCGACGAGCGACCGGGCGAAGGCGCAGCTCTTCGAGTGGGGGGCGTGCTCGTTCAAGATTCCGGAGGGGTTCGACGTGGACTGCGGGGTGCTGACGGTGCCGGAGGACCGCGGCAAGCCGGAGGGCCGGAAGATCCGGTTGCATGTGGGGGTGTTCCGCAGCGAGGCGGGCATTCGGGTTGGGGACCCGATCGTATACCTGGCCGGCGGGCCCGGGGCGAAGTCGCTGGAGATCGTGGGGCGCATTTTCGACGATTGGTTCGAGCCGTTCCTGGCGCAGCGGGACTTCATCATCCTGGACCAGCGCGGCGCGGGATACTCCGAGCCGGCGCTGAACTGCCCGGAGATACTCGCGGCGTTCGTGGAGCACTTTGACGAGGATCTGAGCGCGGCCACGGCGGCCGGCATCGAAGCGGATGCCCTGAGAGCCTGCCGGGACCGCCTGGTGAGCGAGGGCGTGAACCTGGCGTCGTTCAGCAGCGCCGAGAGCGCGGCGGACGTGGAGGACCTGCGGCTGGCGCTGGGGTACGAGAAGTGGAACCTGTACGGCGTGTCGTACGGCACGCGGCTGGCGCTGACGGTGATGCGGGACTTTCCAGGTGGGCTGCGCAGCGTCGTGCTGGACAGCAGCTATCCTCTGCAGGCCGACCTTTACGCGGAGGAGCCGGCGAACCTCGACCGTGCGCTGGGGACGCTGTTCGACGGGTGCGCGGCGGATGCCGAGTGCAACGCGGCTTACCCGGAGCTGCGCGCGGTGTTCAACGGGCTGGTGGACCGGCTGAACAGGTCGCCGGAGACGGCGTATATCACGAACCCGCTGACCGGGCAGACTTTCCCGGCCGCGGTGGTGAACGGCGACGCGCTTGTGGCGCTATTGTTCAGTTCGCTGTACTCCACCGAGATCATCCCGATTTTGCCGCTGCTGATCTATGGCACGGCGCAGGGCGATACAACGCTGGTGGCGCTGCTGCTGGGGGGCTTCTTTGCTGAGCGCGAGTTCGTGAGCACGGGAATGCACCTGTCGATCCAGTGCGGGGACGAGGTGCGGTTCAGCTCTCGAGACGCGGTGACGGCCGCGGTTGCGGCGTACCCGCGGTTGCGCGGAGTGTTCGAGGGGAGCGCGACGCTGGGGCCGGGCGTGTTCGCGACCTGCGAAGGCTGGGGCGCGAAGCAGGCTGCGGAGATCGAGAACCAGGCTGTGAGCAGCAGCGTGCCCACGCTTGTGCTGGCGGGTCAGTATGACCCGATCACGCCGCCGGACTGGGGCCGGCGGGTGGCGGAGACGCTGAGCGCGGTGCGCTTCTACGAGTTCCCGGGAACGGGGCACGGGGTGAACTTCTCGGGGGAATGTCCGCTGGGGATGACGCAGGAGTTCCTGCGCGACCCCGGGAAGGAGCCGGACGCGTCGTGCATCGGTTCGATGGGCGGGCCGGAGTGGATTGTGGAGTGATGCGGGGGGCGGGCGGTGGTGGGCGGCGAGGTGCTCGGCCTGGGGTATGGCCTGGCGCACTCCGAAGGTGATAGTACCCTGTAATAAGTATTATTAGCCACGAGGCAGGCGCCTCGGATCAACCGATCTAGTAGAGTGACCACCTGGAGACCGTCATGGAGACGTCTGAGCACCAGTATCATTCAATTGAACGCGTGCGCCTGCCGGTACGCAATCTGTACTGCGAGTGTTGCGCCGGCGAGCTTGAAAAGAGCCTGAAGGCCAGTCCGCACATCGCCGAGGCGTCCGTGGACTTCCGCGGTGAGGCGGTCGAGGTACGTTATCACGCCGGGATGATCGATCAGGCGGGTATTCAGCAGCTGATCGACGGCAGCAAACGATGCACCTGTGGGCCAGCTGACCCGGCCGCAGAGACAACGCACATGCACCACCAGGCGCAGATGGCGCCGATCACGATGGGCACGAAGCAGGACAGGATGCAGTACGAACTACCGGCGAGCGGCGCTCACGCGCAGCACGAACGCGGCCACCAGGAAGCATCCTCCCACGCCGGCATGGATCACGACATGTCCGACCCGAAGATGGCGAAGGCGATGGAACTGGACATGCGCAACCGGTTCTTCGTGGCGCTAGTGCTGACGATCCCAACGGTCCTCTACTCGCCGCTCGGATACGACTTCCTCGGCCTTGATATGCCGAAGCCGGACATCAACGCAAACTGGATCTCGCTCGTGGCGTCGACGCCGGTGGTCTGGTGGGCCGGGTGGATCTTCATCGGTGGCGCATACCATTCGCTGCGCCGGCGCTCGCTCAACATGAGCGTACTGATCGCGACGGGCGTTCTTGCCGCCTATCTGGCAAGCATCGTGCTTCTGATCGCCGGTGAGGAGGACGCCTTCTTCGAGGCCGCGGGGATGCTGGTAACGTTCGTGCTCTTCGGGCACTGGATGGAGATGAAGTCTCGGCGTGGCACGACGGACGCCCTTCGCGCTCTCTTCGACCTGGTGCCGCCAAAGGCGACGGTCTTGCGGAACGGCGAGGAAGTTGAAATCCCAAGTAGCGAAATCGTGGTGGGGGACATGGTCGTCATCAGGCCGGGCGACAAGATCCCTGTCGACGGGGTAATAGAGAAGGGCGAGACGACGATCGATGAGTCACTGGTAACAGGCGAGTCCATCCCGGTGGACAAAGGGCCAGGCGACGAGGTGGTCGGTGGGTCCATCAACCAATCTGGCGCTGTCACGTTCCGAGCGACGAAGATCGGAGCCGACACGGCCCTCGGGCAGATCGTGCGTCTGGTGCAACAGGCACAGAACTCGAAGGCGCCCGGGCAACGTCTGGCGGACACTGCAGCGCAGTATCTCGTGATCCTGGCGGTCTCCGCCGGCCTCATCACCTTCGGAGTCTGGGCGCTCTTCTCCAATGAGGACACGATCACTGCTCTCACGTTCGCCATTTCGGCAGTCGTCATCGCCTGCCCGGATGCGCTTGGGCTCGCGACTCCAACGGCAGTAGCTGTCGGTACGGGACTCGGCGCGCGGCACAACATCCTCATCAAGGACGCGGCGACGCTGGAAGGGGTATCACGCGTGCAGGCCGTGGTCATGGACAAGACTGGTACGCTCACGGAAGGGCGTCCGAGACTGACCTCGGTAGTGTCTAGCGGCTTACCGGAGGCTGAGTTGCTCGGTGTGGCAGCATCGGCCGAGCAGGGTAGCGAGCATCGTCTCGCGAAAGCGATCGTGGAGGGCGCACGAGAGCGAGGCGCCATCCTCGTCGACCCGCTTGGGTTTCAGTCGATCGCGGGGCACGGCCTGCAGGCGCAGGTAGACGGACGCGAGGTCGTAATCGGCAACCGGAAGTTAATGGGGGACCGCGGGATCGCGCTGGACGGGCTGGAGGAGCAGGCGGCGGGCCTCGCCGAGGCGGGCAACACGCCTATGTACGTCGCTGTCGATGGGCGCGCGGCCGGTATCATCTCGGTCGCGGACACGGTCAAGCCCAGCGCGCGCAAGGCCGTTGACCTGCTGCAAGAGCAGGGCATCGAAGTCGTGATGATGTCCGGCGACAACAAGCGCACTGCGGAGGCCGTCGCCTCAGACCTAGGGATCCAGCGCGTATTTGCGGAGGTGCTACCGGCCGAAAAGGCGCAGTACGTAAAGCAGCTCCAGGACGAGAGCAAGTTCGTCGCCATGGTTGGTGACGGTGTGAACGACGCACCGGCGCTCGCTCAGGCGGACATCGGAATCGCGATCGGAGCTGGGACCGACGTTGCTATAGAGACCGCGAAGGTGGTTCTGATGAAGAGCGACCCCCTGGACGTGCTGCGCGCGATCCGGTTGAGCAAAGCCACGGTCACGAAGATGAAGCAAAACCTGTTCTGGGCGAGCATCTACAACATCCTCGCCATCCCGGTCGCGGCCGGCGTGCTCTACCCGTCGCTCGGTGTCGAACTGAGGCCGGAATGGGCGGCTTTGCTGATGTCCGTGAGCTCGATTATCGTGGCAACGAACGCCGTGCTGCTGAAGCGCGTTGAGCGAGACTTGACGTCCCTGTAGTCATGGACAACGCAGTCGCCCCCGTCCAGGCTTACCTCCGAGTGAACGGCTACTTCACGGTAGCGGAGTTGACGGGGTTAGGAAGGCTTTGGTCGCTGTACCCTGGTGCGAGCGGTTAAGTAGTAGCGCGGGGGCGGGCTGCTTTTGCGAACGCCAATCTACGTCAGATTCTTCGCTGCGCTTAAGAATGACAGGGGTGGATCGCCACGCGCGGGAGGCAGGATGAGCGGTTGATGCCAACGTCACCAGTTGCGAGCGGGGTGGGTGCCCCCCCCCACCTCCAGATTCCTTCGCGAAGGGGCTATGTACTGTCGAGCGACGATCAGCTCGCTCAGAATGACAGGGAGTGGACCGCCACACGCGGGAGGCAGGATGAGCGGTTGATGCCAACGTCACCAGTTGCGAGCGGGGTGGGTGCCCCCCCCCACCTCCAGATTCCTTCGCGAAGGGGCTATGTACTGTCGAGCGACGATCAGCTCGCTCAGAATGACGTTGCTGCCTGGTTTGGGGCGCCGGTGCGAGTGAATGACAGGTTGAAGGCGCAGGTAGGCACAGGCTGATACGAACCTGTTGAAGATGGGGGGACCGGGGGGGTGGGCGCGCGAGGGTGCTTGGCCGGGGTATCGGGACGTGTGGTGGCCGAGGCGGTGGCGTACAGGAAGTACGTCTGCGCGGTGGCGCTTTCGGTCGTGGTCACCGACTCTGCGTGTCGTCCACGAGGCTGTCGGTAACTCGAAGTTCTCCATCTGTCCGTTTGATGATGAACGTCGCGTGTGCATCCTGCCATTCAAAACACGGGGCGGTCCTCTCGTAGATATTCGTCCCTCCCGGTCCCGCCGTCAGCCTGACGGTCACAAGATTAGTGCGTGCGGCGGCGCCGTAACCGCATCCCGTAAGTTGGGTCGACGCCGCGCGTGGTTTGACTTCTGCGCACATCCTACCCCCAACTGCGACGTCCATTGCGTCTGCTATCTCTCCGACTCGGCCGGATGCTGAGGATGGATGAAAACATAGACTAACCTCGCTGGTGTTGACGAAGTTCATTTCAACTTCCTCGGGGTTCGAAATGCACGCCCCGGCGAGGAGTGATGCGAGCAGCAGCGAGGCCACCATGGGGCCGCGAGGTGCTAAGGGTTTGTGATGGCGCTCGACCTTCAACATCGCGACAGCACCTGCCGGAGATCTGACCTGCTCCCCTAAAACTGTACCAGTGTGAATGGCAGTCACTGCGTTTGAAGTATCGAAGAGGGACTGATGAAGGTGCGGGTACACGGTCTGACACGAACCCGTTGGAGATAGCCGTGGGTGTCGGTTATGGTGTTGACGGATACCGGGCGGATGTGGCGGCGGGAGGAGTTGTTGTGGATGGTGTGGGTGGCGGCGTTGGAGGCGGGGACGGCGGTCTGCGCGGCGCTGAACTTTTCTTACTTCATGTATCGCACAACGCTGCGGGCGCCGCTGGCGGTATCGCGGCGGGCGGCGGCGTTTGTGCTGGCGGTGATATCGCTGGGGGCGTTGCTGGAGAGCACGGTCGTGCTGGCGGGCCTGGCGGCGACGGAGGATTCGGTGTTCGCGTCTGAGGGTTGGGCGCTGGTGGCGGCGGTGTCGTTTGCGGGGATGGCGATGATGTCGGCGCTGGTGCTGCGAGTGAAAGGAGATGGGCGATGAACAGACTGCGGGAGATCATGGGCAAGAAGGGCGACGGGTCGCCTGTGTCGCTGGCGATTGAGCGGGAAGACTGGGAGATGGCGGCGCTATTGCTCCTGCTGGGCTTTGTGGAGGTGATCGATGAGGTGGGAGCAGCGGGGGCGGAGGCGCTGCTGGATGAACTGGAAGCGGAGAACGCGGCCTCCGGCGGGCGCCACGGTGGGTCGCGGGGGAGGCGAAGGGGGGAGCACGGTGGCAGGCGCTGAACGGGAGGCCGTCGCGAATGGCGCCGGGGCCGATTTGGAGGGGCGATTTTACCGCGGATCGCTGAGCGCGGAGGAGCAGGAGTCCTACGACGACGCGCTGGCGATGGACGGGCTGGCGGAGGAGATCGCGCTGCTGCGAGTGAAGCTGAATACGGCGGCGAAGGAGCAACCGACAGACATGAAGCTGATGGTTGCGGGAATCGGGTTGCTGGTGCGGGCTGTAGGGACGCAGTACAGGCTCTCGCCAAAGGTGAAGAAAGAGCTGACGGACAGCATGGCGGCAGTGCTGAACAGCCTGGGAGACCTGATCCTGCCGGCGGAGCGCTAGGGGGTTGTGGCGGCGGATTCGTTGCTGTTGGCGCTCTCCCAGCTCTGGTAATAGGCGCGCACCACGTAGTAGTAGGTGCCTGCGGCCGGGGCGTCGTTGTAGGTGACGGTAGTGCGGGGCGTGAGCTCGGCGATCTGCGCGTAGGGCCCGCCGGAAACTGCCGCGCGATAGACGCGATGCCCGGCGGCGTAGGTGTCTGGGGTCGCGGTCCAGGTGAGGTCGATGGAAGCGCCGCCGGTCGCGCCGAGGGCGGACGGCGGGTCCAGGGTGTCTGAACTGAAGGCGTTGGCGCCCAGGGAGAGCGTGTCGGTGAAGACAGCGAGCGCGGCGCCGACGAGGAGCGCGGCGACAGCGAAGCCGGCGAGCAACCCGGCCAGTCGGGTGAGGTTGCGTCGCACGGTCAGACCACAGCGCCGCGGGGGAGGCGCCGCGAGCGGGGTGCGTCGGGGAACCAGATCGAGCGAAGCATGAGGAAGGCGACGGTGATCGAGGGCAGCAGGACGACGGACAGCCAGCCGAGCGGCGTGGCGACGAAGGCAGCCAGGTGTCCGAGGTAGGGGATATGGTAGGCGGGCGTGGCCACACTCGGGGGCAGAATGTAGAGGGTAGGGTCCGGTGACCCGTTGGCGTCGCCCTTCGTTTCGACAAGGAAGCGGTCACCGTCGGCCTGGACGGACGTGACGCGGTGCAACTTGGGGCGAGTCTGGACCCCGGCGTCGCTGCGGACCATGATGACGTCGCCGACACGGACGGAGCTGTCGTCGATGTTGCGCGCGACTACGAGAGCGCCGTTAGGGATGGCGTCCCCCATGCTGCCGCCGTGGACTATGAGGACGGCGTAGCCGAAGGCGCGCGGGACGACGACCGCGCCGAGGGCCAGGGTGAGAGCGAGAAGGAAGAGAATCAGGACCGTGCGGAGCACGATTGACGTCCAGGTGACGGCCGCCCGCAGCGCCTGCACCCGCGTGATTCGCTCGTGCTCGAGGACGCGCCCGCCAACGAGGTGGGCGTAGTCCAGGGGTTTGGGGCGGGCCACAAAGAGCCCGCGGATCCTCGCGGACGCTTCTTCCAGGTTGGCGTTTGGCCGCGGAAAGTCAGAGGACCCCATACGTACGGACTCGCTAGAGGACGAAGAAGCGCGCGGCGTAAAACGTGGCGCGCAACATTCGAAACGCGGCCGCCACGGAAGGATCCCGCCGCCGGTGGAGGGGCTGCTCTACCGGCGGTGGGATTAGTGTGGCCGGGCCGGACGCGGGATCGCGTTCGTCCTCGAACTCGGGCGGGTCGTAGTGGTTCAAGCTCTTTCGCTGCCTTTCACCTAGTTGTTGGCGGTCTGTTCCGCCGTGAAGGCGAAGGTGGCGGTGGTGGAGAGGCCCTGGTAGGTGTTGCCTGTCGATAGCGGCAGGCTGACGTTGAAGCAGAGCGCCTCGGCTGCGCTTGCGTTGAGCGTGCGATCACCGGCCTGAGCGCCCTGCGCCGGATCGCCGATGACGTTGACCGCGGTGGTGTTGCCGAGATCAGCAGTGGCGTAAACGACGGCGCCGTCAACGCTGAAGCCGGCGTTGGTGCAGGTGGTGACGCCGGACTTGATGGTCAGGTCAAGCTGTCCGGCCAGCGTGTTCTCCGTGGTGGTGCTGGTGACAGCGTAGCGGAGCTGAAGGGTACCGGCGTTGGTGACGGTGATCGGGTTGGTCACCTGGTCGCCCGGGGCCATGGCGCTGAAGGTGACGAGCGCGCTGGCCGGTGAAGTGCTGATGTCGACGGTGCCGGTGCTGAACGTGTTGCTGCCGACGGACGCGGTGTCCGTGAAGAGGGCGAGGACGCTGATGCTGAGCGTCGCCACGAGCAGCGCAAGCACGACAGCCGTGCCGAACAGTTTCTTGAGCATAGTGATGCCTCTTTCCGGAGCCGCTGTGCGCAGCTTCGAGTGGTAGTTCGCTAGGGAAGACGCGGCGATGGGCCATTCGTTACGTGATAGTTGACGATTATCACAGCGATTGCCGGTTGAGCCCTTACACGGGGCGCACGGGTGTTGAGCGTTCGCGAACATTCGTGCTGAAATTGACCGATAATCCCTTGACAAACGAGAACGCGTGTTCTATTCTGTCTCGCACAGGTGTTCTAATGACTACTGAGATCGAGCAAGCTATCTCTCGGTTCCGCACTCGTAATGGCGGGCCTGACGGAAGCGCAACAGCGCAGCGGATCTCCGCAGCGGCGTTCCGCGCGGCGGTGCAAGAGCGGTTGCGGGGCCTGGAGCAAGACGTGGGGGAGCTGAAGGCCCGGGTGAACGGGCTGATCTTTGTCGTACTTGGCGCGGTGGTTACGCAGGTCCTACTGAAGGTGATCAGCGTTGATTAGCACACTGCCGCACGGCGCGGATCGCCGATTGAGCGCGCGGGAGGTTCGATCGCCCGTGGCTAATCTCTCCCTGCCTCCACTCCGTCCGTACCAGGCCGAAGCGGCAGCGGCGATCGTCGGGTCGGCACTGAACGGACGCGGGCTGACGGTGACGGTGCAGATGGCCCGGCAGGCTGGGAAGAACGAGGTGTCCGCGCGCGTTGAGCTGCTTCTGCTGGTGAAGAACGCCCGCTGGGCGCTGGACGGGATCAAGTGCGCGCCTTCGTTCGTGCCGCAGGGCTACATCAGCATGCGGCGGCTGTGGGACCGCCTGGGGCAGGTGGGCTGGCACGAACAGGCGGTGAAGGAACAAGGCCGCGCGGTGCGCGTGGGCCTGGCCCGCCAGCTGTTTCTGTCCGCGGAGCCGAGTGCGAACGTCGTCGGCCATACGGCGGGGCTGCTCCTGGAAGTGGACGAGGCGCAGGACGTTGATAGCGAGAAGTTCGACCGCGAGTTCCGGCCCATGGCTGCGTCCACGGGAGCGACGACGGTGTACTACGGCACGCCGTGGGACGATCGCAGCCTCCTTGAACAGGCGGTGCAGACCAACCTTGAAATGGAGCGTCGGGACGGGGTGCGGCGGCACTTCCAGGCGGACTGGAGCGTCGTGGCGGAGTTCAACCCGGAGTACGCGCGATACGTGGAAGCCGAGCGGGCGCGGCTGGGCGAGGAGCACCCGTTGTTCCGCACGCAGTATGCGCTCAAGACGATTGCGGGCGGCGGGCGGCTGTTCACGCCGTCACAGAGGGCGCAGCTACAGGGGCGGCACGCGCGTCAGCACGCAGCGAGCGCGGGCGAGACTTATGTGGCAGGGCTTGATCTTGGGGGCCAGGAATTCGACGAGGGATCAAAGGGTCACCGGGTCAAGGGGACACACGATGCGACGGTACTGACGATCGCGCGCGTGGCGCCGCCGGCGAGCGATGCGCTGGTGCAGGAGCCACGGCTGGAGGTAGTGGAGCAGCAGGCGTGGACCGGAGAAGCGCACGACGCGTTGTTCGCGCGGCTGGCGGACCTGCTGGCGAACGTCTGGCGTGTGCGAAGCGTGGCTGTGGACGCGACGGGGTTGGGCGAGACGATGGCCCGCCTGCTGGCGCGATCGCTGGGGGAAGAGGTCGTGAGGCCGGTCCGGTTCACGGAGCAGTCGAAGTCACGTCTGGGCTATGCATTGCTGGCGGCCGTGAACGGCGGGCGGCTGAAGGTGTACGCCGGTGACGGATCGCCGGAGTACAGGGAGTTTCAGAGGCAGGCGGAACTGGCACGCGTGATGTACCGGCCGAGCCGGGCGATGAACTTCTATGTCGACCCGTCGCAGGGACACGACGACTACGTCGTGAGCCTGGCGCTTGCCGTTGAGGCGGCGCGAGACATCGCCATCGCGCCGCGGGTTGCACGAGGACGGATACCGGAACTGGTCTAGCAACGAAGCGAAACGGAAGGAGGATGGGCAATGGTCATGGAGATGGAACGTCAGACGGGCAGGCAGATGCCGTTGCAGGTGACGACGCTGTTGCAGAAGCCGAGGCGTTCGGACGCGCTGCCGGAGTCGACGCGCTACAGGGATGATGGCTGCAGTATCCACCCGCACTGTCTGACGTGTCCGCTGCCGCGCTGCCGGTACGAAGAGCCGGGAGGCCTGCGGACGCTGATGAACGCGCAGCGGGACGGCCGGATCCTGGCCCTGAAGCGAAGAGGCGTGCCGGTAGAGATCCTGGCGGCGCGCTTCGGGGTTTCGCGGCGGACAGTGTTCAGGATTATCTCGGCGCTGGAGCGGCGGGCGGGCGCCCAGCCAGCGGCAGCGCAGCGGGTGGCTTAGAAGGAGGAAGAGATGCGTCAGGTGATAGCGAATACGATGCAGGCGATGGGGTACGCGCTGCTGACCGGCATCGCGGCGTGGCTGCTGTTTGCCTACGTACCGTAGGGGGAGGAAGCAAACAGGCAGTCGGAAATCGGCGATCGGAGGCGGGCGAACGAGGTTGAGGTTGCGGGGCAGGGCTGAAGCCGCTACAGCGACGAGTTGGAGGAGGTGGTGTGGTGGTCCAAGTAGTTTCATCGTCTGAGACGGTGGCGCTGCCGCAGCAGATGGCGCGGATGGACGGCGCGCGGCTGCGAGCTTACCGGGAGAACCTGGAGTTCTATCAGGGTCAGCAGTGGCCGGGGACGGCGCGCCGGCGCGAGCGGCGGCTGACCCTTAACTACGCGAAGACGGTCGTCGAGAAGACTGCATCCTACACGATGTCGGGGCTGTCGTTCGTGGTGGACCCCGACGATGGGTCGGCGGCGGCGGCGGAAGGGGCGCGGCGGACGGAGCAGGCGCTGCGCGAGGTGTATGAGGCGAACGCGCTGGACCAGCTTGATCTGGACAACGAGATCGACTGCTCTGTGCTGGGCGATGCGGCGTACAAGGTAACCTGGGACCCGGCGGAGCGCCGCGTGCGGGTGACGGCGCCGGACGTGCAGGGGTTGTTCGTCTGGACGGCGGGCGACGACGCGTCGCGGGTCTGGCGGGTGGCTTCCAGGTATGTGCTGGGACACGAGGAGGCGGAGGCGCTGTTCGGGCCGCTGCCGTCGTTGCGGCGAGACCGGAAGGCGGAGCACACGGTGGTTGAGGCGTGGACGGACGCGTCGCTGGAGATCTGGCTGGACGGGACGTTGTTCGAGGGGCGCGAGAACCCGTATGGCTTCATCCCGTTTGTGGTCTACCCGAACGTGCGTGAGCCCAAGTGCGACACTCTTTCGAGGGCGCGTCGCAGTACGTCAGCGGCCGGCTGCCATTCAATCTCGAAATGGCCCCGGTCGTACAACAGGATTCGGTCTACGAGAAGCGTTAGGATCTGCCGCCAGCCGTCCCAGCTCAAGTCGTTCCACGTCAGGTCAGCAAGGGCGGCAAGTATCGGCTCCGCGTCGAACGGGGGCGGTTCCGCCGGGAGCGAAGCTAATTCTATTTCGATTCGCCGGATGGCCGTTGCCTCTTCGTCCTCAAGCCGGCGATAGACGTCCGACGGTATTGCTTCGCCTACGTCCCCCAGCAGCCGCCGAGCCAGGGCGAGTCTTCGATCTTGATGCTTCTCCAACGCCTTCACCAGGTCGGCTCGCTGATGTTGGGCAGCGGTGCTGGCCGTCTCTGCCTCTTCCTCAATGTACCTAGCCGCCCGCACCCGCATCTCTTGCGTAATCGTGAACTTTTCCGCCACTTCGGAGCGGACGATTCCTTCAAGGCCTGGTGCTGAAATCGACGGCAGGGAACAAGCGCCGTACATTGCGCTCCTGGAGCACTGGTAGACGGCACCTTTTGTTCCGTGCCCGTAAGCCCGCCAGGCGCGCCCACGTACGCCTTCGCAGCGCGCGCAGAAGGCGAGCGAGGTCGGCTGGGGGAGCTCGCCGGTCTCAGCGAGACGGATAGTCAGCAGGCAATCCGGGACGGAGTGATGCGTGTGTTCGGTAAGGGCGCACGAGAACGAATAGTGCCGGTAGGGCTGACGACCCAGAACGCCATCAGACGGTACGTTCAGATGCGCAGGCCGGTCACGCGATTCGACGCTCTCTTCATCGGGCGCGACGGGCGGCCCCTCACCGCTGAGGGCTTGCGGCAGGTGATTAGGCAACTGGCCGATCGTGCGGGCGTCCGGGGAGTTCACCCCCACCGTCTTCGCCACACTGCTGCGATTACATTCTTGCGTGCCGGCGGTGATGTGTTCGCTCTGCAAAGGCTGCTTGGACACTCGACGTTAGACGTGACTCGCAACTATGCCGTGCTGACCGAGGCCGATGTCAGGGCTGCGCATGCCAAAGCATCGCCAGCCGACCGATTCTGCGCCAATTAGGGAGGCTCGCGGTAGCCGACGCGATCCTAGACAGTCATCGAAAGCCGGAGGCTTGATTCAGTCGCAGACACGTTGTCGGCCTTGAACAACCCGCGCTCAGTGATCACTTTCTCGATTTGGTCCGATTCCACGATATCCTCGCGGGGGTTGTATGTCCCCGTCACGCCCAGTTGTTCGAGTTCAGGCTCAAAAGCCGTGTCGGTAGTGAGCCAATCGTTGGAACGCAATAGGTCAGGTTCCTCTTGAAACTCACCACGTTTCATGGTGTCGGCAACCACATACACGGGAACTCCTCGCTGGTTAGCCATGTCGACTATCGCTAAATGACCTAACGAATGCGCGACGCGCCCGTTAGGAGAAATCCCATTTGCCCCTACGAGAACCTTCTTCGCCAACTTCCTAGCGAATAGGTTCGAGGCTGCCGCGTCCGGAACTATGTGAACGTTGCGACACCCAATTCGCCTGAGTTCGAGCGCATATCTAATCCCGTCGCTATAAGTAAGTCGATTGTTGTGGCGATATTCAGTCTTGGTTCTGCCTTCACAGACCCATATCTCGGTCCGTGCCTTGATCCCATCGGAAAGGTTGGCGAGGCACTTCAAGACCGAATCACTGTATCCGTATAGCAGGACTGGGTCGCCGTCCTGAAGAATCGCAAAGGCATGTTGCGGAATCGCTTTCTCAATCGCGTTTCGTCTCTCCTTCCAGTCATTCAGCTGTTGGCGTACGCCCGCGATCCGCTGTTCGTCAGTCTGCCCCACGGCGTCAAGGACCCCCGCCAGCATCTCGTTCACTTTCCAGAGCAAAACGTGGCACGGCCTGTGCTTGAGAATCCGAGCCCAAACGTGCGTTCTATAATCGTTGAGGAATTTGACAGCCTCGTGAGCCTCAGCGTTTTCGATGAAGACGGACATCTGTTCGAGGACTATCCGAAGGAGTGCACTCGCGTTCTGAGCCAGGGCCGGATGGAATAGTTCCACGAGCTTCAAGAGTTCCCTCAGTTGACGCACGTCGGCTTGAGTCATCGAGTTATCCTCGACTAGCTCCGGCACAACCCGAGTGAATATCGACAGTCCGCCCTGAGCGAGATAATCTTTCACGGAGTCAATCTCGTCTTGGATCGTCTGGGTTAAAGCTTCCTCAAGAGGGCGCATTTTGAGATTCCAGTCATCGGTCGGCAAGTCAGTTTTTCGCCTCTTCACTTGCCTGGGGGCCGGAGGCCGCCGGATCTGGACCTTAACGCTGAAGTCGCTCATGACTGTGATATCTTTCGCGTACCTGGATTTCAGCCAATGAAACCTCGCGACGGGGTCAAGGCCAAGTGCGAGATACGTCCTGAACTCTTCCTCTCCACCTATATCGGATACATGGAGACAGTCCGCCAACCGTAGGTACGCTGCGAGGAGTTGCAGATGAACGTTGTCTGCCTCCCATGCCTCGGTCGCAAGGTGCTTGTAAGCAGCGTGACGGTGTAGGGTGCAGAGCTTTGCGACAGCTATGGCATCTCCGAGAGGCCCAAACAACTGGGCGTTCTTGATCACCCACCGTGCAGACCTGGCTCCGTGAGCGTTCCTAACTTGTCTATCCCACTCGACCGTCTCTGCTTCGCTTCCGAAGACCTTCCGATCGGCCTTCAAGATTCCTTCTATGTCAGACTCAGGACAATACCAAACGGTTGACAAAAGTCTTTTTGTTCGGGCGTTGCAGGTCTCATTCTCAGTGAACAGTTCCGGTATCATTCCAACGTCGTGACACCAGACCGCCGCGAGGAGCAGGAATATCTCGTGGTCCGAAAGATGATCACCAATCCGGTCGTCGGGCCCGAGCAACCGCCACAGTAACTCCTCTACTTTCACGTAGTGGCGCTGATCATGCGGCGTGAATGGCATGGGTTTGCGCTTGTCCTGCCAGGCTGTGTGCGCAGCCTCGCATATCGCCTGAAGCCGGTCTCTCTGCTCTACCGTTAAGTTCGCTTCTCGACGGCTCCGTAGATCGGGCGGTATCTCAGGTGGCATAGTCTAATTGGGGAAATCTTTCGATGACCGTGTACGGCGAGGGGGGAGCTGCGGGGAGAAGCGATCCTACACAGATTGAACCGCCTCCAACACATCGTCCGTAAAGCTGTTTATAATACGTCGGGATTACACTTGTCAACACGACACAAAATGTTGGCGGTGCTCGGTCCCAGCATTATGGGACAGCTGAACGCCACTAGCGGCCGGACTGCGGAACTCACCTCGTCACGGGCTGCATCGCGAGGTGGCGCACCTCGTCATCGCTGGGTATTTCGACAAACATTCCGTGATCAGAGATCCGCCAAGCGGCCGCTGCAACCGCAACACGGGTCGCTTCGAGTGTGTTCTCGTACGTCAAGAGGAGCTTGTCCGTTCGACTGCCGGCGCGTGAAAGAAGTTCAGCAGCGAACCACCCTTTGAACAAATCACCAGCGCCAAGCGAGTTCCCTGCCGTAGAGACCCGTATAGGAGCGACCTGAAAGTCGAATCTTCGAGATGTGCAGCAGCACGTGCCGTCCTTGGCTGTGGCAACAATAAGCTGAGGCCCAAGCTCGAGAGCGGCCTCCACCGCGTCAGCGACTGCGTCAGTATTCGCAAGAGCCTTGTAGAAACTATCGGACCCTAAGACGACGTCGCACTTCGCTACCAATGACCTCACGGCCGTTCGCTCTGCGTCGCTTCGGAAAAGCGCGCCGACGGTACTGCCTGGATCCAAGATCACGAGAGCTCCTCGCTCGTGACCAACGTCGGCCAGAGTCCGCGCGGCCGAAATATGCCGAGCATCTAGGACAACGCACTCTACAGAGTCTAGATCGCATATGAGCTCTGTAGCGCTGTCGGGTGGCAGATAATCCTCTTCGGCTTCTTCCCAAGAAGAGTCACTCAAGAGTTCACCGTTAGCGCCCAATACGACCAGCGAACGCATAGTCCGAGGACGCTCGATCATGTGAAACTCGACATCCAGTCCGGCTAGACCGGGTCGAACAACGGTTTCGGTGAGAGAGTCCATCTGATTCTCGTCTGAGGGTTTTGCGCCTGGACCCACAAATACCGCCCTGTAGCCGCGGCGACTAAGGCACGCAAGTATTCGAGGAACGGAGCCCCCGACGGCGAATCCGAGCTCCTGGTAGCTCGACTTGACTGAATCGAACCGCTCAACGCGTCGCTTTTCTAAAACGAACTCATCGGCGCAGACTCGGCCTAATCCGATCGCCGTTTCAGTCATGGGCCCTCCCGACTAAGAGCTCTCATCGAAGCGGGCGGGGAGCAATTGTAATAGAGTTCAGTAAGTGGTGTCGAAAACAGCATAGTCTGCGCATCCCGGACGAGAATGGGGTATGGCCATGGTACACAACGTCGAACGACCCGCAAGGATGCGCTCAAACCGCGCGAATTGAGGGTTAGTCCGATGAGCCCCAAGTGGCGCCCCTTAACTAGACCACTGCTCCGCGAACGCGGCGCACGCTGGCACTTCGCAACGGTCGCTCGGCGAATGGCTCGCCTTTTCGTGAATCATAGACCCGGCTGAACGCGATAGCAATACCCCGGTTCGCCTACACAGCGGCATCGCCAAGTATGCCTCGGGCCACAGCACTGAATTGGGCGACACCTTCGGGCAGGACAGCGGTCGACTCCTCACCACGCGCCACGACGGCATCGCCGGCCTTGCGGGGGAGCAGCTTAACGAGCCTATGACAGCCTGGAGACGCGTCATTACGAGTGAGCCGAATGTTCTGTATCGAGCGGTGGATCACTCGACGGGTTCAATAAGTTTTGGTGATCCCAGCGTCTCGCTCACAGTTCTCGGCCCGCTGCTTTCTACCCATCAGGGCGCTCCTGCGTACCGCTGGTTGGACTCCGAAGCAAAGACAGTCAACGGGCACTCGGTGGTCCTGCGCCTGGACTTTGGGAGGCTCCGGGCGCTGTTTCCCGGCGACGTGAACGACCTGGGCGCCCGGCACCTGCTCTCGGAACCCGGCCTGGCGCTGGCCTTAAATACCCACGTCCTGAAGGCCCCGCACCACGGGAGCCATGAGTTCGACTACCCGTTTCTGAAGGCCGTGAATCCTCAGGTCTCGGTGATCTCCTCGGGAGAATCGCCCGATCATGGGCATCCACGTGCTAACTTCCTCGGCGCCGTGGGTCATGCTTCGCGGACGGAGCAGCCGCTCGTATTCTCCACGGCGCTCGCAGCGCAGTTCGCTGTCGATGCCGATGCCGCCGCCCTCGATGCGGACGACGACCCGGACCCCACCGACCCCGCGATGTTGGGGCAGGCGCGACGCCGGTTCAAGAAGCGCCTCAATGGACTGATCAACGTTCGGAGCGACGGCCAGCGGATCTTCTGCGCGCGCCGAGTGGCGACCGGGTACCAGTTCGTCACTGACGAGTTGGTCATAGCCCCTCCCTGATCCCGCCTGTCGTGACACCGACGCTAACGGGCATTAGTGTCACTTCGCCTAAGGATGGTTAGACGAGGGTCCTCACGCAATGATCAGCAGAGTGAGTCAGTCGAAAACCACTTTTTCCAGACGCCTTCAGCAACCCCCAATTTGCCAACGAAACGGAAACAACCACCTGAACGGTGTGGACCAGTTCAAAAGTCGCGATCTCGCTTTCTGGTAGTCGGAGTTCTTCCCAGACCAGACTCCTCTCGCCCACCCGGCAGAGTGCATGTTACTCCTTGACATTTTCTGGCAGCGCGATATAGTGAGGCACACCAAAATCGCGGTATGTGGTCTCACTTCGGATTCCGCAGCTCCCCCTGTCGGCATTCGGCACTTTTCGCCACCGTCATTCGTTTACGAAATAGCCGCTAACCCGCCCCAGATCACGCTAGGGAAACCAAGCGATGAGCAAACTTCGGAGAGACCGGAGCCCCACCGATGCTCGCGACCGGACGGCGCGCAGCCGCGACGGTCACGACCTCCCGAACATTCTGCGCCGAGTCCAACAAGACTATCGGAGTGCCCGAGGAGAACTTGAAGGAATCGCGTCTAGCTTCACACGAAGAGAGGCTGAATTGAACCAACTGTCGCGGCAGGTCGAGGAGCTCACCGGGCCGACAAGCCGGAGCTCGGGAGTATTCGGGGCGCAGAGCCGACGTCGCGTACAGGTGTACTTGTTTGGATCACTTGAACTGCTGATTGATGAGCGACCAGTTCGTCATTGGGATGGGGAGAATGCCAGGGCTCTGTTCGCATATCTTGCCGCCCATCGCGACACACCAGCCCTCCGAGACCAGCTAATGGAAACCTTGTGGCCCGAACGACGCCTGCCGGCCGTGAGTAACTCCCTCAGAGTGGCCATCCATCACCTGCGTGCAAGCCTAGCAAAAGTCGGATCTGCGCGAAGCCGAGATGCGTTCGTCGTCTTCGAGGGCGGTGGCTACAGCCTCAGCCCCGACCTAGACATGTGGGTAGACGTGGAAGATTACGAGGGCGCGTGGCGACGCGGGCGGTCCCTCGAAATCGCCGGCGATGTGCGCCAAGCGCTTACGCCCTACGGCACCGCCGAGGCACTGTACCGCGGCGATTTCCTTGCCGATTGGCCATATGATGAATGGACGATCTTGCGCCGTGAAGCCTTGAAGGACATTCAGCTCACGGTGCTAGGCAAGATAAGCGCCGCCTGTATCTTAGCCGGCGACTATGAGGGTTGCGTGGAGCGTTGCCAGAAGATTCTGGCATTGGATCCGACGCGTGAGGATGCATACCAGTGGATAATCCGCGCGCACATCGCACTCGGGCACCTAGGCCGGGCTAAGAGTTGGTACGCCCTGTGTGTTCGCGCTCTGCGCGAACTTGACATGAATCCTTCGGAAGAGACCACCGCGCTCGCAGGACAAATCGGCGCCCATGCCGATTAATCGGCGATTAACCCTTCAGTAACTCTCCGTTAACTCCCCCTCCGTAGCCTGCATTTGGGATCTATCCGCACTTGGAGGCTCACTCCCATGCGAACCCGTCTAAATGGCCACGGATAACGGATACACATCATTTGTCGTGAGAGTCTGGCTGGATAAGGCGCACCGCATCCGAAGAGGTCACATTCGGCACACCTCGTGCGAGCGGATGAGCGCCTTCAACTCGGAGGACCTCGATCGCAAGATCCTGCAATTCATCCGCGCCCACCTCAGAGCCCCCGAGCAGCACCAGGAAGGAACTGACCCATGACGTCGCGGCCAACCGCAGTCTCGATCACCACCGGCCGCTGTCCAGATCGCCTCAGCCCGCCCCGCGCGTGCAGGATACTCCTAATTGATGAAGACGTGCCCGAACGTGCGCACCTCGCAGCTCACCTTCGGAGTTCGGGCTTCGCGGTAAGCGTGACGCCGATGGAGCTGCTGAATGGTGGAACGCCGGTCCCCATAACAGACGTCATCATTCTGGCTGGCTCGCCACCAACCAAGAGCCCCGAATGGGGCGTGCGAATGGCACGGCGTGGATACGCCGGCCCGCTTATCGTACTAGTTCCACGGCAATCACATGCCGACCTCGAATCTCTGGACGCCGGCGCGGACGTGTGCCTTGAGCGTTCCGTGGGTCCTAACGTCGTGATTGCTTACATCCTCGCGTTGAGTCGACGCTACGGCGCCACCCGCCGGACGCCGGACAATCGCGAACTGAAGTGCATTGATCGCCCGGCTCTCTTTGAGCATCGACGCCTTCCGACGTTTACGCAGCTGCTGCGCCCCCTGTTCCGCGTACCGCGCTTCCGGTCTCGCAGCCGAGAAGCGTCAGCGTTCGACGCGCGCCTCGATGGAGTATTGCTGCAGGACCGTACGCAGCCGCTCGCACGCTTTGCATCGAGACGGATCACCGAAGATCACAAGCCCGCCGGCCACCTGGGCCGCGCCAAATACTACTGAGGAGACCGCCCATGCCACGGAGAGCTGCGGTCGGATCCTCACTCCTCGCCACTGTATGCGTTTACCGATCTCGCATTCTATGCGGCCACTGGGACAAAGTCCTGCTGGAGGTACCGCTATTGCATCCGAGTCTCGGCGCGGCGTTCCTGGGAAGTGCGATTTGACCCGGGGGCCGTCTTCCTGTACGCGTCCTCGCGCTGCGATTCGGCTCTTCTGCGGCCAATTGCGAACAACGAATCGACATACCGCCAATCCGTCTGTGACTGATTTCGCACGGAGGTGCCGACAATGAAGCTGAAGGGGCTACTGTTTCTCATGGCGATCTCATGCCTGTTCGTCACGAGGTCAGTGCACGGGCCACCCTCTGCGGACGCGTACACCGTTAATGACTACAGATTGATCGCTCTCGGGACAGACACAAACCCGCGCGAGATCGCCAAGCTCTATGGCGCCGCCAGTTGGACGCAGCCAGTTGCGATCGCTGGCCTCACCAGTGATGATCCTCGGGTGTGGCCCGTGGGAAAGCGGCTATGGTTCGTAACCAACGATGACGGAACGGCTATCTCTTGGGGCTGGGGAGTAGGTCGCCGAACCAAGGATGGCGGCCAGACGTGGACCACTCCTGGGGACCCTGGGCTATCCGGGGGCGGGGTAATACACTACGCCGCCGACGCCGGAGGCCGTCTATGGGCGCTGTGGCAGGACTCGTCGCCTTATTACCGCACGAAGTTGTCCTACTCGGACGACGCCGGAGATACGTGGTCAGCACCCGTGTTCACAATGGGATCGGGGGCGGCCTTTGAGAGAGTGAGAGGATGGAAGATACTCACCCACCCCACTGACTCCAATATCATCGCGGTCGTAGGATTCTCGAGTAACTACTTCGGCAATGGCGACGCATCCGGCTGGATAGCGAAGTCGACGGCCCGTGGGGCCACGGGAACTTGGACGATTTATCAGCGCCCCGAGCTCGACGAAGGCCAGTACGGAGTCAGGGAGTGGTACGACGCAGTGATGCTGCCAAGTTCAAGGATTGTAGTCCAGGGTCCGTTCCACATTCAATCTCCTATCAAATGGTCAACATTTTACACCGACGACCTCGGATCCACTCTGTCCACCGCATGGAGCGTAGAACACACGCCGACTCGCATCAATGGATTGTTCTGGAAGGACAGTCGCGTCGCCTTTATCAGGTCGAGGATCGATACGGATCCAGACCAGCATCGACTAATGCTGTCGTTCGACAACGGTTCCACGTTCGGTGAATACAGTCTACCGCAGGAGCTGGAATCTTTCGTCGGGGCCAGCTTCGTCCTAAGTAGATTCACGATGTCAACAGGTGCCGACTCGATCTATCTCGGAACGTCGGAGTTCGCCACGAAGAAGATCGTTCGCCTTACTCCAGTTCAACCAAACGGGACGTGGTTTGATGAGACGGGCAACTATCCACACACCAACTTCGGCAATGACAACCTCGCAATTGTTCCGAACTCTAAAGAGCCGCGGAACGTCTACGGCGGCCCGGGTCCGGGCGGTTGCGCCACGTGTCCCCATAACGGCGATCCCGTGAACTTGGCGACCGGCAATTTCTCGCATCAGCATACTGACATACAGATCCCAGCCGGGAAAGGGTTGCCGCTGCAATTCACTCGTGCCTACAACAGCCAGGATTCAACGGTAGGCAGGCTTGGTCCCGGCTGGCAAGACAATTACAACATACGGCTACTCTTCAGCGACGCCGATCACGGCATCGCGGACGTGACCGTAATTGGGGAGTTCGGCAGGCAAGATGACTATTTACGCCAAGTAGATGGCACATATCTTGCGCCGCCGGGCGTGTCCGACCCCCTCACCAGGAATCCAGGTGACGGTAGCTTCGATCTCAAGCGAAGGGACACCAGCACACTGCACTTTGACGGGTCGGGAGTGCTCCAATGGATGCGCGATCGGAACGGCTCCGCGACCAACCAGACTAGTTTCACTTATGTTGGCGGGAAGCTGACCTCTGCTACGGATTCCGCCGGCCGTGCTTTGACCTTCAGCTACGAAAACTCAACCTTTCCCGATCGGATCACGAAGGTCACAGACCCGATTCTACGGACGGTTGTCTTCGCGTACGACCCCGCCGGCGACCTGACCCAGGTTACCGACGTCAAGGTTGGGATCACTACGTACTCGTACAACGCCAATCACCGTATGACCTCTCTGACCGATGCGAACGGGCACCAGGCGCTACAAAACTGGTACGACTCCGCAGGCCGGGTCGCAGAACAGCAGGACGCCACAGGGGGCAAAACTTGTATCTACTACGGCTCGTTACCCACGTACACAAGCGGTGCCTGCGCCGGAATAACACCAACGCCGAGCTATAACGAGACGGCCGTCGTCGACCCGCGGGGCAACAAGACTACTCACACGTACGACCCATCGTTCCGTACAACCGATATCAAGGACGCTAACGGTGGCGTCATTCACTACGATTACGACCCTGCCAGCGATAATCGTATCTGTGTGACGGATCAGCTCGGGCGCAAGACAGGATACGTATACGACGCGAGCGGCAACATACTCGAAGCCATTGATGCGCTCAATACCAACTCCAGCTGCCAGCTGAAAGCGGGCGGGGTGCGCTGGGTGTATACGTATACCTCACTAAGCGATATCGCAAGCGGTACGGAGCCGCTGATGAGGAGGACTGATTACGTCTACGACAGTATCGGCAACCTCACCCGCATCGCGCGGAAGGATTCGGCGACAGGCCCAATCAGAACACTGGCGTGCTTCGAACACGACACGTTTGGGTTGACGACAGCTACGGTCGAATCAACGGATCTGCAGCTTCCCGGGAGCCCAACGGGAACCTGCATCGGCAACAGGACGTTGCTCGGATATGACGGATACGGAAACCAAACGTGCGTCGTCAATGCTCGCCACACAGCCACAACGTCGTGCACGAGCGAGCCTGCTCCCAAAACCACCCTCATCTACGACGTCGGCGGGCGAATGCTGTTCGCCACTAACGAGCTGGTCAACAGCTCTCGCCCTGTCAAGGGCGCGATGCCCGAGTACGGGGTACTACAATGCGGAACGCTTGGCACCGGAAACGGCACGGACGATGACGACATTCCGGCGGACGACGCGATTGCGGACGACGGCTGCGGTTCTGTGCGGAACAGCTATGACGAGCAGAACAACGTTAAATCGGTGATCGATGGAATTGGCAACAAGACCAGCTACGACTACGACGCGAAGGGCATACGCACATCTGTCACCGACGCCAATCGAAACACCCCGGTCGGCTCTGTCGAGAGCGGCTCTCAGTGTGGCGTGCATGGCACGGGCGACGGTTTCGACAACGATCCCGGAGGGAGCGACGGAGTGATCGATGACGGCTGCCTGTCTGCAAAGTATTCATACGACGACGGCGATCGCCTGGTGCAGGTCGTCGGGGCCGCCTTCGCCTCAGGCACCTCCACAGTGTACCCGATTAGCACCTTCGGATATGACGTGGTCGGCAATCGGATCTCAGTTACGAACGCGAACCGGCAACCAAGCGGATCGCCTGAAGCCGGCACACAATGCCCGGTCGGTACCGATACCGACTGGGATGGAACGTGTGATGCCTCAGATAACGATGACGACAATGACGGAGTGCAGGATACGGCCGAGTCGAGCTGCGGGTCGAACTCGCTTGTGTCGAATCTGTTCCCTGAGCGCACGGACGGGAGCTTCGCAAGTTCCGACGAAGACTCCGACACTTTGAGTGACGAAGGCCTCCCGGTTGGGAGTGCCGGTTTTGACTGCGATGGTGATGGATATACGACCTCCGCGGAAGCAGGCACCCCTCTCTGCACGAACGCCGTCAACGATGATGGGGTTGACGACAGCAAGACCAACGATGGCTGCCCTGCCCTAGAAACGTCGGAATTCAGCGACCAATGCTCGACAAGTGATGACGACTCCGATGGCAAGACGAACGATGGCTGCCCGCAGGTAGGAAGCTTCTCGGAAGCGATCGTGCCGGGGGCTTGCGATGACGCCATCGACGCGGCCGACGAGGACCCGAACACCGCAGGAAACCAGGACGATGACTCAGTGATCAACGACGGGTGCCCGTCCGCCGGACCTGCGAATCCGGAGACGACAGGTACGCGCTGTGATAATGCCATCAACGACCACGCCAGCGGTACCCTGGTCAACGACGGATGCCCAGTATCGATGACTTACCGTGAAGACCAATTCAACATCGGTACGGGAGCTCAAGCTAGGTGCCAGACCAGCTCCTGGCCGTCTTCTTCGTGGCCCTCAGACCTAGGCGGATCAGGCACTAGCGGGAACAAGATCGACGTCGTAGATCTCGCTACGTTCATAAGTCCTATCAGGCGAATGGACACCAAGCCTGGGGACGCCAACTTCAACATGCGATGGGACCTCATCCCCGGTCCTATCTCTCCAACTGGCGTCTGGATAAACGTACAAGACTTGAGTGCGGTTAGCTCCGGCGGAACGAACACTGTGTATCCGCCGATGATGGGCGGAACCAAGGCCTTTAACGGCCCGACGTGCCCCAGTTCGGGCGTCTCGCCCCTGCCCGTAGCCGGCGCCGGCGATCAGTGCGGTTCCGCAGGCACTGGAGACGGCGTTGACGCGGACGGCGACACAATCAAGGACGACGGCTGCCCGTCTCTCCGATATACCTACGATCGCCTGAACCGGCTCCAGACCGCCGCTGACGCCCTTGGCGGAGTGACGACGTACCAATACGACGCAGCTGGCAACTTAGTCCAGCGCAAGGACGGGAGGGGCTTAATGACACGATACGCTCCTGACGCCCTCAACCGCGTGACACGGATTGAATACTGGAGTCTGTTGGGACTTCAAAGCTCTGTTGATCTTACCTTCGACGACGTCGGTAATCGCAAGACGATGGTCGACTCCACGGGCACGACAAACTATGCCTACGATACCCTCAATCGCCTCACGTGCGTGGGGCCCAATTCAATCGGTGGCTCCTGCCCGAGCGGCAACACGGCGTATACGTACGACGATCTCCCGGGCGGCTCCGTTGCGGACTACCCTGGTCAGCGAACGAAGATCACGTACCCGGATCCCCTGAAATACGTTACCTATACGTACGAGAAGGACGGCCGGATGAGCCTAGCGACGGACTGGGTAGGCACGGGCAAGCGGACCAAATACAGCTACGATTCACACGGCCGGCTCGAGAAGGCCGAATACCTGGATGCGAACGTTGAGGTACTATACACATACGATATCGCCGGCAGGATCACGAAGGTGACGAACAAGAAGGTGACACCGAGTTCCGTCATTTCAGAATTCACATACACGCCGGATGCGGTGGGGAACCGCAAGCAGATGGTCGCGCCGAACGGGACGCACACGTATAAATACGATAGTCTGCATCGGCTAATCGAGGTCACGTATCCCGGTCCCGTGACCGACGCGTACACGTACGACGCCGTCGGCAACCGATTGACCAAGAACGGCACAGGGTACACGTATGACGCTGCCGACCAACTCCTGACCGCGGGCAGCACCAACTACGCCTACGACAAGAACGGCAATCAAACAAGCCGCGTCAGCGGCAGCAGCGACATCTTCGCCTACGATCACGAGAACCGCCTCACCTCAGCCACAGTCGCAGGCCAGGCGTCGTCTTCGAGCTACAACGGCGACGGCCTCCGCATCACACACACCGCTGGGGCGACCACGACGTACAAGTGGGACATCGCGGCGTCCCTCCCCGTCGTCCTGCAGGACGACGCGAACACGTACGTGTACGGCCTGGACCTGATCTCAGCGACGGACAGTTCTCCTACGCCGGTCCAGACGTACTTCCTCTACGACGGCCTAGGGTCCACAGTGAACCTCACGGATGGCTCGGGCACGGTGACCGCGACGTACACGTACGACGTGTTCGGAGCGCATACGGGCGGCGGCTCGAACCAGTGGCTCTTCACCGGTGAGCAGCGGGATGGCGATTCGAGCCTGTACTACCTCCGGGCGCGATACTACGACCCGGCGATCGGGCGGTTCCTGGGGCGGGACCCGCTACCCGGCGGGAATCTCTATGCGTACGTGGGGAGTAACCCGGTTAACTACGCGGACCCATCCGGCCTTCATTGCAAACTAGGGCACCCGTACCATTGCGGCGAGGAGATCATAGATGTCGGCCAGTGCGTCTCGGATTTGCCATCTTGCCCAGTCGCCAACGCGATAGGAGAGCTTATCAGCCTTATCCCAGAGGGTACCCTGTTAACCCTGTTTGAGAAGTACCATATCAGTTATCAGCTAGTCGCGGTATGTATCAGCGATCGTACCGCGTGCGCCGCCGCATTTGCCATGTTCCCAGTGGCCAACGAGGTAAGGAATCTACTATACAGCTCCAAAAGCAAAGAGGGCACGATCGATAAGCCTAAGGAAGGGGACGCGTTTCAGCACTGCCTCTGGAGTGGGTTGATCACTCTGCAGGTCGGTGCAAGTCGTGCCGAAAACGTTACGAGCGCCTACGAGGCCTACGGCGATGACAATCCTGATGACGAGAGGGAATACGATATGGCGAATAACAAGCGCGGAAGAGAGTTCGCTCAACTTATGCGCGGCAACCCGGCGGGTGCCTTAGCCCTTCTACAGTATTGCCAGTAGAAGCTAAGCCATGCCCGACCGGTCGTCGACCGCGGCACCAGGACTCCGAGCTAACACGAGCCCCAGCCACGGGCTCCACCTCATCCTGGACGTGACCCGCCAGTCTACATTCCTCATAGTACTTATCACTATTGTTGTGGCGGCCGCCGGATGTAATATTAACCACGAGCGCGTGAGGTTTACCTTCGATAATCGCACCGACTCGCTTATTTGCTACTATCTGAATCCGGAAGGGGCTGAGGCGGGCCGGTGTAACCAGAAAATCAAACCGCTCGCAAAGACAGCTTGGGAGCCTGGCTGCGGCTACGGAGCCCATCCGGAGAGGTTGCCATTAACTGTCATTCTGACCGTCGCGGAGAGAGGACGTCGAATCTACGACAGGATGGCTGAGTGCCAGGTCTGGCAAAACTCGGATCGCACATTTGTCATCGAGAAGCACGGCACGGAGTTTGTGGTCGCCGACGGCCTGCCAGACGGACCTCCAAATCGATAGCATCCAACAACTTTACTAGAATGTACCCTGATAGTTGGGATTGGCGTTGACCTGCTCCCCTAAAACTGTACCATTGGTAAATTGCAGTCCTCCCGCGTTCTGAAGAACGAAAGGAGGACGAAATGCGACGGAGCCGCTTCACGGAGGAGCAGATCGTTGGCTGTCCTGAAGGAGCACGCGGTGGGGGCGGGGACGAGGGAGCTCTGCCGGCGCCTGGGGATCGCGACGGAGACCCTGTACAACTGGAAGCGCAAGTACGGCGGGCTGGAGGTGAGCGAGGCGCGGCGGCTGCGCGCGCTGGAAGAGGAGAACCGGCAGCTCAAGCGCATCGTGGCCGACCAGGCGCTGGACAACCGGGTGCTCAAGGACCTTCTCTCAAAAAACTTCTGAAGCCCGCGGCCCGCCGACAGGCGGTCTGTCACGCCGGAGAGCGCTGGGCGCTCTCCGAGCGGCACGCCTGCGGGCTGGTTGGCATCAGCCGTTCGAGCGTGCGCTATGAGGCCAAGCGCTCGGGCGACCAGGAGCTGCGAGAACGGTTGGGGGAGCTGGCCGGAGAGAGGCGGCGGTTCGGTTACCGGCGGCTGCAGGTAATGCTGAGACGGGAGGGCGCGGTGGTGAACCACAAGCGGGTCTGCAGGCTCTACAGAGAGGAAGGCTTGTCCGTACGAAAGAGAAAGCGCAAGCGGATGTCACGGGAGGCGAGGCTCCCGCTTGAGGCGCCGACCGGCCCCAACCAGCTCTGGTGCCTGGACTTCGTGCAGGACACCCTCTCCTGGGGACGGAAGATACGCCTGCTCACGGTGGAAGACGTCTTCACCCGGGAGGCCCTGGCCATCGAGGTCGACACCTCGCTGTCCGGCGTGCGGGTGGCGCGTGTGCTGGATCGGGTGGTCGGGGAACACGGTGGCAGGCCGCAGGAGATCGTACTCGACAACGGCCCGGAGCTGACCAGCCGGGCGCTCGACCAGTGGGCCTACGAACGAGGCGTCCACCTCCAGTTCATCGACCCCGGCAAGCCCCAGCAGAACGGTTACATCGAGAGCTTCAACGGGAAGCTGCGCGACGAGTGCCTTAACGAGCACTGGTTCCTCAGCCTGCCCCACGCCCGGAGCATAGTCGAAGGATGGAGGTTGGACTACAATCTGAACAGACCTCACAGCTCTCTCGGAAACCTCACGCCGGAGGAGTTCCGGCTGAACCACACTAAGCGGTTGATGGCGGCGGGACTGTAATTATGAATGGACCAGGGAACGGGGGCAGGTCAGCGTCTACGGTTCAGGGATTCAACGTGGCGATGGACCTGAGCCCTAAAGCGCTGCTTTTTGCGTGCGTCGTCATGATCTGCTTGGTCAGCCAGGCCACCGCCTGTGGTAGCGACGATACTTCGCGTTCCGTAGAGGAGTACTTCGATCGACTCCAGTCCATCTCTGAGCACGCTGACCAGCGGTTTCAAGCCATAGTAGGAGAGATAAGTCGTGACTTTGATTCGGAGGCTGAGGAGATCCAAGCATATCGCAACTTCTACTCTACAGATCTTCAAATTTTTAGGGACTACAACGATGATTTGGCCGCTCTGCGGCCTCCCGTTGAGATTGCTGATGCGCACAGCCGTTTCGTGAGTGAGGGGACCGAGTTGTCAGAGGTGATTGCGCTAGTCACCGCACGGATGGCCGATGTCGGTACCAAAGCCGAGTTGGCCGAACTTTTGAGTACGCGAACGCTTGATGCGGCCACAGCTGAATTTGACGCCGCTTGTCGTCAGTTACAGACGATCGCGGATTCTCGACACATCGCGGTGGACCTCGACTGCGAGTGAAATCGCGCTCTAGACCGCGCAGTCTGAATGGCGCCTCACAACACTCTAGCGGGGACTGCTGGCATTGGCGCGTCAGCACGGCTGAGTCTTTCCACCACCATCATGCGGCTTCCTCGGCAAAGAGCGGTTAGGCGAAGCGGTAAACGGAGTGCGTCCGCTGGCCTTCCTAATCAGGCTTGATATCCAGAGCCGCCCTGGCTTCCAAGGTGCTCACCTCTCAATTTCGCAGCACGCTTATCCGCCCCATCACTAACCGCCGTGACAGTTCCGTGACAGGGGGCGATTTAGCATCACCCCCTGCGGCGGCGTTCGAACAGGCGCCCCAGGAGGCCCCGCTGAATGGCACTTGCCAGCGTCCGAACACAGACTCAGTTGCTGAGCCCACTGCTGCGCTCAGAATCGTCCAAGCGAGACTGTTTGAAGTATTCGTCGTTAGACGCGGTGCAACCCCAAGGGGCAGGGGACCAGCAGAACTGCTACGACCATCAAGACCCCTGCGTTTAGGGGATGGCGAACGTTTGGACGACACAATGGTAATCGGTGATTCAGAGGTCAGGCTTCGAATCCCACGCAGGGAAGATCCATGACAATGTTTCGGCGCCATAAGCATTTTTTCTCGCCAGCGGACAGGTGACTGGTTCCGTTCGCGGCCAAGTTTGGCCGAACGCCGGAGGATCTGGCTATCTCCCGCGAGCTTGAGGATCGATTGATGGACGAGTACGCCCGGTCTTACGGTCACGAGCCCACAGAAAACTGGATTCTGGTTGTGCACGCGGACGATACCAGCGAGTTTTACGCCTTCGATGACCCGGCGGTCATGTGGTGCTGTGACCGCAAGCACGCTGTCCGAAGCATGCTAGGCGACGAGGTCGCAATTCTCTCCCTCGAATGAACAATTGAGTTCAACACCTTGGGGTAGACGGCCGAGCCGAAAGGAGGTGACTTGCCCCGATAGACTCGTAATATCTGTGGGTTCTTAAATCAATTCAAAACCTGCCAGAATGGAGGGACACATCTATGCCGAACGAATCCACCAAGCGCGACCTTGAGCGCTTGGAGCATCTGAGTCCTGAAGCCCGTGCGCGCGTTGACTCGGCTTTTAAGGCAGCGATCGAGCGCGAGGTGGTAGTAGGAGAGATCGGCCCGGCTGCTGCTGGCAACATCTTCTCGCGTGGCTGGATCTTCAGCCGTCTAACCCCGACTGCCATGGCTGAACTCAAATCGCTGCCGGAGCTGGAAAAGATGAATGCGGAGCAGTTCGCCGAATTTGCCACCCGGCTGTCCGAAATGAAGGCCAGAATCGACCCGCGGCGCTTAGAGTAATTTAGCAAGACAGGCTCGGGTGTCGCGAGATGTCGGCATCAGTGGGCTACGCACTCTGCCAACCCTGTCAGCGCTCCTTAAGTCATAAGCCCGAGGCGGTACCATCTTGACAACTTGCCTGCGAGGGAAGCCGATGCGGCGCTCCCCGTCAGTCCGGCTCCTGGAGTTACGCATCGCTGGTGTTTGCGGACCATCGCGTGCTTCCGCCCGCAAACGCTCTCAGATGTGACTTTGAGCCGTGAGAGGGGGCCTCCAATGCCTTCATCTACCTGCCGTCCCGCCACCGGATGGGTGAACCTAGATGACCGTCTCCAGTGAGCTAAAGGGTCGTTTACTGCCCGAGGCTGAACGACCTTAAGCTGAACGACTTTAGAAGGAGTCTTTCATGAGCGATCCCAGAACCGCGAAAGTAGCTGATCCCTGGCAATGGTTTCCCGAGATGGGGCCTTGGTTCGATGCCCTCCCAGAGCAAGCCACTGTGTGGAAACCCTCCGCAGTTCTGACGGGCGACGGCCCCGAAATAGCCCGGATTATATGCAAGGCAGCGGAAGACAGGGCGCCGTGGCTGTATCATCCCTGCGTTAGTGCGATAACCCACAATCGTAGCGTTGGCCGGCTTGAGCGGGAGGTCGCCTTGGCTGGTTGGCTGGCGTTACACGCCCAATTGGACGGAGAACTGGTTCTTGCGGATCCGACGTGGTGCTGGTCCGAGGGCGGCGGGTTCCTGCTCGATTCCGGGACACACAATCTACAAGCGATTGGGGCTGCCTTGGCCGCCGAGAGCGGCGGTCCGGAAATCGCGCTCGACCCCTGGTGCACGATTCTGGGGTACGCACATCCAGACTCTTGGGTCGCGGGAGAGCGCTCGTCGGACGCACAGCAAGCGGGAGTGCGCAGCTGCACTATGGTCGCGCTACGGTCGCTCGCCATACTCCGCGCGGCTCTACCGAATGTTGCGGATTGGCTACTCTCGTTCGCCAAACTACTGGTTTTCCTCGACGGACGAGAGAACCTATCACGCAGTTCGAGTTCCGGCGATCTGCCGGGTATCATCTTCGCGGATACGACCTCGGAGATCGCACTACTGGAGGTTCTGATACACGAGTCCGCGCACCATCTCCTTTATGTCGCCGAGACTGGCGGCCCACTGATTGATCCGGCGGACACCCGGCGGTTCTCATCGCCCCTCCGGCCCGATCCCCGCCCGCTGCGCGGTATCTTGCTGGCCTACCACGCGTTGGCCTTCATATGCGCATTTTACAAGGACCTCGGCTGCTCCGCGCTCGGCGACGAGGCGTCGGACCCCGCGGATCTTGCCGACCTTCGAGATAAGATGGCCGAAGCCGGGTCGACGCTGGACGGTGCGGTCGAGTCGCTGACGGATCGCGGCTTTGCATTCATGCGCGCGACGCATGAGGTCGCCTGCTATGCGTCTTGACCGACCCCTTCCACTGCAGTTCATTTTCAAGGTCACGGCGCGGTGCAATCTGAACTGTTCCTACTGTTACGTATTCAACAAGGCAGACCAGTCTTGGCGGTCGCGCTCCAAAGTGATGTCTGACGAGGTGTTCGATGCGGCGCTGGAGCGCGTGCGCCGTCATTGCGACGCATCGGGTCAGGCCATCGTCCGCGTCATGTTCCACGGTGGTGAGCCGCTGCTTGCCGGCGTTGCACGCTTCCGCCGGTGGCTTGACCGTATCGACACGGAACTTGGACCGCGTATCTCCGTCATCCTTGCTGTGCAGACGAACGCCACGCTAATCCGCGACGAATGGGCCAAGTTGTTCGCTGACTATGGGGTGGAAGTCGGTGTAAGCCTGGACGGTCCGCCCGAATTAAATGATCGATTTCGCGTAGACCACGCCGGACGCGGCAGTTATCAACGGATCATGAGAGGAATAGAAGCCTTGCGGGAACAATGTGTTCCGTTCAGCATCCTAAGCGTTATCCAGCTCGGCGCTGACGGCTTGTCCATCTATCGGCACTTCTGCTCAATGAATCCGACCACGATAAACTTCTTGTTCCCGGATTACAATCACGAAGACGTCGGGGAGCCGCGCAGGCAGCACGGTCCGACGCCGATTGCAGATTTCCTAATCCCGATTGCGGATGAATGGTATCGCGCCGCGGCGCAGGGCGGAGAGGTTCCACTGCTGCGCAACATTTGTCGTATCATTCTCGGCGGCTCAAGCCGTTCCGATATGTTTGGCAACCCGCCGCTTGGTTTCGTGTTTGTCGAAGTCGATGGCGAGATAGAAGGGCTGGATGTCCTGCGTATTGACGCCGAGGGAATGGCTTCCACCGGTTTGAACGTCATACATCACGATTTTGAGGCCATCGCAGACGCCAGCCCATTCCACGCCCGAGCGATCTTCCAGGGCCTACCACTACCCCGCGATTGCAGCGCCTGTCCCGAGAAGGAGACCTGCGCAGGGGGATACCTGCCCCACCGGTTTTCTCGCGCGCGTGGCTTCGACAATCCATCCGCTTGGTGTGCCGATATCCTATTACTGTTCAGTCATCTGCGAGAGCTGTTGCGCGTGAACGTGGATGAAACAACCCTACGGCGTGCACTTCTCGAGGAGATGGCGATGGCGCACCGATGATTGGACTGTCTGTCGCTTCACAGGTGTTGCTATGGGGCAGTGAGTCCACAGTCCTGCGTCACCAGCTCGAGTGCGAGTACGATGTGCTGCTCCATGAGGCCTTACGATACGCCTGTTGCTCTCATGATGAAGCTGCTGAGGACAATGTCGACAGCGCGAACAGAGGCGACGCGTTGGCGGCGCTGGCGGGAGCGGACACGCCCGCTGATGCAATCCGCCAGGTTATGCGGGCGCCGCGCACAGTTAGTCGTCTCCTCTGGCCGCGCACCCAGAAGGCGGGGCGCACGCAGCAATTCCTAAGGGCGGCATTCGCGGCCGAGCGGGCGCTGCGCACTCTAGAGACGCCAGGACGCTTCTCCGGCTGGACGGCGGACTGCCGCGCGTTTGTCCGGTCCAACGGCGAGATAGTCGGCCCGACGATGCTGGACGGAGGCATTCCGATAGACGTGCGGAGTCCGCACGCGCGCTCGCTCGATCTCCTCGGCGGCTCTCGGCTGGTTCGCCCTGTCCGACCATCTCCGTCCCAGGAGGACGTAAACCGGACAGTGCGACGCATTGATCAGGCTTGGCGCGGCATCGGCGCGACGGGGGGGACTGTGGCGGACTGCGTGTCAGCCTGGACACGCGTGATAGTAGCCCAAACCGAGCCGAGCGGGAAGTTCTGGTCTGGCTCAAACGGGCAATACGTTGGCCGGGTCGTGTTGGTCAATGCGGACGTCGCCGGCTCGCCGGTAGAAGAGGTCGCCGACGCGATCGTCCACGAGGCGATCCACGGATTCCTCTATATGCATGAGTGCGTGGAGCCGTGGGTCCGGGGATACTCCCTCTACACGGACGAAGGGGCGATCCCCTCCCCGTGGTCGGGTAACCTTCTTCCAGTTCGCCCCTACATGCAAGCGTGCTTCGTCTGGTACGGACTGGCGATGTTCTGGGCGCAGCATATAGATCGGAACGTTTTTGACCAGAAGGTGACGTATGAGTTGTTGAACCGAGCATTGATCGGCTTCCGACGGGGGTCCTTGGCAGACGCAATTATGCCGTGGCGGGCAGAGATCCACCCGGAGATGGCGGAACTAGTTGACGAACTACAACGTATCGTACGTTCCCTGCTCGAATAGAGAAGTCCGCCGTGATTGCTCGTTCGGTGAAGGAGTCATGAACTGGAAGAAGGGACTATGCGCGACGGCCCTAAACGGGACGCGGCTAGAGGACCCGAGCGCGACGCGCGCACGGCTGCTTCCTCGACTAGCGGACTACGGCATAACACGAGTCGCAAACGTGACTGGACTAGACCGGCTAGGAATCCCGGTATACATGGCGATTCGGCCCAACGCGCGCTCGCTCAGCGTATCGCAAGGCAAGGGTGTCACAGACGACGCCGCATGGGTCTCCGGTGTCATGGAGACGATAGAGCTGTGGCATGCCGAAGCCCCCGACGGGCCTCTGTCACTCGCATCACACGCCGAGATGATCGGGCGGGGGCGCGTCGTAGACGTGGAGCGTCTGTCCAAGCGCCGCGGATCTCCCTTCCACCGGGACTACCGGCTGCTCTGGGCGCGGGGCGTCGAGATGTTCTCCTCGGAGCCAATCTATGTGCCGTACGGCTTGGTTCACGTGAACTCAGTGCCGCCCTTCCCTCCCGGAGATGAATGCTTCTTTGTCACGTCTAACGGCCTAGCATCAGGATCCGCTCTGCCAGAAGCCTTAGTGCATGCCCTTTGTGAGCTCATCGAGCGTGATGCAGTGAGCCGGTGGCGGGCCGCGAGCGCCGAGGCACGGGCGGCCCGGTGGATCAATCTGCACACGGTAGATGACGACGTGCCGACCGAACTCCTTGCGCTGTGCGAGCGCGCCGGTTTCGACGTCATTGCCTGCGATGCCGCCTCGCCCGTGGGTCTACCCGTGATCGTATGCGTTCTGCTGGATCGGCAGGAATCATCGGAGACACTCCGTGGGGCCGCGATGGGGTTCGGGTGTCATTTGCGCCGGGACATCGCCTTTGTCCGAGCGCTGACAGAGGCCGCGCAGAGCCGCCTTACCCTTATTGCGGGCTCCCGCGACGATCTTGACCGCCAGGACTATGAAGCGCGGCGACGACACAGAGAAGGCATCGAAACCTACCGCAGCCTGCTGACGATTCCCCGTACCCTGAACTTCGGTTCGCTTCCAGACTACCGGAACACGGCCTACGACGAGCAGGTTAACGTTTTACTTCAGCAGCTGCACGCGGTTGGAGTAAACGAGGTGGCAGCGATCGAGCTGTCACCAGAAACTACAGGCATCGCCGTTGTTCGCGCGATCGTACCGGGCCTGCGAGGGCCGGACCATGCCCACTAACGCACGCGACATAGTGGTGTTTGTCGGGCCGTCGCTTCCGTGGCGCGACGCCGAGGCGTTGCTGCAGGCAACCTATCTGCCGCCGGTGCAGCAGGGCAGCGTGTACGAAGCGGCCCAAAGCCACCCGCGCGCAATAGTCCTGATTGACGGCTATTTCGGTTGGGTCCCGTCGGTGTGGCACAAGGAGATTCTGTGGGCACTGGATCAGGGGATCGCAGTGTACGGCGCTGCCAGCATGGGCGCCCTTCGGGCCGTCGAACTGTGTCAGTTCGGCATGGTTGGGCACGGCGTTGTCTTCCGCGATTTCGGTCAGGGCCGCCTACTAGATGACGACGAAGTAGCGATTGTCCACGCAGACGCCGAAGACGGGTTCCGTCCACTGTCAGACGCGATGGTCAATATCCGCTACACCCTTGAGGCCGCAGCGCAACGAGAATTGATCTCCGCCTCCGCCGCCGCAGCTTTGATTGGATACTGCAAGCGGCAATTCTTCGTCGATCGACATCTCGCTCGTCTGGTTGCCCAAGCCGAGGGGCTGTCCGCGGTCACGGCAGACGAGCTCGAACGGCTGGCCGCATGGCTTCCGGACAACATGCGCGACGTAAAGCGCGAGGACGCCGAAAGTCTTCTTCAACTGCTGGCGGAAGAGGGGCCGGCGGATGCAAGCTTCAACGGGAAGCGCTTCGTCTTCCAGCCCACAGCGAATTGGTTGCAGCTTACTGATTACATCAAGGCGCGACAATTCGGACCCACGAAGCACACTTTGCACTCTCGGGCCGTCTGTGTTGGTGTGGATGACTTGCTGACCGAGTGCCGACTCGACGGCACGTGGCCGGCGGTGGAGGCGATGGCGCTGGCGCGGCTTCTGTCGGCCAATCCGTCGTCCTACAGCGGTACAGTGACCGAGGAAGAATATCTAACGGAGCTCGCGCACCTCTGTCTGTCGCTTGGTCTGGAGAGTTTGGAGGAGGTGTCATCATGGCTGCGGACTGTCGGATGGGAGTCCAGTCGCCTTGCCCGGCTAGTAGAGATCGAGGTGCTGTTAAGGCGCGCGCGTGACTACTGGATGAACGATCTCCAGGAAGCCGCTAGACATGTGTTGATACTCAACGGCCGCGACAAACCATTGTTAGACCGCGCTCGGCGAAAGCGAAGGTGGCTGGATTCCATCGGTGGACGTTCCGCCGTAATTGCTTGCGATCCGACCGAGGGACTAGCGTGGTTTCGGGATCAGATAAGTAGCCCGCGTTCGGAGCCAGATGAAGTGCTCGCGCAGAGGAACGGTTGGTCGTCGGTGTCCGACATGAGGGAGGACGTAGTATGTGAATACGGGTACCACCACGCTATTCATCGGGACGGCGCATGACAGCACTAGAGCGGAAGACCATCCGAGGAGTGGCGAGTTGCCGACCAGCATCAATTCTGAGCTCGCCTAAGCGCGGTGAGGCGCCGGGGCAAATGTCACGTTAGTTGGCATGCCGAGCGAGGGGGCGACACCAGTGCCTAGTCACCAGCCCCCACGGCATGCTAGAGGGGACAACGATGACGCGTATCGGATAAGTCCAACGGAGTCTCGCTGGAGCGAATCCGGAAGCCACGACTGGCCCCACGTACTCGTGACGACGTGGGACCGATATGCGTTTCGTGAGAAGTGCGTGACAGCAGTCAGTCAACGATGCCGTAGGAGGTACGGCCAGCACCGCGGAGAGTTCGGAGCGGCGCGTCATGAGCAAGTCATAGCCGGCGTGGCGGACTTCGCATGCAACAGTGCGGCGAGCTGCTAGAATGCATGCGCTACTCAACGACGAGATCGGGCCGGATACTGCCGCGATGGGCTGCTTATGGAGTCACGGGGAACGTTCGTTACAAAGATTCTCGTGCCCCGAACACGGCCGGGGACGATCCGTCGTCACCGGCTTACTGAGCGCCTGAGTCAGGCTGATTCGGGCCGCGTGGCCCTCGTCCACGCCCCTGCCGGGTACGGGAAGACAACCCTGCTCGTCGACCTCGTTCACGACGCCACGGTGCAGGTCTGCTGGGTCTCTCTCGACGACTGGGACCGTGACGTAACGACGTTTCTGCGCTATCTGCGACTTGCCGTGCTCCAACAGCTCGCACCGACTTCGCTCGTCGACGCCCCTCGGTCCCGCGGCGTCGAACCGCGAGCTATCCTAGCGGACCTCGTTGATCGAATCGCCGGCTCCGCCGAGGAGGTCTGGATACTTCTGGACGACTTCCATGCGGTGGAGGAGTCCGGCGACGTGTTGGGCCTCGTTGACTACCTGATGCTTCGCCTGCCGGCCAACGCCCGAGTCCTGATTGCCTCACGTACCCGACCGCCGCTGCCGTGCCTGCCTCGCCTTCGTCTCGAAGGGCGATTGACTGAACTGGGGCCGCAAGACCTGGCGTTTACCGCGGACGAGGTACACGACTACTACCGGTCGTCCCGCGGCGAGACCTTAACAACGGAGGACGTTGACAGGCTCATTACGGTCACGGAGGGTTGGGCGGCGGGAGTCGTCCTGATAGAGAGGGACTACCGGCTTGTGGGCGCTGGCAGCGAGACACCTGTAGAGCTAGCCGACTATATCGCGGCCGAGGTCTTCGACCGCCTACCGCCTGATCTGCAACGATTCCTGACGTCCAGCAGCGTTCTCGAGGTTCTTGATGCTGAGGGCTGCCAGGCTATCACCCAGGACGTCACGGCCAGCCGCCTGCTCGGCGCCCTCGAGGGGCAGAATGTGCCGGTCCTCAGGATCGCCGGTGATAGTCAGCAGTATCGATTGCATCCGTTGCTTCGAGACTTCCTGAGAGCCCACCTGCGCTCGATGGAGCCAGAGCTATACCGTACGCTCAACGGTCGGGCCGGGTCGCTGGCGCTCGACCGCCGCAAGGTCAGCGAGGCGATCCGGCACTTCGCCGAAGCGCAGCAATGGGACGATGTCGCCGCAATAATCGAACGAGAAGCGCCCTCGGCGTACCGACTGGGCAAGTGGCAGACGATCTTGTCGTGGTTGGAGCTCTTGCCCCTGCGCGAGCTCAAGTCAAGGGGCGCGCTTCGGATCTGGGAGGGTCGAATCCTGATCCGGCTCGGTCAAGCTGATACGGCGTTGCGCGTCCTCGATGAGGCGTCGGCTCTTGAGTTGAACCGCCCCCAGGTACTCGCTGTTGAGATCGAGACGTTGAGGGCGGCGGCATTCCGCGTGAAGGGTGATGCCGCAGCAGCCTTACGAAACGGACGGAGCGCCGTCGAATCGGCGATTAGAGGGAACGCCTCTGTGGACGCCCTTGCTGATGCTCGGCTCGAACTGGCGCTGGCGCTGGTGAGCGAGGGATCGTTCTCTGAGGCCGTGCGTGAGTTCCAGAGCGTGTTAGAGGTGCACGAGCAGCGCGGAGAGGTCGAGCAGGCTGCCTTTGTCAATGGTTGCCTCGGATCAGCCTTCGGCTCGCTGGGCAAGCTCGGCGAAGCGGCGGTCCACCTGGAGCAGGCGCGCCAACAATGGCGAAAGGTTGGCAATGCGAAGGAGTTGAGCTGGGTCCTGAACAATCTGGGGATGGCGTACTTCCTCATGGGCCACCTCGATCTTGCGCGGGAACTCTTCCATGAATGTCTGAGCAAGGCAAGAGACAGCGGCAATCAACGAGCTGAGGCGTACGCCCTGGACTCGTTGGCTGACCTCGAGAGACACTCGGGGAACAACGCGGACGCCATCGGTCTGTATGATCGGGCGCTCTCCCTCGCTTCGGAGCTGGGTGAGATGTCACTCGTAACGCAAGCGCGAACCGGCTTGGCCTGCTCGCACAGTCAAAGCGGTGAGTCGCAAGCGGCCGACGCATACGTTCAACAAGCCCTGGCCAGCGCCCGCGAGCGAGGAAGCACGTACGACCTGGGGTTGGCGCAGCTGGCGGCAGGCGTGATTCTGCGCCAGCAGGGGAAGCGTCCGGAGGCGATCGAGCGGCTCGTCGAAGCGGTCCGTTGCTTCGAGGCTTCAGGCGCCAACAGGGAGCTCGCGCAGTCGCTGCTGACCCTCGCCGATGCCTGCTTAAACGTCAGAAAAGCCCGTAGCCAACTAAACGCTACGCTTGAGCGTCTGGCGATCCTGCTGGACGAGCTCGGGCACGCGGAGTTCTTGACGCCATTGCTCGATGATGCCAGAGCCGTTCTCCAGTACGCCGCCTCGCGTAAACTCGGCGGTCTCGTCTTCCGCGAACTGCTGCGCAGGCCCGCGTCGCCTGGTCCCGGGCGCACGCTTCCCACCGGCGTCACCGGCCGGCATGCTCTGCCTGTAGTGGAGGTGGCCGCGCTGGGTGGATTCGAGACGAAGATGGACGGCAGAGCCATCCTCAACGTTGAGTGGGAAAGCGAGAAAAGCAAGGAACTCCTCCTCCTCCTGCTCACCGCCCCGCGCTCACTGACGCGCGACGAAGTGGTGGCGGCGCTGTGGCCTGACGCTGGGGGGCGGAAGGCGACGAGCGCGTTCCATTCGACACTGTATCGCTTGCGCCAGGCGCTTTATCCCGACTGCGTAATAGAGAACGATCGCCGCTACGGTCTCCAGCCGGCAGGTACCTTCGCCTTTGACGTACGCGAGTTTCAAATCGCCTCGGATGGGCTCCGCGGCGCCCAAGCGGACCGCAGTGTCCCGCTGGAAAGGCTCAGACAGGCGGTCGGTCTGTACGAGGGCGCGTTCGCGCCGTCAGTCGACGGCGAGTGGGCTCGCCCGCTTCGAGGGCGTCTCGAGGAAACCTTTCTCGATCTCGCAGCGCGGCTCGCCGACAGATATCTGGAAGAGGGAGACTACGCCGCCGCGGCCGCGACCAGCGAAGATGTGCTTACGTCGGATCCTTATAACGAGGTCGCTTGCGAGCGCCTGATGAAGGCCTACGCCGCGCTGGGCGACATCGAAGGCGCCATTCGGTCGTATCGGCGCTTCTGTGAGACGTTGGAGGCAGACCTTGGAGAAGGGCCGGCTCCGCGGCTCGAAAAGCTACACGACAAGATCCGTGCCAGGCTGCGGGAATCACTGGCCCCGCGTCCGTGACAACTCTGTGACACCCGGGGCGCTGAAATGGCGCCATCAAGACTCCCGGTCAGACTAATTCTGGAGGTGTCACGTGCCGAGACTAAGGCTTTCCGCACTCGTCATCCTAACAGCCGTGGGGCTCACGCTTGTTGCCCTCACCGCCGGCGCCCCGTTTATGACGCCCTAACGAAGAGAGTTTCGATCATCCGCACCCCTCTCGAGCGGGAGGTCGATGCCGCCGACCGTCGACCTCCCGCTGGGCTATCCTGGTGGCCCCTGGCGTTGATCGTATTCGTCTTACAGATCCTAGTTGTGCAAGTCCTGGGACGAATCGACGACACGCAGGGGTCACTGTGGGTACTCATCCCCGTAACGCATTTTGCGCTCCTGCCTTTTCTTCTTCGTAATTTCAAGTTCCTCGGCATGCGGATCGTATTCGTCGGCTTTGCTCTCAATCTGGCGGTCATGATCGCCAACGGCGGACTGATGCCCGTCGAGGAGTATGCCATCGCTGCTGACGGCAGGCGAGACGTCGAAGACCTGCAGGTGGGGCAGGCAATCCCCGCAACCAAGAACGTGTTCGTCGCGGCGGATGGAGGCCGGCTGGGCGTCCTGTCCGACGCGATCGTACTCCCCCTCCCGAGGCCGTTGACGCGTGTAGTGAGCGCCGGAGACCTGCTGATAGTTACCGGCGTAATGCTCGCGCTCGGCGGGGTCATCTCTCGCAGCAGAGATCGCTTGAAACTCCAACCCCGAACGGTGGACCTCGCGGCACGCTCTCGCGAAACCGTTGGCGAAGGTGCGAAGCACTGGCCGGGAGACAAGGCGCCGCCCGGTCGCTACTGCTGCTCTAACTGCGGTTGGAGCATACAACTTGATTGGTTCGAGCCGCTCCCACCCTGCGGCAATTGCGAAATGAGTGCGAATACTTCCTATCGCGAGTGTTAGTTTGCTACTGGCGTGACCGGCTCGGGATACCTTCGCGTCAGGCGGGCAACCTCGCATTAGCGGAGTTGGGCGAAGGAGAGGGGGGCTGCCGCCCGGGCCGGGGACCAGTCCCGAGGAAACCATAGGAGGATACATGGAAGAGCCAAGGAGGGTATGTGGATCTAGGGAGTTCGGTGTCCCGGACTTCTTCGGCTTAGCCAAGTTTTGGAATGCCTGCCAGAGGCATGACGTCTGCTATTCAACGTGTGGGGTTGCCAGAGTGGATTGCGACACGGTGTTCGGGCTCGACCTAGCGACGGAGTGCGTCCGAGCCTACTGGTGGCTTCCACCGCTCCTCGAGTCGTGCTTTGGCGTCGCTGCTGTATACGCCGGCGTCGTCGCGTCGATGGGCGGGCAGGCCTACCGGGAGGCGCAAGAAGTGGCGTGTCGCCCCGTCTCGGAGGGAGAGTCGATTCTCAAACTATTGAAATTACATTGCCACCAAACCGAAAGCATCTCCGGCCGCGCGGACAGTCTCGTGCTTTATCTAAACGACGAAAATGTCTGGGCTGACCATATGAGGAATGGAGAGGACAGGTACCCACAGATTACGCGTCCACTGGGTGCGGGTGCGTTGAGACTGTATGACAAGGACTCGTTCTTATTTGATAGTGACGATTGGCTGGGTACGCACGTCGTGAGACCGTCAGAGATGAATCGTGGCAATAGACTCGCCCACTTTCGGGAGGATGAGGCGGACTATGAACTCACGTACTGTGTGGAGCGCACTTCGACGAGTGGCCCCCTGCTGTCAGTCATCGATTCCGGAGCAGGAGGAGAGGCGGCCAGGGAGCAAGTCCAAGCTGCGCTAAGGCCTCAACTTGAGTGGATGCGCCGTGCGTCGGAGGAGCGTCGAGGCAGTGCTGGACTTGTAGCCAATGTTCGGACCAAGGAGATCCACCTTTCCACCTGTAGGTGGGCGACGAAGATCTCTCGCCCGAACAAACGTACGCTGAGTGACAACGAAGCTGCGGAGGCGATCGCCGTGAGTCTTGACGCTTGTGCGTTCTGTATTGGTCGGCCGTCACACGGTCCGCTAGAGCAACGTCGTTGATCCCACCATCATGCTGATGAGGTAGCTTCTGGACTTCCGACGTCAGCCAGTGCAGCGAGTTTGAGGGTGAAGTTCTTCGCGAGCGAACGCTGATTATTGTGCCGAATACCTACCCATGTATGTGAAAGGAGATTGTAATGGCGAGGCTTCATCTCTTGTCCCTTTACGTTGACGCTCAAGAAGATTGGATCGGTCCGGACGAGGCATACCTGAGGGTCGGTGACGAGGTAATCTGGGGCCCAATCGAAGTTCGCGCCGGGAACTCGTATGGCGTCAACTGGGTGAGGAACTTCGAGCATGACATCACTATTCAATTATGGGAGCAGGATTCAGGCGTTTGGGACGACGATGACCACATCGACTCCAAGACGTTCTACTCCTGGGAGAACGCCCCTGTGGGATCACAGCGCGACTTCTGGGGTGATGGAGCACACTACGTAATGGCCTTTACTATTGAGGGGAGTGGCGTGCTGCCTGTGGGGCCTAGCCATAATACACAACCGGGGTCAGAACCTCCCCCACCCTCGACACCGCCCCCGCTCTCTCCGCCGGAGGTTGTAGTGGTCGAGGAGAGCGGCACAGGGCGGAACCTCACCTTCCGTGACACGCGGTCCGGTCACATCATGAGCGTCCAGGAGTTCTGCGATGCCATTGGGGCTGGGGAGTACGCACGATATCAGGTTCGGCGACGAAGAGGTCATATTTACCCTCAGTCGAAACCGAACTGGCGGAAGGATGACAACCTGGGGTAGAACCGACGCGATGAGAGCCTTGAGAGGAGCACTCACGTTGTCTCGCACTAGTACAGCTTGGCAGCGACGTCGCCTCTGCAAGCGTGTGCTGGTATTGGCGTCGCGCCCGAGGGGCCGCCTCTGCACGGAGGTCCATCCCCGAATATCGGAGCGCGTTCAAGACCTCCGCTACTCAAAACACAGCCTTCGGGCCATCGATATGATGTCGACTGTGCCTTCACGCACACCTCAAGCGGACAGCAGTCGGCGGCTGTAAAATGGGCTCTCCAAAGTGTCACGTTTCGGAGCCGAAGCAGTTCTGGGGCGTGTCCGACCTGGCGTCGCTGAAGGAGCCGCTGCGGGAGCTGAACCGGGCGATCAGCCAGCTCTCGATGATCCTCGAGCTATCCGGCAACCCGATCGCAGTGCTGGAAAACGTGACGGAGGCGCAGGACATCGCGGTGCAGCCGGGCGCGGTGTGGGAGATTCCGGAGAAGGCGAAGGCGTACCTGCTGGACCTGCTGCAAGGCGGCGGCGCGGGTCTGCACGTGGAGTTCGCGAACGTGCTGCTGCGCACGTTCCACGACCTGGCGGAGGTGCCGCGGAGCGCATTCGGAGAGACGCGGCAGGCGCTGTCCGGCGTGGCGCTGCAACTGGAGCTGGACCCGCTGCTGAAGAAGGTGCAGCGCAAGCGGCTGATCCGCGGCGCGGCGTTCCGAAAGCGCAACGAGATGGTGCTGCGCATCCTTGAGCAGCAGACGGGCGAGCAGCTCGCGCCCTACCGCTCGCGCGTCGTGTGGGGGCCGGTGTTGCCGGAGGACCGGTCGCGGCTGGTGGAGGACGAGGCGCGGCTGGTGGCCTCGGGGATACACTCGCGGCGGATGGCGGCGGGGTTGCTGGACGTGGCGGACCCGGAGGGGGAGTGGGAGCGGGTGCAGGAGGAGGGAGAGGCAATTGGCGATGGGAAATCGGCAATTGCGGGTGGGCCTACGGAGTGACGTGGCGGGGGCAGGGCTGAAGCCGCTGCAGCTACGCGTCGTTTGGGGGCAGGGCTGAAGCCGCTGCAGCTACGAGGCGGTGGTGGTAGCCGCGGATTAGCGCGGATTAGCGCGGATGGTTCTGGGCTTCGGAGCGTTCGGCTTGCTTGCTTCGACGATGATTGCGTCGTGGGCGTTTGGGCGGCGGCGGTCGGTCGCGCCACGTGGTGGCGATGGGCGATCGTTGGTAGGCGGACGGGGGTGGACGTCGGGGGGCAGGGCTGAAGCCGCTGCAGCTACGAGGCGGTGGTGGTAGCCGCGGATTA
>CAZLDI010000017.1:53603-61185 GCA_964558415.1 uncultured Dehalococcoidia bacterium
CGGACGGGGGTGGACGTCGGGGGGCAGGGCTGAAGCCGCTGCAGCTACGAGGCGGGGGGCGCCTCGACGATGATCGCGTCGTAGGTGCTGAGGTGGGGCGGGCCGGCGACGACGCCGGCGAGGGAGCCCTGGCGGTGGCCGGCGGCGAAGGCAGGGCTCTGCGTCCAATCGAGGAACGCCTGGCGGTCGCGCCAGATGGTGTGGCTGATGTACTCGCCGGGGGTGTCTGACTTCAGGAGGGCGAACTGGACGAAGCCGGGGACGCTGTCCAGGTAGGACTGGCGATTGCGCCAGGCGGACTCGAAGTCGGCTTCGCGGCCTTCGGCGATCTTGAAGCGGTTCATTGCGACGAACATGGGGGCCTCCTGCGGGATTATATATTGTCTGGCCGCGGATTTACGCGGATTGGACGCGGATGGTTTCATTGCCGGTTAGCCACGGATTTACACGGATTTACACGGATGAGTTTATTGTTTGCCGGTGCGCGGGAGCTCGATGGGAAACGGTGGGGGCGTCGCTCCGGCGGGCGGCGCGGTGCTTGACAGGGTTAGCGACAGGGAGACGAACTCCCCCGGGGCGAGGGTGATGGCGGCTGCTTCTGTGGCGCCGAAGTAGACGAGGACGGCGCTGTCGTTGAGGCCGCCCGGGGAGGCGATGTCGCGCGGCTGTGTGCTGTAGTCGAAGGCGGCGGCGAAGGCGTCCGGAGCGTAGGCGTACTGCAGGCGGTCCGGCGTGGCACCTGACGCGCTTCCGAAGGTACGGAAGGCGGCTGCGTTCTCGACCCGCCACGAGGCGAACAGCGGTGCGAACGTGGTCTCTGACGACGTGAGCGCGCCGGAGTTGAGGGCGAACGCGGGGCCGTCGTCGGCGGGCAGCTCGAAGTCCAGCAAGTAACGGACGCCGATCTTCAGGGGCACGATATCGGTGTTGGTGACGGTTACCTTGAGGGTGATCGCAGCTTCTTCGAACGTGGAGCCGGCAGCCGCGACCTCGGACGTGATGCGCAGCGGGGCGGCGCCGGTCACGTCGTAGGTCGCGCGGTAGCCGGAGTCGCCGATCGGCTCGACAGACGCGAACGGGTCGAGCTGGGTGATGAGGTTGCCGGAGGCGGGGCCGGTTGCTGTCTGGACGTAGTCTGTACCGGTGGTGTAGGAGCGGACGGTCAGGTAAGAGCCGTTGGGATTGGCGTCATCGCCGGCGAAGAGGACGGGGAGCGCGTCGCCCGCGGGATGCGAGGGGCCGGTGGAAGCGCTGAAAGAACCGATGCCATCGCCGCCGGGCTGGTCCTCGATAGCGACGCGGAAGAAGGCGGTCCCGGCGTCCTGGCCCGCGGCGAGGGAGGCGACGGAGACGGCGGCGAGGGAGACGCTGACGGCGGCCAGAAGGGCCAAGGGGCGCTTGAGGTTGCGAAAATCGCCGAAATCCGGCATCGCTTCGACAGTATAGCATGGTATAATGCGTTAAATTTTCGTGAGGGTGCGGTTGAGCTGCCCGGCGGCGGAGCGCAGCTCATTCCCGTTCGCCCCTTATTCTGAGCCTGGACAAGCGATTGGCAGGCGCGAAGGGGGAGCATGGCGCAGACGGCGCGGCAACATGATGGAGATCACGGCGGATGTGTGACAGCGGTCACTGGCCCTACGCTGTATTCACGATTTACTGTTCGTGAATTGAAAGAGCGCTGCTTGAATGCAATAAACGGTAGCGAAATGGGTATTTTTGCGGATGCGAGGGTTGATGAGCGAGGGTAGTCTCTAGCGCAGAACCCGCCTGAGGCGGGGTTTGCAGTGAACCTGCGAGGGAGCAGGGGGAGGGTCGCCATGTTGAAGGACCTGATCAGGGACTGGAGACTGATCCGGCCGGGACGCCTGGCCACGGCGGCGGCGGCGCTGGTGCTGCTGGCGCTGGCAGCGTTGCTTGCCGCGCGCATGATCGCTGACAGCCCGCCTGCGCGGGCCAGCCACGCCGGCGGCATGGACGCCTTCTCGCTGGACATGGACCCGACCGGCAACACGGCAACGTCTCTCGGCGCCCTTCAGGGCTGCGCTCGTATCGACGAGAACAACATCACGGACGCCGACGAAGACTCCACCGACACCGCGAATGTGGACGTGACCGCGACGAACATCCCGGCGGGGTTTGAGATGATTGCGTTTCAGTACACGCTCAACTACGACGAGACCAACCTCACGCTCCAGTCAAAGAACCCGAACTTTCTGCTCGAGTCTAACGTGGGCAGCAGCCTGCTCAACGTTAGCGACAGCGTGCCCGACTTGAACGGAAACAATCTGTTCTATTCAGGAGTTGCGGATACCGGATCCATCCCATCGTCGTCGGAGAGCGGGTCAGGCGTGCTGGACCGGCTGGGCATCTCTTCCGATACGGGAGCCACGACGGGCTGGTATCAGCTGACCTTGACAAGTCCTGGCCCGGAGCACATCGATATCCTCAACAATCCTTACGCGCCGGACGTCGTGAACGAGGCCGTGATCGCCATCGGCCAGGCCTGCCCGGTCGTCGACGCCGTCGTCGACACGACCTCCGACTCTGCGGCGCTGATGGCCTGCACGGGCGCGGCCGGCGACTGCAGCCTGCGCGGGGCGATCGCGAACCTGAACGCGATCTCGGGCGCGGGGACGGCGACGTTCGACGGCGGTACCTTTCCGGCAACGGCGCCGGCGACGATCTCGATCGGGAGCCAGTTGCCGACGATGTCGGACGACGGCGACACCGTGAGCGCGGAGACGCGCGGCGTGATCGTCAGCGGCGCCGGCGCGTACTCCTGCTTCAAGATCACCGGCAACTCGAACGTTATACGCGGATTCGACGGGATCACCGGTTGCGCCACCGGCGTCGAAGTCAACGGCGCAAGCAACCAGATCGGCGGGACTAACGCGGCTGAGGTCGCGTGCGCCGATTCGATCGACCAGGACAGCGACGGTTACGTGAACGACGGCTGTGCGCCAACGGGCGCGACGGCGGAGACCGGGGCGCAGTGCACGCTGGCCGACATTACGAACGACGACTCGCCCGACGACTCGGACGTGAACGACGGGTGCCCGGCGCGGGGACAGGGCAACGGGATCCGGGGCAACGGGGCCGGCATCAAGGTAGACGGCGAGGCGGCGGACGGCAACGTGATCAGGGGGAACTACATCGGGACGGACAGGACGGGGTCTCTGCAGGACGCGAACTCCGACGGCGTACGGATTCAGGGCGGGGCGGACGGTAACACGATAGGCGGGAGTACAGCGGGCGCGAGAAACGTCGTCTCCGGGAATCTGGTTGACGGCGTCGTGATCACAGGCGCCTCGACCAGCGGCAATACCGTGGCCGGCAACTACATCGGCACAAACGCGGCGGGTTCGGGAGGGGTCGGAAACGCAGGCTCAGGCGTGTCGGTCTACGGGCCAAGCAATACCATCGGCGGGACGACGGACGCACCGGGCACGGTTCCCGGAAACGTGATCTCGAGCAACCTGCACGGTGTGGCGATCTTCGGCGAGGATGCCGACGGCAACACCGTGCTGGGCAACCTGATCGGCACGAACGCGGCGGGTACGGGAATGCTCGGGAACACGGATGTCGGCGTGTGGATTCTGAGCGGCGCCGACAGCAACATCGTCGGCGGTTCGACCACCACCGCCAGGAACGTGCTCTCGGCCCAGGGGCGTGGCGTCGCCATCTTCGATGCGGGCACGACGCTGAACGCCGTCCGGGGCAACTACATCGGAACCGACATCACCGGCACGCTGGACTTCGGCAACAGCCACGGCATAACTCTGGCCTATGGTTCTTCCAGCAGCACGGTCGGCGGAGCGACGGCGGCGGAGCGTAACGTGATCTCCGGCAATACCTACGGTGTCGTGCTGGGAGAGAGTTCCAGCAGCACGACTGGCAACACGATCAAGGGGAACTACATCGGCACGACGGCGAGCGGTTTGGCGCCCCGCGCAAACAGCGACTATGGTGTGCTGATAGGGGAGGCATCCACCAGCAACACGATCGGCGGGACGAACGCGGCGGAGAGCGTATGCACGGGGTCCGCCGACGATGACGCCGACGGCTTCGCGAACGACGGCTGCGTGCAGGTGGGCGCGCTCGCGGAGACGGGCGCAGACTGCGCGGACACCGAAGACGATGACGGGAGCGATGGTGTGAACGACGGCTGCCCGGCGCGTGGGTCGGGTAACGTGATCTCCGGGAACGGAATCTACGGTGTCCACATCACCGGCTCTGGCTCCAGCAGCAACTCCGTGAGGGGCAATTTCGTCGGGACCAACGTTCACGGCGCTGCGAGTGTGCCTAACTCCGGCGACGGAGTGAGGGTTCAGGCCGGCGCGACGGGGAACACGATCGGCGGCACGATGTCGGGGGACCGCAACGTAATCAGCGGCAATACTAGCTACGGCGTGAACATTACCGGGTCCGGGTCAACCGGGAACACGATCAGCGGCAACTACCTGGGGCTGAACGCGGCGGGCGATACCGCGCTGGCCAACTTCGGCGGCGTGAAGCTGGAGGCGGGCGCGCTGAGCAACACGGTCGGCGGTTTGACGGCCGGCGAGCGCAACGTTATCTCCGGGAACACCTTCGGCGTGGTGATCACCGGGTCGCCCGCAACGGGAAACGTGGTCAAGGGGAACTATATCGGGACCGACGCTACCGGCACGCTGGACCGGGGCAACACTTCGGATGGCGTGCGCATCAGCGCCAGCGCAGCGAGCAATACGATCGGCGGCACGACAGCGGCGGAACGGAACGTGATCTCCGGCAACGACAGCGACGGCGTGGAGATCACCGGCTCTGGGTCAACCGGCAACTTCGTCAAAGGCAACTACATCGGCCTTAACGCCGCCGGGAATGCGGCCGTCGCGAACGTAACGGGCGTCAGCATAACCAGCTCCGCCTCGAACAATACCGTCGGTGGCGCCACTGCCGCCGACCGCAACGTAATCTCAGGCAATATCTCTGGCGGCGTTGTCATCTCCAGCGCCAGCAGCAATATTGTGAAGGGCAACTACATCGGCACGGACTCCCCGGGCACCGCGCCCGTCCCGAACGCTGGCGGCGTAAGCATTGCCGGCGGCGCGATGAACAACGTCATCGGTGGCACCACAAGTGGCGAACGGAATGTCATCTCTGGGAACACCACCGTCGGTGTTGAGATCGTCGGCGCCAGCACCGACAACAATACAGTGCTGGGCAACTACATCGGCACCAACCCGGCGGGGACGGCCGCCATTCCCAACTCCACCAACGGCGTTCGCATAGTAGCTGGCGCGCAGAGCAACACGATAGGCGGGACAGCGGCAGGTACAGGCAACGTGATCTCCGGTAACTCAACGTACGGAGTGGAGCTCAGCGGCAGCGGCACCAGTTCCAATGTGGTTCAGGGCAATTATGTTGGCCTGGACGCGACAGGGACTCTCGATCTAGGGAACTCGATCAGCGGCGTGGTCATCCAGTCAGGCGCTACCGGGAACACGGTGGGCGGGAGCGCCGCCGGCGCCCGAAACGTGGTATCCGGCAACAACTTCTATGGAATCGCATTGAACAGCCTTGGCACGAACGGGAATATCATCCGCGGCAACTATGTCGGCCTGAACGCGGCCGGCACAGGGGGAGTCGCCAACACTTACAGCGGAATCCATGTGCAGGGTGGCGTCACAAGCGCCACCATTGGTGGAACCGCCGCCGGCGAAGGCAACACCATCGCCTTCAACGCGAAGAACGGCGTCTGCATCGTGGACACGCTTCCCTCACCGCCGACCGGTGTCACCGTTCGCGGCAACAGTATCTACTCGAACGCCAACCTCGGAATTAATCTGGCACCGTCGGGAGAATCCTGCACTACCGGTGGCAGCGTCACGATCAACGATGCGCTGCCAGGCGATGCTGACACGGGACCGAACGACCTGATGAACTTCCCGGTGATCGCGAGTGCGACGTACAACGGCGTCCTGAACCAGACCACTATCAGCGGTACGTTGGACACGATCTCCCCGGAGAACACGAGGGTAGACGTCTATGCCTCCCCAGCCGGCGATGGCTCCGGGTACGGAGAGGGGCAGGTCTACCTCGGCGAGGCGACGCCACTGGGCAGCGGCAGCTGGAGCCTGACGACCAGCGGCCCCCTGCCGCACCCGTACCTTGCGGCGACGACGACGGACAGCAGCGGCGCGGGCAGCACGTCCGAGTTCTCGGCGGTGCCGGACATCGACAGCGACGGGGACGGCCCGACGAACTCGATCGACAACTGTGACGCCGTCGATAACCCGCTGCAGTTCGACCATGACGGGGACGGGATTGGCGACGTCTGCGATACGGTGGTGCGGAACCGGTACACCGCCACGCAGTCGAGCCTGATCGGGGAGATCTCAACGGCGCCCGGGCAGCCGTTTCCGGCGGACAACCGGACATATGCCGCCTGGGACTACCAGCCCGGCGGCGGGATCAGCACTGGCGCCATCGTGGGAGAAATAGACTTCGCGTTCGACGTCGGTTATGGAAACGCGCCCTGCGTCAATTCCGTCAATTTTTCCGACATTAATCTGCTGAACGCCAGCCTGGACACCAGTGCGGGCAACCTGATCAACACTTCTGACGTGCGGCTGGACGTCAACCCGGTGAACGGCCTGCCGGACGGGGTGGACCGTTTCCCGCGCTTCGTGCTGACGCTGCTGGACCCGCAGCGTAGGGCGAACGTGGACGATGACCTCGACGGGTTGGTTGATGAGGACCCGGCTGGCGGCGGAAACAGCGACCTTGATGCGCGGCTGGACGAGGACGGAGCGGGCACGCCGGCGTCACTGCACGCGCGCTACTTCGGGGTCTACGGGGCCAGCAGCTTCATCGAGATCCTCGTCTTCGAGGAGACGGCGAACCAGCTCTACCGGACGGTCGTCGTTGTGGGCGACCCCACCTTTGGACCCTCGCACCAGCCCGCGGAGACGAGCTGCGCTCCCCTGGAGTACCGTTCCACGGCGTATTCCACCAGCCTGGACAACCCGGCCACCGGCGCCAACGAGGCGGGCTTCGTAGTCCTGAACACCCCGCCGGCGGGCACGAAGGTGTTCCGTGTGGATACGGTTGACCAGCCAGACGCGGACGGCGACGGTCCGGTCAACGCCATGGACAACTGCCATTCGGTTGCGAACGCGTCGCAGGCCGACACCGACGCCGACGGCATTGGAGACGCGTGTGACCCGACGGTCTCGACCGACACGAACGCGGGAGACCACGATCTGGACGGGTACAAGAACGCCTCGGACAACTGCCCTACTATCGCTAACACCAATCAGCGGGAAAGCGAGAAGCGGACGCCTATGCCGTTCGGGCTCCTGCTGTCGCTGGACGGGATCGGAGACGTTTGCGACAACAACCCGACGCTGGTGGATGACGCGGGACGGGTGGCGATAAACCACTACTCGGACGGCATCTGCGTGACGGGTGGGGGCGTGCTGGACGGAGACGGCGACGGCTGGTGCGGGGGCACGGCGACCGAGGACCCGCACGACGGTTTCGCGACGCGAACGCCGGAGAGCGACGCGGTGGCGCCGGGCTCGTGCGGGAACGGCGTTGA
>CAZLDI010000018.1:0-53480 GCA_964558415.1 uncultured Dehalococcoidia bacterium
CTCCTCCCAGAAGTAGAACTGGAGGTCCTGGACCCACTCGAAGTAGGAGACGATGACACCGCCCGCGTTCGCGAGAATGTCCGGCACGACTACGATTCCGTTATCTCGCATGATATCGTCCGCCTCCGTGGTTGTGGGACCGTTCGCACCTTCCACGACGAAGCGAGCACGGATGCGGCCAGCGTTGGCGGCGGTGATCTGGTTTTCGAGCGCCGCCGGAATCAAGAAATCGACAGGAAGCTCCAATAGCTCCGCATTGGTGATCCGATCCGGTCCGCTGAGACCGGAAAGCGGCGCCCGGTCCTTTTGATACGGAAGGAGCGGCGGCACGTCCAGACCGGAGGCAGCGTAAAGGCCGCAGGTGGAGTCGCTTACGGCGACGATGCGCGCGCCTACTCGGGAGAGGAGTTGGGCGACGGTTGCGCCGACGTTGCCGAACCCCTGGATAGCGACGGTCGCTCCCTTGATGTCGACGCGGTATTCCCGGGCCAGCTCTTCCACGACGTACTGGAGGCCGCGGCCCGTGGCTTCAGCGCGGCCGAGGGTGCCGCCGACACTGACCGGTTTGCCGGTGACTACGCCAGCCTGTGTGTGTCCGCGGTGCATGCTGATGGTGTCCATGATCCAGGCCATGATCTGCCCATCTGTGCCCACGTCCGGTGCAGGGATGTCCTCCTCCGCTCCGATGACGATGCTGATCTCGGTAGCGTAGCGGCGAGTCAGATTCTCCAGCTCATGGAGGGAGAGTGTCTTTGGGTCGACGATGACGCCACCCTTGGCGCCTCCGTAGGGGATGTTGACAAGGGCGGTCTTCCAGGTCATCCACATAGCCAGCGCGCGCACCTCGTCCAGCGAGACCATCCTGTGGTAGCGTAGGCCGCCCTTTGCGGGGCCGCGCACCAGATTGTGCTGGACTCTGTAGCCGGTGAAAACGCGAATGGAGTGATCGTCCATCTGGACCGGGAAATGGACGGAGAGTTCTCGCTTGCAGCTGCGGAGCATTTCGCGGAATCCAGGATCGAGGTCCAGGCGCTGGGCGGCGGCGTCAAATTGCTCGAGCGCCGTCTTGAGCGCGTCTCCCACGGGCTCAGTCTCGGTCTGCGTTACGGCCATGTGCAGCCTCCATCAACACTGTATATAACGCGGTGTGGGGGCCATGGTGGGCGCAAGCAACGAAAAGGGGCGGTCTCCCCGCGCGGGAACCGCCCCTGAGCGCGCGCTGGAAAGACGGGCGCTATTCTTCGTCCGGTGCGAGGTCCGCCGGCAGGTCGACCTCGGCGATTCCGGTCGGCTCCTCCGGCGAGGCGCCGTTTCCGGAGGGCACGTTTTCGATGGCTGCGGGATCCTCCAGGGCGATGATCTCCTCGGGCCAATCGCCCTCTTCGGCGGGACCTTCTACGCCGTCTCCGGCGAGGTCCCAGTCGTCATCTTCGCCTTCGCCCAGACCCTCCACGGCCAGTCCGGCGGGCAGCGCCAGCTCCGATATAAGTACGGGTTCCTCGATGACGATCGGGGCGCGGGCCGGGATGAGCTTGCCGATGATGACGTTCTCCTTCAGGCCGAGAAGTCTGTCTGTAGACCCGCTGATCGCGGCCTCGGTCAGGACGCGAGTGGTCTCCTGGAAGGAGGCAGCGGCGAGGAAGCTGTCCGTGTTGAGGGAGGCCTTGGTAACGCCAAGCAGGACGGGCTGGGCGGTCGCGGGTTCACCGCCCTCCGCCAGGACGCGGGCGTTCTCGGTCTCGTAGCGGAAGCGGTCGACGAGTTCGCCCGGGAGCAGGCTGGAGTCGCCGGGCGAGTCAACGCGTACGCGCCGGAGCATCTGGCGGACGATGACTTCGATGTGCTTGTCGTTGATCGTCACGCCCTGTGAGCGGTAGACTTTCTGGACCTCCTCGACGAGGTAAATCTGGACCGCTTCCGGGCCCTGGATGCGCAGAATTTCCTGGGGGTTTAGCGGGCCCTCCGTGAGCCTCTGCCCGGCGTGGATGTAGTCGCCATCGTGGACGCTGACGCGGTAAGCGGCCGGGATGGGGTACTCTCGTTCTTCGCGCTCCTCAAAGAGGACGGCGAGGCGACCTCTCTCCACGGACACCTGACCGGACGTGCGGGCTGCTATCTCTTCGGGCACAGCGACGGCGGTTTCGCCTTCGGCGGCGGGAGTCTTGCTCTTCGGGAGCCTGGCGATGATCTCGCCGTGCATAATCTCCTGGCCATCCTTGACGAGTATCTTGCTGCCCTTGGGCAGCGGATAATCGTCACGGTAGACCTCCGCGCTAACGATCTTGAGCCTGCGCGTCTCGCCCTCGCGGCCGATCTCGACGGTACCGTCGATCTCGGACATGACGGCGCTGCCTTTCGGCACGCGCGCTTCGAATAGCTCCTCGACGCGAGGCAGACCGGAGGTGATGTCCGGGCCGGCCACGCCGCCGGTGTGGAAGGTGCGCATGGTCAACTGCGTTCCAGGCTCCCCGATGCTCTGAGCGGCGATAATACCGACCGCTTCGCCATCGGCGACGAACCGCCCGCGGGAGAGGTCTCGCCCGTAGCACATCGCGCAGATGCCGCGCGTCGTAGAGCAGGTGAGAGTAGAGCGCACGTAGACCTTGTCGATACCGACCGCGATGATGCGGTCCGCTATTGTCTCTGTAATCTCGTTTCCGCGCTCGACGATGACCTCTCCCGTCTTCGGTTCAGCGACGTCCATGGCGGTCCAGCGGCCCACGATGCGCTCGTTCAGGGACTCGAAGAGACCCTTCTCGATCGGTTCGCCTACCCAGATGCCGGCGGTGGTGCCGCAGTCGGGCTGCACGATGATGACGTCCTGGGCAACGTCGATGAGCCTCCGCGTGAGGTAGCCACTGTCAGCTGTTCTGAGGGCGGTGTCGGCCAGACCCTTGCGCGCGCCGTGAGTGGAGATGAAGTACTCCAGCACGGAAAGGCCCTCGCGGAAGGATGAGCGGATCGGCAGCTCAATGATGCGGCCCGCCGGGTCGCTCATGAGGCCGCGCATGCCGGCCATCTGGGAAATCTGGGAGATGTTACCCTTGGCGCCGCTGACGGCCATGATGTAGACGCCGCCGTACTCCTCCAGTCTGCGCTGAATGACCTGCTGGACGCGGTCTGTGGTGTCTCGCCACACCGAGACGACCTGAGTGTACCGCTCTTCATCGGTGATGAGGCCCATATTGAACTGTTCGTCGATCTCTGTGATGTGCGCGTCGGCGTCTGCGACCAGGGCTTCCTTCTCCTCCGGAACCCGCAGGTCGTTCATGGCGATGGAGATACCCGATTGCGTGGCGAAGCGGAAGCCGATGTTCTTCATCTGGTCTACCATCTCTGCGGTCCGCGAGTTATCCAGCGTGTGGCTGGCCTCTGAGACGATCTCTTTGATCGCCTTCTTGTCCATAAGGTGATTGCGGAAGCCCATCTCCTCCGGAAGCACTTCGTTGAAGATGATGCGGCCGACGGTGGTTCGGATGAGCTCTCCGTTTGTCTTTGGGTCTCTGGCCCGAATCGGCGCGCGAAGGTCCAGGCAGCCGAGGTTGTATGCCATCCTGGCCTCGTCAAAGCTGCTGTAAACACCGGCCGGTGGCCGGCCTGCTTTATAGGCGCCCTTCGTTCCCGGCCTCTCCTCAGTCAGGTAGTAGCAGCCCAGGACGATGTCAAGCGTGGGGGCGACGACCGGTTCTCCGCTGGAAGGATAGAGCAGGTTCTGACTGGACAGCATGATCTGGCGCGCCTCCGCGACCGCGGCGCGGGAGAGCGGCACGTGAACGGCCATCTGGTCGCCGTCGAAGTCCGCGTTGAAGGCGGTGCAGACCAGCGGGTGAATCTGGATTGCGCTGCCGTCGATGAGCACAGGCTCGAACGCCTGGATGCCAAGACGGTGAAGAGTTGGAGCGCGGTTGAGTAGTACGGGTCGCTTCTTGATGACCTCGTCCAGGATATCCCAGACCTCGGGGCGGGCGCGTTCGACGATGCGCTTGGCGGATTTGATGTTGTGCGCCAGGCCGCGGACGACCAGGCCGTGCATGACGAAAGGCTTGAATAGCTCCAGCGCCATGCGCTTGGGGAGCCCGCACTGGTGTAGCTTTAGTTCCGGGCCGACGACGATGACGGAGCGGCCGGAGTAGTCGACGCGCTTGCCGAGGAGGTTCTGTCGGAAGCGGCCCTGCTTGCCCTTGAGCATGTCCGAGAGCGACTTGAGCTTGTGGTTGCCCGCGGTGGAGACGGCCCGGCCGCGACGGCCGTTGTCGATGAGGCTGTCAACCGCTTCTTGAAGCATGCGCTTTTCGTTGCGGATGATGATCTCCGGCGCGCCGAGCTCCAGGAGCCTCTTGAGGCGGTTGTTGCGGTTGATCACTCTTCGGTAGAGGTCATTGAGGTCGCTGGTGGCAAAGCGGCCGCCGTCCAGCTGGACCATGGGGCGCAGGTCCGGCGGCAGGACGGGCAGAATGCTCATGACCATCCAGTCCGGCTTGTTACCGCTCTTGCGCAGGGCCTCTACCACGCGCAGCCGCTTGGTTGCCTTCTTGCGGCGCTGGCCGCTGAAGTTCTGAATCTCGTCCCACAGCTTGACCTTGAGCTGGTCCAGGTCAACACGGGCGAGCACTTCAACGATCGCTTCGGCGCCCATGCCGGCCTTGACCAGGCCGGGGTGCCTATCGTTGAACTCCCGGAGGGTCTGCTCAGGGAGCAGGGTGCATTGATCGTCCCGGATGGGGTCTTTGAGGTCCTCCAGCGCGTCTATCTGCTCCTGGTAGGTGTCGCGGATCGTTTCGCGCTCCTGTTTGACCTTCTTGCGCAGTGGCTCCAACTCTCCGGTCGCGGCCTCGCGCAGGTTGTGAATGTCGGTAGCGAGCGCCGTCGCGGCCGCGCCTCGGCGCTGGTCGCGCTGCGAGTCGAGGGCGGAGATGCGCGTGTCTACTTCAGCCTGAAGGCGTTTGGCGGCATCCGGCGGCAGCGTTTCGCCGCGGGTGGCCAGCAGGAAGGCTTCGTCGAGGGCGATCTTCCTGGGCGCCTTTTTCTCGCCGATCTCCGCGATGACCGCGAGCAGCGGCTGCGTCTTCTCCCTCAGAGCTGCGATCTCACTGTCGACCGTCGCCGCAGCAGCGGTGAGCCGCTCCTCTCGCTGGTCCTCCAGGCGAGACATCGTCTCCGCGGTAGCAGACTCTATCTCGTTGATGCGGCGGCTGTTGTCTGATTCGCTGGCCTCAGCTGCTTTGTCCATCTCCTCCTTGAGGGCTTCGATCGCCTTCTGCCGGAGGTCCTCGTTGACGGAGGTGACGACGAACTGAGCGAAGTAGAGGACCCGCTCCAGGCTGCGGGGCGAGATGTCCAGCAGCAGGCCGATGCGGCTGGGTGTGCCCTTCACGAACCAGATGTGGGCGACGGGAGAGGCGAGTTGGATGTGGCCCATGCGCTCACGGCGGACTTTGGAACGGGTGACCTCGACGCCGCATTTATCGCAGACGATGCCCTTGTAGCGGACGCGCTTGTACTTGCCGCAGTAGCACTCGAAGTCCTTGGTTGGGCCAAAGGTCTTCTCGCAGAACAGGCCGTCCTTCTCCGGCTTGAGTGTGCGGTAGTTGATGGTCTCCGGCTTTGTGACTTCGCCATACGACCAGGAACGGATCTGCTCTGGAGAGGCGAGCGAGATTCGAATAGCGTTGAAGTCGTTAACTTCTAGTGGCACGTAGGTCCTCTCCCTTCTCGAATCCGCTCAGATCGATGCCGAGCTCCGGCAGGTCTTGCATGGAGGTTTCGGCCAGCGCTACCCGCTCTTCTTCGTCGTTCAGGACCTCGACAGCCAGGCAGAGGCTCTGGAGCTCCTTCACTAGGACTTTGAAGGACTCGGGGACTCCCGGCTCCATGATGTCCTCGCCTTTGACGATCGCCTCGTATGTCTTCACGCGTCCGACGACGTCGTCGGACTTAACGGTGAGCAGCTCCTGGAGGATATGGGCCGCGCCGTAGGCCTCCAGGGCCCAGACTTCCATTTCACCGAAGCGCTGGCCGCCGAATTGAGCCTTGCCGCCCAGCGGCTGCTGCGTGATCAGTGAGTAAGGACCGGTGGAGCGCGCGTGGATCTTGTCTTCCACCAGGTGCACGAGCTTGAGCATGTAGATGTAGCCGACCGTGATCGCCTGGTCAAACGACTCGCCGGTGCGGCCGTCGTACAGGACCTGCTTGCCGTAGGTGGGGGCGGCCAGGCCCTTGTCCAGGAGTTGTTTCTCTGCGAGGTCGTCAAGTTCGCGATAGCCCTTGCCCTTGGCCTTGCGAACGCCCTGCTGCTCCAGCCAGAGCTCCAGGCCTACGCGGGCGGCTTCACCAACTTGAGCGTCGTCGAAGACGACATCGCCGTCATGCCCCTTGGCCTTTAGCCACTTGTAGACCTTATCTACGTTCACACGCTCGCCGATTTGATTGTGGCCGTTGCCGTTCGCGCCTATTGAACCGTCGGGCGACTCCAGGAGGGCGCCGGCTTGTTCACAGATCCAGGCGCGACAGAGCGCGTCCTCGATTGTCCTGGGATTGCCGCCGTCGAATACGGGAGAGATGGCGCGGAAGCCCATGCGCCGGGCCGCCCAGCCGAGGTGGGTCTCCAAAACCTGTCCGATGTTCATGCGGCTGGGGACGCCGATGGGGTTGAGGATGATATCGACGGGGGTACCGTCCGACAGGTGAGGCATGTCCGCGACGGGCAGGATGCGGGCGATGACGCCTTTGTTGCCGTGGCGACCGGCCATCTTGTCTCCCTCGGCCACTTTGCGCCGCTGGGCGATCGCGATGCGCACCATCGCCTGCACGCCGGCGGGCAACTCGTCAGTGATCTGAGCGTACGGCGGCCAGCGGCAGAAGTGGTTGGGCGAGGGCTTGTCATCCGTGGGGTGAGGAGGACGGCTGGAATCGTTGTCCGGACGGGCAAAGAAGCGTGTTTCGATCACTTTGCCGCGCTCTCCGTGGGGTACGCGGAGGGAAGTGTCTTTCACCTCGCGCGCCTTTTCACCGAAGATGGCTCGAAGCAGCTTCTCCTCTGCGGTCAGCTCCGTTTCTCCCTTGGGCGTAATCTTGCCGACGAGGATGTCACCGGACTGGACCTCAGCACCGACGCGAATGATCCCGTGTTCGTCCAGGTCAAGGAGCGATTCCTCGCCCACGTTGGGAATGTCGCGCGTGATCTCTTCCGGGCCGAGCTTGGTGTCGCGGGCCTCAACCTCGTGCTTTTCGACGTGTATTGAGGTGAACTTGTCGTCGCGCGCCACGGACTCGGAGATGATGATCGCGTCTTCGAAGTTGTAGCCTTCCCAGCTCATGAAGGCGCAGAGGAGCGTCTGTCCCAGCGCCAGCTCACCAGACTCGGTGGAAGAGCTGTCTGCCAGGATGGTGCCGGGGCGCACGCGGTCGCCGCGGATGACTACAGCGCGGTGGTTTATGCAGGTACCCTGGTTGGAGCGAATGAACTTAGCCAGGGAGTAGTTGCGCAGATTTCCATCGTCGTAAAGCACGCTGATGGCGTCGCCGGTGACAGAGGAAACGGTTCCGTCCCCGGAGGCCGCGATCACCTGCCCGGAATCCTTGGCGGTCTGGAACTCCATGCCCGTGCCAACGAGGGGTATCTCCGGTCTCACGAGCGGAACCGCCTGACGCTGCATGTTGGCACCCATCAGAGCCCTGTTGGCGTCGTCGTGCTCCAGGAAGGGGATGAGGGATGCGGCGACGGACACGATCTGCTTGGGCGACAGGTCAAGGTAGTCGACGTGGTCCGGCGGCGCGGTTGTAAAGACACCGCTGTGGCGGGCCTCCACGCGGTCTCCCAGGAAGTGGCCGTCTTCGTCTATCGCAGAGTTGGCCTGGGCGATGAACGACTCTTCTTCAGTATCGGCGGAGAGGTACTCTACCTTATCGGAGACGAAGGGGCGGATTGGAATGAGCTTCTCGCCCGCGCCTGCCAGCTTCTTCTGGAGGGCGGCGTCAATCGTCGCCCCGGCCGGTGCGATAACCTTGCCTTTCGCGTCGCTGACGTCCGCGCGCAGAATGCGGCCGACCAGACCGGACGAGTCCCGCGGGAGCTCGCGGACGACCCGGCGGTATGGCGTCTCGATGAAGCCGTACGGATTGACCTGTCCGAACGTCGCCAGACTGCCGATGAGGCCGATATTCGGGCCTTCCGGCGTCTCAATGGGGCAGATGCGCCCATAGTGGCTGGGGTGAACGTCACGGACGTCGAAGCCGGCGCGGTCGCGCGAGAGACCACCGGGCCCCAGCGCGGAAAGCCGGCGCTTGTGGGTGAGCTCCGCCAGCGGGTTCGTCTGATCCATGAATTGCGAGAGCTGCGAGCCGCCGAAGAACTCCTTGATGGCGGCGACGACTGGACGGATATTGATCAGCTGGCTGGGTGCGGTCTCCTGCGGGTCTGTGATAGTCATGCGCTCGCGGATGACGCGCTCCATGCGCAGCAGGCCGATGCGGAACTGGTTCTGGATGAGCTCACCAACGGTACGCACGCGGCGGTTGCCGAGGTGGTCGATGTCGTCCGACTTCCCGAAGCCGTTATTGAGGCGAACGATCTCGCGAACGATGGCGAGGAGGTCACGCGGCGACAGGACGCGTTCCAGTGTGGCGTTCTTGAGGGCCAGACGCTTGTTGACCTTGTAGCGGCCGACCTTGCCCAGGTCGTAGCGGCGAGGGTTGAAGAACAGGGAGACCAGGAGCCCGCGGGCGTTGTCGATCGTTGGCGGGTCGCCTGGACGGAGCCGCCGGTAGAATTCCAGCAACGCCTCTTCTTTATTCTCGCCGCCGGGGTCACGGTCGAGCGTGGACCTGATGTAGTGGTGGTCTGGATGGTTGTCAACGTCTTCGAGCAAGGCCAGCACGCGATCGTTGGAGCCTAGGAGACGGAGGAGCTGCTGACGCAGCTTGTCAGCCTCCCGCTCGTTCTTGGCGGCAGCGATCCTGTCCTGAATCTCGTTGATCTCAGCGGCGCTGGAATGCTTTGGCAGCATTTGCGGCTCGTCGATGGCGCGCAGGAGGGTAGTGATGGGTATTTTGCGCTTGCGGTCGACCTTGACCGAGACGACGTCCTTGCTGGAAGTCTCGAATTCCAGCCAGGCGCCGCGGTTGGGGATCAGCTTTGCGTAGCAGAGGTCGCGGCCGCTGTTCTGGTCGCGTTCCAGGGTGAGGTAGACGCCGGGCGAGCGCACGAGCTGGGAGACAACGACGCGCTCGGCGCCGTTGATGATGAATGTGCCGCGCTCGGTCATCAGCGGGAAGTCGCCGATGAAGATCTCCTGCTCTTTGATCTCGCCTGTTTCCTTCACCAGGAGCTGAACGTCGACACGGAGGGGCGCAGAGAAGGTCGCGTCTCGCTCACGGCACTCTTCCTGGTTGTACTTGGGCTCACCGAAGCTGTAGTCAGAGAAGCGCATCTCCAGGCGGTTGCCGGTGAAGTCAGAGATGGGGGAGATCTCGTCGAACAGCTCGCGCAGGGATTCGTTCTTGAAGACCTCGTAGGATTCTTTCTGGATCGTCACGAGGTCAGGGACGTCGAGCACGTCCGCGATGCGGGAGTAGGACTTGATGATGTTGGGAACGCGGAACTTCTCGGTGACTACTTTGCGCGGCACAACCATACAGGACCTCTCCTTAAAGGGGCTAAGAAAACGCTACTGCGGAGATGAAACTAAGGCCTGTCGACAAAGACAGTAAGACAGGGAAAAGGGAATCCGGGGGACAATGCCATCCGAACGTTTAATCTATCACCAGAAGGAGGCAGCTGTCAACAAGCTTCGCTAGAAAACGGCGGCAATCTGAATACGAATGTCACGCCGGTGCAGATTCATTTTCCCCCACCGGCGCGGGCGCAATAGACTGGGCCGCGGGCTGTGCGGGCGACTGGGTTCTCAGCACGGCGGCGACGCCGACGGCGATGAGAGCTCCCCCGGCGATGATGTTGAGACCTATCTCCTCGTCGAGCACCACCCAGCCGAGAAAGAGCCCGACCGCCGGGATGATATAGGTGACGATTGAGGCTCGCACGGTGCCGGCTGCTTCGATCAACCAGACGTACGCGGCGCTTCCGAGACCGGTGCCGAAGACGCCGAGGGCGAGGAGTGAGAGCGTGGCTTCCAGACTGAGGGAGTAGTCCGGCGTGCCTTCGACGGCCAGAAGTAGGGGTGCGGTCCAGAACGTGCCCATTACCAGGAGCAACAGCGTCAGGCCCACAGGCTCGCGTCCGCGGAGCAGGTTGCGGGCGAAGATGGCACCCACTGCGTAGCAGGCGGCGGCAAGGACGACCGCGAGCTGGCCGACGGCACTTGATTCCGTAATGTGAAGAATGTCGTCTCCAAAGAGCACAGCGACGCCGGCGAAGCCCAGCGCCAGTCCGGCCAGGCGGGCGGTCGTGAACCGTTCTTCCATAAGCAAGGCGGCGGCCAGGATGGACGTGAAGATGGGCATTGTCGAGTTCAAGACAGATGCCACGCCCGTGTCGATGCGTTCCTCGCCCCAGCCGATCAGCGCAAAGGGGATGATGTTGCTGATCACCGACCAGATCGAAACGGCGCCGAGCAACCGCAGATCGAACGCCAGCGGCAGCCGTCTCCACGCGACGTAACCACCGAGGGCGAGCATGCCGAAGAAGAGCCGCCCGAGCACGAGCTCCAGCGGCCCGGTCTCGTCTACAACGACTTTGATGAAGAGGAAGGAGGCGCCCCAGATGCCGCCGAGGCCCAGGAGCACCGCGAGAACCCGGGCCTCGCGCGGACTATCGCCTATGCCGCCGCTCCTTCCTCGAACTCTGTCAACCGGTCGGGATGCGGCGCAGGTGCACCCTCGATCTCCAACAGTTTCCGCTTGCGCCGCACGCCGCCGCCGTAGCCGCCGAGGTCGCCGTTTTCGCGGATAACGCGGTGACAGGGGATGACGATGGCCGCCGGGTTCGTGGCGCAGGCGCGAGCGACCGCGCGAGAGGCGCGGGGCTGCCCGATCTGACGTGCGATCTCGCCGTAGGAGCGCGTGCTGCCGTAGTCGATCGTGCGCAGCGCCTGCCAGACGCGTGACTGAAAGGCGGTTGCCTGCACATCCACGGGCAGGTCAATCGTCGGGCGTTGACCGTCCATGTGCTTGAGTAGCACGTCCAGCCAGAGGGCGAGGCCGTTCGGGCCGCCGCCCCAGCGCGCGAGTTCAGCCGCCGGGAATTCGTGGCGCAGGCTCTCTTCCAGCGCCTCGTCCGAGTCGCCGAGGTTGACGGCGCAGATGCCGCGTTCGGTGCTGGCAACAAGCATTTTGCCCAGGGGACAGTCCGTCAGCACGTAGGCGATGCGCATGCCGTGCCCCCCGCGCCCGTACGTTCCCGGCGTCATCCCCAGGTTGCCGTCCGCGTTTTCGTAGAGGCGGCTGCTGGACCCGTAGCCGGCGTCGTACATCGCGTGGGTGACGCTACGGCCCTGGCGCAGCCCCTGCTTGAGACGTTCCAATCGACGGGCGTTCGCGTACTCACGTGGCGTAACGCCTATGATTCGCTTGAATGTGCGCTGAAGGTGGTACGGACTGATCTGGAAGCGACGGCCGAGTGTGGCCAGGGTTACGGGCTCGTCGGCTGCGCCGTCCAGGTAGTCGCGCACCTTCTGGACCATCCGTTGCGGGCGCGTGCCACCCGGGTCACGCGGCTCACAGCGCAGGCAGGCGCGGAAGCCCGCTGCCTCGGCGTCGTCCGGCGTCGCGAAAAATACGACGCGGGCGCGACCGGGCGTACGGGATGGGCAGATCGGGCGGCAGTACACGCGGGTGGAGCGCACGGCGACGAAGATGACGCCGTCGAATGCGGGGTCGCGGTCGAGTAAGGCCTGGTAGTAGCGGTCTTCGTTGGTCGCAGTTGGGTTCTGTTGGACGGTCATGATGGTCACTGCAGTCACCTCCTGGAACCAATGTAAGGGGCGGTGGAACCCTCTGCTATCCGTACCTTGCGGTCAGAGTGGAGGTGGCTCTGTTACGGTCCATTATCCACTGTCCCCGTCGGCCGTGCGCGCAGGGCATGGCCGACGGCTCGACCTGAGGCACTTGTAGCACGAGCGGGGTGGTGATGCCTCGCCCGCGAATACTGCGGGCGTGGTTTGGCGGTCGGGATGCTGTGCCCCGCTCATGGTACGAGGGCCTCACCATGAGCGGTACGAGGGCCTCGCCATGAGCGGGTTGAGAGGCTCACCATGAGCGGGTCGAACCGTTGGTTCTGCCAGGAAGAAGCGACGAAGCCGCGGAGGCCGCCGCCAGCGCTTGACCCGTGACCCACGGCGCGTCATATAGTGGCAGCGCCGTGGCCGAAACACCGCTCTACCAGGACCTGCGCGTATTCACCGGTAACGCTCACCCGACCCTGGCGCGGGACATCTGCAACTACCTGGAGATGCCGATGGGCGAGTGCGAGGTGTTCGAGTTCTCAAACGAGAACATCTTCGTGCGGTTCATGGAGAACATCCGGGCGCGGGACGTGTTCCTGGTGCAGACGATGACGTCGCCTGTGAACACACGGATCATGGAGCTGTTCATCATGATCGACGCCGCCCGGCGCGCCTCAGCGGGCCGCATCACGGCAGTCGTCCCCTACTACCCGTACTCGCGCAGCGATAAGAAAGACCAGCCGCGGGTCCCGATCACGGCTCGCCTGATCGCCAACTTCCTAGAGACCGCCGGCGCCGACCGGCTACTGACGGTGGACCTGCACGCCGGCCAGATCCAGGGGTTCTTCAATATTCCAGTAGACGAGCTGACGGCGTTGTCGATCCTGGCCAACTATTTCAACGAGAAAGGCATCCCCGAACTCACCGTGGTCGCGACGGACGTCGGAGGCGCCAAGCGCGCCCGGCGCATGGCCGACCGCCTCGACGCTCCGCTGGCTATCGTCGAGAAGCGAAGGATCGGGAACGAAGAGCGGGTCGAGGCGATGACGGTGATCGGCGAAGTGAAGGGACGGGCCGTGCTCATCGTGGAGGACGAGGTGCTCACGGGTGGGACGCTCGTGACGACGGCGGAGGTCGTCATCGGGCACGGCGCAACCTCGGTCTATGCCGCGGCCACGCACCCGATTTTCGCCGGTGATGCCATGGAGCGCATCGAGAAGTCGCCGATCGAGGAGCTGGTCTTCACGGACACCATTCCGCTGTCGGTGGACAAACGCCTGCCCAACGTCACTGTCCTGTCGGTGGCGCCTCTGCTGGGGGAGGCGATCCAGCGCATCCACACAGGCCAGTCCGTGGGCGCGCTGTTCAACGGGCGGTAAAAGCCCGAATGTTACCGGCGTAACCTTGACCCATTACGCTTTGGCGGGTGTAATGAGTCTATGGAGGTGTTGCGGGGTCGCGGGTCATGAGCGGACGTGAGCCACGGATACAGTACGCGACTGCGAGTGACGGCGCGCGCATTGCCTATTGGACGCTCGGGGAGGGGCCGGCGCTGGTGCATATGCCGCCGTTTCCGCTCAGCCACATCCAGGCGGAGTGGCAGTACGGGCCTGCGCGAGCATACTGGGAAGGGCTGAGCACGGGGCGCCGGCTGATCCGGTACGACGGCCGCGGCACCGGGCTTTCTGACCGGGAGGCAACCGAGTTCTCGCTCGATACGCTGATCGCGGACCTGGAGGCCGTGACCGGGAAGCTGGGGCTGACGAAATTTGCTCTGCTGGGATTCGGGCATACGGGGCCGGCGGCAATCGCTTACGCGGCGCGTCTGCCCGAGCGGGTCTCGCACTTGATTCTCTGGTGTTCCTACGCGCGCGCAGCGGAGTACACGCGTAACCCCAGGGTGGAGGCGGCACGCTCGATTGCAGCACAAGACTGGGAGATGTACACGGAAACGGAAGGCTACCGGGCCAGCGAGTGGCAGGGGGGTGAGGTGGCCCGTTGGTACACGTCATATCTGCGCAAGGCGACGACGCCTGAGCTGCTGGAGCGGGCGTTTGCGGCCACGCGCACGTTCGATGTTCTGGATCTGCTGAGGCTGGTGCGAGCGCCGACGCTGGTGATGCACCGGCGCGAGATCAGGACCGTCAGCATCGAGACGGCACGGGAGCTGGCGGCAACGATACCGGACGCGCATCTGGCGATCGTCGAAGGGCCGTGGGTGGCTCCGTTCTTTGGTGACGTTGAGGCCGTCGTTCGGGAGATCGATTCCTTCTTGACGGAAGGTGCCCCGTCGGAGCTTCCAGACGGCCTCACGCCGCGGGAGGCGGAGGTACTGCGCCTGATCGCGCAGGGTAGGAGTAACCGGGAGATCTCGACGGAGTTGGTGCTAAGCGTGCGCACCGTGGCCCGGCATATCACGAACATCTACGGCAAGATCGGGGCGCGCGGCAAGGCGGACGCCACGGCGTATGCCTTCCGCAAGCGCTTAGTCTGAGCGCACCTTCTACGCTGTTTACGCCATCTGGCGGCCCCGCACTGCCGCTATAGCCTCCGACCGCGCGTGTTTCTCCGGATAGCATTACGCGGTTTGTTCGATGCCAGCGGGCTGCACTCTGCGGCAAACTCCATATCACCGGGGATCGTCGGACGCCGTCCATCCGTCGTGAGACGCGCCTGGCGGCCCCCGGGAAACGAAGGGGACGCAAAGGAGGAGCCTTGACATGAGAAACATTCGCATCACAGCCATCAGCGCCCCGCTACGGACGTTAGTTTCCAGGGCCGGGTCGCCGGCGGGCGCCGCCACGCATCGCCGGAGGGAGGCGCGGAAGGCCTTTCGCCTGGCGGCCGCTCTTGCCGCGCTCGTGCTCGCTCTCCTTGCGGCGGCGCCGGCCTCCGCAGCTGATAGCATCACCTCCCCGGATCAGGCCGGCAACGTCGGCAGCTACGCCTCGATGGTACTGGACGCAAGTGGCAACCCGGTTATCAGCTACCGCGACAACACTAACAGTGACCTCAAGATACTCCACTGCGACGACCCCAACTGCGCCCTGGGGGGCGACAGCCGCGAGTCTCCGGACCTCACTATCCACAACGTTGGACATTTCACGTCTCTGGCCCTGGACGGCAATGGACATCCCGTCGTCGGCTACTTCGATCAAAGCAACCATGACCTGAAGATACTCCACTGCAACGACCCCAACTGCGCCGGGGGCGACGAGAGTATCACCGTTCCCGACACAGACTTCGCCGGGTTCGGGACATCCCTGGCGCTTGACAGCAACGGCAATCCCGTCGTCAGCTATGAGGGCCTCAGCGGCAACCGACTGCGGATCCTCCGCTGCAACGACCCCAACTGCGCGCCCGGTGGCGACACTATCACCTCACCCGACGCCACCGTGGGCTACTGGACCTCCCTGGCCCTGGATGGCCTCGACTACCCCGTTGTCACCTACGGCGGCAGCGGCCTCAGGGTGCTGCACTGCAACGACCCCAGTTGCACCGGCGGCGACGAGAGCATCACCACCCTCGAGCCTTTCAGCCACCAGGCCTCGCTGGTCCTGGATGGCCTGGGCAATCCAGTCCTCAGCTACAGGAGGGTTACTGCCGGCATAGCCGGCATAGCGGTGATGCACTGCGACGACCCCAATTGCGACGGAGTCGGCGACTCAATCACTCATCCGGACACTGGCGGTCTCCTAAGCTACAGGATCTCGCTGGCCCTGGATGGCTTCGGCTATCCAGTCCTCAGCTACTTCGAATACTACGGCTTCGGCGACGGCGACCTGAAGCTGCTGCACTGTGACGACGCCAACTGCGCCGGCGGGGGCGAGAGTATCACTTCGCCGTATAGCATTACTCTTCCTCCCTTCTACTTCCCCCCGGAGCTTGTCCACTCTTCCCCCGTGGCAGTGGACAGCCTGGGCAACCTGGTGGTCGGTTTCTACGACTATCATCCCGATAACCTCGACCTGATGGTGCTGCACTGCGACGACCCTAACTGCGACGATAAGGACGCCGATGGTCTGCTGGACGCCACTGACAATTGCCCGTCGGTGGCCAACGCGGGCCAGGAGGACATGGACGGCGACGATATTGGAGATGTATGTGACCCCGACATCGACGGCGACGGCTACGACAACGTGCCGGACAACTGCGACAGCGTGGCCAACCCCGGTCAGGAGGACCTGGACGGCGACGCCATCGGTGATGTGTGTGACCCGGACGACGACAACGACGGCGTGATCGACGGTGACGACTCCTGCCCCAGGGACCGTCAAAACGACGCCGACGGCGACGGCCAGTGCGGCGATGTCGACCCCTGTCCCAACGAATTCCATAGCGATCTTGATGGTGATGGGGTGCCAGCCTGCGCCGATGCTGACGATGACGGCGACGGCTGGATCGATGATGCTGACAACTGTCCGGTCCTGAGCAACCCGGACCAGGCTGACAGAGACGGCGACGGCCAGGGCGATGCCTGCGACCCCGACGTCGACTCCGACAACGACGGCGTGCCGGACGGCGCTGACGCCTGTCCCACCACGCCGGGCTTGCCCGCTCTGCTGGGGTGTCCGTACAATTCCAGCGGCTTGTTGGCCCCCGTAGACAACCCGCCCGTGCTCAACTTTGTGAAGGCCGGGGGCGGTATACCAGTCAAGTTTAGCCTGGGCGGCGACCAGGGCCTCGACATCTTCGCAGCGAGCTATCCGAAATCGCAAATGATCAACTGCGACTCTTCGGCGCCGCTGGACGCCGTTGAAGAAACGGTAACCGCCGGTTCCAGCAGCCTCACCTACGATCCCGTAGCGGATCGCTACGTCTACGTCTGGAAGACCGATAAAGCCTGGGCCGGCACCTGCCGGCAGCTGATCCTGAGGTTGAACGACGGCACGGAGCACGTCGCAAACTTCAAGTTCAGATGAGCGCGAGGGAGATTTCGGGCGATACAAGAACGTGCGCCTGGAGGTGAAGCCACGAGCACATATCGTGTCATCCTGATCGTGATCGGGGCGCTGATAGCGTTAGGAGGCGCGCCCGGGCCGGGAGCTACGCCGGTGCTGGCGGCGCCCGTGAATGACGACTTCGCGAACGCCACGGTTGTTACGACGCCGGCGTTATCCGGGATTGCGACGGTCGGGCACAACACTGCCGCGACGACCGAGTCCGGGGAGAAGACCTCGTTCGCCGCGAATGAGTGCTTCTTTCCCGACCCGGGATGGTCCTGGAGCGCAACGTCGTGGTTCAAGTGGACGAGCCCGGGCAGCCCCGGGAGCATCCGGATTGACACGTGGGGCACCCCCCTTAACGCATCGCTGGTGGTGTACACGGGCAACGCGGTTAACGCTCTGACGGTGGTACCGTTCGGGTGCAGCCAGGGGTTCCTGGGCTTCTCGGCGAATCCGGCGATTGTACAGCTGAGCTACGATGCCAGCACCGACTACTACATCCAGGTGGGTTCGATTAGCGGCGCTACCGGCTCGATCGTGCTGAGCATGGTGACCGGCGCCGAGATCGTCGTCACGACGACTGATGACACCAATACATCGGACAGTTTCATCTCGTTGCACGAGGCGATCCTGCTGGCGAACGACCCTTCGACCCTGGGCCGCGGCCCAGGGGCAGGGGAGTTCGACTCGATCGTCGGGTCACCGGGCAGTGGCAGCTCCGACGTCATTCGTTTCAATGACAACGTCTTTTCTCCCGGCGCGCCGGCGGCGATAGTCCTGGACGACTTGCAGCTCCCGCAGATCAGCGGCGTTGGCGACACCTTAAGCGGACTCGGGGCAGGGGTGATCGTGCACGGTTGGTCCGGGGGCGTGGACTGCTTGAAGGTGTCGGGAAGTTCCATACGTATTGAGGGGATGGACGTGATGTTCTGCAATATCGCCGTTTACGTTACCGGCAGCGGTAATGTGATTGGCGGCGATGTGACCGGAATACGGCGCAACATCGTGCGCGAGAGCCAGTACGGGATATTGATCGACGGTGCGGCGGCATCCGGGAACCTGGTCTACAACAATTTCATCGGAACCAACCCATCAAGCGCGAGCGGAATCGGCAATGCGACAGCCGGGGTGGACGTCCGAAACGGGGCGGACAATAACGCCATCGGCGGTGCGACGTCCAACCAGGGCAACGTGATCTCGGGCAACGGAGGGCAGGGGGTGTACATCCACGACAACGGCACTGATGGCAACTCCGTGAAGGGGAACTACATCGGCTTGCGGCTGAACGGGATCACAGCGCTCGCGAACGGTGGGGACGGTGTGCTGATACAGAACGGATTGAACAATAGCGTCGGCGCTGCAGCCTCTGGTGCGCGAAACTTGATCGCAGGGAACGGTGGGAACGGCGTCAGGATTAACTCGGCGAATCAGACCAATGTCAGGGGCAACTATATCGGCGTGAACATCCTCGGTTCAGCCGCTGTAGGGAATACGCTCAGCGGCATCAAGATAGAGGGGGGTACCAGCAACAGCCAGATGGGCGGCGGGGCCGCCGGGGAGGGTAACGTGATTTCCGGGAATCTGCTGTCCGGGGTGGAGTTGAACGGCAGCGGCACAACTGGAAACTCCCTGTGGGGAAACCGAATCGGTACGGATGCAGCGGGGACGCTTGACGTTGGGAATGGCGGGAGTGGCGTCCTCATTACCAATGGTGCGAGGAATACCGGCGTCGGGTCGGCGATAGCGGCGGCTCGGAACATCATCTCTGGAAACGGCGCGATCGGCGTGTACATCCTGGGCGAGGCGTCGACGGGCAACGAGATCGTCGGGAACTATATAGGCACCAATATCTCGGGGACGGCCACAATACCCAACTCTAATGCTGGCGTAGGGATTGCGGCCGGCGTGAACACTATCATCGGCGGAACATCAGCCGCCGCGCGCAATGTCATCTCCGGCAACGGCTGGTACGGGGTGTTTATCACGCCTCAGGTGTTCGGCGTGGGCGCGACGGGAAACAGCGTGACGGGGAACTACATTGGCACGGCGGCCGACGGTGTGACGCCAATGGGCAACCTGGACGGTGGAATCGGGCTGTCGAACGCTCCGTCGAACACGGTCGGCGGCACGGTCGCCGGCGCCGCCAACAGGATAGCCTTCAACAATGGAATCGGCGTGCTGGTGATCGGAGCGCCGGCGGCGAATGATCCGATCCTGGGTAACTCGATACACAGCAATGGATTGCTGGGGATAGACCTGGAGGGCGGGGCGAACGGCGGAATCGCGGCGCCGATCAACGTGTCGTTCAATCCGCCGGGCAACCAGGTAACCGGAGAGTCGTGCGCATTCTGCCGAGTGGAGGTGTTCTCCGACTCAGCGAACGAAGGCCGCATCTATCATGGCTTCGCGGACGCGGACCAGTTCGGCGACTGGTCGTTCATCGGGATAATTCCTGGGCCCAACATCACGGCTACGGCCACGTCAGGCGGTAATACCTCCGAGTTCTCGGCGCCGATCGCCTGCCCGGACGGCGATGGCGACCAGACGTGTGATGCGGCGGACAATTGCCCTGCCACCGCCAATGCAAACCAGGTGGACACAGACGGAGACGGTGCGGGAGACGCATGCGACAGCGAGGACGATGGCGACGGCTACACGGACGTAGCGGAGGCTGGCTCGCCGCTATGTTCGGGTGGCGCGAACGACGATAGCTTCGATGACGGGGTGGTGAACGATGGGTGCCCGGGCGGGCCAGCGCAGGCGGGCAACTTCTCGGAGGCACAGTTCATGATTGGAACGGGACAGGCGGACCCGTGCGGGTTCGATGGGTGGCCTTCGGACCTGGTTAGCACGGGGATCAGCACGAACAAAGTGGATATCGTGGACCTGGGGAGCTTTGTAGCGCCATCGCGCAGAATTGGGACGGTGCCCGGTCCGGGCAACTATAGCCAACGCTGGGACCTGGCGCCGGGGCAACTGCTGGCCGGGGCGTGGATCAACCTGATTGACCTGGGCGCACTTGTGAGCGGTACGACGGGGTTTCCGCCGATGCTGGGTGGGGCGCGGGCGTTCAACGCGACGTGCCCGTTCCTACCGTAGGTGTGCTAGAGGACAGAGGAGGGCGTCGCGAGGGGAAGGCGGTCAGGGGAGGTTGGTTCTGCGGCGGGTCCCTCCGCACCGCCGCGCTGCGGTCGGGATGACAGGAATGGGCCTGCGCTGCGGCCGGGAGGGGCGATTTTCTGCGCCCCCCGGGAGGTTGAAGTCGTTACTGAACCGGCGTGAGTGGGGCGGGCGTGTACGCCGGCAGGCCTTCGCAGACGAGGCCGTTGCGGTCCGGATCCACGATGTGGCCCGGGCGTGGAGCGACGCGCTCGTAGAACGCCTGGGCGTCCGCCTGGGTCGGGAAGTTGGAGCACTGGCAGTCATCGATGCCGCCTGCGCCGCAGGTCTGCGGAGCGGCGGACTCGATTAACGGTGTTGCCGGATCGAGTGGGCCGGAAGCCGGCTCGCGGGTCTCCTCAAGGACGGCAAGGCCGCCATCTCCGGTGAGCCCGTCTGCGGTGTTGTCGATTTGATACGCGAATTCAAGCGGTGCCGGCCGCGAAAGCGTGATCAGCATCGCTGCCGCCAGGAAGACGATCGCTCCGACCCACACGCCGGCCCAGATCAAGCGGTCCGGCCGCAGGCGCGAGAGCGCGAAGGTGGGGACCGGAACGCTTGATTCCTTCGGCTGTTGCGGGGGCGACACGTTCTTGTGGGCGAGGAGCCGCGCGGCGAGCTGGTTGCCCGCTGCCTCCGGCGCAGCTTCCTTGTGCGCCAGGAGTCGCGGAGCGGGGTGGTCAACGGTCGCGCCGTCCTTCGCGACGATCGAGACGACGGGCTGGTGGGTGACGTGGACGCGCACTTCGTTTCCGGTGAACACGCGCAGGTCTTCGGGTGCGCGCCCTCCCGCCATCAGGATTTCGATCAAGCGCTCGGCGGCGAACTGGCTGTCGAGAAGCTTGACCTCGGCAGGCGCCGAGGGATCGCCGCCGCCAATGACGACGACAACGGTCTCGTGACTGGTGTCGATCGCTACTTCCTGAGCCTGTTTGTTCGTCACTTTAGTTCCTCCCAGGTCCGGCATCGGGGAGATTAGGCGAGCCGTCGCCCGGTATTCCTGTCTCTATGGGAGACGCGCGGGTAAGCCGGATGTTACAGAACCGGCGGGGCGTTCAAGCTGGTATTATGATGTGGTTAATGTCGGGTCCGGCTGCGGCGGGTGTTGGCGAGGGAAAGCGGTCTACCAAATGGCGTTACTGAAAGGCCTCTTCGGGGGCGACTATAACGAGAAAGAGCTGAAGAAGCTCTCGCCGGTCGTCCCCGCAGTGAACGCGCTTACGGATGAGACCGAGGCGCTCTCGGACGAGGAGTTGGCGGCGAAGACGCAGGAGTTCCGCGAGCGGCTGGCTGCTGGTGAGACACTTGATGATCTTATGCCGGAGGCGTTTGCCGTCGTGCGTGAAGCGTCGCGCCGGCGGATCGGCCTGCGTCACTTCGACGTGCAGCTGATCGGCGGCGCGGTTCTGCACAAGGGGAAGATCGCCGAGATGAAGACGGGCGAAGGTAAGACGCTGGTTGCCACACTTCCGCTCTACTTGAACGCGCTGGCGGGCGAGGGAGCGCACCTGGTGACAGTGAACGACTACCTGGCCAAGCGCGATGCCCAGTGGATGGCGCCCATCTATCACAGCCTTGGCCTGAGCATCGGCATTCTGCAGCATGACACGGCCTACGTGTACGATCCCGCTGCGGGTCTGGACAGCGCGAGCCTGCGTTATCTGCGCCCGGCCACGCGACGGGAGGCGTACGCGGCGGACATCGTCTATGGCACCAACAACGAGTTCGGCTTCGACTACCTCCGCGACAATATGGTGAACGACCTCGCCCTCGCGGTGCAGCGCCGCGACTCGGCGCATGCCTACGCGATCGTCGACGAGGTGGACAGCATTCTGATCGACGAGGCGCGCACGCCGCTTATCATCAGCGGCCCGGCGGAGGAGACGGAGGACGTGTACCGCACCTTCTCGCGCCTGGTGCCGCGGCTGACGGCAGATGCCGACTACGTCGTCGACATCAAGCACAAGACGGTATCACTCTCAGAAGACGGGGTCACCAAGGTGGAGCAGATGCTGGGCATCAAGAATCTGTATGACCCGGCGAACTTCCGCCTCACGCGATTTCTGGACGCCGCCCTGCGCGCGAACAGCATCTTCTTCCGCGACCAGCAGTACGTGGTAAAGGACGGCGAGGTGGTGATCGTTGACGAGTTCACCGGGCGGCTGATGCAGGGACGCCGCTGGTCGGACGGGTTGCACCAGGCGGTGGAGGCGAAGGAAGGCGTCAAGATCCAGCGAGAGAGCATCACATACGCTACGATCACCCTCCAGAACTACTTCCGGCTCTACAAGAAACTGGCAGGAATGACGGGGACCGCATGGACCGAGCGCGAGGAATTCCACCAGATCTATGGGCTGGACGTGCTGATCATCCCCACGCACCGGGACATGATCCGCGGCGACTACTCGGACGTGATTTTCCGGTCGGAGGACGGTAAGTTCCGCGCGGTCGTGGAGGAGATTGAAGGAATACACGAACACGGCGCGCCGGTGCTGGTGGGCACGGTCTCCATCGAGAGCTCCGAGAAGCTCGCGGACATGCTGAAGCGCCTGTCCACGTGCCGGCTGTCGGATTGCGGCACGCACCACGACGTCTGCCCTCTGAAGGAGCCCCAGGTCCTGAACGCGAAGCAGCACGAGCGTGAGGCGCAGATCATAGCCAACGCCGGCAGTTTCGGCTCCGTCACCATCGCGACGAACATGGCCGGACGAGGCACGGACATCATCCTGGGCGGCAATCCGGAGCGCGTGGCGGAGGAGATTGCTCGCAAGATGGGCGTGGACCTGATCGCGGCGGCTCCGGAGGAGTCCGCGAAGATTCGCGACGAGGCTAAGGAGCGCTGGCAGTCACAGCACGACGCCGTAGTAAAAGCCGGCGGACTGCACATCATTGGCACGGAGCGTCACGAGGCGCGACGCATCGACAACCAGCTGCGTGGTCGTTCCGGACGTCAGGGCGACCCGGGGGCGTCGCGGTTCTTCGTCTCATTCGGGGACGACGTGATGAAGCGGTTCTCGCCGGAGTGGGTGCCCAACCTGCTGGGCAGGATGGGCATGGACGAGACGATGCCGCTTGAGAGCGGGATGGTATCCAAGGCGATAGAACAGGCGCAGACGAAGGTGGAGGGCCACAACTTCGACATCCGCAAGCACGTGGTCCAGTACGACGACGTGATGAACCGGCAGCGCGATCTGGTCTACACAGAGCGCCGCAAGATCCTGGAGGGCGCGGACCTGCGCTCTAACATCATCGAGATGGTGGAGCAGGAGATCGAGCGGGTGTTCGACGCGTTTACGCCGGACGAGAACAGGGCGGAGTGGGATATACCGGCGCTGATCGGTGAACTCAAGACGATCCTTCCGCTTCCGGCGCATTTCAATGAGAAGTTCTTCGAGGAAACGGACTCCGAGGAGGCTGTGGAACAGGTCGAAGAGCACGCTGAGAAAACGTACGAGCAGAAGGAGCAAGAGCTGGGCGAGGAGAAGATGCGCACGCTGGAGCGCCTGGTCCTGCTGGGCACAATCGACCGGCTCTGGATCTACCACCTGACGGCACTGGATGAGATGCGGCAGGGCATCGGACTCGCGGGCTACGGCGGGCGTGACCCGCTCGTTGAGTACAAGCGCGAGGCGCACGATATGTACATGCAGCTTACGGACCACATCCGCCAGCAGACGACGCGCCGCATCTACCACGTGACGCTGGGGCCGGCGCAGGCAGCCGCGCCCGCGCCGCCGACGCCCGGCCGCCGGCTAAGTACATCCGGCCCAACGAAGGACGGCAGTGGCAATGGCCGGCCGGCAAGGGCAGGCAGCGCCGTCGCTGCGGTGGCAGGCCCAGCAGCAGCCCCGGGAAAGACGGGCCGAAATGATCCGTGCCCCTGTGGCAGCGGCAAGAAGTACAAGAAATGCCACGGCAGCGGCGCCCTCGTTTAGTCGGATGATCTGCGTGGGGAAGGCGACTCCACCTGCTCAGCCTGAGGTATTGGCGGAATGAGCGGAGCGACCGGGCAACGTCAAACCGCCGCGCCTGACATTGATCTGAGCGAGGAAAGCGAGCGGATCATCGCTGATCTGCGCGAGAACGTTCGGCGGGGCGAAGAGCACTGGTTCCACGCCCTGATGCGCGCTGTCCGCGACTGGCCGCTCCCGGCCGAGCAGGTGGGTGACCGCGAGTATTGCTACCTGGTCGGAGGCGAGGCGTTTGACTGGCTACTGCTGGTGGAGCGCCTCTGCGAAGAGATCGAGGACCTGATTCCAGTGGATGAGCGCGAGGAGCTGCTCTTTCACGGACGGCTGCCTGAGGGCGTTGAGGAGGTCGAGCTGGCGCACCTGCTGGGCGCCAAACAGCGCGCGCACCTGAATTTCGTCTACGGCGTGCGGGTGGAGACTGCACTGCAGCTTGTGGCGCAAGAGGAAGTGCTGAAAGAGCGCCTCTCGCGGGTCTGGGAGAACGGTCAGGCTGACGACGAGGTGTTCGGCCGCCTTTACGGCGCAACGCGCGTGGAGTTGCTGGCAAAGTTCTGGGAGTCGCTAGGGCAGAAGGATTCAGACGAAGTATCGCTGGCGCAGCTGGACGAGTTCACGTACTGGCTGTTCCGGCGGCGCGTTAACGGCGCGGACCCGGCGCGCGTCGCGAGCGACACGCGAAAGGGCGTCGCGATGCTGGAGCGGCTGGAGGGGATGCGAAGGGGCAGCGCAAGCAGCGCCGATACGGGCCGCTGACCGCAGCACGATCCGCCCGCGGCCGCCGCCACGTTCTCCGCTGATATAATCTCCCCGCCATGTCGTATGACTACGACCTGATCGTCGCCGGCGCGGGGTCCGGGGGGTGCGTTGTTGCGTCGCGCGTGACGGAAGACCCGGGGATCCGCGTGCTTCTGATCGAGTCGGGGCCGGATTACCCGAACGTCGAATCGTTGCCGGAGGACTTGCGCAACGTCCGCCGGGTTTCGTTCACCGACCACGACTGGGGACTTTCCTATACGCCGACCGCGACGAGCCGGACGATGCCGTTCGCGCGAGGGCGCGTGACGGGCGGCTCGTCGGCGGTGAACACGGCGATCGCGCTGCGCGGCGTGCCGGACGACTACGACGAGTGGGCACGGCTGGGCTGCCCGGCGTGGAGCTGGCAGAAGGTACTGCCGTACTTCGTCCGGCTGGAGAATGACCTGGATTTCGACGCGCCGTATCACGGCAAGGGCGGGCCGCTCCCGATCCGGAGGCACCCGCGATCGGAGCTGGTCCCGTTCCAGGCGGCCAGTCTTGACGCCTTCCGCGAGCTGGGCCCATCCCGCGGCTACGTCGAGTGCCTGGACCACAACGACCCGGAGTCGACCGGCTACGGCCCCCATCCGATGAACAAGCGCGGCGACCTGCGGATCAGCGGGGCTATCGCGTACCTTGCGCCCGCTCGTGAGCGACCGAACCTGACCGTGCTGCCGGACTCGGACGTGCGGCGAGTGGTCTTCAAGGACGGCGCGGCCTCAGGGGTCGAAGTGAGGACGCGCGGCGGCATGCAGACGATCAGCGCGCGGCACATCGTGCTTTCCTGCGGGGCCATCCACACGCCGGCCGTGCTTGTGCGCTCCGGCATTGGGCCGCGGGAGGTGCTGGAACGCCTCGGGATCGGCGTCGTGAGTGCCCTGGAGGGCGTCGGGCGGAACTTGATGGATCACCCGGCGATCGGGCCGACGCTCTACCCGAGGGAGGGCGTGGCGGACTTCGACCAGCCGGTGATACAGACGACGATGCGCTATACGGCCACCGGCAGCGCGGACTGGAACGACATGCAGCTAGAGCCACTGTCTTTCATGCACTTGCCGGGCGGGCGGCTGCTGATGGGGCTGGCTGCCTGTGTGTTCAAGTCGTACTCGATGGGGTGGCTGGAGTTCGACAGCGCGGAGATAGACGCGCAACCGCGCATCATTTCGAACTATCTCTCGGACGAGCGCGACTACGAAAAGCTGCTGGACGGCCTGCGCAGGGCGATGGAGGTGGCGCGCACGGGGGTGATCGCGACGGTGAGCGACGGCGTGCGGCGGCCCACGGAGGACGAGTTGTCGGATTCCGCCGCGCTGGAGGCCTGGGTCCGGCGCAACGTCAGCACGGGGGCGCACCCGTCCTGCACGGCGCGGATGGGCCCCACGGACGACCCGATGTCCGTCTGCGATGAGCGAGGTTTTGTGCGCGGGGTGCGTAACCTGCGCGTGGCGGACGCCTCGACGATGCCGGTGGTGCCGCGCGCGAATACGAACATTCCGACGATCATGATCGGCGAACGCATCGGGGAGTGGGTGCGCGAGGAGTTGGGTTAGGGCGCGGTCAGCCGCTGACCTGGATGTGTGCTTTCGCCGCCGGTTTGACGGAATTGACGCGCGCCGGTGCGTGCGTATAATGGTGCCGTAACGCGAGCCCCCGCCCCCTAACGGTGGTGAAACACGGACTACCGGCGCCTCATACTCGCCCCGGCTCTGGCAGCGGTAGCGCTGCTGAGCGTCAGCGCGTGCGGCGGGGAGGAGGAGACGCCCACGCCCACTGAGCCCCCCACGCGCACGCCGGTGGAGAGCGTCTCTCCCGAATTGACGCCGCAGCCAAGCCCGGTACCTACCCCCACGCCGGTTCCGGTGATCGGAGACTTGGACCAGTTCCCGCTAGTGATTGTGCAAAACTTGTATTGGGACCTCGCTGCCTGGGACGGCGTCGCGGTAGGCGATATCGAGACTGTGACGGCGGAGCCGCGTGATTGGGAGGACGCGTGCATGGAACTCAATGAGTTGGGTACCTGTCCTATTGACGCCCGCGGGGGTCCAGGCTACCGCCTCCTCTTCACAACGAAGCATTAAGTATACATCTTCCACACCATCGGCACGAATAGGTACATTTTCGCGGGGACCCCGGACGGCTCCCAGTACATGATCGAGACCACCAAGAAGGCCATGGTGTTGGACGGCGTGGATCCTGACGTCATCGAACTGCGTTCGGTGGAGCGAGCGGTCTGGCCGTTCGACGATGGGTGCCTCGGCGTCCCTCACGTCCCCACGAGCGACGCCACCCCCCGAGGTGTAATTGTCGATTTGTTCCCGTGCGACATTCTCTATCCGGGAACGGTTGCCGGTTACAGAATCACCTTTTACGCCAAGTCCAGGGATTGGGTGTGGCACACAGGCACTGTGCGGGGCATAACACGGGTTGATTAGGACCGATCTCTTGAGACTGGGTTAGGGGCGGCTCTTACGCGGGAACGGTCAGCTGCCAGAGGTCGTTCAGATCGCCGCTGTCGTCCCGGCCGCCAAAGACGATGAGGCGGCGGCTCTCCGGGAGCCATGCCGCATCGTGGCCGAAGCGAGGTGATGGTGGAGCGCCTTCCGGGGCGAGCGCGGACCAGGTGTCGGATGACAGGTCGAAGGCCCAGAGTTCGCTGGAAGCGCCGCCCTCGGTCCGGCCGCCGAAGAGGATCGCGGCGCGCGATTGCTCATCGTAGGTCCACGAGTAGAAGTTGCGCGGGGAGGGTTTGGGTTCGGCGCTGATCTCCGTCCAGCCGCTCTCGCCGAGGACCCAGAGGTCGCCCAGGAACGGCGCGGCGTTCGTCTGTCCGCCGAACATCAGGAAGCGCTTTCCGGCGCTGTCGTAAACGCCGCGCATCAAGCAGCGCTCGACGGGACGCTCTCCAGAAGGTGAGACGTCGATCCAGGCGGTACCGCCGGCGGAGGCGAACGACCACGAATCGTCGAAACGACCGGCGTCGGTGAAGCCGTGTGACACCATGAAGCGGCCGGAGGGATCGATAGCGGAGGCTGCCCCGTAACGGCGAGACGGCACGGGAGCGTCGTGCTGGGTTATCTGCGTCCAACTACCGTCGCCCATGTTGAAGGCCCAGAGGTCGTTGAAGAACCCGCCCCCTGCCTGCCCGCCGAAGATGAGTATGCGATCACTCGATGAGTCGAAGGCGGCGTTGTGACCGAAGCGCGGCGCAGGGCCGGACCCGGACGCGATCTGTTCCCATGCCCCGGTGGTGAAATCGTAGATCCAGAGATCGCCGAACGTCTCTGTGGTCCGGCCACCGAAGAGCACCAGCGAACGCCCGTTGGTGACAAGCGAATGGTCGTGTCTGGGCGGTGGCCGCAGGCCGCCGGCGACTTCTACAGGCGTCCAGCGCAGCTCGGCGGAGGGAGGTGGCTGCGTCGCTCCGCCGGTGTGCGCGGGCGTCGGCCTGTCGGTGGGAGAGGTTTGCGGCGCGGGCGCATCGTCGCCGCAGCCAACGGTGTAGGCGGCCAGCAGGCCCGCGCTCCCGGTGAGCGCACTGCGCAGGACGGTGCGGCGCGAAATCCGCTTCACGTCACCCGTCGATTCTGACGATACCCTTCGCACCATCGACCGTTAGCATCTGCCCGTCCCTGATCTTCTGGGTACCGATACGCGTGCCGACGACGCAGGGGATCCCGTACTCGCGCGCGACGATGGCGCAGTGGGAGAGGACGCCGCCGGAATCCGCGACGACGGCGCTGACGATGGAGAACAGCGGTGTCCAGGGAGGCATGGTCATCTCACATACCAGTATGTCCCCCGGTTCCAGCTTGTCGCTCTCGCCCAGGTTGCGAACGACCTTGGCGGGGCCGGTGACGACGCCCTTTGAGGCCGCGTTTCCAGTGATCACCCTGGGGTCTCGCGAAGGCTCATGGCTGAGGCCGAAGAAGCGGTCGAGGCTATCGACGCGTGGGTCGGCGTCAGCGCGGGCGGTCCCGATGAACTGCGGCGGCACGATCTTCCACCAGCGCTGGCGGTCTGCCCGCCGCTGGGTGGTCAGCGCGCGCCAGGAGGGATCCGGCTTGACCAGCGCCTCTTGAATCTCCTGGATGTTCAGGAAGAAGATGTCGTCGACCTCGCCGAGGGCGCCGGCGGCGGTCAGACGGCGGCCGGCCTCGAGGGCAGGCAGGCGCAGCAGCACCGTGTTCATCTGGTCGATGTAGAAGTTGTGGTTCTCCTGCACCGGCAGCATCTGCTGCGCCATGGCCAAGAACATCTGGAGTGTGTTGGCCTGCGCCTGGTTGCCGTCCACGCGCGCCATCATCTCCCGCACCAACCGCTGCCGCTCTGCGGCGGCCTTTCCTTGCTCGACGCGGGGGTCGACCGCGTTCTGGCGCAGGTAGCCCTTCAGGTTGTGCACCAGCGGCGTCGGGTCTTCGCGCCACGACCGGTCGATCAGCTCGAACTGGTCGCTCCGCCAACCATACTCGTCCAGGTACGACTGCAGGCGTGCGGCAGCGTCCTTCCCCGCGGCGGTGCGTTCCAGCGCGGCGAGGACCGCCTGAGGGGGGGTTTCGCGGATCGTGCTCTCCACCCCCGGCAGCGCCCGCAGATCCTGCGCCAGGTCGAACAGCACCTGTCCCGCCTCCACGCTCTTGTTGGGGAACCCGCCCAGCATCTCGTAGTGCTCGTTGTTCTCGGGCGGCCCAAACAGCTCCTCGTAGGTGTTGATGAACTGAAAGGTTGCACCCATCACCGGGAACACGGCGAGGAAGTGCAATTCCCACTGCCGCGTCCGGTTCGCGAGCGCCTCGTCCATCAAGTCTGCCAGCGCGCGCGGTGTCGCCTCGGCGTAAGGGTAGTCCCGCAGGCGTGTATTCAGCGCCATCACCTCCGGGAGGTACACGGTCTCCCAGTCCTGGAGGATGCGCGGGGCGATCCGCATCATCAGGGCCTCCAGGCTGTGCTCGCGCGCGGCCGTCTCCTCCGCTGTCTCGATCAAGGGCTCGTTCCCGAAGTAGAAATAGGAGTTCACACTGCGCACATGGAACGCCTTGATCGGCATGAACAGCGCCGCCGCCGCCTTTCCTGTGCCGCTACTGAAGGCTGGCCCATCGATGGCCGCGGTGAGAGGCGTGACAGGATGAGGGTGGTGCATCTGGTCCCAGAACCAGAACAGGCCCCCGTCCTCCGGGGAATCCCACGTTATGGGGAAGTCTTCCGGCGCGGGGATGGGTCCTGGCTTGAGTCCAATCATGGCCATGAGTCGTCTCCTTGTGTTCGCACATTCTACGGTGGCGCGCCACGCACAGACAAACGGGGACATCCCGTTCGCGCTGATCGTGGCATAATTTCCGTTGAGCCCTGAAATGCGACGCACCCTCGAACCACAGGAAGCCCTTCGCCTCCTCGCAGGCGGTCCCGTCGTGCTGGTGACCACGCGCTTTCGCGACCAGACGAACGTCATGCCGGCGATCTGGACGACGCCCCTATCGCACCGGCCACCGTTGATCGGGGTCGCCGTCAACGCCTCGCGCTACACGCACGACATGATGCGCTTCTCTGAGGAGTTCGCTCTGAACTTCCCGGCGCGCGACCTCCTGAACCACACACACTACTTCGGCGCCGTCTCCGGGAAGGACGTTGGAAAGCTGGAGCTGGCGAAGCTCCCAACCTTCAAAGCGACGAAGGTCAGCGCGCCGCTCATCGAGCATTGCCTGGCGTATGTCGAATGTGCGCTGGAGGATGCGATGGACATCGGCGACCACACCCTCTTCATCGGCCGGGTGCTGGTAGTGAGGGCAGAGCAGGACGCCTTCGATCAGGGATGGCTCCTGGGCGACCGCGACTACCGTCCGCTGCACTATCTGGGCAGGGATCAGTACGCCGTCCTGGAACAGCGGCTGGCGGCAGAGCTGCGCACAACGGATGAAGGCGCGATAGAGCTGAGTGAGGCGCAGGACGAGCGCGAGCGGCGCGAGGAAGAAGAGGCCCGCGAGCGGGAGCGCCGCCAGCGAGAAGGAGAAGCGACGTGAAGGAGGAGACGATGACAGACATGGTGGCGGCGTTGCAGGAGCGGCTGGCAGGGCTGTTCCCTGACCTGCTGGGCGTACGCTTGCTTCAGGCGGAAGCGGATCGTGTAGCGGCGGAGTTGACCGTGCGTGACGAGCTCTGCACAGTGCCCGGGATCATGCACGGGGGCGCAATCATGGCGCTGGCCGACACGCTGGGCGGGGTGGCGACCTCGCTCAATCTGCCTGCGGGGGCGGGCACGACCGCGGTCGAGTCCAAGACAAACTTCCTCGCCGCAGCCAGGGTAGGCTCTACCGTCAGCGCAGAGTGCGTGCCTCTGCACCGGGGCAAGCAGACGATGGTCTGGCAGACGCGTGTGACGAGCGGGGAGCGTCTCGTCGCCGTCGTAACGCAGACGCAGATGGTACTGGCGCCCGCTCAGACGCCGCAGCAAGCGCTCGCGGGGCTGTTTGAGAGCAAGCCGGTTGACGAGCAGAAGGCGTTGTTGGCCTCGCTGGAACGCGCGGGTGCGGCCCTCTATCGTGGCTTCGCAGCCGGCGAGCCGGATGCCGTTGCGCGGGAGGCGCTACTCAAGGCGGCCGCCCGCGAGGAAGAGAACGCCCGCGTGTTGGAGGGGTCCTAGAACCCCTCCGGTATCGTGCACTCCTCCTCGACTGTGAAGGTGACGTTGCGGCCTTCGCTGGCGCCGAACTGGTAGAGCGTCCGGCTGGGGGCCTGAACGGAGCCGACCGTCAGCTGGTAATCGCCGAAACGGTTGATCGGGATGCGGACGCGGGCGGCGCCCGCCTCGTCCGTGACCGCGGACTGCGGCCCGCCGATCACGCCCGGCCCTGTCGCGCTGACGTTGACTGTTGCGCCTACCAGCGGTTCCTTGAGCGCCCCAGCCGCCGGACCGACCAGCACGCGTCCGTCGCCGGACACCAACTGCAGCACCATCTCCGGAGCTTCGCTGCCCGGCTCGCGGCTGAGGGGTTCGCCGGAGAGCAAGAATACGAAGATCAGATCCAGAAGATCGCTTTGCACGCCGGGTTGGGTGTGCTCGCACCCGGGGCGCTGCTCGGCGCTGACCTGCGGAGCGCCCCAGGGAGCCGGCGTGTCCTCCTCCGGCTCGGGGGAGTCTTCGGGCTCCGGCGTCTCCTCCGGCTCGTCAGTGGGAGACCCTTCGCCGCCTTCGGGATTGGGAATGTGGAGAGCATCCACGATCTTGCCGAGCCGCAGAGTGGCGTCGTTCACAGCCACCAGCGGCACCGGCTCGCCGTCCTCGCCGGCGCGGTACTCGTCGCCCTCGCCCGGTGGCAGGTCAGAGAGCTCCGCCTGCATGCGCAGCGGCTCCTCGTTCACGGCCAGCACGTTGGTGCCGCCGTTGGGGTCCGGCAGCTCCACCTGCACGAAAACATCGAAGAAGCTGTCCGCTGGAGTGTCCTTGCCGGCTTCTTGCTGCTCAACCATGCCGGTGGACCGCTTGTCCGGGTTCAGCCGCACGATCAGGTCGCCGAACGACGCGGTGCCCGAGAGCTCCAACTCGGTGATCTCTGTCGCCACATCCACGCGTCCGTCTCCGTCCGCGTCCTGCGGATCGCCGCGTGTTACGGTCGTCGGGCCCTCCAGTTCGATGCGCTCCAAGGCCTGCGCGCGCGGTACGGCCGAGACGCTGAACGCCTCGTACTCGATCTCGACGGTGGCGGTGGTTGACTCGAAGACGTCTTCGCCGGCCTCCGGGTAGTTGGTATCGAGGCCTCGCTCGTCGTCGTCGCCGCCACAGGCAGCGAGGCCAAGGCTGGCACAAACGGCGAAAAGGAACACGAGCACGCGCTGCGGAAGTGGCATGGCGACAACCCCCTATCGAGATTGACGACATGCTACCAACGGCCTTCCCCATGGTCAAGGGACACAGGTATCGAGCGCCTAACTATCGCGCGCCAACCTTGACGCACACGTCAGAGTTTCCTACCATGCGAGTGGTTCAGCGGGCCGCAGCGGTTGTGACGTCGCTGATGCTTCGCGGTCGCGCAAATACGAAAGGAATCTGGCATGAATTTTCGCTTCAGCGCTGAGGAAGAGACCTTCCGGCAGGAAGTCCACGATTTCATCGAGAAGGAGTGCCCCGCAGACCTGCGAGGAGGCGGCATCAGCTTCTTCGAGAACGCCGGCTACCTGCTGGCCTGGCGGAAAAAAGTTGCGGACAAGGGATGGGTCGCGCCCGCCTGGCCGGTGGAGTACGGCGGCGCGGGCATGACGATCATGCAGCAGTTCATTTACAACCTGGAGACCGCCCGCATGCGCGCCCCGGCGGCGATCTTCATCGGGGCGCTGGCGGTGGCGGTGATCGGGCCGACGATCATCATCTACGGCAGCGAGGAGCAGAAGAAGCAGCACATCCCGCCGATCCTGCGCGGCGAGACGATGTGGTGCCAGGGCTTCAGCGAGCCCGGTTCCGGCTCCGACCTGGCGTCGCTGCAGACGCGGGCGGTGCGCGACGGCGATGACTACGTGATCAACGGGCAGAAGATCTGGACGACGCTGGCGCACATGTCGCAGCACATGCTGCTGCTGGCGCGCACGGACCCGGACGTCCCGAAGCACAAGGGGCTTTCGTACTTCATCGTGGACATGAAGTCGCCGGGGATCACCGTGCGGCCGCTGATGAACATGGCGGGCTCGCACGAGTTCAACGAGGTGTTCTTCGACAACGTGCGGGTGCCGGCGGCGAACATCGTGGGGGAGGAGAACCGTGGGTGGTACCAGGCGGTGACGACGCTTGATATCGAGCGCTCGAACATCGGCTCGGCGGTGGGGCAGCATGAGGCGGTGAAGGACCTGATCAACTTCGCGAACGAGAACAAGAACAACGGCGTGGTGACGGTGGGGCGGGACCCGTCGATGCGCTTCGAGCTGGCGGAGCGCTACCTGGAGACAGAGGTCTCGCTGATGCTTTCCTACCGGCTGGTGACGATGCAGAACCGGGGGCTGATCCCGAACTACGAGGCGAGCGCGACGAAGCTGTACAGCATGGAGCTGAACCAGCGGATCGCGAACACGGGGCTGCGGGTGATGGGGATGTACGGGCAGCTGGCGCGGGGGCACAAGCGGTCGCCGCTGAAGGGGCGGGCGGAGTACACGTACGTACGCGCGGTGGCGAACACGATCGAGGGCGGGACGAGCGAGGTGCAGCGGAACATCATCGCGCAGCGGGGATTGGGGCTGCCGAAGGAGTAGGGCTACCCGCGGTTGCAGCTACCAACCGGTCGGCTTCCGTATTTCGCCTTGATGGTCGATCACCGGATCCGCTAGTAGACTCGAGCGCAGCACTCCTTCCCGAATTGGCCGATAAAACGCCGCCACCTGGCGTAGCGCGTGACTCGTGTTGCGGTGGGGGTTGACCACTCCAACCGGGAGACGGAACTTATCTCGGACGAGTCTGATCGGCTCGACAAGATCAGAGTCATTTGATACGACCACAGCCATCTCGTAGTCGGTCGTAAACGCATCGAAAAGGAGGTAGGTCGCCAGGTTAACATCGGATCCTTTCTCCTCGGTCTTTATAACCTCGACAGTTCGTCGTCCAGTCTTAGGCGGATGGGCGAGAGGCATTCGCACCTGGCTTACGAGGAAGTGCCCGTAATGGATCGTCAACCCCGGAATAGTTTCGAGCGCCCGAATATACGTTTGCTGCCGCTGTGCCATCTGAGGGTCGCCCGACCGAGGCTGGACACGCGCGGTGAAATAGCGGATGCGGTTCACTTCGTGCTTCGGCACTAACTTCTCGCTCATCGAACGGAGGTCCAGCCATTTGTACGGAGTGTCGCGTATGCTCCCGTAATAGAGATTGAATCCGTCGATGTAAACGTTGACTTTCATAACAAAAAAGCAGAGGCCACCATAACGGTGGCCTCGCGCTCTGCCGCCGAGGCGACAGAGGGGATTACCACCCTATTGTTGATAGCACAACCCAACTTTGTCAATGGTTTGAGCGACTCACCTAGTCCAGAACTGGCGCCTCTGTGATTTCCTCCAGCCTAATACGCCCGATGTGCTTCAAGATGTCCGACTTCAACAGCAGCATTTCCCGGATACCCGACTCTGCGCACAGGTACTCAGCAGCCGCTTCGACCATGTTGTGCTTGGCCCACAACACTAGGTCCTCTGAGGCCTCAGCGTACATCGGATGGTCGAGGTTAGTCGCCACGGACAGCTTCACTGCCGGAGTAGTGGCCGCCGTGTCCCATATTTTGTAGGGCGAATCCTCACCAAGCGATACGACGGTGTGCTCAATCTGCACGTCGGGAAGGATCGTCTTGACTCTTCGGATACTCTCGTGCGTGATTTTGGGAGGGCGCTGACGCTGTCCCCCTTGACCAGTGGCCTCGTCGTTCCTCGGGTCGTGACCGTTGCGACGTTCGCGCTGTTCCACCGCGATGGGCATATCTTCCCCGTCGTGTGCGAGCTCTTGTTGCGTCAACATAGCGTCAAGTGCGCGCCGCGAGATGGTCTGCTGAAACGCTTTGCTGTTCAATGCTTCCTGCACGTCAACGCGTTCATCCTCCATCCGGGCAAGAACCTGTTGATCGACTTTCTTACTAGCGAGCTTGCCGGCAATGCCCCTGATTTCGCTCGTGATCTGCGCGAGCATGTCATCGAATTCGCGCCAGAGGGGTGTGTCCCTGATGAAGTCCATCTTGTTGTTTGTCACTGGAAAATCGTCGAGGTGAATCTCGCCGGTCAGCCGCGCAAGCCGCGGGTGCGGCTTGAAGCCGATCTTTTCATTACGAAGCATTTTCCGTTTGTGACGGATCACCTCGAAGCCGTAGCCGCCGATTATCGAGTACTTTTGCTTGAGCCCATACCAGCCTCGGACCTTGTGCCCCTGAACCTCAAACGCGAACTTCTTCGTGTATTGTTCCAAGAGCTTCGGCTCTTCGGGCACAGCCGGTTCGTCGTTGACCACGATTTCCACGTCGCCCTCGTCGATGAAGTGCTTGAAGATGCGGCCAAGCTTATCGAGCATCGTATCCTTGAGCCCGGCGTAGATGTTGACCTTGAGATCCGTGATCGTGATCTGCGTACCGTGGTCGAACGCTTTTTCGACCTCCTCTAGGCTGATCTTCCACTGCCCGGTCTTGAGGAATTCGTCCTCGTTGTAGACGATGCGTGTCGCTCGCTTTGAGTCCGCTGGGCACGTGATCAGCTCGAAGGACTTGCCCAGGTTGCTGCACGCGGCCTTCATACCGAGGCCGAACTCGCCGATCTGTTCCGGGGGCTTCCGCGAATGCGCCATCTTCATCGCCATCGCAGCCGTCTCCGGCGTCATGCCCGATCCGTTGCCCTTCACGACGATCATCGGCGTCCTTCCCATCCGGAGGGTAATGCTGACGACGAGCTTCTCATCCGCAAGGTGTGCGTCGATCTCGTTGTCGACCAGTTCGGCGACCGCGTCAGGGATGCGGTAGGGCTGACTGCCCACTTTCTTGAAGAGGCTGACGTCCGGGGTGATGTCGACCTCCCGGATGCCAGGAGACTGAGTCTTAACCATTGCGTGCGCGCTCCTTGTTGGAACTGGCGTGGAGAAATCCGGACGACCTTCTCCTCCTTCTACCTGCAGCTTCGCAGATGAGTGGAGTCCTGTCAAGGAGCCACAAAGGGAGTCCGTCACCTTCTTTGGGCCTGGCAAAGAAACCCAATGATGGCATCTGGGGTTGATTGGAGAAGTCTACGAGCTACGAGCCAAAGGGACCGCTTCTCCGGTGCCGTGGCCGTTCAGGTCGACCCGGCGAGTAAGCGAGGAGTTCGGCGGCGGCTCGTAGATGGGGCGGTTCATGGGGCGGGTCTTGAGCTCACCCTTGCTTAGCAACGAAAGGCGGCCGAGGCCGATGCGGTAGTACTCTTCGTCGAGCTCGGCCCCGGCGGACCTGCGCTTGTGCAGAGCGGCGGCGATCGCGGTGCTGGCGACGCCCATGAAGGGATCGACGACGAGGTCGCCTTCGTCCGTGAGCGCCAAGATCAGCCGCTCTATCAGCTCGACCGGAAACTGGCAGGGGTGAACCGTCTTCTCTACGTGGTTGTGCTTGACGTTGGGAATGTACCAGACATCGCCCGGATTCTTGCCTAGAAGGTGGCCGGAGTACTGGCCATCATTGGGACCCTTGAAGTGCTTCTTGCCGGGGTACTTCTGGGGCACCCGTATCGCGTCGAGGTTAAAGACGTAGTCGTCGCCCTTCGTGAACCACAGTATGCTCTCGTGTCGGCCCGAAAGCCGGCGTGTCGCGTGAAGGCCATGTGCGAAATGCCAGATGATGCGGTTTCGTAGCTTGAGCCCGTGTCGAATGAAAAGCGGATAGAGCGCGATGTCCAGCGGGACAACTCCGCCCGGACCGGCTAGGTGATTACCGACCTGCCAGCAAATGCTGCCTCCATCACCAAGGATATCGACACAGCGACGAATGATGGCAGCCTGCTCTCGAAGATATCGAGAGAACGCCTGCTTCTTCTCATACGCCTTACGATTGTTGTACGGCGGTGACGTGACGACGAGCCTCGCGCTGCCATTGGGGACGTGATGAAGTAGGCGGCGGCAATCGCCCGGGTAGAACGTCACATCGTTGTCAGGGGAGTAGCGCTTTCGTACCTTCATCATCCGGTATCATAGCGCAATTTGATAATAAGATCTAGCTCTTGCATATGTTGCGCTGGCACAGGGATAAGGTGCGCCCGCCCACACCCAAACGTGCCACTTCCCCCTAAGACCTTGCGCCCCCATCCGCTATCCTCGCAACAGGAGGTACCCTCATGCCACGCGGAGGAAGACGCCCCGGCGCTGGCGCGCCCAAGGGCAACCTGAACGCCCTCAAGCACGGCCGTCGCTCGGCCCAGTTCGCTATGCTCGGGGCCATCCTCGCCTCCAACCCGAAGGTCCGCGACAACCTCCTCGCCCTTGCCCGCCGCCACGAGCTCCGCCAGGACCGCGCAGACGAGATCGCCTCGGACCTTCTCACCCGCCTCCTCCAGCACGCCCGGGACATCGCTCGAGGCAAACCCTCCCGCGGCCCGTTCCAGCACTTCCTCCGGCCCCCTGGCGACGACCTCACCGCCTGGCGCGCCCAGCTCGACGCGCTGGCCCGTCAGGAGGCCCTCAGATCGAACGTTCAATCAGACGATGCCGAACGTCGCACAATCAGCCAGGGTGGCCTTCAGACCGGTCCAGCCACGGGCGAGCTCTTCGAAATCACAGAAAATCCCGCGCCCGACAATCAAACGCCCACCGTCAACCTACCGAAGAATCAGAGCTCAGATACAAAAGTGGACCCCAAAATCAATGATTGACCGTCGTAATCCGATGATTGATCACCCGCAGTAGGTACGCCGCGCCCCCTACGCGGTCCAGGCGACAGGCCAGATTTCGTGGGGGCCGGAGAGGCCTTTCAGTTCGACGGTGCGCGGGGCGCCCCAGGGGATGTCGCCGGCGCTGTCGACGAGGGCTTTGAGGAGGGCGGATACGAGGATCTCGCCGCCCTTCGCCTGGGAGGCGACGCGGGCGGCGAGGATGACGTTTTTGCCGAAGAAGTCTTCGCCTTCCTTGATGGCTTCGCCGGTGTGGAGGCCGATGCGGACGCGGATGGGGTCGCCCCCCGCCCCGCCCCGGGGCGCACCACCCCCATCCCCGCCCGCCTCCCCGAGGGGCGCCCCTACGTTGTCGCTGCGCTGGGCCAGGGCTTTTTGGATGGCGACGGCGCAGTCGAGGGCGCGGCGGGCGGACTGGAAGGCGATCATGAAGCCGTCGCCTTCGCTTTTGACCTCGAAGCCGCCGTGCGACTTTATGGCGTCACGGATGGTGGCGTTGTGTCCGCGGAGGACGTCCATCCAGGCCTTGTCGCCGAGGCGCTCGGTCAGGGCGGTGGAGCCTTCGATGTCGCTGAACATGATGGTGACGGTGCCGTCCGGCGCGGCGTGGGAGGCGAGGTCCGGGTGGGCGGCGTGCACGGAGGCCGCCACGCGGTCGATGGATGTGTAGACGCCGCTGGACTCGATGCCCTGCGCCTTTAGCTTGACGGCCAGGGCGGGCTCTATCCACTGCTTCGCGCCGAGCTCCTGGAAGATCGCGAGGGCGAGATCCGCCTGCTCCAGAGCCTTCTGGCGGTCTCCCGGTTGGTCACGCTCGGCAAGGAGTTCCGCGTATTGCAGGTGCACCCTGCCCAGCCAGGTGCGCGCCCCGATTCGCTCGTTCATTGAGATGGCTTCCAGGTAGTGTGACTCCGCTTCGTCCAGGCGCCCCATCGTCGCAGCAAGCAAGCCGATGACGGACGATGCGGCGCCGACGCAGAGACCACCGTTATTCACTGTGATCGTGAGTCCGTTATAGGGCAGGATCATGTCGTACAGCATGGCGGCCCGGCGTGCGTCGCCGAGGTACCGGGCGATCCAGGCGCCCACGGCGATGACAACGAGGTAGTTCGGGTCTTGTGGCACGTCCGTGAAGTCTTTCGCTGCCAGCTTCTCGAACCATTCATGCGCTTCTGCTTTGCGGTCGAGCAGGGAGTAGAGGTAGGGCAGCGCGCCGAGCCAGCCGAGGTTGTCGGGCTGCTGTTCGACCCAGTACTTGACGCCCGCTTCGAGCTCGCCGGCGCGGCCCTGGTTGGAGCGGATGTCGAAGAGCTGCGCCAGCGACGTCTGCAGGTAGCCAGGGTTCCCCAGCGTCTGGCCGATCGACAGTAGCTCCAGGGCGAGCGCCTCTGCCTCGGCGTATCTGCCCCCCATGCAGGCGCGCATGGCGCGCCAAACGGGCGGCCAGGCGGCGTACGTCTTCTCGCGCGTGCGTTCCGCCAGCTCAAGTGTGCGCTCGATCTCCGCGTCCACGGTGGCCATATCGCCGATGAGAAGGGAGTCCGCCACCGTCTGGAAGCGACCCGCGAGCGCAAGGGAGACGTTGCCGGACTGTTCCGCCAGGCTAATGATCTCAGCGGCGGAAGTGAGCCGGTTTCTCACGTGCTCTGGTCCCCAGCGACACCACATGAGGCGCGCCAACGCATCGGCCTGCACCTCGGTGTCGCCGATCCGCTCGCCCAGCGCCTTCGCCTCCAGGGCCAGCGCCTCGCGCTCCTGGTTATTGGCTTGCCAGCGCGGATAGAAGATCATCAGCGCGCCCGAAAGCGCCGACAGAAGCCTGCCTCGAAGGTGAGTATCCTGTTCGCCCGCTGCTTCCAGCGCGCGGCGGAGCAGCGGAACCTGTGTGCCGTGGCCCATCAGTGCCCCCGTGCCGGCGGTGAAGGCGTAGTTGAGGGCGGCGGCACCGATGAGTTCCGTGTCGCCCAACCGGTCCGCGAGCCGGAACGCCTCGGTAAGGTTCGCGGCCGACTCCTCCAGCGCGCCGGCCTTGCGCTGCGCTTCGCCAAGCGCCAGCAGCAAGGCGCAGCGGACGCGTTCGTCGGGCTGACCGCGCAACTGCAGCGCCTGGAGGGCCAGCGCGTACTGCTGGACGCCGTCCTCGTGCGCGAGGACGGCGGCGGCGCGCTCGCCCGCGCGGCGGGCGTAGTCGATCGCCCTGTCGACGTCGCCGCCGGGGGCGGCCTGGTAGAAGTGGTGCGCCAACTCTGCGAGGTGCGGTTCCGGGTTGTTCGCATAGAGCTTCTCCAGCGCCTCCCCGATCTGGCGGTGCAGGAGGACGCGGCGCGGCGTGCTCAGCTCTCCGTAGAGCGTCTGGCGGATCAGGGCGTGGGTGAAGTCGTACGTCCCGGGGGCGTCTCGCCGCTCCGCGATGAGCTGGGCGGCGAGGGCCTCCTCCAGCTGCTCGAGGAGGCGGGCTTCGGGCTCGTCGCTCAGCGCTTTCAGGGCTTCCCAGGCGAAGCCGCCGGTCATCGTGGAGGCAGCCGTCAGCAGGCGGTTGCATCCGTCACTCAGGCGCGAGAGACGCCGGCCGATGACTTCGCGAACGCCCTCGGGGATGCCGAGGTCGGAGACCGTCTGTACCCGCCCGACCCAGCGCCCGCCTTCACGGACGATCTTGCCGGTCTCGATCAGGTGGGCGAGCACCTCGCGGATGAAGAAGGGGTTGCCCTCGGTCTCCTGGTAGAGGGCCTGCGCCAGGGCATGGCGGACGGCCTCGCCCTCCTCGGAGGGGTCCATGGCGATCAGGAACTCCTCGACCTGCTCCGCCGCCAGACCACGGAGGAGCACGCGCTGGAAGCCCTGCAGGCGGCGCAGCTCCGTGAGCGCCTCGCTCAGCGGGTGCGTGCGATCGAGTTCGACGTCGCGGTAGCTGGCGAGGACGAGCAGGCGGTCGGCGGAGGCGTAGCGGGCGATGTGCTGCAGCATCAGGAGCGAGGGCTTGTCCGCCCAGTGCAGGTCGTCCAGGAACAGCACCAGCGGCCCGCCGGAGGGAGAGGTGGCGTTGCGCAGGAGCTGCGTGACGCTGTCGAACAGCCTCAGGCGCTCCGCGTCCGGCTCGAGTGTTGGCGGGTCTGTGATCTCGGGGAAGCGCTCGCGCACCTCGGAGACCAGCGTGGCGACCTCGGGCGCGCCGGGTCCCAACTGCTGGCGCAGATCGGCGTCCGGCCGGGAGCGCACGTACTGGCGGAGCGCCTCGACGAACGGCCGGTAGGGCATCGACGCCTCGCCTTCGTAGCAGTGTCCGGTCAGGACCTGGGCGCCGCGTAGCCCGGCGTACACGGCGAACTCCTCGGCCAGGCGAGTCTTGCCGATCCCGGGCTCGCCGGCGATGAAGGCGAGGGCGAGCCGGCCGGAGAGCGAAGACTCCAGGGCGGACTTCAGCTGGTCCATCTCGTCCCGGCGTCCGACGAAGCGGCCCCAGCTCAGCCCGCGCAGGTCCGTGATCTGCTGCGGTTGGGCCTGCGCCACGGGTTCTTCCGTGCTGCGGGCAAGGATGCGGCGCAACTCGGCGGCGACCTCGTCCGCGCTTGCCGGCCGCTCTTCCGGCGCTTTCGAGAGCAGGCGGAGGACCAGCGCGTCCAGCGGCTTCGGGACCTCCGGGTTGTGCCAGGCGGGGGCAACCGGCGCGGTGTTGATGTGCTGCGAGATCACGCCGATGGCGTCGTCGCCCAGGAAGGGCGGGCGGCCGGCCGCCATCTCGTAGAGCATGGCGCCGAGCGAGTAGAGGTCGGAGCGGGCGTCCGGCTGCCGGCCCAGGGCGGCCTCAGGGGACATGTAGGCGACGGTGCCGACCATCATGCCCGCCATCGTCATGCGGCTGCGGTCGAGGGCGACGGCGAGGCCGAAATCGCCCAACTGCGCGGTGCCGTCGCTGGTCAGCCAGACGTTGCCGGGCTTGAGGTCGCGGTGGACGATGCCGCGGGAATGTGCGTGTTCGAGCGCCCGGCAGACCTGCTCTCCGATGCGCATGGTCTGGTCGGCGGGGAGCCGGTGGCCGGCGGCGTCGCGCAGGAGGTCTTCAACCGCGCCGCCCGCCATGTACTGGGAGACGATGAAGGGCTGCCCGTTTTCGTCGCCCGTGTCGAAGACCGTCACGATATGCGGGTGGTCGCCGAGGCGGCCCATCGCCTGGGCCTCGCGGCGCACGCGCACGAGGCCGTCGGCGTCGAGTCCCTCGGTCTTGATGACGGCGAAGGCGACGTCGCGGTCGAGCTTCTCGTCGTGAGCGAGGTAGACACGCTTACGCCCGCCCTCGCCGAGGAAGCCCTTCACCTGGTAGCGGCCGGCGGCGAAGGCGTTGGGAAGGGCGGGGGAAGGTGTGGGCGTTGGCGTGGTGGCGGCGGTCGTGGCTGTCAGGGGAGTGGCGCAGCCGTTACAGAACTTCTGGCCGGGAACGTTCGATTCGCCGCATTGCGGGCAAACGACAGCGACGGCGAGGCTGGAGGCGCATTCGCCGCAGAACTTCGCCGCTTCGGGGTTGTCGTGGCCACAGGCTGCGCAGAGCATTAGGGTGGCAACTCAGATAGATTTGGCGGCCGCGACGAGGATCTGCACCGCCGCTGAGATTGTGAAGACGTCTGTGCTGAGCACGAGATCGTAGTGTGTGGGAAGCTCTTCACGGACGTCGTAGAAGCGCCGCAGGTAGTCCCTTCGTTGACGGTCCGACTCATCAATTGCCTTGTGGGCGTCCGCCTCGGCCATTTTGGCCAGCCGGATGAGACGCGCGAGGCGCGTCTCGCGGGAAGCTGTGACTAAGGAGCGCAGGAGGCCAGGCGTGCCGGTCAACGGCACACTGGCGGCGTGGGCCACGATCAGCACGTTACCCTGAGCGGCGATCTCGCGGATCACCTTCTCGATGAGGGCCTCGTAGGCGACCCGAGAATCACCGGGCAAGACTGGATAGCCGGTCCAGCCCTCCGGGTCGGGAGGAGTGCGGGACATTGCCTCAAGGATGCGCGTGATGAGGCCGGGTGTATGTTCGATTGCAGCCACGGTGGGCGGCGAGACCCCGGCCGCCTCGGCGGCGCGAACGATGATCTCTTCATCGACATAGCGAAAGCCGAGCTCCATGGCCGCGGTGAAGCCGATCTCCTCGCCACCGGCCGCGAGGGTCCGCGATATGGTGACCACTGTGCAGGTCATAGAGGCGCCTCCATTCTAGTTCCGGGCCACCAACCAGGCTGCGCGGAGCAATGGTAGCGACCTGGATTTCCTGGTGGAGTGAACCAATGGTCACTGCAACGGAGGGGGCGTGTCAAGAAGGAGGACCTCACCCCTGGCCCCTCTCCGCCCGGCGGAGAGGGGAGTGGAGGGAGGAGCGCCGCGCCGGGTCGGGTGAGGTACCGCCTCTGGAAACAACCTTGACGTTAGCGTTAGAATGGGGGCGCGCGTCCTTCGAGAGCCTCAGGATGAGCGGTCTGGAAGGAGCTGCGGCTACGGAGACGGGAGCACGAGGATGAACTTTAATGTAGGGTGCGGAGGAAGGCCCTCACCCCCCGGCCCCCTCTCCCGTGCACGGGAGAGGGGGAGCGAGAACCTCCCGCCAGAGGCGGGCAGGCAGGATGATCGGGCAGAGTATCGAGGAGGCATCCGATGAACTTCTGTGACACCAGCGAGGAAGCAGAATTTCGCAGTGAGGTGAAGGCGTTCCTGGCGCGGGAGTTCAAGCGGGAGGCGGACACGCCGGAGGCGAATAGCGCGTACCAGGCGGCGAGCCAGGGTGGCGCGGGGGCGATGGAGAGCTACCAGCGCTGGATGAAGAAGCTGGCCGCGAAGGGGTGGATCGCGCCGGCGTGGCCGGTGGAGTACGGCGGCGCGGGGATGAGCATCATGCAGCAGTTCATCTATAACGAGGAGCTGGCGATGGCGCGCGCGCCGCGGCCGGGCGGGATCGGGATCGCGATGGCAGGGCCGACGATCATCGTGTACGGGACGGAGGAGCAGAAGAAGGAGCACCTGTCCGGGATGCTGTCCAGCGACGTGATCTGGTGCCAGGGGTTCAGCGAGCCGGGGTCGGGCAGCGACCTGGCGTCGCTGAGCACGACGGCGGTGCGCGACGGCGACGACTACGTGGTAAACGGGCAGAAGATCTGGACGTCGGGGGCGCAGTACGCGCAGCGGATGATCCTGCTGGCGCGGACGGACGCGGCGGCGCCGAAGCACAAGGGGATCAGCTACTTCCTGCTGGATATGAAGTCGCCGGGGGTGTCTGTGCGGCCGCTGACGAACATGGCGAACACGCAGGGGTTCAACGAGGTGTTCTTCGACAACGTGCGCATCCCGCGCAACGACCTGCTGGGTGAGGAGAACCGCGGCTGGTACGTGGGGACGACGACGCTGGACTTCGAGCGGTCGTCGATCGGGGCGTCGATAGCGCAGACGAACGCGGTGGAGGACCTGGTGCTGTTCGTGAAGTCGCTGGACGGTTCGCCGCACCCGACGATCAGGCTGGAGCTGGCGGAGCGGAGCATCGAGGCGGAGACGGCGCGGCTGCTCTCGTACCGGGTGATCAGCATGCAGAACCGGGGGATGGTGCCGAACCACGAGGCGAGCGCGATCAAGCTGTATGCGGCGGAGCTGAACCAGCGCGTGGCGAACACGGCGCTGAAGGTGACGGGGCTGTATGGCCAGCTGGACCGCAGCGCGAAGTTGGGCGCGGAGCACGCGACGAACCGTTACGCACCGAACCGGGGCCGCTATATGCGGACGTATCTGAACTCGGTGGCGAGCACGATCGCGGGTGGGACGAGCGAGGTGCAGCGGGGGATCATCGCGGGGCGCGGGCTGGGGCTGCCGCGGGGGTAGGGGACGGGGAGCAGGGAGCAGGGAGCAGGGGAGCGAGCCGCGCTCGTTTTTTGCATTTAGCGGCTGATTCTGCGGCCGTTTAGAAACTCCTTGACAACCTACGGCGTGTATCTATGATGGAGGTTGTAAGGACCGCCATTTGACTCGCTTTACCCGACTGACCAGCGCGCTTATCGCCCCGGTCATTTTCCTCGCGCTGATGACGGCTTGCGGGTCGCCCGGTCCGGACCGAGAGACGGCCGGCGGCGAGGGTGTGATCGAGATCTCGACGCTGTGGGCGAGCGGGAATGCGCACGATCTGGCGACGCTGGTCGCGACGAGCGACGCGGTGTTCGTGGGCGAGGTGACGGCGCGCGCAGGGCAGCGGCTAGAACCGCCGTCTTCCGGGCTTCCGAGCGGAGGCAGAAAGCCGGCGGAGTTGCCGATCTCCGTCTTCGAGGTGCGGGTGGAGCGCGCGATTGCGGGGGCTCCGGCGCAGGGGTCGACGGTGGTTGTGGAGCAGCCGGGCGGGACGCTGGTTCAGGCGGACGGCAGCGAGCTGCGAATCTTATTCGAACAGGACGAGGCGCTGCGGGTTGGCGCGCGCTACCTTTTCTTCTCATCGTGGAAGGGGAACGGTGCGCTGAACGCGCCGCCATTCGCGAGGCTGGAAGCGGTGCCGGGCGGCGCGCTAGCGCCGCTGGCGGCGTGGCAGAATCTCGGGGCGCTGAGCGCGCTTGCGGGGCTCAGCGTGGACGAAGCGCTGGGCGAGGTACGCGGTGTTTCGCAGTAACGTCGCGCGCATCGCGCTGGTGGCCGCAGTGATGGCGGCGTTGCTGGGGGTATCGCTGGCAGGGGCGCACGGCGGGCACCCGCAGAAGAAGCTGTTCAACGGCCAGTGGTACCACACGACGGCGGGCGGCTACGGGGCGTACATGAACCTGACGACGAGCCAGTACTGGTATCTGTGTGACGGCGGCACCCCTTCCTGTCAGAGCAAGTGGGGCGCGCCGGCGCAGGAGGCAATCAACGACTGGAACAACCAGCCGACCACGGTCGATTTCATGCTGATGCCGGACCAGAACCTGAACTACGACATGCAGGTGGCGATTGCCGATCAACTGTTCAGCGATCCGTCGATTCTGGGGATCGCTTTGTTTTACGACATCGGGGCGAACCCCTGCGATCCTAATAGCTGCACCTATTACCACGGCGAGGCCTGGCAGGCGGACGACGGGCACGCGGGCCCCTACTGGGGGACGAGCAGCCAGAGACGCGGGACGATCATTCACGAGCTGGGTCACCTGCTGAATCTGGGGCACGAGAGCATCAGTCCGGACGGACTTACGGTGATCGAGTGCGGGTTCGACGAGACCGGGGCGATACCGCATTCCGTGATGGCCTACGACTGCATCTTTCCGCTGGTGGCCGGTGGGAGCGCGGAACACTATGTGCACATCTGGGACACGTGTGGGGTCAACCACAAATACTTCGACCCCGGGTTCGGCTTTTCGGGCTGCGATGGCGACGGCGACCTCATCCCGGAGGAAAGCGACAACTGTCTGCTCGTGTACAACCCGGCTCAGACTGACGGCGACTCGGACGGACGAGGCGATGCGTGCGACAACTGCCCCTCGGTGTCCAACGCCAGTCAGACGAACAGCGACGGAGACGCGTTCGGGAACGCCTGCGACAACTGTCCGACAGTCACCAACGCCAGTCAAACGAACAGCGATGGGGATTCGTTCGGCGATGCCTGCGACAATTGCCCGGCGGTTACGAACGTCAGCCAGACGAACAGCGACGGGGACTCGCACGGTGATGCCTGTGATAACTGTCCGCTGGTCTCGAGCGCGAACCAGGCGAACTTTGACGGCGACGCGATGGGGGACGTCTGCGACCCGGACGATGACAACGACGGGAACCCGGACGGGAGCGACCCGGACGACGACAATGACCGGGTTACGGACGTGGACGAGGCGCCTTGCGGGGGGGCGACGCCATCGAGCCTGCGGCCGGAGCGCGTCGATGGGGCGTTTGCGGGGGTGGACGACGACGGCGACACGGTGATCGATGAGGCGCTGCCGGGTGGCGCCGCGAACAACGACTGCGACGGGGACGGCTTCAAGGGGTCGGCGGAGAGCAACGTGTATGCGGGCGCGGGGCCGCGGGACCAGGACCCGTGCGGGAACACGGGGTGGCCGGCGGACTTTGCGCAGGACCTCCAGCCGAATGCACTCGACGTGGAGGACCTCGGGACGTATATCGCCCCGGTGCGGCACCTTAATACATCGTTCGGCGACGTGGATTACGATGTGCGCTGGGACCTGGCGCCCGGGTCGATGTTTGGAGAGGCGATCAACGTTCAGGACATGGGCGCGCTGGTGTCCGGTGCGAGCGGTTACCCGCCGATGCTATTCGGGACGCCTGCCTACGGCTCCGTCTGCCCCTGGGCGCCGTAGGCAGTAAGTCAACGCCCATTAGGGCCGCGCGGGCGACCCGTGGGCCGTCGTCGGTGACAGCGTATGATGTCGGTGCGTCGCGCGAGGATTGTAGATATGTGTCGACTCCGGCTGTTGGTTCTTGGCTTCGTTGTCGTGGTGCCCGCCTTTGCGGTGGGATCGGAGACTGGGAACGCTGTTGGCAGCGGGGACCGCGCCGTGCCCGCCGTTGTGCTGGGACGCGACGTTCCCCGCGGTCCGAAGGCCACGGTAAAGCTCTCGGCTCAGTTATCCCGGTTGGCAAAGGCCGCCCGAATCGCGCAATCGGGCGGTGCTGCTATCACGAAGACGGACTTATCCGCGCTTGATCCCGGGTTGCAGGCGATGCTCGACTCACGGTTGATGCGCATCGACGATTCCGGCCGTGTACAGGTGTACGTCAAAGTCGAGGTCAAGGCGAGCGAGACGATTGCCGATATCCAGCGAAGGGGCGGTACCGTGGAGCGCTCGGATATGGTGGCAGGCCTCGTACAGGCGAGGATTCCGATGCAGCAGCTTGAGACAGTGGCGCGAGCACCGAGCGTTCGATCCGTGCGTCTGCCAGACTACCCGGTGACGCAGGCCGGCGCGGTGAACACCCAGGGGGATGCAATCCTAAAGGCAAACCTGGTGCGCTCCTCGTTCAGCGTAGACGGGGCGGGAGTCAGAGTGGGTGTGATTTCCGACGGGGTGGGCGGCCTGCCAACGAGCCAGGCGTCCGGTGACCTGCCCAGCGTCAACACGGCCACTTGCAACGTCGTGGGAGGTAACCCGCAGTTGTCTGGCTCGGAGGGCACCGCGATGTTAGAGATCGTCCACGACCTGGCGCCGGGGGCTGAGCTGTGGTTCGGACATTTCGCCCCGGGCACGGCCCTGGATTTCAATGCGGCGGTCGATTGCCTGGCTGCTAATACTGATGTCGTGGTAGATGATCTTGGTTTCTTGAACAATGGGCTGTACGACGGAACGAGCGCCGTTTCCCTGAACACGAGCACGGAACTGAATCGAACCAGCAATCGAATTCGCGTGTACGCGAACGCTGTGGGCAACTTGGCGCTGGAGCACTACCAGGAACCATTCAACTTCTGTGGCGCCAGTTTTTACCACGTGTTCCAGGCGACCTCCAGCACAATCGATCTTGCTCCCTTTGGGCCGAGATGCGATGATCCACTTTTGGTGCCGGCAGGTGGGCTGGCCGTAATTTTCTTGCAATGGAACGATCCTTTCGGAGCTTCCTGCAACGACTACGACCTCTATCTTTACGTTCACGACAGTGCGACTCTTCTCGCAGCGAGTGATGATCCGCAGACCTGCTTTCAGGATCCCACGGAGGTAATTGTCTGGCAGAACCCGCTGTCGAGCGATGTCCTTGTCGACCTGGCGATCTACAATTTCAATGCCGCTGTTCGCACATTCGACATGTTCACACTGTTCCCCGTTGCCCCTAATTTCTTGACACCTTGTAGCAGTGTTCCTAATCAGGGCGACGCTGGTGGTGGGGTTATTTCCACGGGCGCGATCAACTCATGGGATCCGGGAAACGACACGATTGCCCCCTACAGTAGCTGCGGTCCCACCAATGATGGGCGAACGAAACCAGACATCACCGGAACCGACTGCGTGAGCACTACGGGCGCGGGCGGATTCTCGAACCCGTTTTGCGGGACGTCGGCGGCAGCCCCACACATGGCAGGCATCGCTGCGTTATTGCTTCAGTGCAAAACGAGCTTGAAGGCCTTTGAACCGGGCGATAATCCTTCGGCAGACCGCACAGCGTTGCGCAACGGTCTGATCAACCAAGCGGTCGACCTGGGAGCGCCGGGAATGGACAACGTTTACGGCGGCGGCCGAGCTGATGCGCTCAGCTCGGCGAACTCGGTGTGCGACAGCGACTCGGACGGGATCCCAGACTCGACCGACAACTGCCCTTCGATACCGAACGCCAGTCAGACGAACAGCGACGGGGACGCGTTCGGGAACGCTTGCGACAACTGCATTGCGGTCACCAACGCCAGCCAGGCGAACAGCGACGGGGACTCGCACGGTGATGTGTGTGATAACTGTCCGCTGGTCTCGAACGCGAACCAGGCGAACTTCGACGGCGATGCGATGGGCGACGTTTGCGATCCAGACGATGACAACGACGGGAAACCGGACGGGAGCGACCCTGACGACGACAATGACCGGGTTACGGACGTGGACGAGGCGCTATGCGGGGGGACGACGCCCTCGAGTCTGCGGCCGGAGCGGATCGATGGCGCGCTTGCGGGAGTGGACGACGACGGCGACACGGTGATCGACGAGGCGCTGCCGGGCGGCGCGACGAACAACGACTGCGACGGGGACGGCTTCAAGGGGTCGGCGGAGAGCAACGTGTATGCGGGCGCGGGGCCGCGGGACCAGGACCCGTGCGGGAACACGGGGTGGCCGGCGGACTTCATCCAGGGCGGGTTCCAGCCGAACGCGTTGAACGTGCAGGACCTGGCCACGTACATTGTGCCGGTGCGGCGGTTGAACACGTCGTCCGGAGATCCGGGCTATGACGTGCGCTGGGACCTGGTGCCGGGGACGGTGTTTGGGGAGACGATCAACCTGCAGGACATGGCGGCGCTAGTGGCCGGTGCGAGCGGGTTCCCGCCGATGCTGTTTGGAGCGCGGGCGTATAACGCTGTGTGCCCGTTCGCTCCGTAGGGGGGAGCAAGGAGCAAGGAGCAGGGAGCAAGGAGCAGGGGGGCCGGGACATCGCTGATTGACACGCCTCCCCCCTGGGTGTAGGTTGAGTGCACCTCGAAGGAGGATGAGAGCCGCGCAGGGAGGGTCCGCGGCGAGAATGAGACACGTTCGGCTCGGGTTCATCGCAGTTGTGGGACTGGCCCTGATCATGGCGGACGCTTCCACCACGTCCGCGCTCGGTCTGAACAGCCGCGTTAGTCTTGGTACCGGGGCTGTCGAGGGCAATGACTGGAGCACGTTGTGAGACATCAGTGCGAACGGGCGTTATGTTGCTTTCCGGTCCCTTGCCAGCAATCTCGTAGCCAGTGACACTAATGGCCTGGAAGACGTTTTCGTACGTGACCGGCAGCTAACAACGACAACGCGCGTAAACGTGAGTAGCTCCGAGGCACAGGCGAATCAATTTGCCGGAGACTCGGCCGTCGGGTCGGACGGCCTCGTTGTCGTGTTTACTTCGGCAGCGACGAATCTGGTGCCTGGCATCGTTGATGGCAACAGCCATATATATTGGCGGCATACAGCCCTGGGCGTTACAGGAATCGCCGACGCGTCCAGTAGCGAGCAAACGGGCAATTCATACAGTGGTGGGAGTGTTGCGGTAGGAGGCGCCGGGCGGTACACCGCGTTCACGTCGTGGTCATCCAACCTCGTTGGCGGAGACAGTAACGGCGTCCCGGACGTATTCGTCCGGGACCGGCTACTGGGAAGTACGGAGCGTGTCAGCGTGAGCACCGCCGGCGACGAGGGGGACGGGGACTCGTCAACCGGCAAAATTAGTGAGGACGGACGTTTCGTCGTGTTTTCGTCCAGCGCGACTAATCTCGCCACGGGGGACACGAACGCTTACCAGGACGTTTTCATTCGTGACAGGCAGCTCGGTATCACGGCTCGGGTGAGTGTGGCCTCTTCCGGCGCAGAAGCGAATTACGTTAGTGGCGCAGCGGACCTGAGTGACGACGGACGCTACGTTGCCTTCGTTTCGGCTGCATCTCGTACCCGACGACGACATCATTACGTGCGGGCCGGCTCCTTCCTGCCCAGACGTATTTTTGCGCGATCTGCAAGCGGGTACCACGGTTCTCGCCGGCGTGAACGACTCAGCGGGTCAGCCTCAGTACGGCGCTCATTCACCTTCCCTCAGCAGCGATGGCCGTTACCTCTCTTTCATCGCGACAGGGCTCATAATCACTGGGCAGCCTGCAGATCCGGCTTCGAGACACGCGTACCTCAAGGACCTCCAGACCGGCACCACGCAACGGGTAACCGTCACGCCGGCCGGGACCGCATCGGTCAACGCGGACCCAGGGAGCTCCGCAGTGAGCGCTGACGGGAGCTTCGTTGCGTTTGACGCCTCAGCCTCCGATCTCGTCACCTGCGACACCAACGGCACAACCGATGTCTTCGTCTACGATCCGGCCGGGGTCCCGTCCGTGGACTTCGACTGTGACGGGCTTCCCGACTCCGTGGACAATTGCCCGACGATGTTCAATCCGTCCCAGACGGACACGGATGGTGACGGGAACGGCGATGCCTGCGATGGCGATGACGACGGCGACGGTCTGGCGGATGCGTCTGACCCGTGTCCGCTCGTGGTTGATTGTGATGGGGACGGGTTCATCGACGGGTCCGATAACTGTCCCGCTGTAGCCAACGGCAGTCAGACGGATACAGATGGCGACGGGTCAGGCGACGCCTGCGACCCGGATGACGATGGTGACGGTCTACCCGACCTCTCCGATCCGTGCCCGGTGGACCCGGACTGCGACGATGACGGGATTGGGGACGGCACCGACAATTGCCCGACAACGGCCAACCCGTCACAGACGGATACGGACACCGACGACTTCGGCGACGCATGCGATCCGCTGCCGAACGAAGTAATCGACAACATCTCCGTGGACGCCGAGGACGATGCGGCGCCTGCCAACACGCCAATCTCGATCGGCAGCGTCGAATCCTGCCGCCGGATGAACAATAACAGCGTTCTGGACGCCGACGAGGACTCTCAAGACGAGCTTACGGTCGACGTCACCGTGGGCCCGTCGGGTATCCCGGCGACCCGCTCGATGATCGGGTCGATATTCGACTTCAACTATACGGCCACGCGGCTGAGGGTGATAGCTGAGGACATCCAACTGCTTGAATCGGCACCGGGAAGCAGCCTGCTGCCGATATCAGACCCGGTACCGGACTCCGATGGCACCTTCAACTCCGCGGCGCTGGAAACGGGAGTGAACGCCAACGAGACGGGGCCGGGCGTGCTGACCCGCCTGACGCTGGAGGCGACGAACGGCGGCCCCGCTGTCGTGCCGCTTACTCTCAGCAACATCGGGATTCTCGACAGCAACAGCAACATCATCCCGCCTGCCACCGTCAATAACGCGACGGTGGCACTGGACGCGAACTGCGGGGACCCCGACGGGGACGGCGATACAGTGCCGGATTATGCAGACAACTGCCTGACAGTAATCAACCCTGATCAAGCAGACAATGAGAACGACGGGTTGGGCGATCTCTGCGACCCGGACGATGACAATGCCGGCGTCTACGACGTTGATGAGGTCGCCTGCGGCGGTAACCAGTACGTCGCTGCGCTGCGACCGGAACGCATTGACGGCGTCTTCGACGGGGTGGACGATGACGGCGACACAAACGTAGACGAGGCGCTTCCAGGCGGGACTGACAACTTCGACTGCGACGGGGATGGATTCAAGGGATCTGCTGAGAACCACGTGTTCGGGCCAGCGGCGACCGGTAACCAAGATCCGTGCGGAAACAACGGATGGCCGGCGGAACTCGTAGGCGGTGCGTTCAGCGGGAACAAGGTAAACGTGTCGGACCTTGCGAGCTTCGTCGGCCCGATTCGTTACCTGGGGACAAACGTTGGGACGAACCCGGGGGATGTGCGCTGGGACCTTGTGCCCGGGAGCACGTTTGGCGCGGACATCAACGTGCAGGACCTCACGGCGATAACGCTGCTGTACCCGCCGATGCTGGATGGGGCACGGGCGTTCGGTGGGCCGGTGTGCCCGTGGGCGCCGTAGGGAGCAGGGAGCAAGGAGCAAGGAGCAGGGGGCCCCGGGGCACGATCAGTGGGAGGTGTCGCGGGGCGCCGTGGTTGGGGAGAGGTGTTGCAGCGGACGGGTCCCTCCACTTCGCTGCGCTTCGGTCGGGATGACGATGGGGCCGCTGCGCTGCGGTCGGGATGACGATGGGGTCGCTGCGCTGCGGTCGGGATGACGATCGGCGCTGCGGGCCGGGGGTTGGGAGGTGGGATAAGCGGGAGTTGTCGCGGGGCGTCGTGGTTGGGGGGGAGTGTTGCAGCGA
>CAZLDI010000019.1:0-52671 GCA_964558415.1 uncultured Dehalococcoidia bacterium
TGATCCGCAAGGAGACGGCGCTGGGGTTCTCCACCAAGACGGAGGAGTCGAAGACGGTCGCGGACCAGCACGAGAAGATGAAGGAGAAGGTGCTCTCGGCCATGAAGAACGTCTTCCGGCCGGAGTTCATCAACCGCCTGGACGCCACCGTAGTCTTCCACGCCCTCAGCCGCGAGCACATCCGCCGGATCGTCGAGAACGAGATCAAGGGCGTCGAGAAGCAGCTCTCCGCCAAGGGTGTCACGCTGGAGATGAGCCCCGAGGCGCTCGACTGGATTGGTGAGAAGGGCTACGACGTCGTGTTCGGCGCCCGCCCGCTACGCCGCGTGATTCAGAATGAGATCGAAGACCGCCTCTCGGAGGCCCTCCTCGAGGGACGCTTCGGCGAAGGCGATACGGTGAAGGTTGACGTCCAGAACGGCGAGATCGTTATCGCGAACGTCTCGGAGCCCGCGCTGGCCTAGATCACTCTCGAATCCAGACTGGAGCCACCCAGACGGGTGGCTCTTTGTTCATAAGTGCCATATCCTGCTTGGCCACTTCCACCGGCCCAGCCATAATCGCTCCAGAGTCTATGGCGATCACCAGGACAGCGCGCACAACCTTCGCCTGCACAGAGTGCGGGCACGAGAGCCTGAAGTGGCTCGGCCGCTGCCCTGACTGCGCCTCCTGGAACTCCCTCATTGAGCGCATAGCTGGCCCGCCCGCTCGCGCCAACGGCCGGACCCGGATGGCGGCCCCAACCGTCGAGCTTTCGCGGATGCCCAGAGATGACGAGCCCCGTCTGGCGCTGGGCATCGCAGAGTTCGACCGCGTCCTGGGGGGAGGCGTCGTTCCCGGCTCCCTGGTGCTTCTCGGCGGCGACCCCGGTATCGGCAAGTCGACAATCCTCCTGCAGGTCGCCGCGCAGGTGGCCGGAGACGGCCGTCGCGTCGCTTACCTGACCGGCGAGGAATCGCCCCGCCAGCTGAAGCTCCGGGCCTCGCGCCTCGGGCTGGCCGGAGACGCGCTCTTCGCAGTACCGGAGACAAGCCTCGATCTCGCCCTGCCCGAGGCAGAGTCGCTGACTCCGGCGATGCTGATCGTGGACTCTATCCAGACAGTCCACAGCGATGCCGCAGCCCAATCGCCGGGCAGTCTCGCGCAGCTTCGCCAGTGCACCTTGGACATCATGCGCTGGTCGAAAGCCTCCGGCGTCCCCGTATTCATCATCGGCCACGTGACGAAGGACGGCGACATCGCCGGCCCTCGCCTCCTTGAACACATTGTCGATGTCGTCCTCTATCTTGAGGGCGAGCGGTTCAGCAGCTACCGTTTGCTACGCGGCGTGAAGAATCGCTTCGGCTCCGTAGACGAAGTTGGCGTCTTCGAGATGACCGGTGAAGGGCTGCGCGGAGTGGAGAGTCCGTCCGAGGCTTTCATCGCAGAACGCTCTCCCGAGGCGGTTGGCTCCTGCATCGTCCCCACGCTGGAGGGCAGCCGCCCGCTCCTCGTGGAGGTCCAGGCGCTCACCAGCCCATCCGTCACCCCGGCGCCGCGGCGATCGGCCAACGGGATCGATTTCAACCGCCTCGTGCTCGTCTCAGCGGTTCTGGGACGCCGCCTGGGTCTGCCCCTGGCGGCACAGGACATTATCGCCTCGGTCGTCGGTGGCTTGCGCGTGCACGAACCCGCCGCCGATCTCGCGTTGGCGCTGGCCATCGCCTCGTCGCACCGTGACAGGCCGGTCCCCGCAGACCTGATAGCCCTCGGCGAGATCGGTCTCTCCGGCGAGCTTCGCTCTGTCACCCAGCTCGAACGCCGCCTCTCGGAGGCTGAACGCCTCGGCTTCAAGCGTTGCGTCCTTCCAGAAGTGGGTGTCCGAGCACGCCGTCCAAAGACCTTGCTGGAATTACTTCCTGTCGGCACGGTACGAGAAGCGATGAGGGCGGTGCTGGGTTGATGGAGCCGCTGCCTGACGCGGTGAAGGAGTTCATCCGCGCAGCGCCTGTCTGCCGTATCGCCAGCGTCCGCGCGTCTGGGTCGCCCCACGCGATACCCGTTTGTCCGGCGTTTGACGGCGATTCGACCGTGTATATCGACGTGGCCATTGCCGGTGTAACGGCGAAGGCCCTCGTCGCCAACCCTGAAGCCGTCGCGCTCTTCGACCAGTACTACGACGACTGGAGCAAGCTACAGGCCGTCGCCCTCCGCTGCCGCGCTGAGCCTGTTGAAGGAGACGAGCTGGAGCGCGCATGGGTGCTGTTCGGGGAGAAGTTCCCGCAGGGTGCCGCCATCGGCTGGTCGCCTCGCCTCACCCTCGCTCTGCGCCTGCGCGGATGGACGGAGTGGGGAATCACCGCGGCGTTGGCCTACGACTCAGAGTAACCTTCGACGCTCGGCCGTGATACACTGACCATAAGACCATGCGTGCTCAGGCCGCGGCAGCCGTCTCCGGCCTTCGCTCCGACCTGTGGGGCAAAGCCCTTCTCCTCCTCCTCTGCCTCGTCCCGATCGCCCTCTATCTCCCGATCCTTGACTCACCATTTGAACGAGACGAAGGCGCCTACGCAACGATCGCCCAGGGACTTCTCGACGGCAAGGTCCCCTACCGCGACCTGTTTGACAACAAGCCCCCTCTCGTTTACGGCTGGTACGCACTCAGCTTCCTGATCTTCGGAGAGAGCGTCGCAGCGCCGCGATTGCTTGCTGCGGTCCTGCTCTCTGCCACGACCCTCGCGGTCTTTGCGCAGGCGCGACTGGCCTTCTCGCGTCGCGTGGCGTACCTTGCCGCCGGCATCTTCGCCATCGCCACCGGCCTCCCCTTCGTCGCACTCCACGCTAACACGGAGGCTTACATGCTGCTCCCGCTCGCGGGCGCCTTGTGGGCTTTCACCATTGGTCTGCGGAGCGGCAAGCTCCAGTGGTTCGCGCTTGCCGGAGTTTTGTGCGGGGCAGCGATTATGACCAAGCAGGTTGCCGTCTGGAACGTCTTGGCTCTGGGGGTCGTCGCCTTGCTTCTGCCGGGCGACGCTTTCGCCGGCCAGCGCCGGATCGCCCCCGTGGTTTTCGTTTGCGCTGGCGTCGCGGCTGTTGTAGCCGTCATCGCGACGCCGTTCTATGCCGCCGGGGCGTTGGACGACCTCGCGTACGCCAATCTGTCCTACAACTGGCTCTACGTGCGCTTCCTGACGCTGGGCGAGCGGTTACTGGACCTTACGATGGGGGCATCGTTCATCTTCGCCCTCTTCGCGCCGGTGCTCGTCGCTGCCGCGCTCGGCCTGCTTGCAGTTCTCCGTCGAAGCAAGCGGCCCGTGGATTACCTGGTGGTCGCCTGGGCGCTGGCCTCGGCGCTCGGCGTCGCCTCGGGCGGACGCTTCTTCCCCCACTACTTCCTCCAACTGGTGCCGGCGATCGCCCTCTTGTCGTCAATCGCCCTGTACCGTGCGATCCCGTCGCTGCGGCCTGGTTCTCTGTCAGGACCCCGCGCCGCATTCTGGGGAACGCTCGCCATCATCTCGCTCTCGATGAACGCGCTTCTTTACGCCGCTCCTTGGCGCACGGAGCAACGCGTCGCCCCAAACGTCTTCGTCCAGAAGCAGTGGGAGGAGGACAGCGTAGAGATCGGCCGCTACATCGCTGACCACACTGGCCCCGGAGACAGCATCTTCAACCTTGGCCGTGAGCCACAGATCTACTTCTACGCGGACCGCCCGCCCGCGACCACCTACTTCTACGATTGGGCGTACCAGTACGACCCCACCACGATCGCCGCCACCATAGAGGCGCTGCAGCAAGACAGGCCCGCGTACGTGATCGACACGATTCAAGCGCCGCTGATGGAACCTGAGCAGAGACCGCCTGAGTTCACCGTGCTACTGCACGAACATTACGACTACGTGGGTCGCATCCACTTCGCTGATATCTACCGGCTAAAGGCCGGAGACTGATCTCCCCAACGCCGAGCAGGCTGACTGTTCGGGACGGTCTTAGAGGCTGATCCCAAGCAATTTCGCGGCGTTCTCGAGCAATATCTTCTGTCTGACTTCGTCCCGGAACGCGACCTCCTCGAAGTCCCGCAACCAGCGCTCCGGGCTGATCACGGGATAGTCAGACCCGAACAGGACTTTGTCCTGGATAATCGTATTGGCGTACTGCACGAGGGATGGCTGGAAGTACTTCGGCGACCAGCCGGATAGGTCCATGTAGACGTTGGGCTTGTGCACTAGGACCGCCAGTTGCTCCTCCTGCCACGGCCACGCCGGGTGCGCCATGATTATCTTGAGCTCTGGAAAGTCAGCCGCCACGTCATCAACGAAGGGGATCGGCTGGCTATACTTCAGCTTTATGCCGCCGCCGCCAGGACGTCCTGCGCCCACGCCCGTCGTCCCGGTATGAAACAACGCCACCAACCCCGACCGCTGCGCTTCCTCCCAGAGTGGGTAGAAACTCTGATCGTTTGGATAGAACCGCTGCATGTTAGGCATGAACTTCAGCCCGCGCAGACCCAGTTCCGCACAGCGCTTCGCCTCTTTGACCGCCGCCTGTCCCTTCCACGGGTCTACACTCCCGAACCCTATGAACTGCCGCGGATGCCGGGCCATCAACTCCGCGAAGTAATCGTTGGGGGTCGGAGCGCGGCCCGTCGCCGTCTCCGAATCGATGTCGAACACCACGGCCATCATGTCCAGCCCCGCGTAGTACTCTGCTACTTCGTCCGCGGAAGCCGGCGGAGGGCCTGTGCGAAAGTATTGCTGAGCTTCTCGGGACGAGGTCAACGACTCGCCGCTAGGGTTCGGTGGATGGACGTGAACGTCGATAGCCCTGGGCATGTCTGGTCACCCTCCTAGAATTCGATGCGTTTATGACGGAGCAAAATTCCCTCAAGCAGTCCCAGTGCGGCGAACAGCATCACTAGCGAGCTGCCGCCCTGGCTGATGAACGGCAGCGGAATCCCCGTCACCGGCACGAGCCGGATAGTCACTCCGATGTTGATAAACACCTGGAACAAGATCATTACCACCACTCCCACAGCGATCAATCGCCCGAACGCGTCCTGGGACAGTGACGCCGCCCGAATGCCGCGGTACAACAAGGCCGTGAACAACGCGAACAACACAAGCGCGCCAACCAGCCCCCACTCCTCGCCCAGTACGCTGAAGATGTAGTCTGTGCTGGACGTCTGCAGAAAGTCCAGCTGAGTCTGTGAGCCTTCAGTGAACCCGCGTCCGAAGATACCTCCGGAGCCGACGCTGATCTGGCCCTGGATGATATTGAACCCGCCGCCAAGCGCATCCGAGTTCGGGTCGAAGAAGAGCCTGATCCTGTCCCGCTGGTACTCGCTTAGGCCCACAAGTAGAACGAAGGGCACAAGCGATACAGCCAGTCCCACCAGGACCATCACGTGGCGCAGCGGCGCGCCTGCAGCCAGCACCATCCCCACCCAGATCGCCCCGAACACCATCGCGGTCCCCATATCCGGCTCCGCGAGTACCAGGCCTGCCGGTATCGCCGCCAGCACCAGTGAAACGGCGAACACCCGCAAGTCCTGCATCTGCCGCTGACGGTCGGCCAGGTATCGAGCGAGCGCGATTATCACCAGCAACTTTGCCGGCTCGGACGCCTGTATCTGTTGCCCAAGCACGGTGAACCACCGCCTGGAGCCGTAATTCTCGTCCCCGATCAAGAGCACCACGCCCAGAAGGACTATCGCCAACAGATACAGAGGCGCCGCGCTCTGTCCGAACGCCCGATAGTCCACCCATGTCATCGCCGCTGCCACTCCCAGTCCTAGTGCCGCGAAGATGATCTGCTTTGTCAGTGGATGGTCCAGCCCAACCCCGTCCGGATACACGCTCAGGTTTGCGCTGTAGATTAACAGTCCACCGTAAGCGACCAGCGCGACTGCCAGCGCGATCAAGAGAAAGTCAAAGTGGCGTGCGTTCCGCCAGTCTATCATTGTCCCGTCTCCGGTTTGGCCGCCACGCGCGACCCGTTGAAGTAATAGTCCAGTATCTTCGCGGCCGCTGGTGAGGCGTCATTGCCGCCGCTTCCGCGCTGCACGAACACCACCACCGCGATCTGCGGGTCGTCATACGGCGCGAAGCCGACGAACCACCCGTGCGTCTCGTGCTTCCCGTTTGACAGCGTCGGGCCGAATTCCGCCGTACCGGTCTTCCCCGCGACTTGCACGCTGGCCACCGCCGCGTTTCGGGCGACACCCGTGGTTACCGACTGACGCATGGCGTCGCGGATCGTCGCCAGGTGCTCAGGGTTGACCGGCAGCTCGCCGTGTACCGTCTTTCCCACGGTGCTCATCAGATTGCCTTGGCTATCGCGGAAGCCCCGCAGTACGTGCGGCGTCAGCAGCTCGCCGCCGTTGGCGATCGCTCCTACGGCGATAAGCACTTGGAGAGGTGTCGCGGCGACGTAGCCCTGTCCGATACCGAAGTTGTAAGTATCTCCCAGCGTCCACGGTTCGCCCACCGTCTCCATCTTCCAGTCGGCGTCCGGCACCAGCCCCGCCGATTCTCCCGGCAGGTCAACACCCGTTGGCCCGCCGAGGCCGAAAGCCCGCGCGTAGTCCGCCACACGTTGCTCGCCCAGGCCGGCGAACCCTTCATCGGCCTTCCCGCCAGACAGGTAGTAGAAGTACACGTTGGACGACATCGAAAGGCCGCCGTAGAAGTCCAGCGCCCCCAGGGCGGTCCAGTCCGGGTAGACGTAAACAACGTTCGGATCGAACTCGTTCTCAACCGTGATGTACCCCCGGCTCGTGATCGTCGTCCACGGGAACGCAACGCCCTCTTGCAGCGCCCCTGCGCCAACGATCGTCTTAAATGTGCTGCCGGGTGCGTATCTCTCCGCTATCACATGGTTCACAAGCGGTTTCCCCGCTGATTCAGTCAGGCCGGCAAGGTCCTCGTTGGAAACGGGTCCTGAGAATAGGTTGTTGTCGAACGTCGGCAGTGAATACATCGCCAGCATCTCGCCCGTTCGCAGGTCCATCACCGCCGCAGCCGCATTGTCAGACCCCGAAGCGTACTCCTGCAGGACTTCCGCCACCCGCTTCTGAAGGCCGGCGTCGATGCTCAGGACCAAATCAGACCCATCCACCGGCCGCCGTTCGGAGATCACCTTCAATTCGCGACCGGCTACATCTACTTCAATGAGCTTCTTGCCGGGCTTGCCCCTCAACTCCCGCTCGTAGCTGTGCTCCACTCCGGTCTGCCCGATGAAGTCCTGGATTAAGTATCCCTCACTCCCCAGTTCGAGGAACTCCTCGGCGGAGATTGGGCCGATGTACCCCAGCGCGTGTGACAGCAACGACCCCATGAGGTATTGGCGCGACGGCTCCACTATAACCTTGAGGCCCGGTGTATGTGGCTCCAGCTCCATCAGGATTAGCGCGATGTCGCGGTCCAGGTCCTCCTTCACCACCGCCGGGCTGTACTCGCCCTGACGGCGCGCGCCCTCCGTCACAGTGCGCTCGATCTCTTCCGCAGACATGCCGATCACCTTCGACAGGGTCCGGTACACGCGAACTTCGCCCCGGTCCGGCAAATCCGCCGGCACGATTGCGACGGAGAACCTCGCAGAATTCTGAACCAACGGCTGTCCGTTGCGGTCGAAGATCAGCCCGCGCGTTGCCGGAATCGCCACCTCGCGCAAGGCGTTGATCTCCGCCTGCTCCCGGTAGTCGTCCCCATTGATAACTTGCAGGTTGACGAGCTGGAGGGTCAGAGCTCCGAACATCAATAGGACCAGCGCCCGCAACACAGCGAACGTCGCCGGCCGGCGCCCGCCGAACTCGCCCTTAGATCCGCGCCCCTGACCGCTCCAGCGGCCGTCCAAAGGCGCCACCTAGGACAGCTCCGCCGTCATAGCGGAGATGTGATCCGTCCGGGGCCCAGTATCTTCGCCGGAGACCTCGCGGCCAACCAGTGCACGGGAAGATATACGATCGGCGTGAATAGCGGGTTCACAATCATCGACGGCGCCGTCACTCTCATCAGGGCGTCCGCCATCGGCACGTCGCGACCGGTGGCGCTCAGCACTATCATGCTGATAATACCGTAGAACGCGCTGCCAGCGCCGATCACGATGACGCATGGCATAAAGTCGCTATCAATCGCTCGCATGCGCGCAAGAGCACTCAACAGCACAATGGGCATCAGCGCGATCACGGATGTTCCCAGCGGGTCACTCGTCGTCAGGTCGCGAACGAAGCCCGCTGCCGGCACGATCACGAGCCCTTCGTCTTGCCCGCGCACCACCGCCCAGCACGCAGCGAATATGAGCACGAGGTCCGGTGTCACCCCCAGGACCTTCACGTACGGCATCGCCGAGGACCCGACTACCGCCAGCACGAACGCGAGAACCACAGCCAGAGCAATCTTCACGGCGCGTCCAGCCTCGCCGGTGAGAAACTTATGAGCACCAACACGGTATCGAGGCTCCCCAGGCTCGCCGCCGGCTCTATCGTTGCGTGCGTGAACGGAGATTGAGATCGCTGCTCGACGCGCTTGATGCTTCCGATCAACAGTCCCCGCGGATAGTTGCCCCCCAGCCCGGACGTCAGGACGTGACTGCCCTCGGCGATCGCCGAACCGGCGGGCAACAAGTCCAGAATGACTCCATCGCGGAGGTCTCCGTTGGCTACACCACGCACCGCCAGGTCGGCTGTGGTGGCCGACGGAGTCGGCGACGGTGAGGACTGGGCTCCCGGCGATGGTACAGGTGAGGGTGGCGTGGCCGGAAGGATGGTGTTGACTTGCGCGTTGATGGAGCTATCCGGGTCTGTGACCAGCAGTACCCACGCGAAGTCCTGGCTAGCGCGTGAAACGGTGCCGACCAGGCTCCCACTGCGTGACAGCACAACCATCCCCTCGTCTACGCCGTCGCTCAATCCTCGGTCTATCGCGATCGCCCGCTTCAGACCGGATGGGTCCTCGGCTATCACGTTAGCCGCCAACAGCGTGTCCTCGGGGCGACCCTGCTTGATGCCCAACGCGTCCTCCAGCTCGCGCACTCGCTGCTCGAGGTCCTGCTGCTGCGCCAGCTCCACCTCCAGCTCCTCGACGCGCGCCCGCAGTTCCTCGTTCTCTCGCGCCAGGTCCCCGCGGTCCAGGATGCCGGCCAGTAGGTCGTCCGCTGGCTCAGCGATGTCGCGAAGTCCCGAGGACAAGGGCGCGGTGATCGTCAACGAGAGGTTGTTTACTGGGTCTAGCGTGCCTCGGTGGGAGAGGACGATGCTGACGAGGCTGATCGCGCTAACGCTCGCCATCCACCAGATGAGTCGCATATTGTCTGGGGCCCTCCGGACTCCGCCGCGGCGAATTCGGCGTCCCGCGGCTCCGGGATCAGCGAGGCGCTTTCCGCGTGCTGAGCCTCGCCTGAATCTTTTGCAGGATCGCTGCCTCTTCCAGGACCTCTGCCGCGCCTCGTACCACGCACGTCAGAGGCTCCTCTGCGACGTATACTGGGAATCGGGTCTCCTGGGCCAACCGCCGGTCCAGGCCCCGCAGGAGCGCGCCGCCACCGGCCATGATGATGCCCGTGCTCATGATGTCGGCCACCAGCTCCGGCGGCGTAGTCTCGATCGTCTGCCGGACGGAATCGACGATTGCGTTGACGGAGCCGGATAGTGCGTCGCGGACTTCCACGCTGCTCACCTCAACCGCCTTCGGCAGCCCCGTCGCCAGGTCCCGCCCCTTCAGCTCCACCGTAATCTCCCGCTCCAAGGGATATGCCGATCCGGCCTCGATCTTCACCTCTTCCGCCGTGCGCTCCCCAATGAGCATGTTGTGCACCTGGCGCGCGTAAGACACGATCTCGGAGTCCATCTCGTCTCCCGCGACCCGGATCGACGTCGCGACGACGATTCCGCCCATCGAGATCACCGCCACCTCAGTCGTCCCGCCTCCAATGTCCACGATCATCGATCCGGCCGGCTCCATCACCGGCAGACCGCCGCCGATCGCCGCCGCCATCGGCTCCTCCACCAGGTACGCCGCCCGCGCCCCCGCGTTCAAGGCTGCATCGTGAACAGCGCGCTTCTCCACCTCTGTCACACCCGATGGAATCCCGATAGAGACGCGCGGACGCGGCAATCCAAACCCCAGGTGATCGTGCACGGAACGAATGAAGTACTGGAGCATCTTTTCCGTCACGGAGAAATCCGAGATCACCCCGTCTCGCAGCGGACGGACCGCCACGATGTCCGCCGGCGTCCGCCCCACCATCCGCTTCGCCTCCGCCCCGATCGCCAGGATCTTCTTGTTGACCCTGTCAATGGCGACTACCGACGGCTCGTCGATCACGATCCCCCGGCCCTTCACCATGACCAGCGTATTGGCCGTCCCCAGATCGATCGCGATGTCATGGGAGAACAGACCGAAGACGGAATTGAACGGATTAAAGGGCAAACTTCACTCCCAGCCACTCACGCCCGCTGTTCGCTGGACAAGGCGGGCAGACTTAGGGCATTATACTCGACCGCCACCCTCGCGGCTACCCGAGCCGCTGTAGCCTGATGTACGTGTTACCCGTCATCGCAGCGATCGTCTCCACCCCGCCGCGACCGCCTCCGCCTCCGAGCAGAACCAGCGCTCCCCCTTCGTCTCGTCGATCACCGTCCGCTCGTAGAATTCGCCTCCCGGCACGTGGTATATCTTCTCGTCATCGCTCACCGCGATGTTCCCTTTGATCACGGGCTCTTCGCTGCCGGAGTACTCGCAGGCGCCCTCCGGAGCCGTGGCAGGTGGTGCGGGGCTCTCGCACACTGGACCCCACAGCCCGCGCCCCGCCTGGCGCGCCTCCATCTGAAGCGATGCGAACAGGTTGTCGTGTCTCACGTCCGGCGGGTATGTGGAGGCCGCCGCGTAGCCCTCACTGACCAGAATCGCGTTCACCATTGCGCCCTCCACCCACACATACCGCAGCAGCCGCCCGAAATCATCCGTCTCCGACACGTCCCTCTCCAGGCCTACCGTCATGCCCAGCACTAGCTGCCGGTTCCGCTCGCTGGCCTCCTTCCCTAAACAACCGACCGGCCGTCGCGGGTCCACCGTCTCCGGCGTGTCGATTCCGATGTACCGCACTTTGAGGGACTGATCGCCGATCGAGACCTCGATCGTGTCACCGTCGATGACTCGTATCACCGTGGCCCGCGTCAGACCTGTGGGCTCGTCCGGTCCGAACGTGGGCTCGCTCGGACGGGTCGTCGGGATTGGACTCTCGGTCCGGGGTTCTGGATTCGACGTCTCCACGTCCCCGCACCCGGCGAACAGGCCCGCCAACGCGAGAATCGCGAACAGCCGTCGAGGAATCGCCATGCGCGAGTCGTCCCTGGGACGTCGACGGACGGACCGAGGCGTGGCTGCGGTCAGGCGTCCACCCCCTGCTCACGCAGGAATGCTAGAAACCCGGCTTCGTCCAGCACCGTCACTCCATACCCCTCCGCCTTCTGTAACTTGGATCCCGGGTCCGCGCCAGCGACGAGGTACGCGGTCTTCTTCGTCACGCTGCTCCCTGCCTCCGCCCCGAGACCTTGTACCAAGGCCTCCGCCTTGCCGCGGGCCATCACGGATAGCGTTCCGGTGAACACAAAGGTCTGGCCCGTGAGCGGGCCCTCCGGGCGCGGCTCGCGCTTCTGTTCGGTGCTCACCCCAGCACGCTTCAGCTTTTCGATGATCGCCGCCTTCTTCTCGTCTCGGAAGTATGCGTACACGCTCTCAGCGATCTTCGGCCCGATCGCCTCTGCCGCCTGCAACTCCTCTGGCGCCGCCGCCGCGATCACCTCCAGCGATCCGAAATGCTCTGCCAGTGCCTCAGCGATCTCGGACCCCACGTGCCGTATCCCCAACGCAACGAGCAACTGCCCCAGCGAGCGTTGCTTCGACGCCTCGATGTTCGCCAGTATCTTGTCGGCCAGTACCGGGCCCATTCGCTCGAGTCCGACGAGTTGCTCCTTCGTGAGCGAGTAGACGTCCGCGGGATCAGCGATGAGCTGGTGCTCCAGTAGCACCGAGATCCACCGTTCGCCGAGCCCCTCTATATCCATCGCCCCCGCGAAGTGCGTCAGCCAGCGGAAGAGCTGCGCCGGGCACGACATGTTTGTGCAGTAGCTCATCGCCTCCCCGGCAGGTCTTACCGCCTCGGATTTGCACACGGGGCAACGCTTCGGTACCTTGTACACTTTCTCGGCCCCGGTGCGCTTGCTGACCACCGGACCAACCACCTGCGGGATCACATCGCCGGCGCGCTGCACGATCACCGTGTCCCCCTCACGGATGTCCTTGCGCCGGATGTCGTCCTCGTTATGCAGCGTCGCCTGCTTGACGATGACGCCGCCCACCTGCACCGGCTCCAGCAGCGCGAACGGGTTCAGGCTCCCGGTCCGCCCCACATTGATGGCGATCCGCGTCAGTTTCGTCGTCGCCTGGATGGGCGGAAACTTGTATGCGATAGCCCACCTCGGCTCGCGACCGACGAAACCAAGTTCATCCCACAGCCGCTTCTCGTCGATCTTCACCACCATCCCGTCGATCTCGTACTCCAGCGCGTGGCGCTTCTCCGCCCACTCCCGATAGTGCCGCTCGACCGCCTCGAACTCCTGGAACCGCCGCGTCTCCGGGTTTATGCGAAACCCCAGCTCGCTCAGCCACTGCAGCGTGTCGTAGTGCGTTGCCGGGCTCTCTCCCTCAGCCCAACCAAGCTGGTAGACCCAGATGTCCAGCCCCCGCGCAGCGGTCACCCGCGGGTCTTTCTGCCGCAGCGATCCAGATGCTGCGTTGCGCGGGTTCGCTGCCGGCCGTTCGCCGCGGTCCAGCTGGCTGGCTACCAACCTCTCGAACGCGGCCTTCGGGAAGTAAACCTCGCCGCGCACCTCGAACTGCTTCGGGAAGTTGCTACCGCGCAACTGCACCGGCACGCTCCGAATCGTTCGCAGGTTCTCCGTGATCGCCTCGCCGCGGAACCCGTCGCCGCGTGTCGCCCCCTGCACGAAGCGCCCGTTATCATACACCAGCGAGACCGCCAACCCGTCGATCTTCGGCTCGCACACCACCCCGAATCGGTCCGTCGCCGCCAATGCCGAAGCCCGCTTGTGCCACGCCTGCAACTGCTGAAAGCTGAAGGCGTTCGCGAGCGAGAGCAGTGGCTCCCGGTGCTCCACAGTCGGGAACCCTTCCACCGGCGCCCCGGGCACCCGCTGCGTCGGCGAGTCCGGCGAGATCAGCTCCGGGTAATGAGATTCAATCGCCCGCAGGCGGCGCATCAGCTCGTCGTACTCCGCGTCGCTGACCTCTGGCTCGCTCTTCGCGTAGTACAGATAGTCGTGGTGGTTGATCTGGCTGCTCAGCTCCTCGGCTCGCAGCTTCGCCTCCTGTACGTGCTCTATGCGGCAGGACATCTCGCCGCCAAGCGTATTACGGCCTCGTGCTCAGGGCAAAGCAGGCCATGTCGCTCCGTAACCAGAAATTAATCGCCGGGTTAACCATGCTGTCAGGTGCGCGCGCTATCCTGTGGGCGCCATGCCTGATTCCCTCGTCGCCACCGTCCGCGACGCGACCGAAGCCGATGTCCCGTCCATCCTCGCGATCTACAACCACGCCATCCTCAACTCGACCGCCACCTTCGACGTCGAACCGCAAACGATTGAGGAGAAGATTGCCTGGTTCCGCGAGACCAGGCACCCGCACTGCGTGATTGCTGCCGAAAGCGAAGGGGAGGTCGTCGGTTGGGCCTGCCTGCGACCCTTCAGAGCCAAGGCGGCTTACCGCTTCACCGCCGAAGACTCCGTGTACGTCCGCAAAGACCGCCTCGGTCAGGGCATTGGCGCCCTGCTCATGCGGCGGCTGGTGGAGCTCGCCGCTGGGAATGGCTTTCACAGCGTCATCGCGGGTATCGCAGGAGACAACCCGGCCAGCGTTCGTCTTCACCAGCGATTCGGGTTCCAGATCGTCGGCGTTGAGCGAGAAGTCGGCTACAAATTCGAACGCTGGGTCGATGTGGTCTGGATGCAGTTACTTCTCGCGTAGCACGCGAGATTCGGCCGCGGCGGGAGCGCCCGGCGGATGCTAGAATGAACCCGTGAAGCTTGTTATCGTAGACTACGGCGCTGGCAACCTGCACAGTGTCGCTCGTGCCGTCATACACGCTGGCACGCGGCCTCTAATCACTGCCCGGCCGGACTACGTGTTCGAGGCCGAAGCCCTGATCGTCCCCGGCGTCGGCGCGGCGGCCGACACGATGGCCAACCTCCGGCGCTGTAACCTCGTTGAGCCCATCCGGGACTACATCGCGTCTGGACGCCCCTTCCTCGGCGTCTGCATGGGCCAGCAGGCGTTGTTCGACATAAGTGAAGAGGGCGGCGAGCACGAGTGTCTCGGCGTCCTCCCCGGGCGCGTGGTGCGTCTCCCCAACGGTCAGAAAGTGCCGCACATGGGCTGGAATCAGGTCCGCATCGTCCGCCCGCATCCCATCTTCCAGGGCATCGCTGACCACTCCTACTTCTACTTCGTGCACTCCTACTACCCCCGGCCGAACGACCCCGACGTCGTAATCGGAGAAACGGATTACGGCGTCGCCTTCCCGTCAGTGGTCGCAAAGGACAACGTCGTCGCCACTCAGTTCCACCCGGAGAAAAGCGGCGAGACCGGCCTGCGAATGTACGAGAACTTCCTCCGCATCGCCTCTGGCGCAGACGCCGCGTGAGCCGCTACACGGACGACGAAGGCTTCGAGGGGGTCGAGTTCGACACGCCCGTCGGCTCGTTTCGTGCCGGTCGAGGCACCGCGGGGCAAGGCGACCAGGAAGACATCAACTTTCGACGCGCCCGGCGCCGCGTACGGCGTGTGATGCGCTTTTACCGTCACATCTCCACCTTCGTCACGGTCATCCTGGGTCTCCTCGCCATCGACATCATCTTCGATTCCGACGACTTCTGGGTGCACTGGATAGCGCTGATCTGGGGCATCATCCTGCTGGTCCACTTCCTCAATGCCTTCGTCTTCGACGCCGTCCTCGGCCGGGAGGCTGAACAACGCATGATAGACCGCGAACTCCGCCACCGTGGCGACAACTGATCGCCGACTTGGAGATCATCCCAGCAATCGACATCCGCGGCGGCCGCTGCGTTAGGCTCGAGCAGGGTGACTACGCCCGCGAGACCGTCTTCGGCGATGATCCCGCCGCCATCGCCCGCCGCTGGCAGGACGCCGGAGCGAGCCGCATCCACGTCGTAGACCTGGACGGCGCCCGCGAGGGCCGTCCCATCAACGTGGAGGCCATCCGTGCGGTCGTTGCGGCCGTCACCGTCCCCCTCCAGCTCGGCGGCGGCATCCGCGACATCACCTCAATCCAAACGTGGCTGGACTCCGGAATCGATCGCGTGATCATGGGCACGGCCGCGATCAAGGACCAGACCACCCTTGTGAACGCCGTCGTCCTCTTCCGCGAACGCCTCGTCGTCGGAGTCGACGCCCGAAACGGCATCGTCGCGACTGATGGCTGGCTGGAGTCCTCCGGGGTCGCCATCGGCCACCTCGTGACGCAACTTTCGGAGCTGGGCGTTGGCCGCATCGTCTACACCGACATCGCCGCCGACGGCCTGCTCCAGGGCCCCAACCTGCACTCCATCCGCGCCCTCCTCGCCCACATCGAAGGCCTGCCTTCGCCCGTGCGCGTCATCGCCTCCGGCGGCGTCTCCTCACTCGACCACCTTCGCTCCCTCGCCGCCCTCGGCGTCGAAGCCGCCATCGTCGGCAAAGCCCTCTACACCGGCGCCCTCGACCTCCGCGCAGCTCTCGAAGCGCTCCGAGCGGGCTGATCTGTATTAGTTCAAACCAATGGCATCTGCCAGCGCCGCCGCAACAAAGCCTACGTCCAATACATCCTCGGTTCCGAAGTAAACCCCACCAGTCACCTCGTGACATGTGTGGCCTTCGCAAACCAGCTCTTCGGCCGTTAGCCGCGACCAGGGGGCATCCCCGGCGATCAGGTCGATATCTTCCTGGGGAAGGACGATAACGTGGATTCGGAAGTAACTCGGCTGGGTGACGGCCCGTCCCACCACGCTAAATAGATCATCAGCGATGGCCGGCCCACCCCCGCCCTCAATGAGGAACGCCGCGGTTGTCGGACACCCCGCTTGAACGGTGGGGGGAGGATCAGAAAGGTGGTGCTCCACCCAAACCGGATCGCTGGACAGCACGCCGAGAGCATCCTCGACGGCCTTGTACGGACACGGCGAGTCGATCTCGGTTTGAGGTCAATAGTGCGTTCGGCACGCGCTGTACAACGGGGCCTTGCTCGGCGATTGTCGATGACCCCCACCCCGGCGCCGGTTGCGTCCGCAAGTAGATAGGTTGCAACCGCGGCTGCGGCGATAAGACCAACACTGGCCACTGCTCCACCAAGTTGCAGCTTCCCAATCATGGTTCACCAGGCCCTCTGCTCATTGCCGCTCACCCTGCTGTTGGGTCATCTCGTGATACTGCCGCTGCACGTTCACGATCCCGGCGAACCGCTCTCGGTTCCGGTCCCACGCCTCTCGCGACAGCACCATGTGGTGCAAGCCCCAGCGGCGCTCGCCCCATGGTCTACTCCCAAAGCACCGCAACGTCTCCAGCCGGCCGGAGAGCGTCGTCACAGAGTCGAGCACGCCCATTCAGCGCTCCTCTCCCACCATCACCGGCGGGAGCGATTCCCCTATCCCCTCTATCGAAATCAACTATATACCGGGAAGGAGAGGTGTCAAGGGGTAGCCCGGAATCTTCGCCCCCCGCCTCCGCCCCGCGCGCCGCCCCGCTTGTAGGGGCGCAGCACACGCCTCCCGACAACGTTCGCCCCGTTATTCCACTATCCCCGCGCATCCCCCTTCAGCCCTCGCCCACCCCCGCGCTGCGCCCCGGACGGCCCGCCGCTCCACCAATCCCGGTCGCATCAGCAGCGCACCCCCTCGCCTGTCCCACGTCCCACTTCCCAGTGCCATCTACCCATTCGCGCTATCCGCGCCGACTGCTACGCTGGCCCCGTGGCAACGCTTTCACCATCATCCCGGCAGGCTTCTACCACCCTCGCCAGATTGAACGCTTCGGTCCCTGTTCTTGAGCGCCACGCAATCAAACTGGCGGTGCCCATCTCGCCGGACGCCCAACGCGCACGGTGCCGGCGCCGCCGGGGAAAGCGAAAAAATCGCCAGCACCCAATCAAACGCCGAACGTAACCCCCGCCGCCCAATCAAACGCCACACACGAAATCAGCATTGATTGAACGTCGAATCGGCTCCCCAACGCTCCCAATCCGCCTAAACCAAGACCGGTCCCCCCACCCGGTGCCCCCCTTGCCCCCCTGTCAACTGTCAACTATCAACTGTGCCCTGTCCTCTGTCCCCTGGCCCCTTGACCCTCTGCCCCCTGGCACCCACCATTATTCCCAGGAGGTCCACATGACAACCGACATCGGCATCCCTGAAGACATCCGCGACTTCGTGAAGGCCGCCTCTACCGGCCTCCTTCAATTCGTCGATGCTGAGGTCCTCCCCATGGAGCAGCAGATGGGCGCCCTCCTGACCGACGAGCGCCGCTTCTTCGACGAGCGCGGAAAGGCCGTCGACGAGGTCATGGACGCCCGCCGCACAGTCCGGATGAAGTCCGCCCAGGCCGGCTACTACGGCATGTTCGCCCCAGAGGCCGTTGGCGGCGGTGGTATCGGCGTCCGCGCCATGGTATTCGTCGAAGAGGCGATGTACCGCAAGTACGGCCCCGGCCGCCCGCTCATCACCTGGGCCAAGGGCTTCCTGAGCCAGCCCACCATCGCCTCCTTCGTAGACGGCCCGTCGCACATGCTCGTCTCCGTCTCAGAGAGCGTGCGGAAAGACCTCCTCCCGGCGATCGCTAACGGTGAGAAGACCGTCTGCTTTGCCCTCAGCGAGGCAGACGCCGGCTCCGACGTCTGGGGCCTCAAGACCAAAGCGCGGCGCGACGGCGACGATTGGGTGATCAACGGCAGCAAGCAGTGGATCACCAACTCCCCGTACGCCGACTACGCGGTCGTCTTCGCCGTCACGAACGAGGAGATGATGAAGGACCGCAAGGGCGGCATCAGCGCCTTCTTCGTCGAGACGACCGCCCCCGGCTACTCCTTCGACGGCGTGTTGCCCGTAATGGGCCATATCGGCGGTGACTGTGGCTCCATGAGCTTCGATAACGTCCGCGTGCCGGCGGACCGGCTGGTGGGCGCGCAAGACCAGGGCTTCCAGATAGCTATGTTCGGCATCTCGGAGGGCCGCACCTCCATCAGCGCCAACTGCATCGGCATGTGCGAGTACGCCCTCGACCGCTCCCTGGAATACGCCCAGCAGCGCATGAGCTTCGGCCAGCCGATATCAGAGTACCAGGCGATCCAGTTCATGCTCGCAGACATGGCGATTGACATCTACACGATGAAGTACATGACGCTCCAGACCGCCGCTCTCATCGAGACCTTTCCGCAGACCGGTCGCCTGCCTGTCAAGGAGATATCCATCACCAAGGCGTACGCCGTCGAGAAGACGCAGGACTGCTACGACCGCGCGATCCAGGTCCACGGCGGCGTCGGCCTCACGAACGAAGTCTCGCTGAACGAAGGCTTCCGCATCGCCCGCACCCTCCGCATCCCCGACGGCACCGGCGAGATCCAGCGCCGCACCATCGCCCGCCAGATGCTCCGCGGCGACACCGCCTTCTAGAGCGACTTGGCCGCTGCTGGTGATGCGCGGGGCAGCCACATCCAGAGGGAACGAACCGTCTGTAACTCATGACCACCCACTGCCCACTTACCTGCTAATCCCTTACGATGTACGTAACATGCTCACCAAACGCATCATCCCCTGCTTCGATGTCGCCGATGGGCGCGTCGTAAAGGGCATCCGTTTCCTCAACCTGCGCGACGCCGGCGATCCCGTTGAGCTCGCCGCGGCCTATGACGCCGAAGGCGCCGATGAGCTCGTCTTCCTCGACATACGCGCCTCCCCTGAGCGCCGCGACACCGCCATCGACATGGTTCGCTCCATCGCCGACCAGGTGTTCATCCCGTTCACAGTCGGTGGCGGCATCCGCGGCTGCGAGGACGTTCGGCAGATGCTGGAGTCCGGCGCTGACAAAGTCGCGATTAACACCGCCGCCGTCGAGGACCCCAACCTTGTGCAAGAAGCGGCCCACCGCTTCGGCTCACAGTGCATCGTCGTCGCGATCGATGCGAAGCGCGCCAACGGCGGCTGGCAGGTGCATACCTACGGCGGCGTCGACGGCGGCATTGCTGTGGAGCTTGACGCCGTTGAGTGGGCCGTCCGCTGCGTGGAGTTGGGCGCCGGTGAGATTCTGATCACCGGCATGGACGCCGATGGCACTCAGGACGGCTATGACCTGGAGCTCACTCGCGCTGTCTCGGAGGCTGTATCCGTCCCCGTCATCGCCTCCGGGGGCGCCGGCAAGCCCGAGCATCTGTACGACGCTTTAACGGAAGGCAAGGCGGACGCCGCGCTCGCTGCCAGCATCTTCCACTTCGGCACCCACCGCATTCGTGAAGTGAAAGATCATCTCGCCTCCCGCGGCATCCCCGTACGGCTATAAGGCCGCGGACCCGCCCCGGCCAGCAACCCGACCACACGAAAGGGACCCCCAATGGCACTCAAATTCGACGCCACCGGCCTCGTACCGGCCATCATTCAGGACGATCGCACCGGCGACGTCCTCACCCTCTTCTACATGAACGACGACGCTGTCCGTAAGACCGTCGAGACCGGTCAGGTCTGGCGCTACAGTCGGCAGCACCAGCAACTGATGCTAAAGGGCGCCACCTCCGGCGACTACCTCAACGTCCGCCGCGTCCTCTTTGACTGCGATGCGGACGCCCTGGTAGTTCGCGTAGTCCCCACCGGCGCAGCCTGCCACACGGGAGAAGCGACATGCTTCTTCCGCGAAATCACACAGGGGACTACAGACGACGACATCGTGGCGGTGTAGCCCCGGGATCAGTTGACGCGGGCTGCACTAGGCTTCTCAGGCCTCCACGGATGGCGCCGCCGCTGGTGGCACTACCCCGCTTTCCTCCGCCGCCAGCACCTCCTTCAGCGCCCGCAGCGCCACCTCCACTTGCGCGTCGTCGGGTTGGCGCGTGGTCAGCGCCTGTAGCGCCAGGTTGGGCCACATCAGCGCCCGCGTGATCGGGCTCGACTCGAACGCCCCGCCCAGGCGGATCACTTCGTATGAGATCGCCGCAATCACGGGTATAAGGACGATCCTCGAGGCAACTCGCAACCACAACTCGGGATCGCCCACCGTCGCGAATACGAAGACGCTGACCACCACAACAGTCAGCAAGAAGCTCGTCCCACAGCGTACGTGCGCCGTCGGATGCCGCTGCACGAACTGTGGCTCCAGCGGATCGCCGTTTTCCAAGGCGTGTATGCTCTTGTGCTCTGCCCCATGGTAGGCGTAGACGCGCCTCACGTCCGGCATCAGGCCGATCAGGCCCACATAGCCGATCACGGCTCCCAGGCGGATCCCACCTTCGACAATCACCACAAGCAGGTCATTGCCGATCCGTTCCTCCAACCAGTCCGCAATGAGCAGCGGCCCGGCAAAGAAGACGACGCTGACGAGGACGAGGGACAGGATGGCTACCGCCCAGATCGGGCCCGACCCGACATCTTCGCGCTCTTCCCCCAGGGCTACGTTCGAAGAGAACATCAGGGCCCTCAGTCCTAGCGCCAGGGTCTCCCACATCACCACGGCGCCGCGAACTAGCGGTATGCGCCGGACGGCGGCTGAGTAGACGCCACCCAGCGGCTCCGATCTCACGATGATCTCTCCATCGGGCTTGCGGCATGCTATCGCCATACTGCGAGGCCCCCGTATCATCACGCCCTCGATCAGCGCCTGTCCGCCGTAGTATATTCGCCGTTCAGACATTCTCACATGAAAATCGGGCCGAGATCCGTGATCCCCGGCCCGATCTCTTGCTCAATCCTGCCGCAACGCGCCTACTTCATTCCATAGCGGCGCTTGAAGCGCTCCACACGCCCCGCCGTGTCGACAATGCGGTGCTCTCCTGTGAAGAAGGGGTGGCAATTGCTGCACACCTCTACGCGCAGTTGTGGCTTTGTCGCCCGCGTCTCCCAATCCGTCCCGCATGAGGAACAGTGCACCGTTGCCTGGACGTATTCGGGATGTATCTCAGTCTTCACAATGGTCTCCTATTGCGCGGGCAGGACGCTGACCTTCTTGCGTCCTTCTTTGTTGTACGGCGCGAACTTCACCTTTCCCTCAACAAGGGCGTAGATCGTGTGGTCCCGGCCCATCCCTACGTTGACGCCCATGTGAACTCGCGTGCCCCTTTGCCGCACGATAATCGTACCCGGTAGCACCAGTTCACCGTCGTAGCGCTTGACCCCGAGCCGCTTACCGTGGGAGTCCCGGCCGTTCTTGGCACTGCCACCGCTTTTCTTGTGTGCCATATCTAGCCCTCTACGCCGCCTTCAGCCGGTACCGCGCCTGTACCCTCCTGGGTCGCCTTGGTCCGCCGACGAGGCGCCTTCGGCGCTGCCTTAGTGCCCACCTTCCGAACGGCCCTTGTTGGCTTCGCTGTCGCCTTTACGGGCGCTGCGTCCGCAGTCACTGCCTTGCGACTGGCTCGCTTGGGCTTGGCCGCGACCTCGGCGGGCGGTGCCGCTGCTTCCACGGGCGCCCCAGTGGCTTCAGCGACTGTCTTCGTGGCGGCCTTTGCGCGCTTCCTGGCGACGGGCTTTGACTCGCCCTTTGTAGCGGCTGGTTCTTCCCCGGCCGTCAGTATCTCGCGTATCGCCAGCCGGGTATAGCCCTGGCGGTGGCCACGCCGCCGGCGGTAGCGGGTCTTGTTCTTGTACTTGAAGACGAGGATCTTTTTGTCCCGCCCGTGCTCCAGCACCTCCGCCAGGACACGCGCGCCGTCTACGGTCGGTGTGCCGACTTGAACATCACCGTTTCGGACCAACAGCAAGACATCAGCCATCTCGACGGTGGTGCCTGGTTCGGCCGCCAGCAGGTCGACGTCCAGGAGCTGACTCGGCTCCACGCGGTACTGCCTGCCACCGCTTCGTACGATTGCGTAAATGGTCTCCTCCAACAAACAGCCAGCCGCGCGCATGCTGCGACTGGCGATATCCCCTTTTCCGGGGCCCAAGCGCTAATTCTACGTCTGCGGCGTGTCTGTGTAAAGCCGAATTAGCCGGGTTCGGAATCGCTACGGGATTGCGCTTCCCAGGCGAGGCCCGGTTTCGGTGGCGTCACCGGCTTCTGGGGCTCACTCTCCCCGTGCGGTGCAGAGGGCTCCTCCGGCTTAGTCTCCGGCGTCGGCGGCTCCGGCTTCTTGCCAGTCAACAGCGCCGAGAGCGCCTCCCCCTCGATCGTCTCTTCCTCCAGCAACGTGGCGACGATCGAGTCAAGCATCTGACGGTTCTCGTTCAGCACCTTCTTAGCTGTCTGGTACGCCTTGTCGATGATCTGGCGCACCTCCTCGTCGATCTCCTCGGCAACCTTCTCGCTATAGTTGCGCTGCTCGGAGATCTCACGGCCCAGGAATACGAGCTCCTCTTTGCGCCCGAAGGTGCGTGGCCCAAGGCGCTCGCTCATGCCCCAGTGCGTGACCATCTGGCGTGCCAGCCGCGTCGCCTTCTCCAGATCGTCGGAGGGACCGGTGGTGCTTTCGCCGAAGACCATCTCCTCTGCGGCCATGCCGGCGAAACTGGCGGATAGCCGGTCCACAAGCTGGCTACGGGAGTAGAAGTGCCGGTCTTCTTCGGGCAGGAAGCGCGTGAAGCCGCCGGCCATCCCGCGCGCGATGATGCTGATCTTAAAGGGCGGGTCCGCGTTCGGGAGCATGAAGCCCACCAGGGCGTGCCCGGCCTCGTGGTAGGCCGTAATCTCGCGTTCTTTCTGGCTGATGACTCTGCTGCGGCGCTCCGGGCCTGCGATGACGCGGTCCACCGCTTCGTTGAACTCAGGCATCATGATCTTCTTCTTGCCGCGCCTCGCAGCAAGAATCGCGCCTTCGTTGATTAAGTTCGCCAGATCCGCGCCGGAGAACCCGGGAGTTTGCTTCGCCAGCACCTCCAGATTCACCTCGCCGTCCAGCGGCTTGCCCTTCGCGTGCACTTCCAGGATCGCCTTGCGTCCCTTGATGTCAGGCTGGTCAAGCACCACTTGCCGATCGAAGCGACCCGGCCGCAGCAGCGCCGGGTCCAGAATGTCCGGCCGGTTCGTGGCGGCCACTACGATAACGTTCGTGTTGGTGTCGAACCCGTCCATCTCCACCAGTATCTGGTTCAGCGTCTGCTCCCGCTCGTCGTGGCTGCCGCCCAGGCCCGCCCCGCGGTGCCTGCCCACAGCGTCGATCTCATCTATGAAGATGATGCACGGCGAGTTTCGCTTTGCCTGCTCGAATAGGTCGCGGACCCTGGACGCGCCCACACCGACGAACATCTCCACGAACTCAGAGCCACTGATTGAGAAGAACGGTACGCCGGCCTCGCCGGCAACCGCTTTTGCCAGCAAAGTCTTACCTGTGCCGGGAGGGCCCACCAGCAGCACGCCCTTGGGAATTCGCGCGCCCAGAGCCGCGAACTTCTCCGGGTACTTCAGGAACTCCACCACTTCCTTCAACTCTTCCTTCGCCTCTTCCACCCCCGCTACGTCCAGAAACGTCACGCTGGGGCGGCTGCCGCTGAACATCCGCGCTTTGCTCTTGCCGAAATTGAGCGCCTGGTTGTTGGACCCTTGCGCCTGTCTCAGGAAGAAGAACACGATCGCCAGGATGAATACGATGGGAAGGAAGTTGATCAACAGCCCCAGGTAGTTCCCCCACTGGCTTGGCTTCTTGATCTCGTACGGCGGCCAGTCCTCAGGCTCAATCCCGGCATCCTGGAAGATCGTCCGGAGATTGTCGAACTGCTCCATCTCGGTCTTGAAGGTCACCTGGTTCGGGTCGTTGATCAGCGTGTAGGTGATCTCGCGCTTGTTTACTTCTACCTTCTCAACGTGCAAGCCCTGCGCCTCATTGATGAACTCGGTCAGGGCCACTTCTTCCTTGCCCTCGCTATCCTTGTAGAAAACCGCCAATACGATGGCGACGATGGCGACAAGGATAAGAAGGTAGATGAAGCTGTTTCTCAGCCAGCGTCCGTACATATCACCTCTGCCCTAAGATAAGTTGAGGTAGGCTCGCCGCCTACCCACAAAGCTGTGCCATTATACCACGCCCAGAGTCCCGCGCCCTTATATACAGGGACGGCTCCGCGCGCGCCGCAGTTACACATACTGGACTATTCTTCGGAAGCCAGCTTCCCGGACTGCGCCCAATTCTCCTTCGGGACATCCTCAAAGATCACGATCGTCGCGTCCGGCGTCGTGTGCGCGATGTTGACCATTGCGTCGGTGATCACGCGCGCCAGCTCCTTCTTCTGCGCTACCGTGCGGCCGGGCCACATCTCCACCCTGACGATTGGCATCCTCGCGCCTCCTCCCGTTAGTACGTTTCTCCGAGCGCAACTGGTTTACACGCCCAACTTAGTCCCCTAGAAGCACCGCTGTCAAACCAAATGCTAATGCGGTTACGCCTATTGACACCACTCTGAGGTCGCGTCTAGCATCTGTCCAGCGCCATGGTTGACGTGCCCACATTCACCGCTGAGCGCCGCCTCTGGCGGGCTGGCCTGCTCGCGGTTGCGGGTGTCGACGAGGTGGGCCGCGGGCCACTCGCCGGCCCCGTCGCTGCCGGAGCCGTGGTCCTACCCTCCGGGATCAGAGCCGCGGGACGCTTCCGCTGGCTATCCCGCGTTCGCGACAGCAAGCAGTTGAGCTCGCAGGCCCGAGAGCAACTGGCTCCATTCATCTGGGAACACGCGGAGGCGGCTGCGGTTGGGTTCATTTCCGTGGAATGTATAGATCGTATCGGGATCGCCGAAGCGTCACGTCAGGCGATGCTCGCCGCCGTCGGCGACCTTAACGTCCGCCCGAACCACCTCCTGATCGACGCGTTTCGATTGCCCGCGTGCACACTGGCCCAGACACCGATCATCGACGGGGACGCCAAAGTGCTTTCGATCGCCTGCGCCTCGATAATCGCCAAGGTCGCCCGCGACAGACTGATGCTGGCTCAGGACGCCCTTTTCCCCGGCTACGGCTTCGCCGGCCACAAGGGCTACGCAACAGCGGACCACATGCGAGCGCTATGGGAGTTGGGGCCGTGCGACCTGCACCGGCGCTCGTTCTCGCCGGTGCGCGAGATGTTGCTTCAGCCGCTTCTTGTATAATTAGCCGCGATTTCGCCCGAAGGGAGTCCAGTATGCCCACCGTCAACACTGTCTCTGGCCCCATGGACACCGCAGATCTCGGCTTCACGCTGATGCACGAGCATGTCCTTGTGGCGTCACCGGGCGTCCGCGAGAACTTCCCGGTCATGGATCGGGAAGCCGAGCTTGAGAGTGCGGCCACCAAACTTGACGACGCCATTTCTCGCGGCGTGAAGACGCTGGTTGACCTGACGCCGGGTGACTGGCGCGACATCCCCTTCGTGAAGGAAGTTGTCGCTCGCAGCAAGGGCATGCAGGTCATCGTTGCTACCGGCATCTACTGGGAGGTCCCGCATTACTTCCGGGCGCAGAGCGGACGGAGTGTTGAACACATCGCCGACCTCTTCGTGCGCGACATCGAGGTAGGTATTCGGGAGACCGGCGTACGGGCGGGGATCATCAAATGCGCTACAGATGAGCCCGGTGTTACCGCCGACGTCGAACGCATCTTGCGCGCCACCGCGAAGGCCCACCGGGCAACCGGGGTACCGATTTCTACCCACACTCATGCGGCAAGTGAGGTTGGACTAAAGCAACAGGACGTGTTCGAAAGCGAAGGCGCCGACCTTTCGCGCGTGGTCATTGGTCACAGCGGGGACTCCGAGGATATTAACTACCTTCGGAGGCTCTGCGACCGCGGCAGCTACATCGGCATGGACCGCTTCGGCATTGACGTCTTTCTGCCCACCGATAGGCGCGTAGCTACTGTCGTCAAAATGTGCGATCTGGGATATGCGGAAAAGATGGTGCTGGCTCACGACGCTTCCTGCTACTTCGACTGGGTCGACCCCGCTCTCAGGCAGCAACGCGTGCCCAACTGGCACTTCAACCACATCTCCGACGACGTCATTCCCGCTCTCCTCAAGGCAGGCGTGACGGACGCCCAGATAACCACCATGACCGTAGACAACCCCCGCCGGATCTTCGAACGGCAGGGTGCCTACTGATCATCATGCCCGGATCTCGCCGCATTCTCGGGGAACTGGGCGAGCGCCTGGCAGTCCAGCACCTTCTTTCGAAGGGGTACCGCATTCGAGAGACCAACTTCCGCACGCGCTACGGGGAGATCGACATAATCGCAGAACATGGCGACGTGCTTGCTTTCGTCGAGGTTCGAGCCAGGCGCGGCCGGCGTATGGGGACAGCGGCGGAGTCAGTGACCCCGGCCAAGCAGCGCCGCCTCGTATCCGTTGCGGAAAGCTATGGGCAAGAGGGCGACAACCTGCCCCCGGAGACCCGAATAGATGTGATCGCACTCGACTTGTCGCTGGACGGACGCCTGCGCTCGTTGGAGCACATCGAGGGTGCCGTCTGGGCCGAGTGAGCGGGCGGGGCTAGTCGTCGCTGAGGGCCGGCGTCCCCGCGAGCGCCGCCGGGCGCTTGCCCTGCTGGCTGCTGTCGAACATCGTGCCCCTGAGGTAACCCTTCAGCACGCTCTTCACGAACTGCGGCTTATCGTCGTCCACGAGCGAGCAGCGGAACGCGCAGCCCACGGAGCAGCCTTCCTCGCAGCCCTTATACGTTTGAGACTGCTCCTTGAGGTCGGCCGCAGTGTACTCCGCGAGCGGCTTGCCCAGTCGTCCTAGCTGCGAAGCGCACAACTGAACGTTTCCGAACTCGTCCACGTATAGATAGCGGGCTCCTGCACGGCACTTCCAGTCCGGCCGCTCTCCCTGTAGCAGTCTCTTCCCATATTCGTAATCCAGAAACGTGAACGGCTTGCCCTCGCGGTAGAAGTGCTCGTACAGATCCAGATACGGCTGACCGTCAATCGCTATGTATCCTTTAGCGTTGTGAATCAGATTGACCGACATGCGGAATCCGAATCCCTCTACTTCCCGCATCAACTCCTTGAAATCATCCTTGGACGATTCGCAAAGGACGGCCGTCACGTGCACGTCGAACTTCGCGAGTCGCTGCAGCCGCTCCAGCCGCGTCTTGAGCGACCGAAAGGACTTCTGTATGTAGCGACTTGGGTCGGCGTGCAGAGTGTCTATGCTTACCGTAAGGTTATTGAGGCCCGCTTCGTTCAGCGATTCGATCACGCCGTTTCGAAGCAGAAAACCGTTCGTGACTACGCTGGTGTTGGACTTGCGTCCTGCGTAGCGCACAAGCCCGGCGATGTCCGGGTGCATCAGCGGCTCGCCTCCCAGCATCGTGATGTTGGCCGACCCCAGGCGGTGCAGCACGTCAATCCGTTGCTTCAGATCATCCGTCGGTACTGGATCCGAGGTGCTGTCGTACTCTGAGCAGTAGCCGCAGCTCAGGTTGCAGCGTCTGGTAACGATAAGCTGAGCGTCCAGCGGCGCGTTGGTAAACAGGATTCGCGGCACAGCCCGCAGAAGGTTCTTAACCTGCAAAACGACCTCGCTCTCGACTGCCGGCGTTGGCCGATGGCACGCGGATGGGCGCTCTAGGCCGCATCTGGCGCGGACTCAGACCCGGTCGACTCCGCGATTCCGAACAGCCAGTACAACCAGCTCACCCAGCCGTGCTCCTTGGCGGCCCGGCTATCTGGCGAAAGTACCCTCAAGAGCGCCCAGCGACCCGCGATAGTGATCAGCAACCCCATGGCGACGACAGGGATCGCCAACAACGGATCCAGAATGTAATGATTCGCCGTAAGAATGATGTCCGTGCCCATCCCGAACGGCATGAGCACCGCAAACGCGCGAACGAAGATGTTCTTAGTCGCCAGCCACAACGCCAGACCCACCAGCATATTCCAGCCGAAGTGCAGGCTGGGCAACGCGGCATACTCATTGACGAAGAAAGATGGCGTGTCGGGCCGGCCCGTTCCGTACTGCTCGAGTATCGTATCGACGAAGCCGAATCCCAGGTGCTCCGGCAGCAGCCTGGGCGGAGCCGTGGGGAAGGTCAGGTACACGAACAAGCCAATGGCGCCTGACACCAGGAATGCGTTGCGCATCAGCAGGTATTGCGGCCTGTGCCAGAAATAGAGCCAGACAGCGAGAATGCCGATGAGTGGCAAGTGCCCGTACAGGTAATAGCTATTGAGTGCCGTCACGAACCAGTCATATTCCAGGATCGCCTTCTGTAGCTGGACCTCCCAAAATATGCCCAAGCTCTGTTCCAGCTGGACAACGTCGATGCCCCTTTGTATCGCCTCGCCTACTCGCTCCTGTGCCTGTCCTCGCACGAGATAATAGAGCGGCAGCGCCGATGCCAGAAGCAAGATCTCGGCCGCGTCTTTAACGCCGGGCCGCCAGGTCAGCAAGGGGTTCAGGTTTGCCCGCATGCCGCGCACTAAGCTCATGCATCCACCTCGCTCAGATTGTATGCGCCGGAACCTCTACCGGTCCCCGTCCGTACCCACGGGGTCCCTGGTGCGGATCTGGCGTCAGCGGGGCCGTTTCGAAAAAGATTATCATAAGTGCTGCTGTCACGCCAAGACCGATCCTGTGTACCTCATTGAACATATCCTACCACTTTTGTTGTTATCTCCTCCACTTCCGCATGGCTCCGCCTGGGGCCGCGTAATGGGCCGATACTCGCCGTTGCGGGTTAGAGTCTTCCAGACCTGTCGCCTGCGCTACCGGTACCAGTACGTCGACAAGATTCCCGCGCGCCTTCGCATTCGGGACACTGCCGGTTCGCTCGTGCACCGCGTCCTCTGCGACTTCTTCTCCAAAATTCCGATGCCGGACCGTAGACCTGAGCTCCTGGTCGAGCCGTTCGATTCGGCCTGGACTGCGCTCTCGCCACGCTACCTCTTCATGGAAGGAGTAGAAGCCCTCCGAAGCAAATCGAGGCAAGCCCTGGAGCGCTTCGCGCGCGAGCACGACCTGCTCGCGCGGCCGTTCCTTGTTGAGCCGTACCTGCAGGTGGAGATCGCCCCTGAGGTGACGCTCTTCGGACGTGTCGACCGCATCGACGAAGAGGCCGACCGTTCCCTCCACGTCATCGATTACAAGACCGATTCGCAGCCCGGCGAGATCGATGCCGGGCAACTCCGGCTCTACGCTATAATGGTCGAGGCCAGTCTCGGACGTAGCGTTTCGCGAATCTCGTTCTGGCATCTCGACGATGGCGTCACCTGGACTGACGAACTCAACGAAGAGGACAAGGGACGCATCCGCGCCGAGTTGCTCGAAGTCATCGCAGTCATGAACACCGAAACGCAATTCCCCCCCAACATCGACCGGCACTGCTCCGGCTGCCCATATCTGCACGTCTGCTCTGAGCGAACAGAGATCGCGCTCCGCCGGCAGTTGGAAGGCTGGTAGCATGCCGATCTACGAATACCGCTGTCATGCCTGTCGGCGTCGCACCTCGGTCTTCATTCGGAGCGTTATAGCCGCGCCAGTCCCGACCTGCGAGCACTGCGGTTCCGCGCAGCTCTCTCGCCTCTTCTCCAGGGTCGCCGTCCTGCGCGGCGAAGGCGCATCTACATCCGGATTCGGCGAGTCGAGCCTGGTTGGCGTCGATGAGAACGACCCGCGCTCCATCGCTCGCTGGGTCCGCAAGATGAGCCGCGAGAGCGGCGAGCCCCTGGATTCCGAGATGGAGTCCGACCTGGAGCGCATGGAGGCTGGCGAAATGCCTGACGACTTCGACGGCGAGGAAGGAGGGATGGACGATGGGTTCGATGACGGTTTCTGACGTCGCCAGAGGAGTCGAAGCGTGGCGCCTTACACGCTGGCTGGGGCGGGCCGCCCTGCCGATCCTGCCGCGCTATGCCCTAATTTTGATCCTCGTTCTCGTGATGGTCACAGCGTACGCGGACTTGCTGCACTTTGAAAATTTGCGCGCACCTCGGCCGTGCCTCACCGACTGTCCTAACCCCGGGCAACGTACCCCAGACGGCATTCGGCTGAGTGAGCTGATCCCCTGATCTATGCCCATCTACGAGTACCGGTGCGCGGTTTGCAGCAAACTGACCAGCGTCTTCACGCGCAGCATAAACTCGCCCGTCAGCGAGGGCTGTCGGCACTGCGGCTCCGCGAAGCTGGAGCGGGCGCTTTCGAAATTCGCCGTGCACAGGTCTGAGGGCGATATCCTGCGCGACTATGGGGACGATCCCAAGCGTCTGGAGGATTACAAGGACCCCCGCCAGATCGGCCGCTGGGCAGAGCGCAAGTTCGATGAGTTCGGAATGGAGATGCCTAGAGAAGCCCGCGAAATGATCGACGCTGCCCGCGAAGGCGAGTTCCCGGACCCGGTGAAGGATCTGTGAACACAGAGGGGCTCGGTCAGATCGCCGACGCCGCGCGCGAGCACCTTGGTGCCAAGCACCGCGCTCGCGAGCAGGCGCTCGCCCTCTCCCGTGAGGTGATTCGGCTGTCCGCAAACGCCATTCGTAACGTCCACCGCCGGGAGTTCGCTACCGCTGCGGAGTTGCTGGCGAAGGCGAAAGCCAACCTCGAGCAGGCGGACGCGGGGCTGGCGGACCACCGAGACATCTTCCATGCCGGCTTCGTCCACGATGCGCAGAAGGAGTTCGCTGAGGCTCACTGCACGCTCGCCCTCATCGCCGGACGCCCGCTGCCCTCGCCCGAGTCCCTGGGCGTTATGCCCGCCTCTTACCTCAACGGCCTGGGTGAGACCGTCGGGGAACTGCGCAGGCATCTCCTGGACTCCCTCCGCGCCGGCGACATCCAGCACTGCGAAGACAGTCTGGCCGTGATGGGTGACATCTACGATATACTCATCACCATGGACTATCCGGAAGCTGTAACCGCCGGCTTGCGCCGCAACGCCGATGCCATGCGAGGCATCCTGGAGCGCACGCGCGGCGACTTCACGATGGCCTTCGCCCAGCGTCGCCTCGAGGACAGGATCACCGCACTCGAGGGTCGCCTCCCGAAATGATCCTCCCTCGTCTGACCGTCGTCATCACGCTCTCGCTGGTGCTTGCCTTCAGCATAGGGTGCAAAAACGGCGACGAAGCCGCGGGACGGACAGACAGCCCCGTACCGGCTTCATCCGGGACGGACGAGACGCCTGCGTCCGATCCCACGCCGACGCCCGTGAACGAACCAGCGCCCTCCCCGCCCGCGCCGGAGCTTGGCGAGGACCAGACCAAGCTCGCCGAGGGCACACTGGTCTCCACCTTGCTCGCCAGCGGCGTTGCAAGCTACGACCCAACGGTCTTCCCCCTTGACGGCGGCGCCACGCCCCCGCCTTGCGCTGGCTTCGTCTATCTCTTCAACTGGCAGGTCACCGAACCGTACCCCGCTGATTCCGTGGCGCTTGTCTGGAGGACGACGCGTATGGACTCAACCCAGGAGGTCGGCCGGGGCGCGTCTGGCTCCGCCACCGCTGGCTGTGGCATCCTTGAGGCCAAAAATGACGGAGGCGACCGCATCACCGTCGCCGTCCATTACATCATCGCCACGACAGGCGAGTAAGCCTTCAGCCGCCGCCGCGAGTGCTACCTTGGCAGGACCAGCCTGCCGCCGCGCCCGGAGCCCCAGCCGCTTGAGACACCCGTTTCTATGCGCGGCCCGAAGTCATCCGGCTGTTCCTCATAATAGCCGTCTGGACTCCGCCGGATCACCATCAAGAACGAGTCGATGACCTCCGGGTCGAACTGCGTGCCTGAGTTGCTGGCGACCTCGATCAGCGCCGCCTCACGCGACATCGCGTCCCGGTAAGGTCGCCGCGAGGTCATCGCGTCGTACGCGTCAACGACCGCGAATACACGGGCGCCCAACGGAATCTCATCGCGTATAAGGCCGCGGGGGTAGCCGCTACCGTCGAAGCGCTCGTGGTGCGCGTACACGATCTCCGCAGTGTTCTTGAAGAAGTCGATACCCTTTAGAATCTGGTAGCCGAGCTCTGAGTGCCTGCGCATCTCCTTCCACTCGTCCTCATCCAGTGCCGCGGACTTGCGAAGGATGCTGTCCGCGACTCCGATCTTGCCAATGTCGTGCAGTGCCGCCGCGTATTCGATCTCAGCTACGTCGTCCATCGGTAACGGCATCGCCCGGGCAACGGCGGCCGCAGTGCGACCCACGCGCCGGGCGTGTCGGTGCGTCATTCGGTCTCGCACGTCCAATGCCGTTGAGAGGACCTCCACTACCGCCGCCACCAACCGGTCGTCTCGTTGATCGCCGCCGCCACGGGCGACTCCCTTGCGCTCCAGCTTGTTCGCGTACAGCTTTGTATCGGCCCAGTGCGTAATTTCCTCTACGTTTGCGCCGCCCCACGGATAACCGCTGCTACCAATTGACACGCCCAGGTAAATGCTGGCGTGCTCCGTCTCGTATATCGGCGCCTCAGCAAGTTGCCTCCAGATGCGCTGAGTCAGCTCGTCGGCATCGCGCCGGTCGGACCCCGGCATGATCACAGCAAACTCGTCGCCCCCCAGCCTCGCGGTCATGTGCGTCTCGTCCGAAAACGAATTCAGAATACGGGCGAAGCTGCGCAGCACGATATCGCCCACCTGATGTCCGAACTCGTCATTGATGGCTTTGAGGTCGTCGACATCGATCATGAGGATCGAGAGGGCCTTCTTGCCGGTCTCCGCCCGCTCCAGCTCTGCTGACAATCGCTCATAGTAGAAGCGACGGTTCTGAAGCTGAGTCAGCTCGTCGCGAGTCGCCACTTCCTGAAGCTGAGTCCTTTGCTGCGTCCACAGAGTGCGAAGCCTCTCCCTGTCCCGGCTCAGCCTGCGTTCTGCTGAGCGCTCAGCCCAGCCCACGAGTACTTGCAGCGTGAATCCGGCGGTCAAAAGTATGCCGAGCTCCAGGATCAGGCTGGGCGCCTGGACATTGAACATTCCGCCCAGCGCAAGCACGGCGATAGACGCGGCGGCGACCACGATGGCGACCGCCCACCGGATCGGCCGAAAAGTCGGCGCTTCTAACTTGCCCAGCGCGTCTTCCGGCGTCAGCATCGGTATGTCCAGTACGGCGTCTTGGGCATTCCGCCGGTTCTTCTTGTCGTCTCCCATGGTTCTATTCCTTGTCCGAAGCGCTGGCGCGACCCGCCAAACAACCCCAGACGCGGGCCACCGCTTGACTGGTAAGACGGCGAGGCGGCGGCAACTTGTTACCGCCGCCGCACGGGAAGACCAGGGGATTAACCAGTTATTCACGGCTTTGGCGATCCCCCGCAACCCGGACTCAAATTGGGAATAGGAACCCTTGTTCTAATCCTGATTCGGACATAGAATAAGAAGTCGATTCTGATGCCGTTGCACGGAGGGTGCGATGCCCCTTGACTCCATCGTCGTTCGCGGCGCGCGCGAGCATAACCTCAAGAATATAGACGTAGAGATTCCGAGGGAGAAGCTGGTCGTTATTACCGGCGTGTCCGGCTCGGGCAAGTCCTCCCTTGCCTTCGACACGATCTACGCCGAAGGCCAGCGTCGCTACGTGGAATCGCTCTCTGCCTATGCCCGCCAGTTCCTCGGGCTTATGGAAAAACCGGACGTCGACCATATCGACGGCCTATCGCCCGCCATCTCGATCGATCAGAAAGGCGCTTCTCGCAACCCGCGCTCCACCGTGGCGACACAGACCGAAATATACGATTACCTCCGCCTGCTTTACGCTCGTGCCGGACATCCCCACTGCCCTAATTGCGGCCGGCCGATCCAGCGCCAGACCGTTCAACAGATCGTCGACGCGATCCTTGCGATACCACCGGGACGGCGCCTGCTGATCCTGTCTCCGATCATTCGCGATCGCAAAGGCGAGTACCAGAAGGTGTTCGACGACGCCCGCAAGGCGGGTTTCGTCCGCGTGCGAGTAGACGGGCGTGTCCTGGATCTCGACGGCGAGATCGCCCTAGATAAGAATAAGCGCCACTCTATCGAGGTCGTCGTTGATCGCGTCGTTGCAGAAGCGCCGGACGCGGATGATGACGCTCGCCGTCGTCTGTCGGACTCGGTGGAGACTGCGCTCAGGCTGGGCGGCGGGACCGCCCTTGTCGTGCTGATGGCGGCCAAGGAGAGCCGCGAAAAGGAAGAGGAACGCCTCTACTCCGAGCACCTTGCCTGCGCCGATTGCGGCCTCTCTTTCGGCGAACTTGAGCCGCGCAACTTCAGCTTCAACAGCCCTCACGGGGCCTGCCGCGAGTGTACCGGCCTTGGTGTCAAGATGGAGCTAGACCCACAGCTCGTCATACCAAACAAGAACTTGTCTCTCGCCGAGGGCGCCATTCAGCCGTGGGCTCGCACCAGTACCGTGTCTGCTTGGTACATGCGCATGCTGGAGGCTGTCGCGCGTAAGCACCGCTTTTCGCTTCAGACCCCTGTGAAGGAGCTGAGTCAGGAGCAGATCAACGTCGTGCTTTACGGTGACAGCGGGCCGATTACCTTGAGCTACACCGGCGCTGGCGGGCACGAAAACAAATGGGATACCACGTTCGAAGGCGTGATCAACAACCTCAGCCGCCGCTACAAAGAAACAGACTCGGATTACATCCGCAACGAGATCGAGAAATACATGGCGGCGAATCCCTGCCCCGCCTGTGGCGGCTCACGTCTCAAGCCGGAGTCGCTTGCGGTGACCGTGGACGGGCGCAACATCTCGGAGATCACCCGCTTCTCGATCGACGAGGCGCTCGAGTGGGCGAAACGGCTACGCGCGAACGAGTCCCCCTTGAGCGAGCGTGAGCGTACGATCGCGCATCAGATCCTCAAGGAGATCCACTCGCGTCTCGGCTTCCTGAGTGACGTCGGCGTGGACTATCTCACTCTGGATCGCCGCACCGGGACGCTCGCCGGCGGCGAGGCGCAGCGCATCCGTCTCGCTACGCAGATAGGCTCCTCCCTCATGGGTGTGCTCTACGTCTGCGATGAACCTTCGATCGGCCTGCATCCGGCCGACGACGCTCGTCTCATAGCGACCCTTCAGCGACTGCGCGATATCGGGAACACCGTTCTCGTTGTCGAGCACGACGAGTCCATGATGCGCGCCGCGGACCACCTGATAGACCTCGGCCCCGGTGCCGGCGCTCAGGGCGGTTACCTCGTCGTCGCGGGCACCTTTGATGATGTTGCCGAATGCCCGGACTCGCTTACCGGCCAGTATCTCAGCGGGCGTCGGCAGATCCCAGTTCCGGCGTCCAGACGGCCGGGGAACGGCAAGGCTGTTGTCGTGCAAGGCGCGCGCGAAAACAACCTCAAGAACATAGACGTTCGCATTCCCCTGGGCATGCTCGTCTGCGTCTCCGGCGTCTCCGGTTCGGGTAAGTCCACTCTTGTCACAGACATCCTCTCCCGCAAGGCCGCACAGCTGCTCTACGGCGCGCGCGACCGCCCCGGCGAGTGCGACGCCATCGTCGGTCTCGAGCAGCTCGACAAGGTGATTGAGATCGATCAATCGCCCATCGGGCGCACGCCGCGCTCGAACCCCGCCACGTACACCGGCGCCTTCACCCCCATTCGGGAGCTGTTCGCCTCCGTGCCCGAGGCGCGCCTGCGCGGCTACAAGCCCGGGCGCTTCTCCTTCAACGTGAAGGGTGGGCGCTGCGAGTCCTGCCAGGGCGAAGGCTATATCCAGATCGAGATGCAGTTCCTCCCGGACGTGGAGGTGCCCTGCGAGGTCTGCCATGGCGCCCGCTACAACCGCGAAGCCCTGGAGATACTGTTCCGCGGGCAGAACATCGCCGAGGTGCTGGATATGACCGTCGAGCAGGCGGTCGAGTTCTTCCAGGCGTTCCCTCGCGTCCGCGGCAAGTTCGAGACGCTGCGCGACGTCGGTCTCGGTTACATCAAGCTCGGCCAGCCGGCGACAACCTTGTCCGGCGGCGAGGCGCAACGCGTCAAGCTGGCGACAGAGCTCTCGCGCCGCGCCACTGGCCGCACCCTGTACATCCTCGACGAGCCAACGACCGGCCTCTCCTTTGAAGACGTAAACGCGCTCCTCCGCATCCTCCACCGCCTCGTCGATGCCGGCAACACTGTGCTGGTCATCGAGCACCATATGGACGTCGTGAAGCAGGCCGACCACATCATCGACCTAGGTCCCCAGGGCGGCGATCGCGGCGGCTACATCGTCGCCGAGGGCTCCCCCGAGTCCGTTGCTGCTTCGGACTCCAGCGCGACAGGCCGATACCTGCGGGAGGTGCTCGCCCGCCACACCGTTCGGGAACAGGTGGCAGTGGCAGACTAGGTAAGGCACTCTTGGCGCGAGACGAGATACTCACTTACTTTGAGATGTGTCATCGAGAGCACATGTCGCTGCAGCGCGGAATGAATTACTCTGATCCTCCCAGCATCTCGATCGTGCTGATGTCTCGTCGGCGGAATGCTCCGTACGAGGACGAGATGTCGAGCGACGGCAGCGAGTTGATCTATGAGGGTCACGATCAACCCAGAACTGGGGGCATCGATCCCAAGATAGTAGACCAACCCTGGATCAACGCTTCAGGAGCGGCGACCGAGAATAAGAAATTCGCACTAGCGACTGAGCGCACAACTCCTCTGAAAGCGCTCGTGAGGGTCTACGAGAAGCTTCAGCCGGGGATTTGGTCCGATAAAGGCCTGTTCGAGTTGGCTCGGTATGAATACCGCTTGTCGGGCGTCCGGAAGGTCTTCAAGTTCCACATGCTCATCGCAGACGAAGAGGCGGTTGGCGGACACAGGCGGATTGGCGCAAGTGCCCGCCGAATAATCCCGGGCGAGATAAAACAAGCGGTGTTCAAACGCGATAAGGGTCGGTGCGTCCTGTGCAACGCGACCGACAATCTCCATTTCGACCATGACCTACCGTTCTCAAAAGGGGGGTCAAGCATCACGATTGATAACGTCCGGATCCTCTGTGCAAGGCACAACCTCGAGAAGGGCGCCAAGATACGGGAATGACCCGCTTCACCCTCCGGCTGCCCCAGCACCAGGCACGGCTCGTCACCCTCGCTGTCTCATACCACCTCGCCCGCCCTGGTTCCGAAATCGACCCCAACACGCTCACCGACTACGAGCACGGCCTCCGCGAGCTGCTTCCAGTCGTCGATCAGCAGCTTGAAGCGGAGACCGCACACTTCGATGTCCGTCCCCTGCAGGCGGTCCTCCTGTCGACCGCGATCTCGTCCGTAATCAGCGAACTCAAGATGTATTCCGTGTTCGATTCGATGTCCGGCGCCAGCCCGCGCCCTCGCTCAACTGCAGTCGGCTTCGACGACCGCCTGCGCGCGCTCTTCCCCGCGATCGCTGGCGATCCGGGCTACGCTTCGCAACTCGCGGCGGACTGTCTCGTCCTCCGGCGCGAGCTCCCGTCCGCTCGCGCCCGCGAGCTCGTCGTGGAGGAGAAGCTGCAAGCGGAAGAGACGGCCAGATTGCGCAAGAAGCGCTGGCAGTTCTGGAGGCGGTGACGGCGGAGATAGCCGCCCTTGACTGAATTCCCCTGCCGCGTTAACCTTGCAATGGATAGGCTAAATACACAGTTAACACAGTGGATACTTCGTATACAGCCGCGAGGAGAACTGCCTAAATGACCTACGTAATCACCGACCCTTGCATCGACGTCCTGGATAAGTCCTGCGTCGAGGTCTGCCCGGTGGACTGTATCCACTACGAAGAGGGCCTCGACCGCAAGCTCTACATTGACCCCGACGAGTGCATTGACTGCGGCGCCTGCGAGCCCGTCTGCCCCGTCACAGCCATCTTTGCCGAGGACGACGTTCCAGACGCCCAGAAGCCCTACACCGAGATCGACGCCATCTGGTTCAAAGACAAGGACGACGCCCGCGCCAAGGTTAACGCCCTGAAGCCGGCTTAAATAGGTACCGATTCTACGCTCGAAGGCGGCCCATTGGGCCGCCTTCGACGTTGCTACTCGTTAACAGTCGCCCAGCTTCTCGCGCAACACGGCCACCAGGTTCGCGACCGGCACGCGCACCTGCGTCATCTCGTCCCTGTCGCGGATCGTCACCGCCTCGTCGTCCAGCGTCTCGAAGTCGACCGTCACGCAGTATGGCGTGCCGATCTCATCCTGTCGTCGATAGCGTCGCCCGATGCTCTGCGCGTCATCGAATTGCGTCATGAACTGCGGGCGTAGCAGATCCCAGATCCTGCGGGCGGTCGGGGTCAGCTTCTCGTTGCGCGATAGCGGAAGTATCGCCACCTTCACCGGCGCCAGCTCCGACTTCAACCGCAGTACCACGCGCTTCTCGTCGCGTACCTCCTCCTCAGCGTAGGCGTCGATCAATAGCGTAAGGAAGCAGCGGTCGACGCCCATCGCGGGCTCGATGACGTACGGTAAGACCTGTTGGTTGCTGGCTTCGTCGAAGTAGCGCAGCGTCCGCCCGGCGAACTGCTCGTGCTGTTTCAGGTCAAAGTCCGTTCGGTTGGCGATCCCCTCGACCTCCGAGAAGCCGGCGAACGGGAAGTCGTACTCGATGTCCGCCGTCCGCTTGGAGTAGTGGGACAGCTCTTCTTTCTCGTGCTCGCGCAGTCGCAGCATCTCCTTGCGCACGCCCAGCCCCGTCCACCAGTCAAAGCGGTCCTGGATCCAGCGCTCATGCCACTCTTCGTCCGTGCCGGGCATTACGAAGAACTCCATCTCCATCTGCTCGAACTCGCGGTCGCGGAAGATGAAATTGCCGGGCGTGATCTCGTTGCGGAAGGAGCGGCCGATCTGAGCGATGCCGAACGGCAGCTTACGCCGCGTCGTCGTGAGCACGTTGTCGAAGTTGACGAACATGCCTTGCGCCGTCTCCGGCCGCAGGTACACGACGGACGCCTCGTCGGCGACGGGGCCCACGAACGACTTGAACATCAGGTTGAACATCCGCGAGTCCGTCAGCTCGCCGCCGCACTCCGGGCAGCGTAGCCCGCCGGCTTCGTTCGGCGCGAGGTCACTGGTGCGCCAGCGCTTCTTGCAGTCCTTACAGTCCGACATCGGGTCCGTAAACGTGTCGACGTGGCCGCTGGCCTGCCAGACGCGCGGGTTCATGATGATGGAGGTCTCGATACCAACGACGTCGTCGCGGTCCTGGACCATCGATTTCCACCAGGCGCGCTTGATGTTGTTCTTCATCTCCACGCCCAGCGGGCCGTAGTCCCAGAAGCCGCCGATGCCGCCGTAGATCTCGCTGGACTGGAAGACGAAGCCCCGCCGCTTGCAGAGGGAGACGAACGTCTCCATCCCCTGTGAGCTCGCCGGCGAGGTGTGTTTTTCGCTCATCCTGTTGCCACCCGAAAACGTACGGGCGACCATGCGGTCGCCCTGCCCACAGCTTATCGCCACGTGAGGCCCGTGGTCAAAGGGACAGGGGACACGGGACACGGGGCACGGGGACGCTCAATCAATGCTGATCTCGTATCTGGCGTTTGATTGGCCGGCTGGAGATACGCGGGGTGTTTGATTGGGCGTCAGGGGTTTTCGCGTTTTCCAGGTCGCCCGCGGCCCGTGCGCGTTTGGGACGGGCATGTTGGGGCGCGGGCCGTTTGATTGCGTGACGCTCAACGATAAGCGGCAGGGACGTTCAATCTGTACTCTCCCGGGGGCGTATGACGCTTCAGACGCCCGTGTCCAAAGCGTAACATGGTGAGGAACGCATCCCCGAGCGCGAGATGTCAGTGGTGGCAGGCGGGGACAAAGGAATTTCAGAACTTGACACGCGCGCCCGCACGTCTACACTGGAGTTGCCCGCATATCTCGACTCCGGCTCGACGATGCGACATTTGCGCCAGTTGACCATGTTAGCGGTGATGTTGCTGGCCGCGGCCGCCCTCAGCGGACCGACTGGCACTGGTGGCCACGGCGGTGTCTTCACACCGTCAACCTCCGCGAGCCTCTGCGCCTTTGGCGGAGAAACGCTGTCTGTTCCGTGCGTTAACGAAGGCCTGTCGCCGGGCGAGAACGCGGATCTTACGATTCGGATGAACTTCCCGGCCAATCAGCTCACACCCAGTACAATAGTCGGCTTCCTCCCCCAGGGATCTTTCATTCCCGGCCCCGAAACAAACGCCCTCTGTTACGACTCGATCGACAACGACGCGGATGGCTCCGTCAATGATGGATGCCCGCCCGAGGGATACGACCTCGAGTCCGACCAGTGCGACGACAAGTATGACGACGACTATTACGACGATCCGGATATCGTCAACGACGGCTGCCCCGCGGTCGGGCCTCCGGAATCAAGCTGTGTCGATACCGTGGACAACGACGGCGACGGCAGAGTCAACGACGGGTGCTTCCCCGGGGGCGTTGGTTCCGTTACTCCGGAGCTCTCCTCATGGTGCACCAATAGCGAGAACGAGGATCCCCGCGATGATCTGGCTGGCGGAGGCCTCAAGGTCAACGATGGTTGTCCGGCCGTGGGCGACCCGGAATCGGGCGTTGACTGCGAAGATGACCTTGATGACGACGGCGACGGGTTCGTGAATGACGGGTGTTACCCCGGTGGTTTCGGCGGGATCGAGGCTGAAGCCCTTGAGTGCGACGATGTGACCGACGATGACGGTGACGGCTACGTCAATGACGGGTGCCCCGGAGTGGGAGACTTGCCGCTCGGGGCGGTGGTTGGCAGGGCCGTGCTACCGCAGGCGGGCTTCAGCATTCTCAACAACCCCTGCAACCTGCACCTTTCGCTGCGGTACCCTCTGATGAATGCGTCCACAAACAATCACCTCTACAACCTGCTGGGCTCCTACTATGGCGGATATGAAGGCCCGTTGTACTACTTCCGCGACGACGGTTATCCCATGGACGGGTTACCGAATCACGTCAACAGGTATCCGGAGTTCCTCAACGACCTCCTGGACCCCGATCTGGTGGGTGACATCAACGGCGATGGCGATTACTTCGATACCGTCGACGGCGTCGCGGAGAACCCGGGTGCCTCCTACGCAGACTGGTACGGGTCCATCGAGCCGATACGCCCCCTCGCCCGGTATAGCGGCAGTGCGGAGATCACCAGCCAGGCCTCGCTCTTTCAGCTGGTTGTCCTGGAGCCGGGCTCGCTGGCATCGTTCAGTCCGCCTCACACCTTGAGCGACCTCTCGGCGCCCTCGCTCGGCTACCCTGTTCTGGTCGTAATCGACGAGCCTACTTACCGCCTCGTAGCGCCCAGCCTCGTAACGGAGACATGTACGCCGATTGATAGCAGTATCCTACTGTTGGGGAAAACGCGGGACAATCCGTGCACGGGAGGCGCTTGCCCAAACGACGACGCGCCGGGTGGGAGCAACAGGTGCATTAATCTCGACATCGGGGGAAGTTGCCTTCGCGTGGTAGATTCTGGAATCGGTCCGTGCGCGCCTCCCGACGAATCTGGATGCGTCCGCTACACCAACCCGGTGATGCCGGGTACGCACTACCTGGGTTGGTTTCAGCAGAGTCACCGTGACCTCGATGGCGACGGTGTAGAAAACCCGCTTGACTCGTGCCCGTACGAGGTCAATATAGAGAATGCCAGGGTGACCGGCGGGCCCGATGGCGACATGCTTGACAGCGCGTGCGATCTGGGCCCGACAGAGGGCGACTTCAACCAGGACGGTGACGAGATTGTTGCGGGAGGGATCGAGTGGAGCAATCAGGTGGACAACTGTCCAACCGTGCCCAACAACGATCAGGCGGAAGCAGAGCGCTGGCAGACCCATGCGGTCGCATCACCCCGTGGGGGATGGCGCCCGGACGCAATGGGCGACGCCTGCGACTCCGGGGAAACGGCGTGCGGCTCCTCACTCGACGACGACAGCGATGGTCTGGTGAACGATGGCTGCCCAATCGTAGGCGTTGTGGCGGGCGAGACCCTAAGCCAGTGCGACAATCAGTTTGACGATGACTTTGATGGGCTGGCCAACGACGGTTGCCCGCAGGCGGGATCAATCGTCGAGAGCGGTGACCAATGCCTCAATGCCCTTAACGATGATAATGCCGACGACCTGCGCGTGAATGACGGTTGTGCGGGAGCGGGCGGTAGGGAGGCGGGTTGCCTGAACCGCACTGACGACGACGCGGACGGGTACGTGAACGACGGCTGTCCGTCGAGCGCCCGGGTCGCGAACGGGCACTTCCATACGGTGTGGAAGATCATCGCGAAGTGCATCGGCGGCACGGACGCAGACGGGGACGGCTTCTGCAACGTCGCGTCGACGGACCCGCTGGACGACCCGGACGACAACAACGCGAGCAAGACGCCGGAGCACTACGCGCTGTTCCGGGCCTTTTCGGTCGCGCACGCCGGGTCGGGCGCGAACCCGCCGGTGCGAGAGCCGCTGCAGGTGTGCAACGACGGGATCGACAACGACGGCGACACGCTGATCGACCTGCTGGACACGGACGGGCCCGACGCGGGGACGGCGTGGGACTGCTCGCCGGCGGGCGTCACACTGAACCCGACGGACACCGACGGGGACGGCTACGGGGACGAGGCGGAGATACACATCGGTACGGACCCACTCAGTCGCTGTGCGGTGGGCGGCGTTCCTGCGCCCAGCGGCGGCTGGCCTGCTGATGTGGTTGGCAGCCCACTCAGCGCTGACCGAGCCAACATCGAAGACGTTGGCTCTTACGTCGCGCCTGTGCGACGGCTGAACTCGCGGCCGGGGGTGGCGGGTTTCGACCGCAGGTGGGATGTAGTCCCCGGCACACCCTTCGGCACGGACTGGATCAACACGTCGGATCTTGCCGCCTTTATCTCCGGCGCCGGTGGCTTCCCTCCTATGTTTGGCGGAGCAAGGGCGTACTCGGGCCCCAGGTGTAGCTCGCACCCCGTTTATGGGGACTGATCGGTATGAAGAGATTCAGCGGGTGGGCAGTATTTCTTGGGGCTGGTTCAGGGGCAGCGGTGGCCTGGGGGGCGTTGGCTCTGAGCAGGCCGCCGTTTCGGCCGTTGAAGGCGGGTTTGTCGGGCTCAGCTATTGGATCCTGGTGGGCGTGGGTCTGGTGTATGGACTGTACCTGCCGTTCCTTGCCTCAGTGGGCGACCGTGTGCCTGCAGATGACCCATCGGGAGATGATTCGTTCCTTGGAGACCTCCTATTTGGCGGCGTCGTCGGAGGAGCGCTGGCCTACTCTGCGGAGCGGTGGTGGGCGCAGTGAGTTCCTGGCTATGTCGGTCACCCCCTCGCGTTTGACCCGCCGCGCAGGCGGCGTGCTACGATGCGGCCAATGCCTGCCTTGGATCAGAAACTCGTCGTCGTCATTACCTCCGAGCCCGAGGCCGACGCACTGATCAAGATACTCGTCGAGCGCGGTTATCCCGCGACGAAGGTCAGCAGCACCGGCGGCTTCCTGCGGCGTGGCAGCGCCACCATCCTCACCGGCGTCGCCGGGGATGAAGTCGACCGCGTCCTCGCGATCATCAACACCGAGTGCCGAGCGCGCACGGAGGTCGTTCCGGCGCAATCGCTGCCCTTCCCGGGAAGCCTCTTCCCGACTGCACCAGTGGAAGTCCGCGTCGGCGGCGCAATCGTGTTCGTCCTGCCGGTCGAGCGCTTCGAAAAGACCTAGTCAGAACCAAAAAAAGACGGGCGTCTGACTACCGGCACACCCTAAGGAACAAACAGCGGCGCCATCACCAGAGTGATCGTGCTGAGCAATTTGATCAGTACATGCAGCGACGGGCCCGCCGTGTCCTTGAACGGGTCCCCCACGGTGTCGCCCACTACTGCCGCCTTGTGCGCGTCTGTCCCCTTGCCCAGGACGGTGTCCCCGTCCTTCAGATTGCCCGCCTCGATGTACTTCTTGGCGTTGTCCCACGCACCGCCGACGTTATTGAAGAACGTCGCCAGGATGATGCCGCCGATCGTACCCACCATCACCATGCCGGCCACCGCCAGCCATCCGGACGGGTCTTCGATCGTCTGACCGCCCACGACCAGCTCCTCGTCACGCGCAAAGCGGAAGATCAACCCAACCGCGATTGGCATGCCGACGGCGAGCAGGCCGGGGGCAATCATCTCGCGCAGGGCCGCGCGCGCAGTGATATCGACCGCGTTTCCGTAGTCGGGCCGCGAGGTGCCAGCCAGGATCCCCGGGTCTTCCCGAAACTGGCGCCGCACCTCCTCGATGATCGCCCCGGCGGCGTTGCCGACAGCGCGAATCGCGAACGAAGAGAACAGGAACACCAGCATCACTCCAAGCAGACCGCCCGCGAAGACGTCTACGCTCGAGAGGTCGATGGGCAACTCCTCGTTTAGCGGGATGTTCACGCGCTCCTTGATCTTGTCCAGAAACGCGCTGAACAGCAGGAACGCCGCCAGGCCCGCCGACGCGACTGCGTAGCCCTTGGTCAGCGCCTTTGTGGTGTTCCCTACGGAGTCCAGCGCATCGGTGATGTGGCGCGCGCTCTCGGGGGCGCCGGAGAACTGTGTGATGCCGCCGGCGTTGTCTGTGATCGGCCCGAATGTGTCCATCGCCAGGATGTAGGCCGCGGACATCAGCATGCCCATCGTTGCCACCGCCGTCCCGAAGACGCCGGTCGTGAAGCCGCCGACGCCCGGAATGTCCGCCTCCGAGCCGAGTACGAACGACGCGACGAGGGCGATGGCGATGGTGATTGCGGTCGCGGCCGTGGTCTCCATGCCCACAGCGGTCCCGATGATGATGTTCGTAGCCGGGCCCGTCCGAGAGGCGTCCGCAATGTCCCGCACCGGCCGCCAGGCGCCTGATGTGTAGTACTGAGTGATATACACAAACGCGATGCCGGTGGCGATGCCGACGAGCCCGCAGAGGAAGAACCAGTACCACTCATCTCCCAGCATCACCTTCGTCGCGATGAACAGCCCGACCACCGATAGTGCCGAAACCAGGAAATAGCCGTAGTTAAGCGGCGTCATCGGGTCCTGCTTCCCGTCGTCCCTCGCGAAAAACGGAACGGACACCAGACCGCAGATCGTCGCCAGAATCCCGAATGACCGCAGCACCAGCGGGAAGATGATCCACTCCACGTCCTGCGTCACGGTGTAGATCGCAACGCCGAGGATCATCGCTCCGATGTTTTCCGCCGACATCGATTCGAACAAATCGGCGCCGCGACCGGCGCAGTCGCCCACGTTGTCGCCCACAAGGTCAGCCACGACGGCAGCGTTGCGCGGGTCGTCTTCCGGAATCCCCGCCTCCACCTTGCCGACGAGGTCGGCCCCTACGTCCGCCGCTTTGGTGTAGATGCCGCCGCCGAGCTGTGCGAACAGTGCCACGAAACTTGCTCCGAAGCCGAAGCCCACGATCAGGAAGGGCGCTAGCGCATCAGGGTTGCCCAGTACCTCGCTGTATATGAAGAAGATCGTGGAAACACCCAGGAGGCTGAGCGCTACCACCAGGAAACCGGAGACGGCGCCGCCACGCAGCGCTACTGTGATCGCCTCTTTCAGACTGCGTGTCGCGGCCGCGGCGGTACGCGTGTTCGACCGCACGGAGATGTACATCCCGATGAAACCGGCCAGCGCGGAAGCGGCCGCCCCAACCAGGAAGGCGATGCCTGTTAGCAATCCCTCTTCCCACTGGTCAATTACCGCCGTCGGGCTGTACGTAATCGCGATGTCGCCGCCGGTATCATCCAGCAGGATATCCTTGACGCCGTCCGAGACCGCGCCTACGACCACCCCGATCACAACGGCGGTCGCCACCGCCAGTATGGCAATCGTGCCGTACTGCCGCCTCAGGAACGCCATCGCACCCTCGAAGATCATCGCGCCCACGTCCTGCATCGCCTCGGTGCCCGCGTCCCGCCGCAACACATCCCACGCCAGGAACGCGGCGTAGAACGCGGCCGCTAGTCCCGCGACCGGAATCAGCCATACTAGTTCCATATTTCACTAACCCTCCGTCGGCTGAGTCTAACAGAGGGCTAAGATAGGGACAACGTACGCGGGCGTGCGGGCAAGGCAGCGCCCCATTCGTGGCGCTGCTTACCGCGGATATCGCGAAAAGTCCGGCTCCCGGCGCTCCAGGAAGGCGTTCTTTCCCTCGTCCGCCTCGCCGCTGCGATAGAACTCCGGCGCGATCTCCGCCACCCAGTTACGGCGCGACGCCTCTCGCAGCGGTTGATGGACCGTGCGGAACGAGGCTTTCAGGATCTTGAGACAGCTGGGGCTCTTCTGCATCAGTTCCTCGCTCCAGCGGTCCACTTCTTCGTCCAGCTTCTCGTGCGGGACCACTGCGTTCACCAACCCCATCTCCAGCGCCTCCTGCGCGGAGTAGCGGCGGCACAGCATCCAGATCTCCTTAGCCTTCTTCGCCCCGACGACGTGCGTCAGGTACGCCACGTAGTGCCCAGACGCCGGACTCCCCACCCGCGGCCCCACCTGCGCGAACGTCGCGCGCTCCGACGCTATCGTAAAGTCCGCAAAGTACGCGAGATGATTGCCACCGCCCACGGAGTACCCGTTAACCCGCGCGATCACCGGCTTTAGGCAGTCCTCGATTCCGGCGTGTGGGTCCGCGGGGGCCGCATCCTCGGATCCCTCACGCTGGACTTCCTGGAGCCAACGTACGTCGCCCCCGGCGCAGAAGGAGCGGTCGCCGGCGCCCGTGATCACGATAACGCCGACGTCAGCGTCCGCACCGGCGTCCTCAACCGCTGCTTCATTTCTGCCAGAGTGTGGCCGGTGAACGCGTTCATCACGTCCGGACGGTTGATAGTGATTCGCGCGGCACCTCGTACGCGTACGTGCTTCTCATACAGGATGTCAGAGAAATCGGGCATCGGGCCTCCTCCGTGTTCTGAACGCAGGGACGGGGTGGTGACTGGTGCCCCCGGCGGGATTCGAACCCGCGATCTCCACCTTGAAAGGGTGGCGTCCTGGTCCCCTAGACGACGGGGGCGTCCAGAAACGATTCTAGGCCACGGGGAGAAGGGCGGCAAACTGGACGACGGCAGCCGGGGATCTTATAGGTCATCGGGCGTTGGCGCGGACACTTGAGCGAACACTCGCGCGTACGTTGCCTCAAGCGTGCCGTTAGTGCTCGATCGCACCCAGACCAGCGCCCGATCTCCGGCGACGGCCACGCCGGAGACGTCTGCGCTGGAGTCCACGCGGACATCTCCGAGCTCCATCGTCCACCGGCTTCCTTCGATGGCGATGATGGTACCGAGCCAGCGGGTTAGTTCGCCATCGTTCGGACCCTGTACCAGCGTGGCCTCAACGGCCGACAGTTCGCCGTTGGCCCCGCGTGTCGCCTCGATCGCCAACACGCTTCCCGCCTCGGGCTCGGCATCCCGTTCCGGCGCGGCCATCTGTAGGCCGCTGATCGTCCACAAGCCGTCACGCGACTGCTGAAACGTCCCAACCATGAACACTGACTCGTTCGCCGTTTCGCCGCCTATTACCGCTATGCTGTGCGCCCGCGGCGCACCGTTCTCTGTAGAAGCCTCCACCAGCGCCCTCACACCGGACTGCGCGTTACCATCTTGCAGGTCGAATTGTGTGTTGGGCGTGATCGCGAACCTCAGCCCGCCGATCAGCCACGCGTCCGTACCCGTAACGTCCCCGTCAATCGCCCCTTCAAACCAGAACGTCCCGTCGCTGCCTACAACCGGGTCGTCGTCCCCAACAAGCTCGACTCTGGCTGCCACCACGCCGGACCCGCTGGCGCTGACTCGCATTTGTACTCTTTGACCGACCTTTAGCTTTCCCTTCTTTAGTGTCTTACTGTCGAACGAAATGAACTGGCCCGCAACGGTCACCCCGTCGTCGCTGATCGCCTCTATTTCGCCAAGCACGGCCGCGCCAGACGGGGGCTGACCAAGTTGGGACGGCGAGAGGCTCAGCGCCCGCAGGCGGCCGCTGGCGCTGCGCGCGATCACGAACGCGGCGGACGTGCCGGGGCGCAGTTCCCGACCGCCGATCGTAGATTCGTCCACGTGGACTTCCACTCCGCCCACGCTCCACACGCCGGGATTCAGCTGCCGGGCGATGCCCTCAATTGTGAGGATGCCATTCGAGAGATCCTCGGGGCGCAGTGACACAAACTCCCCCGCCCCGGGCAGCCGCGCATTGTGCACAGTCGCGACGGCGCTCAGATAGTCCTCCCTCGCTGCGTCCTCGATGTCGCCCCATAGCGTGACGAGGTCATCCTCGTGGCTACCGGAGATGTTCTGCAGGCGGGCCTGTGTTTCGGTGGCTTCAGGGTGTTCCTCCAGGATCCGCGTGGCGCGGTCTATTCGACTGTTCAGCGTGGAGAGGACGCTGGGGGGAACGTCCTTGCCGTTCCCCGTCATCGCGAACATCTCGTCCACGCGCTCGTTGGACTGATCGATCAACGCGTCTGCCTTCGAGACTTCGTCGAACGTGAGGAAGACCTGAACGTCTTCGGTCGCCAACTTCACGCGATAAAGAGGGCTATCCGGCAGGGCGTCCTGGGAGGCCAGGGCGGCCCCTCCCCCAGCAGCGCCCATCGCGAACACCAGGGCGAGGGCGATCGCCACAGGCCTCAACCAACCTATGTATCCGCTGCCTGCCCTGCTACCGCTTACTCTGCTCCTGCCCGTCCTCAGGTCCTCTGCGCGCTGTCGGACGCGGTTCCACGCGTTCGCGTGTGCCCAGGGGCGGGGCGTTATCGGAGGTGCGACTGTCACCTTGTTCGCAAGCACCAGCAATGGTCGCAATTGCTCTGCGTACTTAGGGTAGCGACTTAAACATTCCTCCACGCTCGCGCCTTGTTTGATCGCCCACAGACACTCGTCGAGGATGCTGTTGAAGCTCCGAATTCTCATCGCCGCCAGGACTCCTGGTAAAGGACTCGTCGCAACGATCCCAGCGCCCGGTGCTGAAGGGACTTTATCGCGCCCTCGCTGCGGTCCATTATCCGGCCCACTGAAGCGTTGTCGAACCCTTGAATGAACTTCAGCACGATCACCTGACGCTGCTCGTCCGTCAAATGCTTAAGTGCCACGTGAATTTGCCCTCGCTCCAGCGCGCGCTCTGCCATCGCTTGCGGGCTGGCCAGTGTGCTCGCGAGCGTCTCGCTCAGGTCCACCTCGCCCCGTCGCCGGCGCCGCCGGTGTAGATCGATCAGCCGGTTGCGGGCGATACGGAAAACCCAGGCGCCGAAGGGCAACCCACGAAACTGGTATTTCCGTATGGACTCGATCATCTTGAGCATCACGTCGGACGCCAGGTCCTCGGCGGCCTGCACGTCGCCTAACTGGAGGAAGGCGTAGTTGTAAACCTTCGGGTAGTAAGTCTCATAGAGCGCCTGAATGGCGGCCTCTTCGTACGCCTGGGCTCGCTCTACGAGTTGCCGCTCAGCCTGAAACTCAGAGGCGCGTTCGCCTGCGCCGGTATCGCTTTCCACGCGCACGCCCCCCGGCTTCTCCAGGGACTTAGCCAATCCGATCGCCCATACAGCTGCGCCCATCACCTACCCGTACAACGCGGGTGCGTAGCGCGTAGATACGGGAAGGTTTCATCGCGTTGGCGGCCTCCTCAGTCGGAGAGTCCCAGAAGCTTGCGCCTCGCCGCATCATACGTCTCCTTCGCGCGCGCTTCCCGGTTCAGTAGTCCCTTCAACTGTGGTGGCGGCAACCGCTCCCCGTGCAGCAGTACCTTGTGCAGTTCCATCACCTTGGCCAGCCAGTCGTCGAAAGCCACCCGATACGCTGCCTTCGTCTCCTTCATGTCCGGCTATCTCCTGCTGTGCTTCACAGCCACCGCGACCGCACGTCTCCTTCGATAGCGACGTCGATCAATCTCGGCTCTTCGGAGTTTTGAGCTTCGCGCACGGCTTCTCCGACTTCATCGGGATGCTCGACACGCACCCCTTTGACACCGAATGAAGCCGCGATCCTGGCAAAGTCCAGCGGCGGGTCTGTCATGTCCATCTCCACGAACCTGCGTCCGGCCGCACCCTCACCCAGGTACTCAAGCATGTTCAGCTTGAGGATCCGATAGCTCTGGTTGTTCGCAATGACCCAGGTCACAGGGACCTTGTGATGCGCGGCGGTCCAGAGCGCCTGAATCGTATACAGCGCCGCACCATCCCCGCTTATCGAAAGCACGGGCCGCTCCGGACGCGCCAGCTTGATGCCTATCGGGTTCGGCATCCCCGGCCCCAGGCCGCCCCCGGCCGCCCGGTAGTGGGCGCCCGTCTCCGCAAATCGTAGATAGCGCATCAAGTACCCGCCAGATGTCACTGATTCGTCGAATAGGATGGTTCCGGGCAGCATCGCGTCCGCCACCTCACTCATCATCCGGCCGGCGCTGATCGGGACGCTGTCCCAGCGCGCCCGTGCGGCGCTCTCCAGCGCCTGCATCAGTTGCCCGGCCGACGTCTGCACATTGTCGCCGCGAGCCACCGCCGCGAGGCGCTGCTCCGCGGTCATCAATTCCTTTAGTGTCGCCGTGATCTCTGCCATCGTCAGGCGCGGGTCCGCGACGACGCCGACGTCAACCGACCAGTTCTTGCCGATCTCCCAGGCGTTCAAGTCAATGTGGACCAACTTGCACCCTTCGGGAAACGGCGATTCGTCAAGAGGGAACAGGAGCGGCAACACAGGCGTTCCCACAGCGAATACGACGTCTGCCGTCGCGAGCTGTCCCTTGAGCCCAGCCGCGGACACGACGTTGAGCAATCCGGCGTAAAGTGGATGCTGGGACGGGAACGGAAGCTCTGCGGCAAACGACGAGTGGACGCGCGCGCCCAGCGTCTCGGCGAGCTGCACCAGCTCGGCCTGACCCCCGCTCTCCGCCACACCGTCGCCGCAGATGATCACAGGAGTGTGCGCCTCCAGAAGGAGCCGAGCGATGCGTTCGACCGTGGCGGCTTCAGGTCTGCTCCTCGTTTCGATGCGGGGCGAGGGCGCGATCTGTACGTCGGCCTCCTCGTCCATAACATTCGTCGGCACCGACAGGAACACAGGGCCCCTCGGCGCGTCCATTGCCACCTTGAAGGCTCGCCTCAGGAGGACCGGTATCTCCGCCGCGTCCTGCGCCTCGACCGCCCATTTGGTGAGCGGCTCCGCGAGCCGAACGAGGTCGCCGGCAAGGATCGGCTCTTGTGACCCTCCGCGCTGGGGGTGCTGCCCCGCGTAGATCACGAGCGGCGTTCGCGTGCGATACGAGTTGTAGAGCATGCCGAGCGCGTTTCCGAGCCCGGGCATGATGTGGAGTTGCAGAAACGCCGGCCGTCCTACGGCTCGCGCGTAGCCGTCTGCCACACCAACAGCGATGCTCTCCTGGAGCGCCAGGATGTACTTCAACTGTGGGTAGTCCTGAAGCGCGTCCATGAACCCCTGCTCCGTAGTGCCGGGGTTGCCGAAGACGTAGGTCACCCCCTCGGCCAGGAGCTGCTCCAGCATCGCGTAGCGGCCTGTCAGCGTAGCCAATCTGTCACCTCGCGGGCAAAATATACCACAGCGCTCGCGAGACGCCCCTGGGTGATACACCCTGCGGACATCAACGGGGGGACTGGGGTCTTGTAACCGGGGGTCGTCAAACCCCGGCGCAACCGCGAGCACAGTGCCAGTGCGTCATAGGCACACAGTCCGTAATCGCCTGTGACCGCTTATGCAACACGTTATCCGTGTTTCTCATCTCTCTATTCAGGAGATTCAAAACACCTATGGCTCGTCGAACGATAGCGCCCAGAGTGGAGACCTTGCCGCCCGCCGATTTGCAGACCAAGATACCCCCCATCTGGAAAGAAGGCCTCTGGCCCATCGATTGGATGGCCCTGCGCATGTCGCCCACCTATTACGGCCTGGGGGTGCCTCGCGGTGACGGTAGTCCAGTCGTGCTTGTGCCCGGATTCATGGGGACTGACGTCTATCTCTACGAACTTTACCTGTGGCTTGGCAGGATTGGATACCGTCCTTACATGTCCGGGATCGGTGTAAACGCGGAGTGTGCCGGGCACCTAACCCAGCGCTTGCAGCATACAGTCACCCGCGCCCGCTTGGAAACCGGCAAGCCTGTCCGGATCGTCGGCCACAGCCTCGGCGGTATGATCGCCCGCAACCTCTGCCAGCAGCGGCCCGACCTCGTGCACCAGCTCATTCACCTCGGCAGCCCATTACAGGCTGTACACGCCCACCCTGCGCTTGTCGCCACCGCCAGTATGATGCTTGCCGCCATGTCCATGCTCACCGCACACAACGGCGACTGCCTGACCAGCCGTTGCCAGTGCGGCTTCCAGCGCAACATCTTGAAGCCGCTCCCCGAGGATGTCCACCACGGCGCCGTCTACACCCGCGCGGATGGCGTGGTGGACTGGCACGACGCTCAGGAGCCCGATGCCCGTCTCAACCACGAGGTGGGAGGCACCCACATCGGCCTTGTCTATAACCCGCGCGCGTATCGGGTCCTCGCCCGGCTCCTCGCCGATCCAACAAGCGACAAGGTCCTCTCGTAAACGAAACGCCGGACGGTGCCAACCGCCCGGCGCCGAATCTCATTTGGTGGCGCATACGGGATTCGAACCCGTGATCTCCGCCTTGAGAGGGCGGCGTCCTGGGCC
>CAZLDI010000020.1:0-51299 GCA_964558415.1 uncultured Dehalococcoidia bacterium
ATCATCTACGAACTCCAGATGCAGAAGCCCTGGGCCGAGAACCAGGAGCACAAGATCTACCACGAGGCGCTGGAGCAGATAGAGCTCGCCGACCAGATAGGCTTCGACTACATATGGGAGGTGGAACACCACTTCCTGGTAGAGTACAGCCACTCGTCTGCGCCAGAGGTGTTCCTGGGCGCCGTCAGCCAGCGGACGAAGAACGTCCGCATCGGCCAGGGCGTAGCGCTGCTCCCCGGCCCCTTTAACCACCCGATTCGCGTCGCCGAGAGGGCCGCCGCGCTGGACATCCTATCCAACGGCCGCTTCGACCTCGGCACCGGCCGCTCCATCACAGAGCAAGAACTGGGCGGCTTCGAGATCGACCCCGCGGACTCCCGTCCGATGTGGGAAGAAGCGATCAAGATGATCCCAAAGATGTGGACCAACGAGACGTTCTCCTGGGAGGGCGACTACTTCGTCGTACCGCCGCGTCAGGTGCTCCCGAAGCCCATCCAGAAGCCTCATCCGCCGATGTGGATGGCCTGCACGCAACCGGAGAGCTTCAAGATCGCAGGCTCAAAGGGGCTTGGCGCCCTCTCCTTCGGCTTCATCGCGCCCGGAGTGCTGGAAGCCTCCATCGGCCTCTACCGCGACGCCCTCAAGGATGCCGACCCGGTCGGGTCCTTCGTCAACGATCAGTTCGCCGCAACCAGCTTCGTCTGCCTCGCGGACAGTGACGAGGAGGCTCTGGAGTATGGGCGTCCGGCCGCGGAGTTTTTCCAGGAATCGCTCGGAATTCTCTTCGTGCCCTGGGGAAAGAAGACTAACGTCCCCCAGTCCTACCAGTACTACAACGCCCTCGCGCAGATGGCGGAGGAGCAGCTGAAGCAGAGCAACGGCAACCGCTTTCAGGAAGCGTTCGAAAGCGACACGATGTGCATCGGTACACCCGAGCGAGTCCGCCGCGTCGTCCAGAAGTACGCCGACGCGGGCGTAGACCAGCTCATCTTACTGGCACAGGTAGCGCGGATGCCGCACGACAAGGTGATGCGCACGATCCGCATGTTCGGGGAGGAAGTCATCCCCGCCTTCCGGTAGGCAGGCCTCACTTCAACTAGACTACGACACGCCGGGAGCACCCCCTCAAAATCCCGGCGAACGCGCACCCCCCAAGCACCCCTTTGGGTAAGCGGCGGGCCGGTCCCCTCCGGCCCGCCGCACGCTTTCTATGGCACTTCCCCCCTTCCCACAAATCCACGCGAAAAAATAACATAAGGGTACTCCCCGGCCGACCCTGCCGGTGGCATAATAGGGCCGTTCACAACCCCATTGGATTTCGGTTAAATGCTTACACGTCTTAACAATCAAGACTCCGCGACCGTCGGTCATGCTCCAGACCGGCCTGCCCCCTTGCTCCTATCTTCTTGCTCCTTGCTCCTATCTCCCCGCGCCTGATGTTCACTCACCTCCACAACCACACTGAGTACTCCCTTCTGGACGGGCTCTCCCGCATCCCACTGCTGATGGACAAGGCCAAGGAGCTGGGACAGGAGGCGATCGCGCTGACCGACCACGGCGTGCTCTACGGTGCGATCCAGTTCTACAAAGAGGCTAAGGCGCGCGCCATTAAGCCGATCATCGGCATCGAGGCGTATGTCGCGCAGGGCTCCCGCCACTCTCGCGAGCCGCAGGACAAACAGCCGTACCACATGACGCTGCTCGCCAGGAATGACGCCGGCTACCGCAACCTCCTTCAGCTCGCAACCAGGGCGCACCTGGAGGGCTATTACTACAAACCGCGCATGGACAGGGAGTTGCTGGAAGAGCACCACGAGGGCATCATCGCGCTCTCCGGCTGCGCCACCAGCGAGATCGCCCGCCGCCTCACCGACGGCCGCTTCGACGAGGCGGTCAACGCCGCGCGCTACTACAAGGACGTGTTCGGCGACTTCTACATCGAGCTCCAGGAGCACGGGATCGACGAGCACGAATCACTGAGCAAAGACCTCCTCCGCCTCGCGAAGGAGACGGGTTTCCCGGTCGTGGCGACGAACGACGTGCACTATGTGAAGCGAGAAGACGCGCCGTTCCAGGACGTGCTCCTCTGCATCGGTACAAACTCCCAGGTCCAGGACGAAAAGCGACTGCGCATGGCCGGCGAGTTCGGCTGCTACTACCTGAAATCAGAAGACGAGATGCGCGCGGCATTCCCCGGCCAGCCGGAAGCGATCGACAACAGCTGGCGCATCGCGGAGATGTGCGACCTCAGCCTTGAGTTCGGCAGGATGCGCATTCCTACTGCCCAGACACCCCCCGGCGTTACCTCCGACGAGCACCTGGCGCGGCAGTGCCGAGAGGGTCTCGCGCGCCGCTACCCGGGCGAGCCGGAGGAAGCCGTCCGCCGCCTGGAGTACGAACTCAACGTCGTACGGCAGACCGGTTTCGCCGACTACATTCTGGTGGTAGACGATTTCGCGCAGTATGCCCGCGAACAAGGGATCTTGATGGCCGTACGCGGCTCGGCGGCTGCCTCCATCATCCTCTACAGCCTCGGCGTCACCGACATCGATCCGCTGGAGCACAGACTCGTCTTCGAGCGCTTCCTGAACGTCGAGCGGCGCGAAATGCCGGACGTGGATCTGGACTTCGACGAAGCCCGCCGCGACGAAATGATCCGCTACGCCGCACAGAAGTACGGCCACGACCGCGTCGCGCAGATCATCACCTTCGGCACGCTGGGTGCAAAGGCGTCGATCCGTGACGTCGGGCGTGCCCTGGGCATGACCTACGCCGACGTGGACCGGGTCGCTAAGGTCGTGCCGGTGATGCCCGCTTCGTTCGGCAACATGACCATCGAGAAGGCCTTCGAAGAAGGCCCCGAGTTCAAGCAGCTGTACGAGGCAGACCCGCAGATCGCGAAGCTCGTGGACACCGCGCGCGAACTCGAGGGCGTCGCCCGCCACGCGAGCACGCACGCCGCCGGTGTGGTGATCGCCCCGGAACCCCTCGTCGGCTTCATCCCGCTGCAGCGCCCGTCATCCGGCGACGAAAGCGCGTTGCCGACAACACAGTTCGGGATGTGGGATGTCGCCGAGCTGGGCCTCCTCAAAATGGACTTCCTGGGCCTCACCAACCTGACGATCCTCGGGAAGGCTCGCGACGTAATCAGGGAGGTGCGTGGTGAGGAGATCAACCTCTCGAGGCTGCCGGACGGTGACAAGAGGACCTACGATATGCTGGCGGCGGGCGAGACGTTCGGCGTATTCCAGCTCGAGTCGGGCGGAATGACGCGCTACGTCCAGGAGCTGAAGCCCACTTCTATCAAAGACCTCGCCGCCATGGTCGCGCTCTACCGCCCCGGCCCGATGCAGCACATCCCAACGTACATCCAGGCGAAGCACGGACTCCAGGAGATACGGCATCCCCACGCGGACCTGGCCGGAATCCTGGACGAGACCCACGGCGTCATCGTCTACCAGGACCAGGTGTTGCTCATCGCTCAGCAGTTCGCCGGGTACTCACTCGGTCAGGCGGACGTTATGCGCAAGGCGATGGGTAAGAAGGTGCGCTCCATAATGAAGGCGGAGGAGGAACGCTTCCTCAAGGGCGCGGCGGATAAGGGCTACACGCAGGCACAGGCCCGCGAGATATTTGACCTCATCGAACCGTTCGCGGGTTACGCCTTCAACAAGGCGCACGCCGTCTCCTACGGCACTATCGCCTACCAGACCGCCTATCTCAAAGCGAACTACGCCGAGGAGTACATGACCGCCGTGATGATGATGGCGGGCGGGCAGCAGCGCGTGGCAGAGGCGTTTGCGGAGTGCGTGCGCCTCGGCATCCCCGTGCTGCCGCCGGACGTTAACCACAGCGGTGTCAACTTCACCCTGGAACCGGTTCCCGGCGGGCGGCGGGCGATCCGCTTCGGACTCGCCAGCGTCAAGAACGCCGGCGAAGGCATGGCGGACGGCGTCGTCGAGACTCGGGTCGCGGGCGGCCCGTTCACAACCGTCGACGACTACTTCGAGCGCGTCCCGGCCCGGCATCTGAACAAACGCGCACTCGAAAGTCTGGTCAAGGCCGGGGCGCTCGACTCCCTCGCCGAGCGCGCCTCCTTGTTAGCGAGCCTGGACCGCCTGATCGGCTACGGACAGCGAGTCCAGAAGCAGAAAGAGTCCGGCCAGACCTCCCTGTTTGACCTGATGGGCGCCGAGCAGCCTGCCCTTCAGGGTCCCGGTCTTGAGGGTGTGCGCGAGGCGACGCAACGGGAGAAGCTGGCCTGGGAGAAGGAGTTGCTCGGCATCTACCTCTCAGAGCACCCCTTCGCGAGCGCCGCGCAGGAGTTGCGCGGCGTCCTCAGCTGCGGGGCCATCGAAGTTACGGCGGAAAAGTCCGGCCGCGACCTCATCGTCGGCGGCATCATCGCGGCGACTCGCCTGCTCAGTACCAAGGACGGACGTTCCTTCGTTGCGGCTGAGTTGGAGGACATGACGGGCAGCATAGAGATCACCGTCTGGCCGGAGACCTATGAGGAGACTCGCCACGTGTGGCAGACTGGAAACCTGATCGTCGCGAACGTCAGGGTGCGTGCCCGCGACGAGCGTCTGCAGGTCTCCGTCCAGAAAGCGGTCGTCTACGGGGAAGAACCGTTCGATCCCGCAGCGCTGACCGCACCGCCGGCTAACGGCCACGGCAGAAACGGTAACGGCCACCGCGGGAACGGCGTTAACAGCAACGGCAGCGCGGCGGCACAGTCTCCACCCCCACCCGCACAACTACGGATCATCCTCGAAGAGACCGACGACGAAGACAGCGACCACGACCGCCTGCGCGCGATCGTCGCCGCGCTCGGCGAGCACGCTGGCGAAGACGCCGTCGTCCTCTCGATCCACCAGCGCGACGGCGAGGAGATCGACCTCGAGCTCCCCCACGCCCGCCGCAGCGCCGAACTGTCGCGCGCGCTGGGCGAGATACTGGGTCCGTGGGGGACTGTAGGGTAACGGACTCCATATCTACGAACTCGTTACATTCACGCGAGAAACGACAGTTCGAATCGGTCGACAAGATCCTCGAAGTCATACGGGCCCTCGGACTGTGGTTCTCGAAAATCATAGGTGGCGAGTGTGATCCCCCTCGACTTCGCATCTGAAATCACCCGCTTGCCGAACCGTCTCGCGATCAGGGTTACACCAAGGCATTCCGGGCCCACAAGCTGCCTGTACCAAGCTAGCTGATCGACATCGCGCGTTGAAGCGCTCTGCGACTTGACCTCAACGACAATCTGGCGCGCGGTTCCGATGGGTACCGCTTCTTTGATCAGAATATCAACGTGTCCCTCAGGAAACGCCCTCTCGCCCAATGCCTCAAGTGCATCGGGTGAGATTTGGCCTATTCCGGCACCAGCCATGAAATCAGCCAAGCCCGTCGGGCCCGATAGGTGCTTTCTGATGACAGCTTGGAGGATCAGCTCGCTGAAGGGGAATGTCTCCGGTGGCGTTGCCAAGTTGCGTTGGAAGGTAAACGCCGGTCGAATCGTACGAAATGCCTTCATCTCAAGAGGAGTGGGCCTGCGATCACTGACTCGCCCCATCTGAGACACAGCCTGCAGGGTCGTCTGATCCGCCTGGAAGTGCGTTTTTCGGTAGCCTCCTCTGAGCAGCAGATTCTCTGCCACATAGGCGAACTCTGGTCTAACGAGAGACTCTGAGAACAGGCGAATGGGTGTCAGAGATAGGCGGAACGGAAAAAAGTAGGTGCGCCTAAAGGTGACTGGCGGCCATGGTGGGAGTGTGCTGGCATCGTTGTATGCAACTTTCGAGCTGACGCGATACAAGTTGAACGCTCTCGCACCATACAAAAAGGACACGTAATCGTCCTCCCGGATGTCCGAAAATGCCCATACACCACTGATGCTGTCAGTAAATCCCGCCACGGCGTGCCTGAGGCAAAGCTCTAGGTTGGTTCGATTTGATACCGCGAGGAGAAAGTACGCCATACGTCCTTACAAGTAGTGGCGTCTGGCCATCATCTCATCCTCGACAGGCGGCTCATCCCGCCGTTGCGAAGAGACTGTCTAATGCTCTCGGCTCAGATCGCTCAACGGGCATCTCAAAGACTCGGGCAAGCACGGGGCTGTATTTTCCTTGCTCGACCGCCACAAGCTCGTCCTCGGGCACCTCGTCGATGTCATAGTCCACGATGACCACCGTCGCTGGCTCTCCTTCGCCTTCGAAAGTGATGTTCTGTACGACGCCCCCCTCCATCGTTATTAGGATTCTGTTACTCATTCGCAGTTGCTTCCTCCTAGCATCGGAAACTTACTCCAGGGATCGATTCTAGGTGATTACCCGAATCGCCCCCTCCGCCCGCAGCAGCGCCTCCTTCATCGGCAACCCGCCCCCGTAGCCGGTGAGCGAACCGTCGCTGCCGACGACGCGGTGGCACGGCACGACGAGTGGGACGCGGTTCGTCGCCATCACGCGGCCCACAGCGCGCGCTGCACCGGCGCGGCCGACCTTCGCCGCGATCCATCCGTACGACCGCGTCTCGCCCGCGGGTATCGCCATCGTCTCCTCCATCACCGCGCGCTGGAACGGCGTCACGCCCGTCCAGTCCACGTGCACAGCGAGGTTGTCGAACTTCCCCGAGGCGATCGCGCCGATCCGCTCCGGCAGGTCAGCAAGGTCTCCCGCCGAGGCGGGCCCCAGCGCGCCGTGTTCCATCACGTCCCGCATCGCCTCGTCCTGCGTCCGGCGCGGCAACGTCGTGAAGCGCAGACCGTGAGGAGACAGCACCAGCCCGACCCAACCGGGGTCCGTCTCACAGACGTGGTAAGTCAGCTCGTCGCTCATCGTGAATCCTCTCTTTGGAGCGCTCGTTTCGGGCGGATTATAGCATCGCGCGCCAGCCAGGAGCGCCCCTGGTGTGGCACGATAGACCCATGCGACCCGGGCTCCTGGCGGCCTGCTTGCTCGTCTTTGCGCTCGCCTGCGGGAGCGCGGCTCCCGTTCAGGTCCCCACCACGACGCCGCTGGCCGTCTCCCGCATCCCCAAGCCCAGGCCGCCGCCCACCGCGATCGTCTCTCCCACACCGTCGCCCAGCCCAACCCCGCCACCGACGCCTGCACCCGCGATCGACGTTTCCGGCCACCCGCGCCAGGGGGGCTTCCTGTTCGTCCGCCTGCTTAACGCGCCCGCCGGATCATCCCCGCTAAGCGTATCCCTTGATGGCAGAACGCACCAAATGCTCCACGAGGATGCTGGTTGGTTCACCGTCATCGGCGTGGCCACCGATTTCACCGTGGGCGATCACACAATCGAGATCGCGGGCGACTCCGGTGTTATCGCTGCCGGTTTGGTGACCATCAACGAGGGTGGCTTCCAGTACGAATCGATCGAGCTTCCGCCCTCCAGCACTGACCTGCTCAACGACCAGGCAGCGGTCGCCGCCGAGCGCGAAACACTGGCGCAGACCTACGCCGTGTTCACGCCCGGGCGCTTCTGGTCTGGAGCCTGGTTGATGCCGGCGCAAGGGACGATCACTAACACCTTCGGGCTCCAGCGTTCGATCAACGGCGGTCCCTACTTCGGCCACACGGGCACAGATGTCGCCAACGAGAAGGGAACCGTCGTCGTCGCCGCTGCCAGCGGGCACGTCGTGCTGGCGCGGCCGCTGTACCTGTACGGCAACGCGGTCGTCATCGATCACGGCGCAGGCGTCTTCACAAGCTACAACCACCTGGACGCAATCACCGTGTCAGAGGGACAAACGATCACCGTGGGCGACCTCGTGGGCCTGATCGGCGAGACCGGGTTCGTCAGCGGTGCCCACCTCCACTGGGAGGCGATTATCGGCGGCGTGCGGACCGATCCCACCCTCTGGACGCTGGCCGCCGTTGAGCCGTAGCCGCAGCCTCGCGCCCCGGTGGGGAAGCGGCCCCTTAAGTCAGCGCATCCAGCACCAGCGCGGCCGCGACGATACCTGCTGTCTCCGAGCGCATAATCCGCGCGCCGAGTGTCACCGCCACCGCGCCCTCGCCGCGAGCCAGCTCCACCTCCTCAGCCTCAAACCCACCCTCCGGCCCAATGAACACACTCACCTGCCGCGGGCGCTCACGCAGTGAATGCAGGAACGTCGTTAGGCGCTGGCCACGCTCTTCCTCCCACGGGAGCAGCTTGAGACCCGGCGCGCGCCGCACGGCCTCGTCGAACGGCAGCGGGGCGGCCACCTCCGGCAGGCGGCCGCGCCCGCACTGCTCCGCTGCTTCGATCACGATCCGCCGCCAGCGCTCCGAACGAGCAGCAGACGGCTCATCCCCTTCCTGCATCAGCGAGCGGGCGGAGCTCACCGGCACGAAGCGCGCGACGCCGATCTCCGTCCCTTTCTCCAGGACGAGATCGAACCGGTTTGCCCGGATGAGCGCCTGGTACAGGACCAGCACCGTGTGCGGCTCCGCGGGCGCCTCCCTCTCGCCGACCACCAACCCTGTCACGGCCTGCGCGGAGACGGCAGTCAACTGCACTTCATAGTCGTGCGCCCCTCCGTCTGAAAGGATCACATGATCGCCGCGTTTCAGGCGCAGCACGCGGACCAGCCGGTGGGCAAGCTGCGGTCCCAGCGTGACGTGCCGCGCTCGCAGGGACCCGGACGGGACGAAAAACCTCCGCAGAGGCTGGACCATGGCACAAGATTCGGGCGTCAGGCGCCGGACGTCAAGGGCGCGCCGGTTTCCGCGCGATCAGACACCGCCACACACCCTCGTCGACCACCCGATCGATCGTGAGTCCTACGGACCGGAAAGCGAGAGACAGCCGCTCCACCGCATCGTCCAGGAAGCCACTGGCGATCAACACGCCACCCGGCGAAAGCGCGGCCGCCATCCGTGCCGCCATCCGTTCCAGCGCAAGCGCGCTGATGTTGGCGACTAGAACGTCGAACACCCCGCTCTCCTCCTCCAGCGAGCCGGCGCGAACATCTATCCTGCCCTCCCCGTTCGCCGCCGCGTTCTCCTGCGCCGCCTTCACAGCCTGCCCATCAATGTCCAGCGCGACCACTCGCGACGCCCCCAGCTTCGCGGCGGCGATCGCGAGGATGCCCGTCCCGCAGCCGAGATCGAGCGCCGCCGCGCCGGGTCGCATTAGCTCCTCCACCGCCCGCAGACACATCGCCGTCGTCTGGTGCTGACCCGTGCCAAAAGCCATCCCGGGATCGATCTCTATCACCGTATCGCCCGGCCTTCGCGCGTACTCCACCCAGGACGGCTTGATGATCAACGCTCGTCCGATCCGTTGCACCCCGAAGTGCTTTTTCCAGGAGTCGCGCCAGTCGACCGCCAGCAATCGCCGTGCCCGGCGCCAGCGTGCCGGCGATTGCACCGGCGCCATCGCCAGCGCCAGCCGCAACGAGCGCCGCGCTCGCACGGAATCGCCCCCTGCCGGAAGGTACCCTCGGACAACCGCCGACGCGTCCCCGTCAACCACGTAGGCGTCAATCTCGCGATCGAGCCGGTGCGCCGGTTCTATCGCCACGCCGCCGCTGCACGCCTGCCGCAGCACGTCCGCAACCAGCTCCCCGTCGATCCCCGCAACCTCCACGGCGATCTCGAGCCAGGCCGGCCCCGTTTCCGCGGCGGCGCGCGTCACTTCTCTCGGGCCGCGCGTCTCGACGTTAGCTCAGCGCTTCCTTGATCTTGCCCAGAAAGGACTTGTCTCCGTTGCTCACGGGGGTGCCCAGGCTCTCCGCCAGCTGGCGGAGCAGCTCTCGCTGCTCTTCCGTCAGCTCGGTCGGGATCACCACGGTAGCCCTGATCAGCAGGTCGCCGCGGCCGCTGCTGTGCAGCCGTGGCACGCCCCTGCCCTTCGCGCTGAACACCCGTCCAGACTGAGTGCCGGAAGGGATCCTCAGCGTAAAGTCCTCGCCGTCCAGCGTGGGTATTTCGGTCTCGTAGCCCAGCGCTGCCTGCGCGGGGTTCATCTCCAGCTCGTAAACGAGGTCGTCCTCGTCCCTGCTGAACAGCGCGTGCGGTTGGACACTGACGAACAAGTAAAGGTGCCCAGGGCCGCCGCCGCCGTAGCCAGTGTCACCCTCGCCGTTCAGACGCATGCGCGCGCCCTCGCTAATCCCTGCCGGGATCTTCACCGCCAGCGTCCGCTGCCGCCGCTCTCGGCCGGCGCCCCGGCAGTCCTTACACGGGTCCGTGATGAGTGTACCTTCGCCGCGGCACTGCGAGCAGGTGGCAACGTTGACAAACTGCCCGAAGAAGCTGCGCGATACCCGGCGCACCTGACCGCTCCCCTCGCAAGTCCGGCAACGCGCCGCCTGCGATCCCGGCTCGCTGCCGGCGCCCCCACAGCGCGAGCAGCGCTCCACTCGCTCGACATCGAGCTCGCGCTCGCAGCCGAAGGCAGCCTCCTCGAACGTGATCTCCATGTCGACACGCCTGTCTGTGCCGCGCTGCGCCCTGCTCGCTCGCCGCCCGGTAGCACTACCGCCGAAGAACGCTTCAAAGATATCCCCGAAGCCCCCGAAGTCCGCGCCGTCGAACCCTCGGCCTGCATCCGACCCCTGGAGGCCGGCAAGGCCAAAGCGGTCGTACACCGAACGCCTCTCCGCGTCCGACAGCACTTCGTACGCCTCTCCCACTTCCTTAAACTTCGCTTCCGCCCCAGCCTCGTTGTTGCGATCAGGGTGGAAGCGCATGGCCAGCTTCCGAAACGCCTTCTTGATCTCCTCCTGGGAGGCGCCGCGTGGCACGCCCAGGACATCGTAGTAATCACGCTTGGTCACAGCCATATCCAGCCTATTGTATCAAGAAGAAGCTCGGTCGAGGGGGAGGAGTGCCGTCACCCGGTGATGAGAGTTTGTTTCGCAGAATCGGTGTTCAAGGTGTTGACAATCATTTGCGCATATGCTATTCTGCGCATAGACGCAATAAGGAGAGCGGGAGATGCCCAGACTATCACAAACCCCAACCGTAGAAGCCCCGGCGATTACGTTCGTGGCCGCCGTCCCGCTGGACCTGATGAACGCCATGTACTTCACGAGTCTCGTCCCGCAGATCGAGGGCATCGACGGCTGGCCCGAGCGGTTGCGGCGCGAAATGGCGCCCGAACTGCTGGCGGAACTGGACTTCTTGTACAACTACCCGGCCGGCGACCCCGGACTGATGGGAACGCTGGGCGATAACCTTATCACGCATCCTGAGGTCTGGGGCGACGTCGAGCGGCTGCTGACCTATGTGCGGGGGCTGCCGGACGGCCACGGGGACCCGGACGCGGAGCCGGGAATCCAGGGGCTGATCTACCAGACAACCTTCCGCTACCCGGACGAACTCGATCGGGCGCAGTACGATGGCCTGTCTCCAAGGGCCGCGATCGAGCGCCGCCTGCGCAGCTTTGATGACCGCGACGCGGACCAGATCATGCCCTGGTACGACCGTCCAGCGGAGCTGCGTGAGCGCATGGCGCGGCTGATCGAGCGGTTCTACGCTGAGCACTATCGTGATGAGGTTGCGAACCGTTTCCCGGCGCTGGAGCGCAGCGTCGCGGCTCATCGCGCCGAAACGTCGTCTGCCCCTGAGCTCCTGGCGCGCAAGCTGACCGGCAGGAAGGTGTCTTGCCTTGAATCGGGCTGCTCCGGCCCCTACGTGCGCCACGTCTTCGTCCCGTCGCTGGACCTGGGCCCTTACAATTCCTGCACCGTCGTCGATGGGGTACACGGCCTCTTCTATCCGCTGGAGCCGGAGTACTCCGGCCTGGACGTGAACATGCAGGAGACGCGCCTGGCGCTGATCTACAAGGCGCTGAGCGACGAGCAGCGTCTGCGCATCCTGAGGCTCCTACGCGGACGCGAGATGTACGTACAGGAGATCGTGGAGGCGACAGGACTCCACCAGTCCGTCGTTTCGCGGCACCTCAGCTTCATGAAAGCGGTCGGCCTGGTGAACGCGCGGCGGCAGAACAACATGAAGTTCTTTTCGGTCAATCCGGGCATTCGCGACGAGTTGGCCGCAGCACTGGAGCTGGTGACGCCCACCGCTCCGACGCACAGCAACTAGAGAGGAGGCCCACCGTGTGGCAGCAAGAACACTACGTGAGAGAGAAGCTCAGGGCGCTCGAGGAGGCCCAGCGGCTGACCCGTCGCTCCCCTGTCGGCGAGCGCTCGGCGGCGCGCCCGGCGGCGCGGGTGCTTCGCGCGGCAGGGCGCACGCTTTCCGGGCTTGGACGAAGGTTGGAGTCCTGGGCCGGCCCGTCCGGCGAGACCGAGGTCGCTGAATTGACGCTGCGGGAAAAGACGAGCGGATCATCGTCTTGATGCTTCATCAGGGCGGTGTTGTTATGGGCGGGCGCGATCAAACTCGTGTGGCCCTGCGCGTAATCCTCTACGAAAACGAAGTCTATCGCCTTTCCCGCTCCTCTTCAGGCGTCCGCGTCCGCGAAGGAGTAGCCTGGGTCAGCTTCGCTGGGAACGACCTCATCATGCACAGCGGTGACGAACTCCAGATTCCGCCCGGACGCGACTTTGCCGTCATCTCGTCCCTGAGCCGCACCGCGCTTGTCCTGGAGGTGCTGGCGCGGGGCCCAGCGGCGACCGGTACCTTCGCGCAGCCGAACCTTCGCCCGGTTGTGCTTGTGAGGCCTGCTGACCGGCCCGGCGCTCTAGGTGACGGATTCGGCGGCCAGCTGCAGCGCTAACCCCGCGACGAACAGCATGCCGAAGCGCCGGTTGTGGATGAACGCCACCGCCACGTACCACAACGGCCAGCCCCGGTAACCCTCCGGCGGTTGCTCCGGCTTTGGCTGACGATACATCCGCCACACCAGCGCGAACAACGGCAACGCCCCCGCGACGAGCACCAGCAGCCACATCTCCTGCCAGACCGCCAGCGCGGCAGCCGAGACGTACATCATCCCGCTGAGGCCGATCGTCACCCGGCGCGCCAGCCGATCACCGAGGATGATCGGCATCGTCCGAATGCCCTTCGATGTGTCGAAGTCCAGCTTGTCGAGGTGCTTACCGAACAGGACAGCGGTGACGCCAAGCGCGTACGGAAACGACGCCAGCACAACCCAGCCCGGCAACTCCTCCGTCATCACGTAGTACGTTCCGCCGATCATCAGCGGCCCCCAGATGACGAACACCGCGATCTCGCCGAGCCCGATGTACTTCAGCGGGTAGGGCCCGCCGGAGTAAAAGATCAGCAGGAACGCCCCCGAGAGCGCGAAGATCAAGACGCCGGCGCCGGACTCCGCCACAAGGTAGAAGCCGATCGCCGTCGCGGCGCCGAGAATTCCGACGGTGACGACGGCGAACTCCATGACGCCCTGCTTGCCGCTGAACGGGTGCGGCCCGTAGTTCACGCGCGGCGAATCGGGAGAGTCGATGCCGTGCCGGTAGTCCCAGAAGTCGTTCACCAGATTGCTACCGGTGTGCGCCAGCAACAATCCCACCGTAACCAGAATGAACAGCGTCACGTCGAACGCGTCGTCATGCGCAGCCAGCAGTCCACCGATCACCGCTGAAATGACCGACATGACGGCGACCGACACGCGCCCAAGCACGAGCCAGCGCCCGATCGGGTCGACGGCCGATACGTCAACCTGGGGAACGGTGTAGAACGCCCGGAGCCAGAGCCTGGGTCCCGTGAGGGTCTCGGTCGCGGTGGCCATGTTCACGCCTCCAGCGAGGCCCCCCACTCATGCTGAGCAAGTTCGGACCATCGCCGCGGATATTGTAACAAGAAGCCCTCGATTGTGAAATGGGTCACGAAGTGTCCGTAACCAAGCGCTGCTATCCGCCGTCTGATTAGTAGGACCATGTTCTTCTTGCCCCGAGTAAACCCGCTCTTCGTCGTTGTCTTCATTGCCGTCGTAATTCTGGCATTCGCGCTCGGCGCTCCGGGCGTCGTCAGGGTGTTGTCCTTTGGCGCGCTGGGACTGTACGTCCTGGCCTGGCTGGCCGGCGATCTCTGGTCGGACGGAGACGACAAGTAGCCGCCAGCATTTGTCACCCTCGAGCGTAGCGAAAGATCTGTCCTTCGCTGCTTCGCGACAGAATCGACGCCCCACCCGCTCATGGTGAGGCTCTCGTACCACGAGCGGAGCACAGTACCCCGAGCGCCCACCCGCGTCGCCGCCTACTCGACGATTACCTCAACCCGCTGGACCATGTTGTTCCCCATCCCCTGGTAGTTCCACGGCTGCTCCACCGGCTGCACGTTACCCGCATTATCAGCGGCCTGCACGCAAAGCGTGTAGCGCCCCGGAGTCGCGTCCCATTCGCAGGACCAGCCGCACCACGCGTGGGGCGACACCGGCGCTTCCAACCCCGCTTCTCGCCACGTCGCTCCGCCGTCCACGCTGACGCGAACACGCGCCACGCCGGGACGCCCAGCCCAGGCGCGACCCGAAAGCCTCACCGGTCCGGCGTCCACCAGCCGCATGCGCGTCAGGAAGTCGGGAATCCCCGGCGGAATCATCAGCGCCTTCACCCGCAACAGCGAGACAGGTTCGCCCGGATCATCCGCTGACTGCGAAGTGCGGTAGCTGTCCAGCATCTGGTAGCCCTCGAACGGCGCCGCGACGGCTTCGATGCGAGACAGCCATTTGACGCTCGTCATACCAAACCAGCCCGGCACCAACAACCGCAACGGATAGCCGTGCTGCGGCTCCAGAGGGCGACCGTTCATCTCGTACGCGAGCAGGACGTCCGGTCGCAGCGCCTCCTCCACACTCAGACTGCGCTGATAGTCTTGGACAACGTCGCCCTGCACACCCCGGTCCAGGCCCGTCAAGACGATCTCTACCGCCTTTGGCTTCACGCCCGCCTCCTCCAGCACTCCGCGCAAGGGCGTCCCCGCCCACTCAGCCGTGCCTATCGCTTCCAGCAGCCAGGGCTGGCTCACCGGGCGGGGATTCAGGAGTGAGCGGCCGTTGCCTGCGCACTCCATCGTCACCGGCATCGAGATCTTTGGTCGCTTTCTAATGTCATCCAGCGAAAGGCTCAGCGGCCGCTCGACGAGCCCGCCCACCTCCAGCCGCAGCGTCTCCGCGTCCACCTCCGGGATATCGAAATGCACCAGCAGGTAGTGCATTCCCGTAGGAGTTATCGGATAGCGCAGCCCCTCCAGCGGCATCCCCCGGTTGCGCGTCGCCAGCTGCACCTCCTCCCGCAGGAACCCCTCACCCTCCGGCGCCAAGCCGCTGCCGTCGCCGACGGTCGGGAAGCGGCCCTTCTCTCCTTGCGTCTGCATCGTTCAGCACTCCACGTGGTGCGCGCACGCCTCCGGCGAGGCGAACAGGAACAGCGCGATACCCGCTGTGACCAACAGCACACCAAGGGGCGCGCTCAACCGCCTGCCCCATGGCATATTCTTCTCGATCGCCATCACTGCGCCGAGCCCTAGCATCCATCCCACACTCCCAATGCCCAGCGCAAACATCAACAGCATCAGCGACCAGCAACAGCCGACGCAGAAAAGACCGTGATGTACGCCCAGCCTGAACGCCGCGGCCCGTTCGCCTCTGCCGCTCCAGTGTTCAGTGATGAAACTGAGCGGCGAACGGCACTTGTCCAGGCACATGTACTTCAGCGGCGTGAACTGGTAGACGCCCGCGACGACCAGCGTCAGCGCCCCGATACTCCACGAATTCTCCGCCAGCCAGGGCCACTCGTCGACACCGGCATGAAGCACTCTGTCTCCGCTATGAGCCGCCAGTCCGAACCCCGCCCAAACCACGACATACCCAGCGAGGAGCAGCAACCAGAGGAGCGTTCGGTCCTCGCGGCGGCTCACCACACGCTGGAACATCGTGATCAAAGGCAGGCTCGTCGGCAGCATCATCGCGATGGTCATCACCACCCAGCCGCCGACGAAGAGCGCGCTGACGGCTGCCGATTCGATGCTGACCTCCAGCCCGGCGCCCGCCAGCTCCCCGTGGTCCAGAAAGCGCGCGTACGGTGAGCCCCCCCAGACCAGCAGCGCCGCCCACGCCAGGGCCACCAGCCCCAGCAACAGGACCGTGAAGTGCCTCCGGTTGTCTACCCGTGCAACGAACATCCAGCCTCAGCTCCTACACAACAAAGCGAAAGTGCCCTTGTATCGCGTTATGGTCTCGCAGATTGAGGTCCAGGCCCAGCCGGGCGTCCTTTACGCGATAATGCGACGCCTTCGCTACGTACGCCGGCGATCCTGGTATCGTCGAAAACGGGGTGTTGATCCACGTCGTCGGCTCGCCGGTCGGCCCCAGGTATGGCGCCAGCTCCGCCTCGATCCCGGCCCCGATCCGCAGCGTGCCCTTGCCTTCCGACACGTTGAAACTGATCGGCGCGCGCTCGATGCCCGCCACCTCGCCCCACAGCTGCGACACTTCAGCGACAGGCCCGCCCAGCTTCCCCGTCCAGACACTCAGCAGCGCCTCTGCCTGCTTCTCAGTGCCCCGGTCGTCCACGAACAGCACCACCCGGTGGTTACCCGCCAGGATGTTCCCGGGGATGAACGAGAGCACGCCCACCGTCAGCCCGGAGACGTCGACGCCGCCGATCTCACCCCGGTCGATGTGATAACCCTCGACGCTGTAGCAAGTGCCGCCGTCCGGGTCCTCCCCGAGCCAGCACGGACAGGCGATGTTACAGTCGCAGACCTCAAGTATGCGGCCTTCAAGATTGTAGCCCATGGCCCCCCCTTTACAGGCGTCCCAAACGAGCCGTTCCCGAGACTAGCACTCGAAGCGAAAGCTCCCCTGGATCGCGTTGTGGTTCGTAAGGTCCATGTCCTTCAGCCCGAACTTGGAGCTGTTCCGCTTATAGATGGACGCCTTGCCCACCCACGCCGGGGCGCCCGGAATGGTGGTGAAGACGCTCTCATTCAGCGTGGTCACCTTGCCCGTTGGGCCCTTGTAGGGCTCCATCTCGCATTCCGCGAGCGAGCCGATCTTCAGTGACCCCTTGCCCTCAGCGATGGTGAACGTTATCGGCGCCCGCTCCACACCGACGATCTCGCCGACCAGCCCCGCCAGGTCAGCCACGGGCCCACCGAGCTTGCCCGTCCAAACGTCGATCAGCGCTTGCTGTTGCGCCTCAGTCGCCTTGTCGTCGATGACGACCGCGACCTTCCAATTGCCTTTCATAATATTGCCGGGGATGTGCGCCAGCAGCGCCAGCGTCCGGCCCGCGACGTCGGTGCCGTTCACGCTGCCTTTGTCGAAGTGGTACGCCACTATCGTGTCGCACGTGCCGTTGTCCGGATCCTCGCCGATCCAGCAAGGGCAGAGCACGTTGCAGTTGCAGACCTCCAGGATACTGCCTTCAAGCTTGTAACCCACGGTGACCTCCTGACTTAAGTTGGGACGGCTTCGCTGAAATCCGCTACTCTCGGCTATCTACGACCGGCCTCCCTCCCTTCTTGCGCCTGCTGCGTGTCAAAGTGCGGACCGGGCGCCGCGGCCTCCATCACAGACACGCATTCTAGCACCCCCAGCGAACCCGAGCCTTTCATGACAACGGACGACCATCGTCACTCGGCTTCCCGGCCACGCACATCAGCCTCGCGGGCTCTTCCTTCCGCCCGCCACTCTGACCAGCCGCCTTCCAGACGGGCGACGCGGAAACCTCTCTCTCGCAACAGGGCTGCAGCCTCATCTGCGAACAGGCAGTACTCGCCCCGGCAGTAGGTCACAATGAGGCGGTCGCGCGAAAGGCTGTCGAGGCGTCCCTCCAGCTCGTCAATCGGCACGGAAACGGCCCCCGGCAGATGGCCGTGCTCGTATTCCAGGGACGGCCGCACGTCAAGCAGTACCGCCTGTCCACTGTCAATGACACGCTCGAGATCGTCGCGCCCGATGACGCCGCCGTTCTCACGCCCATCGAGGAACTCCTCCGCCAGCCGATCCATCTCAGGCAGTCGACCCTCCGCCGCCGAGCAGAGGGCGAGCCAAAGGCGCAGAACGGATTCGTCGGCCAGGTGGTAGAACACCCTGGTGCCGCTGCGTCTCGCCTCCACGAGCTTCGCGGCGAGCAACACCTTCAGATGCTGAGAGACGTTCGCGACGGACATGCCCGTTTCTCTCGCCAGCGCCTCAACGTTACGGGACGCCTGGACAAGGAGGTCCAGCAGCTCCAACCGCCGCTCACTGGCGAGCGCCTGGCCGATTCGCGCGAACTGGGGATAGAGGCGATCCTTGAACGGCCGGTGGCTCATCATGAGGGAAGTCTAAAGTCAGGGAGCGTGGATTGTCAAGTTCTCAATTGTATTCTTGACAATACCTTAGCCAGCAGCCTATTATTCCAACCATCAGACAGCTACATGGGATTGGAGCGAAGAATGGCTCTCTCAAACGCCGTTCGCACCAGACTCGAGATTCAGGGCTACGTCGGCCTCCCTGACGCAACCCTCGCGAGCGTTGCGCCCTGGTTGCGCTGGAGTCCCGCTCTCTGCGCCATAGTAATGGCGCTGGGAACGGCGCTCGCGTCGCCGTGGATACTCCTGGGACTCATGCCTTTCGCGGCGCTTGGCGCGATCATGACGAGGCACCCCTTCGATTATCTATATAACCACGGCGTCCGACGGCTCACGGGAACGCTACCGCTACCGGAGCATGGGGCCCCACGCCGGTTCGCCTGTGGCCTTGCAGCCGTATGGATGACCGCCACGGCGGCAGCGTTCGCGAGTGGTGCGCCGGTCGCCGGCTACGCGCTGGGCGGCATCCTGACGGGCGTGGCGGCGCTTGTGAGCGTCACCCACTTCTGCATCCCCTCGTTGGTGTTCAGGACAGTATTCCGTCGGCCCGTTGGCTGCGAAGCCACGCCGAGACGCTGATAGGCGAAATAGTTGAACAGCCCGCCGACCGGGGCCGCCGCTACTGCCAACGTCCAGGGCCTTGGCGCCAACTGGCGCCAGTTCGCTCTGCTGATGGCGGTCAACGCATTCGTCGGCGGCATGGTGGGGCTGGAGCGCTCTGTACTGCCTGTGCTCGGGCAAGAAAAGTTCGGCGTCGACTCCAGCACTGCGGTAGTTTCGTTTATAGCCGCTTTTGCCCTCGCGAAGGCCCTGGCCAACCTCGTCGCGGGACGTCTGTCGGAGAGATTCTCGCGACGGCGCGTGTTGATCGCCGGATGGCTGCTCGGTATTCCGGTCCCGCTCCTTCTAATCTGGGCGCCCAGCTGGGGGTGGGTCATCGCCGCGAACCTCCTGCTGGGCGTGAATCAAGGTTTGGCGTGGTCGATGACCGTAAACATGAAAATGGACCTCGCCGGACCAGCTCGCCGCGGTCTCGCGCTTGGGTTAAACGAAGCCGCCGGCTACCTGGCGGTGGCCGGAGCGGCGTTTCTCGGCGGCATTATCGCCGCCGAGCGGGGGCTGGGGGCGGAGCCGTTCTATCTCGGCGTGGGCTTCGCCGCTTGCGGGCTGGCGCTCAGCGTCCTCTTCGTCAAGGACACGGCCGCGCACGTGATGGTGGAGTCGGACAGTCATCTCTCAGAGCAGCCACGGCCCTCGTTGAGATACAGCTTCGCGGCCGGGACGTGGGGAGACAGGCGGCTTGTCGGTATCAGCCAGGCGGGTTTCGTCAACAGCCTGAATGACGCGTTGGCCTGGGGAATCCTGCCGCTTTTCTTCGTGAGTCGCGGTCTGGCGATCGATCGCGTGGCGGCACTTGCGGCCATGTATCCCCTGGTTTGGGCCATACTTCAGCTTGGCACAGGTTGGCTGAGCGATACCACCGGACGCTGGTCTTTGATCGCGGCCGGTATGGCGCTGCAGGGAGCGGCGATCTCGCTAATCGCCGTTGTAGATAGTTTTGAAGGTTGGCTGCTGGCGGTATGCTTGCTGGGGGCGGGCACCGCGATGGTCTATCCCACTCTGCTGGCAGCCACAGGGGACGCGGTGGCCCCTGCTTCGCGGGCCACGGCGCTCGGGGTGTACCGCTTCTGGCGCGATAGCGGCGCCATCGCCGGGGCGCTCGGAGCTGGTTTGTTGGCGGACGCGCTGGGCTTCGCGGCGGCGATTCACGCGGTCGCGGCATTGACCGTAGCCTCAGGTATCGTCGCCGCGCTAACGTTGAGCGAGCGCAGCGCCGGGCGCAGCATGTCTGCGCCCGGCGCACGCTTGATCTGAAAGGAAATAGAGACCATGGAAGTGATACCGTTTGTCCACGAAGGTCTCGGCAATAGCTCATATCTCGTCTCGCTTGGCGAGGACGAAGCTGCCCTCATCGATCCCGACCGCAGCGCAAGCCGCTATCTTCAAGCAGCCGCCGAACGAGATCTGCGCATCACGGCGGTGCTGGAAACGCACGTGCACGCGGACTTCGTCACCGGCGCCTGCGAGATCGCCGCACACGCAGACACACCGATCCACATTTCGGCGGACTCGGGCGTCCGCTACGCCCATCGTCCGGTCCGGACGGGCGAGCATCTACGGCTGAACGGCGTCGACGTGGAGGTGGTCGGTTCGCCCGGGCACACGCCGGAGCATCTCAGTTTCGTCCTTCGGACTCCGGACCAGCGGCCGCCAGTACTCTTCAGCGGCGGCTCCCTGATCGTCGGTGGCGCGGCGCGAACGGATCTGATCGCGCCCGGCATGACCGATTCGCTAACTCGCGCCCAGTACCACACTCTGCACGAGGCGTTCGCCCAACTACAGGACGATACGCCTCTCTATCCCACACACGGTGGAGGGTCCTTCTGCTCCGCTGGTGTGGGCGGCGAGCGGACCTCAACGCTCGGACGCGAGCGAGAGTCCAATCCCCTTCTGCGCTTCGTCGACGAAGACGAGTTCACCCGCTGGTTCCCAACGACCTTTGCCGGCACGCCGGCCTACTACGCCTATATGCGAGCGATCAACCAGGCAGGCCCCCGTCTGCGACGCGACATCCCGAACCCGCGGCCGCTCTTGCCGGCGGATTTCCGGCAAGCTGCCGAAGGCGCCGTCGTCGTGGACACGCGCCCCGTCGACGAGTACGCCCGAGCTCACGTCCCGGGCTCACTCAGCAACGCGTTTCGCCCGTCGTTCGCCGTCTGGCTCGGCTGGCTCGCGCCGTTGGGTACGCCTCTGCTGTTCGTTACCGGCGACACGAGCCCGGACAGCATCATGGACGAATCGCTTCTGGTGGGTCACGAGAACCTGATCGGCTGGCTCGCGGGCGGTGTGGAGGGGTGGGAGAAAGCGGGCCTCCCGCTGGCTACTACGCCCGTTCTGGATGCGAACGACGCTCGGGACGCGCTGGCGTCCGGAGCCGCTGCACTCGACGTTCGCGAGCCGCACGAGTACGCTGCCGGGCACATTGATGGCGCAATTAACGTCCCCCTGGGCGTCTTGCAATCGCGGATGGAGATCATCCCGCGGGACCGCCCCCTTGTCACCTATTGCGGGATGGGGGAGCGGTCAACCAGCGCCGCCTCCATCCTGGAACGCGCCGGGCTCACAGAGGTGCTCAACCTGGAGGGCGGTATCCGTGCCTGGAACGCTGCGGGCTTCGCAGCGCCGGTATAGATTGGGCGTTACCGGCCGAGCACCAGGTCGATGCCGTGGAGGATAAAGGCGAGATCGCCGTCTTCATACCAGGAGTCTGACCGCAGGCGACCACCCCCGTCATGGGCTGCGGCGGCATACGAGGACTCCAGCGCCCGTCAGGAGGCGCGGTTCAGGCGGATGAACCACCACATCAGGTAGCCCAGAGCAAGGTAAATGACCACCACGCCCGCAGCGAGGGCGGGCAGAAGGATGTAAGCGGGCGGCGCGTACACGATCAGTGAAATCAGCACGACCCCGGTGACGGTGGGCGCCGCGAGTGCCATCCAGAGGCGCCCCAGCGGCGGCAGGTTCTCTGTACGCGGGTCGCGCAGAAGTGCGGACGCGATCACCCAGCCCAGCGCGATGGCGCCGACCGTGCTTAGCCAGCCGATGCCGGCGAAGCTGCCGGCGACGATCGCGGCGAACGGCAACAGCACCTGCAAGGTCCGCGCAAGTGTGCGTGATTCATCCTTCATCGCCGGGATTCCTCATAGCGTCGCTGACGGAGGTTGACTGCCTTCCCTTCCGCAGACGCAATAGCCCCTGGATTAGCCTTACAGAGACGAGCGCGACAAATATCGCGATTCCGGCCCATCCCAGCCACGACAGATCGGCCAGGTTGCCGGCCACTATCAGAGCCAGACCGAGCGCCCACACCGCCCATCTCCAACTGTTATCGGAAAGACCGCGCATCATTGGTTAGACGGCCAGACGGGCGCTTTCGTTGGCGCGGCGCGGTCCAACCCCTACACCTCCCGGTACTCCCCCTCCACCGCGCCCTCTTCCGCTGGCGCCTCACCTTCGCCTTCCGGCGCCGCCTCACCTTCCGCGCTGAAGCCGGGCTCGCCTTCGCCCTGCTCGCCGTAGACCGCGGAGCCGGCCTTCTGCAGCGCCTCGCCCAACGCCGTCATCTCGCCCCGCAGGGTGTCGGCGGAAGCGCCCGCAGACAGCGCGTCCCGCAGGTCCTTCACGCGCGACTCGATCTCTGAGCGCACGTCCGCCGGGATCTTCTCACCCGCCTCGCGCACCGTCTTCTCGGCGGTGTAGGCGAGCGAGTCTGCCTGGTTGCGGACCTCCACCTCCTCGCGCTGGCGGAGGTCCTCCTCGGCGTACGTCTCCGCGTCCTTCTTCATCCGCTCGATCTCTTCCGGCGAAAGTCCGGTGCCCGCCTGGATCGTGATCTTCTGCTCGCGGCCCGTCCCCTTGTCGCGCGCGGAGACGTGCAGGATGCCGTTCGCGTCGATGTCGAACGCCACCTCGATCTGCGGCATGCCCCGCGGCGCCGGCAGGATACCGTCCAGCAGGAAGCGCCCCAGCGACTTGTTGTCCTGCGCCATCCCGCGCTCTCCCTGCAGCACGTGTATCTCCACGGACGTCTGGTTGTCGCCCGCCGTTGAGAACGTTTGCGACTTCGAGGTCGGGATCGTCGTGTTGCGCGGGATGATCGACGTCGCCACGCCGCCCAGCGTCTCGATACCCAGCGTCAGCGGAGTCACGTCCAGCAGCAGCACCTCGCGCACGTCGCCCTTCAGGACGCCGGCCTGGATCGCCGCGCCGACTGCGACAACCTCATCCGGGTTCACACCTTTGTGCGGCTCGCGGCCGAAGAACTTCTTCACCGCTTCCTGCACCAGCGGCATGCGCGTCTGCCCGCCGACGAGGATCACCTCGCCGACCTGGTCCGCGGTGACCTTCGCGTCCTCCAGAGCCTGCCGGCAGGGCAGCAGCGTCCCCTCCACCAGCTCGCCGACGAGCTGCTCCAGCTTCGCGCGGGTGAGCTTGATCGCCAGGTGCTTCGGACCGGCGGCGTCCGCCGTGACGAATGGCAGGTTGATCTCTGTCTCCTGAGTGGTGGATAGCTCGACCTTCGCCTTCTCCGCCGCTTCCTTCAACCTCTGGAGCGCCATGCGGTCCTGCTTCAAGTCGATCCCCTGATCCTTCTTGAACTCGCCGATCAGCCAGTCGATGATTCGCTGGTCGAAGTCGTCGCCGCCCAGGTGAGTATCGCCGTTGGTCGACTTGACGTGGAACGTCCCCTCGCCGATCTCCAGGATCGAGACGTCGAACGTGCCGCCACCGAGGTCATAGACCGCGATCACATGCTCCTCCGACTTGTCCAGCCCGTAGGCAAGGGCGGCCGCCGTGGGCTCGTTGATGATGCGCAGCACGCTCAGCCCCGCGATCTCGCCCGCCGCCTTTGTCGCCTGCCGCTGGCTGTCGTTGAAGTATGCTGGGACCGTGATCACCGCTTCGCTGACGCTATCGCCCAGGTACGCCTCGGCGTCCGCCTTCAGCTTCTGCAGGATCATCGCGCTGATCTCCGGCGGCGAGTAGGACTTCTCGCCCATCCAGACGCGTGCGTCGCCGTTCTCCGCGGCGTCGATCTTGTAAGGCAGCACCTTCAGGTCGCGCTGCACCTCCTCGTCGCTCAGCCGGCGGCCCATCAGCCGCTTGATCGAGAAGACGGTGTTGTCCGGGTTCGTCACCGCCTGCCGCTTCGCCACCTGCCCGACCAGCCGCTCGCCCGTCTTCGCGATCGCGACGACGGACGGCACCGTGCGCCCGCCCTCCACGCTGGGGATCACCACCGGCTCGCCGCCTTCCATGACCGCGACGCAGGAGTTTGTCGTCCCAAGGTCTATTCCGATTGCCCTAGGCATCTTCGCCTCCCTCTTCTTCCTTCTTCCTTCTTCCTTCTTCCCCCTCCCCCTTCCCCTTCCCCACCACCACCATCGCCGGGCGCAGCACACGGTCGTGCAACTTGTAGCCGCGCTGCACCTCCGAAATCACCTTCCCCTCCTCGCCATCCACGTGCGCCACCGCCTCGTGAAAGCGCGGGTCGAACGCCTCGCCGTCCGTCTGAATCGGCGTGACGCCCGCGTTCTCCAGCAGCATCTGGAACTTGCGGTAGATCAGACGGATGCCGTCGAACCAGGTCAGGCCGACAAGATGGCTGTCCAGAGAACCGAAGGCGCGCTCGAAGTCGTCGAGTATCGGCAGCACGTTGATCATCAGCGAGGCGCTGGAGAAGCGTCGCAACTCGTCGCGCTCCTGCTCCGTTCGCCGCCGGTAGTTCTGGAAGTCCGCCTCCGCCCGGTGCCAGTTGTTGCGCAGCTTCTCCGCCTCCGCCTTCGCCTCCACCAGCTGCTCCTCCACAGTCGCGGCGGTGCCTTCTTGCTCCTTGCCCCCTGCTCCCTGCTCCATTCCACCGGGCGAGTCTGCGGGCTCTGTCACCTCTTTCTCCACTGCTCTCCTTCTGCGAAAAATCGGCTTGCTAGGCGAAGTAGACGCCCAGCAGCTCCTCCATGAGGGAGGCCATGTAGCGCACCATCGATACGCTGCGCGGATAGTGCATCCGCGTGGGGCCGACGACGCTGAGCGTGCCGCGCAGGCCGGAGGGCCCGGTGTAGCGCGCGCTGATCACGCTGCACACCCTCATCTCGTCCACGGGGTGCTCGCCGCCGATGATGATCCGCACGTCGTGCGCGGCAACCTGCTGCGCGGGGATCGCGCGGGGCAGGTTCCTGCCGTCCAGTAGCTCCATCAGGCCCAGGATGCGCTCTCCCTGGGTGAACTCCGGCTGGCCCAGCAGGTCGCGCAGCCCGTCGAGATAGGACGGCTCGCTCCCCGACTCATCCGTGCTTTCGATCAGCCCGGCGGCGGCGTCCACGATAGACGTCTCCACGGGCGATAGTTCCATGTGGCGCTCGCGCATCTCGGCCGCGCTGCGGCCCGCCAGCGCATCGTTCAAGCGCCGCGCGATCGACGTTAGCTCGTCCTGCGCCAGCGGCCGCTCCAGCGACAGCGTGTGCTGTAGCACGCGCGCCTCCTGGAGCACGACCACGAGCAGGGCGAGGTAGTCGTGCACGCCCACAAGCTGGAGCCAGCGCAAACGCGGCTCCGGTGAGTGGGGCGTGGTGACAACTGCCGCGTTCTGGAGGCGACCGGCAAGGATCGCCGCCGCCAAACGTGCCCACTCCTCCAGCTCTCGCGCCGCCTGGTGGAACTGGTGCCGGATCGTCTGTTGCAGCTCCGCCGGCACGGATTCATCCCGCATGATCGCCTCGACGTAGTAGCGGTAGCCACGGTCGGTCGGCACGCGGCCCGCGGAGGTGTGCGGCTGCGCGATGTAGCCTTCGTCCTCCAGCTGCGCCATCTCGTTGCGGATAGTCGCTGAGGACACCTGCAGATCGTACTTGGAGACGAGCGCGTTGGACCCGACCGGCTGCGCGGTCGACACGTACTCATCGATGATGAACTGCAGTAGCTGTTCGCGGCGTTCGGTAAGCATTTGCTGTGTGTTCTTGCCGATTAGCACTCTCACCTCGAGAGTGCTAATTCCTTCCTGTAGCCTACCATCAGCGGGCTGCGGTGTCAAGGTGAAACACCCCCTTCCAACACGTGTTGACCCGCCTGCTGAAGGGTTGTTATACTCAGCGCGAATTTCGACCCTGCCACTCGGCAGACAGCGTCGTCCGTTCAGTCGAAGGAGCTATCCCATGGCAGACAACGGAGAGGGCCAGGAAAAGCGCAAGGGCGGCAAAGGCCGCGTTCTGGCCATCCTGGCGATCATCGGCGCTCTGGTTGCCTTCCTCATGTTCTGGCGCCGCCGCGGTGGCTCGGACGAAGAGGACGACGAAGGGATATAGGCCCTCGCTACCGGCTCATTCACCCTTGACCTCATTCAACCCCCGGTCGGAGGGCCGCTGAACCATGGAAATCGTCTGGCTGGGACACTCCTGCTTCCGCATCCGCGGACGCGAAGCCGTCGTCGTCACTGACCCCTGTCCGCCCGCGACGGGCTACGCTATCGGCAAGCCGACCGCCGATGTCGTCACGATCAGCCACCGTCACGACAATCACAGCTATCTCAAGCCGATCGCCGGTGACCCAACCGTGCTGGACAGCCCCGGTGAGTACGAGATCCACGGCGCCTTCGTGACGGGCATTTCAACCTACCACGACTCCGCGAAGGGGGCCGAGCTCGGACGCAACATCGCCTTCGTCGTGGAGATGGAGGACATCCGCGTCTGCCACCTCGGCGACCTCGGCCACACGCCCAGCGCGGAGCAGGCGGAAGACCTCACTGGCGTGGACGTGCTCCTGATACCCATCGGCGGGGACAGCACGATCGATGGTCCGAAGGCCGCCGAAGTGGTGAGCCTGCTGGAGGCGCGCCTGGTCATACCGATGCATTTCCAGACAGGCGCCTCGAAGGGCCAGCTGGAGCCTCCAGACCGCTTCCTCAAGGAGATGGGCGTGGCCACAGCCCCGGAACCGTTGCCCAAGATCTCGATCTCCCGCAGCAGCCTGCCCGGCGAGACGCAGGTACTGCTGCTGGACTACAAGAGATAGGGACTTACGCCGGCCGTCCCCTTGCCATGAAGTAGGCGACGGCAACGAGCATCCCCGCCGCGAACGCGGCCGGGACGGCGATCAAAAGCAGCACGAACGAATCGTCGTCGCGGCTCGATATCTGCGGCAGCGGTCCCTCCTCAGAGCCCCCCGCGGGGCCGGGCGGGATCAGCAGTAACGCCTCCGGAATCACGACAGACCGGTCCTCCACTGCCGCCACCAGCGCCTCCGCCAGCACGCTGTGGCCGGCGTCGTTCGGGTGCAGCCCATCCGGCGCGATCCACTGTTTACCCCGTCCCTGGAAGTGCTGGTACACCGACGCAGGCCTCACCTCAAGGTCCGCGTCTGCCGCGACGGCGCCAATCACGCCGTTGATCTGCCCAACGCCCAGATCGGCTATCGCTTCCCGGAAGTCGCCCGTCCCGGAATACGGATTGTACAGGTCGATCACCACAATCGTCGCCGCCGGCGCCGCCGCCCGCAGCCTCTCCAGCGCGCCGGTCAAGTTGTCCTGCAGCGCGCTTAGCACCTGGCCGAAGAGGTCCAGGCACGGCTCCGCGGAAGCCTCCGTCAAGCACGGCGAATCGGCCCTCGCCAGCCTCAGCAGGTCGTTCCCGCCGATGTCGATGCTGATGACCTCCACGTTGTCGTCCAGCGAAGATTCGTCCTCGGTCCGCGCCGCTATCTCCTTCAGCGCCTTATCCACCTGTCCGCCTTCCAGCAGCAGGTCCTCGCTCGTCGCCCCGGGCACGCTCAGGTTCACCAGCTCCAGGCCCCGCTCCCCGTAGCGCTCGCTCTTGCGCAGAGCATCGAACGCCAGTGCCACGTACCCGCCTGAGGACGGGCTGGAGGCGCCGACCCCGAACGCCAGCGAGTCTCCGATCGCGATGTAGGTAGGCGTCTCCGCGGCGAGGACCGCCGGCGGCGTGCCGCCGAACGCGCCGAGCGCGGCCAGAGACAGAAAAGCCGCCAGCAGCGGCGGCAACCTGCTATTCATCGCAGGTCTATCTTAGTACAGGTAGTCCAGCGGGTTTACAGGGCCACCGCCGATGTATATCTCAAAGTGCAGGTGCGGCCCGGTGGAGTAACCGGTGGTGCCCAGCGCACCGATCGCTCCGCCCTGTCCCACGTACTGCCCCTGGCTCACCCAGATCTCTGATAAGTGCGCGTACAGCGTGCGCGATCCGTCTCCGTGCTCAATGATCACGTGATAGCCGTAGCCCCACTCCTGATAGCTGGCCAGCACGACGAGGCCGTCCGCAGCGGCACTGACCGGCGCACCGTAAGCGCCGAAGCCGTCGATGTCTATGCCGCGGTGGTAACCGCTAAAGTACTGGCTGATCGCCCCAAAAAACGGCCACGCGTAGCCGCTGCTGGTGGGCGGCCCCGGCACGGGGTCCGGATTGGATGGCGGATCCGGACTCGTGCCTTCCACCACCGTCACAGCAGCCGGGATGGGCGGTGGCGGCGGCACGGCCCCCGGCAGCAGCAGGACCATCCCCTCCGTGACATTGTCCGGCGAACCTATGCCGTTGGGCACGAACGCCGTGACGCTCGCGACGTCTATCTGGAAGTAGGTGGCGACGTCGGACAGCGTGTCGCCTAGAGTCAGCGTGTAAACGATGCCGTTAACGCTGGGTACCAGGATGCTCGCGCCCACGAGAAGGAAGTCTGGGTCTTCGCTGACATCCGGGTTGTTCCACATGATGTAGGCCGGGTCTATCCCGAACGCCGCCGCGATGGACGAGACCGAGTCGCCCGGCTGGATCGTGTACGTGAAGAACGCGGGTTTCGCTTCGGGCGTAGCTTCCGGGGTGGTGGCCGGCGTTTCCGGCGCTTCGCTCACCGATGGTGGCGCGGTGGCCAGCGCCTCCGCCTGGTGACGCACAAGGATGCTGGGTGTAGTGGCGAGCACGAGCGGCGGACTGATGTAAGTGGCTTGCGTTTCGGCCACGGGCTCCGGGGAGGGAGTGCTGACGCCGGCGAGGTCCACGTGGGTCGCCCTCGTAGCGACGGTGGTGACGACGGCCATCACTGGCAGGACGAGAAGCAGGCCGTGCAGCGTGTAGCGCCTGTATTCTATTAGCGACTGCCCCGCTGTTCCTGGGCGAGACCACCGCCTATCACGCCCCGGTGGCGTTTCCGCCGGCCGGGGTGGAGTCTGCGGTTCCCGGATAACCTTACCTCCTATGGGGAGCCCCAAACCCCACTGATCAATGCCAAAAGCTGTTTGGGGTCCCGTATTCGGTTGCGGGCCCTGAGCGCCCGTTTTCGGTTAATCGCGGGGTATTATACCCCACTTGTCAATACTTTCACAAATTAACGGGTTATCTTGCTCACGTTCGCGACAGTCCACGTAAGCGCAAACACAAGGCTCTAGACGAAATTGGGGTGTGAGTGCCCCCCTGTGGCCGTCGCGCCCTCAGAGCGCTCGCCAGTCGCACCCTCGGTTCCCGGACCCTCGGGGTGCGCCCTTAGATCGCTTCCTTCAGAGTCGCCAGGAACTCCTGGTTCGTCCGGGTGCGAGACAGACGCTCCAGGACGCGTTCGGTGGAGTCGGATGAATTGGAATCGCGGTCCAGCAGACTGATCATCCGCCGCAGCAGCACTACCCGCTGATAAGTAGACTCATCGAGCAACAAGTCGTCGCGGCGGGTACCGCTCCTCTGGATGTCAATCGCCGGCCATACGCGCCTCTCCGCCAGGCGCCGGTCGAGCCACAGCTCCCAGTTGCCCGTACCCTTGAACTCTTCGAAGATCACCTCGTCCATCCGGCTGCCCGTATCCACAAGGCACGTGGCGATGATCGTCAGGCTGCCGCCGCCCTCAACTTTGCGGGCCGTGCCGAAGAGTCGTTTCGGCGGGTGCAAAGCTACCGGATCGATACCGCCGGAGAGCGTCCTCCCGGAAGGTGGCAGCGCAAGGTTGTACGCGCGCGTCAGCCGCGTGATTCCGTCCAGCAGGACCATCACGTGCCGTCCGCACTCCACCAGCCGCTTGGCGCGCTCGATGGCGGTCTCTGCCACCCGCGTCTGCTCGTCGACAGGGTCATCGAACGTCGCAGCGACGACCTCCGCGTCCTGCACGGAGCGCCGCCAATCGGTCACCTCTTCCGGTCGCTCGCCGATGAGCACGGCCATGATGTAGATATCGTCATACCGCTTGGCGGTCGCCGTGGCGATCGTCTTCAGCAGCAGCGTCTTTCCCGCCTTCGGGGGCGATACGATCAGCCCGCGCTGCCCGCGCCCCACCGGCGCTACGAGGTCGATCACCCTGGTCGACAGGTTGTTGAGACCCTCCTCGAGGTGGATCATCTCCTCCGGAAAGATCGGCGTCAGCTGCTCGAAGTAAGGACGTCGCTTGGCAGTCTCGGGGTCCAGCCCGTTAACGGCATCAACCCGCAGCAGACCGTAGTACTTCTCGGAATCTTTCGGCTGCCGCACTGCGCCCATCACGTAATCGCCGGTCCGCAGCGCAAAGCGGCGCACCTGCGTCTGCGAAACGTAGACATCGCTCAAGCTGGGCTTCAGGCCCTCGGTGCGCATAAAGCCGTACCCATCCGAAGCCATTTCCAGGATGCCCCCGGCAAAGTAGTTGCCCTCGCGCTCGGCCTTCGCCTGCATGATACGGAACACCAGGTCCTGCTTGCGCAGGCCTGTCGCGCCGCTGATCTCGAGGTCCTTGGCGACCTCTACTAGCTCATCTTTGGTCTTGGTTTCAAGCTCAATAAGGTTCAACGTAGCTCCGTGTGGCATGGTGTGGTGCGATTGCTGCGCGTTGCGGCAAATACGCGGGCCGCTTCAGTTGCGGATCAGAGGGATTGCGGCCTTCCTGTCTCTCTCAAATGGGGCCATGCAAACCATACACCAGAACTTCCAGATGCGCAACACCGGCCCGGCGTTACCGATCTAGAACGGCCTGAACACCGAAAGATACGCCATCGCCGGCACCAGTAACAGCGCCAGCCCCGCGAAGACAAGCGGCACAGTATCGTTCAGCGCCGCCTCCACGTCCGCGGTGGGCCGCTCCGATCGCCGCGCCTTCAGCGCCGCGATACGCCCACGGCGCAGCCCCACGCCCACCAGCGGCAGGAAGCCCAGCAACGTGATCGCGTACAGCGCCTCCAGCAATACCAACCATCCCGTCGACACGAGACCGTAGTCGAGCTGCGCCCAGAGAAAGACGCCGGTAGCGACGCTGCCGATCGCGCCTGGCACAAGCATCACGCCCTGATAGTGCGAAGCTTCCGCGAACCCGTCTCCTTTCACCGACCAGTCATCGCTCTGGATGCCCTTTACCAGCGGCAACTGCACCGCCGTCAGGCCCATCACATACCAGAACGCTGCGAGCAGGTGCAGCAGCGTGAAGAGATCGTCCGCGTTCACCCGCGTACTTTCAGGCAGACGACGCAGCGCGCACGCCGCGCGAACCAGCAGCGTGCCGTCCCGCCGGCGCCGGCTCCTGAGACCGCGCACGCTCCACGGCTGCCGCGATGAACCCGCAGAATAGCGGGTGCGGCCGGTTAGGCCGCGACCGCAGCTCAGGGTGGAACTGCGACCCCACCATCCACGGGTGCCCGGCGATCTCGCAGATCTCCACCAGCGTCCCGTCCGGCGACGTACCGCTCGCCACCAGCCCAGCCCGTGCGAACTCGTCGCGGTACTGGTTGTTGAACTCGAAACGGTGGCGGTGGCGCTCCACCACCTCATCTGTCCCGTACGCCGCGTGGGCCTTCGTGCCCGGGGTCAGCCGGCAGGGGTAGTTCCCCAGACGCATCGTCCCGCCTTTGTCCACGACCCGTTGCTGCTCGTCAAGGAGCGTGATCACCGGGTACGGCGTCTCCGGATCGTTTTCCGTCGTGTTGACCTCGTTCGTCCCGAAGTGCGACCGCGCGAACTCCACGGTCATCGCGTGAAGCCCATAGCACAGGCCTAGGTACGGCACGCCGTTCAGCCGCGCATAGTTGGCCGCGCGCACCTTGCCCTCAAACCCGCGCTCGCCGAAGCCGCCCGGGACAACAATACCGTGCACATCGGAGATGAACGAAACGCCCTCGGGACTGTCCACGGCCTCTGACTGGACCCAGCGGATGTTCACTGCCACACCGTGCTCAACCGCCGCGTGTATCAGAGATTCCTTCACCGAAAGATACGCGTCCGGCAGCTCCACATACTTGCCCACCACCGCGATTTCCAGCGTCCGCTGCGGGTTCTTCAGCCGCTGCACCCATTTCTTCCAGTCCTCCAGGTCCCGAGACACGGGCGTTATGTTCATGCGCTCGCATACGTACTCGCCCAGTCCGGCGTCCTCCAGGACGATCGGCACCTCGTAGATGCTCGCCATCGTCAACAGAGGCACCACAGCCCGCGGCTCCACGTCGCAAAACAGCGATATCTTGTCCCGGATATCGTCGGCGACCGCCTTATCGCTGCGGCAGACGATGACGTCCGGCTGGATCCCTATCGAGCGCAGCTCGCGCACGGAGTGCTGTGTGGGCTTCGTCTTCAACTCGCCCGTCGTGGAGATGAACGGGAGCAACGTTACGTGGATGCTGAGCGTGTCGTGCCGCCCCTCTTCGTTCCGCATCTGGCGGATCGCCTCCAGGTACGGCTGTCCCTCAATGTCGCCCACTGTGCCGCCCACCTCAACGATGACAACCTCGGCGCCCGCATCCCGCCCGATGCCGCGGATCCGCTCCTTGATCTCGTTCGTAACGTGCGGGATCGGCTGAATCGTCCGACCCAAATAATCGCCCCTGCGTTCGCGCGAGATCACAGCCTGGTAGATCTGACCGGTGGTGATGGACGACGCCCGGCTCAGGTCCTGGTCCAGAAACCGCTCGTAGTGCCCCAGGTCCAGGTCAGTCTCGGCGCCGTCTGCAGTAACAAACACCTCGCCGTGTTGATACGGCGACATCGTGCCGGGGTCTACGTTTAGATAGGGGTCGAGTTTCTGAATGACTACGCGGACGTTGCGAGACTTGAGGATCCTGCCGATGGCGGCGGTGGTGATGCCCTTGCCGACGGAGCTAACCACGCCACCCGTCACAAATATGTACTTGGTTGCCATGTACCCCCTTAACTGGGGGCTCCTCCGCCCTTCGCCTTCGCCTTCGCCAAGGACAGGCCCAAGAGGAATGATACAGGATTTGGAGCGCCGCGTGTCAAGGGAATGTTGGCCCCTCCAGCGGACTCGCTCGGGTTCCTTAGCAGAACTTATCAACATTTCAACTCACCCTCCCGCCCCGGGTAAAGCCCGCCCTTAACGGAACAGGCACTATTAGTAACAACACACCCCAAAGCCGCATCGAATTACTTTCGGAATGTCTACTATCAGCCCGTCTTCTCAGTCCGGGGCGCTTTCGCATCTCCTGACGTGGCCCCTTCGGCGTATCCGCTGGAAGATCGTCATCCCTTACGCTTTCCTCACGGTGATGCTGGCGGGAGCGGGTAGCTTTCTTGCCACGCGCCTCGTGACCGGCTCCCTGACCGACCGTTTCGACAATCAGCTCGCGGAGACCGGCCGCGTCGTGGCGGACGCTGTTGTCCGCAAGGAACGCGACCACCTGGAGACGCTGCGCAACGTCTCTTACACTGAAGGAGTAGCGGACGCGGTTCGCAAGGGGGACGAGAACGCTATCTCAGGCCTCGTGGCTCCGATCGCCGGGAACGACAGCGTGGAGCGGCTGGAGGTGCTTGACGCCTCCGGTCGGCGGCTGCACACCCTCTGGCTCTCAGATCCTGGCGCTCTTTTCTACCAGGAACTGCCCAGTGACGACGATCCCTCCCAGTGGCAGCTCGTCCAGAAGGTCCTTGGCGGCGAGGTGGACACCCTCGGCGACAAGTATGCGCAGGTCGTCGAAACTAGCGAAGGCTTCGTCCTCTATACGGCCGGACCGATCACCGATGACGCCGGACTGGCCGGGGTTGTGCTCGTCGGTACGACGCTCGCTTCCTTCGTCAATCAGGCCCAGGCTGAGGCGCTGGCAAACGTCACAGTCTACGACTTCGAGGGTGTCCCCCTCGCGTCAACCTTCGCCCGCCCGGACGACGCTAACAGCAGCGAGGCCCGCCTGGACATCAGCAGCGAGACCGTCCTCGAGTTAATACCCGGGACCGGCGCGGTGCGCGAGCAGCGCTCCCTATGGGGCCGCAGCTACGACCTCGTGTACGGAAGACTGGAGGTGCGCGATCAGGCCGTGGGGCTCTACTCGGTAGGCCTCCCCTCGGACTTCGTCGCCAACGCCGGCTCCGCCACCCGCACGCAGATCGCCCTGTTGTTCGGCGTGGGCATGACGGCAGTGATGGCGATCGGGCTGCTAGTGGCGCACGCCCTGACGACACCGATCCTCAAACTCCTGCACGCAGCCCGCCTCGTCGCCGCCGGCGACCTCACAGTACAAAGCGGCGTTAAGTCCTCGGACGAGATCGGCGCCCTTGCCACCTCGTTTGATGAGATGACGCGGCGCCTCCAACGTCAGCACACTGCAACCGTGCGCGCACTTACCTCCGCGATCGACGCGCGCGACCCTTATACACTCGGTCACTCTGTCCGCGTCGGACAGCTGGCCGCGCTCATTGGCCGGCAGCTCCACCTGGACGAGAGGACCCTCTCGCGTCTGGAGATCGGCGGCTATCTCCACGACATCGGCAAGATCGGCATCCGCGACGCTATCCTGCTCAAGCCGGGAAGGCTCACACCGGAGGAGCGACGCATAATCCAGGAGCACCCGCGTATCGGTCTCGCCATACTCCAGCCGGTGGAGCTGCCCGAAGAAGTAATCGAGTTTGTCGGCAGCCACCACGAGCGCCTTGATGGTAGCGGCTACCCCCACGGCGCGTCCGGTGAGAGCGTCTCGGTCGTCGCGCGGATCGCTGCCGTCGCCGACATGTACGACGCGATTACCAGCGAGCGGCCGTACCGCGACCCGGCCGCCCCCCACGACGCACTCCAGTTGCTCCGCTCTGAGGCAGGCCAGCTCCTCGATCCGGAGATCGTCTCCGCGCTGGCATCCGTCATGACTGAATGGGAGCAGCGCCGCCGGAACGACCCAGAACTACGCGGTTTCAAGCTGCCTGACCTGGAAGCGGAGAGGCTAGGCGTCTAGCCCTGCGCCATGCGACGCGCCCTCTCGCTGACTGCCTTTGTCGCGGTCTTGGCCGCCGTATCCGTCCTTCTGGCCGGCATCGCCGCGACGCTGGCCCTCGCGCGCGCCGGCCCGGACGTCCTCGCCACTGACCTCTCATCGAAGATCAGCGCTGACTATTCCGCCAACGAGAATGCGTGGATTTTCGCCCCCGTTTCGGACCGGATCACCGAAGACGCCCGTCGCGACGACCGCCGGCTGAACGAGGTGGACTCAGACGTCGAGATCGTTGATGTCCACCACAATCGTCCCCCCGCGGGCAACAACGTCGCGGGCGGGGAGCCGGGCCCAACACCAGCGGCCGGTGCAACGCCCCGCCCCGGTGCCCATACCCCAACTCCCGTCGGCCAGACGCCGGCCCCCGGCCAGAACCCGACGCCGACTGTGAAGCCGACGGCCACCCCCGGACCCGGCGAGACGCCAAAGCCAACGCCGGCGCCGACACCAAGCCCAACTCAATCACCGACACCAACCCCAACGCCCCCGCCCTTTCCGGCTAACTGGACTCTCTACCTGCACAACAACCCGACCCCGCCGATAGGGCAGACCAACTCACAGACCAACCTCCTTTTGAACCTGAACGCGCCGACAGCAAGCGCCTTGTTCAACTACGATGCCGATCGCGACAACACGCCCGGCCTTTGTATCCAAAGGGGTGGAATCGGCGGAACTGAGACCGATCCGCTGAAAACTCAGGCGTGGGCTACGCCCGCCTTTGCCACCAGTCTGACCATACAGGGCAGCGTCAAGGTGGCGTTGTGGAGCGCAATGAAGAACTTCAGCAAGAACAAGCGCGGCGCGGTTACTGTCTACCTCAACGACGTCTCCGCCACCTCCGTCCCAATCGCGCTCTCTATCATTAACGACGCCAGCTGGCAGCAGGGGAGCGGCTCCTGGGTGCAGAAGACCTTCATCATGCCGGTCCCCTCCTACACACTCCCCGCCGGTCATCGCCTGGAGTTCAAGGTGACCGTCAGCTCCGTCGCTGACGACGATATGTGGTTCGCCTACGACACCGTCCAGTACCCATCCCTTATTCAGCTCAACTGACCCCTCCACCGATCCGGGACCAGATCCCGCCGTGACGGCCTGCGGGACTGCGTTATACTTCGCATAGCCCCCTTCTTGGCGCACTGGAGGAACCATGTCCATTACCTGGCAGATCAGCGAGCTCGAACACGGCCTTCGCGTCGTCACCACGCCCATGCCCACATCGCAGTCGGTAAGCGTCAACGTCTTCGTCGGCGCTGGCTCCCGCGGCGAAGTCCCCCGCACCATGGGTATCGCCCACTTCCTGGAACACATGGTGTTCAAGGGCACCCCGAAACGCCCTACTGCCATCACGATCGCAGAGGCGATTGAAGGTGCGGGCGGCGTTCTCAACGCCTACACCGCTAAGGAGATGACCTGCTACTGGAACCAGGTCCCCTTCGACCAGCTGGAGACTGCTGTGGACGTCCTCGCGGACATGCTCGACAACTCCCTCCTCGACTCCGAAGAGATCGACCGCGAGCGGACCGTCGTCCAGCAGGAGATACGGCGCACCAGGGACCAGCCTGGCGCCTGGGCCGGCGAGCTCCTGGGACAGGCGATGTACGGAGATCACCCGATGGGCTGGTCAACCGCGGGTACTGAAGACACCGTCGCCGCCCTGCAACAGCAGGACTTCAAGGACTGGATCGCGGCCTGGTACAGCGCATCCAATATCGTCGTCAGCGTCGCCGGCAACACAACTCACGACGAGGTTCTCGGGCTCGCGCAGCGCTACTTCCGAAACGGCGCCGCGCACGCTGTGCCGGACGCCGCCGCCGTCAACGGCGCGCTTCCCGCAACGCGTGTCATCGCCGACTCGCGGCCCATCACCCAGGCCAACATCGCCATTGGACTCCCCGCCTTGTCTCGTCATGACCCGGAGCGCTACGCCCTCATGGTCCTCAACTCGCTCCTCGGCCGCGGCATGAGTTGTCGCTTATTCAAAGAGGTGCGCGAGCGACGCGGACTGGCCTACTCCGTAGGTTCTTCTGTCAGCAGGCACTCGGACACCGGCATGCTCGGCATCTCTGCAGGCGTCTCGCCGGAGAACATCGGCGAAGCGGTCCGCGTGATCCTGGAAGAGCTCGAGAAGTTGACGCAGGAGACGGTTGGTGAGGATGAGCTGACGAAGTCGCGCGACTACACCATCGGCAGCTTCCGCCTCAGCCTGGAGTCCACCATGGCCCTCGGCCAGCGCGCCGGCGATAGCCTCCTAACGCTGGGCGAGATCGAGCCAATCGAAGACGTCGTCGGCAAACTACGCGCCGTCAGCGCAGATGATCTGCTGAGGGTGGCGCAAAGGCTGCTTGTCCGCGACAACGCGGCTCTCGCCGTGGTCGCCCCGGATGTGGACGAAGGCGCGCTCGCGGCGTTGCTGCAGTAGAGGGGAAATGAGGAGGCCCTTCCGCCATGGAAGGGCCTCACCGCCGCACCCCCCGAATCAGAGGATTGCATATTCGCGGAGGAGGTGGGCACGCACCCCATCCACCTTTCGGCGGAGTTCACCGGCCCCGCAACCGGTGATTGAGAACCGCACCTCCTCCAACATAAATAACAACCGTACCTGCGACTCATTACGCTCTTTACCGTTCGTTAACTTTTCTATAATGGGCCTTGGCCCCAGTATCTAAGGGACAACACCAACAGGAGGATCCAATGCCAGACCTCACGAACGTGACCTACGAAACGAAAGGCCGCCTGGCCTACATCACGATAAACCGGCCGGAGCGCCGCAACGCCATCGACCCGCAGACCAGCCAGGACCTGTTCAACGCCTTCACCGCGTTCAAGGAAGACGACGGCCTCTGGCTCGCCGTCCTCACAGGCGCCGGCGACCAGGCCTTCTCCGCGGGCGCCGACCTGGTCGCCATGTCACAGGCCTTCGCCGGTGGAGGCGGTATGTCCGGCTATCAGGCCCCCTTCGGCGGCATTACGCGCGGCTTCGAATGCTGGAAGCCCATCATCGCCGCCATCAACGGTTACTGCCTCGCCGGCGGCCTCGAACTCGCCCTCGCGTGCGACGTGCGCATCGCCGTGGACAGCGCCACCTTCGGGTTGCCGGAACCCAAGCGTGCCATCATCCCGGCCGCCGGCGGCACGCAGCGCCTCCCGCGCTTCGTTCCTCTCGCCTTCGCAATGGAGCTCCTTCTCTCCGGCGAGCGCTTTGACGCCCAGACGGCCCTCCGCTTCGGCCTCGTCTCCCGCGTCGTGCCCGCCGCCCAGCTAATGGCCACCGTTGAGGAGGTGGCGGCTAAAATCCTGGAGTGCGGTCCTCTCGCCGTCCGCGCGATCAAGCAGGCCGCTCTTCAAGGTCGAGAGATGTCGCTCGAAGATGGTCTGAAGTTGGAGTCCCAGCTCGCGGGTCAGGTCTTCCGCTCAGAGGATGCGCGCGAGGGGCCTACGGCGTTCGCGCAGAAGCGGCCGCCGGAGTACAAGGGACGCTAGACGGAGGACGAAGGTTGATCGGCGTCTTCGTCCCCGGGCTCCAGTTCCGGCGGTTCCGCGTGCCGAACTGGTTCCTCATCAATCACCGGCGTCTCTTGCACCGGGGTCTCTGGCTCGCTTAGCGCACCGGCGTCGTGTTGCCCGGGCTCAAACGGCGCCTCGAACACCTCCGGCTCGCCCTCAGCAGCTATCGGTGGCATGCTAAGGGCCGCGATGCCAGTCAACAGGACCGCGATGCCGGACAGCAGCACGAGATACAGCCCCTCGGCGGCCGCGAGCTCAATCGGCGCTGCTCCGTCGGCCTGGCTCGCGAGCTGTTCGTATTCACCGAGAATGCCCCCGGCTCGGTCCTGGACATCCAGAAGATCGACAGCAGCGACGACGATCACCGCACCGCCCACGGCTGTCATTAGAGCAGCGCGATAGAGCCCCTGACCCTGTCCAAAGAGGTAGTAAGCCACGGCCCAGACCAGCAGCAATCCCAGGACGAGCGTGATAATGCCGTCGCCTTCGTCCTGCAGCCCCGTCCTGCTGAACTGCCCGAAAGTCGCGGTCAGCCTCACCCACGGCAGCAGCGACCCCAGCAGAACCCCGATCGCCGCCGTGCCCGCCACCGCTGTGTATATGCGCTTATCACGCATGAACGTTCCTCCTCACTATCCCGCTAGTCTCTCGCGCGCCCCGACGTGAACCGCGCCCACCTGCGGCGGACAATCGACTGGCCCCAGCGGTATCCCAGGCCGTCACCCACGCTATTTGCGACGTTCGCAGAAAGCACGTAAAACAGTATCAGGAGCCCGAAGAACGCCGTAACGCTCCACCAGCTGACGCCAGCAAAAGCCAGAGGCAACAGCGCCACCACGACGCCCAGCGTCAGGCCACCCCAGGCTACGCTCCGCACCACCGTCGCTTCACGCGACCGCCGGACACGATGCATCTCCATGACCTCTCGCGGCACGCCCCCGACAGGCGTTACGTCCGCTGTGGCGCGCTTGCAATGCGGGCAGATGGCGCGCTCCGCAGCCAGCGGGTGATAACAGTTCCCGCAGAAGCGCCCGGCGTTGGGTGCGCGACCGGCCAGGATGTCGTCCAGCAGCACGAGCAACCTCTCCGATAGTATCTCGGGACTCGTCATGCCGGCCTCGGAAGGCTCGCGCCGTGGCTGTGTTGCTTCGATGTTCGGACCCTAGTCCGTCATGATCGAAGCCACGTGCTCGGGCTCGATCACGAAGGTCACGCGCTTCTCTTCCGGCATGCGGAACGGGTAGCTGTCCTGACCCAGATACTTCTTCGCCAGCCGGTCGATCCCTTCATCGGCACCTTCGTGTGTGTCCTTGACCACTCTGCCGCGAATCATGGCGCAAGAGTACGGGTTCTGCTGGCTGTAAACGCTAATCGCCACTCGCGGATCGCGGCGCATGTTGCGAGGCTTCGTGCGACCCTCCGCGGTGTTCACGACGATCCTGTCGCCGTCCAGCTCCACCCACACAGGACTGACCTGCGGGGAGCCGTCCGCCATGATCGTCGCGATGTGGGCGAAGTTCGGCTCCTGGAAGAGCTTCCTCACACCTTCCGACAAGGCTGCCATCTAAAGAACCTCCTTCGTTCCGTCAGTGGGACGCATCACTATAGGTTAGCCTCAGTTTGCGGCCACCGCCAGTGCCTGTGCCCACAGATTCGAGGATTGCTGGCCCGCACACGTAGCAATTGCGCCGTTCGCGCGTCTGTACTTGCGAGACCGCAGAGGAGCCGGGCGCGGGGAGGCGTCATCCGGCGGGGCGGGCGTTTGTCTGGACAAACCGAGGAGTCGCGCGAATGGTGCGCCTGGGGGCATCTCTCCTCAGACGGAAGAAGCGAGAAGAGCCTGAAGTCGTAGAGACTATCGAAGAGGCGCCGCCCCCGGGGCCGCCTCTGGTTCTTCTTGTACCGGACGTCGGCGGCGTCAGCAGTTTCCGCCAGCACAATTTCCAGACAGCCGAGCAGGCTGCGGAATTCATCGTTTCGTTGCACGGCGAAAAGCAGCGCGGCGTTCACGCCTTCTGGGCCCTCCAGCAAGAGATTGCCGGCACGCCCGGGGAGGCGATGGTGCTGATTCGCTCCGCGCAATCGCCCGATATCGTTTACGTCGTCTCTTTCGTCGACATCGATTCCGCCCAGTCCTTCGCCCGCTTCGAGGTGAAGCGCGGTCTACAACTCCACCTTCTGGCGATCTACTTCGCCGCTCTCGTAACGTTGGACATCGGCGAGGAGATCATCCTGACTCCCGCGGAGCCCCCCTCTACCGCCTTCCTGTCACGACAGCCGAACCGGTCCTCCTTTGTCGACCACGCGCGGCAGCCCGCCAACGGCCACCCGCCGCCGTCCGCCGGGCCACCAGAGCCAGCCGTCGACCCACGTACCATAGAGCCACCGCCTGTCGAAACCGTCGTGCTGCGTGCCCAGTTTCTCGAGCCAACTGTACGCGACGTGCCTGCGCCCTCCTCGCCGCCACCCCGAACACCCGTAGATGAGGAGCTGCCTCGGCAAGACACCCCGGCGCCCCCGCCGTTCTTGCGGGCAGCCCCGCACGAACCTCTCGCGCTGACCGAGGATCCTCGGACAGAGACTGATGCTCAACCATCCGAACCTGTCCGGGCCGGGCTCGATCCGCCCCCAACGCGGGACGCTGAATCTCGGTCGCGCTTGGATGCGGAAACCGATCCCGAAGCCGGCCACGACGACCAGCCTGGAGTACCGATACCGCCGTTCCTGCGGGCAGATGTTGCGCAGCATTGGGCGCCGGAAGCGAGCGAGGACGTCCCTGCCGGGCCCGTCAGTGAATCCCTGCCGGTCACCGCGGAGCTATCGCAGGCGGTTGGTCACGCGGCCCCGGAGCCGCAGGGCTGTCCCGCAGAATCCGCAGGTGAGGTGGCTGCCGCCGCGGAGACAGACGCCTCTCCTCCCGATCTTCTCGTTGACGGCGTGGGAGCCGCTCCGGTTCAGGAGACTATCGCTCCGACCGAGGCTGAGAGTTCTCAGACTGCTGTGACCGCCGAGACCGTAGACGAGCCGCCCATCACTGCACCGGTGCACGAACCCGAACCAGACACCGAATTGGAAATTGGCGGCTCGCCACATCACAGTGAGGAACTCGTCGCCGACGCAGAACCCGAGAACCCCGTGGCTTCCGCACACGTGGAGACCATTGAGGAACCGCTCACCGCATCATCGGCGCACGGACTCGAACCAGACGCCGAATCGGAAATTGACGACTCGCCATACCAAGTTGAAGAGATCATCGCCGACGTGGAGCCCGAGAACCTCGTCGCCCCGGCAACCACGGAGACCGCTGAAGAGCCGCTCACTGCTCTACCGGCGCACGAACCCGAACCAGACACCGAATCGGAAATTGATGGCTCGCCACAACACGTTGACGCGATCATCGCCGACGTGGAGCCCGAGATCCTCGTCGCCCCGGCAACCACGGAGACCGTTGAAGAGCCGCTCACTGCTCCGCCGGCGCAGGAACCCGAACCAGACACTGAATCGGCAATTGACGGCCCCGCACAACACGTTGACGAGATCATCTCCGACGTGGAGCCCGAGATCTTCGTCGCCCCGGCAATCACACAGACCGCTGAAGAGCCGCTCACTGCTCCGCTGGCGCAGGAACTGGAGACCGAATCGGAAGTCGAGAGCTCGCCGAATCACATCGAGGACGTCGTCGCAGACGTGGAGGCCGACGGCGCCGCGGCCCCTGTCAGCGCTGAGCCGCTGCCCCACCCACCAGTCACCGCTCCGGCGCCAGAGCCTGAGGCGCCAACAGAACTGGCTGTGGCCGGTCGGGCTGACATCACACAGACGATCGACGGCGCCGCCGATTGGCAGCCCGGCGACGACAACCCGCTATTGGCGGAGGCACGCGCCCAGCTTGCGAACCCAGAGGCCGCAGCGGGTACCTTGAGCGCTCCGGTCGCTGATTCCCCCTCCACCAACGCTCAACCCGCGGACATCGTCGCCTCGCCGCCGGAAAGCCCAACCCCGGATCAGCCGGCCCAGACAAAGGCCCCCGACGTCGCCAAAGTCAGTGCTCAGGCGGACGACCCGGCGAGCAAAGGCCGCGCTGGCAAGGTTGACGTGGCTAAGGAGCTCGAGAGCGTGGTCAAGAAGAGCCGCTGGACTAAGCGCGAAAGCCCCTTCCAGGGGTTCGACTCTCCTCCCGGCCGCTTCTAAGCTTCAATCGTGGCCGACGCGCCGCCCCGGATCGATCCTGTCTCGCAGTCGGCGCTTGACCTCTCCGGCGTCCGGAATGCCCTGCCCGTCGCGGTTGGACGCGATCACCTCGCCGTCCAGCCTCACTTCAAAGATACCGCCGGATCCCGGGCGTAGCGCCACTTCGCCAAGCTCCGCCTCGAACGTCGTCAGTAGCTCCTGCGCCAGCCACCCCGCTCTGAGCAGGAACTTACAGCGAGTGCAGTAGGTGATCTCAACGCGCGGAGCCACGCTGCTGGCCTAGTCCGGCTGGAACGAGTAATCGTGATTGCCCAGGACAGCGCCCAGGTAGACAGCGCCGATGCTCGCCAGCAGGGCCACCGCGCTCAACGCGATTGAGATGCGCCGCAGGCGGGCTGTCTGTTCCGGATCGGCGTCCATCTGCTCGTTAAGCGCCATCTGCCGCGGCCCCACAATGAACGTGTGCACTGCCGTTAGCGCGACCGCGATACCCACGAGCACCATCTTCTCCATGAAGATCCTCAGGTACCGATAGTCGCCGTCAAAGATATGGCCGAAGTCGTCAGCTTCCTGGAACAGGTTGGAGATGCCGCTCAGCACGATCACCAGCATCGCGCCCCAGGCCAGCCAGCCGAAGCGCGTGACGATCACGCGCATCACTCGCGCCCGCGTCTGAACGTCCTCGATCGTGCGTACCGCAGGCACCGCCGCTATGAACAAGAAGAATTGCGGGCCGATCCACACCGACACCGCCAGGATGTGCAGCCACGGAGTGATCGCTTCTGACATCAGCTCAGATTATACTGCGCAGGCTGATCCCCTGGTCGCGCTCCGGACCGACCGAAACGAGCGCGATCGGGGCGCCGATGACGCCCTCGATGTACCGCACATACTGTTGAGCCTCCACAGGCAGGTCTTCAAAGCGCCGCACCCCGGAAGTGTCGCTATGCCAGCCCCGTAGCTCTTCGTACACCGGCTCTGCTCGCGCCATCGCCGCGCCGCTCGCCGGCAGCGTGTTCATTATCAGTCCGTCCACCCTGTATGCCGTGCACACCTTGATCGCCGGCAGCGCGTCCAGCACGTCCAGCCGCGTGAGCGCCGCAGCAGTGAGTCCGTTCGCCCGCGCGCTGTATCGCGCGGCTACGGCGTCAAACCAACCGCAGCGTCGCGGGCGCCCGGTTGTCGTGCCGTATTCAGGCCGCGGGCCTCCCTCGCGCAGCAGGTCTCCCATCTCGTCAAGCAGCTCCGTCGGCATCGGGCCGTTGCCGACGCGCGTGTTGTAGGCCTTGTAGACGCCAAGGACCGTATCTATCTGCGTTGGCCCTATCCCGATACCAATCGCGGCGCCCGCTGCCAGCGACGAAGGCACGGACGACGTCACGTACTGGTAGGTCCCGATATCCAGGTCCAACAGCGACCCCTGCGCCCCCTCCAGCAGCACGCACTCGCCGGACGCGATGCCATCTTGAACGAGCGCGGACGTGTCTGTAATAAACGGGGCGAGACGCGAGCCGTAGTCGCTGTACTCGGCGCGGACGTCCTCCAGGGATAGAGGTTTCGCGTCGTATAGCTTTTCGAGGACGGCGTTCTTGTACGGCACGAGGAACGACAACGCTTGCAGCAGTGCCTCCGGATCAATCAGGTCCGCCATGCGGATGCCTGCCCGGCCCACCTTGTCCATGAAGGCAGGCCCCACACCGCGGCCGGTCGTGTCGATAGCGTCCCTGCCTCGCAGCTTCTCGTCCAGATTATCGATCAGGCTGTGCCACGGCATTAAGACGTGCGCCCGGTCGCTGATGAACAGCCGCCCGCGCACAGATACGCCACGCTCCTCCAGGTGTTCGATCTCCTCCAGCAGCACGGCCGGGTCGATCACCACCCCGTTGCCAATCACGCAGACCTTGTCTGGATAGAAGATGCCCGCCGGTACAAGGTGCAGCTTGAACTCCCCCAGCTCGTTGATGATCGTGTGTCCGGCGTTGTTCCCCGCCGAATAGCGCGCGACGATGTGCGCCTTCTGAGCCAGAAGGTCCACCACCCGGCCCTTGCCCTCGTCCCCCCACTGTCCACCGATAACCACTATGACTGACATAGATAAACCCCGACCAAGTCGGGGCTCCTTTCAAAGCTGGAAGTCCGCACGGAGTATACGTGAGGGGCCGTAATAGGGCAAGCGAAGCGTGGAGGCGGCTGCTGCCGCACACGACCGTCCGCGCCGTCCACGAACGACTTACGCCGGGATTGGCGCAAGACGTGATGCCCCCCGTTTGAACGCGTCGCGGCAGGCAGCTTATGATGCCCTCGTAGCCAACTCACGACGCGACCCGGACCAGGAACATCGCTTGACCCTAACTTCCGCTCCCGCCGCCGGCCCAAACCTGTTTCATCGGTTCCGCGCCCTCTTCTCTCGCCGCGATCTCCTCGAAGCCGCCCTCGTCGCCGTCGGCTTTCTTCTCTATTTCGGCGTCCGCGGCGCCGTCATCGATCGTCCGGAGGCCGCCTACCGCCACGCCCTCGACGTGATCGATGCCCAACGCGCTCTCGGCATCTTCTGGGAAGACGAGATGAACGGCTGGATCAAGGACCGCCTGTTCTGGGCGCAGGCGATGAACATCATCTACTTCTACCTCCACTTCCCCCTCATCATCGTCTTCGGCATCTGGCTCTACTACTTCCGCCGCGATAAGTACACATTGACCCGCGACGCTTTCCTCTGCTCCGGCGCCATCGCTCTCGTCATCTACTGGGCCTACCCCGTGGCCCCACCCCGCGAACTTCCGGAGCTCGCTGCACAGTTCGACCCCGGCGCCCCCTCCTACGTGCGCGGCTTCATCGATACCCTTGAGGTGCATCTCGGCTACGCGTACGACACGCAGTCCACGCGAACGTTCGTGAACCCCTACGCCGCGATGCCCAGCCTGCACTTCGGCTGGGACCTTCTGCTCGGGATGGGCGCCGCCTGGGCCTTCTGGAAGGAACGCTGGTTCCGTATCGTCGCGCCCGTCGCAGTCACCCTGCCCGTCCTTCAGGTCTTCTCCATCACCCTGACGGCCAACCACTTCTTCCTGGACGCAGCAGCCGGCGGTGTCGTCGCGCTCCTCGGCCTCGGCGTCGCTTTCGCCGTCTCGCGCTGGGTCTACCCCGCGCTCACAGCCTGGGCAAAGCGCTTGCTTTCACCCACCCTCAGGCGCTGGCTCCTCCGCGATGAACAGATCGCATCGTAGGGGCGCAGCTCCGGGCGACACTATTCCCCGGCGAGACCATTGGCCACGCCCGTCAACCACCCACCCTGGACTTCGCCCCCGCGCTGCGCCCCGCCTACTCGCCCGAATCGCCTCCGCTGCGCCCGTTCGTGCGGCGCCTAATTCCAGTGGTGGTACCCCGGCAGCGCCCCGAGAGCAGCGTAGACCTCCACGCTCAGCTCGCTCACGTGCGGCAGCCAGCGTTCCCATTCCTGGCGCGCCCGTTCCGCTTCCTTGCTGGCGATCGCCGGCTGGACGGCCGCGTCGTCCTTAAGTTCGTATAACGCCGTCCAGTTAACCCCGCGGCGGTGACACGTCGACCGGAACGCTTTGGTAATCCCGGGTATCTCCATCACGTGAGGAAGGTGCACATCCTCGTACCACTTCACGAACTCGTCCATCATGGAGGGCTCCACGCTCGCGCGCACAACAAGGTACGGGCGCGTCACTCCTTAGAACTCCTCCGGGTTGAACTTGCGCTCGAACGACTCGATGAACGCGTCCACCCGCGCCGCGTCGAACTCATCGAACTCGTCCAGAGTCTGCCACGCCGTGAGCGCGATCCGGCTGCTCATCGCCGTGTAAGGTGTCATGAGCACCAACCGCTCGCGCTCCACCGCCCCCTGCACCACGGCGGCCAGGGAGTCTCGGAGCTGCGTGCAGGCCGCGTCGTCCAGCGGCTCGGACCCTGCGCAGTTGTACCAGACCACAACGCCGCCGTGCTCCATGTTGTGCACCGCAGACTCGCGCGGCACCGCCTCGTCGTGCACGCCGAACGTCGCCACCGGCCCGTGCGGCCCGGAAGTGGGCGGGTTGCTGTTGTACCCGTCGAACGTTTCGCCCGCGGCAATGTGCAGACGCCCCAGGTCAGGGAACGTCTGAACCCCGAACCGGTAGTCCGGCCGCTCCCGCTGCGGCGCGCCATCGTCACCGTTCAGTGCCCCAAGCACGAACACTGCCACCACGAGTGCAGCGATGAACACGCCCGCCCCGATCCACATCCCCGGATGTCTCACTCAGCGCCTACCCTTCTATCCACCTGGCTATCTTATCAACCGCTCCCGCAATGCTTCCCCCTGTGTTCACGGACAGGTGCACCCGCCGGACCGGCTCGGCGGTCGCCCGCATCTGCTCGTATACACCCTCGTCAGCTTCCGAACGGTCTTGCATCGAGACGCCACACCTCCTCGCCAGCAGCCGCTGCCGCGCTACCCCCGCGGGGGCCCGCACCACCACCACCCGCAGCCGCGCGCCCGTCCTCTCCGCGATCTTGTACACCGGCCTGCGGTGCTCTTCCCTCAGGTTCGTGGCATCAAGCAGCACCGGCACACGGCGCTCCAGCAGGCGCTCCAGCAGCAGGTGACACGCCGCGAACAGCCGCGCGCTCTCCTGACGGGAGTACGTTGGCCGTGCCACCAGCGCTCTGCGCAGTGCGTCACTCTCCACGTGCGCGATCGCGACGCGACAGCAGACCCCCCGCGCCAGGTACGACTTGCCGGCCCCGGGCAGTCCGCTCAGCACGACCAACACCGGGGATGCGCTTGACCGCGGGACTGGGCCGAGCGCGGCCTCCAGCAGCGCGGCGTCCGCTGTCACTCTGCGCTGCGCTCGCCGCGATCGCTCACTCTTCTGCAGAAACGCTCTCCTGGTAGAACGCCAGCCCGACGAACCCCGGGCCTGTGTGAACACTCATCACGCTGGGGAACTCCGTCGTGATCAACTCCGTCGGCGAGAACCGCTCCCGAACGTCGTCCGCCAGCTCCCGCGCCGCCTCCGGCGCCTGAGCATGCATCACGCCCACATGCAGCCCCCCGCTTTCAGCCAGCCGGGCCGACATGTATTTCGTCATGCGCTCCATCGCCCCGGCCATCGTGCGCGGCCGCCCGATCCCCTTGACCTTCTGCTGCGAAGCCGCGAGCACGGGCCGGATTCGCAACAACGATGCCGCCCAGTGCGCGATCCAGGGCACTCGCCCGCTCTTCGCCAGATAGCGTGTCGTCTCCAACGCCCCCACCAGGTGCGCCCGCTCCGCGACTGAACGGGCGATAGCAGAGACGTCCTCCAGGTCCGCACCTTCGCTCGCCGCGCGCGCCGCGGCCAGCACCGCAAAGCCGTGCGACATCGCCAGGCCCTTTGTATCGACGACCTTCACCGGGAACTGCGCCATCTCCCGCTCAGCCAGCTCCCTGGCATTCACCGCCGCGCTGTAAGTCCCGCTATACGCCGCCGAAAGGGTCAGACACACCGCCGCGGCCGCGCCCGCCTCCTTGGCCCGCCGGAACGCCGCCAGGAACTCTCCCGGCGCCGGCGCCGTGGTCGTGGGCGCCTCCCGGCAGTCACGCAGGCGCTCATAGAACTCCGCCTGACTCAGGTCGCCGTCGTGATAGATCTCGCTGTCGAAAAGGAACACCAGGGGCACGACGATGATGCGCTGTTCCTGAATAATCTCAGGAGGAAGGCAGGAGGAGCTGTCAGTGATTACCGCAACGTTAGACATCAAGCTACGTTCGGCAAGTGGCGCAAGTCACCACCTCCCGCCGCCAGTATAGCCGCGCGATTGCCGATGGCGAAACGTCCGTGATATACTCCCCGCGAAAGAACCAAGAGAGCGACAGGCGAAATCACCACAGGATGCTCACAAGAACACAAACAGCAGAGCTAGCCTCTGCCCACCAGTTGCACCCCAATGACACGGGGTCGGCAGACGTTCAGATAGCAATCCTGACGGAGCGTATACGCCAGCTCACAGAGCACCTCAGGGTTCACCGCAAGGACCACCACTCCCAGCGCGGCCTCATGAAGCTCGTTGGACAGCGGCGCGGGCTGCTACGCTACCTCAGTCGGTCAGAGCCGGCGCGGTACAAGGCGCTAATCGCATCACTCGGCCTCCGCAAGTAACTGCGGAGGCCTCGCTCTTTCTTTCACGCGTGCAAGCAGGCCAACGAGCCTGACCAGCCGGGCGTAACACCGGCGTCCCTCCTGCGGCGGGACAACAGAGGGCAGGAGCCCATCATGCAGCCAGCCGGCGCCGATCCCAATCCGTGCCAGCCAATAGAAGAGATCGTTTTAGCGCCCCGCGTACGAAGCGCAGGGGCAGTGAAGACTTGGAGGTCTTAACCACATGGTCGAACAATTCCAGTTAGAGCTCGGCGGGCAGACCCTCACCCTCGAGGTGGGCAGAGTAGCCGGACTCGCCAACGGCGCCGTCACCGTGCGCTACGGCGACACGATGATCCTCGTCGCCGCCTGCATGAGCGCGGAACCACGCGAGGGGATTGACTTCTTCCCCCTCACCGTCGATTACGAAGAGCGGCTCTACGCCGCCGGCAAGATCCCGGGCGGCTGGTTCCGGCGCGAAGGCCGCCCCAGCACTTCCGGCATCCTCACCGCCCGCTTGACCGATCGCCCGCTTCGCCCTCTCTTCCCCAAGGGGATGCGAAACGACGTGCAGGTCACCATCACAACCCTCTCTGCGGACCAGGAGAACGACCTCGACGTCCTCTCCATCATCGGCGCCTCCGTGGCCCTGACCATCTCCGACATCCCCTTCCTCGGCCCCGTCTCCGGCACGCGCGTCGGCTACATCCAGGACGAGTTTGTGATCAACCCCACCTTCGCTCAGCTCAAGGACAGCGCGCTGGATATCGTCGTGGCTGGCACCCGCGACGCCGTCGTGATGGTGGAGGCGGGCGCCACCGGCCTCCCCGAGGCGACGATGCTCGAAGCTATCCGCGTCGCCCAGGAAGCCAACGCCCAGGTCATCGCCCTCCAGGACAAGATGGCGAAGAAGCTCGGCAAAGCCAAGTTCGAATTCGAGCCGACCAGCGTGCCCGCCGAAGTCGTGCAGGCCGTAGCCGACTTCGCCGCCTCCCGCAAGTGGGACCTCGTCGCCGCCGCCAAGGACGAGCGCGCCGAACTGATGCGCACGGCCCGCAAGGAGATTCTCGAGGCCCTGAGCGAGCAGTACGCGCCCGCCGACCTCAAGGCCGCTCTCGAAGACCACCTGAAATCTCTCGTGCGCAGCCGCATCCTGGACGACGGCGTCCGTCCCGACGGTCGCTCCACAACCGACATCCGCCCCATCAGCGCTGAGGTGTCGCTCCTGCCTCGCACACACGGCTCCGGCCTCTTCACCCGCGGCGAGACCCAGGTCCTCACCATCGCCACCCTCGGCTCCATGGGCGACCAGCAGAAGCTGGACGGCCTGGAGCCCGAGGAGAAGCGGCGCTACCTTCACCACTACAACTTCCCCCCATTCTCCGTCGGCGAGACGCGCCCCTTGCGCGGCCCCAGCCGGCGTGACATCGGCCACGGCGCCCTCGCGGAACGCGCCCTCTTGCCGGTCATCCCGGACGAGGAAGAGTTCCCCTACACCATCCGCCTGGTGTCGGAGGTCCTGTCCAGCAACGGCAGCACCTCCATGGCCAGCACCTGCGGCAGCACCCTCGCCCTGATGGACGCCGGCGTGCCCATCGCCGCTCCCGTCGCCGGCATCGCGATGGGCTTGATCATGGGCGACAACGGCTACAAAGTCCTCACCGATATCGCCGGCATGGAGGACCACTTCGGCGACATGGACTTCAAGGTCGCCGGCACCGCGGAGGGCATCACCGCCCTCCAGATGGACATCAAGATCAAGGGCCTGACCGCCGAAATCATGGAGCAGGCTCTCGCCCAGGCCCGTGACGCCCGCCTCTTCATTCTGGAAAAGATGCAGGCCGCGATCGCGGAGCCGCGTGCGGAGCTCTCACCCTTTGCCCCGCGCATGTACCGCATCACCGTCCCCCAGGAGAAGATCGGCGCGGTCATCGGCCCGGGCGGCCGCATGATCCGCTCGATCATCGATGAGACCGGCTGCTCGATCGACATCGAGGACGACGGCTCCGTCTTCATCGGCTCAACCAACGCCGAAATGGCCGAGAAGGCGATCGGCATCATCGAGAGCCTGACCCGGGAAGTAGAGCTCGGGCAGACCTACACGGGCAAAGTGACCCGCCTGGCCGGCTTCGGCGCCTTCGTGGAGATCCTTCCCGGCAAGGACGGCCTTATTCGCCTTGAGGACCTCGCGGAAGAAGCGCCACGCCGTCCGGAGGATGTCGTGCAAATCGGCGACGAAGTCACCGTCATGGTGATCGAGGTAGACGCGATGGGACGTGTCAATCTCTCTCGCCGCGCCATAGTCGAAGAGTTGACTCTGGAAGAAGCCATCGCGGCATCGCAGAGCGCCCAGGCGGCGCGTCCCCCGCGTGAAGGCGGACGCAGCTTCGGCGGCGGCGGCGGGCGCGGCGGTTACGACCGTGGACCGCGTGACGGCGGCGGTCGGGGCGGCAACGGACGTCCTCGCGGTGGTGGTGGCTACGGCGGTGGCGGCGGCGG
>CAZLDI010000021.1:0-41593 GCA_964558415.1 uncultured Dehalococcoidia bacterium
ACCTGGAACCAACCGGTTATGAGCCGGTCGCTCTGCCCTTGAGCTACGGGCCCCCGACGTACGGATTGTATACCGCCGCCGATGGCCCTTCAACCAGGCGGCCGGTGGCGTACGTTATGTCACGCATCAGTCTGTAACAAGGCTTCCGCGCGCCACGTCTCAACAGGTGGAATATGGCGCAGAGGCGTAACTGGATAGGGGGAGACGACTTCCGTTGACTGAGCAGATAGAGGCCCGCCGCTGGAGCGGCGCAAAAGAGCCGGCCAGGTCCGACGCGCCCCGGAGCATGAGCGGTTGGGGACATTTCGTCGCGAGCGCAGTCATACTGACCATCGGATGGCTCGCCGTGGCCGTGCCGGACTTTGGGTCCGGCGAATTCTACGTTGATACGCTGGTCTTCATCAGTCTGGGGGCGTATGCCATCGGCGCGGCGACGACGTCGCACCGGAGCGCCCTGAAGACGGAACGCAAGCTGCGCCTCGGGCTGCTGGTGCACAACATGGAGCTGGAGAAAGTCGCCACACGGGACCACCTGACGCAGGTGTTTACGCGCCGCCACTTCATGGACCGCCTATCGCGCGAGTTCGATAGCGCGAAAGGATTCAAGCGACGCGTGGCGGTGATCGTGCTGGACGTGAGCCACCTGCAGGCGGTGAACGCGGAGCACGGGCACAGCGCGGGCGATGCCCTGCTCGCGCGATTCGGACGCTTCCTGCTGGACCAGGCGCGAGCGAGCGATATCCCGGCGCGCCTGGGCGGCAACGAGTTCGCGATACTGCTTCCAGACACGACAGAGCAGGCGGCGCAGCAGACGGCGAAACGGCTGGCCCAGGCACTCGAGAAACAGGAGGCCGACGACCGCGAGCCCGTCAGGCTAACGACGGCCATGGGCGTGGCCGGCTATCCGTGGGCGGGCGAGAGCGTGGACGAGATCCTGGTCCGGGCGGAGTCCGCGATGCTGGAGCAGAAGCGCCAACACAAAAGCGCGAACGGCACGCCGGCGAACGGCGCGAAGGCGGGCGCGGCCGCTTCGGAAGACGCTCCCGCGCCCTAGGGCTGCGCCGAAGACCGTCTAGCCCAGACCGTATTTCTGCACGAGCGCGTAGACGCCCGCAATGTCCGATTTCGAGCGCGCGGCCATAGCGGCGCGCTGATCGCCCGGCACCGGCGCTGAAGGCGCGCTGGACATGATCCCGAACAGCACCCCGACGATCTGCCAGAGCGCGATCGCGACGAGCTCTGCCCCGAACATCCAGTCCTCGCGGTTGACCTTCCGCCCGAGGTGCCGGTCAAGCTCGTCCAGGTAATAGACCATCATCTCCTGGGAGTCGCCGCGGTTCTGGTAGTTCAGAAACCGCAACACGTCCGGCGAGCCCAGCCCAACCCCGACGATCTCCCAGTCGATGACCACGGTGCGCGCGCCGTCGGGTCCGTCCTCCGTCCCCAGATTGCGGTTGTCGAAATCGTAGTGGCAGAGCGTGTTCGGCAGGTGATCGAGCCTCCGCAGCAGGCGGTCCGGCTCGCGGTAGAGACGCTCGATCACGCGCCTCGTCGCCGGCTCCAGTGACGCCATTAGATTCACGACGCCTTCACCGAACCACGGCCACTTCTCGACGATGTAGGCGGACGAAGCCGCGGGCGACTTCATGCCGTCCAGCACGTCAACCACGCAACGATAGAAGTAGTCGACGGGCTGGCGGAGGCTCATCAGCCACGGGTAAGCGAAGATGTCCTTGCGCTCCCAGAACGCCGCATGGAAGGCGGCCAGGTGGCTCAGTATCGTGCGCACCTGCCCGTCCGAGAGCGCGGCGTGCATGCCCAGCGCGGTCATCTGCGGACGCACGTCCTTCACGAACGCCCAGTACTGCTCGCGCTCCGGTCGGTGGATCACGTGGAGGTACGGGATGTGGAACGTCTTCGGGACCAGCTCGTAGAGGCCGGCGTCGAACGCCCGCAACTCGCGGTGGTCCGTGTCGCCGGTGATCATCATCACGGCGTCCATCTTCGGCATCACGCGCAGGATGACGGTGGACGAGCCCGCGCCCCCGCGGCCGTTGTAGTCGAAGTCTATCTGGTAGAACTTCTTCTCCCCGAAACGCGGGAACTCGAACGGGTCCGGCGTGACTGCGAAGCGCGTGACCTCCACCGCACCGCCCAGCATCTTTCCGGCGATGAAAGACAGGTATTCGGGGTTGAGCTCTTCGACGCTACGGGGTTCTTGCACGCGGCTTGTCTCCGAAGGCACGACTGCGACTCGACGGAGATAGTATCACGCAGAGGCGGATCGCGCCGCCGTCGCTAGTCCCCGAACACACGGTGCGCGCTGCACACCGGCCCGCCGTACGCCCGCACCCCGAACATCGGCACCGCGTTGAGCGTGGAGATCAGCGACTGGTCAGCGACGTTGATCCAGTCGCCGAAGGTTGTTCCCGGCAGGATGTCCCACCGCCTGTCGAAGTTGGGGTGGCCCGGATATGTGCCCAGGCGGCGGGTAGGGGCCACGAAGCTGCTGAGGTCCGAGATGTTCACCTTGTCCGTGCTGAACGTCCCGGTCTGGAAGAGGTCCCCCGGCCAGTCCCGGCTCCACGTCGCCGTGTCCCCCACCTCGCAGCGGCCCAGCGGGTCCGTCCCGATGTGGATCTCCGCCTCGTCCCCGTAGCCGTCCCCGTCAGTGTCCGTCGGGTTCAGCGTGACCTCTGCTGGCGAACAGTCCCAGACCGTCCCGCTGTCCGGTCCGTCCGTATCCAGCAGGTCGATCAGCGTGTCCCCATCGTTGTCGATCCCGTCGTTGCAGACCTGCAGCGGCTCGCGCGCGGGCGGGTTCGCGCCCGACCCGGCGTGCGCGACCGGAAAGGCCCGGAACAGCGCGTAGTGCTCCGGCGTCTTGCTCGCGTTGTTGTCGTCCGGGTCGTCCAGCGGGTCCGTCGACGCGACGTTGCAGAAGCCGTCCCCGTCTGCGTCCGTGCCGCCGATGCACTTCGCGATGATCTTCCACACCGTATGGAAGTGCCCATTCGCGACCCGGGCGCTTGACGGGCAGCCGTCGTTGACGTACCCGTCCGCGTCGTCGTCCGTGCTGTTCAGGCACCCCAGCTCCGGCCCGCCGCCCGCCGCGCAGCCGTCGTTGATCAGCGTGTCGCCATCGTCGTCAACGTAGTCCTCGCAGTCCGCCCCCGCCGTCTCAGCAGGGCCGGATGCCGCGCAGCCGTCGTTCGGTAGCCCGTCCAGGTCGTTGTCCGCCCCCGCCGGCGAAGACGGCGACTCGTTGCACACGGTCTCCGCCGTCGCCGTCCCCACGGTCGCGCACCCGTCGTTGACCAGCCCGTCGGCGTCCTCGTCCACCGCGCCGGTGCACACCGTCTCCACCGCGTCGCACGCATCCCCAAGGTAGTCCAGCCTCGATCCGCCCCGCGGCGAAGCAATGCTGCGCGGCTCCGTCCGCTCGCTCTCCTTCTGGTCGTCGTTAACGACTGTCGGACAGTTGTCACCCGCATTGTCCCAGGCCACTCCCCCCAGCATATCGCCGTCCGAGTTGTTAACTTCAGCGGAGGGCGTCGGGTCGCAAACGCTGTCCAGCATATCCTCGTCCGGTCCATCGCTAGCCCTCGGGTCCTCTAGGTTCGTCTGGTACGGGCACGTGTCAAGCGGGTTCTCGTACCCATCGCCGTCCAGATCGCGCAGGCTCTGCTGGTACACCCCGAAGTAGTGCGTCCCGGAGGTCGCCGGGTTCGCGTAACGCACACAGCCAGACGTGTCCGTCGCGCTGCACGGCCCGGTGCTATACCCCTCGTTCAACGCCGGACAGCTGCCGCCCCCGAACTCGTTGATGCAGCCGTTGACGCCGCAGGATATCGCGCACGGTGTATCGTCGTTTGGACAAGCGGGCGATGCGCCCAAACATGGGTTGTCCCGCGTTTTGCCCCAGAGCATGATCTTGGCCGTGTTAGGCGAGCATCCGTCTGTGACCGACGTTGAACCGGGCAGCAATGTAGGATCGTCGATAATAATCAGTGAGGGATATCCGAGGGCGGGCAACCCCAGCTCGCTCAGCGGGTGCGGCGGCTTGAACGCCCCCAGGGCGCCGGGCGTGAACACGAGCACCTGAAAGAGGCTCGCTTTACCCACCACGATGGTGCTTCCGCTATACCGGGCGACCGGTGAAACGGGGTCGATTGTTCCATAGATGTCCGAGCTCGTTGCGCCTGGGTTCTCCAGGACGCCGTTCACTGTATCGAATTCGTCCCCATCCTCGTTAACGTCGCCCACACGGTCCGGATCGAACAACTGGTTCAAGAACTTCGGATACCGCTCCACATGCCGCGGAAGGCTGTTACCGTTGCTATCATCCCGGAACGGCTCCATGGGACCCTCGCCCCCTACCGATCCCTGCGGTAGGGACTGGCTCTCCATGACCACCCTGTTATCAACCGTCGACGCCATCAGGATGTACGTCAACGCGAGGTTGGAGCTACACGCCCCGTTGATCAGCCCTAGTGTATTAGGGTCGGCTACTGCTTTGCCTGCCACGGCCCCGACGGCTGGATTGCCTACAGCCGGGCACCCGTCGTTTACTACGCCGTCCACATCTTCGTCTGCTGCCGTTTCGCATTCGTTGACCTCCGCCTCAATCCCGCCCACGCCGCCGGGATAGCACCCGTCGTTAACTTTCGTATCTGCGTCGCTGTCCACCGCGTCGTCGCACGCGGTCTCAGCAGCGCCCAACACCGGGCAACCATCATTCACCTTCTGTCCGGTGCCCGCGGCGTCGTCCCGCGCGTCATCATTGGTTGCGTTGTTGCACCACAAACCGGCTTCCGCCAGCACCATCCCGGATCCGCCGGGATAGCAGCCGTCATTCACTTTCGTGTCCCCGTCGTCGTCTACGCCATTCACACACAGCGTTTCGGCCGGGCCGATCGCCGGGCAACCGTCGTTGACGTACGCATCATCATATATGTCGTTATCGAAGGCGTCGTCGCACGTATTCGACTCAAGGTCGCTCCCCAATGCCTGACAGCCGTCATTGATCTTCGTGTCTGCGTCGCCGTCTGCCGCATCCAGGCACTGCGTGTTCGTCTCCGGCCCCGGTATGGCGGACGCAGCGGCAACGAACACCAGGCTGGCAGCCGGGGCGATCTGGCCTGATGGTGACGTTAGGGTGGTGGTTAAGTCCGCGTTTGCCGCCGAAGCCAGGCTCTCAGTGCATCCTCCCCCAAGCGCGTTGCACAGGCTGAGGGTCATGCCGGGAGAGTAATTACCACTACCTATCACATCAGCATGATCAGCGGACGCCGACAGCACAAGCGCCGTCAGCGACGCTACGACAGCGCGTATCGACCCGCGCCCAAAGGGTGCGAGGCCCAACCCGTTCACTGGTTCTCAAGTTGATTGCGGTGAGGGCGCGGGGGGCACGTCAGACCGGGCGAAGGGGCGCCAAGAGGGTCGCCTGCTGAGGAAGCACCCATTCCGTTTAGCCCTACCAGGTTCCTTGCGGCGGCGTCGACCAGTGCAGGGTCGGTCCCGGCTATCGATATGAACACATTGCCAGTCCACATAGCCAGACTTCCACCGGTCCACTGCGCCGGCGCCCCCCTTATCTCGGTCTCGGGACCCGTCTTCGCGATCGCCGACAGATCGCCCGGCGGCGACTCACAGTAGGCCTGGGTCTTGATCGAAAGCGGGAGCGGGCACCCGCTGGCGCCGACAGGGATTACGCAGTCACCATAGGTAAGCCCTACGATAAAGTTGCGGGTCTCCACCTCGAGTCCTGGTACACCAGGATCGTCGGTGGTTATAACAGATCTGAGAGAATGACCTTGGAACTCTTCTCCCAGCCAGTAGATCTCGAACTCATTGAATTGCCGCATCACCTCGACGTTAGCGGCCACCTGCGGGGTTATTCCACCGCCCGCTGACGCGGGTGGCCCGGTCCCTGCATCCTCCAGGCGTTCAAGAGCGAGAAATGACATCGCCGCCCCTGCACCTCCCACGGCAGTCAGAACCAGCGTCCACGTGAACCACAGCTCCCGCGACGTCCACCCGCCCCGGATCAGCCGTTTCATCCCAAGCCAAATCCTTTCTGCAAGGGTATGCTGCCGCCCCCTTGTGACTGGGCATGCTGGTCACTGATCACATAAATGTCGCCGCCTGCGAGCGAAGCTTCCCAGCACCGGCCGAGCGACGCGTCCCATTCGGTCTGTTTGAAACTCATCTCGGCGTTCCAGTCCAGAATGTCGATGAACGTGTGGGTGCTGGCCCGGCCCGCCGGAGTAAACCCATTGGTTCAGAACCCAGTTCCTCGCTTGAACGAAGCCTCCCTTATCGTAAGCATCGTCATAGACCGCGTGATGAAGGAACGGCAACGGGGACTCGCCGCAACTCTCCTCGGGGTCGATCGCCTTTTCATGGTGTGGCGTCGATAGCGTGTAATAACCCCGCACTGGATCGTAGTCGAATCCAAAGTCGCCGGTGCTATTATCGTTGTCCCAACCCTGCCTCAGCTTGAGGTGGTACCTCGATTCCCACCACGCTCCGCTACCCACCTGCGCTTGGTCGTCCTCACAGAATGTATGACCGTAGAATTTCTGATGTTTTTCGGTCGGAACAAGCCACGGCACTAACCATTCACCAAGTATGGACAGTTGATGGTGGTCGTGGTCCAGCACAGCCTTTAATCCCGAATTACTGGAGGGCCCCGTGAAGATCACGCCAATCGGGTTGATGGCATAACTGTCGTCGCCGGCATACGCCGGACACCCGCCGCTGTGCGTATAGCGGCTGATATCGAACTCGCTGATACGGGCCAAGGCAGGCACTTCCCATCCTTGCTGCCCCGACAAACCAGCCCATACGCCGCCAAGGACTGCGCCCCCGCTAAAGGCAATCCCGACGATCCTGCGAGGCGGAAGGGCCAGACTCACGTCATTCCCTCCCGGCCATCGACCCTTGCAGATTGTCAGTGCGGACACTCATCTGATCGTACTCCCGCTGGACATCGACAACCCCGGCGAAGCGCTCGCGGCACTTCCACCAGCTCTCCCGCGTGAGCATCATCTGGTGTACGCCCCAGCGCCGCTCGCCCCACCAGAAATGATCCGGCAAGAAACCTGTCTGGTCAAAGCCCATCGATTGCGCCATCTGCAGCGTTTTGTCCGCGAATTCGTATATCTCCGTTATTAGTTTCTGGATCGGAAAGGCGCGGAACAGAAGGTCAACCCACAGCAGGCTCGCCTCGCCGCCGTGTCCGCGCAACCTGTACCGCTCATCAACGTGGACGCCGCCCGCCATAGCGCCGTCCCACGGGTTTACCTGGTGCGCAAGGGCGTAACCGATCGCTTCACCATTAGACTTCTTGCGCACCAGCAGCATCATCCCCCCGCCCGCCAGCATCCCCTCCAGTTCGCGGACAAACTCCTCGAACGTCGCGATCCGCCGCCGCAAGTTCAGGTAGTGCACAGTCTCGAAGCTGCTGCGCCAGCGGAACAGCGTCGGGTAATCCTCGCGCGAAATCGGCCGCAGCGTCACCAGCCGGCCGGAGAGAGTCGTTACGGGGTCGAGTACGCCCATTCAGCGCTCCTGTCCCCGCCGTGCGGGGAAGCCTCACCCTATCCCCTCTATCGAATTCAACTATATACCGGGGAGGGGAGGTGTCAAGGGGTAACCGGGGAATTTTCCCGCTTATTTCGTAATTTTTCGCCTCGCCCGCCACCACTGACATCCCGCACTCGGGAAAGCGCCCCTCCCCATGCTACGCTTTAGATACGGGCGTCTGAAGCGCCGTCCGCCGCCGGAGGTACAGATTGAACATCCCCGCCCCCGTTCTTGAGCGTCACGCAATCAAACAACCCGCGCCCATCTCGCCGGGCGCCCAACGCGCCCCACCGTCAGCGGCGCCAGGAAATGAAAAAATCGCCAGCACCCAATCAAACGCCGAACGTAACCCCCGCCGGCCAATCAAACGCCACACACGAAACCAGCATTGATTGAGCGTCGGATCCGCCCGGCAGCCCTTCCCCTCCCGCCTGAACCAACACCTGTCACCCTACCCTGTGGCCCCCTTGCCCCCCTGTTAACTGTCAACTGTCAACTGTCAACTTGGCTCTGTCACCTGTCACCCGAGAAAGGCGTCAACCTCCTCCATCACGCGGTCCAGCTGGTCATGGTGCACCCAGTGCCCCGCCTTGTCGATGACCACCGCTGAGCGGTTCGGGATCGCGGCGCAGCGTTCGCTGGTGCGCGGGTCGGCGGCCCAGCTCTCCGCCCCCTTGATCAGCAGCGTAGGAGCTGTAATCTGCGACCAGATCGCCGTGGCGTCCTCCATGTTGAACGTGTACGGGGAGCGCACCCGCACGTAGTTGTCGAACTTCCAGGAGTACGTGCCGTCGGCGTTCTTTATCGTGCCGTGTAGCGTCAGGTGGCGGGCCATCTCGGCCGTCAGGTGCGGGTTCGCCTCCCGCATCCGCTTCGTCGCCTCGTCGAGGTCCGGATAGCGCCGAGGGTGTCGCTTCTCGATGTCGTGCATGTGGTCGATCCAGTCGCGCATCCGCTGGGGGGCGGGCGGGAAGGAGACGTCCGGCGGCCCCCAGCCCTCGATCGAGACGACCTTCGCGACGCGCCCCGCGAAGACGCCCGCATACTGAAGGGCGATGCCTCCGCCAAGCGAGTGCCCGAGGACCGTTATCGGTTGCGGCAGCGTGTTCGCCAGCGTCGCCACGTCCAGCGTGAACTCCGGAAAGCCGTACATGCTGCCGATCGACCAGGCGCTGTCGCCGTGGCCGCGCAGGTCGGGGGCGTACAGCGTATAGCGGTCGCGGAGGCGCGCGGCGACGAAGTCCCAGTTGCGGCAATGGTCCTGCCCGCCGTGGATCAGGAGCAGGGGCGGCTTCGCTCCCTCCTCGCCCCAGATCACGTAGTGCATGCGCAGCCGCTGCGATTCGTAGTACGCGGAACGTGGCTCGTGGGTGCCGCTCATGTGCGCTCCTTCTGCATGATCTCGTAGAGGGTACCGTAGATGCCTGTCTCGCTGCCCGGAATTACGAACGCGCCACAGATCTTCTCGTAGAACTCGGCCGGCCCCACGCCGCCGATGACTGCATAGGCGTAGCCCATCTCGCGCATCGATTCTAGGCAGCGGAAGAGCAGTGCGGCGCCGACGCCGCGCCCGCGCCGGTCCTCACGCACTCCGGTCGGGCCGAAGAAGCCGCGGCGGGTGCATTCGTAGACGCCGAAACCAAAGATCTCTGCGCCTTCAGTTGCGACGTAGGCCGTGATGGGCGAGTGGTTGAACGCCCGGTCGGCCTCCACCGACCAGAGCTCGCCGAAGTGCTCCGTCACGAAGCGGCGGAAGCGTACGCGGTCCCACGGTTCGGCGCGGCGGACGGCGACGCCGGTCGCCATTACGCGTTCAACGTACGGCGCAGGGGACGGGAGGTCGTAGAGGCGCGCGAGCATGTCCGGCATGGTGCGGCCTATGATAGGCGACGGAGAACCTAGAACCAAGAACCGTGATGAGGCTTAAGGTCAGGGTGACGCCGGGCGCCCGGGAGGATGCGATTGTCGGGTGGGTTGGGGACACGCTGCGCGTGCGCGTCCGCGCCGCGCCGGAGCGCGGGAAGGCGAATGACGCTGTGTGTGAGGTGCTGGCGCGAGCGCTGGGCACGTCAAAGCGTGCGGTGACCGTCGAGCGGGGGCACGCGTCGCGCGAGAAGGTGCTGCGGGTGGATGGGCTGGCGGAAGAGGAGACACGGAGGCGGTTGGGGACGACCGCGACCTAGCGAGCGAAGGGCCCGCTAACTAAGTTGACGTACCCGACCCATGCCGTGCTACCTGCGCTGAATCTCAGCCTGTCGGGACGTCAGGTCCCTACTCGAAGTTCCAGACTGACCCCTGACTGAACGCCTGAAGCACGCGGCGCGCGACGACCATGCGGTGCACCTCGTCGGGGCCGTCGTAGATGCGGGCGGCGCGGGCGGCGCGGTACATGCCCTCGAGGGGCGTATCGCCGGAGACGCCGAGGGCGCCGTGGACCTGGATGGCGCGGTCGATGACGTCGTGCAGCACTTTCGCGCCGAAGAACTTGATGATCGAGATCTCCACGCGCGCTTCGTCGCCCTGGTCGATCTTGTTGGCGGCATGGAGAGTCAGCAGGCGCGCGGCCTGGATCTCGGCGACGGAGTCGGAGATCCAGTTCTGAACGGTCTGCTTCTGCGCGAGGGTGCTCCCGAACGTCACGCGATTGAGGGCGCGATTGCACATGAGCTCGAAGGCGCGCTGCATCTGGCCGAGCCAGCGCATGCAATGGTGGATCCGGCCGGGCCCGAGGCGCTTCTGGGCGATCATGAATCCGTCGCCCGGGCGGCCTAGGGTGTTGGTGACCGGCACGCGGCAGTCGCGGTAGTAGATCTCCGCGTGGTGGCCGGCGGTCTCGCCCATAACGGGCACGGAGCGGATGAGGTCGAAGCCGGGTGTGTCTGTGGGAACGATGATCTGGCTCATGCGACGGTGAGGAGGGCCGTCCGGGTCCGTGACGCACATGACGATGGCGAACGACGCGCCGACGGCAGCGCTGGTGAACCACTTGTGACCATTGATCACCCACTCGTCGCCGTCGCGGACGGCAAGGGTCTGGAGGCCGGTGGGGTCCGCGCCGGAGACCTCCGGTTCGGTCATTGAGAAGCAGGAGCGGATGTCACCGTTGACGAGCGGCTTGAGCCACTGCGCCTTCTGTTCATCGGAGCCGAACTGCCAGAGGATTTCCGCGTTGCCGGAGTCTGGGGCCTGCGAGCCGAAGGCGCGAGGGGCGATCGGGCTGCGGCCGAGGATCTCGTTCATGTACACGTACTTCATGAAGCCGATGCCCATGCCGCCGGCCTCCGACGGCAGGTGCGGCGCCCACATCCCCATGGACTTCGTGCGCGACTGAAGGTCCTTCATCAGGGCTTCGCGCTCGCCGTCACGCCCTTCCTCTAATATGAGGGGCTCGTTCGGGTAGACGTGCTCCTCCATGAAGGCGCTGGTCTTCTGGCGGATCTCCTTGACCTCGGGGGTCATCGTAAAGTCGGGCATTTGTCCTCCTACGGCTAGTCCGGCGCGAGCTCGGCTAGCGCCTTGATGCATTGCTCTGCCTGGCCCTGCGGGTCGCGCGCGGTAGGTATCAGTTGTAGCACCGGGGTGGTTATGCCCTGGTGAACATACTCCACAATCTTATCTTTGCAGGCGCCGGGCGAACCGAATACGAAGATATCGTCAACAACGTGTTCGGGAACCAGGCCGACAGCTTGCTGTCGCTCGCCGGCCTGCCAGGCCTTCATCATGGGCGCAAGGACCTCGCCACGGCCCAGCCACTCGTGGAAGGCGTAATAGAACGGGGTCGTCAGGTAGCCGGCGACGATGAAGCGGCCGATCATCTGGGCCGCCTGGGCGTCCTCCGTGAGGATGACGAAGATGCGACACGCGATATCCAAAGCGTCCGGGTCCTTGCCGGTCTTGCTGGCTGCGGTTCTCGCGATGTTCGCGATCTTTGGCGTGTCGTCCGGGGAGATGTAGTTGGTGATGATGCCGTCTCCCAGCTCCGCGCCGAGCCGGATCATCCGCTCTCTGAGGGCTGCCACGAATATTGGGGGCGCCGACACCGGCCGTCCAAGCCGGAATCCGGCGACGTTGTAAGGCCCAACAGTCATGGCAGTCTTTTCGCCGCTCAGCGCCCGACGCATGAAGGTGATCGTCTCGCGCATTCGCTTCAGGGGAGCCTCGAGCTTCACGCCGTTCCAGCGCTCTACGATCGCCGGAGAACTGGTGCCGATCCCAAACGCGATGCGCCCTGGCGCGAGGTCTTCCAGGGCGGCGGCGGTTTGAGCGAGAAGCGTCGGGGTGCGCGTGTAGATGCTGCCTATGGCGCTCCCCAGGCGGGTAGTCTTGGTCCACGCAGCGAACGCCGCCATCGGCGTGTAGGCGTCGTTGAAGTCGACCTCCGCTGTCCAGGCGTCCGTGTAGCCGAGGTCCTCGGCTTGCTGGACCAGTGCGCGGTGTTCCGAAAGCTTTACCCCCTGCAGGGGGTAGGTCATGCCCCAGCGCTTCATGACTTCTGGGCGAAGTTCGGCGTGCGCTTCTCGAGGAAGGCGCGGACGGCTTCCGCGTGTTCGGGGGAACGACGGGCTTCGCGGATCGAGTTGCCTTCAGCGCCGACGACGCGGCGGATATCGCCTTCGACAGCGTTTTCGTGGATCATGCGCTTCGCGGCCCAAACGGACGAAGGCGGGTTGGCGGCGATCTCCGCGGCAAGGGCCATCGCCTCGGCCATGAGCTTGTCGGCGGGGACGACGATGTCCACGATACCACGCTCCTTCGCCTCCGCCGCGTCGATGATGCGGCCCGTAAGCGCCATGTAAAGGGCGTTGCCCAGGCCCGCGACCTGTGCGAGATAGCGGGTGCTGCCGCATTCCGGCGTGAGCCCGACCTTGACGAACCGCGCCGAGAACTTCGCCTGATCAGAGGCGATGCGGATGTCGCAGGCGAGCGGCATCGTGAGGCCGATGCCGACCGCGTGCCCGTTGATCGCGGCGATGACGGGCTTGCTGCGGGCGAGCGTCTGCGGCACCTCGGGACTGCCCTCGCGAGCCAGCAGCGACGACGGCCCGGAGGGCACAGAGAACTCGGACGGGAGGCGTTCGTTGAAGGAGTGGATATCGCCGCCGGCGCAGAAGGCGCGCCCGGCGCCGGTCACCAGGATCACGTGGACGCCCGGGTCCGCAGACGCGGTGTTAAGGGCGTCCATGAACTCGACCTCCATGCGGGGGCTCCAGGCGTTGAGCTTCTCGGGGCGGTTCAGGGTGATGAGGGCGATGCGGTCTTTGGTTTCGTAAAGGATGGCTTCGTATTCCCGGGGCATGGGGCTCCTTCGTTAGCTGACGTGCTGAGTCACGCGAGGCAACTTTAGCACACGCCAGGAACATGACGCATGGACGGGCCGAGTAACGGGCAGGGACAAAACGAGTGGCGGGCCGTATCCAATACGTGGTTTGGAGAGTGCGCGGTTAGAAAAGCGGCAGGGAAGGTTCGGCGAGCGCGCGGAGGGTGAGGACGAGCCCGACGACCGTAAGGGCGCAGGCGCCGAAGACGGGGGCGGTGCGCATCAGGCCGGCCTCCGGGCTGAGTCGGCCCGCGAACCAGGCGACGCCGCGGTTGTGGGCGAGGGCGGCCTTGCTTTCGCTCACCCAATCGACGAAGCGGCGGGCGTAGACGAGGCCGAGGCACACCAGAGTGAGGACGGTCGCCAGACCGACGCTGAAGGCGACGATGAGAGCGAGGCCGAGCCCGATGCGGTCCAGCGAAAGAGCAGCGAGCAGGACGATTAGGGCGGAGGGGCTTGGGGTGAGACCGTCCGCTAGGCCAAGCGCGATGAGGCTGCGCCAGGGGGGCGGCCCCTCAGTGGAGGGCTCATGGGAATGGTGGTGGCCGCTGTGCCCGTGATCGTGCGAGTGGCCATGAATCGCGCTGGAGAAGCGCCGCCAGTAGGCGACGCCGCCGGCGCGCGCCAGGATCAGGCGAAGGCCGAGCGAGAGGACGAGAAGGCCGGAGGCGAGGCTGAGCCACGGGTAGAGGCGCTCCGGGAGAATCCACTGCGAGCCAAACAGAGCCACCGAGCCGATCGCGAGCACGCCGACGGTGTGCGTTACGGCGATGATCAGGCCGAGGCCCATAGCTTGCGTCGCGGTGCCCTTGACACCGACGAAGTACGCGGCGACGAGCGTCTTGCCGTGACCGGGCTCGAGCGCGTGGAGGGCGCCGAAGCCGAAGGCGGCCAGTAAAGAGACAAGGAGGACGGTCAGCGTGAGATTGGTGGTGTCTACCAGGGAGGCGAAGCCGCCACCGGCGCGAGAAGGCGCCCGGTCCGGCGCGGCGATCGAGGCGGCGACGATAGGCGCGGATCCACCGCCGGTCGCGTCGAATGAGACGGCGGCGGCGGTAATGTTCAGCGGGCTGGAGAGGAGGTCCTCGGGGTATTCGGTGAGCTCGCGGCTCGTGTCCGTGGTGGGGATGGACGAAGATACGACTGTGACTCCCGCGGCGGGCTGCAGGACGACTTCCTTCCAGCCGATGCGGTCGGAGTAATTGGTGTCGGAATAGTCGAGCCTCGTCACTGAAGCCGGGAGAGGCGCTTCGAGCATCAGGGAGAGGCGGAGCGTCTTGAGGCCGGCCTGTCCTGCGGGATACGAAATACCGCGGGTCAGGACGCGGAGGTCCGCCGGTGATCCGTTCAGGGTCAGCCGGATATTTTCAAGCAGGGCTTCGCCCCGCGCAGCGGCATAGGCGTCACTTTCAGGCAGGCTCTGATCGCCGTCACCGTTTGTGTCGATTTCGTTGAGCTCCTGAAACGTCGGAATCTCTGCCATGTCAAGGATGTAGCGGACGCGGACGGCGTCAGAGTAGAGCTCAACACGGCTATAGCGGTTGACGGTGAAGTTGCCGAGCGGGTGGGCAGCCGCCATCTGCGTGTTTGAAGCACCCAGGGCGAGGAAAGCCAGCACGGGAAGTACCAGCGCACCGCCCACTGCTGCGAGGCGACGATCCCGGCCGTTCACGCTAGTTCCTCACCAGCGCATCCAGGGCGGCGAGCGCCCTCGCGGCGTCTCCGGCGTGGAGCACGGAGAAGCGGGGGTTCAGTTCCCGCACCCGCGCGAGGTGAATGCGCGCAGAGTCTTCGTCACCCGCGGCGAGGCTGATCATGCCGGCGTGGAAGAGAAGCAACGGGTCCTGCGTGCCCAGCCGCAGCGCCTCCAGCGAGTACCCCAGGGCATCCTCTACCTCACCGGCTCTGTAGAGCGTCCAGGACAGCACGTCCGCGGCGTGAATGCTGCCGGGCCTGCCAGCGTACACCGAGCGGGCCTGAGCAACGGCGTTCTCAAGCTCGATACCGTGGTCCGCGTTGAATAGCGCGAGCTCGAGGTCAGTGTTAACACCGTTCGACGCGTATAGCTGGTCGATCGCCGCCACGAGTTCGTACTGGCGCTGTGCGTCAGATTGGCGTCCGGCTGCGGCGTACACGTCGCCGAGGGCGATGACGTACTCGAGGACGGGCTGTCGGGCGATCACGCCCTCGTAGAGGTGGGCGGCATCTTCGTAGTCGCCTCGTGCCGCTGCGAGGCGGGCGAGGCCTGCGATCGCGTGAACATATCCGGGGAAGCTTTCGAGCGCAGCTTCGTACTGCTCGCCGGCGAGATCGAGGTCGCCCTTGGTGAAGTAGAGATGGCCGAGCTGAAGGCGAGGCCAGGCTGCGCTCTCCCCGCGCAGTCCGGCAGCATCGACAGCCAGCTGCATCGCGGCGATGGCGGCCGGGAGGTCGCCATGCAGTTCGCGGGCGTAGGAGGTACGGACGAAGGCACCGAGGTCAGGACGGATGTCCAGCATGCGCTGGAAGGAGTCGACGGCCTCGCCGTAGCGGCCGAGTTCGATCAACGCGTCGCCGATAACGCCATGGATGTCTGCATCGTCCGGCTCCAGAGCGAGCGCGCGATTGCCGAGATCGAGGGCGCGCTGGAAGTCGTGCCGGGCAAGGGCGACGGAGGCAAGGCCATTGAGAACCGACGGATCGTCTGGCACCACCGACTGCGCCCGCTGGAACACGCCTTCCGCCTTCGAGTAGAAGGCGGGATCGCCGGTCTCGCGCGCCCGTTGGAGGTAGGCGAAGCCGAGCGAGGTCAGGTTTTGGGCGTCGTCGGGGTGAGCCGCGATCCGGTTCTGCAGCGCGGCCAGGGGGAGATCTGTAGGCCCATCAAAGGGGACCAATATGTTGCGCTCCCGATGGCTGTCGTCCGCGCCCGGGCCGGCAATGGACGCGAGGCCCGCGGCGCCTGCGAGCAGGAGCAGGGCAACAGTCAGAATTGCGAGGCGACCGAAGGCACCCAAGATGATCCTCCTGCGGAATTGTTGCGGGACCCGCTGGACGCGGGTCCCGCAACGAGTGGTTCCTTAGCGACGTACGCGGGTGCGCACGATGCCGAAGACGCGAGGCGCAGCTACGGCCAGGCCGAGCATGAGTCCCAGAGCACCAAGCCCCATGGCCACCAAGCTCATCATCGCGCTTGAGTGACTGTGGTCGTGGCTGAATCCCTGGTGGGGTAGCCCCAGGTAAGGGAAGTGATCCAGATAGTCTACGTCGTTCTGTTGAACATTGTCAGAGATGCCCAGCGACACAGGGCAGTCGATAGCGCCGAGCAAGTGCAGGATCGCGCCGGCGCCGGCTCGCGCGTCGATGTCCAAGACGTCATCGCCCACGCGCCGGCCATTCGGGAAACCGGCGACATCGCCGCCGAAGGCCCCCAGGGGGCTATACGAACCGCTACCGGTGGTAGGAGCGACGGTGGTGTTCAGCCTTAGAAGATCGGCTGTGACCGGGCCCCCCGGCTGTTGCGTGTCCTGCGTACCGGGAAGGCCTAGCACTCCCGCGGGGATGCCTTTGAGCAACGTCAGGTCGAGGTCAGCCCGGCCGGTTGTCGGCGTGCATCCGGTGATGCTATTCAGGATTGGAATCAGGGCGGCGGGACCCTGACTCGTCCCCGGGTTTACGATGAACTCAGAGATGTTCGCTCCATCGTTCTTCGGGTGACCGGCGTTGTACTTATCCTTGAAGCTGAGCGGGAGAAGCACCTCGTTCACCAGAGGATTGGCAAGGCGCGAGACCTGGACCAACTTGTCGGACACGGACGGGGTGCTCCCATCGGGCTGAAGGACGGTCTGCTTCGGCCGGCTGGAAGACGCCCAGACGCCGATGTTGCCGTCCGTATCGCCGTTGCCGGAGAGCCTCGACTTCGGGATCTCGATGGCGATCGTGTGAACGTTGAAACCGTCGGTGGTGTCAGGGCCGGGGTTCCGGCTGTAGTTCAGCAGGTCGAACGTTCCACCAAGGTCGATGTAGAATCCCTCGTCGCGGGGCCCGGCGAATACCCGGATGTCACCCGGAGATGTGCCAGTGGTGTGGACGGCAGCATCCGCGAGCGCCTCGTAATCGCTTATCGACAGCGGTCCGACGTTGATCGGCGCGACGCGCGCGTTCTGGAGCAGCACTGACCTGACATCGCTCTTGCGGCGGTCGCCCCGGACCTCGGTCAGCGTGTACTTAGTCGGCTGGTTCCAGTTGGTGTACGCGGAGCTCGGGTCGCCCGGGCTCGGAGGCAAACCGATCGTACCCGTATTGTACAGAAACGTCCCGGAGGTAATCGCACCGATGGTGGTTGTGAAGTCGAACTGGTAAGTGAGGTCCTCCTTCGCGTCACCGTTGGTGTCGACCATGATTTCGTAGAGGACGTTGTCCGAGAAACGAAAGTAATTCGGCCCGTCGCCTGGCTCCTCAAGGGGGATGTAATTAGCGATCAGCGTGACGTAGTCGCCGCGTCCGGCTTCCGTACTGACGAAGGCGTACGTGTCTGTGTTGTCCGCGGTCGGGTCCTCGGAGATTAGCGGCCCGTCGCGGTGGCTGGCCGCGTCGCTGAAGGGCGCCGAGCCGCTGACCGCGAAAGTGATCACGGCGGCGGCGGCCATCAGGCTGAGCCCGGTTGATAGAAGAAACTTTCTCATTTTGCTGAGAACCTCCCTTTTCAAGAAGTGGTTGGTGGAGCCTGTTTGCCGGCAGGGCCCTTGTCGACGCTCCCGCATGCCGCGGGCGTCGTCTTCTGTCAGGTACTTCGGGGCTCAGGCGACGTTGGATCACCGGGTGGAAGACGGATTTGGGTGGAAGGCGACCCCATGCTGAGCGACGCCATGGTAGCCAGTTCGGAGGAGGACTGGGGCTAGATGTCGGCTGTCGCTACAGGTACGGTCGTGGGCTGGAGGCTGCCACCGGCAGGCTCCACGGTCACGGCGATGCGGTCGGTCAGGCCGGCGTCGACGGACATTAGGCTGTGGACGGAGCCGTCCGAAGTAGGGGTCAGGAGCCCGGCGCTGGTCGGCGCGCCGTCCATGATCGTCCACGCCTGATAGACTTGACCTTCGGGCAACGGCGCCAAGCCGGACGCTTCCAAGACAGCCAGACCCTGTTGTTCAAGGATGAGCACCTGACCGGAAATATCCGCGCCGGGGGCGCTGACGAGGCGGGCAGAACGTTGCGAGTCGCCGCTTTGAAGCGAGATGTTCCATACGAGGAGAGCGGCGACTAGCACGGCGAGCGCTCCGGCAAGCGCGTAGGGTCCGGTTGGCCGCGACAGGAGCCGGCGCAGCCAACCGGACCCTGTCTGCGTTACCGGCGGGGCGAGGGCCCCTTCCTCACGCACAGCTGCCATTAGGCGAGCTTTCAGGTGTGCCGGGGGTTTCATCTCCAGCGGCGCGTAGTTGAGTGCACGAGCGGCGGCGACGAGATGGCGCATTTCCGGGTGGGCCAGGCAGGATAGGAGGTGCAGCTCGACGTCGGCCATCTCGGCTGCGGGAAGGGCCCGGAGCGCGTACGCCCCCAGCAACTCTTCGACTTCCGCGCAGGTGATCGTGCTCATCTTGGTCCCAGGGCGACGCGCAGCTTATCCAGCGCGAGGCGCAGCCGGCTCTTGACTGTGCCAAGCGGTAGGCCCAGCGCTTCCGAGATATCCACGTGCGTCATTCCTTCAAAGTAAGCCATCTCAACGGCTCTTCGTTGATCATCGGGAAGGCCGGCGAGGGCCTGCCGGATCTCCTGGGCGCCCATTCGCTGAAAAACGCGGTCGACGACGTCCGGGCCCTCGACTTCGATCAAGGAGAGGTCGGGCGAGCTTCCGGGCCGAATTCCCTTCCTGGCGCGGATGGCGTCGATCGACTTATTGTGGACCAGAGTTAGGACGAAGGAACTGAGCCGCCCCCTGCGGATATCGATCCGGTCGGCCTGGCGCCAGACTGTCAAGAATGCCTCCTGAACGGCGTCCTCCGCCGCCGCGCTATCACCAAGTATTCGATACGCGAGTCCAAATGCCTGCCGGCTCAGGCGCTCGAACAGGACCTCCATGGCAGAAGGCTCGCGACGCCGAAGCGCGGCGGCAAGCTGTTCGTCTTCGCTGCCGGTAGTTCGTTGGCGGGCGACGCTCAGATCAGTCTCGCTCCGCGCTGCCTCAGCAAGGCTCGTCTCCTGGTCTGAGTCAACGTTCATTTCACCTTAATAGTGCCTGTCATCTCGTCGGGATGGAAGTCGCAGTGGAAGTCCAGCTCGCCCCTATCGCCGGGCGCCGTGAACACCAATGCTCCGGTCTGACCGGCCGCGATTGCGAACGGCTCAGACCTCGCGAGTTCGTGCTCGTGCTCGCCAATCACCATGTTGTGGGTAGAAGCGCCGTTGTTGGTGATATTGAACGTGACGCTCTGCGTCGGTTCAACCTCGAATGCGCTGGGTTCGAAGTCGTTGTCGACGGTCGCTATCGTGAAAGTAACCGGCATAGCATCACCTTTGACCGCCCTCTCTTCGCCCCCGCAGGCAGCAAACAGCCCGAGTGCCAGCGCCGCGCCCGCGATCAGCCATACTTGAATGCCTAGTCGCGCCATGACCGGAGTTACTCCTTGTCGACGTTCTTGCTTGCCGATATCGAGCCGACCATTAGCGCGCAGCATAGGTGCGCTTCAGGCGGCCGTCCAGCGTATGACCCACGATGTCTTCGGCCAGAGCAGCGGCGGCGAGCAGGGCGTCCAGATCCACACCCGTCTGAATGCCTGTAGCGTGGAGCATCGCAACCAAATCCTCCGTTGCGACATTGCCGGACGCGCCGGGAGCGTAGGGGCAGCCGCCCAGACCGCCGACGGAGCCGTCGAACTGCGTGGCACCCGCCTGCAGCGCCGCGACGACGTTGGCCAGCGCCATCCCACGAGTATCGTGGAAATGCAAGCGCAGTGGGACTGCCGGGAGGGCCAGGTGGAACTCCGACACAAGAGCGTAGACCTGCGCCGGGTTCGCGATGCCGATGGTGTCGCCCAAAGCGATTGCGAATGCGCCAAACTTACGAAGCGTCCGTGCGATCTGCAGAACGCTGTCTGACCCGACAGAGCCTTCGTAGGGGCAGCCGAAGGCGGTGGAGACGTATCCGGTCCAGTTAACGCCGGCTTCCTTCGCCAGAGACGCGACCGCGGGGATGCCGCCAAGAGACTCTTCGATCGTCCGATTGACGTTGGCGCGGTTGTGGGACTCGCTGGCGGAGACAACGGTGGCGAGCTCGTCAGCGCCAGCCGCGATGGCGTTGCGAGCGCCGGTCTCGTTGGGGACGAGGGTGACGTAGACCACGCCGGGACGGCGACTAATTCCGGCCATGACTTCGGCGGAGTTGGCCATCTGTGGAATCGCCTTCGGGTGGACGAACGATGCGGACTCAATACGCGTGAGGCCGGTAGCAGAGAGAGAATCAATAAGGGCAATCTTCTGGTCCAGCGGAATCGGACGGGATTCGTTCTGGAGACCATCCCTGGGGCCTACTTCAGTAATGACGGCTCGCTCCGGCCAGTTCATGCGGATTCCATCGTCAGCTCGACGAGCACTGAACCTTCGGCGACGCGGCCGCCCTCAGCGCAGTGTACCTTCTTCACGATACCGTCGTAGGGCGCTTCGATGGCGTGTTCCATTTTCATCGCCTCGATGACGACGAGCACCTGGTGCGTGCGGACCGTGTCGCCCGGGCGCACGAGCACCTTGAGGACGAGTCCGGGCATTGGAGCCGCCAGGTTGCGCTGAACGCCAGCATCAGCACGGACGGCACGCTGCGCTCCCGCCAGGAAATCGAAATGATAGGTGCCTTCAGGCGTAGTGACACGCAGGCCAGCGCCGAGGCGGCGGGAGCTGACAGTGATGGTCCGGCCATCGATCTCTATGACGAGCTGCTCACGAGAACTAACCGACACGCGGATCGCGTGCTCGCGGTCATCTAGATTGACGATCCACTCGTTGCGGCTGCCTGGCACGCGGCGGCCTGTCAGGGAGTGGGCGGCACCGGAGTATCGGAGGTCAACGTGCGAGACACCCGCGCGCCAGGCACCAGCCTGAAGCCAGGGATCGCCGCCGGCACCGACCCCGAAGACTACGGCCGCAAAACCGCCGATCAGGGCGTCAAGAGGTGGCGATACTGCCAGGTCCCGCGGGTCCCAGCGCGTGTCCAGAAAGTCTGTGGTGACGTTGCCGTCGCGGAAGTCGGGCGAGGCGATCACGGCACTGAGAAGGGCGAGGTTGGTATGGACGCCGCCGACGCGATACAGGGAGAGGGCATGCGCCATCCGATCGAGGGCTTGCTTCCGGCCGTCACCCCAGGCCAGGACTTTGGCGATCATCGGATCGTAGTATGTGGTGACCTCATCGCCCTCATACACGCCAGAGTCGTTGCGGATACCGTCACCAGAAGGCAGTTCAAGGTGCGTGATCCTTCCCGGGCTGGGAAGGTAGCCCTTTTGCGGGTCCTCCGCGTACACCCTGCACTCCACGGCGTGGCCGGTGAGGGCGACGTCTTCCTGCGAGAAAGGCAGCGCCTCGCCGGAGGCGATAGCGAGCTGGAGCGCGACCAGATCGAGGCCCGTGACGAGCTCGGTGACACCGTGCTCAACCTGAAGGCGAGTGTTCATCTCTAGAAAGTAGAATACGCCGTCTTCGGCAAGGAGGAACTCTACGGTCCCGGCGTTGGTGTAGCCAACGGCACCTGCGACCTGCAAGGCAGCTTCACCGAGCTTCCGACGAAGCGCGTCGTCGACGGCTGGCGAGGGTGACTCTTCTATTATCTTCTGGTGCCTGCGCTGGACAGAGCAGTCCCGCTCGCCCAGGTGGATGATGTTATCGTGCTGGTCTGCCAGTACCTGTATTTCGACGTGGCGCCCGCTGACGACACGTTCCAGGAGCAGGCGGCCGTCCCCGAAGGCCCGCTCGGCCTCGCGGCGCGCGCTATCGAGCGCGTCTTCGAAACGATCCGCGGAGTCGACAAGCCGCATGCCGCGGCCGCCACCGCCCATCGCTGCCTTGACCATGATCGGGAAGCCCATCTCGTTGGCATGTTTCAACAAATCGGCGGGGAGCTGGCCGTCATCGTCGTAGCCGGGGATGGTAAGAACGCCGCGCGACGCTACGAGCCGGCGGGCAGCTGACTTGTCACCCATCACGCGCATCACCTGAGCGGGAGGGCCCACGAAGACCAGGCCGGCCTCGGTGCAGGCATCAGCCAGAGCAGGATTCTCGGAGAGCAGGCCGTAGCCGGGATGAACCGCCTCCGCACCTGTCCTCACAGCTGCCGCGATGATCGTCTCGACATTCAGATAGCTGTCAGCGGCCGCAGAACGGCCGATGTGCACGCCTTCGTCCGCCTCCAAGACATGAAGCGCGCGCCGATCAGCTTCCGAATAGACGGCAACGGTCTTGATGCCAAGCTTGCGGCATGTGCGGATGATGCGGACGGCAATCTCTCCGCGATTGGCGATGAGGATGCGTTTGAACATTGGATATCGTAGCGGCGGAATCCCCGCCCTTCGGATTTCGGGGGCTGGCGGGTAGGTCCGTCCTACTATTCTATTCGACGGACCAGTCGGGCTTGCGTTTCTCTAGGAAGGCGGTGACGCCCTCGCGACCTTCGTCGCCCGAGCGCAGCGTTGCAATAAGCGCGGAGGTGTAGGCGTCGACGGCGTCGGACTGGTCGGCGGCGACACGGGAGACGAGCTCCTTGATGGCCGCCTGGGCGCGCGGGCCGCCCGCAAGGAGGGCCGAAATGGTCTCGTCAACGGCAGCGTCTAACTCTTCCTCCGCGACGACGCGCTGCACGAGGCCGATCTCCAGAGCGCGGGCGGCGTCGAAACGCTGTCCCGTGAGGAACAGGGGGAGAGCGCGGCCCGGGCCGATCTTGCGGATAACGTACTGGGCAATGGTGGCGGGAGCGAGGCCGAGTCGGACCTCAGTGAAGCCGAACGTCGCAGCGTCGGAGGCGATGGCGATGTCTGAGCAGGCGGCAAGACCGGCACCGCCGCCGTAGGCGTTACCCTGAACACGAGCAACGATCGGAATCGGACACTCTCCGACCGCGCGGAGCATCTCAGCGAGTCGGACGGCGTCCTCTCGGTTTTCGACCTCCGAAGCGTCCGACATGCGGCGCATCCAGTGGATGTCTGCGCCGGCGCTGAAGGAGCGGCCCTCGCCAGCGAGGACGACGACACGGATCGCGGGATCGCCGCGCACGGCATCGAAGGCAGAATGCAGCTGGGCGATGAGCGCCTCGTCAAACGCGTTGTGCACCTCGGGCCGATTCATGGTGACGCGGGCCACAGGGCCGTCGCGGGAGGTGGTTACCGGCTGGCTCATGCTCACATACGAAAGATGCCGAAGGTCGTGTCCGGGACCGGCGCGTTCAAGGCAGCCGCGAGGCCGAGAGCGAGGACAGTACGCGTATCAATCGGGTCTATGATACCGTCGTCCCAGAGACGGGCGGTGCTGTAGTAGGCGCTGCCCTCGGCCTCGTACTTCTCGAGAGTGGGCTTCATGAACTCCTTCTGTTCGGCCGGGGACATGTCCTGCCCATCGGCCCGCAGGTTGTCCCGCCGGACGGTGAGCAGCACGTTAGCAGCCTGCTGACCACCCATGACGGACGTCTGAGCGTTGGGCCAGAGCCAGAGAAAGCGCGGGGAGTAGGCACGCCCGCACATGGCGTAGTTCCCCGCCCCGAAGGAGCCGCCGATGATGATTGTGAACTTCGGAACTTCTGCGGAGGCGACGGCGGTGACCATCTTGGCGCCGTGTTTCGCAATGCCCTCGTGCTCGTACTTCTTGCCGACCATGAAACCAGTGATGTTCTGGAGAAACACGAGAGGCATCTTGCGGCGGGCACAGATCTCAATGAAATGGGCCCCCTTCAAGGCGCTCTCGGAAAAGAGGACGCCGTTGTTGGCGACGATTCCCACCGGATATCCCATGATGCGGGCGAAACCGCACACCAACGTGGCGCCGTATGCCGCCTTGAATTCGTGAAAGCGGCTGCCATCCACAATGCGGGCGATCACCTCTCGAACGTCGAATGAACGGCGCGAGTCGACGGGGATTACGCCGTACATTTCACCGGGGTCGAGGAGCGGGTCCTCCGGCGGAGTGAGCGCCCAGGGGAGCTGACGGAGGGGCAGACCCAGGCTCTCGACGATGCTGCGGACAGTGGCGAGCGCATCTTCGTCGCTGGAGGCGAAATGGTCCGCGACGCCGGAGATATGCGTATGGACGTGCGCCCCACCCAGATCCTCAGCGGAGACTTCCTCGCTGGTAGCGGCTTTCACGAGGGGAGGACCACCGAGGAAGATCGTGCCAGTGCCCTCGACGATCACCGTTTCGTCGCTCATAGCGGGCACGTAGGCGCCGCCCGCGGTGCAGGAGCCCATTACAGCGGCGATCTGCGGGATGCCCTTCGCAGACATGCGGGCCTGGTTGTAGAAGATGCGTCCGAAGTGCTCGCGATCCGGGAACACGTCCGCCTGCATCGGTAGGAATGCACCGCCGGAGTCGACAAGGTAGATACAGGGCAAGCGATTTTGCTCGGCTATCTCCTGGGCACGGAGGTGCTTCTTGACGGTAACGGGGTAGTAGGTCCCGCCCTTAACCGTCGCGTCGTTCGCGACGATGACGACTTCTCGACCGCAGACCCTGCCAATACCCGTTATGATGCCGGCCGACGGCGCGTCACCGTCGTACATGTTCCAGGCGGCGAGGGCGCTGAGCTCAAGGAAGGCCGTCCCCGGGTCGACAAGGCGATCGACGCGATCGCGGGCAGTGAGCTTGCCGCGAGAGCGATGGCGCTGGACGAGTTCCCTGCCACCACCTGCACGAACCTCATCGAGCGCGCGATAGAGTTCAGCGACGCGGGCGCGCATACGGTCGCGGTTCTTGCCCAACTGTGGATCAGCCGTGTTCACGGCAGAAGACAGAACGGGAACGGATGCGCCCTCAAGGAAGGCGACTGCTGTAGCACCCTCCCGGCCGTCAAGCACGCCCATGCTGAGTCTAAGGTACGGTGGGCGCTGTGTAGCGCTCAGGTTCGGCTTCGAAGAGCTTGCAGCAGTTGTCCGAGCAAAAGTAGTAGGGCGTCTCATGGAACGCCGCGGACGGCGCTCCCTGAACCTCCACGACGCGGCTGCACACAGGATCGCGAGCAGTCACGACATCCGACCGGAACGTGCCGTCCTCCAGCCAAACGATTCGGCTGGCGATCTCGCGGATGCGGTGATCGTGGCTGACGATGACGACGGCCTTGTCCATCTCGCGGGCGATCTGCCGGAGCAGGAACATCACCTCGCGCCCTCGCTTCGAGTCCAGGTTGGCGGTGGGCTCGTCGGCGAGGAGCAGATCGGGATTGTTCGCGAGGGCCCGCGCGATGGCGACGCGTTGCTTCTCGCCACCGCTGAGCTGCTTGGGGAGCGACTTGATGCGGTGGCTGAGCCCCATAATATTGAGGAGCTCCCGGGCGCGGTTCGTGGCGCCGCTGCCGGAACCCCGGTCCCCGGTCATGACGAGCGTTACGTTCTCCAGTGAGGAGAGAGATTCGAGCAGGTTAAAGCTCTGGAAGATGAACCCAACCTTCTCCCTCCGCACGAAGGGCAACTGACGTTCTTTGAGCGCCGTCACGTCTATTCCGGAGACTTCCACGGTTCCGGAGGTGGGGCTAAGCATGGCGCCGGCTATGGTAAGGAAGGTGGTCTTGCCAGCGCCGGAGGGGCCCATGATGACTATGACTTCTCCGGCGCATGCCTCGAACTCGATGTTGTCAAGCGCCGTAACGGCGGCGTCCCCCACGCCGAACGTCTTGGAGACGCCATGCATGCCGAGGATGACGCGACCGGCAACCACGGCTAAGCCTTGAACACGCTCGTGGGGTCGATTCCGGCAAGCCTGCGCACGGGCACGTATCCGGACAGGAGCGCCATGATGATAGTGGACGCGGCGACGATAAGGATGTCCTGCCAGCGTACGAAGACAACGAACTGCGGGACGAGGTCTGAAAGGAATGGGGCAACGGCAAGCGTAAAGCTGACGCCGAAGACGAACCCGAGAAATGCGGTCACGAAGCTTTGCTCAAAGACGAGCCGATAGAGGTATCCGTTGGTGAAGCCAACGGCCTTCAAGATGCCATACTCGCGCGCCTTCTCGACCGTGGCGGTGTAGATGGTGAGTCCGGAGACGGCAAGGCCGACGATGAAAGCGAGCACCAGGATCACCAGGAGTATCGGCAGGACGTTGCCGAGCGCGCGCTCGCGGGTGTTGGCGGCGAACTCCTCGCGGGACGTGACGGAGGCTGCCACATAAATACGGTCGAGGTTGTCGGCTACGCGTTGACTGTCCGCCGGATCCGTTAGTTTGACGGCCATGAAGGAAGTCAGACCGTTCTCATCCATATTCAGAGCAGCCTGAGCCTCATCAAAATTGGTGAAGACGACGTGGGTGGCGACGAAGTCTCCACCGGAGGAGATGCCGACAACCTTCCACGACACGCCGGCAGCGTCGAGCATGTCCCCAATCCGCAGTCCGTATCGCGACTTCAGCGACTCGTCGACGATCATCTCTCCGGGTCCCGGATCGTCGGGGCCGTCCACGATTTCGACAGGCCCGCCGATGCCGTCGGCTGGGTTGTACCCGACAAGCGAGATGTCGATCTCGGAGTCTCCTTTATAGGCAGTCATCGACCGGACTATCAATGGGCTCCATGATTGCACGCCATCAACGCCCTCGAGCTGGCGGCCGGTCTCTTCGATGGGAAGGACGGACGCGGCGCGGAGGAAATCGGTCGTACCATCAAGAGCTATCCAGACGTCTACGTTGACGTCGTCGATGAAGCCGCCGATCTTTTCATTCCAGCCACGGTAGAGGGAAAGCAGCAGAGTAATAAGGAGTACGGAGATGGCGACGCCACCGACGGAGATCAGCAGGCGAATGCGTTCCGAAAAGAGGTTCTTGCGGGCAATGAGGAGCATGGATGAGGCTGTAGTTTAGCAGACATCGCGATATTCTGACACTTCCGGCGATGCGAGCTGCGTGCAGCGACCCGTTTCCGTCGAGATAATTGTGCAATCCAGCACAAATGCTATTGACATGTGTGTCGCCACACTCCTAGTATTAGGCTAGCCTAATACTCTACGCTAGGACCGCCGGTTCAACGATGCTGTTTTCGTTCTTTGTAACTGCCCGCGAAGGCCTGGAGATCGCGCTGATCGTGACGATACTGCTGGGCTACCTGCGAAATGTTAATCACAAAGGGCACTTCAAGGAAATCTGGTACGGAGTCGGGGCCGCCGCTGCTCTCTCGCTGCTCATCGCCACTGGACTTGAGCTGGCGTCGAGAGAACTTGATGGTAAAGTTCTAGAGGCGTTCGAGGGTTTCACCATGCTCTTCGCAGTATTGGTGTTGACCTGGATGCTCTTCTGGATGAAGCAGCATTCAGCAGGCATCTCGCGGGAGTTACGAACTCGAGTGGACACCGCCCTCTCCGGCGGATCAGTGGCGGCACTGACGCTGCTGGCGTTTTCGTCAGTGGGCCGGGAGGGACTGGAGACGACGCTGTTCCTTTTCGCGGGCTCGAATCGCGGCGACTCTACCGCGCTCTTTGTTCTAGGAGGCGTCCTGGGATTCATGGTAGCAACCGCCGCGGGGGTCGTCTTGTACTACGGCTCGGCGAGACTGCCGCTACGTCAGTTCTTCCTGGGCTCTGCGATGGTGCTTATGGTACTGGCCGCCGGCATGCTCTCGAACGCACTCACAGAGCTATGGGAGGCGACGATAATCGGCAACCTGGGTACCCGACCCTGGGACACGGACGCGACCATCTCAATGAGCTCGGAGTTTGGGAAGGTTCTGCACACTGTCTTTGGGTACGACTCCGCGCCAGCCGTTTCGCAGATTGCACTGTACTGGTCGTATCTATTGACAGTTGTTGGTGCGTACTGGCTGTGGCCGGTAGCAAGACCGCGGCCGCCATGGTCCGAGCCAGTCTCCACGGCCGTCACTTTGACTGAAAGTTGAGTCGGAAAGGCAGATCCATGAGAATCATTGGTGTAGGTGGCTGCTTGCTTGCTTTGGTCACACTGACTGCCGCATGCGGAAGCGACGGCGAGGGGTCACGAGAGGTGCAGATCACGCAGGCTGACGGAGGCTGTACCCCAACATCTGTGGAGGTCACCACGAGCGAGAAGATCACGTTCGTGGTGAAGAACGAAAGCGGCGAGGACTATGAGATCGAGGGCGAGGGAGACACGGACCTGGAAGAGGTCATCGTACCGAAGGGCCGCACGCGCACCGTTGACTACACTGTGCCGGACGAGGCCGGTACGTACGAAGTGAAGTGTTACGTACCCGGCGGTGTCGAGACGTTCATCGAGATAGTCGCCGCGCCGGAATAGTCGCGCCCTCTCGGGCCGTGGCCGGAGAACATTGCTCGTGACACCATCGCCTCTATAAGCGCAAGGCGATATTAGGTACACTGGCGAGGATGGCTACAGAAGCCGCGACACAACCGCCTTCGCCCAAGGTAGAGGACTACCTTCAGAGCATCTACAGCCTTGAGACAGAGGGCGAAAAGGTGATCTCCGCTCGGCTGGCGCGCTGGATGCGCGTTACCCCGCCGACGGCCTGGGCGACGGTGCAGCGGATGCAGCGTGACGGTCTGGTGGAGATCGACGACCGAAAGACGATCCACTTGACGACGCACGGCAGGGCGCTGGCCGAGAAGGTGGCCCGACGGCACCGTCTATCGGAGCGGTTCTTGAACGACGTGCTCGGGCTGGGCTGGGCGGAGGCGCACGACGAAGCGCACCATTTTGAGCACGGCGTAACGCCCATGATTGAGGCGCGAATATTCGCGCTGCTGGGGAACCCGACGACGTGCCCGCACGGCAGCCCAATCCCCGGAACGGGTGCGATCCTGAGCCCGGACCTTGTACCGCTCGACACGCTGGCGGTGGGCGACAAGGCCAGCGTGCAGTTCATTTCGGAAGAACTGGAGGAGGACCTGGAGCTGCTGCGTTATCTGGAGAGGCACAACGTCAAGCCAGGGCAAGCGATCACTGTGCAGGAGAAGGTCCCGTCCAACGGTGTTGTCGTGATCGCGACGGAGCTGGAGCCGGTATCGCTGGGGCTGGCGGTGGCGTCGCGGATACGCGTTCGGCGCGACTAAACGCGACTGGCAGACGTCTTTACCTAATTTTAACCACTACGTGTTTTCTTCATAATTCGTACGCTCCGAAGGACTTGACACGCCTTACGGGCGTGGTGATAATGGCGACAAGTCAAATAGGGGGTGCGGCAGCAGTTGTCTTTCTCTACTCGCCGATATTATGAGCGTGGGAGTGGTTTAGCTCACGCAGGATCTGCATACGCAGTCCGATATCGATTGGCGGCGTTGAATGCAGTTGACTCGGCTTCGCCCGGGGAGACGCGGCGGTGACCACTTCCAGGGTCGCTCGACTCGTCCTCATGCTTTTCCTTGCCGTCATCGGCGGCGGTCTGGCGCTATCGACGGCATCGACCGGGAGAGCGTCCGCGACGGTAACCACTGACAAACCGGACTACGCACCCAGTGAGACGGTAGTCATCACCGGCGCGGGGTTTGGGCCCGGCGACGTACTGGACGTGGTCGTAACCCGCCCGGACGGTTCGATCGTCATCGGCGACGGGTCGTTCACTGAGGGCTGGGACACAGTTACAACGATCTGGGACGGCTCCTTCACATACAACTACATCTTGAACGGCGTGCTCGGCACGTACCACGTGGATGTTTACGCATCCCCCTGGAACGGACCCGACTCCTTCGACCTCCCGCTGGCGGCGACGACGTTCACGGACTTCACGGCCGTGTCGGTCTCGATCAACGCCGCGGCCTACTCGACCAACAACCTGACCGTCACGCTGACTGTCTCGTGGTCAGGTTCAGGCGGCGATCCGACGCAGGCGCGTTTCGCGAACGACCTTAGTCCTGAGGGTAACTGTTCCAACCTGGGCGGCGGCGTGTTCGGCCCGTGGACGACGCTGACGGAGATCGGCACCACCAACACCGCGACTTTCACTCACGTGATGGTGGCGGACAATGCAACCACTGCCAACACAGCGTTGCGACGGGTGTGCTCAGAGGTTGCGCAGGGGCCACTCAACTCACCGACAAACACCCTGAGCGCTAACGACACCATCTTCCACCGCCTGAATAACCCACCGCTGGCCCAGGTTTGCGGCGTGGACATGGTGTTGGTGATCGATAGCTCCGGTAGTATCGACGCCACTGAACTGGCCGCCATGAAGACAGCACTGAAAGCGTTCATCGACGCATACCTGCCCGGGACAGACACGGAGGTCGCGGTAGTCGAATTCGACACGGCCGCGACGGTCACGCAGGCTTTCACCAGTAATGCCGCTACAGCGAAGACAGCGGTAGACGCGGCCATCAGCGGCGGCAACACTAACTGGGACGACGCCATACGCGACGCACGGTTGCTGTTCCCTAACCGCGCCGCGAAGCCTGACTTCCTGGTATTCGCATCCGACGGCAACCCGAACGTCCGCGGCGGTCACACAACCCTCGGGCACAGCGCGGCGACTGCCAACGTGAGCGCCACAGACGCGATGGCCTGGGCGGGAGCGGAAGCAAACGCGGCGAAGGCCGCCGGAGCACGTATCCTGGGGCTGGGCATAGGAACGGACCTGACCCTTAATAACATGATTGCCATTTCGGGTACTGATACACACCCGCCCAACCCGATCACCGCCAGCACCGACGTGATCTCGTCCGATTTCTCGACGCTCGCGGCCGACCTGGGCATGCTTGCCAAGATACAGTGCGGCGGGAAGATCAACGTACACAAGATCATTGACGCCGACGGCAATCTCGGAACGGCAGGCGACCAAACCAATGGCGCGGGATGGACATTTGGCTGCGTTGCCACCAGCGGAGCGCCGGACGCGTGCGACGTGTCCTCGCAGGTTACGCTGGCCAGTGGGTTCATCCCGAATCCATTCGCCATCACGCTGGGAGGGGATCTCACGGCAAACGTTAACATCACGGAATCGGCGATGGCCGGATTCAGTTTTGTCTCCGCAAACTGCACGAAGCCTGGCCCAACAGGCACGCCGGGCGTTATGACAGTCACCGGCATCGTAGTAACTCCTCTGGACATCGTCACCTGCACGTTCTACAACACTCCCGCCGGCACGGACGTGAAGATTACCTCGCAGATCGTGACGTCGCCGCCGGGTGCGACGGCGGGCCAGCCGTTCAACATCCGCGTGGACAAGGTCCTGCACAACAACGGCCAGGCCTCGCCGGTCACGGTGTCCATCACGCCCGTGATCTCCGGGCCGCCGGACTGCACGATCGTCCCGGTTGGGGGCAATCCGACATCCGCCGTACTCACGCTATCGGTGCCTGTGCCTGTAACTGAGAACTTCACGGTGACCTGCACCAATGCGTCATCGCACATATTCACTATCAACAACTGCATCGCCATCACGACAGCGGGGGTCACGGATTCTAACCCCTCCAATAACTGCGCGGCTCAAGTCCAGCCGGTCGTGGTGATAGGCGCCTCATCGGACGTCAAGGTGACGGGCAGCGTGCTAAGCGCACCGGCGACCGCAAGCATCGGAGTTCCGTTCCCGGTTTCCGCCACCGTCACGCTGCACAACAACGGGCCGTTCGGCCCGGTAAACGTGGACACTATCCTCACGCTGAACCTGCCGGGCGACTGCACCACGACATCTGCAAACCCGCAGACTGTGCAGAACACCAGCCTTCTGGTTTCGGTGCCCGTCAATATCGGCGGCTCCTGGAGCGTGACGTGCACGGACCCGTCCGCCCACTCGTTTGGTGGCACAGCCACGGCAACCATCGACCTGTTGCACGTCTCCGACCCGCTGCCGAGCAATGGCAACCCCAACTTCCCGCTAGCGGTCACCAACGTTTTCGCATCGTCTGATGTGAAATTGGCAGTGGCAGGCGTGGTGCTCAGCATTCAGGCATCCGCAAACGTAGGCGCGGGGTTCCCGGTGAATGCAACAGCCAACCTGCACAACAACGGCCCGTACGGCCCGACGAACGTCGACGCGACCGTAACTCTCAGCCTGCCCTCGGACTGCAGCACGGTCTCTCCGAATCCGGCCGTCATTCAGAACGTCCCACTAGCGGTGTCAGTGGTCGCAGGGCCGGTAGTAGGCTGGACCGTCGTATGCACGAGCCCCTCGTCGCACAACTTCACGGCCAGCGCGTCGGTCGTGATCGACCAGGGGCACGTGAACGATCCGATCAGTGGAAACAACTCCGGGATTAGCGCGCCGAGGAACATCAACATCCTGGCGACTTCGGACGTCAAGATCACGACCTCCAGCCTGACCACGCCGGTGACGTTCGCCGCCGGCTCGCCATTCCCGGTGACCGCGAACGTGACGCTGCATAACAACGGACCGGATGGCCCGGTCAACGTCGACGTCGACTTCGATCTCTTGCTGCCGCCGGACTGCACGACACCGTCGACAGACCCGCAGACGCAGGAAAACGTGGCGCTCCCGGTCTCTGTACCGACGCCGCTACCAGCCGCCTCATGGACTGTCACCTGCACTAACCCGTCCAGCCATGATTTCCGGGTTCAGATCACCGCAAGGATCGACCAGGTGCACGTGTCGGATTCGAACCTGAGCAACAACAGCGCTACGCCGCAGTCGGCCACAGCGATCACCGTGGATGCGGACGTAAAGGTGACGGCGGTAACCGTCACGAGCCCGCCCGGTGTGAACGTCAACACGACTTTCGGGGTATCGGCCACGGCGACGCTCCACAATAACGGGCCTGACCCGACGATGGCTAACACTACGTTGACGCTGAGCATGGCTGGCGACTGTTCCCTTGTTTCGTCTGCGAACCCCCAGGTGATAGTCGGCACGCCACTGCCGGTATCGTCGCCCGTGATAACGAGCGCAGCATCCTGGAACGTCACGTGCTCCAGCCCGTCCAACCATGACTTCTCGGTGTCGGCTTCCGCGAGCGTAAACCAACTCCACGTGACGGACCCGGTTCCGGGGAACAATTCGAACTCCGGCGCCTCCGTTACGAACATCCTCGCATCGGCGGACGTCAAGGTGACGGGAGCGTCCGTTACAGCGCCGCTGACGGCGACGGCGGGCACGCCGTTCCCGGTGAGCGCCTCAGCCACCCTGCACAACAATGGCACGCAGACACCAGTTAACGTGGACACAAGCTTCCTCTTGACCCTTCCCTCTGACTGCACCACACCTTCCGCCAACCCCCGGGTTGTGCAGAACACTCCTTTGCTGATCTCGGTAGCGACGGCAGTAGGACCGGCGTCGTGGACAGTGAACTGCACCAGTGGCTCGTCTCACATGTTCCCGGTCACGGCGTCTGCCGCGGTCGACCAGGTGCACGTCAGCGACCCGGACATTAACAACAACAGCGCGATGGACAGCGAGACGACCGCTGTGTCGGCCGTGTCTGACATCAAGGTGACGACTGTGGCTGTCGGCAGTCCCGCATCGTTCGGCGCCTATGCGGCGTTCAACGTGACGGCGAACGTGAGCCTGCACAACAACGGCCCCAGTGGACCGACAAACGTGGACACGACCATCACCCTGACGATGCCCGGCGACTGCAGCACGGGATCAACCAACCCGGTGCTGGTGCCCAATACCCCTCTGCCTGTGTCCGCTCTGACTGCTCTGCCACAAGCGACGTGGTCCGTGACGTGCACAAGTCCATCGAGTCACACGTTCTCGGTCGGCGCCGGCGCAGTAGTCGACCAACTGCACGTAACGGATCCAAACGGAGCATCTGGATCGGGCAGCTCGAACACGACCATCATTCCGGCCAAGATCAGGGTCTGTAAGGATGTCATCCCGAATGACTCCTCGGTCTGGGACTTCCAGGCCGCGGGACCCAGTCCGGGTACCGTGGACGACCTGGGCGACGGGCAGTGTGCAGACTTCGGCGCGAACATGATCCCCGGCACATACGCAGTCTCCGAGACGTTCCAGGTCGGGTATTACGCGTCGATAGACTGTGGAAGGCAGGGCGATCCCGTCACCGGTGTATCGACTAGCGTGGTCCTGCCTGCGGGGACGACGGTGACATGCACGTTCATCAACGCGTTCTCTCCCGGGCCGAACCCAGTGGGCGGATTCGCCGGTCTGCTGAACCAAGACTCCGGTATCCGCAACGAAGGCGCCGCTGAGAGTAGCATGGGTGTGATGTCGCTGCTCACCTTTATCGGGTCGAGCATGGCGCTGACAATCGCGTCCGCCTGGGCGGTGCGCCGGCGCTGGTTGCGCTAGCGCCCGAACGCTCAGCTCCGACTTCGAAGCTTGAAGCGGGGACAAGGCCTGGGAGCCTTGTCCCCGCGTACTGTCTGTTAGACTGAGCATCGAGCGAGAGGAGACAGGAACCCTGGCCCGGAAGAAATCAAAGCAACCGTCCCAACGCATCACAAAGGCGTCCAGCACCCATCGCGCGATGCGACGGGCGCTCGCTATCGCCGGCGTGATGGCGGCTGTCATAGGGAGCATCGCGATCCTGGCGCCCTTCGGTGCGGATGTCGCCGGGTTGTCATCGGACGGCGACTCGGTACGGCGGGCGGTGATCCTGGACCAACTCAGCCTTACGGCTCGAAACCCCGCCTTCGCGCAGGACGCCACGGTGACGCTTGAGGCTGCCGGGTACGAAGTGACATACCTCGAGGGCGAGCAGGTCACAGTCGCCGCTTATCGCGAGCTACCCAGAGGCGACTACGACCTGGTGATACTGCGAACACACTCCACCGCGGAGGTCTCACGCGGGGAGGAGGACGTGACGTCGGTCAGCCTGTTCACCAACGAACCGTACAGCGAAGAGGAGTATCGCGAGGAACAGCTGCAAGGGCGGTTGGGTTTCGCGTACTACACAGAGGACGGTCCGCGGTTGTTCGGGATAACAGCTGACTTCATCCGAGACAGCATGGAGGGGGACTTCGACGACGCCATAGTGTTGGGAATGGGCTGTCAGGGGCTGATAAACCAGCTGGCTGCGGAGGCGTTCGCAGACAAGGGAGCGAGCACGTTCATCGGCTGGGACGGCCTGGTGTCCGCCCAGCATACGGACGCCGCCACGCAACGGCTTCTTGAGCATATCGTGGCCGACGGGACCGCTCCCGAGCAGGCGGTGGCGTTGACGATGTCTGAAGTGGGAGTGGATCCTGATTATGGGAGTTCGCTGGTAGCGAGTCCGTAGAAAGGGCACAGTGAGCGCGGCCAACTGACACCGCTCGCCCACGAGTGCCTCGGGACGAGCGGTGCGAGAGACGCGGCCGAACGACCCTCCATCCCATTCGTTAGAGTTGACACTCTGCACTTGATTAAGGACTATGACGGTACTTCCTTCGATAGGATCAGGATGGTAGGCAAGATTGGAGGGCGCATGGGACGGCTGGACGGCAAGGTCGCTGTGATCACGGGAGGCGCCAGCGGGATCGGCGAGGCCACGGTGCGGCTATTCGTCGATGAGGGTGCGCGGGTCGTGGTGGCAGACATCCAGGACCGCAAGGCAGAGACGCTGGTCGACACGCTCGGCGGCGCGGCCGTGTATCAGCGCACGGACGTGAGCCAGGAGGAGGACGTGCGTGCGGCGGTGCAGCGTGCCGTGGACGAGTACGGGCGGCTGGACTGCATCTACAACAACGCAGGGTTTGGCGGGGCCGTGGGTCCGATCGAGGAGATCCCGGTGGACGAGTACGACGCGACGATGAACGTGCTGTTGCGCGGGGTATTCCTGGGCATGAAGCATGCGGCGCCGGTGATGAAGGCACAGGGGAGCGGCAGCATCATCAGCACGGCCAGCGTCGCGGGACTGCGGGGCGGGGACGGTCCGCACATCTACAGTGCCGCAAAGGCTGCCGTGGTCCATCTCACGCGTTCGGTGTCGCTGGAGCTGGCCGAGAGTGGCGTGCGGGTGAATTGCATCTGCCCGGGCGGGATCGCAACGCCGATCTTCAAAGGAGCGATACTTCCGGACATGGAAGACTCCGCTGTGGTGGAGATGGTGAAGCCGTTTCTGGTGCAGTTCCAGCCGATCAAACGATCGGGCCTGCCGGAGGACATCGCGCGGGCGGCGTTGTGGCTGACCAGCGACGAATCATCGTTCGTGACCGGTCAGGCAATCGTGGTGGACGGCGGCTTCACGGCCGGACGGAAGTGGTCGGAGCAGCCGGAGATGATGCGCCAGCACCGGCCGATGCGATCGCCGGACGGGATGGTGGGGCGATGATCATCGTCGCTACGAGAAGTCTGGTCGTCACCGCTCGCTGCACGCTCGCGACGATCCTGATTGTAGCGGTCTCGTTCCTTGCGGCGGGAACAGCGCGTGCACAGTCGCCGGTCGCAGAACCGGGGTGGCAGCTGACGAGGCTGGCCAGCGACGTCTCGACGCTCAGCGGCGCGGAGGCGCTTGCGCTGGGGGCGGAGAATGGCGATCTCGTCGTCCGTAGTTTGCAAGACCCTGCCGGAACGAACGTAGAGCTGGCGACGGTGTCACCTGAAGGCGATGTCCGTGTTCTCGCGTCTTTTCCTGCGCTCAGGAACTCCAACGCATCGGGGATCGCGATCGACGGGACAATGGGTAGCGTGATCGTGGCGGACGAAGCCGGCGGATCGCGTGGGAGGATCGCGCTGATAGAACCGGACGGCCTGACCGACGCGACGCTGTTCGACGTACCCTGGGTCATGAACCCTAAGGGCAATGGCACCGGTCAGCAGCAGTTCGCCCTCGACCCCGCTGACCCCGGGCTCCTTTACTTCTGGGACAGCACCGTATCGAAACTGTTTCTTCTCGACAGGGGAACCGCTGACCTGCAGGAGTTACTCGCCCTCGACGCGGCAGGGCCGGAAGGCGAACACATCTCCACGTTTACGAACGATGTTGCTTTCGACACCGGGACCGGGACGCTGCTGCTGACGGACAGCGCATCGGGGAGCATGCTGGAGGTAGATCCGGACGCCTTCCCAGCCACAGTTAGTACCCTGTTCGAAGGCCTGAGCGCTCCAAGGGCCGTGGCCGTGGATAGCGAAAACGGAGACGTGTACGTGACGGCGGGGAACTCTATCTACGCCGGGCACAGGGGTGATACTGAGATGGCCCGGATCGCGAATGGGTTCCAGCAGCTTTCCGACATCGCCCTGGGCACAAGCAGCAAAACGAGTGCGACCACGCTGTATATCGCGGACAAGACCGAGGATGCGGTCTACGAGCTCACCCGAGAGCCAGCGCCTGGGACGGCCAGCACGTCGCCCCGGGACAATGAGGAGACCGCCGGCGCGACGGTTGATCCTGCGACAACGGACGACGGCTCGGGATTCCCGTGGTGGATCGTGGTGATCATCGTTGCGGCCGTGGCTGTCCTGGTGCTTCTTCTCTTGTGGGCGAGACGCCGGCGAGCCAGCGATAGAAGCTAGTACCCAGCTGCCCAACGCCAGGAACATTTGAGCGCGGCATTGTCGCTACTATCCGGGGTGCATTCCGCGGTGACCGGCCCGGCCGCGCGAGGGAATCGCAGGCCTCAACGTTCGGTGACGTAGACGGCACCTGCCATCCCATAAGCCTCGTGTCCCGGCAGGTGGCAGATGTATTCATATTCCCCGGCTTGGTCAAAGGTCAGCGTCGTGGTGCGCGTCGATAGCGCCGGAATCGTCACTTCCGTCGGGATCTCCGCATGGAACGGTTCGCTGCCGGTGCGATGCCGTTCGTGCACGTCGGGCGGGCCAACGATCCATTCGTGCTCGATGGGGTCATTGTTGCGGAGGGACATCGTGACTGGCATGCCGGCCGGTACCGTGATTGCCTCCGGCTCGAACCGCGAGAAGTGAATGCGGACCGTCGCCTCAGCGGAGGCGCCATCAGCGCAGCCGCTCGCAAGGAGTACGAGCACGGCTGCGGCCCACGGCAGCGCTCTTAGCGCCGGCCGCGCCATGTCCGGATCCAAGCGGGCCGGAGGCTCAGACCTGCCACCATCACCAGCACCACCGCCGCCACCACGGCTACCGCCCAGCCGATCGCGGACGAGGAGTCTTGCGAAGGTATCACGTCTGATATCGCGTCCGGCAGGTCCAAGCCCGCGTCGACGCGGGACGGGCTACCGGCGCCGCTCGTGTCTACGGCGAGGTCAAAGCGCAAGTCAGCGGCCGCGCTATCGACCTCTAGCCTGGTCAGCCATCCGGACTTCGGCACCCAGCTCCCTCCGGCATCGGTGCGCAGGTCAGTAAGCAATACGTCGTTCGCCTGCGCGCTGTGCGTTAGCTGGAGCCCGGCGCCGGGAGCGGGAAGCACGGACGGCTTCTGATCCGTCAGCAAGAACACGTCGGCCTCAACGCGGTCCGCCGGCTGCTTTCCTAGACCCAATATGCGCAGCGGAACCCAGGGGTTGGTGGTGGGAATCGTCAGGTGCACAGGGGTGCCGTCGCCGAGCTGCTGTCCGCGGGCAGCGGCAGCATTGCCGTCAAAAACGGCAGCGAGGAAGATAGGGCTCCGCGTGGAATAGAAGTCAAGGACTTCCGGTGCGTCCGGTGACAGGCGGAACCCGTGATCCTTCGCCCAGGCGGCGATGTCAGGGGCGCCGCCCTTGAGGACGGTGATGTCCAGCGCGTCTATGCGGGTTTCCAGGAGCACTTCTGCGCCCCGAGCACTGTCATCCAGAGTCGCTAGCGCAGCCGCCTCGGGCACCGGTGGATCAGTCTCGCGCAGGAGCCGCTGCAGCGTCCAGTCGCCGCCGCGCTCGACATTGGTGGGCACGCCCGGCAAGGGGATCAGCGAACCGAACTCGCCGCCGCCTCCCTGGAACTGAAACGCGGTGATATAGTGCTCCACCCCGCCCGTGTAACCGGCAAGCGTGGTTGTGCGGCCGAGGTTGACTGCGCCGTTCGAGCCGATGAGCCCGGCGCAGGCGTCTGCCGAACTGGGCCCGGCGATCAGTGGCAGCGCCGCCAGGGCCGCGGCTGCCAGGAGCATTGTCGTGAGTATTCGCATGTTTGTCCTCCCGGAGGCAGTTGCCTCTTGAGGAGTAGACGGATGCTGATCCCGAAAGGTTCCCCCCGACGTAGAAATGACCGACGCGCGCGCCGACACCTGATTCAATGAGTGAGGTTTGGGGCGGGAGACGGGGCTCGAACCCGCGACCCTCTGCTTGGGAAGATTAGGCTTCGCGATTCGTATCTAGCGAAGTGCTAATCCGACGATTTCTGAGTGGTTTGGCCCTCTGTCTCCAGAGGCCATGACCTAAAACTCCAGGGCGTCCGCCCGTGAGTCATCGCTTCTCGGGCAACATGCTACCACTATTGCGCTCAGACATCCCGCCAGCTCACCTCGTACACCCGCACTGGGTCCTCTTCGCTACGAACTCGCCGCGGTCGCACGACAGCCGGAGTGCTAGAAGCCAACTGGGCGACAGTTGCTTGGCGGTGGCGCGGGACGACCCACCACGTAGCGCAGAACGCCGATCACGTCTGGCCCGCCGTGACCGAGCCCATCGCAGACCGCGTGTGCGAGCCGGTGGGACAATTATCGTTCACGCGTTATTCCGCGGCGCGCGTGACGGGCGCCGCGGGGGGGCGGCGTCGAAAAGTTCGGCATGATGTCCCGCTTGCAGCGCCGCAGCTGGTCGATGCCGCCGGATACCGTCAGCAAGACATACTCCGCCCCGGCATTTCTCACCGCATCGAGCAAATTGTGAATCTCATCGGGGGTTCCGAACAGGGCATGGGCCTCGGTCTCGCCGGCTTGGTCGGCATAGGCCAGAACGTGCGAGCCGATTTTGCCGTCGGGCGAACGCGACACCGCAATAGTGCGCTGAGTAAATTGCGCCAGTCGCGCCAACGCGGCCTCGGTGTCGGCCTTATCCTTTGATATATAGATCTGGCGCGCGACGGCGACCTGCATCGGATTGAATGCAAGTCCGTGAGACTCGCGTTCGGCGCGGTAGATCGCGATGCGCTCGCCGATCGCTTTTGGGCTCGCATACTGGTCGAGAATAAGATTGAACCCGCGCGCCGCCGCGCGGCGGATCGACGCTGGATTTCCAGCGGCGACCCAGAGCGGCGGATGCGGCTGCTGCGCCGGCGGTGGCTCGACCACGATGTCCTCGAACGTCCAGAAACGGCCATGATGGGAAAAGCGCGTTCGCGACAGCCACGACCGCGTGATCACCTCAATCGCTTCCTCGAAGCGTGCCTCGGCTTCCTCCTGCGCGATGCCGAAACCGGCGAATTCGTTGTGCCGGTAGCCCTTGCCGATCCCGAAATCGAGCCTGCCGCCGGAGAGCAAATCGAGGGTCGCCGCCTGTTCCGCCAGCAGCACCGGATTGTGCCAGGGTAACACTATCACCGCGGTGCCGAGGCGCAGCGTGGTCGTGCGCATCGCCAGCCCCATCAGCAGCATCAGTGTGGCGGAGACCTGGTTCCAGCCGGTGAAATGGTGCTCCACCAAAAAGCTCGAATAGAATCCGAGCACCTCGGCTTCGACATTGAAGTCGAGATAGTCGCGAAACCCCTGCCCGGTTTCCGGACCGAACGCGCCGTTGTCGGCCTGCGCCGAACAAACCAAACCGAACTGCATGGCGGAAGTTTACGGCGTCGGAGAGCTACGGTGACCTTCAGATTCCACGACAAGGACCGCTGTTTCGGGACTGAGAGTCACGGAAATCGTATCTGGAGCGGGAGACGGGGCTCGAACCCGCGACCCTCTGCTTGGGAAGATTAGGTTTCGCGATTCGTATCTGGCAAAGCCCAATCTCCACGAATTCGGAGTGAATTGGCCCTCTGTCTCCAGAGGCCATGACCCTAAAACTCCAGACCATTATGCGTTCATGATTGCGTTGCCCACAACCTGTGCCATGTTCGTATTGACAGCCCAAATGCGCCGCCGGACGATTGAATTGCGGGGGTAGTATAGGAGGTCAAAAGTGGCCGGACGAAATGAACGGCATGTAGTCCCCAACCCCAAAGGTGGCTGGGACGTGAAGAAGCCCGACGCGGAGCGGGCGAGTTCACATCACGACACAAAGTCGGATGCGGAAAAGCGACCGAACGACATCCTTCGCAACGACGGCGGAGGCGAAGCCGTGATCCACGGTAAGGACGGGAAGATCCAGGACTCGGATACCGTTGCACCGGGCAACGACCCGAACCCGCCCAAGGACACGCGCCACTAGAGCAAAGGTCGCTATCCCCAACCGGGGACAAGAATATGCCAACGACTCGCCGCCATTCAACTTGCCCATCACGCCGCGCGTCGTCATCTGATACGGCAGCTGGTGCTGTCGCCTCTGCGGCCCTCCGGCGGGCGATCCGCCGAACTGCACCTGCCGGCCACTGTGGGGACGGATTGGCGACTTGCCCTAGGACTTCGCTTTCCTCGAAGGTTTCGACTTGCCAGAACTGTTGAGGGCGATCGCCTGGCGAACGAGCGCCTTGAAGGCGGCCTCGTCAACTTCTTCTCCTTGGTGTATGTCGATCGCGCGGCGTGCGTTTCCGTCGAGACTCGAGTTGAAGAGACGGACCGGATCCTTCAGAGACGCGCCCTTGAAGAAGGTAAGCTTCACGACATTTGTGTAGGATTCGCCAGTGCAGATGATGCCGTCGTGCGACCAAATCGGAGTGCCCAT
>CAZLDI010000022.1:0-41504 GCA_964558415.1 uncultured Dehalococcoidia bacterium
TACTCTCATACCTGCTATAACGCAGGTGTACAGGATCTATCTGAACGAGATCAGGTTGTGCGGGTCCGGGACTCAGGCTGCAACGCCGGTTCGAATCTTTACGTCTTATGACATGCGTGCCTGCCGACGCCAGTACGGCGGCTTAGTGAGACGACGCTATGGACGAGAGATTTGATGAGATAGGAGCGGAAGAAACGGCGCGCCGCCGCCCCCTTTCGCGTGACATTCGAATGTCCTCGGACGGCGTGATCGAAGGGGGCTCCCCCGATGGTTTCATGGGGCGTTACGCGGCCGCGCCCGAAGACGGGCGAAGCCTGGCTGAACTGGCGGCCGCCGTAATGGCAGCCGCGCCCGAGGGGTCCTCGCAAGCTACGGAGGAAGTAGAGCCGGAGCTGCCTGCTGATGACCAAGGCGCCGGGCCGCCTATCGTCGCCACGCCTCCCAATTGGCGCACGAGGGGATCCGGCGACCGGTGGGGGGCCGCGCCCGAGGACGGGCGAAGCCTGGATGAACTGGCCGCTGCGGTAATGGCGGCGGCGCCTGCTGCGGACTTTCCGGCGGCGGAGCAAGAAGCTGCGACGCTGCTCACTGATGGTGCTGGTGCCGCGCCGTCAATCGCCGCCATCGTTGCCGCGTCCGCGGTGCACACGAAGGGATCGGCCGACCCGTGGACGGCCGCGCCGGAAGACCAGCGAAGCCTCGCCGAACTGGCTGCCATCGTAATCAGCGCTGAAGAGGCCCTGTCTCAGGTCGATGCACCGGAGCCTGAACCCTACCTCGGCCCCTCTGTCACTGCGGAAGGCGTTGCCGTCCCGGCTGACGACCCGGCTGAGTCGCGCCGCCGGTCAACGGGCGTCCTGTGGGCGGCCGGAGCGGTTGTCCTTTCGCTGGTCGGCGCGGCTGTATTCCTTCAGGTCGATCTCCCGGGCGCCGGTTCGGACGGGCAGGCGGAGGACGAAACGCCAGTGGCTGGCGCGCCACCGGGCGGCGTACCACCGGCTGAGATCACCGCGAACCAACCTCCGGAAAACGGATCGTCGCAGGCTGTTGTCGCTGCCTTGACCCCGGGTCCCGCGCCGGAGCCTGCCCCAGCGACACCGGTACCAACCCAGCCGCCCGCCCCGGCTCCGACTCCGGCTCCAACTGCCGCGCCGACAGCAGCCCCAACGCCCGCGCCGACGCCTGCGCCCACACCGGCTCCAACTCCTGCGCCGACACCTAAGCCGGTCATTCATGTCGGCGATTTGGACGGATGGAAGTGGCCCAACGGATTGAAAGTGAGCGTAACCGTGCGGATATACGTGCACAATTCGTCGCACCAACCGGTGGCCGGCGCGCTCGTGAGCGGAGTTTGGACCGGCGGCCACTTCGGGGCCGCCACCTGCACGACCGGCGCAGACGGCTCGTGCACCGTCGAGACGCCAAAGCTGACGTCACCCGGCTTCGTGACGTTCGCGGTGAGCGGCGCGAGCCTCGCCGGCGGCTCTTCTTACGATAGCGGGCAGAACCACGACCCGGATGGAGGCGGCAACGGTCAATGGATTAAGGTGAACTTCTAGGGCTTGACCTGATCGGGATAAGCGCCGGCTGCTTGACGAAGACCGGTGAACGCGAGGGGCTCCTCAGCGGTCATAGGGGTGAAGTAAGAGGGCGCGAGGCCGAGAGTCGAAGGCCGCCCTGTTGACAGCGCTGGGAGCCGCGGACATACTCGACTCGTTAATCTGGCGGAGCGAGACGAGGGAATACATGCTCAGTCCATACCGTGTGCTCGACCTGACAACAGAGCGGGGCTTACTCTGCGGGCAGATCCTGGGCGACCTTGGCGCCGACGTTATCAAGGTCGAGCCGCCCGGCGGGTCGTCTGCGCGGCGGCTGGGGCCTTTCTATCGTGACGAGCCCCATCCCGACCGGTCGCTGCTCTGGTGGGCCTATAACCGCAACAAGCGCGGGATCACTCTCGATATCGAGACGCCAGAGGGGCGAGCGACGCTTCTTCGCCTGGTGGAGACCGCTCACTTCTTCATCGAGTCAGACAATCCGGGCCGGCTGGCAGAGCTGGGCTTGGGATACGACCAACTTGGCAAGATGAACCCGGCGCTGGTGTACGTTTCGATCACGCCTTTCGGGCAGGACGGCCCAAAGGCGTCGTATGCGGACAGCGATCTGTCCATCATGGCCGCCGCGGGCCCGCTGGCGCTCACGGGCGATGACGATCGTCCGCCGGTACGCATCAGCGTGCCGCAGGCGTACGCGCACGCCAGCGCCGAGGCGGCGGTGGCGGCTCTGGTCGCACACCACGAGCGGCAGAGGTCCGGTCGCGGGCAGCACGTGGACGTCTCGGCACAGCAGTCCGTGGCGATGGCCACCCAGTCTGGAATCCTCAGCCAGGCCTGGGGTGACGACACTTTTCAGCGAGTCGCGGGAGGAGTGAAGGCCGGGCCCCTGACGCTACGCCTGGCCTGGCCGGCAAAGGACGGTCATGTCGCCATAACGTATCTGTTCGGGTCCGCCATTGGGCCCTTCACGCGGAGGCTGATGGAGTGGATCCACGAGGAGGGGTTCTGTGATGAGGCGACTCGGGATAAGGACTGGATCGCCTATTCGCAGCTGTTGTTGACGGGGCAGGAGCCGGTCTCCGAGTTCGAGCGCCTGAAGCTGGTCGTCGAGGAGTTCGTGAAGACCAAGACGAAGGGAGAGCTGCTACGGGCAGCGCTGGAGCGGGGCTTGCTGATCGCGCCTATGACGAAGCTCGACGAAGTCGTTGACAGCGAACAGTTGGCCTCGCGTGGGTACTGGCAGCTGCTGGAGCACGAAGAGCTGGGCGAGGCCTTTCGCTACCCCGGGCCGTTTGCGAAGTTCAGCGAGTCGCCCATTGTGTATCGCCGGCGGTCACCCCTCATCGGCCAGCACAACGAAGAGGTGCTGCGCGAGCTCGTCAACACGGGCGGCGTGGCGTCAGTGAGTCCTGCCGTTGACGGGAACACCGGTGATGGCCCTCCTCTGGCGGACGTCAAGATCGTTGACCTGATGTGGGCCATGGCCGGCCCCGCCTCCACCCGGATCCTCGCGGACTGTGGGGCGCAGGTCGTTCGGATCGAATCGACGCACCGCATCGAGGTGGCGCGGACGCTGTGGCCGTTCAAGGACCGTCAGCCCGGGCCGGAGACGTCCGGATGCTTCCAGAATCTGAACGCCGGCAAGCTGGGGATGACGCTGGATCTGACGAAAGAAGCAGGGCGCGAGGTATGCCGGGACCTGGTGCGCTGGGCGGATGTTGTGACGGAGTCCTTTTCACCGAAGGCTATGCCTGCGTGGGGGCTGGACTACGAGTCGCTGCGGGGGATAAAGCCGGATATCATCATGCTAAGCACGTGTCTGATGGGGCAGAGCGGACCGCTCACGCGCTTCGCCGGCTTCGGCAACTTGGCGGCGGCGATATCGGGCTTCGCCAACATCACCGGCTGGCCTGACCGCCCACCGGCGGGGCCTTTCGGCGCCTACACAGACTACGTCGCTCCGAAGTTCGCCGCCGCAGCGGTGCTGGCCGCACTGGAGCACCGGCGCCGGACGGGGATGGGGCAGCACATAGATCTGTCGCAGGCAGAGGCGGCGCTGCACTTCCTGGGTCCAGCCTTGCTGGACTACACGGCCAACGGCCGCGTTCAGGAGAGGGTGGGAAACAGAGACCGGGAGATGGCCCCGCACGGCGTGTATCCGTGCGCGGGGGACGATCGTTGGGTCGCCATAGCTGTGGCGGGCGATGACCAGTGGCGAGCATTGTGCGAGGCGATGGGGCGGCCGCAGCTGGCTGCAGACGCGCGTTACGCCGGGGCGGCGGAGCGCCTCGCCCGAGCGGACGAACTGGACGCTATCGTTTCAGAGTGGACACAGGTGCGTGAACCGCACGATGTCGAAGAGGCGCTTCAAGCGTGCGACGTAGCCGCCAGCGCCGTCCAGAATAGCCGTGAGCTCTACTGTGACCTACAGCTCGCGTTCAGGGGTCACTTCGTGGATCTACCGCACGATGTGGTAGGAACGGCGACGGTCGAAGGGTCGCGCTTCCGGCTGTCGCGCACGCCGGCGCGCGTGGAGCGCTCCGGACCCACGCTCGGGCGCGACAACGAGCACGTGCTCAAGGAGATCCTGGGATACGACGAAGAGCGGATAGTGGACCTGATAACCGCGGGCGCGCTGGAATAACCTCTAACGACCTACCCCCCGCCGCGCTGCCCGCCCCAGCAGCGTGGGCCCAGACGGACCCGCCTCCTGGACGCGCTGAAGAACCCGCTCTCGGCGACGGTGCGGACTACTTCGCCCTTGCGGAAGATGGCGCCGCGGCCATTGCCTGCGGCGAGGCCGATGTCGGCGTTGAACGTCTTCTATTCAGCGCCAGGAGTTACAGCGTTCCGAGAAGCTTGTCGTAGTCAGCGTGAGTGCCGATCCAGAACCAAACGAGCGTATCGCCCTCGCGAACCGCGAGGGGCCCGATATCTGAGCCCGACGCGGGCCGAGTAGATGGGCCTGGTAGCATGGACCTGCTTGAACTGGAGGCTTGGGTGCGCTGAGTCACGGAGGAATGTGCGATACGCTTGACGCGCCCGGCTCTGACTGAGCTGTGGCAGATTCGCGAATGCTTTGCGGAAGCGCTGGGTGCTCCGATTCTTCAAAGAGCGTCTGGATCGAGAGGTTCAGTAAGATCCTCGCGATATTCGGCGAGCGCCTCGTCGGCCAGGCGCTCAAGCCCCGGCGGGGATCGCGCGAGGGCTGTCTGCCACTCTTTATCCGCCGCGAGCTCTTCCAATATAGCGGCCGCGAGCTGCTTCTGATCACGTTCGGGCAGCCGGGAAGCAGCTTCAAATGCTTTCTTGAGGACGCTGTTCATAGTCACTGGCTCCGCTATCAATCATACGGCAATCGTGCTCGCCACGTTTGCGATGACCGTCTCGCCCGCCCGCCGGAATCTGCAAATGCGCTTGATTGCGCATCTACCCCCGCCGCGCCGCCCGCCCCGGCAGCGTGCGCCCGTCCGGGCGGCCGTCTGGCCGCGACGCCACCGGTGTCAGCGAGATCAGCTCGTCCCCTGTGCCCTGCCCCCTGTCCCCGTCGTCCCCGAACTTCTCCGCGATCACCCTGCGGCCCTCCTCCAGCAGCGCGCTGAAGAACTCGCTTTCGGCGACGGTGCGGACTACTTCGCCCTTGCGGAAGATGGCCCCGCGGCCCTTGCCGGCGGCGAGGCCGATGTCCGCGTCTCGTGACTCTCCCGGGCCGTTGACGACGCAGCCCATGACGGCGACCGTGATCGGCTTGCCGAGGGTCATGAAGTGCTCCTCGACCTGCTTCGCCAGCGGGATCAGGTCCACCTCGATGCGCCCGCACGTCGGACAGGCGACGATCGTCGCGCCGCGGAAGCGGATATTCAGCGACTTCAGGATGTCCCAGCAGACCGGCAGCTCCTCCACCGGATCGGCGGCAAGCGAGACGCGTATCGTGTCGCCGATGCCTTCGGCCAGCAGTATGCCGATGCCGATGGCGGAGCGGACGGTGCCGGCGCCCGGCGTGCCGGCCTCTGTGACGCCGAGGTGCAGGGGGTAAGGGACGCGCAGCGCGATCTCGCGGTAGGCCGTGACCATCGTCGGGACGTCGAACGCCTTCAGCGAGAGCTTGATGTCCTCGAAGCCCATCTCCTCCAGGATGCCGATCTCCCAGAGGGCCGCGTCCACCATGCGCTGCGTCTTCGGCGGCGGTAGTTCGCCATCGGCGAGCGCCGGAATCGGCGGCAGCGAGCCCTCGTTGACGCCGATGCGGATCGAGATGCCGCGCTCCTGCGCAGCTTTCACGACCTCGCGCACCTTCGTGGCGTCGCGGATGTTGCCCGGGTTGAGGCGCAGGCCGTGGATGCCCGCCGCGATCGAGGCGAGCGCGAGGCGGTGGTCGAAGTGGATATCGGCGATCAGCGGGACGGGCGTGCGCTGCACGATCTCCGGGACGGCCTCGGCCGCGCGGCGGTCCGGCACGGCGATGCGGACGATCTCCGCCCCGGCGTCTGCCAGCCGCGCGATCTGCTCGATCGTCGCATTGGCGTCGGCAGTGTCGGTGTTGGTCATCGTCTGCACGACGATGGGCGCCTCGCCGCCGACCTGCACATCGCCGACGTGGACCGGGCGGGACTCGCGGCGCTGGGTCAGCGGGACCGGTTCGTCAGTCATCAATTCCATTGTGAGCGAGGAAGAACGCAGCGGCAAACGGCCACTGCGACGACAGGCCGAAATTCCTGGCGGTTAGCTGACGGTTTCAACCGTCAGAATTCTCCCACTGCGCGCAAACACGAGCGGCCGGTGAGACGCCTCCGTTACTCGAAGAGACTGCCGCCGGTGATTAGGCGGGCAATGTCGAAGTACGTCACGACCACGGCCATCGTGATTATCAGCGCGAGGCCAACGAGGTGCACCAGCGCCTCTTTCTCGGGGCGGATGCGCTTACCTCCGCGCACGATCTCCAGGAAAACGAACGCCATGCGGCCGCCGTCCAGCATCGGCAGCGGGAGGGCGTTGATGATCGCGAGGTTGATCGACAGCACCGCAGCGAGGTCAAGGAGCGGCCGCCAACCGGCCTCCTTCACCACCTCGCCGGTCGCCTGCGCGATGCCGACCGGTCCGGCAACTTCCGGGCCTGAGCCGCCGTGGAAGATGGCTATCACCTGGTTGCGCGCCAGGATCAGGGAATCCCAGGTGGACTCCCATCCCTGAGCCAGGGCGCCCCACGGGGTCAAGTGTTCGGGTTCGGTCAGGCTGAAGTTGCGGTTGGCGATCTGGATGCCGGTGGGTCCCTGGCCGGACGGCGGCGCCCAGCGCGCCTCGACGGGTATGGTCAGCGTCTCCGTACCGCCGCCGAACACCTCCCGCCGTACCCGGAAGTTCACGGTTTCTCCCATGTTGATGCGGATCTCGCGCCCCACGTCCGCCGTGTTCCTCGTTTTCTCGCCGTTAATCGCCAGGACCACGTCGCCCGGCTCCAGGCCCGCCTCGGCGGCAGGGGAGCCTCGCACCACCTGCTCGATTTGCGCGGGCCCGGCGGGGATGTCGTGCGGGATCATGAAGGCGACGGCGAAGAGGAAGACGGGGAGCGTGAAGTTGACGGCCGAGCCCGCGAAGAGCACGATCAGCCGCTTCCAGGCGGCCTGCGCCGCCAGGCTCTGCGGGTCGGTCGGGTCCTCTTCTCCGAGCAGACGCACGAAGCCACCGAGGGGGAGCCAGTTGATCGAGTAGAGCGTGCCGCGCCACGTGAAGCCCCAGACGCGCGGTGGGTAGCCGAGCCCCGCCTCGAGCACCTTGATCTTGAACAGCTTGGCGGTGAAGTAGTGCCCCAGCTCGTGCGCGACGATCAGCCCGACGAGGATGCCGAGGAACGGAAGGACGGAGTAGATGACGGTCATGAGCCCCGCGTCTCCACCACTCTGTCGTTGACAGTTGACAGTTGACAGTTGACAGAAATGCCCTTCCGGTCGGCAGAGGTGTGAGAGCTGGCTCCGAAGAGGGGCATCAGACCTTCCGTCGAGTGATGATGATGCGATTTCGCAGCGCCGTTAGCATCTTGCTCACCTCAGTTATAAGTGAGAAAGCCGGGGCCGCGGCGTCAGTGCCGGCGTATCTTCGGCGCACGGCGACCATCAGCAGTGTTTCGGTCTCCATCATTGATCCCCTCGCTATCACGAGGAAGTTGGCAAAGTCTCTTGCGTTTGGGCGCGCTTGGCCCTCTGCAATGTTCGCGGGAACCGAAACGGTGGCACGCGTAATCTGAGAGGTGAGGCCGTATGCCTCCTTGGCGGGAAAGCTCTCCGCGAGATCATAGATGAGGTCCACCAGATCCATCGCTTTCTGCCACACAATGAGGTCGCGATGCGACCGGATTCGTTCGCCCATTTTCTCTGTCATCTGTCAACTCGCATCTGTCATCTACACCCGCGCCTTTACCCAGTCTTCCGCGTAGGAGCGCGCCCAGGCGTCCGCATGGAGCACCTGGTCCAGCGACGAGTTCGCGACCTCGGTGTGGTGCGAGAGTGCGTCGTCGATGGCGTGTGGAATGTCCGTGAAGGCGATGTGCCCGGCCAGGAAGTGCTGCACGGCGATCTCGTCCGCCGCCGCGAGGACGGCGGGCGCAGTGCCGCCCCGCCGCCCGGCCTCCAGGGCCAGGCCGAGGCACGGGTACTGTTTCATATCAGGCTTGGAGAAGTTCAAGGTTCCTATCAGTTCCAGGTCCAGTTTCGGCACCGTGGCGCCGGCCAGTCGCTCAGGGTAGGTCAGCGCACACTGTATTGGTAGACGCATGTCGGGCGCGCCCAGTTGCGCCTTTACGGAGCCATCTCTGAACTCCACTAACGAGTGTACGATGCTTTCGCGGTGCAGGATCACGTGGACGCGCTCCAACGGGATGTCGAACAGCCAGCGCGCCTCGATGCATTCCAGGCCCTTGTTGAAGAGAGTGGCGCTGTCCACTGTGATCTTCTGGCCCATCTGCCAGTTGGGATGCCGCAGCGCCTCCTCAGCGGTCACGCGCGGCAGCTCGTGCTGAGGTGTGTCGCGGAACGGCCCGCCCGATGCGGTCAACAAGATGCGCTCCACCGTCTCGTTCGCTTCGCCCCAGAGGCACTGCCAGATCGCGGAATGCTCCGAGTCGATCGGGCGTAGCTCGCCGCCGTGCCGCCGCGCCTCAGCCGTGAGAATATGGCCGGCCATCACCAGCACTTCCTTGTTGGCGAGCGCCACCGCCTTCCCCGCGCGCAACGCCGCCAGCGTGGGCGACAGCCCCGCCGAACCGACAGTGGCAACGACCACCAGGTTTACGTCTGAGAGCGCCGCCATCTCCTCCATCTCCGCCCAGCGCGCAGACAGCTTGCCGCCGGCGATCGCGCCGCGCAGGTACTCCTCCTCGCGGCCTGCGCAGACGTAGCGCGGGCGGAACTCGCGCGCCTGCTCCTCCAGGAGGGTGACGTTGCTGCCGGCGGCGAGCGCCAGCACGTTGAAGCGGCCGGGGAGGGAGCGGATGACGTCGAGCGTCTGCCGGCCGATGGACCCGGTCGAACCCAGGATGGCGATGCCGAGCGGCTTCATTAGCGGGTTGGGAAATGAGAACTGGCTAACGGGATCAATACACTGTCCATATCACAAAGTAGTATACCAATGGAGCGGTAAAGAGGATGCTGTCCAGCCGGTCCAGAAGGCCGCCGTGGCCGGGCACGAGGCTGCCGGCGTCCTTCACACCCGCCCCCCGCTTGATCATGGACTCCGCCAGGTCGCCTAGCATCGCCACCGCCGGTAGCAGCAGCGCCAGTAGCGCGATCTCGGCCCCCACCTCCAGCCCCGTGACCCACTTGAGCGCCAGGACGGCGGCGAATCCCGCGGCGTAGCCCCCAATTGAGCCTTCGAGCGTCTTGCCGGGGCTGATGCGCGGCGTGATGTGCACGCGGCCGAACGCCTTTCCGGCGAAGTAGGCGGCGGTGTCCGTCGCGAACGTCGCGAAGACAGCCAGCAGCACCCACTCCCGGCCTTCGGAGAGGTCGCGGAGGAGGACGAGGTGCGAGCCGAGGAAGCCCACGTACACGATGCCGCCGGTCGCCCAGAGCCAATCCCGCAGACTGGTCTCACTGCCCGCTGTCAGGACGAGAGCGAAGAAGACTGCTGCGATAGAGATAGCGAGCAGCCCGGTCCATTCGTCCGCCCCGGCGTCAGCGGCGATCACCAGGCCGCAAACGGCCGCGAAACCCACGACCCCCGCGAGACGCATCTCGAAGACACGCGAGCGCCCTTCCGGGTCGGTGGCTGCGAAGAACTCCATCGCCGCCACTAGCAAGATGACGGCGACGGCGGCAGTGAACAACGCACCGCCGAGCAGAATCAGGCCGATGATTATGGGTACGCCGACGGCGGCGGTGATGACCCGCGTCAGCAGCATAGGCAGTGGCTAGGCGCTGTGGCCGTTGCTGGAGTTTGGTTTGGCGCCGTTTCGGGCGCCGTTGGCTCCGGGGACGGCCGACTGGTCCAGCTCGTGCGGCAACAGCCCCCCGAAGCGCCGAGTGCGCCCGCCGTAGGCGAGCAGGCACTCGTCGATCTCCTGAATGTCGAAGTCGGGCCAGTAGATTGGGAGGAAGCAGAGCTCCGCATAGGCGGCCTGCCAGAGCAAGAAGTTCGAGATGCGCATCTCACCCGCGGTACGGATGATCAGGTCGGGATCGGGCAGGTCAGCCGTCGCCAGGTGGGACGCGATCAGTCCGTCGTCGATTTTGTCCACTGGCGTGCCGTCTGCGACAATCCGCTTCACCGCCTCGACGATGTCCGCGCGGCCGCCGTAGTTGAAGGCGATCGCGAGCGTCATGCTCGTGTTCTCTCGCGTGAGTTCGATAGCGGCGCGGACCTCGCGCTGGAGGGCGGGCTTGAGGGGGTCGAGGTTGCCGATGTGGCGGAGGCGGATGCCGTTCTCGTGCAGGTGTTGCGTCTCGCGCTTGAGAAAGCGCGAGAGCAGGCTCATCAGTCCGCGGATCTCATAGGAAGGGCGGTCCCAGTTCTCGGTGGAGAAGGCGAAGAGGGTGAGGTAGCGCACGCCGTAGTCGGCGAATCGCTCGATGACCCGCCGCACGTTTTCCGTTCCGGCGCGGTGTCCGTAGAGCCGCGGGCGGCCCCGCTGACGGGCCCAGCGACCGTTACCGTCCATGATGATCGCGACGTGCTGCGGGACGGCGGGCAGCGCCAGAAGCGGCGGCGGCTCTGTTTGCGTGCGGGTGCGTGTGGCGAGGGCCATCGTTTTCATCAGTATAGAACGTTGCGCGTCCCGCGAAGGTGCGGGCGCGCTAGACGGTGAGAAGTTCCTTCTCCTTCTCTTCGCCGGCGCGGTCCACTTCCTTGATCTGCTCGTCCGTCAGCTTCTGAAGCTCCGTCTCTGAGCGGTGCAGGTCGTCCTGGGAGAGGCTGTGGTCGTGCTCCAGCTTGCGCAGGTGCTCGTGCACATCGCGGCGCACGTTGCGCACGGCTACGCGCCCCTCCTCCACGCGCTTGCGGACGTGCTTCGCCAGCTCCTTGCGCCGGTCTTCCGTCAGGGGCGGGATCGAGAGCCGGATGACGATGCCGTCGTTGCTCGGCGTCAGGCCGAGGTCCGACCTGAGGATCGCCTTCTCGATCGCGCCGATGCCGCCGCGGTCGTAGGGCTGGATGACGATCAGCTTGGCGTCCGGGGTTGAGACCGTCGCGATCTGGTTGAGCGGCGTCGGCGTTCCGTAGTAGTCCACACGAAGGTGGTCTACAAGGCCGGGCGTCGCGCGGCCTGTGCGCACCGTCACCAGCTCAGCCTGGAGCGCCTCCACGGCCTTGTGCATCCTCGATTTCGCGTCGCTCAACTGCTCCTGGACCATCGCTTGTCTCCTGTCTCAGCGCGCCCGCGCGGGTGCGGCCTGCAGCGCCGTCTTTACGTCCCCCACCCTCGTGCCGGCGTGATCGCCCGCCGCCACGCGCTGGATGCTGTCCGGAGCGCGCAGGTCAAAGACGATGATCGGCAGAGAGTTCTCCATGCACAGCGAGAGCGCGGTGGAATCCATCACCTGCACGCGCTTGTTCAGCGCGTCCAGGTAAGACAGCGTCTCGAACTTGCGGGCGGACGGCTCCTTGAACGGGTCGGCCTCGTAGACGCCGTCCACGTTCTTCTTCGCCATCAGCAGCACGTCGGCGCCGATCTCGATCGCGCGCAGCGCCGCGGCGGTGTCGGTCGTCATGTAAGGGTTGCCTGTGCCCGCGGCGAAGATCACGACGCGGCCCTTCTCCAGGTGACGCATCGCGCGGCGCCGGATGTACGGCTCGGCGACGGCGGTGACGGTGATCGCGGACTGCGTGCGGACGTTGATGCCGCCGCGTTCCAGCGCGTCCTGTAGGGCCAGCGCGTTGATGATCGTCGCCAGCATCCCCGCGTAGTCGCCGGTGGCGCGATCCATGCCCGTGGCGGACGCCTCCGCCCCGCGCAGGATGTTGCCGCCGCCGACGACGATCGCCACCTCGATGCCCATCTCCTGCACCGTCTTCAACTGCCCGGCGATGGCGTCGAGGGTGCCGGGGTCGATGCCGAACGGCAGGTCTCCCTGCAGGGCCTCCCCGCTCAGCTTCAGCAGGATGCGTTTGTACGGAGTCATGGCTCAGGAGAATGATACACGGCAGGGGGGTATCGGTACCACAACGGCGGCGTATACTCATCATGGGGTATCGGAAGATGAAGCCACAATCGCTCCTCAGCCCCGTGATCATGATGGCGACCGCCGCCCTGGTCGTTTTTCTGGGCCTGCGTTTTGCTGTGGATGAAAGCCCTATACCTTCCTCACTGAATGAAAGCCGTCTTCCGCCCGAGAAACAGGCGATTATTGACGCAGAGGCTGCGCGGCGGAGCGAAGCCGCGTCTCTTCCGACCGCCCCCTACAGGGGCCCGCCGACGCCGGCTCCCTATACACCGGTTCCACCGTCCGGAACTGCGGCCGGGGATGGCGTTCTCATCCCCAGTGGGCAAGCTCCGTTCTCGTCTATGGCTTATCTGTTCGAGAATAGCTGGCGAGCGTCTGTCGGATCAGAAACAGTCATTGTATACGCGGGTGCGGCCACCCAGGACAGAAATCAGGGTGTCGTGCTCGTGGCAGTCCAGGATTCGAATGGTAACTTCATTCCCGCGCAAACAGGACGCTACGAAACACCGGGTAAGGTTGGCTCAGTCAGGATAGTCGACGCTGAAGGGACGACCGTGGTGCTGCAGGCGGCAGACGGGACAACCTACAGGTTCGACCCATTGGCTCGGGTGTTCGTTTGATGCTGGCACTTTACGCGCCGCCTCACGCCCCCTAGGGTTGAGTACTGGCAGATGAAGCCACAATCGCTCCTCAGCCCCGTGATCATGATGGCGACCGCCGCCCTGGTCGTTTTCCTGGGGCTGCATTTCGCGGTGGATGAAGGCCCGACGTCCGCACCCGCAGCGACCAAAGTCCCGACGACAGACCCGTCCGGTATCGCCCGCGAAGACTGGGCCATACCAGATCGGGCGGCCAGTCGTCAAACTCGCCCCCCCGGCTCACGACTACGGACCGTCTACTCGCAGTATCCAAATACAGTTAGAACGTGTGTTCTCGCACACACGTTCTAACCGATGCCTTTGACGTAGGCCTGACTGTTGACATTCGTGGCCCCCACAGTAGAGAATGAATGCTGCAAGTGGAGGCGATCACGATGGCGACTGTACTGGACCCTAGGTGGGTCACCTACATCGAATCTCTGGACTACGCCCGCGAACGGTACGAGCAACGGCTCAAAGAGGCGGAGGAGGCCGTTAAGGAAGCGGAGCGGGAGAGGGATGCCTGCAAGGTGCAACTCGCGCAGATCGAGGGCCTGCGCGCCTACGAGCAGGACCGCAACGGCAACCAGATCCGGCTTGAGCAAGGTAGTCCGTACAGGGGTATGTCCTTGAAAGAGGCTGCAATCCAGGTCATCAGGGACTTTGGCGGCAAGCCCGTCACGTTCGCGATGATGATCGAGCGCCTTGAACGGTACGGCTACTTCGCAGACAAAGACTCGCCGGGCAGATCGCTCCATGCGGCCCTGATGCGCGCGAAGGGGATCGAAAAGGTCGCCAGCGCCACCTATCGTTGGCCCAACGGGGCCACGTCTTAATGCGTAATTTGGCCGCCCAAGGGGCCAGCAAGAAAGGATAGAGGCGGGGGCCTTGAGTCTCGGTCGCCTGTCAAAGCAAAGGCCGAGAAAGTCCCCGCCTCGGAGGTCTACCTATGGTAGCAAAAGATCGGTGGATTGGCACTTGGCCACCAGTCCTCACCGATTGCCTGCTGTTGTTGCGAATCGGCCCCTTCGGGGGCTTTCTTCGTTTCCTTCTTAATTAGGCGCATCAAATCCATCGGTTAATACCGAGGGTCTCAGCATCTTCTCGACGCTCTTGTTGACACCCATACCTCTAGTTTATCACGAGGCGAGCAAGTAGACTCCGCCGAAGATGGCCGCTATGGATACGCCACTCGCCAGTGAGACGTTCCGCCATAGATTCGCTGGCCCATAACGTCCGCCCAGGCTTCCCAAAGCGTTAGCGCCGAAGATTACGCCGATAATGACCAGAACTATACCGAGCGCGATCTTCATGGAGACTAGGTGGCCGCAGCGGTTCGTCGGGGGGCATCATCAATGCGCAGGCCAGCGCGTCTCATCTCATAGACCTCTTGAGATAGCTTTTTCGCCAGAGCTTGATAAGCCTGATCGCGTCCTTCCGGGTCGAGTGCGCGCAGCCGCTTGATGTAGGCTGCAACGTCCCTTTCGACCTCCGCCCTAAGCTGCTCGTGCGCCATTCACAACCCCTTTCCTAGTCCCTGTATTCATTTACGGCATATCCCGCTAGCCAGTCGTACCAAACGTCCGGAACGCTATTTCGGCGGCCAATATGTTCAATCAGCAAATCGGGACACCACTTGGTCGCGGCGAGGGAATCGGCGAGGACTCGAATCACGTCACCCTCGAACCCGTCGGGGCCGCATAGGTCCTGGGCTCCCTGCAACGCCTCCCTCAAGCGTTTGGCGTTCTTGTCTTCCTCAAATTCGTCTAGAACTTCCGCTTGATAGAGTGTCTGGTGCGCTTTGCGGTCAAACGGCGCGATCTTTCTCACAGTATCCCCTCTAGCAATACTCCGAGAGCCACGGCTATGGTACATCCCAGCGTCGCGAAAAACATCACCTGAGTGGCATCGTAAACGGATGTTTCGCCTGTCATCCACAAAGTTCCGAGACCCGTGCACGCGACCCCCAAAATTGTGACGAGGGCGGCAAATACGACAATGGTCCGCAGTACGCCAATCCTCTTGGCGAATCGCTTTCTTTGACCACCGCCTAGCAACTCGTTCAAGTCGGCTAACGCAAAGCCGAGGAACACTAGTAAGACACCGCTTAGACCTAAGGCGCTCGGTACGACAATCGACATCACGTCCTTGTCTTCGACCATGCCTCTATAACGCACGCGTCCTATCTGGGGGTTAACATACGGTCTGTCAGAGTATCCTTACTCGTCAGGTTTGGCGACCTCGGCATCCAGAAGATTGAAGTGAGGTCCGAGGATGCCGAGGACTTCGCTCCTTTGCTAGCAGCAATGTCGGGCCTCCCGTGGGAGGCGCTGCCATCGCCAGGCCCACAGCCCTCCCGGCCTACACGCCGCCCTAGTTGCCCAGCTCGAAGCGCGCGAAGCGGCGGACGCGGATGTTCTCGCCCGTCTTCGCGATCGTCTCCGCGATCAGGTCCTGGACCGTCTTCGACTCGTCCTTGACGAAGGGCTGCAGCAGCAGGCAGACGTCTTTGGGGTTGTCCTCGCTGCCGTCGGGTATCTCCTCCGGCGAGAGGTAGAGCGGGTTCGCGGCGGCGATATGCAGGGCGACGTCCTGTACCAGGCTGCGGAAGCCGTCCGTGCGGGCGACGAAGTCCGACTCGCAGTTCACTTCCACGAGCGCGCCGTAGCGGCTGTTGTGGTGGATGTAGGAGCCGATCAGCCCCTCGGCTGTCTCGCGGTCCGCGCGTTTTTCGGCCGCGGCGAGACCCTTCGCGCGCAGGATGCCCAGCGCCTTCTCGAAGTTGCCTTTCGCCTCGTCCAGCGCCTTCTTGCAGTCCAGCATGCCGGCGCTGGTCTCATCGCGCAGTCTCTTAACGTCTTCAGTGGAGGTGGCCATTGTCGGGTGTGCTCCTGGATTAAGACTCGGCGGGTGGCGCCGGGTCGGTTGGGGGTTCCGCTGCCGCTTCTGCGGCGGGCGCCTCGGCCGCAGGCGCTTCGTCAACGACAGGAGCTTCGGCGGCGATAGCGGCCTCCGCTGCCGACGCTTCTGCTGCGGCTGCCGCCTCCGCTGCTGCGGAAGCTTCCGCTGCGGCTGCCGCCTCGGCTGCTGCCGCCTCGGCGGCGGCGGCTTCCTCGTCGGCGCGCACCTGCGCCGGGTCGGGCTCGTCCGGCGAGGCGAGGTACCCGGTCTCCGTGTAGGCGCTGACCTCTACGTCTTCGGCTTCGAGGGCCGCCTGGGCCGCGTATTCGCGCGCTGTGAGGCCTTCCAGGACGACGTCAGCCATGCGCGCGGCGATCAGCTTGATCGCGCGGATGGCGTCGTCGTTGGACGGGATCGGGTAGTCGATGACGTCCGGGTTGCAGTTCGTGTCCACCAGGGCGACGATCGGGATGCCGATGCGCAGCGACTCGGCGACGGCGATGTTCTCCTTCTCGGTGTCGATGATGAAGATGGCGCCCGGGGGAGCGGTCATCTCTTTGATGCCGCCCAGGTAGCGGTTCAGCCGGTCGATCTCTTCTTCCTTCTGTCCCCGCTCCCGCTTGGAGAGCCAGTCGAGGTCGCCGCGCGCCCTCGCGTCCTCAAGGCGCACGAGGTAGTCGATGCGGCCCTGGATGGTGGTGAAGTTGGTCAGGGTGCCGCCGAGCCAGCGGTTCGTCACGTAGGGCATGCCGCAGCGTCGGGCCTCCGAGCTCACCGTCTCCTGCGCCTGGCGCTTGGTGCCGACGAAGAGCAGCGTGCCGCCGTTGGCGACGAGATCGCGGACGTAGTTGCAGGCGGCCTCGAGTCGGCCGACGGTCTGCGAGAGGTCCAGGATGTGGATGCCGTTGCGCTCGGTGAAGATGAACTTGCGCATCTTCGGGTTCCAGCGCCGCGTCTGGTGGCCGAAGTGCACCCCCGCTTCGAGGAGGGTCTTCATAGATACTGGTGCGGACAAACCGATGGCTCCCTTCGGATTCGATGAAGACACAAACAGAAGCGGGCGTTGCAGCCCGCTTCAGGCGTCCGAACGAGTAGTATAGCAGGCCGAAGACGGTGAGGGGAACAACGGCCCCGCGCACGGTGGTAGGCGGCGGGTTTTCGGTCCGAACGTTGGCGCCGGCACCCGAGACCCTGAGGAGTCAGGCTGTTTGGGCGGGCAGCGGGATTTCGTAAACCCGCCCCCGCGTTGGGAGCAATGGCGCCGCGCACGGCGTAGGGGCGGGTTTTTCGGTCCGAACGTTGGCGCCGACCACAGAGAGTCTGAGGGGCGAAGTTGTCTGGGCCGGAAACGGGATTGGCAAACCCGCCCCTACCGTGGGGTCGCCGCAACACGGGTCTCCTTGCAACCCTACCTTAGCGTTTGCTATATTTGGTGATTGAGGCTGTCCGTCTCAGGCGGACGGTCTTTCACACTCGGACAACACTCACGGAGGTCGAGAACAGTGCCCGTCTACGAGTACCGCTGCGCTCGCGGACATGATTACGAGAAGACAGAGGGGTTCGACGCGCCCACGCGGCATAAGTGCCCGGATTGCGGCGCGCAGTCCCGGCGGCAGATCAGCATGCCGTCCGTTATCTTCAAGGGCTCCGGCTTCTACAGCACCGACAACCGTGGCTCCGGCGGCCGCAACGGCGGCAGCTCCGACGACTCCTCCTCCTCGAGCGACTCCTCTTCTTCCAGCGACTCCGCCGGCGCCGGCAGCGCCGCGACCGACGGCCCCGGCCATTCCCACGGCGCCGGTTCGCACAGCCACGACGGCGCGCCAAAGGCCGAAACCGCCGCCGTCGACTAGCCCTTCCGCGGCCGCTCCCGGTCCGCGCTGTCGACGATGATCGTGACGGGGCCGTCGTTGACCAGCGAGACCTCCATCTTCGCCCCGAACTGGCTTGTCTGAGTCCGCACGCCCAGCGCGCGCAGCTCCTGCGCGAACGCTTCTATGAGTGGCTCGGCGATCTCGGGTGGCGCGGCTGCGGTGAAGCTGGGCCGCCGTCCGCGCCGGGTGTCCGCGAGCAGCGTGAACTGGCTCACGACCAGCGCCTCGCCGCCCGAATCCACGAGCGACAGGTTGAACCTTCCCTCAGCGTCCGAGAAGATGCGCATCTCGGCGCACTTCCGGGCCAGCCGGCGCGCCTCCCCGGCGTCGTCCCCTTCCGCCGCTCCGACGAGGAGCAGCAACCCGCCTCCGATCTCAGCGACGGTCGCTCCGCCGACGGCGACCGAGGCGCGACGGACGCGCTGTAAAACGATTCGCATCGCAGCAAACTCTCCTCCCCGCGGCGGGCGACCGTCAACCGGCGATTAACGTCCGCGTGAAAATATCGTTCTAAAATGCGAACCGTTCTCTCCGCAGGGTAACGGCCGGTCTAGCGGGAGCGTCTATCGAGATGACGCGACGGGAGTAGTCCCATCGCGTTCGTTTTTGCGTATACTGAGGAGACGATCCGGCATGACCGTTCAGAACGAGCCGCGAGAGAAGAAAATGAACCCTCGAAACGGCGCGGGAATCACAGGCGGATACATCGGCCTCTTCTTCGGTGGCCTGGCGGTGTTGAGTGCAGCATCTGAGGTAAGCAACCCGGGTCTGGACCTGGCGGCGCTGATGGTGTTGGTGAGCATGGTGGGTGGGTATGTGATGGGCTGGCTGGTGCAGCCGCTAATCGCGAGGCTCTTCCCGCAGGCATAGAGCATCGCTGCAAGCCCATAGCGTAGCGCGTGTCTGTGACTCCGCTCCTGGTTCGACGGGCTCACCACGAGCGGGGCCGACGGTTCACCACGAGCGTGACCAGCGAGATCAGAAATCCAACCGCTCGTCCTGAGCCAGTCGAAGGATAAGCGGGGCGCTAAAGGTCCGCAATGGCGTTTTACACTTACATGCTCCTCTGCTCAGACGGCAGCATATATGTCGGGCACACGGAGGATCTGGACGTACGATTGGCCGCACATCGCCTGCGCACGTACTCTGGGTACACGGCCTCGCGGCTGCCGGTGAGTTTGATTTTTCAGGAGCAGTTCACTACAAGAGACGATGCGTTCGCGGCCGAGCAGCGGATCAAGGGCTGGAGCCGGGCGAAGAAGCTGGCGCTAGCGAGAGGCGATTGGGCCAGTCTAACGCGATTGGCGAGAGGGCGGTCGCGGCCTCCGCCGTAGGCGGTACGGGCGGCAAGGTAAGCGTGGCGGGGGCGCCTGACTCCGCTCCTGGTTCGACGGGCTCACCATGAGCGCGACCGGCGAGATCACCACGAGCGTGACCAGCGAGTTCAGAAATCCAACCGCTCGTCCTGAGCCAGTCGAAGGAAGAGCGGGGCGCCGGCATCCCGCGAAGTGCCACCCTACTTCAACCGTGCCTGCACCCTTTCCGACCGCAGTTCGCGCAGCGCGTCCGAGGCGATCCAGCGCGCGGATCGGGAACCCTGCGCGTGAATGCGCTCAGCCGCATCGATCGCTGCAGCGTTCAGGGCCCGGTTGCGCTTGCCGATCTGGCGCAGCGCCCAGTTGACAGCTTTGCGCACGAAGTTGCGGTCGTCTCCCGCCTCTCGCTCGATCAGGGGAAGCATCTGGAGAAAGACCTCGTCCGCAGCCTGCTTGTCGTGCACCGAGGACCAGGCCATGATGACGAACGCGGCGCGCTTCACAAACTCCTCCGGCCGCGCGCTCCACTCGCGGGCCTTGTGGTACGCGAAGGGTGTTCGGTCGAAAAGGTCGCCGCAGCAGCCGTCGCAGACGTCCCAGGAGTCGATGTCAACCACCCATGACTCCATCTGCTCCTCTGTCACCTGCTTCGGGTCGTCGATCATGCAGGCCAGCATGCGCGCCTCGTGGACGCCGGTCTCCCATAGCTCGTGCGCGAGCTGATGGTTCCGCCGGTAGGGCCGCGCAAGCTTTCGCAGCACGACAACGGAGACGCCGTACGCCTTCGCGGTCTCGATGCCGAAGCGAGACATGCCCTCGCGATGCTTCGGCGAGCCCAGGGCGCGCAGTTCGGCGAGTATGTCGGCGACGTTCGTGCGCGGATGTTGACTGATCAAGCCAGGTCGCTGTTCCGGCGACTCCTTGCGGCTGCTACGCGACGATTGACGTCCTCGATCAAGGCGAGCGGTGTCTCCGCCCTGAACAGAGAGTGGATCGTGTAACTGGTCACGCCGCCGGTAGGCAGTAATAGATGGTAGCTGAGTTTGAGGCGGCCCTTCTTAGCGTTCTCAACCTCGAAGTTGGCTATGTTTTCGAACGGCACGTTGCCCGTGCCTGTTCGATAGGTGCGAACTCTTAAATGGGAGGGATGCACCATGACATAGTAGACGGCCCACGAAGCGAATCCGCAAGCTGGAAGGACGGCCGTCAACATTGCGGCTGCGAAGAGGAGCACCTGGAAGTCGTTCCTCGCGATCGCGTAGCCGAGAGCGGAAATTATGGCTAGGCCGGCGATCACAGCTAATATCCTCAGGATCTCCCTCGTTTGTCGGAGGTCGTAGCGCACGCCTTTCTCGCTCACACCTCCACCTCCAGGCTCATGTCCAGCGCCTGCACCGAGTGCGTGATCGCGCCCATCGAGATGTAGTCCACGCCCGTCAGCGCCACCGCCCTCGCGTTCTCCAGCGTGATGCCGCCGGACGCCTCCAGGGCCGGCCGTCGGTCTCGCATCGCCGCCAGCGCGACGACGTCCTGCATTTCAGCAAGCGACATGTTGTCCAGCAGCAGCTCGTCGGCGCCGGCGTCCATCCCCTGGCGCGCCTCATCGACGCTCGTGACCTCTATCTCCAGTCGCAGTCCGGGGTTGGCTTCGCGGGCCGCGTGGACGGCGGCGCCGATATCCAGGTCACGCGACAGCATCGCCGCGAGGTGGTTGTCTTTGATCAGCACAGCTTCTTCCAGAGATCCACGGTGGCTTTCACCGCCCCCCACGCGGACAGCGTACTTCTGGAGCGCGCGCAACCCCGGGAGCGTCTTACGAGTATCGCGCAGGCGGCAGCGAGTGCCCTTGATCGCCTCGACGACGGCAGCGGTCGCGGTAGCGACGCCGCTGAGGTGGCAGAGGAAGTTCAGCGCCACACGCTCCCCTCGCAGCACCGCCGCCAGCGGACCTTCGATCGCCGCCACTCGGTCCCCTGGCGCAATGCGAGCCCCCTCGGCGACAAGCGCTGCCGAGCGGAGCGCGGCGTCCACTGCGGCGAACGTCGCCTCCGCCAGGGGCAGGCCGGCGACCATACCCGAACCCTTCGCGATAATTACCGCGCGCCCAAGCTGCCCGTCGGGAACCAGCGCGGCCGTGGTTACGTCGCGGCCGGCGGCGTCCTCCAGTAGGGCGGCCACCACCAAACGGCGCACGAATTCTGGGTCGAGCGAGGCGCCCGTCATCGCCAGGCGTCTTCCTGCGGCACGAACTCCGCCTCCAATCCCATCTCACGGAACACTTCGATCATATCGTGCCGGAGCACCAGTGACTCTGTTGCGTAGTGCGAGCCGCCGATCAGGTTGAGCGCAACGCTCTCCACGAAGGCGTCGAAGTGCGGGCGGTTCTGTTCCGCCCATTCGCCCCCGTGGCGTACGCGGAAGTCCCCTGTGACGTACGTGTCGCAGCCGGCGCCGAGGGCCTCTTCCATCAGGCCCGGGTACGCAGCGCCGCCCGCCACGACGCCCACTCTGCGCACGTCGTCCGAGTGGCGCTTCTCGTCAATGCACTGCACGCCGCAAGCGTCGCGTACGCGCCGGGCGAACGCCTCGAACCCTGTCGGTTCGATCTTGCCGATGACGCCCGCGTGGCCCCCGAAGTAAGCCGCAAACGTCTCTTGCGCGGGCACGCCGATAGCACGGGCGAGGGCCCGGGAGGTGGACACCCGCTCGTGGCAGTCCAGCGGCGCGTGTGCGGCGTAGAGAGAGATGCGTCGCTCGCGGAGGCGGTCGAGCCATTCGCTCCCGATCGGCGCCAGACCGCGCCCCGACGTCTCGAAGTCCATCGGGTGGTGCGTGAAGATGAGGGTCGGCTCCCCGGCGGCGCAGCGCTCGACCTCCGCCAGCACGTCGTCCGAGGGGAAGACCAGCGTGAAGACTCGCGCGACCTCAACTGAGTTGTCCAGCGCGAGGCCGTTGAACCGCTGCAGAAAACGCTCGGTAGCGTATTGCTCGATCGGGACGCCGGCTTCTCGTGAGAAGTCGAGGATAATCGCGAAGTCGTCCGTCTCGAAGCGGTCGAGGTGAAGGAGCTCATCCAGGCGGGCGGCTACCTCCGCGACCTTCATGGGTCAAAGGGTCATGGGTCAGGGGGTCAGGGGTCAAGGGGACAAGGGGGGCAAAGAAGTAGCTTCCCTAATGTCCCGCACTCGCCTGGCTTTGAGGTCTCGCCCCGGGCTTCTGGTTGCCCTTCCGCTCTGGGCGGGTCCCCTTGACCTGACTCGCTGCGGTCCGGTCGGGAAGCTGTCGCCATTGTGTCCGACGCCGGGAAAGGCGTCAATAACGTTGTCAACGCCGTCCACAAATCCACATGATCTGGCGTTACCCGCGCAGATCGCGCTTCTGGAAGATGTAGAAGGAGATGGCGGCGAAGGCCAGCGACCAGAGTGCCAGCACCACAGCCGCGACGTTGGGGTCGGGCAGTTCGGCCGCGGGCCTCTGATCACGAGCAGCGAGCGTCAAGGGGTTGGCGAATCCAATGTGGTTCTGGGCCATCAGGGCGCTGACGTTGTGGCCGATGGTCAGGTCACGCACATCCGCGGCTATGCCGCCGATCGCCTCCAGAATGGCCAGAAGTAGCGCTTCACCGAAGAGCAAGAAGACGATTGTGATCACTCCCAGCGTCGTCGACCGCGCGATGGTCGCCAGGCAGAACGCCAGCATGCCGTAAGGGATGATGCAATATCCGGCTCGCAGCACCATCAGGACGAGCTCGGGGCCCGATGTTCCGCCGCCTGGGGCATCCAACGTCACCGGCCGGTCCTCGACTGCGGTCAGGACCAGGGACAGTGCGGCCGCAGCGAAGAACACGATCAGCAGGCCCGCGGCGGACACGATAACGAGCGCCGTCAGCTTCACCATCAGGTACCCGGCACGGGTCTGCCCTCTCGCCAGCGCCTGCCGGACGGTGCCCCAGCCGAACTCCGTCGCGACCACTGAGGCGGCGAGGGTGCCGACAATCAGGCCTCCCCAGAACTGGCCGCTGTCCAGCAACGACGGAAGTGACCAGGGGAGCGAGAACGTGCGAAGAGATTCTAGGCGGCTCGTCGGATCCGGGTCCTCGTGCCAGCCGACCCAGCCGAACAAGAACACCTGCACGAACGCGCACAGTAGCAGCAGGATCAGCATGATGTAAGGAAGCCAGCGTTTCCGCAGCTTCAGCATCTCCGCGGCCAGCAGACTACGCACCTGCGCTGCCCTCCGATGTGACCTCGATGAAGAACTCCTCCAGACTGCTCTCTCGTGTCTTGAGCTGCCAGAGGTAGACACCGGCGTCGGCCAGCGCTTTGCTCAGCTCCGCCGCTCGATCCGGCGGGGCGTCAACGACGAGCGTGACGTCTTCCTTTCGCACTTCGCGCACCCAATCGATAGCCGTCAGGACTTCGGTCGCCTTCACAAAGTCGGTGGTGATCATCTCCAGGACTGCGCCACGCTTGACGATCTCGGAAACGGTGCCACGCGTGATCAGGCGGCCGTTGTTGATGATCGCGACTTCGTCGCACATCTGCTCGACTTCCCCGAGCAGATGGCTGGACACGAACACGGTCTTCCCGGCCGAGCCGAGCTGGCGGATCAGTGCGCGAAACTCGCGGATGCCCGCCGGGTCCAGGCCGTTGGTGGGCTCGTCCAGGATCAGAAGTTCGGGATCGTGCAGCAGCGCCGCCGCCAGCCCCAGGCGCTGCTTCATCCCGAGGGAGTACGTACGCACCTTCTCCCCGGCGCGCTCGGCCAGTCCCACCAGGTCAAGCACCTCTAAGATGCGGCGCTTTTCCCCGCCGCCGCTGATGGAGCCCCAGATTCGCAGGTTGTCGCGGGCGGAGAGGTCAGGGTAGAAGGCCGAGCCCTCAAGGATGGCGCCGGTCCGGCGCAGAGCTTGGGAGAGGTGTGTGCGCGTGTCCATCCCGAACATCTCGACGTGCCCCTTCGTCGGTGCGATGAGACCTAGGACGAGCGAGATGCAGGTGGTCTTGCCTGCGCCGTTGGGGCCGAGGAATCCGTAGACCCGGCCGGAAGGCACCTCCAGGTCGAGGTCGTCTACCGCCAGCCGGCGGCCGTAGCGCTTGCTCAGGCCAACCGTGCGGATGATGGGGGTGGCGCCGGGGGCGGTCATATGGGTGGGGATGGCCGGCGAGGTTGGGTGGCCGGGACAAGAAATAGCTTCCCGTTTGATCGGGCTGCACTCGCTGGGGCTCCAGGTCTCTCGTGCGTCCGGTCGCCCGATCGCTCTGCTGAGTCCCTTCGCCTCGGGTCGTACTGCCCAAGCGGGAAGCTACCGGCGATTCTGCACTCGTGCGGGCGGCGCGTCAATGCAGTTATCGACGCCGTCCACAAATCCACATAACGCGCGAGGCGACGGACCCTCATGTATCGGACTGCGGCGATATGGAGACCAGGCCCCTGCGCAGTGCGTAGAGGATCGCCTGCGTCCTGTCGTTGACGTGTAGCTTGGAGAAGATATTGGCGATGTGATTCTTGACGGTCTTCTCGCTGATGAACAGGGCCTGGGCGATCTCCTTGTTGCTCAGACCTTCGGCAGCGGAGCGCAGGACTTCGAGTTCGCGGTCGGTAAGTCGTTCGTAGTGCACGTCAGCGAGCTCCGGCGCCGGCCGCGCCCCAAAGTATTGAAGGACCCGGCTGGCGATCAGGGGGCAGAGCATCACCTCGCCGCGCTGCGCCGCCTCAATCGCCCTGCGCAGCTCCTCCGGCTCGGCTTCCTTGAGGACGTATCCGCGGGCGCCGGCGCGCATGCCCGCGAAGGCGGATTCCGGGTCATCGTACATCGTGACGAGAATGATCCCGATGTGCGGGTTCTCCTGCAGGATCTCCCGCGTCGCCTCGATGCCGCTGATGACCGGCATCTTGATGTCCATCAGGATGACGTCCGGCACCAGGCTGTTCGCCGCCTCCACGGCTTCGCCGCCGGTCGCGGCTTCACCGACGACCTCCACGTCGGGCATCTCCTCGAGGATGGTCCGGATGCCTTTGCGAAAGAGCGTATGATCGTCAGCCAGCAGGATGCGAATTGGCTCCAACGGCCACCTCCTTCGAACTGCCGGCCGCACGGACCTCTGATGGCACGTAGAGCGTGACGGCGCAGCCGGACTGCGGACTGCTGATTATAGTCAGGCGGCCTTCAACCAGCTCCGCGCGCTCTCGCATGCTGGTGAGACCTACGCCCTGCCCGTCTTTGGCAGACGCTATCTCATCCGGCGCGAACCCCCTGCCGTTGTCCGTGATCACAAGCTGGAGCCCGTCTACCGTGGGTTGAAGCGCGACCTCCACCCTCGTGGCGCCCGCGTGCTTCTGTACGTTGCTGAGGCACTCCTGGAGCACGCGGAACACCGTGATCTCTAGCAGCGGGTCCATCGGCGCTTTAAAGGAGATATTGGACGAGGCGGGAATGCCGGTATCCTTGCTGAACCGCTCTATCTGCTGTTCGATCGCCCCCGCCAGGCCCAACTGGTCCACAGCCAGAGGCCGCAGGTCATGGATCAGGGTGCGGATATCCTGGATGTGGCCCTTCAGCCCGGTAGTGACTTCCTCAAGCTCGCGCTCGGCTCTTTCCGGGTCGCTGCGCATGATGTGCTGGCAGGAGCGCAGGCGGTTGACGATGGCGGCAAGGGACGGGCCGAGGTCGTCATGCAGCTCCCGCGATATGCGCCGCCGCTCTTCCTCCTGGGCCAGGGTGACCTGAGTTACGCGGTCCCGCAGCGCGCGCGCCCTTTCCGCCGCCACAGTGGCTTCCTGCAGCCGCGACAGTTCGTGCGCGGTTTCGTTGATGCGTTCAGCCAGCTCGCCCAGTTCGTCCCGGTTGTCCACCCGAACCGGCTGGGAGAAGTCGCCTGAGGCGATACGCTTCATCGCTTCACTCATCCGCCGTACGGGCGTGATCAATGAGACTGCGATCGCTACCCCAAGACCGAGCGCCCCGACTGTGCCGAGGACCGCGATCAGCGGCGCGAACGAGAAGAAGGTTCCGTGCTGGGTGCTCTCCAGCTCGTTTACGGCCGGCAGGACCCCCGCGGGCCGGACCGGCGCCAGGCTCTGTATGTCGTGCAGTTCGGTGTGCATATAGTCCATGGCGGCCACGCTAACGATCGTTGTGGCCACCAGCAGCCCGCCCATGGAGAGAATCGCCCCCAGGACCTTCCAGCGGATACTGATCGGCAATCGGGATACCGGTCGCGAGAGCAGGAATGAGATCACGCGGACCGCACCGTAGACCATGCCCAGCATGATCAGTAGCGGTATCATCTCTGGACCCAGTGCCAAAATCAGAAGGCAAGAGACGCCGGCGATCCCTCCCAGCGTCCACCACTGTCGCTTCGTCATGATTCCAATCTTCATCTGTGCGTCCGATTATATCCCTGTTCGGTAGAGATCGTCCGGCCGGCGGACGGGCCGTCTGGTCGGCCCGTCCCACCGGCTGGTTTCGCTAGTCGCCCTGGATGACGCCGCAGATCAGGCGCGGGCCGGCGTTGCCCGTCGCGGCCGTGAACCCGGTCGCGGTGGTAGAGTCCGTGACGACATCCGAGTTCGCCGTGTACTGATTCGCGTTCGCGCCCAGCGGGATGTTGCGGTAGTTGTCCGCCACCTTGTGGACGATGAGCGCCCGGCCGGCGATCTGCTCGACGGTGAAGCGGTCTGTGACGAAGCGGGCTTCCGCGACGCCGCGGCCGGAACCGTCATCGTTCACAAGCAGCAGCGGCAGGTCGCCGTTGTGCGCGCCGTGATAGGCGTGGGCCGCATCCGCGTCCTTGTAGTGACCGCCGGCGGAAGTGAACCACGTGGTGTCCATCATCGTGGCGTCTGCCGTGCAGGTGCCGGTCCCGTGGACGTGGAAGCCGTGGTAACCGGCCGGAAGCGTCGACAGCGGCGCGTCGACGACGACTTTGACGTGGACGCCGTCGTCCTCGCCGGAGAACTTGACCATGCCCACCGTCTCGCCCGCCGCGTTCTTCAGCACCGCGCGTGCGTCGCTGTCGTTCGGGTCTGCCGCCGACGGATGGCTCGCGCCGTCGCTGGCGACGTAGAGACCGCCGGCCAGCAGCAGCGCTGCCAGCGAGGCGATCAAGAATGTTATTCGTACCATTTCTGGCCCTCCTCGACTTGAGAATCGTTGATACGAGGATGTTAGCCAGAAGCGCGGGCGCGGGCATGAGCCCGTGTGCTCATTTTGAGCTGGGCATATTAGCCTACGCGTGCCCGATCACTGAAATCGCCGCGTAGTCCTTCGGGCCCCCTACGCGCCCCGCCTGTACACGATCCGGCGCCGCCATTTCTCCCGGGGCTGCGGGAAGTCCGTGCGGTAGTGCGCCCCGCGAGACTCCTCCCGCAACAGCGCGGCCTCTGTGACCAGGCGAGAGCACGTCAGAAGGTCCGTCAGCTCCTGCGACGACCGGTCGCGTGGTGCGGTCAGTGTGGCGTCCCATGCCGCGAGCGCGGATCCGGCGCGGGAGAGGGACTCGGCGTCGCGGAGGATGCCAACGTCTTCCCACATCAGCGACTGAATCGCCTCGCGGGCGGGCGGCGGCGCCTCCGCCGGAAGAGCGTCCCCCAGGCTGATCGCGTCGCGCGTCTCCTTGGCGCTGCCGCCCGGCGACTCCAGCGTCCGCTGAACGACGCGCTGGGCGAAGACGACGGTCTCCAGCAGCGAGTTCGATGCCAGCCGGTTCGCGCCGTGGACGCCGGTGCAGGCGCACTCGCCGCAGGCGTACAGGCCGGGCAGCGTCGTCTCGCCCCAGATGTTCGTCCGGACGCCGCCCATCGTGTAGTGCGCGGCGGGCGACACCGGTATCGGCTCGCTCGTGATGTCCAGCCCCGCATCCAGGCAGAAGCGGTAGATCTGCGGAAAGCGGGCGATCACCCGCTGCGACTCCAGTTGCGTCACGTCCAGCAGCACGTGGTCCGCCCCGGTCTTCGCCATGCGATCGACGATCGCGCGGGCGACGATGTCCCGTGGGGCCAGCTCCGCCCGCTCGTCATATTCCGCCATGAAGCGCTCGCCGTTAATGTCCAGCAGGACGCCGCCCTCGCCGCGGACCGCCTCGGAGATCAGAAATGGCTGGACACCGGGCATCCGCAACGCTGTCGGATGGAACTGCACAAACTCCATGTCCATAATCTCCGCCCCCGCGCGGTAGGCGAGCGCGATCCCATCGCCCGTGGCGACCGCCGGGTTCGTCGATACCCGGTACATCTGGCCCGCGCCGCCGGTCGCGAGGATGACGTGGCGGCCCGCGTAATCGCGAACCTCGCCGGTGTGTGTGTGCAGCGCGCGGATGCCGATGGCGCGCTCGGGGCGTAGGGGCGCATCATGACGCGCCCATACGGCGGCCGTCAGTATCTCCGTCGCGATGGTGTGCTCAAGCACCGTCACGCCCTCGCTGCGCGCCAGCGACGCCAGCGTAAGCTCGATCTGCGCGCCGGTGGAGTCGCCGCCGGCGTGGAGTACGCGCGCCACGGAGTGCGCCCCCTCGCGGGCCAGCGCAATCTCGCCGTGCGTGGTGTCGAACACAACGCCGAGGCGCACCAGGTCACGAATGCGATCTGCCGCCTCGGACGTAAGCACGCGCGCCGCCTCCTCATCTACCAGCCCCGCGCCGGCCTCGATCGTATCGCGCAGGTGCCGCTGCGGAGAATCGCCCGGGCCGATCGGGGCGGCGATGCCACCCTGCGCCCACCGCGTGTTCGAGTCTTCGACGGCGCCTTTGGTGATGATGAGCACGGAGCCGTGCTCGCGGGCGAGCAGCGCGGCGTAGAGACCGGCGATGCCGGAGCCGACGATGATGTAGTCGTAGGAGGAGGTCACCGTGCCATCACCCGGACTATGATCCTGGCAAGGCCCCACGACGGCAGGCCGATGATAGCCAAGCCGGCCGCCGTCCATGCCCATAGACTGCCGAAACCTAGCGTGTCAATGCAGACACCGTCGCCGTCGCAGTAGCGCTCTGGCCCAGCCACCTTGACGCCGATCCAGAATCCGGCTGAGATCAGACCGGCGGCGAAGATGGTAGCGCTGGTCGCCATCGCGAGCCGCCGAGCCAGCGTTCCACCGGATGCGCAGGTTACGGCGAATAGACTCACAATGAGTGCATTCACCACCGCCAGGGAGCCTAACTCCCACTGCCAAGCCTCGAACACATAGTGCCGCATGCTGGCACCCGCGACGAACGCGCCGGTGATGAAGGTGATGAGCAAACCGATCGCTGCGACCAACTTGCGGCCACTACCTGATGGAAGTGTAGTAGCGAACGCCGCCATAGGCAATCCATTAGCAACGCCGAATCCCACTACCAGAAGCCAGAAGTCGTTGTTCGGCTCTGCGCCCAAGAGCACAAAGACGCCCAACACGATGCCTCCTATGATGGAAACGACGAACAGGGCAATCGGCGCGCGCATCGTCTGTACCTAAACCGGCTCGCGCTCGTGAGCTGACAGCGTCGCATAAAGCCAAGCAATCCCGGAATCGACGATGACGTAGTCGTAGCTATCAGCCATTAGCTACAAACAATCCAAGCGATCTGCGTCAATTTGCGAACCATCTGCGTTAGTCTGCCGCTAATTGAGGATGGGGTGGGGCGGATTCTGTGCCCTCTGTGGACGATCGGCTACCGCACCGCCAGCATTCGTTCCAACGCGACGCGGGCGTGCTTGGCGGTCTCAGCTTCCACCTCCACCTGGTTCACGATGCGCCCGTCCGCCAGCTCGTCCAGCGCCCACGCCAGGTACGCCGGGTGGATGCGATACATCGTTGCGCACGGGCAGACGACGGGGTCGAGGCAGAAGATGGTCTTGTCGGGGTTCTCGCAGGCCAGCCGCGAAACGAGGTTGATCTCCGTCCCGATCGCGAAGATTGAGCCGGCGGGCGCCTCCGTCACCGTGCGCGTGATTAACTCCGTGGAGCCGTCCAGGTCCGCCGCCTGCACGACCTCCATCAAGCACTCCGGGTGCACGATCACCGTCACGCCCGGGTACTCCCGCCGCGCCTTCTCTATCTGCGCGACCGAGAAGCGACGGTGCACGGAGCAGTGCCCCTTCCAGAGGATCACCTTCGCGCGTTCGAGCTGCTCGAGCGCGTTGCCACCCAGCGAGCCGAACGGCAGCGTATAGTCCCAAACGGCCATCTCGTCCAGGCCGATGCCCTTCTTGAGCCCCGTATTGCGGCCCAGGTGCTGGTCCGGGAAGAAGAGCACTTTCGAACCGCGCTCCAGCGCCCAATCGTAGACTTTCGGCGCGTTCGAAGACGTGCAGACGATCCCGCCATTTTTTCCGCAGAACGCCTTGAGCGCGGCGGCCGAGTTCATGTACGTGACCGGGATGACGTGCTTGATGCCGGCGGCCTGAAGCTCGTCCCAGCAGGCGTAGACGTCCTCCGGGTCCGCCATATCCGCCATAGAGCACCCAGCCGACATGTTGGGCAGGACCACCTTCTGATGGGGCTGCGAGAGGATGGCGGCGCTCTCCGCCATGAAGTGGACGCCGCAGAAGACGATGAACTCTGCCTCCGGACGTTCCGCCGCCCAGCGCGCCAGGTTGAACGAGTCGCCCTTGTAGTCGGCAAACTGGATGATGTCCTCGCGCTGGTAGTGGTGCCCCAGCACAACGCAGCGCGTGCCCAGCTTCCGCCGCGCCACCGCTATCCGCGCCGCCAGCGCCGCGCCGTCGAGGTGCCAGTACGCCTCCGGGATATCCTTCTGCCAGAACGCGAACGCGCGCTCCGCGGAGAGGGGCTGCGTGTCGAGCGGGCGGTCAGTCGTACAGGCGTTGGCCTCGTTCAGAAGCGCCGTTTCACTGACGGTGATGGGGATGGTCTCGCGGGCTGTCGTCGTAACCATAGCGGCCTGTCTCCGACTTAGTGTACGTCCTACACTTACTCCTGTCGAGACTAAAGTACCACGGGTGGCAGATGGTGTCAATAGGACACGAAGTCATCTGCAGTAAGGGCAGGATGCCGTCGGTCGCAGGCGGCTACGGCGCCGGCGAAGGCTGGTCCGCGGCCGGGGTTGGTGTCGCCTCGCCGTCCGGCTCCGGCTCGTCCTCGCCGCACTGGAGGTCCGTCACGATGTTGTTCAGCGCCGCGATCCGTTCCATCTCCAGGCAGGCCGTAACGAAGCGCTCGCCGGCCTCGAGCGTCCCCTCTTCGTCCAAAACCTCTCGGAACTGGATTAGTGTGTTCACATTGCGCGCCCGGACGGCGCCGGGTACTCCTGACGCGCGGATCGCCAGCTCGCGCATAGACTCGACAAGCTCGGTATGCTCAGCGAGCACGTCCGCGGGCGGCTCCAGCCGCTCGAGTTCTTCCAGCGCCTGCTCATAGTTAGCGGCGAAGTCCCGGGACCACTGTTCGGCGTTGTTGACGCGCTGGCCGACGGGCAGTGTCGTGTCGAACACGCTCGGGAAGGCGGCGGTAAGCTCGTCCCCGCGCTCGTCCGTATCGATTAGAGTGATGAAGACATCCGGGATGTAGGCATCGAGCGTGGGCTCGGGCCCATCCCCGCAGGCGGCGACGATTGCAACGACGGCGGCCGATGCGATGCAGAGCCCGAACGACAGAGCCCTTTGCCTCAAAACACCACCGCCTTGCGCTCGCGGAAGGCGTACATCTGCGCGGGGCGGTGGCGCCCTTCGCCGGACGTCCGTCCGGTCGGCTCTATGATGTCCAGCGAAAGCATGCGCTTGCGGAAGTTCCGCTTGTCCAGCGCGCGGGCGAGGATCGCCTCATACGAGCGCTGGAGCTGCGAGAGCGTGAACTCCGCCGGAAGCAGGGAGTAGGCGACGTTCGAGTAGTCCAGCTTGGCACGCAGCCGCTGCACCGCGTAGTCCACCACGCGCTCGTTGGCGAACGCGAGCTCCGGCAGCTCCGCGACCGGGAACCAGGCGGGCAGCCATTCGCGCCGCAGCGCGAGGTGCGTTTGGTTCACGTCCACCAGCGCGAAGTAGACGACAGCCACTGAGCGGCGGGCGTCGAGGTCCCAGAACGTGTACAGCTGCTCCAGGTAGACGTCCGTGAGGCCCGTCTCTTCGTCGAGCTTGCGCACCGCCGCTTCATCCAGCGACTCGCCCTCGATCAGCAGGCCGCCGGGGAGCGACCAGAAGTCCTTGAACGGCTCGGCGGAGCGCCGGATAAGCAGGACCTGGAGCCGCCCGGCGTCTACGGTGAAGATGACGACGAGGACCGCGACCGCCGTGTGTGTCGCGAGGCCTCGTCCGCGCGCCGCGCGTCCCGGCGCGTTTGCTGCGCGAGCCGGCTTGCGCGAGGCCGTCAGGCCGCCACCACGGACAGTAACTCACCCTGCAGCGACCACGGGGTCGTCCGCGTTATCCGCACGCCGACCAGGTCGCTGGGCGCAGGCCGCGCCGCCTCTTCCGCCCCAAAGTGCACGAGCTTGTTCGTGCGGTTGCGCCCGGTGAGAACGCCGTCCTTCTCGCCCTCGACCAACACTTCTTGCACAGTGTCGAGCAGTCTGGCGTTGATCTCCGTCGCGATGCGCTCCTGGAGTGACTCGACAGCGTGGAGCCGGCGCATCTTCTCCTCTTGCGGCAGGTCATCCTCCATTTGGCGCCAGGCGATCGTGCCGGGCCTAGGCGAATAAGCGGCCACGTGTACCTTATCGAAGCGCAACTCCTCCAGCACGTCCAGCGTGCGCTGGAACTGCGCCTCTGTCTCCCCGCAGAAGCCGACGATGACGTCGGTGCTGAGCGAAGCGTTCGGGACGATGTCCCGGATGCGGCGGACCCAGTGCAGGTATTCTTCGATCGTGTATCCGCGCCGCATGCGGGTCAGCACCTCGTTGTCGCCGGCCTGGAGCGGGATGTTGAAGTGCTCGCACACCTTAGGCAGGTTCGCAACAGACTGGATGATGCGCTCCGTCATGTCTCGCGGGTACGAAGTCAGGAAGCGAATGCGTTCGAGGCCAGGTGTATCGTGAATCTCGGCGAAGAGGTCCGCCAGGTCCGGCTTGCGGCCGTCTGTCTGGGGCAGGTCCTTGCCATACGCCTCCACGGTCTGGCCCAGCAGCGTCACCTCGCGCACGCCCTTCGCGCAGGCCGAAGCGACCTCGCGGGCGACTTCGTCGATCGTGCGGGAGCGTTCGCGGCCGCGGCGGTAGGGGACAATGCAGTAGGTGCAGAACTTGTTGCATCCGTGGATCACCGGCACGAACGCAGTCGGCCCCTTCGGCTCCGGGAACGTCTCCGGCCAGAACTCGCCGCCGAGCTCGCTGTCCGGCAGGAGATGGCGCAGCACCACTTCGAAGCTCTGTGGCTGCGCCCAGACATCCACGTACGGGAAGCGGCGTCGCAGGTCATCCGTGCGCGGGCCCACCATGCAGCCCATGACCGCGATCTGCATCGCACCTTCGCGGCGCTCTTTCATCTTGCGTAGGTGACCCAGGTAGCCGGCTGCGCGGTCCTCCGCCTTCTGGCGCACTACGCAGGTGTTGACCACGGCCAGGTCGGCCTCGTCGGCCTTTGGGGCGGGTTCCCAGCCGAGCTTCGCCAGGCCGGCGGCCAGCTTGTCGCTGTCGGCCTCGTTCATCTGGCAGCCCTCGGTCCAGATGTGGTAGCGCATACGGAGATTGTAGCAGGAAGGCGCGCTCAGACGATGGCGCCCAAAGTCCCGCGATCGCGCGGCTAACCCCGCGCCCGCGTCGCCCGCGGTGGCCCCAGCACCTCTTCCGCCCGTCTTCGGCCCATCTCCATCGATCGCCGCACGGAAGCCTGCGAGAAATCAAGACCGTCGCCGAGGCGTTGGTCCGGGTCGATGATCTCGTAATTGAAGTACTTGTACGGCTTGCCTTTTTCGTTGTGCAGAGTGACTCCCTTCGCGGCAGCCTCCTGGACGTTCAGATTGATCCGCACGAATTCCCGCACGTCCCCGACGAATATCTCATTGACGGCGATGTCCAGGGACCGCTTCCCGATGTCCAGCGCATTCTTTAGCCGGCCCTCTTTCGGCTCGGACTCTCCGGGGTTGCAATTGATGATGATGATCTCGTCGGGATCATCGTCGAGGACGTCCCCCAGCGGACTGACATTCCGGACGCCTCCATCGACCATCTCGCCGAGCGGCGGGTCGAGTAGCACCGGCGGCCAGACTACCGGTATTGCGGTTGAAGCGAGGACCGCCTGTTTGAACTGGGGATGGTCAGGCCGAAACATCACGTATTCCCCACTGTTCAGCGACACGGCGCCTACCCTCAGGTCGGCCTTCATCAAGGCCGGATCGAACTCGCCGTCGATCAGCTCCTTGAGCGGCCCATGACCGAGGGCGGACCTGGCGCCGAACAGCATCTTGACCAGCGCCCAGCGGTTCATCCGCCCGGTGTAGACCCTGGCGTTCGTGATCGTCTCCCAGATCTCCAGCAATCGCGCGTACTTCCCCATCGCCAGCATGCCCGCGTTGAGAGCGCCCACAGATACCCCGGCGATGATGTCCCACTTGTATCCCTTTTGCTCTCTTGCGTATTTCTCGGCGGTGACCTGGAAGGCGCCCTTGGCGCCGCCACCACTCAGCACGAGCGCAGTCTTCGGCATGATTCCCTCCTTGATCGGATTCTAGTCTGGTTGCAGCGTACCCCCCATTTGGGGGGTCGTACATCCGCAGAAATACCCATCTCGCTTGCGCCAGGCCGCCACGGAAGCAAAGGGGTCCGAGAGAGGGGGTGGTGTGAAAGCGATACGCCTGGAACCGGTCTGACGGCCCGGTCTAGTACCCCACCGCGGCGCCGTCCGAACGCGGGTCAAAGGCGGCGGCCAGATAGCCGTCGTGGCCCACGAGAATCGCTTGCGCGTGACCCGCGAGGTCCTTCGCGGGCACCGGCGCCGCGCCGATCTCCGGCAGGCCGGCCTCCGCCATCAGCTTCCCGGCCCTGATCACCCAGCGCGGCGCAGCGATGGCCTCGGCGACGTCCTGACGGGCGACCAGGATGCGCGCGAGGAGCTGAAGGTGGATCTGTACCTGCGTTTCTCCACCCATCGTCCCGAAGACCAGGTGAGGTTTACCTTCGCGCAGCGCCATCGCCGGCGCCAGCGTGTGCGTCGGCCGCTCTCCGCCGCGATACTCGTGCGGCTTGAAGTAGGATGCGCGGTTGTGCAGCAGCACGCCCGTACCCGGGATCACGACGCCGGAGCCAAACGCTTGGAACAGGCTCTGGTTCAGGCTTACTGCCATGCCGTTCTCATCGCGGACGCAGAGATAGATGGTGTCGCCGTCAGTCTCGGGCTGGTCGAAGGCGAACGCACGGATCATTCGCTGGTGCCACTCCGGGTCTTCGGGAGTGAGTCCGTCCAGCGGCTCCAGGCGATCGATAGCCTTCAGCACCAGGTGACCGCGGCTGTTCGGCGGCATCTCGTGGACGTCCACACCTGCGAACCGGCAGCTTACCGGCTCTACCCACTCCGCTCGGTGCGCCGCGAAATCCGCCGGGGTGAAGGGTGGCGGAGCGTTGTGGGCAACAGCACCGGCGTAGAACCCCTCGATGTTATCCAGCGTCTCCGCCAGCTCAGTCTGCATCAGAGGCCCATCTGTGAGAAAGATCCGCTTCGCCTCAGGGTCTCGCTCCAGTAGCTCCCGGGACCAGCGCGTCGCCCGGCGCAGGAACGGCGCTCGCGGGCAACCCTCGCGCGCCAGACGGATCGCGGGGCGCGCCAGCTCCTGGATGCTGCGCGTTCCATAGCGCGCCAGGAGGGCGAGCCAGCCGGCCGTCGCACCTGGCACCGTGGCCGACCCGATTCCGGACTGAGGCACGACGCGGTCATCCAGCCTCGCGGCTGCGGGCAGGCGTCCGCTGGAGTTCAGCCCGGAAAGGTCTCCCTCCGCCCAGACCATCGCGAACAGGTCGCCGCCGGGTCCGCACTGGTGCGGGTAGACCACCGCAAGCACAAGGTTGGTGGCGACGGCCGCATCGACCGCATTTCCGCCGGAAGCGAGTACCGCGAGGCCGGCGGACGACGCGAGATAGTGCGGCGAAGCGACGGCTGCGTGGGGAAACACCGGTGCGGGCATAGCGCCGCGATTGTAGCACCCCGGTTCAGGCGGGAGTCGCCGTGCTGCGGCGTATACTGGACTGGTGGCGGACGAGACGCTCGAAGCGCCGATATCAGGCGATCCCGGGGAGCGCCGGCGCATCGTGCTGGACATGCCGTCCTGGTTCCCCTCGGAAAAGCTGCCCCGGGGGCTCATCGTCGGCGCCACGGTTGTGCTGGTCGTGGCGCTGATCGCGGGGACGGCGATACCGTTCGCGCTCGGTTGGGTCAGCCAGGAGGACTTCGAGACGTTTGGCTACGCGGGCATCTTCCTCGCCAACTTCTTCGGCACCGCCACCGGCTTCGTGCCCGTGCCCGGCCTGACCGCCGCCGGTCAGGGCCTGATCGTCGCCGGATCGGACACGCTCAATCCCGTGGGCGTCGTCATCGCCGGGGCATCCGGGATGACGCTTGCCGAATCCACCGCCTATCTAACCGGCGCGGTAGTGCGCGGCGTCTCAGAGGAGCGCAAGATGCCGCTAGGTGGGCGGATCGGGGACTGGCTGCGACGCGCCGCCCGCCGCATCGACTGGCTGATGGCGCACTACGGCTTCGCGACGCTGCTGCTCCTCTCCGCCGTCCCCAACCCGCTCTTCGAGTTCGCCGGCATCACCGCCGGCGCGGTCCGCATGCACTTCTGGCGCTTTCTGCTGGCCGTCGGTATCGGCAAGACGGTCCGCGTAATCCTGCTGGTGATCATCGGCCAGGCCCTGCTGGACTTCTTTGAGGTGACTTAGCCGTTCGGGCGAGGGAACCACATCTCCAGATTTCCGCCCTACGGTGTGTGTGCAGGTTTGCTCTAGCGGCCTGCCAGCTCACGACACCGAGCAATCCGCTCCCTACCCCCTGATTCGAACCCCGGTGGCTCCACGACCTTCAGCGATCGTACGTGGACCTCGCCTCCATTGGAGACGGTTCCCGATACGCGGATGATGCCACCGAAACAGACGTTCACTAGCTCTAGTAACCCCGGGTTCGCCTCTATTTCGTCCAACAGTAGCTCGTAGGCAGCGCCTTCACTCGCATAGAGATGGTAAGTCGTTTCGCTTGTGAAGTTGTCGAAGTCGTCGGCGATAATGATCCCGAGCTGCCCGGTGAGGGTTCTGTCGTCGCTCCCGCAAGCCAATAGCAGGGTCAGCATCGAGACCTGGGAGCACGCAGCGAGGAGTGCCCGGATCATCTGCGCGGTACGCATATGCTGGCCTTGCCCGTTTGGCGGTATGTCCGCTGAACACACACCAGAACCCGTCTGGTAGAGATTTCACTGGCGGAGGGAGTGGGATTCGAACCCACGAGGGAACTTTCGCCCCCTACCCGCTTAGCAGGCGGGCGCACTCGGCCACTATGCGATCCCTCCGCACGGCCATATCAGTATAGCAACCGCAACGCCCGCCAGGTAACATTGTCGCGTGACCTTCGTGACGGTCGTCCACCCCCGCAAAGAATCAAAACGAACCACATGACGAAGTACGTCGCTTTCCTGCGCGGTATTAACGTGGGCGGACACCGGCTGGTCAAGATGACCGAGGTCGCCCGCCTCTTTGCATCACTGGGCCTCGACAACGTCAGAACATACATCGCAAGTGGAAATGTGCTGTTCGAGACGGCAGAACCAGACGCGGCCGCCGTCACGCGCCGAATCGAGGAAGGGCTCAGCCTGGCGCTCGGGTTCGAGGTAATCGTGATAGTGCGGACAATCGAGCGCATTGCGGAGCTGGTCGGTCTGGACCCGTTCAAGAACGTGGAAGTGAAGGAGAACGTCCGGCTCTACGTCACGTTCTTAGCAGAGCAATCGAAGAGCGGGTTGAAGCTTCCCTACGAGTCGCCCCAGGGAGAGTTCAGAGTTCTGCAGAAGACTGATAGAGAGGTCTACAGCGTCCTCCTCCTCTCGCCCACAGCTCGATCGACGGACGGGATGGCTTTCATCGAGAAGGAGTTCGGTAAGGCCTCCACCACCAGAAACTGGAATACCATCAAGAAGATCGCGGCGCTATGAGCGCGGCTCCCGATCAGCCGGTCATCGCGTTCGCATCCGCCGCCGATTGGAAGCGGTGGCTCGACGAAAATCACACCGAATCGAACGGCATCTGGATGCGCATCTTCAAGAAGGCGAGCGCAACGCCCACGGTCACTTACGCCCAGGCGCTGGATGCCGCGCTTTGCTACGGATGGATCGACGGTCAGAAGAAGAAGTACGACGAGGAGTCGTGGATTCAGAAGTTCACTCCCCGGCGTGCTCGAAGCACCTGGTCAAAGACCAACACCAGGCACATCGAGCGATTGACCGCGGCCGGCAAGATGAAGCCTGCCGGCCGCGCGCAGGTCGAGTCGGCGAAGCGCGACGGCCGCTGGGAGCGCGCCTACGCCTCGCCGGGCACGGCCGTCGTCCCGGAGGACTTCATGCGCGAGCTGAGCAAAAACCTGAAAGCGAAGGCGTTCTTCGAGACGCTTAACAAGAGAAACACCTTCCCGATCGCGTACAGACTGCAGAGCGCCGGGCGGCCGGAGACCAGGCAGCGGCGCCTGAAGGAGATTCTGGCGATGCTGGAGCGGGGCGAGAAGTTCTACCCGTAGGTCCGCCGAGTGGCCGGACTAGCGCGCGGCCGTGTCCACGAACTCGACCGGCGCGTAGATGCGCTTCTTCAGCGCCTCGCGCGGCGGGTCGATGTAGATAGCGGCCCAGCCGCAGGCCTCCTCGCAGAGGCGGCAACCGGTGCACTTCTTCTCGATGACTCTCGCGACGCCGAAGAAGTCGCCCACCTGCTTGCCGGAAAGGTCCAGCTCCAGGGCGTCGAAAGGACAGATGTGGATGCACAGCTCGCAGCCGGAGCCGATGCAGTTGTCCTCGATCACGATCGCCTTCGGCCACTCGCGGCGCGGGAACCCCTTGCCGAGATCACCGAACTCGTCCGCAATGCACTCCACCGGGCAGACGACCCCACAGGCGCCGCAGTCAATGCAGAGCACCGGATCGATGATGTGCATGCCATTGCGCACGCCCGAGATTGCGTCCGTCGGGCAGCGTTTCGTGCACGCGGTGCAGCCGATGCAGGTGTCGAGGATTTTGTAGGCCATAAACGTGACTTCCCGCCCCAGTATAGGGGCGGGAAGAGTCGCCCAGCAACTTCAGTGACGCCGGAAGCGGCTAGTCAGCGTGTCCGTAGATCGTGTCCAACTGGTCCCCGTCGTGGCCGTTCGGAGCCGGGAACTGCACGTACTGAAGGTCTACCGTGTTGTTCATGCAGGTGTTACCGACCGTGTACGTCAAGCCGAGCGCCCGCCCCAGTTCGCGGCAGAGCGCGTGGTCCGCGGCCATCTGCGGGAACCCGCGCAGCAGGTTCGTGTTCAGCTTGATCGTGACTTTCGTGATATGGCCGCTGCCGTCTGTCCGGATGCTGGTGCTGGCCATCGGGCCGCTCTTGGACTCGCTGATGACGATGTTCGCCGCCGTCGACTTCGTGGCCATCGTCATCTGGATCGGCGCGCCCAGGTCGTTCCACTCCTGCACGGCTGCCGGCACGTTGTACATCGTCGCCTTCGTGCCGTTGTACACCTTTGGCGAGAGGTTGGACCAGTGGCCGGTGCCCGCGTGGTCCGCGCTCGCCGTTGCGGCTACAGCGAACAGCGCCCCCGCCGCGACCCCTAGTAGTATCAGTTTCTTCAGCATCGTCCGCCCTCCACAAAGGTTCAGAATCGGTAAACTACCCCCACTGTAACGGCGTGGCCGCCGCAGTTCAGTCGCGGCGCGGTTAACATCGGTTAAGATCGGGTGAACGCTGGACGGGCTTGTCATAACTGCGCTACACTTTGAGTCCCGCGAGGAGGTTGGCAATGAATCTTGGGACGATACGCTCCATGCTGGCTGCGGCGCTTCTTCTTTCGGCCCTTGCCCTCGGCTCGAACGCCTTTGCTGCCCGGTCCGGGCCCGGAACAAGCACCGGCAGCGGGACGGTCTTCCTGCCCAATCCCGTGGCGGAACTCGGCGACCAGACGCTCACAGACCAGAAAGACGCGGACTCCGCCGCCCTTCAGCCCGCGTACCATACAGTGACTCTCACGAACCTGGACGGCAGCGGCTTCCTGTCCGGCGACTGGGCCACGATCCGCAGCAGCACCGGGCCGCTCGCCTTCTCCACCACGAACGACTTCCAGTACGACCGCCATGACGACCGCTTCGAGCAGGTGATGGCGTACTACTGGATCACGGAGTCCCAGAAGTACATCCAGAGTCTCGGTTTCGGATCTGTCTTCGACTCCATCAACGCCCGGCCGCAGAAAGTCCGCATCAACCAGTGGGGCGTCGATAACTCGTTCGCCGAGGACAAGCGCTTCGAACTACGGTTCGGCAAGGGCGGCGTTGACGACGCGGAGGACGCCGAAGTCATCCTGCATGAGTACGGCCACGCCATCCACTTCCACCAGTCGCCCACCTTCTACACGTCGAACGAGTCCGGCGCCATCGGCGAGGGCTTCGCGGACTACTGGGCGGTGACGGTGGCGGATGTGATCTCGCCCACCGCCGACGCCCCTTGCGTCGCCGACTGGGACTCCGTGTCTTACACGAGCAGCACGCCCCATTGCTTGCGCCGCGTCGACACTGACCTGCATTACCCGGCTGACCTCGATGGCCGCGTGCACCACGACGGCCAGATCTGGTCACGATCGCTCTGGGACATCCGCGCTGCACTGGGCCATATCAAAGCCGATACGGTGATCCTTCAGGCGCAGTTCGGCTTCCCCGGAACGACGATGCCCGACCTGGCGCAGCGCACCGTGGACGCCGCACAGGCGCTCTACGGAAACGCGGAGGCGAATGCCGTCGAGGACGCCTTCCAGGCGCGCGGCATCCTGCCTTAGGTCCGGGCGGCCACGACGCGGCTCTTGTCCCAAATCGCCCCGATGCGCGAGGATAGGGCGAGACCAGACCTCACTTGGAGCAACCCATGTCAATCCTCGTCGGCTCGCACACACGCCTCCTCGTGCAGGGCATTACCGGCAAAGAAGGCGGGTTCCAGACACGCCGCTGTATCGAGTACGGCACGAACGTAGTCGCCGGCGTCACGCCTGGTCGCGGGGGGGATACGGCAGAGGGCGTGCCGGTGTTCGACTCGGTCTCTGCCGCCGTCGCGCAGACTGGTCCCAACTGCGCGCTGATCTTCGTGCCCGCGCCGTTCGCCGCGGACGCCGTCCTGGAGGCGGCTTACGCAGAAGTCCCGGTGATCATCTGCATCACTGAAGGCGTCCCGACCATGGACATGGTGCGTGTGCGGCGCTTCATCCGGGGCTCTGGTCTGACTGTCATCGGTCCCAATTGCCCAGGCGTGATCACCCCCGGCGAGGCCCGCGTTGGGATCATGCCGGGCGACGTCTTCTCGAATGGGAACGTTGGCGTCATCTCGCGCTCGGGGACGCTCGTATACGAAGCCGTCGCCCAGCTCACAGCGCGGGGGATCGGTCAGAGCACCTGCGTCGGCGTCGGCGGCGACCCCGTGATCGGGACCAC
>CAZLDI010000023.1:0-39556 GCA_964558415.1 uncultured Dehalococcoidia bacterium
GCGCCATGTGGGTGTCGTGGATCGCGTACTCCTTCTCGGTGCGGTCGCGGCCGTAACCGTGGTCCTGCGGGCGGCCGTCTGAGACGAGGAAGAGGATGCGCACCTTGGAGTCGCGGTTCTCGAGCTTCCACGTCGCGTGGCGGATCGCCGGGCCCATGCGGGTGCTGCGGACGGGGGCGATCTTGTCGATGCGCCGCTTCGTGTGGTCGGAGAACGTCTCCTCCAGGTCCTTCACGACGTAGAACTCCACGTTGTCGCGCCCATAGCCGGAGAACCCGTAGATGCCGTACGTGTCGCCAATCGCCTCCAGCGCCTTGATCAGCAGGACGATGCTCTCCTTCTCGAGGTCGATGATGCGCTTCGGCGGCGTCAGCAGTTCCTGCGCGCGGCGGGCCATCCACCACGAGAAGTAGCGGCGGGGGTCGTCGTCGAACTCATCCTGGGCGTAGCGTCGCTCGTGCTTCGCGATCTCCTCGTCGGTGGAGGCGCTCATGTCCAGCAGGAACGCCACGCTGACGTCGCGCTCGATCTTGTTGCGGCGCCAGTAGACCTTGTCGGTGGGGGTGTGGCCGGAGCGGCGTTCGACGGCGTAGTCCGTGACGGCGTCGAAGTCGATCTCCTCGCCGTCCAGCAGGTGCTTGATCTTGCGGAACATCTCCGGCCGCAGCAGCTCGAACTGACGGCGGGTCTGCGCCACGAGCGCCGCGTGCTTCGCCAGCGTCTGGTCGAAGTACTGTGGCGTGCCCTCACCGACCGCGTACTCGACGATGCGGCACCAGCGCGGGCGGTAGTCGCCGGCGCGGAAGTCCCACTCGTCGTAGAAGAAGTACTTCGGCTCGACGGGCAGTTCGTGTTCGTCGTCGGCGGTGCTGAAGCCGGTGACGGGCTGGCCGTCCTTCAATGGGACGGGCTCCTTCTTCGCCCGCTCCTGCTCCTGCGCGTTCAGCTCCTTCAGGAGGTTCGTCAAGAACAGCTCAGACGACTGGGTGAGGTCCGCCTCGCCCATGTCGGAGAGCGTGATCTCGACGCTCTTCTCCAGCATCTGCCGCAGCTGCTCCGGAGATAGCGGCGAGACGGGGCCCTTCTCGTTGCTCTGGTTGCGCAGCTTCATCAGGAGTTGCACCATCTCCGGCTTGAAGTCGCCGCGGAAGTCCACGGGCTGGGGGCTGTCGTAGGGGAGGGGCTCGCCCTGCGGCATCTGGAGGTCCATCGACTGGCCCAGCGAGTCCCCCGTCATCGGCGAGACCTGGAGGCTGTCCTGGTCTATCTCCTCCCAGTCTTCAAGCTGCTCGGGCGCGATGTTCGGGATCCGCTCGGCCAGCCTGTATAACCGCAGGGTCGCCTCGGCGGCGTCTTCGACCAGCGCCTGCGGCTGGCGGAGCGTCGAGAGGACGCCGACCGCGTCGCTCATCAGCGGCAGGAGCGATTCCGGCCAGACGATGCGGTCGAGCCCGTCCAGGCTGGCGCGCACGAGGTTCTCGACGAACGCCTGCCGCAGCGGGAGCTTGTCCACCTCGGGTCTCCGCTCCAGTTCGCGGGACTGCCGCTCAGCGTAGGGACGGCGGATGCCCGCGTAGCCGCGGTTGATCAGCACGTCGATGCGCGCGTCCTCCGCGATCGCGAAGAGGTCGGATGCCAGGCGGCGGTCCGGGAAGAGGTCGAAGAAGCGCTCCATGTCCGTAAGCGGCCCGCTGAACGGGGTGCCGGAGGCCATCGCGTCGGCGTCACCCTCCTCCATCTGCTGACCTTCGGCAGGCGTCGTGGCGGGCAGCGGCGTGGCGTGGCGCGCTGGGGCATCGGCTTCCGCCGCCGCGCGCGTGTTCGGGAAGATCGCTCCCTCGCGCTCGAATTCGAAGGCGAACGTCTCGAACTCCAGGTGGCCGGCCTGGTGGGTGCTGTAGACCTTGAACACCTGGAAGTTGGCGTCCTTGTCCGCGAACTCCTCGACCCAGGGAGGGAGGAAGATCGCCGTGCCCTCCGTGGACGGCGCCTCTGTCTCCACCCAGCCGATACCCTTCTCGGCGAGCGCTTCCGACGAGTGGACGGCGACCTCGTACCCCGTCAGAGCCTTGCAGTACATGCGCAGGACGTCAGCGACGCGGCTCAGGTCCATGCGATGCGAGAGCGTTTCCAGCACCTCCTCGCCGCGGCTCGATTCGAGGCGGAAGTAGGCCTCGCCGCCTTCGGGGCTCTGGTCCAGCAGGGCGTTTCCTTCGCCGTGCCAGAGCGCGATTGCGTCAAGCGGCACACGCTCCAGTACCTGGACGGAGGTCTTCAGGAACTCCATGGCGGCGATGGGAGAGCGGTCAACCAGCTCCTCGGACAGGGAGATCAGAAGCCCGTGCGACTCCGGGTCGATCTGCGCCAGCGAGCGGGCAGCCTCCGCGAAGAACGTGAACGCGTGCCGGCCCTCGCGCCGCGCCAGCTCCCGGGAGAGCGACATGAAGCGCGCGCGCTGCGGTGAGTGGACCTGGGCCAATAGCGAAGGCCCCTTCTCCAGGAAGGAGCGCGCATCCGCCCAGCCCGTAGATGCGAGCGCCTCCGCGAACTGCAGGAAGGCGCCGCGATCCTCGCCGTCCAGCGGCTCCAGGACGCTGGGGGCGATGCTCAAGCAGTGCGACGCCAGGTCATACGAGCGGTCGCAGAGCGAGTCCACGAAGCGCACCAACACCCGCGCTTCCTCCAGCGTCAGTTGTTCGAAGAGCTCGGGGCTACCGTCAAAGAATTGCACTGCCAGCGAGGCCGACCGCCAGGTGCCCTTGTACAGCAGCTTGCCCAGGCTCACCCAGTCGGCCAGCCGTACAAGGGTGACTGCAGAGAGGGTGGCAGGCGAGGCGCGGAAGTAGGAAGCGGCGAGCGCGGACGACAGTTCGGCGAGCTCCCGGCCGCATTGCGTCCAGCGACGGAAGCCCTCGGACCCCAGCATCGGGAGAATGGCGGGCGATACGCGGAAGTACTCGCCGGCGGCCTCCCAGGAGCGCCACGACTGTCGCGCCAGCACCATGCCGTCGTCCGCCCACTGCGTGAACTCTTCGTCCGAAAGGGTGTGGCCGATGGCGTCGTGGGCCTGCCGGAACTCGACGACGAGGCTGGTGGAGAACGGCGTGAGCTGCTTTTCGTACTGGGCGCAGAGCTTGCTGCGGGCCGACCGGTGGCTGCTACTCAAAGATAGACGACACCACCTCTTCGATGCTGCGCTGCACGTCGCGGTCGTCCGTCAGCGCCCAGACAACGGCGACGTGACAGGCGCGGCGCGCGGGGATGCCCTCGTGGATCAGGCGGCCGGCGTAGATCAACAGGCGCGTGCTCACACCCTCCGCGAGGCCGTGCTCCTTCAGGTGCCGCACCTTCTCGCCCAGCTTCGCCAGGTCCATCGCGATCGACTCAGAGACTTCGGCCTCGTGGGCGATGATCCTGGTCTCCAGGTCTCGCGGCGGGTAGAAGAACTCCACGGCCATGAAGCGCTGGCGGGTGCTGTGCTTCAGGTCTTTCAGCGCGCTCTGGTAGCCCGGGTTGTAGGAGATCACCAGCAGGAAGCCGTCGCGGGCCTCCACGATCTGGCCCAGCTTCTCGATCGGCAGGATGCGCCGGTGGTCCGTGAGCGGGTGGATCAGGACGGTGGTGTCCTTGCGGGCTTCCACGACCTCGTCGAGATAGCAGATCGCGCCGGCCTTTACCGCGCGCGTCAGCGGCCCGTCGATCCAGCGTGTCGAGTCGCCTTCCAACAGGTAGCGGCCGACGAGATCGGAAGCGGTGAGGTCTTCGTGGCAGGCGACCGTGACGAGGGGCCGCCCGCGTCCGTTGCTGCTGGCGTCGGTGACATCCTGGATCGCGGCAACCGGGCGCCCAAGTTTGAACGCCATATACTCAATGAAGCGCGTCTTGCCGCAACCGGTCGGGCCTTTGAGAAGGACGGGAATCTTCTGGGCGTAGGCGGCCAGGAAAAGGTCGATCTCGTCCTTGACCGGCACGTAGAACGGCTCCGAGTCAACGGTGTACTCCTCGATGGCGTACTGGCGATAAGTCTGGTCTGTGGTCATTCGGGCTCGTCTCTCTCAATCCGTGCGTATCGAGATCATCATAACAGGGGAGTGCGTATTCATGCTGCGCGGACGCGACGGGCGACGTTGAGGATGGCGAGCCCGTGGCGGCGGACGCGCGGGTCCGGCCGGGCGTTGATGCGCTCGCGGACGTTGCGGTAGAGGTACTCGCGCTTGTCCGGCTCCATCGCGATGTGGCCGGAGAAGGTGTTGAGCAGGTTGATATACTCGTCCGCCGTGTATGTCGTCTCCCAGACATGGCGGCGCACCTGCACGTCGGCGAAAAGGCCGCTGCCCTCAATCTCCTCGCGCATATCCGGAACGTCCTCCGGCAGCGGGGGAGGCCACACTTCGTCGGCGGGTTGCATGCCCAGCTCCCGGTACACGTCCTGAATCTCGAAGAAGAACCGATCCGCGTCTTCTGGAAAGGCGTGCCCGCCGTCCGTGATCGCGAGCCTGCCAGACGGATTCAGCACATCCGCAGCTTTGCGATACCGCAGATTCGGATCGAGCCAGTGCCACGATTGGAAGGCGTAAACCAGGTCGAACCGCTCTGCGCCCGCCTCCCACGTCTCGAACGGCGCCGTGACGACGCGGACTTCGGGGAACGCCGCGAGGTTCCGGCGGGCAACCGCGGCTAGGTTCTCACCCAGTTCCACGCAGACGATGCGGAAGCCGCGCTTCGCCATCGGAACGGTCGCCTGACCGGTACCGCAACCGATCTCGAGCAGGTCGGCGCCGGACTGAAGACCGCAGAGCGCGACGAGATCGTCGAATAGCTGCTCGGGATAGCGCGGGCGTGCCCGCTCGTAGAGTTCGGCATCCTGGTTGAACGTCGTCCTGAGGTGCGGGGGCGCGTGGTGGGTCAACGCTGGTCCAGATCCTTCACGACGACGCCTTCCTTTATCACGACTCTGACTCGTGAGGCGTCTGCCAGCACGGAGATGTCCGCCACTGGATCGCCGTCGACCAGTATGAGGTCTGCCTGCTTGCCTTCCTCTACCGTTCCGATGCGGTCCGCCATGCCGAACAGCTCCGCGTTGGTCCTTGTAGCGGCGACGATGGCGCCTATGGCGCCCATCACCTTCGCCTGGAGGACCAGCTCCTGCGCCTTCTCGGCCATCGGCGGGCCGAGGAGGTCTGAGCCGGAGCCGACTCTAACGCCGGCGGCCATCGCGATGCGGACAGACTCCTCGCCGGAGGCGCCGACGTAGCGGATCTTCTCGACGCTGGAGCGCGCCATGCCCAGCTCCTCGCCGCGGCGGGAGAGAACATCGTATGTGATGAGAGTGGGCACGAGGAACGTCCCCTCGCGCGCCATGCGCTGCGCCGTCGCCTCGTCGAGGAGGTTGCCGTGCTCGATGCTGCGCACGCCGGCGTCCAGGCAGTTCGCGATGCTCTTGGGGTGGTAGGCGTGCGCGAGGACGTAGGTGCTGCGGACCTCCGCCTCTTCGACAGCCGCTCGCAGCTCGGCGACGGTGAACTGGGTGGCGTCGATCGGGTCGGTGGGGGAAGCCGCGCCGCCGGAGGCCATGACCTTGATCTGCGTCGCGCCGCGGCGGAGCTGGTCGCGGGCGGCCCGGCGCATCTCGTCCGCGCCGTCGCAGATGACCGGACCCGAGATGAGGCCGGCGACACCGGCTTCCAGGCTGTCGACATGCGGGAGGCGCCAGTCGCCGTGGCCACCGGTCTGTGAGAGGAACGAGCCGCTGGGCAGGATGCGCGGGCCGCGGAGGAGACCACTAGCGACCACGCCCGCCCACCCGGGGTCAAGGCCGCCTGCGTCGCGGACGGTGGTGAAGCCTTGATCGAGCGTCTCCTCGATGAACGCGGCGACCTTCAGCGCATAGGCGGCGAGGGGGCGGGTGAAGCGCCCATCGGCCTCGGTGGCGGCGAAGTGGACGTGGGCGTCGGTCAGCCCGGGCAGCAGAAAGCGGCCCGCAGCATCGATGACGGCAGCGTCGCGCGCCGGCTTGAGGGAGGCGGCGGGGGCGATGTGGGCGATGCGACCGTCCTCCACGAGGACGGAGACGGCGGGGCGCGGGTCAGCGCCGGTGGCGTCGACGAGGGTGGCGTTGTGGATGAGGAGCGAAGGCATGGGGCGATTATGCGGCTGGAACAGCGTCAGGTGGAAGGCCGCACCTCTGCCATGAGCTCCCCCAAGCGGCACCGTCGCCTCCCTCAGCAACCGCCCGACGCCGATCTCCTACACAACACGACGAACCCGTTAGGAACGACGACCCTTTGCCTCGAAAACAGAGAGTCGCTATTCAGCGAATCGTGGTCGCGGCCAGATTAAAGCCCCCGCCTTATACACAGTCATCGTTACACTACACACGGCACCGTAGTCTGGACGAGATGTGGCTGGCGGTGTTAGAGTAACCCGCACCGTGCACGCACATGGCGAAGGTCGCGTCGGGGAGATGACACATGGAAATCCTGCGACCTGATCAACTCGAGGCCGCAGCCAAGACCCTGGCGGAAGCGTTCTGGGACGACCCGCTGATGCATATAGTGGCGCCCAACGAGAACAGGCGTGCCGCCTTCGGCCCCTGGTTCTTCTCCAAATCGATCGCTTATGGCCTGCGTTGGGGCGAAGCCTCGTGCAACGATGATGCCTCCGCTGTCGCTATCTGGTTCCCACCGGGGAACACCGATATTACGCCAGGACGCATGCTGCGCGTGGGCATGGGCGCGCTCCCGTTCAGGGCCGGAATCAGTGGAACGGTACGATTCATGCGTGCTATCTCAGCCACGGAGAAGTTCCACAAGGCCGTGGAGGGCCCTCACTGGTACCTCATGGCGATTGGGACCAGCCCCACTCGTCAGGGCACAGGTCTAGGTAGCGCCTTGCTTGAGCTTGGGACATCCCAGGCCGACGCCGCAGGAATCCCCCGCTATCTGGAAACGGCAACCGAGAGCAACGTGGCCTACTACTCGAAGCGTGGGTTCGAGGTCACTGGCCAGGCGAACGTACTTGGCTTCACCTTGCATGGGATGGTGAGGCAGCCCAGATAGCGACCCGCTTATCAGACCTTAGCGCCGCGCCTCTGCCATGAGCTCCGCTAACCGGCGTCGTTGCACGCCCACCGGGTTGAAGTTCGACGGATCGAGCCATCCCTCCAGGGCGGAGCGGATGACCGGCCATTCACCGTCGATGATCGAGAACCACGCCTGGTCCCGGTTGCGACCCTTTTGCACCCACGCCTGCCGGAAGGTGCCCTCGTAGCGGAATCCCAGGCGCTCCGCGGCGTTCCAGGACGGCGCGTTCAGCGAATTGCACTTCCACTCATAGCGCCGGTAGCCCAGCTCGTCAAAGGCCCGCCGCATCATCAGGTACATCGCTTCCGTCGCCGCCGGCGTGCGCTGCAGCACCGGCGAGTAAGCCAGGTGCCCGACCTCGATGCTGCCCATCTCCGGATCGATGCGCAGGTAGCTCGCCCAGCCGGTGGCCCGCTGCGTGGCGAGGTCGATGATCGCGAAGAACAGCGGGTCCTCGCCCTTCTCGGCTGACCTGATCCAGGTTGCGACGTCTTTCGGAGACGCGAACGGGCCGTACGGCAGGTACGTCCAGTTCCGCCCCTCGGCATCGAGCGCGTGCGCCTCGTACAGTGCTTCCGCGTGGGGGCTCGCGTGCAGCGCCTCCAGCCGGCACAGCCGGCCCACCATCGGCGCCCGCGACGGACGCGGCCGCGCCGTCCAGTCCGGCAGCGGTTCACCCACGGGCTGCCCGAGGTGGTTCGTGTACTTGGACCGAGGTCGTTGGGATGCGTCCACAGAGCCATGTTAGCGCCCGGCCGGGGCGGAGGCCACGATCGGCGCGTCGCGCGTCCGCGCCGTCGAGGAAGGTGGAGTTGTGGAGGAGGGTTACCGGAGGGAATTATATGTCGGCTATACCGCACCCTGTGTGCGAATCACTATTTTGGAGCAGACGGTGGACACCGCAGCTCGCAGCAAGGAACCCAATTCAGCATCTTCCCCATATTCCGGATGATGCATGCTGCGGACGCGCTTTGTCTCGAGGAACCGCTGAAACGCCTGCTTAGCCGATTCTTTCCCGGACTGGAAGACGCCAAACGCGAAGCCTCCACCTTTCTCTATCAAGGAGAAGCAAGGAATATCGGTGAGTCCATCCCCCACGTAAATCATATTCGCGAAGGGGATAGGCCTGTCCTGCTCAGGTACAAGCTGGTTGACAAGGTGAGGCTGTGTAGCTGCATCGGACGGGGAAACACCCTTGTTGATCTCAAAGAGAAATCGAGTCTTCTCCGTGAACGTCACGCAACGTTTGATGTTCGCAACAGTTCCGGACTCGGCGTCCTCTCCGAATTGACACCCGTACACGCCCGTGAAGTACTTACGCACGTATGCGCTGCCCTCGATAATCGGCTGGAGACCTCCGGAGATGATATAGAACTCGACTGAGACGTCCCTGTGCTCACTGGCTAGGAAGCGCAGGTCGTCGAACAGATCCGGCAGGCCGGGAAACCAGGTCTCGTCTAAAGAGGCGCCGAATTCTCTGAGACTCTCGTTCGAGAGATCGCCTAGTCGCTTCCCCGGACCCACGTCTTGAAGCAGAAGATTCAGGTAAGCGAGCGGAGGATCATACCCGCGGTCCACGAGGGCTTTGACCCGATCCGACCAGAACTCAGTTGGGTTTACGCCATGCTCGCTAAGCAGCGCGGACGTTGAGTCGGGCAGTAGGGTGTCATCGAAGTCGAAGACGACAGCGACCAACGTCATCGTGCAACGTTAGTTCGATTTGGCGCTTTTCTCGACCCTGACTTGCTGGGCTTTCTTGGCAAGCGACTGGACCTGCGCCTGTATCTTCTTCCATGATTTCGTCTGCTGCGCAGACTTCGCTACGTGTCGCTCGTTCATACTCCCCCCCTTTGCCTATTTCGCTAAGTCGCCTAAGCGATTTATACACTAGCCGCCCGATTTCGTCCAGTGGCCTCTGTCATTGCGGCGGCGGTGAGCGGCGAGCATCGAGCGTCCGGATCTAGGGAGGCGTCTCCCCTGGCTCGCCTCCGTTCGCACTCACCGGCCGCCCGTACGACACACTCTGTTCCAGGAGCTCCGCCAGGTCGAAGACCTGCACGCCCCGCTCGTTAGCGCCGGGGACGGAGCCGATGCCGGACTCCAACATCTGCATGCAGAAGGGGCAGGCGACGGCGATGACGTCGGCGCCGGTGTCGACAGCTTCCTGCGCGCGGACGACGTTGATGCGCTCGCCGCGGGACTCTTCGACCCACATGTGTGAGCCGCCCGCGCCGCAGCAGAAGGTGCCCCGCTTGCAGCGGCCCATCTCCACCTGCTTCGCGCCGGTCGCCGCGAGGACGGCGCGGGGCTCGTCGATGATGTTGTTGTGCCGGGAGATGTAGCAGGGGTCGTGGTAGGTGGCGGTCTTCTGCGAGAGGCCGTTTCCCTGGTCGGCTCGGATGCGTCCCTGCGCGACGAGTTGCGCCAGGAAGACGGAGTGGTGCGTGACCTCGAACTTGCCGCCGTGCCCGTCCGGGTCGAACTGGGGGTACTCGTGGGCGATGGTGTTGTAGCAGTGCGGGCAGTTGGCGAGCACCTTCTGGACGCCCTTGGCCTTGAAGGCGGCGATGTTCTGCTCCGCCTGCATCTGGTAGAGGTACTCGTTGCCAAGACGGCGGGCCGGGTCGCCGGAGCAACCCTCCTCCGCGCCGAGCACGCCGAAGCTGACGCCCGCCTGGAGGAGCAGCCTGACCAGCGACTGCGTCACCTTGACGTTCCGCTCCTGGAGCGCGCCGGAGCAGCCTACCCAGTAGAGGTACTCCTGTGAGCCGTCGAAGATGGGGACTTCGGTGCCCTGCGCGGCCATCTCCTCAATCCAGCTCGTGCGGGTGAGCTGCGCGCCGCGCCAGGGGTGGCCGCGCTGCTCCAGCTGCATCAGCGTGGCCTGCGCGGTCTCCGGCATCTTGCTTTCCTCCATCACGAGGAAGCGCCGCATGTCCATGATCGTCGGCACGTGCTCGATGAACACAGGGCACTCTTCCATGCAAGCGCCGCAGGTCACGCAGTCCCAGATAGGCTCGAAGCCGACGCCATCGATGAGCGGAGTGACAGTCTCGGGCTTCTTTGTGCTGGGCAGGACAGCGGGCTCCTGCTCTTCCATCAGGTGCCGGATATCGACGATCACCTGCTTGGGCGAAAGGAGCTTGCCGGTGATGTTGGCGGGGCAGGCGGCGGTGCAGCGGCCGCATTCGGTGCAGGAGTAGCTGTCCAGAAGCTGCTTCCAGGTGAAGTTCTCCAGCTTGCCCACGCCGAAGCTCTCGGCCTTTTCGAGGTCCGGGATCGGCTGAAGGACACCCGTGGGCTCGAGGCGGCGGGTGAACACCTGCGGGGCGATCGTGAGCACATGCGAATGCTTCGAATAGGGGAGATAGCAGAGGAACGTCAGGAAGTCCAGGAGGTGGCAGTACCAGAAGACCGTGTGGAACCCTTCCAGCGTCCCGCGGGACATACCGAGCCCGTCCCAGATCTCAGCGACGCCGTAAGCGAGGAAGGACAGCTCGGCGTTCTCTGGGCTGAAGAGCGCGATCTCGAAGCTGTTCGTCATCACGTCCGTCAGCATGAGGAAGGCGAGGAGGCTCAGTATGATCCAGGCGTCCATGTTCAGCGTCAGACGGCTGGGCCGCCAGACGAAGCGCTGGAACGCCGCCATCGCCACGCCCACGATCACGAGGATGTTGAAGACGTCCATCGTGGGACGCAGCGCGTAGTCGTACACGTCGCTGAAGATGCTCTCCAGGCTGATGCTGTGGTCGACGCCGTTCAGCAGGAAGTTGAGCGTCCGTACTTGAAGGACGATGAACCCCCACCAGATCAGGGTGTGGAGGAGGCCGGAGTACCAGTATTTCGGGCGGGCGACGCGAGAGTTCCCGAGCAGGAAGGGGACCATGCCGATGGCGCGCTCGATGGGCTGGGTGAAGCGGTTGACCCATTGGCCGCGGGCGATGAAGCGGACGCGCACCCAGGCGGACCAGGCGAAGAAGCCGGCGAAACCGAGGAAGAGCAGGTAGAAGACGATGTTGCCGGGGAATTCGTTGGCTGGGGTCATGGCTCCTCCGGTGAACCAGGGCTCTTCGCGTTCAACGCGTCCAAATCATAGCGACGGGTATGGGAAGGGTCAAACGGAGGAGGCCGGGGGTGTCAGCTGCGCCAGTTTACCTCGTACACCCGCACTGCTTCGTCGAAGCCCTTCATCGCGTGCTCACCGCGGTCGGAGAAGAGGAATCCCTTGCCGGCTGCCAGCTCGCGCACGACATTCGCCACGAGGATCTCTCCGGGCTCAGCGCGGTCGCAGATGCGGCGCGCGAGTTGGACCGCCGTGCCGAACAGATCGCCGTCCTCCGTCAACGGTTCACCGGCGTTGACGCCTATGCGCAGGCGGAGGGACGCGGCCGGTTGCTGCACGTCCCGGCGTACGACCGCCGACTGGATCTCGACGGCGCACTCGAGCGCCCGTGACGCCGACGGGAATGATGCCATGATCCCGTCGCCGGTGTGCTTGATCTCGACCCCGCCGTGCAGGCGGAGCGCATCGCGGACGATGGCGTTGTGGGCACGCACCACTTCCTGGGCCGCCGCGTCGCCCAGGCGCTGCGTCAGCGATGTCGAGCCCTCCATATCGGTGAAGAGCACTGTCGCGACAGGCGGCGCAGCGGTGGGCGTTCCGCGTTCCGGGTGTCGCTCGCCCGCCTGTCTGGTGCCGAGGAACCGCCGGACCTCGTCGAGGAAGACGTGCCACGCCGCGTCGTCCTCCATGAGGAAGTGATTGCGGCTGTCCAGGACCAGCATGCGTGCGCCAGGGATGCCGGCAGCAAGCTCCCGCCCGAATTCGAACGGAACGTTCCGCTCGTCACGCGCGTGCACGACGAGCGTCGGAGCCTGCACCTGCGGGAGCAGGTCGATCACGTCGATCCTGGCGAACTCCTCCATATACCGAACGGCGTTCTCGGGCGATATCGACACTCGGGAGAGATCGGTCAGCCAGCGCGCCTGCTCGGGCGTCGCGTCGGGCAGCATGCGGTTAGTCCAAATCTGCCGGTATGTAGGGTCGTCGCGGCCCCAACCGACCTTCGTCAACGTCATCAGCGACTGGTACTCCTCCATTTGCTCCACCGACGGCGCGCGTCCGGGACGCGTGAAGCCCCCAGGGAATCCGCCGAGCGTGATGATGTGACTGACGCGCTCCGGGTGGCGCACGGCGTAGGCGATCGACACGGCGGCGCCTTGCGACCATCCAAACAACGCGAACCGGTCCAGTCCGACCGTGTCGACAACCGTCTCAAGGTCGCGCACCCACGCCTCGAACGAGCAGTCCTGTACGTTCCAGTCGGATAGCCCGTTACCGCGCTCGTCGTAGCGGACGACCAGGTGGTCGGCCGTGAATGCCTCCAACCAGTGCCGCCAGACCGGGCTCCGCCATTCGAACTCCAGATGCCCGATCCAGTTTGCCACCTTGACGAGCGGCGGCCCGGAGCCGGCCGTCGCGTATGCAATGCGGACGCCGTCGGAGGCGGTACAGTAGCGGATCTCCTGCTCAGACACGGTTCACTCCCGCCAGTTGACCTCGTAAACCCGCACTGCTTCGTCGAAGCCCTTCATCGCGTGCTCGCCGCGGTCGGAGAAGAGGAACGGCTTGCCGCTGCAGAGCTCGCGGACGACGTTGGTGGCGAGAATCTCGCCGGCTTCGGCCTGCGCCGCGATGCGGGCGGCGAGGATAACTGTTGAGCCGAAGAGGTCACTACGCCCGTCTGGGCCCGCGTCTTCGATCGGTTCGCCGGCGTTGAGGCCGACGCGGATGTGGAGGGGCTGTAGCGCCGGGTCGGCGGGTCGCGCCGCGCCGTCCTGGAGCGTTGGCAGCCACGCGTTCCTCGCTGCGATAGTCCTCTGGAGCGCGATCGCACACTCAACGGCCTGAGTTACAGATGCGAACGAGACCAGAAATCCATCCCCCATTGTCTTGATTTCGGAACCATCGTAATCGCTCAGCACTTCGCGCGTAAGTTGTTCGTGCTTTTTGAGGAACTGGCGGCCCTTGTCATCCCCCAGCCGCCGCATCACTTCGGTGTGGCTGACGATGTCCGTGAATAGCACGATCCGCAGGGGCATAACCCGACGCTCCGACACAGCGACATCACGTCCGGCGAGAAACGTGGTGATCGCGTCTCGCGCCGCCGAATCTCCCATCGCCATTAGGTGGGTGTCTCCCTCCAAGGCCACGAATCGCGCGTCTGCTATTCGGGAGGCAGCCGACCGCCCAGCGCGAATAGGTATCAAGCGATCACCCCGCCGGTGGAGGACCAGCGTAGGCGCGGCCAATCGTGGGAGATGCTCGCGGATGTCGAGGTCTGCGACAAAACGAAAGTACAGCTCGGCAACGGCTGGAGATTCGGACTCCCGGTGATATTCGCTGAACCAACGACGCGCCTCAGCGGGTCCACTGGGGAAATTGAGCTCTGCAACCATGCGACAGACCTCATTGAAGTCAGTGTGGCAGAGGTCCGTCATGGCCCGCACTGACGGGTGTTCGGCTCCTCCGGCACGGCTGTATAGTGCCCAGAGGACGAGGCGGTGAACGCGCTCGGGATGCGCCACCGCGTAAGCCACGCACACACACGCGCCATCGCCGTCCCCGAACAGGTCGAACTTCTCGAGCCGTAGCTCATCGACCACCGCCGCCAGATCCTCAAGCTGACGCTCCATTGACACGTCGCTGACCTCGCGCTGAGATTCTGCGACGCCTCTGCGGACGCTTCTCACCAGGCGCCTGCCCCGAGCCAGGTGTTCGAAGAACGCCCTGATGTCTGCTCGCCGCCAATCAAGGTCGATGTTGGAGGCACCCCAGGGCGGCACGTAAACCAGCGGCGCGCCGTCACCGTGGACCGAGTACGCGATGCGCGTCCCATCGGCGCTCTTGCACGATCCCAGCGCCGGGTCCATCAGTCGCGCCAGCTGACCTCGTACACCCGCACTGCTTCGTCGAAGCCCTTCATCGCGTGCTCGCCGCGGTCGGAGAAGAGGAAGGGCTTGCCGCTGCAGAGCTCGCGGACGACGTTCGAGGCGAGGATCTCGCCGCCGTCGGCCTGCGCGGCGATGCGGGCGGCGAGGATAACGGTTGAGCCGAAGAGGTCACCCGCGTCTTCGATCGGTTCGCCGGCGTTGAGGCCCACCCGGATGTGGAGGGGTTCGGCAGATTCGGGGCGGTTGTGCTCCGCTCGCCCTACGAGAGCCTCAGGACGAGCGGGAAGGGGCGTGTTTCGGTCCTCGACCGCTTTCTGGAGGGCGATCGCGCATTCGACGGCCTTGACGACGGAGGCAAAGGAGGCCATGAAGCCGTCGCCCATCGTCTTCAGTTCGGTGCCGCCGTTAGCCCTCAGGACTTCGCGGGTGATGCGCTCGTGCTCGCGGAGGACTTCGCGGCCGCGTTCGTCGCCCAGGCGGCGCATCATCTCGGTGTGGCCGACGATGTCGGTGAAGAGGATGGTGCGGAAAGGTGCTGGTCGCCTGTCGCGCGATTTAGTCTTCGGCCCGCCGAGGAACTCCTCGATCGCGTCGAGCACAGCGCCGGTGTCCCCGAGGTACGGCGCGGGCTGCGAACCTTCCAGCAGAACGAAGCGCGCGTCCGGGATTCTGGCTGCGAGATCGCGTGCAACGCTCAGGACTGGTAGGCGCGACTCGCGGCGCTGCATGACGAGCGTGGGGACATGGACCAGCGGAAGGAGCCCGCTGACGTCCCATTGGTTGAGCATCTGGACTACATCCCGAAGAGCCTCAGGTGTCACGGACTCCCTGATCAGAGCTGCGAAGCGTCGTGCTTGCTCTCCCTCCGACCAGCCGTAAAGCGTGTGGGCAATCGTCTCCGATTGCGTTTCCCAGTCTGCGCCAATCATCGCGCGGAGGGTTCGGATTTGAGGCGAGAGCAGCCACTCTGCGGCGCTGGCGTAGCCATGCCACAACAAGAGGTGTGACACTCTTTCCGGGTGTGCAACGGCGTAAGCGATCGCCGGAGGGACTGAATGACTAAGGCCCAGGAGGGCAAAGTGTTCCAGTCCGAGGCGCGAAGTGACCGCGTTGATGTCTCGCTCAATCGAGTCGAGCGGGCCCCCAACGAAGATCGCTGGGTCGGACAGTCCCACTCCCGTGTTGTCGTAGCGCACAAGCGTCCGGTTGGCCGCCAGACGTTCGTACCAATCGCGGACTTGCGGCAACTCCCACTCGAGCTGTATATGGCTGAAGTGGGAGATCAGATGAATCAGCGCCGGACCTTCGCCGATCGCCCAGTAGGCGATGTTTACGCCGTCGCTGGTCCTGGCGTACTGGATGCGTGGTTCCACGCCGCAAGGATAGCAGGGATGGGTCGCGGGGTGCAGGCGACACCTGAGCGGGTACACTGACCCGGGCGCTGATCACGGGACGGGCTTCATTCAGGGACGGGTCCCTCCGCTGCGCTGCGGTCGGGATGACAGGCGGGTGCGTGCTACAATCGAGCGCGCTATGGGGACGGAGATACGGCCGGCGAGGCCGGAAGAGATGGACCGCGTGCATGCGGTGGTGTCGTACTCGTTCACCGGGGACCGGTCGGAGCAGGGACGGGAGCGGGGACGGCATATCGAGGAGATCGCGCATCCGGTGGTGCTACTGGACGGCGGGGAGATCGTGGCGTCGCTGCGGGTTTACGACTTCACGATGCTGGTGAACGGAGCGCCGCTGCGGATGGGGGGAGTATCGTCCGTGTCGTGCCTGCCGGAGGCGCGCCGGAAAGGCCACGTGGGGGAGTTGCTGCGCTGGGCGCTCGAGCGCATGCGCGAGGTAGGGCAACCGCTTTCAGCCCTGTACACTCCACACCCCGCGCTGTACCGGAAGTACGGCTGGATGACGGCCGGGGCGAACCTGAAGTTCACCTGGCACCCGAAGCACGTGGCGGCGTACAATCCTGCAGCCCCGAGGGGCCGCGCGGTGCGCATCAGCGAGGAAGACCTGCCGGTGGTGCAGGAACTGTACCGCCGCTATAGCGAGCGGCGCACCGGCCAGCATGTGCGCTCTGAGCGCTGGTGGAAAGAGGCGTTCTTCCGCCGCATCTACGACGACGACCGGAAGGTGTCCGACGTGGCGGTCTGGTACAACGAGCGCGACGAGCCGACCGGATACATCTGCTATCAGAACTCCAGGGTGCCCGGCCCGGATCAGAAGCAGAGGCTGTGGCTGCGTGAGTTCGTTACGGTGGCCGGAGACGCCTACCAGGGGCTGCTCCGGTTCATTCTCTCGCACGACATGGCGGACGAGATGATGTGGTACGGCCCGGTAGAGGACCCGTTGCCGTACGCACTCGACGACTCGTATCAGGTGAAGCGGGAGTACGTGGACGACATGATGCTGCGCGTCGTCGATGTCGAGAAGGCGGTCGCAGCGCGGCCCGCAGCGCAGGGCGCGCCGGACGGTGCGTTCACGGTGGCGATCGCGGACGCAGCGGCGCCCTGGAACCAGGGCGTGTGGCGGATCGAGTCTTCCGGCGGCGGGTTGAGCGCGTCGAAGGACGGGGGAGCGGCGGACCTATCGATGGAGGCGGCGACGTTCGCCGCGGTCTACGCCGGATTCATGCGGGTGAGCGACGCCGTGCGGTCGGGTCTGGCGGAGGGAGAGCGAGAGGCGGCGCTGCTGGCGGACCGGGTGTTCGCGGCTGAGTATCCGCCGAACGGAAGCGATTTCTTTTAGGGGCATGTTTGGACGCCGCAGCCCTACCGGCGGCCGCCCTGCCACACTAACCCCGCGGCAATCGCGAGCAGAGTACTGGGGACGAGCATGAGAAGCGCGAGCTCCGGGGCGATGAGCACGACGCCGATCACGACGACGACCAGCGTGACGCCGAGCACCCAGCGCAGCACGCGACGCCGCGAAGGGCTGGCTCGCCAGCTCACCCAAACGGCGGGGAGGTAAGCGGACCCCAGCACGCCGAGCACGATCGCCGCCGGGACGGTCCCTTCGTCGCGCGTGAGGTTGAAGACGGTCCCCTGCCAGAGGAGAAGGATACCGGCCCCGCCGCCGATCAGGCCGGTCCAGGAGATGTCCCGCGGCGGGCGCTGAACGGGCGGCTCCCACGCGGCCGTCGCGTCGCTCGGCCCGCGTTCGCGGCGCTCGGCGCGGTGGCGGCGGCGCGCGTCCCTACGGCGAGACGCTCTTCGCCTCCCCGTGTTGCTTGCGCAGCTCCGTCTTCAGCACCTTGCCGAGATAGTTTCGCGGCAGTTCGCTGACGAAATCGTAGTGCTTCGGGACCTTGTAGCTGGCGAGCCGCTCTTTGACGAACGCCGACAGCTCTTCCGGCGAGGCGGTCTGGCCGGGCTTGAGGATGACGACCGCCTTCACTTCTTCGCCCCACTCGATGTCGGGAACGCCGATTACGGCGGCGTCCTCGACGGCATCGTGGAGCTGAAGGACGGCCTCGATCTCGCCGGGCGCGATGTTCTCGCCGCCGCGGATGATCAGGTCTTTTGTGCGACCGGTGATGAACAGATATCCTTCGTCGTCCATCCAGCCGACGTCGCCGGTGTGGAGCCAGCCGCCGCGCATCGCGTCACCCGTCTCCTCCTCGCGGCCGAGGTACCCGGACATCACGCGCGCGCCCTGGGCGACGATCTCGCCCTCCTGGCCGGCCGGCAGGACCTCGCCCTGCGGGTCCATGATGGCGACGGCGATGTCCTCCATCGGCTTGCCCACTGAGCGCAGGCGCGTGAGGGCCTTCTCGCGCTCCTCCGGCGGGGCGTCGGGAATGATGTGGTCGTCCGGGCCGAGGAACGTCAGCGAGGATGTGCTCTCCGTCTGGCCGTAGGCGTTCATCAGGCCGCACTTGAAGCGCTGTACCGCCTTCGTCACCACCTCGTAGGGCATCGGCGCCGCACCGTAGGCGACTAGCTTCAGCGAGTCGAGGTTGGTCTTGTCAAAGTTGGGGTGCTCCATGATGCGCTTGAGCATCGTTGGCACGACGAAGCTGTGCGTCACCTTGTGGGTCTGCACCGCCTCCAGCCAGGCGCCGGGGTCGAACTGCGGGAGAATGACCATCTTGCGGCCGCCCCAGATAGACGACAGCATGGTCGTCGCGCCCGCCACATGGTAGAAGGGCACGGAGACCAGCAGCACATCGACGTTCTCCGCGCCGGGGTCCGCCGGCTCGACGGTGTTGGTGACGTAGACAGACATCCCGAGGTGTGTGAGTATTACGCCCTTGGGCAGCGCGGTGGTACCGCTGGTGTAGATGACGATTGTCGGGTCGAGGTCTTCGATCTCGGTCCAGATCTCTTCAGCTTCGTGGGCGGCGAGGGCGTCCTCGTAGTTCGTCATGCCGGATGGGCGGGCGTCCAGGCAGACGAGATGCTTCACCGTCGTCAGCTCCGGCTTGATCGCCGCCGCGACATCGAGGTAGCGCTCGCCGACGAAGAGGACGGAGGTCTGGGAGTTGTTGCACATGTAAGAGAGCTCTTCGCGTTTGGCGCGGTAGTTGAGCGGCACGAAGACCGCGCCGAGTTTGGCGGCAGCATAGTAGATCTCGACGTAGGGCATGGAGTTGAGCGCCATGACGGAAACCTTGTCGCCCCTGCCGACGCCCATCCCCTGGAGCGCGTTGGCGAGGCGGTTCACGCGGTCCTGCATCTCCATGAAGTTGCGGCCGGCACTGTCGCAGACCATGGCCGTGCGGTCCGGCACGACGGACGAGGCGATCATCAGGAATTCAGACGTGTTCACGGGCTACCTCCTGTCGGGCACAGATTATCGCAGACGGGTGCGGGGGTTGTCGAAGGGATGGCCACGGAACGCTGTGGCGGCGCGGCGTAGGGGCGAGGCGGCCGGGCAACGTGCCATGAAGAGGGTCGGCCGCGTTGCGTTGGCTCCTTGCCCGCTCATCCTACGAGTACCTCAGGATGAGCGGAAGAGACCTTGTCACGGGCGTGCACCCTGCGTGGTCAGATGGCCCGGCGCCTCGCCCCTACGGTTATCCAGCCAGGCGAATGCGGCGATGGGCAGGGCGCCGACGCTGGCAATGCCGGCGAGCGTGAAATCTGAGGCGGCCAGGGCTGCGGCAACGTCTCGCGCAGGCTCGGATTTGGAGTTGCTCCCGTAGGCGCCGACGATGAGCCGTCCACCCGGCGCCACTACTCGCTGGAGCAGCCGGCGGACATATGGCGCCAGCAGGTCAGGCGGGACACAGTCGTGCAGGGTGTAGACGCACCGGAAGTGACGGGGCGGGTGCCAGTCCCAGGCGTTGGCGACGAAGAAGTGGTCCGCGAACCGTGGCAGGCGTGTCTTCGCGGCAGCGATCAGACGGGGGTTGAAGTCGAGCCCCCATGGGGTGAGCACGGGGCCGCACACCCGTGCCCACTCCATAAGGCATTCCAGAAGATATCCGTTAGCGCAGCCAATGTCTAGCAGGTCGCAAGGGATTTCTGAACAAACCGAGGAGTCACTTGCGATGGCGTGCAGGATGGGCTCTCGCTCAGCCCGCCAGCGCCGTGCGCCGCCGCCGAAGCCGGACTGGCGGATGGGGTCGTCGTGCGCGAGGTAGGCGGCTTCGAGCGAGCGGATGCGGGCGAGGAAGGCTGGAGGGAGGGGGCGGTCGCTAACCATACCCGGGAGGCTCCGTCACGCTATTGGTCACTATTTCCGCCGCGGACCGGCCGACAACTCACGTAAATCTACGATCACCGTGGCACCGCTCGCCTCGACTCGATATCGACGCAGCCCGTCAATACAGGGACCATCGAAGCAAGCGCCGCTCGCGTCATACAGGGAGCCGTCGCAGGCGTCGCGGAACCAGCCCTTGCGGCCCTGGAAATCGAGGTCGGGGCGCCAGGGCACGGTGCACGCGGAACTGGTGCCTCTATCGTTTAGAGCGACGAAACCCTCTCCTAGCCGCACCACCCACAGTCGCTGCTCTTCAAAGTACCGCGGAGCGCCGACCTCGTAGCCGGCGGCGGGACCCGCGTCGAGCTCCGCCGGCTGAACGTAGCCATCGCCGGTCAGCCACGAGATCACCACGCTGAGCGCGAGGATGATCCCGAGGATCAGGGGGACGCCGACGCCGATGCGCAGCCACCAGCTCCAGCGGAGGGGGTCCGTCAGCCGCCAGGCGTTCATATCGGTATCAGTGTCGAGCGAAACTGGGAGCACGCCCTTCAACATGCGCCCGCACGCCCTCCCGGCCGTCCGGCGACGCGAGCGCTCGGACCGCCAGTCGCCGCTCCAGCGCCAGCCCGTGCGCCAGCGGCATTTCCAACCCCTCGAGGGCCGCGCGCTTCGCCAGCCGCAGCGCGAGCGGAGGGTGCGACAGTACCTTCCGTGCGAAAGACTCCGCCTCCTCATACAGACGCTCGCGAGGGACGACGTGGTTCACGAGACCATACTGATACGCGGTCTGCGCGTCGATTAGGTCGCCGGTAAGGATCATCTGCATCGCGATGCCGGGAGGGATATGCCGGGGGAGGGTCTGCGTACCGCCGGCGGAGGGGATGTAGCCGAGGCTCACTTCCGGCAGCCCCATCTGCGCGTCCTCCGAGGCGATGCGCAAGTCGCAGCACATCGGGAGTTCGATCCCGGCGCCGAGTGCGTATCCGTGAATGGCCGCGATCAGCACCTTATTTAGCGAGAGCATGAAGCCCCAGAGGTCGCGCTCCCGCCGGGCCCGGCGGGACTCCGCAAACGAGGGCGCAGTCCCGAACTCGCTGATATCCGCGCCCGCGGAGAAGGCGCGGTCTCCTGCGCCCCTGAAGACCACCGCGCGAACGTCCGGGTCGTCTTGAGCGGCGTGCATCATGTCCCAGAGCTGATCGCGCATCGCCATGTTGATCGCGTTCAGCACCTCCGGCCTGTTCAGCGTCAGCCAGGCGATGCCGCCGGGGTGTTTCTCGAAGACGATAGTGTCGCTAGTCGTCATGGCGTGTACCTGGAAGTTGCCCGTTTGGAGGCCTGAAGACACTCCGCTACAGGTTTTTTCGGCTATCTCCAGTCGGGCTTCATCACGGCGCTCTTTTCCTTCGTCTTCAGCGCGCGATCGATGTCGGCGTTCACCTTGACCGTCAGCTCCCGCATGCCGTCCGAGCCCGGCTTCATCGACTCGCTGCGCCAGCGGCGGAGGGTCGCGCGGTCTTCGTCGCCCAGGCCGCCTTCCTCCAGCAGCCGGTCCGCGATCAGCACGAGTAGCTCCCGCGCCTCCTCCGTTTCGAGTTCGAGATTCATCGACGCGCTCCCTTGGTCGAGATGTAGCGGCCCTTCTGGCGGACCATGCGGGTCGTCTTCTCGTCGATCCTCGTCCCGAGCGCGCGGTTCATCGCGACCGCGAGCGCGTCCATTTCGACGGTCCCGGCGGCGCGGTCAGTGCGCCATTTGCGCACCTTCTGCTTACCGTCCTGTGACAGACCGGCGTTATCGATCACGTAAGACGTGGTCACGCTCATCAGCGAGTGGGCCTCATCTACTTCGAGCACTATCTGCATGCTGTAGCCTTTCCTGGTTGTGTCGTCACCGCCAGGAGCGTGAACCGACTGCCTGCGGCATCCAACACTCTAGAATGACATCCATCTCATCGGCCGTTGAATTTCGGCTCGCGCTTCTCCAGGAAGGCGCGCACGCCCTCCGCCCGGTCTTCAGTCGTTTGGAGGATCACCGTGAGGTCGGTCTCGTAGCGCAGGGCCTGGTCCAGGGGCATCTCTGTGCCGCGCGAAACGGCCTCCTTTGCGTACTGTACCGCCAGCGGCCCGCGCTCCGCGATGCGGTTGGCTATGCGTTCCGCCTCGCTGATCAGCTGGTCGCGCGGCACGACGGCGCTCACCAGCCCGATGCGCAGCGCTTCCCGCGCTTCCACTGGCTCGCCCGTCAGGATCATTTCAAGGGCACGCGCCTTGCCTATCAGCCGGGGGAGTCGCTGAGTTCCTCCGCCGAATGGGACCAGACCGAGCGAGACGTACGGCAGACCGAATTGTGCGCCCTGAGCCGCGACCCGCACGTCGCAGGCCAGCGCCAGCTCGAGGCCGGCGCCGAGGGCGTCCCCGTTGAGCGCGCAGACGACGGGCTTCGGCAGCGCGGAGAGGCAGCCGAACGGATCGACAGCAAGGCTACTTTCAGAAGAATCGCAGACCGACTCAAGGTCCCACCCGTGCGAGAATACGTCGCCTGCGCCGGTGAGCAGAACGACGCGTGCGTCGTCGTCGCCTCGGACTGCCTCGCAGATGGAAGCCAGCTCGCGCACAGTCTCCGCGTCGATGGCGTTCAGACCATCGCCACGCCCCACCGTGACACGCGCGATTGCGCCCTGCTGCTCGAACTTCAAGCTCCGCATTGACATCTGCTCCGGAATCGAATTCTAGCAGCCGAGCGGTCGCGCCGTAACCGGTGGGGCTATCGTGCGTCCATAATGTGTAATGTTCTCGCGCCCCGATGGTTTGATATACTGAGTCACCCTATGCCCAGGATACTCTTTACCCTGCTAACGCTGATCGTCGCGCTCATGGCAGCGCTCTATACCAGCCCACCCACGTCTGAAGCGGACAATCCTCGCCCCGGTACCCTCGAGCGCACGTCCGTGGAGGAGGCGGCGGCGGACGTAGTTCCGGGCCAGATCACGGTGCGTTTCAAAGAAGGCGTCCCGAATCGCACAGCCGGCGCGCTGACGGGGGCGCTCGGCCTGCGCCAGCGGTATCACCGCTCGCGCTCTGGATTACGCGCGTTTGAGCTGCCGCCGGGCGCCTCGCAAGAGCTGGTGCTCGCGACGCTGAGAGCCAGCCCGCTGGTGGCGGAAGCCGGCGTGAGCCGGATTGCGCACATCCTTGACACGCCGGACGACCCGAGCTTCCCGTATCAGTGGCACATGCGGAGCAACAACGAGGGCGGCATCTGGGGTGACGTGGCCTGGGACCTGGCGCCGAATCGCGGCCTTGGCGTAACAGTAGCCATCATCGACACGGGCGTCGCCTACGAGGACTACAACGGGCAGTTGGGTACGTACCCGCAGACTTTCAAGCGAGCGCCCGACTTCGCGACGACGCAGTTCGTCCTGCCGTACGACTTCGCGAACGATGATGCGCACGCCAACGACGACCACGGTCATGGAAGCCACGTGGCCGGGACGATAGCGCAGAGCACGAACAATGCTCTGGGAATGGCCGGGACGGCCCGGAACGCGGCGATCATGCCGCTGAAGGCAATGGACTACGCGGGAAACGGCAACGACTACGACATCGTAGAGGCGATCCACTACGCGGTAGACAACGGCGCGGACGTGATCAACATGAGCCTCGGCTGGCCGGGTTCCGGGTCGCCGGACGCCAACGGCGACGTCTGCACCGAGATCGTAGGCATGAATGCCGCGCTCGACTACGCGGACGCGCACGGCGTAACGGTTGTGGCGGCAGCCGGAAACGACGGCGGGGGCACGGTGCTCTGTCCCGCGGCGCACCCGACGGTGATCGCGGTCGGCGCGACACGCTTCGATGCGGGCGTCACGTTCTACTCGAACCACGGCGCGGCGCTGGACATCACCGCGCCGGGCGGCGATCCGACGATCGACCAGAGTGGGGACGGCTACGTCGACGGTGTCCTGCAACAGAGCTTCTGCTATGACGCGATCATCCTGCTGCTGATTAACGCGTACGGCACGTTCTGCAACGTATACAACTCCGGCACGTCTATGGCCTCTCCACACGTCGCCGGCACGGCTGCGCTACTGCTGGGCGAAGATGCGTCGTTATCGCCGGACCAGGTGCGCTCGTTGATGCAAAGCACGGCGCGGGACAAAGGAGCGGCAGGATGGGACCAGGACTACGGCTGGGGCGTCCTGGATGCCGCGGGCGCCCTGGCGTCTCTGAAGGGCGTGCCGAAGCCTCCAGCGATCAACCCGCCGGGTCTGAACGCGCCGACGAACCTGACCGCGGTGGCGGTGTCGTCCAGCCGCATCAACGTGGCCTGGACGGACAACGCGACCGCCGAGACCGGTTACAAGCTGGAGCGCTCGAACGACGGCCAGATATACACGCAGATCGCGATATTACCCGCGAACACGATCTCGTACGCAAACACGAACCTGGCAGCGGGGACGACGTTCTATTACCGCGCACGCGCCTACAAGACGCCGGACCACTCCGCGTACTCCAACGTGGCGATCGCAGCGACGCAGCCCGGGCCGGCGGCGCCGAGCAACCTGACGGCGACGGCTGTATCTTCGAGCAGGATCAACCTCGCGTGGACGGACAACGCGACGAATGAGACGGGTTTCAAGGTGGAGCGCTCGACGGACGGCGTGAACTTCACCCAGATCGCGATCCTGCTCGCTAACACGACCTCTTATCCAAATTCGAGCCTCGCGGCGAGCACTTCGTTCACTTACCGGGTGCGCTCTTACGACGGCCCGAACCACTCGGCCTACTCGAATCCATCGACGGCGACCACGTTCCCGCCGCCTGCGGCGCCATCGAACCTGGCGGCCACCGCCGTATCGTCGAGCCAGATCAACCTGACGTGGAAGGACAACTCGACGTACGAGGCGGGGTTCAAGCTAGAACGCTCGTCGGACAACGTCAGCTTCGCGCAGATCGGAACGCTCCTGGCGAACGCCACCGCTTATTCGAACTCGGCGCTCGCGCCGGGTACGTTGTACTACTATCGCGTGCGCGCCTATGACACGCCGAATGATTCCGCCTACTCGAACACGGCATCGGCGACGACCAAGCCACTGCCGGCGGCGCCGAGCAACCTGGTCGCGACAGCGGTTTCATCAAGCCGAATCAACCTGGCCTGGACGGACAACGCCAACAACGAGAGCGGCTTCAAGCTGGAGCGCGGGACAGATGGCGCCACCTACACGCAGATCGCGACGCTGGCGGCGAACACGACCTCGTACTCGAACACCAGCCTGATCGCCAACACCACCTACTACTACCGCGTGCGAGCGTATGAGGGTGCGAACAACTCGTCGTACTCGAACGTCGCGAGCGCGACCACGCAGGGCGCGGTGGCGGCGCCGACAAATCTGACGGCGACAGCGGTTTCGTCGAGCCGGATCAACCTGGCCTGGACGGACAACGCGACGACTGAGGCCGGATTCAAGCTCGAACGCTCGTCCGATGGTGTGAACTTCGCGCAGATCGCACTTCTGCTGGCAAACACAACCTCATACGCCAACACGAACCTCCCGGCGGCGACGACGTACCACTACCGAGTGCGCGCCTACGACGGCCCTAACGACTCGGTTTATTCGAACGTCGCGACGCAGACGACGCTGGCGCTCTCGAGCGCGCCTTCGAACCTCGTTGCCAACGCGCTGTCCAAGACGCGCATCGCGCTGACGTGGACTGACAACGCGACGAACGAAGGCGGCTTCAGGCTGGAGCGCTCGACGGACGGGGTCAACTTCACGCAGGTGGGCATCTTCGGCCCGAACACAACTTCCTACACCAACAACGGCTTGACCTCCGGCGCCACGTACCACTACCGCGTGCTTGCGTACGAAGGGCCTAACAACTCCGCCTGGTCCAACGTCGCAACAGCGACGACGCCTTAACCGCCGGGCGCGCGTCTCTCCCGATTGGTTCTCGGTCCGCACGTGTAGTATCATCGCGCCCAGACTACTCTCCGGAGGCCCGATCGCTTGGCTGAACTCGCCCTCGAAGGCACGCGCGTCGTTGATCTATCGCAGGGAATCGCCGGCCCGTATTGCACGCGCCTCCTCGCCGACCTCGGCGCAGAGGTGATCAAGGTCGAGCCACCGGTGGGCGACTACGCGCGCCGGCTGGGCCCATTCCACGACGACGTCCCGCACCATGACAGGGGCGGCCTCTTTCTCCACCTCAACGGCAATAAGAAGAGCGTCACGCTGGATATCGGGACGGAGAGCGGCCGTGTCGTGCTACGAAAACTGCTGGCGAACGCCGACGTCCTGGTCGAGAGTTACGCTGCCGGACACATGGCGGCGCTCGGCCTCGGCTTCCACGACCTGAAGAACGCCTTGCCGGATCTGGTCTACTGTTCGGTGACGCCGTTTGGTCAGACAGGGCCGTACAGCACATTCAAGGGCAACTCGCTCGCGGTGATGGCGCTGTCCGGGCTGATGTACGTCACCGGGGACCCGGACAGAGAACCGCTGAGCACCGGCGGCGAGCCGGCGGAGTACTTCGGGGGTCTGCACGCCTGGGTCGCGGTCCTGGCGGCGCTGGAGCACAGGGCTCAGACCGGCGCCGGGCAGCATGTCGACGTCTCGATGCTGGAGGCGCTGGGCTGCGCAGACGAGTACAACACCACGATGTATTCGTACCTGGGCGCGATCCGCAAGCGGTTTTACTCGCGACACCACATTCCGACGTACCCGAGCGAGATATTCGCGTGCCGCGACGGCTACATCACCGCCATCGGCGGGGCGACCGGGTTCCCGCTGATGATGGCGATCCTGATCGAGCAGCCGGAACTCGAGTCCGACCCGCTCTTCATCAACCTCTGGTTGCGCACGATCAACTGGAGGCAGTTCGAAGAGATTTTCCTGCCGTATCTGAAGGAGCACGACTGGCAGGACCTGCTGACCCGCGCGCAAGAGCTGCGCATGCCGTTCGCTGCGGTGATGGACGCCAGGATGCTGCTGGAGGACGAACACCTGCGGGAGCGCGGCTTTTTTCAGGAGGTAGAGCACCCGGAACTGGGGAAGGTCCCGACTGCTGCGCTGCCGTTTCAGATGTCGGCGACACCGCTGCGTCCGGGCCGCTCGCCTCTACTGGGTGAGCACAACGAGGAGGTGCTGGCGGAGGTGGGGTACGACGCCGGAGACCAGCGGATCCTGCGCGAGCGAGGGATCACGTGAGCGTGGACGCAGCCACAAGAGCAACGGACCTGCCACGCCGAGAGGACGTTGGCGACCTCATCGTATTGCACCTCTATGGGTCCTACCGCGAGATGGGCCGGCAGCAGATCGAGCTTCTGGGCCCGCTGGCGCGGAATATCTACGAGCTTCACCGTGCCGATTGGAGGCTCCTGCTGTCGGGGTTCGGTGTGCTCGCGTCGATCGCGGACCGGTTCCTGCCGCGGTTCTGGATGACGGCCGGCCCGCGCTACGACGATAGTGGGACTTACGACGAGATACTGGGCTTTAGCGATGGGCTGGGGGTCTCCGCGTCCGCTGCCTGGCGCGGCGTATACGGCAGCCTGGGTGGGGCAACGACAACTTTCGTGGCGACCCGAACCGCGACGCGAGATGGGAACGCCATCCTGGCCAAGAATTCGGACTGGCCGGACCGCTACGGCAAGCGACCACCGCTGGTGATCCACTACGACCCGGACAACGGGGACCAGTCGCACGTCGTCGCGGGCTGGCCGCTCACGCCGTCGGGAGCCGCGGGGCTCAACGCTTCGGGCGTGGCGCTGGGACTGAACTTCTTCAACGCGGACCAGATACTGGCGCTGGGCCGGCCGCGCTGGCCGTATCGCCGCGTGCTCCAGCGGGCAACCTCGGTGGAAGAGGGGGTCAAGATCATCACCGAGAGCCCGAACCGCGGTATTTCGGGATTCATTACGCTGGCGGATGCCGGCGGCAACATCGCGATGCTGGAGTGTACGCCCGGCGATTGCGAGGTCTTCCGGCCGGACGTCGACTGGCTTGCGCAGTCGAACCACGCGCGGACGGAGAAGATGGTCAAGCACGACCGTGGACGGTCGCTGGACTCATTTACCAGACGGACGGCGATGGAGGCGGCAGTGACCGCGCGGCTCGGAACGCTGGACCCCACGGCGGCCTCTCACATCCTGCGCGACCGATCCACTAGCCGGTTCGTAAATGAGTCGGTGATCGCAAACCCCTCCGCGTTCCACAGCGTCATCATGCATCCCACGTCGAGGACGCTATGGCATTCCACGGCCAGACAGCCACTGGCGCCGTTTGGGGAGCTCGTCGCCCTTTCGCCGAACGGGGTTGGGCCAGCCACTAAGACCCTGCCCGCAGATCCCGGATTCGGCGGCCCTGAAATGGCGCGCGAGGGGTTGGTCATCGGGGAGCTGCGCAAAGCGATGCGCCTCTTCGATGAGGGGGAGGTTGAGGCGGCCGGCGCGTTCTGGGATGGCCTGGCGGCGAGCGGCGAGGAACTGGTGGAGCCCCACCGGCTGGCGTGGGCGCGCGCCAGAGCGCGGTGGACGATGGGAAGGCTAGCTGAGGCAGACGCGATGCTGGACGGGCTGGACGGAGACGGCGTCCCGTTTGACGTCCGCATCAACGCTGTTGTGGCCGCCGCCGTCGTCGCTGACCGGCTTGGGGACCGCGAGAAGGCGGTCCGGCTGTATCGGCAGGCGGAATCGCTGTTTGGCATGAATGCGCAGTATAACGACGGGCTAGTGGCGCCATTGCACCGCCGGATCGGGGCCGGCCTGAAGGGTCCGCTGACGAAAGGTCCATTTCCAATGACCCCTGGCCTGCAACGGGTGCCGCCATGAGCGCTGCTGGCCAGCTGCCGCTCTCAGGCATCCGTGTGCTTGATCTGACGCAGGTCTACGCGGGGCCAACGTGCACGCGGACCCTCTCCGACCTGGGCGCGGATGTGATCAAGGTGGAGGGGCTGAAGCGAGCGGACATTACGCGCAACTTCGTGATGCCGGATAACGACAGCAGCGGCGACTACTGGAACAACGCCGGCTACTTCCCTTTGCGCAACGGCGGCAAGCGCTCGCTCACCCTGGACTTCAACGATCCGGAGGGAGTGGAACTGCTGAAGCGCCTGGTGCCCTCGGCCGATGTCGTGGCGGAGAGCTTCACGCCACGGGTAATGGCGAAGTTCGGCCTGGATTACGAATCGCTGAGGAAGATGAACCCGAATGTCATCATGATCAGCCTCTCCGGCTACGGTCAGACCGGGCCTTGGCGCGATTTCACGGCCTACGGGATGGGGTTGGAGCCGGCGGCGGGGCTCTCCTCCATCACGGGCTATCGCGATGGCCCGCCCTTGCGCACCGGTATCTCGTTCACCGACCCGTACTCCGGCATCGTCGGCGCGGGCGCTGTGCTGGCGGCGCTCCACTACCGCCGGCGCACAGGCAGCGGCCAGTACATCGACCTGTCGGAGCAAGAGGCGGCGATTCCGGTGGCGGGATACGCCATCATGGAGTACGCGCTAAACGGCCGACTGCCGCCGCGCATGGGAAACCGCAGCTACTGGTACGCGCCGCAGGGGTGCTATCCGTGCGCAGGCGAGGACGCGTGGATGGTGTTGACGGTCCGCAACGACGAGGAGTGGGCGGCGTTCTGCGAGGCGATCGGGCAGGCGGAATGGGCGGCGGACGCCCGGTTCTCGGACGTTCTGGGGCGATTCCGCCATCACGACACGCTGGACGAGATGATCGCGGCATGGGCGCGCGGGCAGGACCAGACGGTGGCGATGCGGCTGCTCCAGAGCGCGGGCGTCATCGCGGCGGCGGTACACAACCACAAGCAAGTGCTCCTGGACCCACATCTGCGCGAGCGGGGGTTCTTCGATATGATCGATCAGCCGGCTGCCGGTAGGCGCCCGGTCTCGCGGCAGCTGGGGGCGCATTTCTCGGCTTTCAGGCCGGACAGCGCCCGGCCGGCGCCGGCTCTGGGGCAGCACAACCGGGAGATACTGCAGGGTGAGCTGGGCCTGAGCGACGAAGACCTCGATCGCCTCCGTGAGCAGAACGTGATCGGGGATGCCCCGCAGGGCGCGGTCCCGGTCGATGTGATGCGGATGGTGGTGCAGTGCCCGACGACGACGTTCTTGCAGATGGGGTCGATCGCCGCGCTGGAAGCGGACTACAAGCAACAGTTAGGGATCGAAGATGCGAAAACATAACCGGCCGGCCAGGACGACCGGATGGTTGGAGGTGCAGCATGGCTGATATCAAATTCGGGGCCGCTCTGGGCCAGGGCGGGACCGCCTGGGAGGACCTGCTCGCGGTCTGGCAGGAGCTGGACAGCGATTCCAACTTCGACAGCTTGTGGCTGAACGATCACTTCGTGACCGGGTTCGGGACGGCGTTCGGGGCGGAGGGGCCGCACATGGAGGGATGGACGCTCCTCGCGGCGCTGGCGCATGCGACTTCCCGCGTGCGGCTGGGAATAATCGTGAGCGGGAACACCTACCGGCATCCGGCGGTGCTGGCGAAGCAGGGGACGACGGTTGACCACATCTCCGGCGGGCGGCTGGAGTTTGGCCTGGGCGCGGCCTGGCACACGTACGAGCACGCGGTTTACGGAATTCCCCTCCACACCACGCGGGAGCGGCTGGAACGCTTGGACGAGGCGACGCAGGTGATCAAGCTGCTGTGGACCGAGCCGACTCCTTCGTTCCACGGGCGCTACTACGAGCTGGACCAGCCTCCGTACAACCCGCCGAACGTCCAGAGCCCCCACCCTCCGATACTGATCGGAGGCGGTGGGGAGAAACGAACCCTGCTGACGGTCGCGAAGTACGCAGACGCCTGCAACGTATCCGGCACGCCGGAGGAAGTGGCGCACAAGCTGCAAGTCCTCGATCAACACTGCCGTGATGTGGGGCGTGACCCGGCAGCGATCAGGCGAACGACTCAGATCCCACTGTTCCTGACCGAAGACCCGGCGTTCAAGCAACGCGTCCTCCAGGGCGTCTCCGTCGCCACCAGCCGTAGCGAGGATCAGGTCGCGCGCTCGCTACTCATCGGTTCCGTGGGGGAGGTCAAGCAGCAGGTGCAGACATATGTTGACGTGGGCGTGCAGGAGTTCATGCTGGCGCAGTGGCCGCGTATTCATCGCGAATCGCTGCGACGCTTCTCGAGCGAAGTGATCCCGGCGTTTCGGTAAGGCCCCCTGAACGTCTTCGTCGCGGGGCAACCGGGGTACTGGGTCGCCCCACCGTCAAAGCGCTCGTCGAAGCCGGGCACCGCGTGCGAGCGTTGGCCCGAGGCCCGGTGAAGGCCGAGTTCGTTCGGTCGCTAGGGGCCGAGCCCGTCGCCGCGGACCTGTTCGACTCAGAGGCGATGCGGGACGCAGTCAGCGGCTGCGACGCCGTGCTGCACATTGCGACGAAGATCCCACCGCTTACACGCCTGCGCTGGAAAGGCGCGTGGAAGGAGAATGACCGCCTGCGACGGGAGGCGACGCGCATCCTGGTCGACGCCGCGCAGGCTGGGGGAGTGAGGACGCTGGTGCTGGAGTCGATCACGTTCCTTTACGCGGATGGCGGCGACGGCTGGCTGGACGAGGAATCTCCTGTGTCGCTGGCCTGGTTTTCGTTAGACAGCATGATGGACGGTGAACGCCAGGCGGCACGCCTCGCCTAGGGCGGCGGGAAGGCGGTGATCCTCCGATACGGAGCCTTCTACGCGCACCACGCACAGTCGACACTGGACTCGATCAACCTGGCGCGACGGCGCCTGCTGCCTGTTCCGGGGAGGGGAGCGAACTACGTTTCCTCGATACACGTGGGCGACGCAGCGTCCGCAACGGTCGCGGCGCTGGCAGCCCCAGGCGGCGCCTATAACGTCTGCGATGACGAGCCGCTCCCGATGCGACAATATACGGCGTCGCTAACGGACGCATTTGGCTTCAAGGCGGGGCGCCGAGTGCCCGTATGGCTCTTCAAGCTGCTGGCCGGAGGACCGGCGACCTATGTGCTGAGCTCGCATCGCGTCTCGAACGCGCGGTTCAAGCAGGCGACGGGATGGCAGCCGCGTTACCCCAGTGCCCGTGAGGGCTACGCGGCGATCGCTGACGCTCTAGCGTAGGACGGCCCGGCGAGTAGCTCCTCGCCCGCTGCTAAAATACCTCACAGATGAAGCGCAGCGAGTTTCAGGCGATTATCCAGCGCGCTCTCGACGAGTTGCCACAGCAGTTCCGCGACGCGCTGCACAACGTCGACATCCAGGTACGCTGGCGCCCGACCTACGGTGAGCTCCGGCGCGCGGGCCTCCACCATGGTGGGGACCTGTTCGGCATCTACATGGGGGTGAGCCTGCCCCGACGCGGACAGGGGTATTCACTGGTCCCGCCGGACGTGATCATTATCTATCAGCGTACCCACGAGCGTTACTGTAAAACAGAGGCAGAGATGGTGGAGCAGGCGAAGAAGACGCTGCTGCACGAGATCGGGCATTACCTCGGGATGGACGAGAAGCACCTGCGCGACCTGGGCGTGGGCTAAAGGAGGCGACGCATGTCCGCGATGGCTGAAGAGCGGCCGGTGGATGAAGGCGGGAACGCGTTTCTGGAGTTTGTGCAGCGGCCGCGTATCATGCTTCTGCTGCTGGCCGGTTGGGCGGTCCTCGGGTTCTTGACGGAGCTGTTCACCAGTAACGCGTTGTTCCTGGAGAACCATGCCCAGGGCGAACTGGAGCTTGACGGCGTGTTTGGCGGCCGCGCGCTGGGTTGGGAGGCGATACCGCTGGCAGTACTTTACCTCTACTGCTGGCGAGACCCCGACCGCTTTCGAGGCATCTTCTGGCTCGCGCTAATCGAGCAAGGAGCGGCGATCGCGGCGCACCTGTACCACTGGCTAGCGACCGACGACTTCAGCTTCGAGAGCGTCTTCCTGCCGCTGGCAGGCGCAAGCACTCTCGCGGCGTTGGTGTTCGTCCACCTGTTCCGGCCACGCGAACCTGAGTAGCGTCTAGCGGGCGGCGCCGAGCCAAGCCTGCACAGCTCGTCGGGCCGCTACCGCTAGTGGCCCTGCCGCGTCGCCCGCTGCCATGGATTCCGGGCCGGCGACCGGTTCAACCATCGAGCTCGGAAGCACATCCTCCCAGCCCTCTCCAAGCGAACCGGGTATCACTATTACTGGCACCCCGCAGCCTCGCGCCATGGCCGCGACACGGGCGACCACTTTGCCGTAGGCGGTCTGGGCGTCGAGGCGACCTTCGCCGGTAAGGACGAGATCGGCGCCCCGTATGCGCCCCTCCAGGCCGACGATCTCCGCCACCACTTCGAACCCCGAGCGGACCCTCGCCGAGCAGAAGGCGATGAGCCCTGCGCCCAGCCCACCCGCCGCACCGGCGCCGGGCGCACTAGCCACGGAGACGCCGATATCGCGCTCGATGACCTCTGCGTAGTGGGCGAGGGCGGCATCCAACTCGCGGGCCAAATCCGGCGATGCGCCTTTCTGAGGCCCGTAAACGAGCGACGCGCCTTCCGGCCCGCAGAGGGGGTTCGTCACGTCGGTCGCGGCAATGACCTCTGTCTCGCGCAGGCGAGGTTCGAGCGCGGATGCGTCGATACGGTCGAGCCGTACCAGGGCAGCGCCGCCGGGCGGCAGATCACGCGCCCGATCGTCCAGGAGACGCACACCCAGCGCCGAGGCCATTCCCGCACCGCCGTCGTTAGTCGCGCTACCGCCGCAACCGACGATGATGCGCGGGCAGCCAGCGTCAAGGGCAGCGACGATCAGCTCGCCGACGCCACGAGTCGTCGTGATGCCGGGGTTCATCTCCGCCGGAGAGAGAAGCTTGAGGCCCGCCGCGGCGGCCATCTCGATCACGGCAGTCCCACCGTCCAGTAGCGCCAATCCGGCGTCCACAGGCCGCGAGAGCGGGTCCGTCACTTTCGCGACTATGTGCCTGCCGGGCGCAGACGCCAGGACCACGCTCGCCAGGTCCGGGCCGCCGTCGGAGAGCGGGACGAGATCAATGCGCGCGTTTGGCGCGGCCTGCCGAGCGCCGAGCGCGATCGCAGTGGCCGCCTCCTGTGATGTGAGAGTACCCTTGAACTCTTGCGGGGCGACGACGATACGCATGACGGCGCGCATGTTATCACGCGCGGAGCACCGGCGACGGCCCGGGGACGCTAGCCGCTTGACAACAGAACGTGCGTGCTAATAGTATTAGCACAACAGTTCTGTTTCTGAGGTGATGGTAATGGCCACGAAGACCGCGACTCAGCTCCGTCTCCAGATCTACCGGCACGCCCGTTGCCCCGACTGCGGTGGCCCGCTGGTCCACGGCGAGGGCTGCGCGACCTGCCCCGTCTGCGGTTACTCGCACTGCGGGGCTTAACCGCGGGGATGACCGCGCCAGGGCGATCGCGAGGGTCGCCCCTACACAGTACCAGCCGGTGGGCGCTATCATGGCGACGTGCCTGAAAGACAACCTACTGTTGCAGTAGTCACGCTGGGCTGCAAGCTCAATCAATCAGACTCCGAGATGATCGCGCGACGGCTCATCGGCGAGGGCGTGCGCGTCGTCGACCGGCCCGAGCGCGGCGCGGATGCCTTCGTCATCAACTCGTGCTCAGTGACGCACGTAGCTGACCGCAAGGCGCGGCACATGGTGCGCCTCGCGCGGCGGCTCTCGCCCGCCGCCCGCATCGTGTTGACCGGCTGCTATGCGGAGACGGCACCGGCGAACATCGCTGAGATGACGGGTGCGGACGTGGTGATTGCAGGCCGCGAGAAAGACGCCGTCCCAGAGTGGCTGCTCACGCGCTTGGCTGTAAGAGGCGACCCGGCGGCGGGCTGCCCTACTCCGGTACGCAGCGCTCTGCGGACTCGCGCATTCATCAAGATCCAGGAGGGCTGCAACGAACTCTGCGCATTCTGTATCGTGCCGTACACACGCGGCCGCGAGCGCAGTGTACCCGTCGACGCGGTCGTGGAGCAGGTACGCGCACGGGAGGCGGACGGTGTCCTGGAGGTGGTGCTGACGGGTACGCAGCTAGGCAACTACGGGCGCGATCTCGGTTGGAGAGAACAGGGCCCGCGCCGGCTGCTGGAAGCGCTGCTGCAGCGGACGTCGGCGCCACGCATCAGGCTGTCCTCTCTACAGGCGCAGGATATCTCTCCGGAGCTGTTGAGCCTGTGGCGGGACCAGCGTCTCTGTCCCCACTTCCACTTGCCGCTCCAGAGCGGGTCCGACGCGGTCTTGAAGCCGATGCGCCGCCGTTACAGCGCGGAGCAGTACCGGCGCGCGGTTGAACTAATCCGCGAGTGCATCCCGCACGTGGCCGTCACGACTGACGTGATCGCGGGCTTCCCCGGTGAGACTGGCGCCGACTTTGAGGCGACGTACCGGCTCTGCCGTGAGACTGGATTCGCGGCGATGCACTGCTTCCCCTACTCGAAACGACCGCGCACTGGGGCGGCGACGATGCCGGGCCATCTTCCGCCGGAGGTCCGGCGCGAGCGGCTCGACCGGCTGCTCAAGGTGGCGCGCGAATCGGCATCCGCGTTCGGCGCGGGGCTGGTGGGGCAAACCCTCGACGTGCTGTGGGAGGAGGCGATTGAGGGGCGCTGGCAGGGATTGACCCCTAACTACGTCCGTGTATACACTTCCGCCGATTGTGACCTTTCGAACAAGATCGTCGCCACGCGCATCGCCGGGCTTGAAGACGGTGGCGTCGCCGGCGAAATCCAGAAGGACTGCTTGATTCCCTCATGAGCAACGACGCCAACCGGACCATCATCGTTCTCTTCGCGGCGCTCAGCATCGTGGTACTGGCCGTCGTCATCTTCTTGAGCTGGGCGGCGCCGGGCGACGTTATCGAGGCGCTGGGCGACGTTGTCCAGGAGATGGATGAAAACAACGATAGCGCCGGTAAGCTCATCGTAACGCTGGGGGCGCTCGCCCTCGCGGTGCTAGCGCTGCTTCTGATTGTGCTGGAGCTGGCGCCGGAGGACGAGGAGAAGGAGTTGCGGGTTGAGCAGGCCGGCTCAACCACAATCGTTCCCGCGCAGCAGCTTCGAATCCGGATCGAAGAATCGTTGAACGCCCTGTCAGAGGTAACGGGCGCGACGGCCAAGGTGTGGACGCGGGAGAAAGGCATCGCCAGCAGCCTGGACGTCAGCGTGCTCGCGGGCACTAACTTCGGGACGATCACGCAGGACTGCTCGCGGGTAGTGGTCGATACGATCCAGACGGAGCTCGGGCTGCCCGTGGCGGGGTTGCCCACGGTGCGCGTAACGATCGGCGGCGTGAAGACGCAGCCAGTCGCGTCGTCTGTAGCGCGGCCGCCAGAGGCGGTTTACGCGCAGGCAACTTCCAGCCTGGACGCGGGCGAGGTGATGGGCACAGCCGCGGATGCGGCCACCACAGGGCCGGTGGTGATGGACCCGCTGGAAGGGACGGCGGTGGACCCGGCGCCCAGGGACGGCGACGCCGCACCGGAAACGCAGCCGGAAAGCGACCCGCCGCCCTCCTAGGGCGCGGCGATGGACCGCACGGATCCCGGAGACGATCTTCCGCTCATCATCGAGAGCATCCTGTTTGTCGCCGACGAGCCGGTGGAGGCGCAGGTCATCGCACGGCTGGCGGGGCGCCCGGTGGATGAGGTGTCGCTGGCGATCGACCGGCTAGCCGAAGCGAACCAGGGCCGCGGCCTGCGCATCCAGCGCACAGGATCAGCCGCGCAGATGGTCACGGCCCCGGAGGCCACGTCTTACGTTGAGCAGTTCCTGGGCGTCGACGAGCACCAGCGGCTATCCCACGCCGCGCTGGAGACGCTGGCGATAATCGCCTACAGGCAACCGGTCAGCCGCCCTGCGCTGGAGGCGATCAGAGGAGTGAACTGCGACCGCGCGCTCGCCTCGCTTACGATGCGGGGGCTCGTAGCGGAAGTGGGGCGGGCGACGACGCCCGGCCGGCCGTACCTGTACGGCACGACATTCCGCTTCCTAGAACATTTTGGGCTTGAGAAGCCCGAGGACCTGCCACCGCTGCCGGAGATCGGCGGGATAGGGCAGGAGCATTGAGCAGCACTACAGCGTGCTCCGGGCGGGCGTGATGCCGCTGATGGTCGGCGTCCTGCGGGTTACGCTGCGATTGCCTGAGAACCATTCGCTCAAGGGAAAGCGCCAGGTGCTGAAGTCGCTGATGGCGCGCACCCACAACAAGTTCAACGTGTCCGCAGCCGAGATTGACCATCAAGATTCGTGGCAGATAGCGTCCATCGGAATCACCTGTGTCACGAACGAAGGACGCCACGCGGACCAAATCCTGGCGAACGTCATCGACTTCATTCGCTCGGAGCGGTTAGATGCCGAGATCGTGGACTTCGAGACGGAGGTCCTGGACGGGCTGGATGTCCAAGAGGGCCGCGCTTAGCGACTGGCGATGATCGTTACGGCGTCGCCGGCGCCGACTTCCGTGTCCGGCGGCGGGCTCTGGTCGATGACCTGCTCGGAGGGGACATCGCCTTCGCTGACATAGACGACGATGTAGGTCGCGCCGGTCCGTTCAACGATCGAGATCGCGTCCACCAGAGTCTGGCCGACCAGATCAGGAAGCGCGGAAGCAGGTCCGAGATTCTCCGGCGCGATGTCGGTGGCGGGGGGAACGATCACGTCGGGGTTCTGGCTTCCAGCGGAGGCGTCCGGCTCACCTGAGAAGGTGGGACTGCTGTCCTCCCGGCCAACGGTGTATAGCACGATCACAACGAGGATGAGGACGCCGACGACCGCCATCGCGATAACGCCGCTCATATCGTAGGTGCGGCTATCCTTCAGTTCGGGCAGCGGATCCAGCTTCGGCTCGTCTACGTGGCCTACAGGGAAAAACGGCAGCAGTTCGGCCGGATCAAGCCCGAGAAAGCTGGCGTAAGAGCGAAGGAACCCGCGGGCATAAACCGGCGCGGGCAAACGACCGTAATCTTCGAGCTCCAGCGCTTCGAGATACTTGCGGGGGATACGAGTAACGCGCTCAGCATCCTCGAAGGTAACGTTCTTGGAAAGCCGCGCGCGTTGGAGGGTCTCCCCGAGTGGGGACATCTTTACCTCCTGCAACTGCATCGGTTGAAGTATACGAAAGCCGGTGGCCGGGGAGTCAACCCCCGCGCCCGTCCAGCCGTGGCTGAGCGCCCCGCAGTTTAGGCGCGGCGGACGGCGATCGTCACCGCTTCGCCACCGATCTCGTGCTCCTCCTCATGTGCGCCATCCGGAGGCGCAGCTTCCACCAGGTTCTCGGCCAGCGTCTCCTTCCGGATGTAGTCTGCGTGGCTGGCGAACACCCGGCGCAACCGCGCCGAAGCGCCGTGGTATACCGTGATGCGGTCGGAGATGTCGTACCCGGCGGACTTGCGCATGTTCTGGATGCGGTGCACCATATCTCGCGCCAGGCCTTCGTCCGCGAGTTCCGGCGTGATGTGCGCGTCCACGGCAACGGCGTAGCCGGCTTCGTCTTCGAATAACTTCTCGTTCTCCGAGAGACGCGCCAGCAGGTCATCAGGCCGCGTGATCGGCGTCCGGGTTTGGTACTGCTCCTTGAAGACCTCCGGCAGGGCCAGAGGGACGAGCGCCTTGACGTTCAGCTCGTCCAAGATCTGTTCCTCGAGGCGGCGCAGGCTGTCCGCTTCCGCGACGGTTTGAACGAACAAGGTGGCCTTCGCGAGCGGCTGCCGTACCTTCAGGCCGGCTTTGCTCCTGGCTGCACGGCCAAGGCTGACCACACGCATGACGAGTCGCGTTTCAGACATCAGGTGCTGGTCGATAGCGGCTGGCTCGGCCTCCGGCCACTGCGCGAGGTGCACCGACTCCGGGGCATCGGGACCAACAGAAAGCACCAGGTTCTGGTAGATCGCCTCCGAGACGAACGGGGCGAAGGGCGCCATCAACTTGGCGACGGTGACGAGACAGGTGTACAGCGTGTGGTACGCCGCCAGGGAGTCCGCGTCTTCGCCGCCCTTCCAGAAGCGGCGACGGCTGCGGCGGACGTACCAGTTCGAAAGGTCGTCCACGAAGTCCTGAATTGCGCGGCCCGACGTCGTCGGGTCGTACTGCTCCAGGCCTGCGGTCACCTTTTGAACCAGGGCGTTCAACTCCGAAAGGACCCAGCGGTCCAGGTCGCTGGACGTCCCCTTGGGCGCCTTAGCCGGGTCGAATCCGTCCAGATTGGCGTAGGTGACGAAGAAGCTGTAGGTGTTCCAGAGGGTCAACAGGAAGCGGCGCAACGATTCGGCGACGAGCTGGCCGGAGAAGCGCCGCGCCTCGCCGGGCTTCGTGGCGGTGTAGATGTACCAGCGGAGGGCATCGGCTCCGTGCTGATCGATCACGGACATCGGCTCTACGACGTTGCCGAGGCTCTTGCTCATCTTGCGGCCCTTTTCGTCGAGAAGGAGCCCCAGGCAGATGACGTTGCGGTAGGAGATACCCTCGGGCACCTCCTCGATTGAGTTCAGGAGCGCGGCCTCAGCGTGCAGGGTGTAGAACCAGCCACGCGTCTGGTCCACGGCCTCGCAGATGAAGTCAGCCGGAAAGCTGTGGGCGAACGCCTCGCGGTTCCCACGCGGGTAGCCCCATTGGGCGTAGGGCATCGCGCCGGAGTCGAACCAGCAGTCCATGACCTCGGGCGAGCGTCGCATCACCCCATTGCACTGCTGGCAATGGAGTTCAATACGATCCACGTAGGGGCGGTGCAGGTCTTGGAGCGCATCTACCGCGGCCGGATCGACCGCGCGCTCGCGCATCTCCGCCTGTGAGCCAATCGCGTCGTGCGCCCCGCACGAGTCGCACTTCCAGATCGGCAGCGGCGTGCCCCAGTAGCGCTCGCGGCTGAGCGCCCAGTCCACG
>CAZLDI010000024.1:0-5620 GCA_964558415.1 uncultured Dehalococcoidia bacterium
CATCGTCTCCTACTTCGAGTGGGTCCAGGACCTCCAGTTCTACTTCTGGGAGGAGGACGAAGTTAACGAGCGCCTGCGCCGCATCATCACCCGCGCCTACGCAGATGTCGTCAAGTCCGCCCGCGAGCACGGCGTCACCCTGCGGGAGGCGGCCATGCTGCTGGCCGTGGGCCGGGTGGTGGAGGCAGCGACGATACGGGGAATCTATCCGTGAGACGCCGCTGCCGCTACGCCGCTGAGCGTTAGCGGCAACCGCCTCAGGCCTCGGAGCAGCATATTGTCTATCCGCTCGATCGGCGTTTCTGTACGGCGCAGGCGCGGTAGCAGGGGCAGCAGCCGCTCGAAGGCGATGCGCGCCTCCAACCGGGCCAGCGGCGCGCCGAGGCAGAAGTGAATGCCATGGCCGAAGGCGACGTGACCCTGCGCATCTCGGGCGAGATCGAAACGGTCGGGGTCCGCGTAGCGCCGTTCGTCGCGGTTCGCTGACGCGAACACCGGCATCACCATAGAACCCTTCGCAATCTTGGTCCCGGCGACGACCACATCCTCCATCACCAGTCGGAACAGGAACTGCACCGGGGCGTCATAGCGAAGCGCTTCCTCAAGCATGTTCGGAATCAGCGAAGGCTCTTCGATCAGCCGGCCCATCTGGTCCTGCTGCTCCAGCAACGCCTGCATGGCGTTGCTGATCAGATTAGTCGTCGTCTCGTTACCGGCGATGAGCAACAGCACCGTGAACGCCAGCACTTCGTCCGGGCCAAGCGCTTGCTCCTCCGCTTCCGCCCGCACCAGCGTGCTGATCAGGTCGTCCCGCGGTTCCCTCCTGCGCTCCTCGATGGCCGTCTCGAAGTACTCGCGGAACCCCTCGAACCGCGGATCGCCATCAGCGGCAGGACCACCGATGCCGCCGACCACGGCGTCTGACCAACGCTTGAAGTCATCGCCTCGCTCGGGTTCGACACCGAGCAGCTCGGCGATAACCGTGACCGGCAACGGTATCGCCAGTCCAGACACCAGATCGAACTCAGTGTCTTGCGGGAAGCGGGTGATAAGCATGTCCACTATCTGCCCAATGCGCGGCTCCAGCTCCGCGATCCGTCGCGGCGTGAACACGCGATTGACGATGTTGCGCAGGCGGGTGTGGTCGGGCGGATCAGTGTTGATGACTGTCCGGAACGCCGCGCCATCAATGCCCACCGTAGCCATGCCCGTTGACGAGAACACCGCATGGTTCCTGAGCACGTTCACAACGTCGTCGAAGCGCGTTATCGCGTAGAAGCCGAACGGCTCCACCCGATACACCGGATGATCTCTACGCATCTCAGCGTAGAACGGGTACGGGTTAAGCTTCACCTCGGCCAAAAGCGGATTGTAGTCCATCGCGGTCTTCTCTGGGCCGCTCAGGAACGCTGCGCTCGGCTGACTGCCCGCCGCGGAGGCGAACCGGCCGGCCCGCGCGGCTCCACCAGCAGGTGCCGGAGCAAGTTGATGCACTGTTCCGGGGCGAACGTCACTGGGTCGATCAAACGCAACTGTCGCAGCCCCTCGTTCAAGCTCATCGAAAGGACCGCCAGTGCGCGCGGATCGACGCCGGGCTTCAGGTATCCCTGGTCTTCCGCCTCGCCGATCAGCTTCGTAAACGCCTCAACCGTAGCTCGTAGGTTCTTGCCCGCGGCTTCCTTCAAAGCCGGGTTGCGCAGGTACTCGGGTCGCAGCTCCAGGGTAACCCGCGCCGCGGTCTCGAAGCCGGGGTCCGCCATGTACGCCCGCATCGCCACGGAAAGCAGCTCCAACGCGGCGAGCGGCTCCCCGGCCGCGTTGCGAGCACCATCCACCAGCACCTGGTCATGCTCCATGCTGCGATCGCTCATCGCCTTAAGGAGCTCGACCTTGCCCGGGAAATACCGGTAGATCGCGCCGGCGCTCAACCCCGCCGCTGTCGCGATGTCCTGCATCGTCGTGTCGTGGTAGCCTCTCTCCGCGAAGCACTGCCACGCCGCGTCCAGTATCTGGTTTCGCCGCGCCTCAAGGTGGGCTTCGGTGACTCTCGACACGTATGGTGGACTCCTTCGCCGCCGGATGCCCGTGCGGGCGCCCCGTTTGACGCCCGCACGGATGGCCTCGCCGCCAATCATCCGGGGGAACGCCGCCCAGGAGGATGAATAGGCATTTATTCAACTGAATGATGCTTCATTCATCGACGAATGTCAAGCCCCAACACCCTGTTTTTGCGAAACAAACTCGACCCGGCGTAACCTTCACTGTGACACGAGCGTTTGACAGATATGGAAGCGCATTGGTACGGTGCGGGGCGGAAGACGAATAGACGCCGAATCCTGCCTCCAGGCAGGAGCGGGGGAACCAAACGACCGGGGTGAATGTCCGCCGGGCGGCGGACTAGGCGGACTCCTTCTCGCCGAACCCGTCAGCTAACCTCGCAGGCGAACGGAGGAGAGGCTGTAGTTTGACCCTTAAGCGGGGCGAGAGGCTAGCCTCTCGCCCCTCTCGTTATATATGGACATGGCCATCGGAGAACAAGCAGGCGTCATGCACCTGAGGGACGAGGCGCCCCCGGCACCCGTCGCGTCCACTCGAGGCTTCACCTGGCGCCTTGAGTACTCGCTGCTCATCGGCGTGGCCCTCCTGCTGACATTCTTCGCCATTGGCTTCTTCTACTTCAGCGCCGACATCAGCAACCTGAAGAGCTACGGGTACGCGGGCGTCTTCCTGATCAACGTGATCGGCGCGGCGTCAATCCTTCTCCCCTCCCCCGCCGCCGCCAGCGTCTTCAGCGGCGGCGCGTTGCTGAAGGACTTTCTGGGCGTCCCCGCCTTCATCTGGGTGGGCCTGGTAGCCGGTCTCGGCGAGGCCATCGGCGAGTTCAGTGGCTACGCCGCTGGCTACGGCGGTCGCATCGTCATCGAGCAGCGCCCGGAGTACGAGCGTGTCCACCGCTGGATGGAGCGCCGCGGCTTCCTGACCATGTTCCTCATGTCCACGGTCCCCAACCCGATCTTCGATCTCGTCGGCATCGCGGCCGGCGCCGTCAGGATGCCCTTGCGCCGGTTCTTCCTGGCGGTCCTCGCGGGTAAAATCATCAAAGACACCTGGATGGCGGCGCTCGGTGGCGTCGGCTTCGGCCTCTTCGCCCACCTGATCTAACCCGCTACAATCGTAGGCCATGACCACTACCGGCGCAGTCATCGTCGCTGCCGGCAGCGGCACCCGCATGCAGGGCGCGGACAAGCTGTTCACCAACGTCTGCGGACGCCCGCTGCTCGCCCACGCGATCGCCCCCTTTCAGCAGTGCGACGCCATAGACCGCATCGTTCTCGTGCTATCCGCAGCGAACGTAGAACCCGGTCGCAGCCTTGCCGAACGCCTCGGCTTCACCAAGGTCTCAGCAGTCTGCCCGGGCGGCGAGCGGAGGCAGGACTCCGTCCGCCTGGGCATCGAGGCGCTCGGTGACCGCGACTGGGTCGCCGTGCACGACGGCGCGCGCCCTCTGGTGACGGTGGCGCTCATCGAGCGAGGGTTGGAGATGGCCCGGGAGACCGGCGCGGCCGCGCCCGCGATGCGCCTCGCAGATACTGTGAAGGAGGCGGGAGACGACCGCCTTGCGGTGCGGACGCTGGACCGCAGCCGGCTGTGGGCGGTCCAGACGCCGCAGGTGTTCCGGCATGACCTGCTTGCACAGGCACACAGGGAGATCACGGAGGACGTGACGGACGACGCGGCTATGGTCGAGAAGCTGGGTGGGCAGGTGCGCCTTTTCGAGGGATCGCGAACGAACTTCAAGGTGACGGCGCCCGAGGACCTCGAGCTGGTGGAGGCGCTCCTGCGAACGCAGTCACGCGTCCCTCTGTAAGACTGACCGTGCGCATCGGTATCGGCTACGACATCCACCCCTTCGGCGATGGCCGGCGCCTCGTCGTCGGCGGCGTCGAACTCCACGGCGAGACCGGCCTTGCCGGCCACAGTGACGCCGACGTCCTCTTGCACGCCATCATCGACGCGCTTCTCGGGGCGGCGGGTCTCGGCGATATCGGCGCTCACTTCCCCCCGGATGATCCCCAGTGGCGAGGCGCCAGCAGCCTCGGTCTCCTCTCGCGCACTCTCACCCTCTTGCGGGAGGCGGGCATGGAGGTCGAGTCGCTCGACTCCACCGTCATCGCCGAACGGCCTCGCCTCGCCCCGCACCTGCCCGCCATGCGCGAGCGGATCGCCCGCGCACTCGCCATATCGCCGACTCGCGTCAACGTTAAAGCCACCACCAATGAAGGCCTCGGCGCCATCGGCCGCGGCGAAGGCATCGCCGCCATGGCCGTCGCCCTCCTGAACGACACCTGATCGCCCTGTCCCGCTCCTCCTTCCTCCTTCCCGTATAATAGTCTCGATGCGTTTCACGGAGCCGTCCCTGCCGCCCCGGTGCGGCCATCCCCTCGTCGCCTGCGCCTGTACCGCGGCCCTGCCGTCCGCCACCAGCGGACAGGGGCCATCAGCGGCGATTCAGGCATGCAGGAAGGAGGACACGGCTCATGGGGCTCTTACGCAACCTTAGACTGGATATCCAGGCGGCCCGGGACAAAGACCCGGCGGCCCGCAGCGCCCTCGAAGTAATTCTCACCTATCCAGGGTTTCACGCGCGCCAGATCCACCGTCTGGCCCACACTTTGAACGGTTGGAAGCTGCGGCTGCCCGCGCGCGTCGTCTCCCACGTTGGCCGCACCCTCACCGGAATAGAGATCCACCCGGCTGCTCAGATCGGCGAAAGCCTCTTCATCGACCACGGCATGGGGCTCGTCATCGGCGAGACGACCATCATCGGCGACAACTGCCATCTCCATCAGGACGTCACCCTCGGCGGCACCAGTACGCGGCGCACCAAGCGGCACCCAACCCTCTCGAACAACGTCGTCGTCGGCGCGGGCGCCAAGATCATCGGCGATGTCACGATCGGCGAAAACGCCAAGATCGGCGCGGGCTCCGTCGTCGTTACGAACGTCCCACCCAACGCTACGGTCGTCGGCGTGCCCGGTCACATCGTCGCCTTCAGCGATCCCGGCAACGACACGGTAATGCGCCTGCCCGACCCGGAATGGGACATCATCGAGCACCTGGAGCAACACGTCAAGGAGCTAGAGGACCGCATCGCGGCGCTCGAGAAGAAAGGCGGCGCGTCGCCCGAGCCGGCCGCAAGGGAGCAGGCGTGAATCTCTACAACACCATGTCCCGCCGAACCGACGAATTCGCCCCCGCCGTCCCTCACCCTGTCATCCTGAGCGGCCACGATGCTCTTACGCCGAGCCACTTCTTCGCGAAGGGATCTGGGGCGCCCGGGGCGAGGTGGGTCAGGCCCACCCGCAGCACAACACGCTCCCGCCACCGGAGGACCGCCGCGTGAAGCTCTACAACACCATGTCCCGCCGAACCGAGGAATTCGCACCCGCCGGCGGTCCTGCTGTCATCCTGAGCGGCCACGATGCTCTTGCGCCGAGCCACTTCTTCGCGAAGGGATCTGGGGTGCCCGGGGCGAGGTGGGTCAGGCCCACCCGCAGCACAACCCGCTCCCGCCACCGGAGGACCGCCGCGTGAAGCTCTACAACACCATGTCCCGCCG
>CAZLDI010000024.1:5720-36120 GCA_964558415.1 uncultured Dehalococcoidia bacterium
CGCTCCCGCCACCGGAGGACCGCCGCGTGAAGCTCTACAACACCATGTCCCGCCGAACGGAAGAGTTCGCCCCCGCCGGCGGTCTCCCCGTCATCCTGAGCGGCCACGATGCTCTTACGCCGAGCCACTTCTTCGCGAAGGGATCTGGGGCGCGGGCGAGGTGGGTCAGGCCCATCCGCAGCACAACCCGCTCCCGCCACCGGAGGACCGGCGCGTGAAGCTCTACAACACCATGTCCCGCCGAACGGAAGAATTCGCCCCCGCCGGCGACGAAGTGAAGGTCTACGTCTGCGGCATCACCCCTTATGACCACTCCCACCTCGGCCACGCGATGAGCTACATCCTCTTCGACGTGCTCCGCCGCTACCTGGAGTTCCGCGGCTACAAGGTGCGCCACGTCCAGAACTATACGGACATAGACGATCGCATCATCGCCCGCGCCAACGAGCAGGGCCTCTCGTACGATCAGGTCGCCGAGATGTACATCGACGAATACGCGCAGGAGATGCGCGACTTGAACGTCATGCCTGCGCACGTATATCCGCGCGCCACCCAGGAGATTCCAACCATCATCGAGATGACGCAGCGCCTCATCGACAAAGGCTTTGCTTATCCCACTGCGGACGGCGACGTGTACTTTGACGTCCGGCGCGACCCGGGCTACGGCAAGCTCTCCGGGCGGGACATCGACGCGCTGATCGCGGGCGCCCGCGTGGAGCCGGGCGAGCAGAAGCGCGATCCGGCGGATTTCGCGCTCTGGAAGGGCGCGAAGCCGGGTGAGCCCGCCTGGGCAAGCCCGTGGGGGCCCGGCCGGCCGGGCTGGCACATAGAGTGCTCCGCGATGTCCTATCGCTACCTGGGCGCGACGCTCGACATTCACGGCGGCGGGCAGGACCTGATCTTCCCGCACCACGAAAACGAGATCGCCCAGAGCGAGGCGTACACCGGCGTCAAACCGTTCGTCCGCTTCTGGATGCACAACGGCTGGCTCACTTTCGGCGAAGAGAAGATGAGCAAGTCACTGGGCAACATCATCACCATCCGCCAGGGTCTGGAACGCTACGGGGCGGACGGCCTACGCATGTTCGTGCTGACCTCCCACTACCGCGCGCCCTTGAACTACAACGAGGAAGCGCTGGAGTCCGGCAAACGCGGCGCCGAGCGCCTGCGGCTGGCCGTGAACACGCCCGGAGGCGAGGCCGAGCCTGCGGTTGACCCGGTGTCCTACCGCGAGCGCTTCATCCAGGCGATGGACGACGACATGAACACCCCGGCAGCGTTGGCCGCGCTATTCGACCTCTCTCGCGAAATCAACCGGGCGCGCGACGAAACCCGCGAGATCGCGAACGCGCAGGGTACGCTCCGCGAGCTAGCAGGCGTCCTCGGGCTGACTCTGCGCGAACCCGGGGCGGCTCAGTCCGCAGCGCCGTTCATCGAGCTGCTGGTGGAGCTGCGCGATGAAATGCGCGCGCAAAAGCTGTTCCAACTGGCAGACCGCATCCGCGTCCGCCTCGCTGACCTCGGCATTACGCTGGAGGACAGCGCTGAAGGCACACGCTGGCGGCGCGGATAACTTTTACTGTGTGACTGTTATCGTCCCTACCATCTGGCTGTGGAAGCGGCAGAAGAAGTTGAACTCGCCAATCTCGTTCGGCGTGACGGGAACCTCAACCGCATCCGCTCCCGCTTCCAGCTCCTGATCCACGGCGAATTCGTCGATTGTGAACGTATGTGGCGCAGAGCCCACGTTGCCGAACGTGACCGTCAGCGTCTCCCCCACGGTAGCCTCGATCGCTTTCGGCGTGAAGGCGAAGTCCATCGCCTCTACCTCCGCGGTTTCCGCGGCGCCCCCTGCATCCGGGCTACCGGTGTCCGCGCCTCCGTTGGCGTCATCGTCGTCACCGCCGCACGCGCCGAAAGCGAGGGCGGCGACGGCCAGGATCAGTAAGGGAAACCATGTAAGCTTGCGCACTTTGGTACTCCTTGGTTCCGGTGGGTCGGCTCTCTGTCTAGCATACGACGGGAGTTTACGCGAAAGATTGGCGGGGCAGATGAGTTCGGATTTCGCCGTTCATTTCTGAACTTTTGGTGAACCCAATCAGGCTCTCAAGCGTACAGACTGTTGATAGACCCCTCCTCGAATCTCTATACTCATTCCACCGAGGGGGAAATTCGGCCAATTCGGGGGGTGCCAAATGAATAGAGTGCGACTGCTCGCCACGTCGTTCCTTGTACTGGGAGCGCTGCTCCTGTTTCAGTCCGCGCAGCCGGCCAGCGCGGCCTTCCACTTGATACGGATCCACGCCGTAATGTCCGGATTCAACGGCGTGGACACCATTCAATTCGTCGAGCTGCGAATGTGCTCCCCAGGCCAGCCCCTCGTCGGCACGCACACGCTGATATTCCGCGACAGCGCTGGCACCCTGAAGGCTACCTTCACCTTCCCGACCATGGTCGGGAACAGTAGCATGGGCGATTCCATCTTGGTCGCCACCTCCGAGTACGACGCGAATAATATCGGCCCGCTGGGAGGCGGCGCCGGCGCCGAGGCCGACTTCTTGTTCACGGGAAACACTGTCGGTGCCAACCTCGGTGACCCCGATCACCCGGTGCAAGGTCCAAATGGGCGCGTAGAGTTCGCGTCCGGGGAAGGGGAGGGCTGTGACACAGACCTGGCCCTTGAGGACGAGGACGCCGACTCCGTCGCTTACGGCACCGCGCCCTCTGAGGTCGGCACCGCGGCCGTCCCTCTGCCCTCCCCCACCGACAACATGGCCCTGCGCGAGTCCGACCTCATCGGCCCGGTGGCCAACAATTCAGACTACGCTCTTGCACCGGTGGCCACCGCACCGGCGACAGTGCCCGTCAACATGCTGGCTCTCCTCGATTTTCCGCGCAACAACTCCCGTCAGGTTGGCCAGCTCAGTATGGACGCCGATGGCGATTCGGTTACCATACCGACGGACGTCTGTCCCGGCACCGCAGTGGCGGCACCCGTTGACGCCAGCGGCTGCTCCGACGCCCAGGTAGACACCGACGGCGACGGCTTCTGCAACGCCGCCCCTCCCCCGGCCGGTCCCTCCGGATGCACGGGCGTGGACAACTGCCCGAGCATCGCCAACCCGACCCAGGCAAACGTTGACGGCCCGCCTCCGCTCGGGGGCGATGCCATTGGAGACGCCTGCGACACCGAGGGCCCATCGCCCAACACCAACGGCGTCGGGGACGGCGTCGGCGCCGGCACTGACGACTGTCTCGACGCCGTCGACAACGACGGGGATACGCTCACGGATGCGGCGGACGGCGGATGCTCGACGACTGACATCGACGGCGACACGATCCCCGACGTGATAGATAACTGCCCGATGGTATTCAACCCGGGCCAGGAGAACTTCGACGGCGACTCCATGGGCAACGCCTGCGACCCCGAAGACGACGGCGACGGCTACACAGACTCCGCGGAAGGCGGCACACCGCTTTGCGGGAACGGCCTTAATGAGGACGGCAGCTTCGGTGACGATGTAGTCGTCAATGACGGCTGCCCGGGAGGCCCCGCGATGGCCGGCTCCTTCTCCGAGGCGGAATTCAACATCGGCACCAATATACTGGGACGTTGTGAAGTGGGTCAGACGGTGCCACCCAGCAGCCATTGGGCGGCAGACCTCGCGGCTAACGGATCGTTCTCGGGGGATAAGGTTAACATCTCCGATCTGGCATTGTTCATATTGCCCACTCGCTGGTTCGGGTCGGATCCCTCGGACGGTGCCGGCTTCAACGAGCGCTTTGACGTAGTCCCTGGCACGACTTTCGGCGTGGCCTGGATCAACATCACGGACCTCAGCAACGTCGCCTTCCTCGCGCCGCCGATGCCACCGTACAGCGGCACGCGGGCGTTCGGCGGAGCGGTATGCACCGACCCGCCCTAACCGAAAATTAACCCGCCGTCCGGTGCTTCCGGTGCGTCGGACCGCTGGATTTGATGTATGATGGCCTGAAAAAGGGCGACTGACCGGCCAGTCATGTCGGCGTCGCTCGCTCAACGGGAGGTTACTTGCGGACGCTAATCGCGGCGTTTGCCATCGTCGCGGGGTTCATCGTCCTGAATAGCGCGGACGCTCGCGCCGCGAGCCTGGAGATACCATCCATGAACTGCGAGGCGCACCCGGACGCCCCGGGCGGGCTTTCCTTCATCCAGATCAAGAACTCCGGCGACACGACCGTTGACCTGAACGGCTGGCGGCTCGTGAGCGATCCTGAGGCCACTGAGCAGATGCCCCTCGGCCGGATCGGATCGCTGGACCCCCAGGAACGCGCGTATATCGTCTCCGGGTTCCACGGGACGGAACTGCCGAACGAGAACCAGTACCTCTGGCAGATCATCAGCGTGCTCAGGGGGTCCGGGACGCCCCCAGACTACGTCAGGATCCTTGACGCGGCTGGAAATGAGGCGGACCGCCTGGACTGCCCGGGTGGCGCGCCGTCCGAGACGGCGTCGCCGACGCCCGCGCCCGCCACCCCGGCGCCCACCCCAGCGGCAGCGGGTCAAACCTCTCAGCCCACACCCAAACCGCTCGTGTCTGCGCCCAAGCCCCTGTCCGGCGTCAGTGCGCCCGTGGCGGCCGCATCCGAACTCCCCGCCCAGGGTGGAAATCCCGTGGGCGATGGCCGCGACTATCCACTGATCATCGCACTCGGTGGCGCTCTGGCGGCTCTCGGGGGCACCCTGGTCTATAGAAGCCTGTTGGCGAGGCGATCCGCGGTGATTGCCATTGACCCTGACGAAGACAACGACAAGCGACGGATTCGGCAAGAGGGGGAGCGACGTTGACACCGCGATCTGCCGCAGGCGGACGCGTAAAGGAGGTACCCCGTGCGTAGATTGGCTGCATTCGTGATAGCGCTCCTGGTGCTGGTCGCCGGTTTCGGCGCGCGCGGGCCAACCGCGGATCCGGCCGGCGCGTCGCCCACTACAACAACAGTCATTTGGGGACCCTACGCCGGCATGACGATCCCCCCAGAGTCGCAGCCTATGGGCCTTGAGGCTAACGTGCCGAAGCCGTGCACGGACTGCCATATCACCTCTATCACGCCTGACCTGGAATACGACGCGGACCCGGGCCCAGGGGAGAACTGGGTGCAGGCGAATTACGGCAACGGCGGGCAGCTCCACCACATGGTCCTGTTCAACACCGGCGTTGTGGACGCGACCTGTGGCAACGTCTCCCCATTCAGCTTGCTGGGAGACCGCTTCTTCGCGTCCGGCGACGAGCGCGGAACGGCGACGTTTCCCTCCGGCTTCGGATACTACGTCTCCCCCACCGCCTTGTTCAGCCTCAACTACATGATCCACAACGTGAGCGTCAGCACGACGAAGACGTTCCGCGTGAAGGCGACCTTCGTGCACCATCCGGCGAGCGATAACATTCGCACCGTCCGGCACGTCTGGCTTGACCAGGGCTACGAATCTCCCGCACCGAACTGCGGCGGCTCCGAATACGGCATCGGCACCGGCTACTCCCACAAGCACTGGGACTGGACCTCAGGCTCTGCGCCCGGGACGTTTGACGACGTCGAGGGCACGGTCATCGGCATCGGCGGACACGTTCATGACTGGGGACTTAGCGTCGCCGCCGAGAAAGTGCAGACCTCACAAAACGTCTGCACCTCTCGCGCCGGTTACGCCATGGGATCCGGTTACGCCCCCGTCCCCGTGGCGCCCGGCGACGTGAACCACCCGGGCGCGGCGGTCGTGGAGAACCCGGGTGACCCCGTCTACAGCGGTCACATCGAGTCAATGGAGGGTTGTCCCGGCAACGTCGCGATCGCTCCCGGCACCACGTTGAGGCTCCATACGCAATACAACTCGATCGCGCCGGTCGGTGACGTTATGGGCATCATGACCGCGATCGTCTACGACAACTGCCCGTCCGTCCCCAACCCCACCCAGGCCGACTTCGACGACGACCTGGACGGCGATCCCTGCGACACCGACATGGACGGAGACGGGACGCCCAACAGCAGCGACGCCGACGACGACAACGACGGCTATTCGGACTCGGCCGAAGGCGGAACGCCGCTCTGCGGTAACGGCGCGAACAACGACCCCTTCGATGCAGGCGGAACGGACACGGTGGTGGATGACGGTTGTCCGGGCGGGCCGGCGTTGGTCGGCACGTACTCCGAGGGGCAGTTCAACATCAGCACGATCACGCCCGGCCGCTGCGAAGTGGGTCAGACGGTGCCGCCCAGCAGCCACTGGCCGGCGGACCTCGCGGCCAACGGAGCGTTCTCGGGGGACAAGATCAACGTCTCTGACCTGGCCAGCTTCGTTGCGCCTAACCGACGCATCGGTACCAAGCCGGGAGATACCGAATTCAGCGCCCGCCACGACCTGGTGCCGGGCACCACGTTTGGTACCGCCTGGATCAACGTCGCTGACCTAAGCAGTGTCACCCTCCTCACGCCGCCGATGCCGCCCTACAACGGCACAACAAAGGCCTTCGGCGGCCCGGTCTGCACGGACCCATAGCTCGCGGTTCGCGCCCAAACGGACATAGAGTTACGCCCGGACCGTGAGGGTCCGGGCGTAACTGTCATTCTCGAGCGCAGCGAAGAATCTGACGCAGCACGCCGCAAGACCCGGTACAGACCCGTCGCGTTACTGAAACCCCTGCGGTGCGCCCACCTTGTCATTCTCGAACGCAGCGAAGAATCTGACGCAGCACGCCCGACGACCTGGCCCAAACCGTCGCGTTACTGAAAACGCCTGCGATTCGGCTGATGGACGTAGCCTCGCGAAGCCCGCGCTCCGTCGACTACGGAGGCCCGCCTGCCGCGGGAGGTGCAAACCCGCCTGCGACCGGGCGGCCGCAGGTTCAGACGAGCCTCCGATTGAGGATTGTAGTCCTCCTACGCCGCCTGTCAAGCCGCGAATGGTGGATCGCGTCAGGCATGTTCCAGATCGAAAGCCTTGTGCAGGGCGCGGACGGCGTCCTTCGCCTGCTTCTCGTCGATCAGGCAGGTGATGCGGATCTCACTCGTGGTGATCAGCTCGATGTTGATGCCCGCCTCGAAGAGGGTCCGGAACATACGGCCGGCGTAGCCCGGTCCGGAGGTCATCCCCGCGCCGATGATGCTGACCTTCGCCAGATGCGTGTCCGCCAGCACCTCCGGCGCCTCGATGCTCTTCGCTACCGGCCTGACTATCTCCATTGCGCGCTCCAGATCATGCCGCGAGACCGTGAACGTCATATCGGTGAGCCGCTCCACGCTGGCGTTCTGCACGATCGTGTCCACACTGATGCCGTTCTCGCCAAGGGGCTCGAAGAGCGTCGCCGCGATCCCCGGACGGTCCGGCACCCCCCGCACCGTGATGCGCGCGACGTCCGTGTCCTGCGTGATCCCCAGTACCTTGTTGTGCTGCTCCATGAACGGACCTCCGTGAATCAGTGTTCCTCTGGCGTCGCTGAAGCTGGACGCCACGTAGATCGGCACCTTGTGCACCGCGCCTAGCTCCACCGCGCGTGTGTGCATCACATGCGCACCATAGCTGGCGAGCTCCAGCATCTCCTCATAGCTGATCTCGTCGAACTTGCGGGCTTCCGGCACGATGCGCGGGTCCGCCGTGAAGACGCCTGCGACGTCCGTGAATATCTCCGCGCGCTCGGCCTTCAGAGCGGCGGCGAGGGCGACCGCCGTCGTGTCGGACGCCCCGCGGCCCAGCGTCGTGATCTCCAACTCGTCCGTGATCCCCTGGAACCCGGCGACGATCACGATCCTCCCGGCCTCCAGTTCGGCCTCAATCCGCTTGGGGTCGAGCCCCGCGATGCGCGCCTTGCCGTGGCGCATGTCCGTGCGGATTCCCGCCTGCGCGCCCGACAGGGCGATGGCCTGATACCCCCTGTCGTTGAGCGCGAGTGAAACGAGTGATGCCGAGACGATCTCCCCCGTGGACAGCAACAGGTCAAGCTCGCGCGGCGCCGGGTGCTCCGCCATCTGGCGGGCCAGCGCGATCAGGTCGTCGGTTGTTTCGCCCATCGCGGAGACGACGACAACAAGACGGTCGCCGGAGTCAGACCGCTTCGCGATGCGCGCGGCGACAACGTCTTTAATGAGCTCCGCGTTGCCGACGGACGTGCCGCCGTACTTCTGGACGATCAGCGACATGACGACGAAGGCCGGCGAGGCAACTCTATCCGACCGCCTCCACAATCTCGGCCCCCCGTGGCGTCGGCGCCGTGATGATCGTGGCGCCCGGCGTTTCGCGGGAGCGTGCCGCTTCCAGCATGGCATCTGCGATTCTCTGCTGGTTTTCCGTCGCCAGCGCACAGAGTGTGGAGCCACCGCCGGAGAGGTATGAACAGTGCGCGCCGGCGGCTCGCGCGGCGTCCATTATCGCGAACATCGCGGGGAACAGCCGCGCGCGCGCAGGCTGGTGAAGACGGTCCTGCGTCCCCGCATCCATCAGGTCGAACCGCCCCGCGGCCATCGCCGCGACCAGCAGGGCCGTCCGCCCGGTGTTGTACACGGTGTCGGCGCGCGACAAGCTGGCCGGCAGCAGCTTCCGGCTCTCCTTCGTCGGCATTCGCAGCTCCGGCACGAACAGCACGGCGGACAGGCTCGCGGGGAACGCAGCGTCCGAGCGCAGCACGCGACCGTTGTCCACTACGGACACCTGGAAGCCGCCGAAGAGCGCTGGGGCCACGTTATCCGAATGCCCCTCCAGGTCCGTCGCAATGCCGAGCAGGTGCTCCCTGTCCAGCGGTTCGGCCAGCAGAGCGTTTGCCGCCACCGCCCCGCCGACCCGCGCCACGGCGCTCGCGCCGAGTCCACGGGCGATCGGGATATCGCCCTCATAGCGGGCCGAGAACTCGCGATTGGGCCGCCGTCCTGCTTTCTCCATCACTCTACGCGCGGCCGCCAGCGCCATGTGCGCCATCGGCTCGTCCTCAGTCATACCGTCGTCGGCGGCAACGGTGATCGTGGCCCAGATGTCCAGCGCCAGGCCCAGGCAGTCGAACCCGGGGCCCAGGTTGGCGCTCGTCGCGGGAACGCGCACGCTAACCGATGCAGGCATGCCTTCAGTTTACTGTAGGGCGCGACTTGCTGCGCCTCAATCCAGCGGTAGAAGTGGCTGCTCGGCCAGGCCGTACGCATACAGGTATAGAGCGTAGTGCTCCAGCACTAGCTCTACGTACGCGCGAGTCTCACTGAGGTCGATGATCTCGAGAAACGTGTCCGCATCGCCGCCCGCAGTCCTGTCCCAGCGCAGCGCATTGCCGGGCCCGCCGTTGTAGGCGGCGAGCGCGGCCCAGATATCGCCGTCAAAGAGGTCGAGTTGCGAGGCGAGGTAGTACGCGCCGAACCGTAGGCTCGTGCGAGGGCGAAATAGGTCTGCGTTCGTGAAGTCGACCTCCCCCAGCTCGCTGGCGATCTGTGCGGCGGTACTGGGGATCACCTGTGTGAGTCCCATGGCGTCGGCGGACGAGACCGCGTCCGCGTCGTACAGGCTCTCCTGCCGCACCAGCGCCAACAGCAACAACGGCGGAATCCCGTACTCCTCTGCCTGCTCGCTCGCCAGGTCGATGTACTCCGCCGGGTAGGCAAGGCGCACGAGCGCGGGCGGCGGCTCCGCGAAGGCGAACGTGAGGCGGCTACCGGCGAACACCGCCATCTGCGCCTGCCCCTCTTCATGCAGTCCGCGGGCGATGCGGTAGAGGAGCCACGGCGCACCGGTGGACTCATCAGTGAGCGCACGAAACTCCGTCTCAGCCTTATCAGTGAGTCCAGCGCGCAGCAGCTCCGTCGCTCGCCGCCAGTCCACACCCTCCAGCAGAGCGTCTCGCGCTACGATGTCCTCCAGGCCCACCTCGTCACGGAGCCATCGCTCAATCGCCGCCCAGTTCGGCGCGGTGGAGCGGGGCACTGCAGTGTCGGGGAACGTAGAAACGCCATTGAAGCGCGCGCGCACGCGCATCGCGTAGTAGTCCAGCGGGTCCGCTGTATGCGCCTCCCCCAGATAGACGGATGCGGTCTCGGGTTTGCTGAGGTCCCCGGCTGCCCGTGCCATCCAGAAGAGTGCGCGTGCCTGGGCCTCTGCATCGCCGATACTACCGCCGGCGACCCACCCCCAGACGTCAAGAGCCACGGCGGCGTCGCCAAGCTGATAGTAGAGGAGCCCGGAGCGGAACAACGCCTCAGCTGCGCGCTCAGACGCCGGCGCCCGCTCACCCACCGTCGCGTACGCCTCGGCCGCGTCGGCGGTGCTGCCCAGCCTCTCGACGACCGTCGCGCGGTCCCAGAGCGACTGTCCGAGGAGCCCGTCGTCGTGTCCATCCGCCAGCTCAGCGACAGCGGCATCGTAATGCGCCAAAGCGTTGTCGTAGTCGTCTGCGCGCTCACTGAGGATACCGAGATGGTAGTGCGCCTCCGCCACGTCACCGAGCACCGGGTTGGCGAGGATCGCTACGAAGTCTGTAGCTGCCTCCGCGTTGACCCTGTGGTAGAAGAAAGTCAGCGCCCGGTCCCGGACGTCGGCGGCACTGAGCCCGGGGTGTCCGATCGCCTCCAGCGCCCGCCCCGTACGCGGGTACAGCGCTATCAGGCTTTGCAGTTTCTGAAGGGCGCGGGCGAAGTCGCCCTCCCGATACGCGAGATCTCCCGCGCGCCACAGGGCTTCCGCCTTGTCGGTGGTGAATGGCGCGTCGCTGGCCACCGCGTCGTATGTCGCCAGGGCGGCGGCGATGTCGCCCGCCTCCTCTTGATAGCCACCGAGCGCAAGGCGCGCGTCTGCTGCCACGGAGTCCGGCAGCGGCGATGCGAGCGCCTCCAGCGAGAGCGCCGCGGCCTCGGCGTGATCGCCTCTCCTCGCTGCCAGGTCGGCCAGCAGGAGGACGGCATACGGTTCCGCCGCCCCGGCCGACTGGCGGTACTCAATCAGGTGTTCGGCGGCCTCATTGTTCTTGCCCTGCGCCGCCTCTGTGGTGCTGATGAGCAGGAGGGCAACCCGCCGCTCCTCGGCAGTCAACGCGAGCTCGAGGAACCCTTCCGCCGCCCGTTCCGCCGCCCCGTTATCGCCCCGGTCATACCGTGTGCGGGCCAATGTCCAGCGCGCGCGCCGTCTTGTCAACTCGTCGCCCTGGTCCGCGCCCTGCGTGTAGATCGCGAGCGCCTCCTCGAACGCCCCCTCGTAATAGAGTCGGTCGGCCTCGTCCAGGTCTACGACGACCGCGGATGGAGACGCCGTCGCGCTATTGCCTGGCTCCGGCGGTCCAGCGCCGCCGCACCCGGACGCGACGACCGACAGGGCGACGGCGGCCAACGTTAGAGCAGTGGGGGAAACTTTTAGGTACAAGTCAGCGTTGTAGAATCAGAAGCCCGCTTCGTGACGGGCCTCGCGTCCAGTATGAGTTGCGATCGCGCGAGCCACTAGGGAGTACGACCGGTCGGCGGTCGATCGGTTCACGAGTCACCTTTCTTATAGCCATAACGCAAATGCACAGCGATAATGTTACTTTGGTTGAGCCGCGCCCATCCGCCCGTGATCTGACGCCCGGCCGCCGCACCGCTACCCCAGGAGGACTTGCTTGAGCAGAGACCTGCCCCCGTACGAAAGACCCCAGCGGCCCGAGATGGCCGACGCTGCTCTGCAAGGACACCGGCACATCAATCCGTTCGTGATCTTTGGCATCGCGATCTTCGGTGTGCTGACGTTCTACCTCTCGCTGGTAGTAGTGACTCAGGTGGACGAGATATTGTTCCCCGGAAACGAGCTCAATCTCGGGATTGGCGTCATTCCCGGCGTGGACAGCGGCGAGACCCCCGAGTCCGCGGACATAGAGCAGCGTATCAACATCCTCTTCATGGGCCTCGATCAACGCCGCGACGAGTCGCCGGACACGCCCGCGCGGACCGACAGCGTGATCATCCTGACGATGGACCCCTTCAGCAAGACGGGCGGCGCATTCTCGATACCTCGAGATTCCCTGGTAGATATTCCAGACGGGTATGGGGGATACTACCGCGACCGCATCAACGTGGTCTACGAGTACGGAGAGTACAACTACGACAATTATCCGGGCGGCGGCTTCGGGTTGATCAGAGATTCCATCGAGCACACGTTCAACATCCCCATCGACCACTATGTGGTCCTGAACTTCAACAACTTCATCGAGCTGATCGACGAGCTGGGCGGCATCGAGGTCGACGTCCCGGACTACGCCTACGACAGCGCCTACAACGACTGCAACGGCTGCCCGTACTATCCTGTTGAGTTCATCGAGGGTTTGGAGCACATGGACGGCGAGCGGGCCCTGGCGTACGCCCGCATCCGCGCAAGCGACAACGACTTCAAACGCATCGAACGGCAGCAGATGGTGATCCAGGCCACCGCCAGAAAGGCGCTAGACCTGGGCACAGTCCTGAGCAACCCGCTCGACCTATACAACAAGTACAAGGACTCCGTGAAAACGGACATCAACAACCTGAAGATACCAGGCCTGGCTCTGCTCGCTAAGCAGATAGGCGCCGACAACCTTCGTCTGGTCTCCATGGCGCGGGCGACGTTCCCGTGCCAGTATGACTGTTCCGCCGGCGCGGTGCTGGATTGGGACCCTGACATTGTGGAGGAGCTGAAGGCGCTGGTGTTCAGCGACGGAAAGCTCCAGAGCGACAACGCGATCGTTGAGGTGCTCAACGGAACGCCCACGCCCGACCTCGCTGCGCAGTTCGCGACGTTCCTGCGCAGCCAGGGACTGACCTCCGCCCAGGTGTCGATCGACGAATACGCAGACGGGGAGCTGTACAACAGCACTATCATTCTGAACCTGGGTGGCAAAGAGTACACGACGAGCAAGCTTGCGGAGTGGCTCAACTTACCGCCGACACGCATCAAGACATCGCTTGACCCGGAGGCGCTGCCCTTCGCTGGAAGGACGGCGACGGTCATCGTGGTACTGGGCTCCGACGCGAGCCTGCCGGACGGGGACGCCGCGAACGCGGCGCTGGAAGAAGCAACAGCCGGCGGCTAGCGCCGCCGGCTGCAGCAGTTTCGCGTTATTCTGTTGGTCTAGCCCTGGCCGAACCAGCCACCCATCTGCATGAGCACACCCATGTCACCCGTGAAGGTGAACTGGCCGCTCATGAAGGCGGTGGCGCCGTCCAGCTCCCGGCGCATGACCTTCAGCCAGACGTCGGACGGGGAGTTGATGGTGACCGTGGGGGCGTCCGACGTACCCTCGGTGACGTCGCACTTGCCATCCGCGATCTTGGCGTAGTAGTTCCCCGGCTCCGCACCGGTGAAGTTGAACTGAATGACCGCGTTGGCGCCCCCGGCCTTGTCAGCCTGAAACGCCCCCGGCATTCCGGTCATCACGTCCTTGATGGAGTTGGGCAGCTCTTGGACCATATAAACCTCCTTCTCTTAGCGTTTGCTAAACTAGAGCCAATCCGCGCAATAGAATACCACCTCGGTCAATGCCCGTCCATACCTGTCGCGTCATAATTTTCGTCATAATTCCATCATCGTGTCTGATTCCAGCTTGATGCTCGGATAGTCCCCCTCCGGCGCTCCATCGCGCGCCAGCTCCGCAACAACAGCGACAGCCGCGTCGATCTCCGCTTCGGTGTTGAAAACATGCAGCGATAGCCGCGTGCAGCCGGCGTCTGGAACCGTGCGCACGACGACGCGGGCGCGCTCCCAGAGGCACGCGGTGACGATGGCGGGTTCCACACCCGCCACCGCGAAAGAGACGAGCCCGCTCTGCACGCGCTCCTCATTTTCCGCGCTGATCATGCGCACGCCCGCGATCCGGCGAAGCCGGCCCGTCGCGTAGCGCCCCAGGTGAAGAGCTCGCTCGTAAATCGTATCGAGCCCAAGCCCGCCGACGAACTCGATCGCTGCGTTGAGTCCCGCGAGCAGCGGGACGCTCACGGCCGTCGTTTCGAACTTGTCTATCGTGTCGCTCTTGGCCTCAAATCGGTCCTTGAAGTTGTAGTAGCCCGCCGCGTGGTGAGCGGTCTTTGGTGGCTCGACGCGCTCGATCAACTCGCGCTTGATGTACAGTGCGCCGGTAGCGGCGGGGCCCAAGAGCCACTTGTGTCCCGGAAAGGCGCAGAAATCGCAGTCCAGATCGCGCACATCCACCGGCATTTGCCCCACGGACTGTGCCGTGTCCAGCAGCAGGTAGCCGCCGTTTCGGTGCGCTATCTGAGCCAGCTCCCGCACCGGAAGCACCTGCCCTGTCGCATACGACATGTGCGACACAACGATCAGACTGCGCGCAGGCGTCGCCACTTCCTCAAACTTGCGAACGATCTCCTCCGAACTGTCCGCGGCGGAGATGCGCACGAATTTCAGACCAGCGCCCGCCCGCTCCCGCGCGTAGTACGCGGGCACCACGACCGAAGAGTGCTCCAGACTGCACGAGATGACCTCGTCCTGAGGGCCCAGGCCGAGGCCCGAAAGGATGATGTTGATCCCCTCGGTTGTGTTCTGCTGGATCGAGATCTCGTCCTGTCCCGCACCGATTAGCCCGGCGAGCGCCGCCCGGGCGCGACGAAAGACGCCGAGGCGGAAGTTGTTGATGGGCGGCGCCGTTGGGCCTTCGGATTCCGTAGTGTAGGCGTCGCTAACTGTGGCAGTCACGACATCGGGCCAAGGCCCCTGCCAGCCCGTGTTCAGATAGGCGGAGCTACGGGTAGCCGGTATCGCAGACCGGATGTCTTCTATCTGGGAGCCGGAGAGCACGGGTCTCCCGCCCGCATCAGCGGAGCGTTACTTCTTCGCTCGCTTCGCCGGGGCCTTCTTCGCTGCGGTCTTAGGGGAAACCTTCGGAGTTGCCTTCGCCTTGAGAGCTGCCTTCGCCTTCGGAGGGGCCTCCTCCGCGATGGCCTGTCGGGCCGCTACAGCGGCGTTGTAGCGGAGGAGCAGCCGCGACTTGCGCCGGCCGGCGTTGTTCGGGTGGACGACACCCTTCTGCGCGGCGCGGTCCAGCACGCTGAGTGCGTTGCGCACCACCTCGCGCGCGGCGTCAAGCTCACCCCCAGCGATCGCCTCTACGGCGCGCTTCACTGCGGTCTTGGTCTCGCTGCGGACGGCGCGGTTACGCAGTCGCCGCTTGATGGACTGACGGTGGGCTTTAGCAGCAGATCGGGTGGGCAATTCTCCTCCTTGCCGGCAGCACGTCTGGCGGGCCCGGCAAGAATCATGATACCGGCGCGACGTGGGCGCTGTCCAGCGCTCTTTGCGCTGATTGAGCCTACCGCGGGCTTGAGCTGGGGGCAGCTACACTGGCGTTCGGGCGAGCCGGTCCTGCACAACCTCCCAGGCGAGTTCCGTAACGGCCGCCTCAGGTTGAGCCGCGTCGATAACGACGAAGCGCAGCGGCTCTTCTCGCGCCAGCGCCAGGAAGCCTTCGCGAATGCGACGGTGGAACGCCAGCGGCTCGCCCCCGATGGAGTCTTCGGCCTTGGGTCTGCCGGAGGCATCTTCCCTTGGCCCTCGGGCGCGCGCCAGTCCTTCCTCCGGCTGAATGTCCAGGAGTAGCGTCAGATCCGGCGTCAGGCCGCCCGTCGCTATCTGATTGCACTCGCGCACGACCCCACAATCCAGCCCGCGGCCGTACCCCTGATACGCGATGCTAGAGTCGGCGAACCTATCGCAGAGCACGACTTCGCCCCGGTTCAGCGCGGGTTGAATCACTTCGTGCAAGTGCTGATTGCGGGCCGCCTCAAAGAGCAGTAGCTCAGCCAGCGCCGATATTCGCCCCTGTGAGCCGTGGCGCTCCGCCGAAAACAGCGACTTGATCTCGCTCCCAAGCTCGGTGCCCGCAGGCTCTCCCGTCAGGCAAACGGTGTATCCTTCCTGCCGGAGCCGGTCTGCCAACGCGCCTGCCAGGGTGGACTTACCCACGCCGTCGCCGCCTTCCAGGGTGATGAACACCCCCGGTGACACGCGCGCGCCTTAGTCCGGCTGTCCGGGCAGCACACGCACGTAGCGGTGCGGCTCTTTACCCTGGCTGCGGGAAGCGACGTTGTAGCGCTGCGCCAGCATATGCTGGAGGCGACGGATATAGGCGTTCTGCGGATTCAGGTCCACCGCGCCCTCTACGTTGAGGACGTGTGTGATCGCCTGCTCCGCCTCGCTGAGCGCAGCCAGGACGGGGTCGCCCGCCCTCTCGGAGCGCATCGTCAGGAGTGACTGCTCCAACTGCAGGATGGTGTTGCTCTTCACGACGTAGACCGGGATTCCCCGGCCCTCCGCATCATGCAGGGTTTGCGGCTTGCGCCGGTAGTACGGTCGAAGGGTGATGACGACGTCAGCATCGTCCAGATGATCGACGATCAGTCCCGGAAAGTTAGTCTGCCGCATAGCCTCAGCCAGCCTCTGCCTGGAGATGCCGAACGGGTATATCCGTCGCTCGCGCCCCGGCTGGGCAGGGGTCGCCGCAGCTGCGTCCCGCGGGCGCCGTCCGTCCCCGGAGCGTTCGCGGGCTGTGGACGCGAGATGGCGGACGTTGCCCTCCGCGTCCAGCTCGCGCATTTCGGCGGGGACCGCGTATCCGCGAAGTATCGCGTCCACCACCTCGGCCACATCTTTATGCACGGCCACCTTGTTAAAGGACTGAATCTCCACCAGAATGTCGAACGTGGGTGGGGCGCGCCGCTCCAGCACCGACTTCTGAGTGCCTCGCCTGCGCGCCTCTTCGTCGCTCAGCGTGACCGACTGGATGCCGCCCACAAGATCTGACAGCGTCGGGTTCATGATCAGGTTGTCCAGTGAGTTACCGTGCGCAGTGGCGATGAGCTGGACGCCACGCTCCGCGATCGTCCGCGCCGCCGCCGCCTCCAGGTCGGTACCGATCTCATCGATGATGATGACCTGCGGCATATGGTTCTCCACCGCCTCAATCATCACCTGGTGTTGCAGCTCCGGCGCCGGAACCTGCATCCTGCGCGCGCTGCCGATGCCCGAATGAGGAATGTCACCGTCTCCCGCGATCTCGTTCGAAGTGTCCACGACGACGACCCGCTTGTTAAGCTCGTCCGCCAGGTATCGCGCCACCTCGCGCAGCATCGTCGTCTTGCCAACGCCCGGCCGGCCGAGCAATAGCACGCTCTGTCCTTCGCGCACTAGGTCCTCGATAATGCGTATCGTGCCGAATACGGCGCGCCCAACGCGGCACGTCAGACCCACGATCCGCCCCTTCCGGTTGCGTATGCACGAAATGCGGTGGAGCGTGCGCTCGATGCCCGCGCGGTTGTCCGAAGTGAACTCGCCGATGCGCGAGACGATGAGATCGAGGTCTGCTTCGCTGACTTCACTCTCGCTCAGGATGACCTCGTCGTCCGGGTAGCGCGCTTCCGGCAGACGTCCAAAGTCCAGGACGACTTCCAGAAGCTCGAAATTGTTCTTGCGCAGTCGCAACGCGTCCGCAACGCGCGGCGGGAGGACGTCGATCAGGGTGTCCAGATCGTCACTGATGTTCAGCATCAGATCAGCTCACCGGCACCGCACTGCCGGCGGCTTCCTGTGCCAGCTCCCCCACAGGCCGCGCAAGTCGCTTGGCGAGAACGACGAATTCGCCTGCCTCCACAAACCCTGCTTCACGCAGCGCCCTGACGACAGCGGGGTTGTGCTCCGGCACAAGGCTGAGCGTTCCGGGACGATAGCTTAAGCGGCTGAGCGCGGCCCGCACGAAGTCCGTCGCGGTAACGCTCTCGGAGCGACTGAGCACGCTGAACCTGCGAACAGGACCCCGCGAAACGCGCACCCACGCGGTGATCACGCTGTCCTCCTCCAGCACCAGGTCCGTGGTCCGCGCTCCCCATGACTCCAGCCCCGCCTGCCACTCGCGGTAAGTGGCGCCTTCGATCGCGCGCACGTTTGCCGGCACTGTGTGCATGTAAAGCTGGAAGATGCCGAACAGGTCCGCCTTCTCTCGCTTCCGGAGGATCACTATTGCCCCACCGGGATCAGGAGCAGCGTCCAATCGGTAGAGTATCTCCTTGCAGTAGACGAAGAAGCCGGCCTCACGCGCGGTCTTCACCAGGTGGCTGTCCGAGTCCAGTCGCAGGAATACCCGTTCCGCCCGCTGCTTCATCACCCCCGCTGACATGCGGCTGAAGAGGGAAAGCGTCACTCCTTCGTCCTCGTCCGCCGCTATCAGCGCGTCGACTTCCCATACGGACTGCTTGCCGCGTTTACGGGCGGAGATCAGGCCGCGGATCGTCGCACCGCGCACGCTAACCCAGGTGTGCTTCCCCGTCGCGAAGGAGAACCACTGTTCAAGGGCATCTTCCAGTGGCCTCGCGCGCTCATCCAGACCCATCCGGTCCAGCGGCTTGGCCTCGTTTGGATATACGCGGCCGTCGAACGTAACCAGGGCCACGAGGTCGGTCGGCAGGGGACGGCGCGCTGTGCTCATTTCGAAGCAGCTTGAGCTCCCGAGGCGCGTATCATCGCCGTGAAATACTCGTGCATCCGCGTGTCGCGCGTCAGCTCCGGGTGGAACGAGGTCGCCAGGATGTGCCCCTGGCGTACCGCGACGGGGGCTTCCCGATCACCGCCTTCCGCACGGACGCTGGCCAGCACCTCCACGCCGGGCCCCACGCTGGCGACGACGGGCGCGCGGATGAACACAGCGTGGAACGGCGGCTCGCCCAGCGCCTTCACGTCCAGGTCTGCCTCGAAGCTATCGACCTGCCGCCCGTAGGCGTTTCGCAGCACCTCGACGTCGATCGCCTCCAGCGTCGGAAAGTCCAGGTCTGTGGCGTTTCGCGCCAGCACGATCATCCCCGCGCAGGTGCCCCAAACGGGCGCGCCTGTACGCAAGAAGGCGCGCAAGGGTTCGTACAGGTTGAAGTCATCCATCAGGCGGCAGAACGTCGTGCTCTCACCACCCGGGATGATCAGACCGTCCAGGCTCCGCAACTCCTCGGCCCGGCGTACCTGGCGTGTGCCAGCGTTGAGGCGGCGGAGCATCGCCTCATGCTCGATGAAGTCCCCCTGCAGGGCGAGAACGCCGATAGTGGTCATGGTTCTATTTTAGACGAATCATTAAGGGATTCGTTCGCCGTCTATGCAGCGCTCGGGTACGTGACATGGCCCTCCTGGGGATCATACATAGCCAAACCGTGCTTCAGCGCCAGACCCTTCACAAGGTCGTACACATATTCGGCCTTTGACCAGACGCAACACATGATCAAGTGTCCTTCAGAGTGGTCCAACTCGCAGCTCCAAGGGCAGTAATCGGTGTCGTCGATTCGACCTTCTGGCACATCGTCAATCTCAGGATGCTTCTGGGTCAGTTCGGCGTAGAAATCAGCCACGGCGGCGTGTGCGGCCAAATCCTCGGAGTCGCCATCGGCGAGCGCCTCGTACACCTCACCAGCTTCTTCATCCGACAGGTGATTGTGAGGGAACCACACGGCTAGATCGTAGCTCACGGTCTACCACCCTCGCTTCGCCAGCTTGTCCTCTTCCCGCATCGAACCCACCGACTGACCCACCATCGGCTGGCCCAGGCCCCGCGAGACCTCCGCGAGGATCGCCGCGTCGTTGTAGTTGGTCACCGCCTTGACGACGGCGTGCGCGATTTTCGCCGGGTGCTCGGACTTGAAGATGCCGGACCCAACGAAGACGCCGTCCGCGCCCAGCTGCATCATCAGCGCGGCGTCCGCGGGCGTGGCGACGCCGCCGGCCGAGAAGTTGACGGTGGGCAGCCGCCCCAGCTCCCTCGTTTCCTTGACCAGATCATACGGCGCATTCAGCTCCTTCGCCGCGCTCATCAGCTCATCGTCCGGCATGTTCTGCAGCTTGCGGATACCGTCCCACAGCGCCCGCATGTGACGCACAGCCTCGACGATGTCCCCGGTCCCCGCCTCGCCTTTTGTGCGGATCATCGCGGCGCCCTCGCCGATGCGGCGCAGCGCTTCGCCCAGATCGCGGCAGCCGCAGACGAAGGGGATCTTGAACGCCCACTTGTTGATGTGGTGCGACTCGTCCGCCGGCGTAAGCACTTCCGATTCGTCGATGTAGTCGACGCCGAGCGACTCCAGGATCTGAGCTTCGACGAAGTGGCCGATGCGCACCTTGGCCATGACGGGGATGGAGACGCACTCCATGATGCGCACGATGATCTCCGGGTCGGACATCCGCGCGACGCCGCCGGCCGCGCGGATATCCGCCGGGACGCGCTCCAGCGCCATCACCGCGCACGCCCCGGCCTCTTCCGCGATCTTCGCGTGATCCGGCGTAACGACGTCCATGATGACGCCGCCCTTCAGCATCTGGGCGAGGCCGCGTTTGACGGTATCTGTGCCGGTCTCGATAGCCATCGGGGTCACCTTCCTTCGCTGGGTTGGTTCGGGGCCGTAGTTTCAGTATACGGAGGCAGGCGGGAAATGTGAACCGCGCCGCCGCATTCCCGTGCCCCTCGCCCGCGCGCCCAACCTCCTGCCCCCTTTCATTCTGAGCCGAGCGGGGCGGAAGAAAGGCGGGGCGGAGGGTCGAGGAATCTCACAGCCCACCATCCTGCACCAACGCCCGCCTTCTGTCATTCTGAGCCGAGCGGGGCGGAAGGAAGGTGGTGCGGAGGGCGAACGAATCTCATAGCCCGCAATCCTGCACCAAAGCCCCGCCCTCTGTCATTCCGAGCCGAGCGGGGCGGAAGGAAGGCGGGGCGGAGGGCCGAGGAATCTCACAGCCCGCAATCCTGCACACCAAAGCCCGCCCTCTGTCATTCTGGGCCGAGCGGGGGCGGAAGGAAGGTGGTGCGGAGGACGAAGAATCTCAACGCCCCGCCAAGCCCAACGTAGGTTGGGGTCTCCAGACCCGAACGCACATCGCGAACGCGCCAACCTCCCGTCCTTCCGCGGTATACCTAAAAATAGGTATACCGAACCCGCCAAAACCACTTGACAGATGCGCGATAAGGCGTCAGAATTCGTTCCACTTCTCAGTGCGAGCATGGGGGTGCGGCATTGCGTCATCCTATACCTTCGGCCAGCAGCCGGGCAGATTCAGACAATCGCCGGCTGCTGTTTTCGTTGGTGAGAGGGGGTAGCGCATAGGTAACACAAACAACCAGAGAGGCCCCGGCGGCTGACACCACCGGGGCCTCCAGCCAAGGGACGCGGGCCGTTCGACAAGCAGACGACAGACACACGCCTCAGCATTCTGCATTTTACGCCCCGCGCCCCACGAACGGAACCGACCATCGGTTAGGTATTAGTTACAGAAGGGGGTGCGGGAGATGACACGATCACTGGTTTCCTGGCGGATCGCTATAGGGGCCATCGTTCTGGTTGGAGTGATGGCCGCCCTACCTCCGGGTCCGCATCCCGCCGCGGGACAGGGGCCAATCGACGAAGCCAAGGCCCATCTGCGCGCGAACGCAAAACGGTTTGGGCTCCGCGCTGACTTAGCGGACCTGGCTTTCGTGGAAGTAAAAGAAAGCCCTGCAGGTAAGCACGTCCGATTCCGGCAGACCATCAACGGCATACCCATCGAGAACGCAACTGTAAATGTGAGCCTGCCCATCGAGGATAGACCCATCGTAGCCAGCAGCTACGTCCCTTCACCGAGGCGACACGCGGTTTCAGGACCACAGATTGGTAGAGAGACGGCGGTGGCCATAGCGCTCGACGCAATATCGGCCTCGGGGCCATCTCTCTACGCAGAGCCGTCAGCAGAAGCCGTCTATATAAGGGATGGACCTCGTTATACACTGAGTTGGCGAGTCTTGGCCTCAGCATCGGAACCATTCGGCGCTTGGCTCGTCTACGTACGGGCTAGCAGCGGCAAAGTCATATCCATCGGGAATATCAGCACATCAGACGACGGTCGTGTGTTTGATCCGAACCCCCTTCAAGATTCTGTGTGCAACGAAATTGGGGCTTGCCCGAATCCATCTAACTGTCAAACCGCAGCCAACGCCGACATCCTGACAGGAGACTTCGCGCAGGGCGACACCCAGGGCTGGTCGTTCGTCAGACAGTTCCAAGGAATTCAGGCCGGACAGAACAAGCTCAAGGGTCAGTTCGCGGACGCCACAGCTGGTGGGGGGGTTGCAAACAAACCTGACCGTCAGTTCCGATACCCGTGCGACGACCCGGCCTTCGAGGAGGCGATGGCATATTACCACGTCGATTCTACGCAGCGTAAGATCCGGAACCTTGGCTTCACAACGATCCTCAACCAATCATTCCCGATCTACGCGCGGCAGACCATCAACCCATGCAACGCATATTACGACCCGAACATTAAAGCAATCCTGTTCGGTACAGTGCTCACGCCGCCGCCAGTCCCGGCTAGTAATAACTGCCCGGTTGATATGGCCGAGGATGCAGACGTGGTGGTTCACGAGTACGGCCACGCGATACACGACAACCAGGTGAAGCCTTACTCAACTTGCATACCGCCAGTGCCGAGAGTCCTCGCCAACTGGCCCGGCACTTGCCTTCAGACTTGGGCGATGGGCGAGGGTTTCGGAGATTTCAACGCGGGCGTCAGGTACGACAGCCCCTGCGTCGCCGAGTGGGCGAACTTTGGCACACTGGCCTGTAACAACAACTCCTCATTCGGATTGAGAAGCCTAGAGAACACCGCGAAGTGGACGCCGCCGAACGGTCCAGCCATTCAGCTGCCCACGTGGTGCTCCAACCCAGGGGTCGAGCACTGCGCTGGCCTCATCTGGGGTGGCGCCTTGTGGGATATCGCGAAGGCCATCGGGAGCAACGACATTGCTTATCGCATCGTCCTACAGAGCCATTTCTTCCTGGTTACCAACCCGACGTTTGTCCAGGCCCGAGATGCGGTCTGCACTGCGGATATGCTCCTCTACGGTGGCCAACATGTCGAGCTGATCAGCGGGGTCTTCGTGGGCCGAGGTCTGGGCGCGTGCGCGGGCGCCGTCGGCGGCTCTGTCGGCCTCCTTGACGACGCCGCGTCGCCCGCTACAACCGAGGATCGCTCCGCCGGAACCCCGCTCGCGCCGATCGGCGCCGCTGCGCTCGCGGGCGTACTGGCACTAGGCGCGGGCGCATGGTACGTGCGGAGGCGTTTAGTGCGCTTGGGCTAGCGTAAGATCACTTCCAACGCGAAACGCAGTGTAGGGGCGGGTTCAAAAACCCGCCCCTACGCCTCGTACACCCTGCGCACCAGCGCCACCGCCCGCCGCCCGAACGTGCGCCAGACTAGCGTCATCAACAGCACGAGCGGGATGACCCACCCAAGAGAGATCACGCCGAAGACCACGCCCGCGACCACCACCACGCCAACAGTCGCCGCAACCGCGACGGCGGCTTCTACCACCTCCGCCAGCCAGAACTGACTCTCGGGGACCGGCGGCGGCAGATGCAGCTCCACCGTGATCGAGGCGCGGGCGGTGAGGTCGTCCAGGACGTTGATGCGCCCCTGCACCTGCTCTATCTCCAGGCGCACCTGGTTGAGGCGGTCCTGCACGGTCAAGATGTCGGGGATCGCCTCTGCCTTCACCAGTAGCGCCAGGTACTGGTTCTCCGTCGCCTCCAGGTTGCGCAGTCGCGCCTGGAGGTCCGTGAACTCCTCTGTCACCTCGGAAGCCTCGCTCGTCTCCGAATCGACGCGCAGGCCCAGCGCGCGCAGGTCGCGCATCACGCCGGCGTAGGATTCCGCCGGGACGCGTATCGTCACCGACGCCGTCTGCGTCCTCCGGGTTTCACCGCCCTCACCTTCAACCTGCGGCTCGCTGAAGACGTTCGAGCGGGAGACGAAGCCGCCGGCGTCCGAGGCGATCGCATCCACCCGGTCGACCGCGCCCGTGACGCTCTCCACGGACAGCTCGATCAAGGCGTTGCGGACAATCTTGCGGCCGTCCAGCACACCGAACGGCCCGTTCGCGTGGTCCGCCGCGTCGCCGGAGACGATCGCGTCGCCGGGGGCGGACGTAGCGTTGGCGCTGTCCCTCGCGGCGCTGCGGGAATCGTCCCGCGCGTCGTCGCGGACGCCGCCGCAGGCGGCGTTGGCGGGCAGCAGGAGAAGGATCGGGAAAAGGAGCAGGGGCCAGCGGGGCGCGCGGAGCAACCTGTTGAACATGGCATCTCACCTCCGTCGGGCTCAATGAACGGTACGCGCCGGAAGCTCCCGCGGTTTGGATCATCCGGAACACCGTAGGGGCGGGTTTCAAACCCGCCCCGCCACTTGCGCCCAACAACCCCTCGCCTTACGCGCCCAACTATCTGGCGCGCAGCACCTCTCGCGCGAAAACCCGCCCCTACCACTTACGCGCGACCACCTCGCGCATCGGCCCGCGCCCGCTACCGCAACTGCACGATCGACGGCCGCACCCGCCCGTCCTCGATGTCCAGAAAGCCAACGGTACCCAGGCGCGCGCTCTTGTGGTTGGGGAACATGGGGCTGCCCGGGTTCACGATCAGCACGCCCTTCACCGTCGTGATCTCCGGCGCGTGTGTGCTGCCGCGCACGATGACGTCCACGGGCCCGCCGAAGTAGTGCGACATCAACCCCTCCATCGTGCGCAGCGGCGGCGCCTCTGGCAGCTGAAAGTCGTGCGTCAGGCCGATGCGCATGCCGTCCACCGTGAACACCTTCGCTTCGGACAGCCGCGGGTCCGACGGCGGGATGGTGCGCTCCCAACCGGTGTAGTCGCCGTTGCCGCTGACGGCCAGCACCGGCGCGACCTCCTCCAGCCAGTCGATGACGTCCGGGATCATCAGGTCGCCGCCGTGCATGATGAGGTCGACGCCCCGCAGCGCTTCGTATATCTGCGGCCAGAGGACCGGCGTCGCGGTGGGGACGTGGGTGTCGGAGATCAGCCCGATGCGCACGGGACGATGATAGCAGTTGGGGTTAGGGGTTAGTGCCGGTCAACGAGGAAGGGGCACTGCCCTTGCCTGCCACAAGCGCCCGGTGAATATAATAGGTGGCTAAGCTCCTGCCAGAACTCTGAGAACTACGCTTGGACCACGATTCGCTACTCATTCGCGACACCCTTGTCCCCGTGGACGGCTCCGCCGCCAGCTTCGACGCGCTGGCGCTGGCCTGCCAGCTCTCCCGGCGCAACAAGGGAACCGTCTACGCCGTGTACGTGATTGAGGTGGCGCGGAACCTGGCCCTCGACGCCGAGATGTCGGCGGAGGCAGAGGCCGGCGAACGTGTCCTGAGACAGGCGGAGGAGGCAGCGGGGGAGCTGGACTACGAGGAGAGCATCTCCGGCGAGCTGCTACAGGCCCGCGACAGGGGCCACGCGATTGTCGATGAGGCGATCGAGCGCGGCGTCAGCGCGATAGTGATGGGAGTGAAGTACGAACGGGCGCTGGGTGAGTTCCGCCTTGGCGGCACCGCGGAGCACGTGGTGAACCACGCGCCCTGCCAGGTGATACTCTGCCGGGAGCCGGTACGGGAGTGAGACGAGCATGAAGGTTGTGATCATGGGCTGCGGACGGGTGGGCGCCGCGTTGGCGACGATGCTGGACGGCGAGGGGCACGATGTGACGGTGCTGGACATCCGGCCGGACGCCTTCCGAAGGCTGCCCGCGGAGTTCAACGGCCACCGTCACGTCGGCAACGGCATCGACCCTGATGTGCAGTCGCGCGTCGGCGTCGGCGAGGCGGACGCCTTCGTGGCGGTGACGCAGGGCGACAACCGCAACGTGATGGCGACGCAGATCGCTAAGCACATCTTCCACGTCAAACGCACGCTGTGCCGGATCTACGACCCGATCCGCGAAGAGATCTATCGCGACCTTGGGCTGGAGACGATCAGCCCGACACTGGTGGGGGCGCGGCTGCTGAAGGAGACGCTGGAGCGCGAGCCGGCTGACGTGAAGGGAGGGGCGGAGTAGATGTACGCGATCATCATCGGCGGCGGGAAAGTCGGCTACTACCTCGCGAAGGAGCTGCTTGAGGCTGACCACGAAGTGCTGCTGATCGAGCAGGACGCCGCGAAATGCGAGCGTATCGCCGAGGAGTTGGGCGATATCGTGCTGAAGGGCGACGGTTGTGAGGCGGCCACGATGGAGGTGGCGGGCTTCGGCCGCGCGGACATGGTGGTGGCAGTGACGGGGGACGACGAAGACAACCTGATCTCCTGCCAGGTGGCCAAGGTGAAGTTCAACGTCCCCCGCACGATCGCGCGTATCAACAACCCCAAGAACGAGGAGATATTCAAGCAACTCGGCATCGACACCACCGTCAGCGCAACCGCAGCGATCCTCGCGCAGATCGAGCAGGAGCTGCCGATGCACCCGCTGATACCGCTGCTGCGCCTGAAGGGAGGCGGTCTGGAGATCGTCGGCGTGCGCGTGCCGGCGAACGCCTCCGTCGTCGGCCGGCGCGTCGGCGAGCTGCTCCTTCCCCAGCAATCGCTCGTCGCCCTCGTGATCGACGCCGACGGGACACCCCATGTGCCGAACGCCGAGACGTTCCTGCACGCGGGCGACGAAGTGGTCGCCGTGACACGCACCGACAACGAAGACGCGCTGCGGCGGGTGCTCACGGACGCAGCCACCCCTGCGTGACGGCGCACACACCGTGACCGCCCGCCTCGCCTTCCTCGGACCTCCCGGGACGTTCAGCGAGGAGGCCGCGCTCAAGTACGATCCCGCCGCTGAACTCGTCTCGATGGCCACGATCACGGCGGTGGCGCACGCGGTCGAGTCGGGCATGAGCGACCTCGGGATCGCGCCCGTCGAGAACTCGCTGGAGGGTTCCGTAGCGGAAACACTGGACCTGCTCGTGCACAGCGAGCGCCCTCTCCTGATCCGGGACGAGGTCGTGCTGCCGATAAACCACTTCCTGCTCGTGCGCCCCGGCCTCAAGAGCGCCGACGTTCAGACTGTCTTCGCGCACCCGCAGGCGCTGGGCCAGTGCCGCGGCTTCATCGAGCGGCTCTTCCCGAAGGCGCTGGTAGAGGCGGCGCTCTCCAACTCCGCCGCCGTCGAGGAAATGATGGCGCACGAAAACGCCGCCGCCATCGGCACCCGGCGCGCCGCCGAGATATACGGCGCGGAGACGCTCGCGAGCGGCATCCAGGACCGCAGCCAGAACGTCACCCGCTTCGTCATCCTGGCACGCGCTGATCACGCCCCGACAGGCGACGACCGGACCTCCCTCGCCTGCGCGTTCGTGGTGGAGGACCGGCCCGGCCTGCTCGTCGGCGCCCTCAAAGAGTTCTCCGACCGCCGGATCAACCTCTCGAAGATCGAGTCCCGTCCCAGCAAAGAGAAGCTGGGGACGTACATCTTCCTGATGGACGTGGACGGACACCGCAGCCAGGAGCCCCTGGCGACTGCGCTCCGGCAGGTCGAGGCGCAGTGCAGCTTCTTCCGCGTGCTCGGCTCGTATCCGAAGTACCGCGAAGCCTGATGGACGCGCCGCGCATCCAGTACAACGCCTCTCCCCGCTCACCCTGAGGCGCTCGTAGGGTGAGCGGCGCAACACCACCCGCTGTAGAATAACGCCATCATGGAGCCACATATCCAGTACGCGAGGACCAGCGATGGCGTGAGCATCGCCTACTGGACGATGGGCGAGGGGGTGCCCCTCGTCGCCATGCCTTTGCGTCCATCAAGCCACATCCAGGCCGAGTGGCGGCTGCCGCAGTTCCGGTCCCTATACGAATCGCTGGCGCGAAATCTTCAACTGATTCGATATGACGGCAGGGGAAGCGGCCTTTCCGACCGCGATGTGACGCAGTTCTCGCTCGACACGGACATTCTGGACCTGGAAGCGGTGGTGGACCGTCTTGGCTTAGATAGCTTCGTGCTTCATGCGAACGGCTATGTTGGCGGCGCTGCGCTGAGCTACGCCGCGCGCAGTCCCGAGCGGGTGTCCAGGCTCATCCTGCTTAGTTGCTCGGCGCAAGGCGCCCGGTATCCAATGGCGCCTTTGCTGACCCTCTTGGAGTCCAATTGGGTGCTGTACACGGAGACCGTGGCGCACTACACGCTAGGCCTCGACACGGAGGATACGAAGGCATGGGCCGCGTTCATGCGCGAAGGCGCGACGCAGTCAACCGCCAGAGCGCTCATGCTTGCGTATGCGGATTATGATGTGACAAGTCTACTGCCCACCGTGCAAGCCCCAACCCTGGTGCTTCACCCAAAAGGAACGCCGATGGACGTGGCTGCTGCGCGGGAGCTCGCGGCAAGAATACCCGACGCGCGGCTGGTGGTCCTCGAGGGCAGCCTCGGCGTCGTGTTCGATGCTGAGGACAGGGCTGGCTATCGCGCCGCCATCGATGAGTTTCTGGGTCTGGAGACCCAAACGAAGGCAGCGCAGCCATCCGGCACGGCCATCATCCTCTTCGCGGACATCGTCGACTCCACCGCGCTCACCGAACGCCTCGGCGACGCGGCATTTCGGGACAAGGCGCGTGAGCTTGACGGCGCTCTTCGGGCCGTCATCAGCGACAACACCGGCACCCCCATCGAAGGCAAGCTCCTCGGCGACGGCGTCCTCGCCGTCTTCACGAGCGCCCGCCAGGCGATCGAAGCCGCGCTGGCCTGCGGGGCGGCGGGCCGCCACGCGGGGCTGCCCCTACATCTGGGGATACACGCGGGCGACGTGATCCGCGAGTCGGACCCGGACGGGCGCGCGAACGTCTACGGCGGCGCCGTCAACATCGCTTCACGCATCAGCGGCCTCTCCGCGCCGGGGGAGGTGCTGGTGTCGGAGACGGTGCGCTCGCTGGCACGCACGTCGGCGGGGGTGGGGTTCGAGGACCGAGGCGAGCAGGCCCTGAAGGGCGTGGGGGAGGCGGTGCGGGTGTGGGCGGTGGTGGAGGGCGGGGAATGATGGAGCCGCAGATTCAGTACGTCAAGACCACGGACGGCGTAAGCATTGCGTACTACTCCATGGGCCAGGGAACGCCGCTCGTAATCATGAACTTGCCCACCTCGCACCTTCAGCTGGAATGGCAGATGAGCGATGTGCGACAGGCATACGAGACTGCGGCGCGTTTAGGCACGCTCGTCCGCTACGACCATCGCGGGTTGGGCCTGTCTGATCGCGACGTGAGCGACTTCTCGATTGACGCCCTGCTTCGCGACTTGCAGGCGGTAGTAGACAGGCTAGAGCTGAAGAGTTTCAACCTGTTGGCGTTCGGTGTCTCGTCGCCACTGGCGATCGCTTTCGCAGCAGGACAGCCGGACCGCGTGTCGAAGCTCGTCCTCTGGCCCGGCTACGCCCGGCTGCCCGATTCCTCTTTCCAACAGGCGGACAGGTTGCTGGTTTTTGCAGACGAAGACTGGGAGTTCACAACGGAGTCGCTCATAAGGCTCGGCATGGGCTGGTCGGACGAGATGTCCGGGTCGGCGGCTGCGACGCTTCGAGAGGCGATCACGCCACAGACGCTCAAGGAATGGTTCCGGCAGGCGAGGGCCTGGGATGTCTCCGACCTACTGCCCGGAATAACCGCACCCACGCTCCTGATTCAGGAAAAGGCGGACAAACAGATTGGGCCGCATCTGGCACGAGAGCTCGCCACCATCATCCCCGATGCCCGCGTCGCTATTCTGGACGGCGCCTCGCGCCCGGAGAGGGACGCTCAGGCGGCTACGGCAATACTTCCGTTCCTGTTTGACCAATTGCCGGCTATCCGGGAAGAGACGGTACAGCTCCCCTCCGGCACGGCCATCATCCTCTTCGCCGACATCGTCGACTCCACCGCGCTCACCGAGCGCCTCGGCGATGCCGGCTTCCGCGAGAAGGCGCGTGAGCTGGACGGCGTTCTGCGCACCATCATCCGAGACAACGCCGGCACGCCCATCGAAGGCAAGCTCCTCGGCGACGGTGTCCTCGCCGTCTTCACCAGCGCCCGCCAGGCGATTGAGGCGGCGCTGGCGTGCGGGAAGGCAGGAGATGAGGGTGGTCTGCCGCTTCACCTCGGCCTCCACGCCGGCGATGTCATCCGCGAATCCGACCCGGACGGTCGCAGCAACGTCTACGGCGGCGCCGTCAACATCGCCTCCCGCATCAGCGGCCTCTCCGCGCCGGGCGAGGTGCTCGTCTCGGACACCGTGCGCTCCCTCGCCCGCACCTCCGCCGACGTCACCTTCGAGGACCGCGGCGAGCAGTCGCTGAAGGGCGTCGGGGAATCCGTGCGCGTGTGGGCAGTCTCCCCCTCTCCATCGCATGGAGAGGGGGCAGGGGGGTGAGGTGATGGAGCCGCGCATCGAGTACGTGAAGACGAGCGATGGGGTGAGCATCGCCTTCTGGACGTTGGGAGAGGCTGCACGCCGCTGGTGATGACGTCGCCGTTGAACTTCAGCAACATCTCTCTCGAGTGGCGGATCCCGGAGCTGCGAGCTTGGTACGAGCGTCTAGCCGGCAGCGGGATGGTCGTTCGATTCGACTGGAGAAACATGGGGATGTCGGAGCGAGGCGTGGTCGTTCGGC
>CAZLDI010000025.1:0-35301 GCA_964558415.1 uncultured Dehalococcoidia bacterium
TAGAGCGCAGCCCTGCGGAGGCTGAGGTCGTGGGTTCGAGTCCCACCGAGCGCGCCATTTGATTCCTGTGCCGTCTGGGCTCTCACAGCCAGACTGGCAGGTGATGCGGATGTGATGTGCGAAGCCATACTCGCGGCGCGTATTCTGGAAGACACCCAGGGTACGCAGCCAGTTATTGAGTATCTGCGGGTCATGTACGAGAACCTCGAAGATGTTAGAGGACACCCAACCCCTGATTCGCCTGCTTCAGACGGGTGTGCAGCTCGCGTAGTTCGCCGCTCTGCGGGTCCTCGACCGGATCGACGACGGGCGTCAGGGCGGCCCGCGGTCGATGATGCGGTAGACGACGGTGCCCTGGGCGAGGAGCTTTCCTTCGCCGTTCGTGACGCGAACGTCGGAGTAGATGATCTCCTTGCCGCGCTTGAGGACGCGGCCTTCGGCGAAGATATCCTCCCCTAAGGCGTTCGAGAGGTAGTTGACGTTGATGCCGACCGTTGACCCGCGGTAGCGCGGCGTCATGATCTCCGCAGTCGTCCAGGCGGCCATGGCGCCGGTAGTGTCGATGAGGGAGGAGATGGCGCCGCCGTGGAGGGCATCGGCGTAGGTGCTGTTCTCCTTCTGATAGCGCATTTTGAGCCTGGCGTAGCCCTCTTCTGCCTCGACGAACTCCATCGCGAGGTGTCGCATGAACGGGGCCATCTCGATGGCTTTCGCCATACGTTCGTAATTTTGCTGAGCAGCAGGGTGCATGAGGGCCTCCTATGTCACGGCACGAGCGCGATATGGACCGCATCCTCGCCCGGCTCCTCGCGGGCGAGGATGCGGAGGGCGCGCTCCGCCTCGGCCAGCGGTAGCGTGTGGGTGTGGAGTCGCTCCAGGGGGTACTTGCGGGACTCGATCAGGCGCACGGCGTGTTCGTAGTTTGGGTAGTCAACGCCGAAGGCGCCCATCACCGTCAGCTCTTTGTAGACGATGCGGTCTGAGACGAAGTCCGGCACGGGCTTAGGGCCCTTGGTTCCGGCCAGCACGACGCGGCCTCCGCGCCGGGCGAGATCGATCGCCTGGTTGACGGCCTGGACGCTGTACGCTGTGACATCGATGACGACGTCGGCCATTCGTCCGTTTGTCGCGTCCCTTACCGCCGCCGCTGCGTCCTCGGTGTCAACGTTCACGGTCAAGTGCGCCCCGAACTCACGAGCGAGCGCGAGCTTCTGTTCGTCGGCGGCGAGGCCGGTCACGATGATGCAGCCGGCGCCCGCTTCGCGTGCGGCGATGACGCTGGCGAGGCCGCGCTGGCCGGGGCCAAGGATCACTATCGTCTCGCCGACGGAGAGGCGGGGCATCTCGACGGCCCAGCGAAAGCCTGCGCCGAGCGGGTTGAACAACACCGCAATCTCCGGTGGGATGGCGTCGTCGATGCGGTGGACGAGCGCGTGCGGGTCGAGGTACAAATATTCCGAGTAGCCGCCCCAGAGGCCGGGCGGGAGGTCGACGCTGAGATAGCCGTAGGCGTTCATGCGGCGGTGGCCGTTGCAGAGGCGATACTCGCCGGCGATGCAGGCGCGACAGAAGCCGCAGGGGATGAGGGTCTCTACTCCGACGCGATCGCCGACCTTGACGCCCCAACGGCGCGCAGCCTCGTCGCCAAGCGCCACGATACGGCCAACCGGCTCGTGGCCGGGGATTACGGGAAGGCGCACCGGCAGCACGCCCTGGTACTGCTCATAGTCGGAGCCGCAAATGCCGCAGGCCTCAACGCGGAGCAGCCCGTCCTCGGCGCCTATTTCGGGCAGAGGTAGCTCGCGCATCTCCAGAGTACGCGGGGCAGTCTGAACGATGGCGCGGGAGACAAGGCCCACAGTGGTCACGAGGCTACTCCGCAGCACGCTCCGTTCACTCGCCCCACACCACCAGATCCCTTCGCGAAGGGGCGATATCCCACGAGCGAGCGTCGTCGCCGCTCAGGATGACAGGGTGTGGACAGAGCGCGCGGGGCGGTCTGAACCATGGCACGGGAGGAAGGGCTCACAGTGGGCAAGAGGCTACTCCGCTGCAGGCCGCGTTCACTCCCCCCATACCACCAGATCCCTTCGCGAAGAAGCGATATGCCACGAGCGAGCGCCGTCGCCGCTCAGGATGACAGGGTGTGGACAGAGTACGCGGCGCAGTCTGAACGATGGCGCGGGAGGCGGGGCTCACAGTGGGCACGAGGCTACTCCGCAGCAGGCTCCGTTCACTCCCCCCATACCACCAGATCCCTTCGCGAAGAAGCGATATGCCACGAGCGAGCGTCGTCGCCGCTCAGAATGACAGGGTGTGGACGGAGCGCGCGGCGCGGTCTGGACGATGGCCCTGGAGTGGGCGGGAGGCATTAGTCAATCAGGAGCCGGCGGGCACTGCGCCGCGGAGCTGGGGCATGACTTTCGTCGCCATCAGTTCCATGCTGCGCAGGACCTTCTCGCGGGGCATGCCGCCGATGCGCGTCCAGGCGAGGTGCTGGGTGAACCCGCAGATCTCGGAGATGCGGCCGATGCGGTCGACGACTTCGTCCGCGCTGCCAGCGACGACCGCGCCGCCCTGCAGGACATTATCCCAGGAGAGCGCTTCGAGGACATCGCGCGAGCGTGTGTACATTTCGTAGGTTGGGACGGGGGCCTGGCCCTTGGGCGGGGCGATGTACTTGGCAATGGTCTTGAAGTACCACATCACGGGGCCGCTGAAATCACGCTCCGCGTCCTGGCTCTCATCGGCGACGTAGGTCATCACGAGGCCGGCGATTTCGTGGTCGGCGGGGTCGCGGCCGTGCTGGCGCAGGGCCTCGCGGTACTCCTCGATCAGGGCTCCGCCGCGGTTGACGTCGAAGCCGAAGACCGGCGCGCACATCAGGTTGTAGCCGTACTCTCCGCAGATCTGGAAGGTTTCGGGCGAAAGGGAGGCCATCCAGAGGGGCGGGTGCGGTTTCTGAAGCGGCTTCGGGCGGACGCTGAGGTCGCGGATCTGGTAGAACTCGCCGTCGTAGCTGAAGCGCTCCTCGGTCCACGACTTCTGGATGATCTCGACGGACTCGCGAAACATGTCGCGGGAGCGGGACTGGTCGACGCTGAAGCCGGCGAACTCGTGCGGCTGGTAGCCGCGGCCGACGCCGAGATCGACGCGGCCGTTCGAGAGCAGGTCGAGCATCGCGTAATCCTCAGCCACGCGGATCGGGTGGTTCAGGGGGAGGACGACGACGCCGGTGCCGAGGCGGATGCGCTGGGTACGGGCGGCGACGGCGGCGAGCGTGACGACTGGGGTGGCGCAGTAGCCGTACTCGCTGAAGTGGTGCTCCGCCGGCCAGAGGGAGTCGAAGCCGAACTCTTCGGCGCGCACCATCAGCTCGAACTGCTCGTCGACGATCTCCTTTTCGGTGCGGCCTTCCGGGTTCTCGAAGAGCTGGAGCATGCCGAACTTCATCGCCGGGCCTCCTTCCGCGCTCCGCTGATTCTAGCGCTTCTGCTCCTGGAGCGCTGGAGCGGAGAAGCGCTGCCTGATGACCTCTTCGGCCTCCCGCACAATGTCCCGGACGATCTCGCCTGCGGGCTTGATCTCGTGAACCAGGCCGGCGCTCTGTCCGGCGGGCAGGAAGGTGCGATTGGGATCGAAGTTGCCAGTGACGCCCATGTAGTCCATCACGCGGTTCTGGATGGAGATACCGGCCTGCATCGGGAAGGGCTGGATCTGGTCCGTCTTCGCCTCCCATTCGTCCGTGTAGGAGTTGCGGATAGTGCGGGCGGGCTTACCGGTGTAGCAGCGCGTGCGCACTGTGTCCGCCTCCGTTGCGCCAACGATAGCGTCGCGGTAGCCGGGGGCGGCCTGCGCCTCCGGCGAGGCGATGAAGCGGGTGCCGAAGATGGCGCCCTGAGCGCCGAGCGCGAGCGCCGCAACGAGGCCGCGACCGTCAGCGAGTCCGCCGGCGGCGACCACGGGAATGCTGACGGCGTCGACGGTCTGCGGGACGAGCGACATGCCGCCGACTTCGCCGGTGTGTCCACCGGCTTCGGTGCCCTGCGCAGCGACGATGTCCGCGCCGGCTTCCTCCGCCTTCTGGGCGTGGCGGACGCGGCCGCACATCACCATGACGGTCATGTCGCGCTGGTGCATCTCCTCGATGAACTCGGCGGGGACGGCGAGGCCGGCGACGAAGATACGCACGTCTTCTTCGAACAGCACCTGTATCTGAGGGCGGATGCGGTCCGGGAGCGGGGCGAGCAGGTCGACGGCGAAGGGCTTGTCGGTGAGGTCGCGCGTGCGATGGATCTCCTCGCGGAGCTGCTCCGGAGCGAGGGTGGCGGCGCCCATGATGCCGAGGCCGCCGGCGTTGGAGACGGCGGCGACGAGCTTCGAGAGGGAGACGCCGCCCATGCCGGCGAGGAGGACGGGGTACTGGATACCGAGGCGGTCGCAGATGGGGGTGTGGAGGGGGTTATGCATGGGCTAATCCTTCTGATGAGTGTGCGGAGTTTGTTTCGCAGAAATCATAGTGCCAGGTGAGGCGGAATGCAACGCTTACGTGAGGGTTAGAGCGAGTGACCACAACATCCGCTCACCGGCGCCTCTACACGTGTAACAGCGGTGACTCTCATTGCGTCCGTACGAGCGGGAGTTGATCATGAAGAACGAAATCACACGCGGCCGCAAGGCCATCATCGTCGACCGTTTCACAAGCGCAGGCGCCCTAATCGGTCTCCTGTTGGGGATTATCGGCATCGCGCAAGCCATCTCCGACGGTGCGCCAACTCGTCACTTGATGCTGTTGCTGGGAATCATCACGGGAATGGGCGGAGGAGCTGGCTGGCTTGTGGGTAACGTCGTCGCCTGGATGCTCGCCGTCGAGGAGCCGAAGAGTGGAAACTAACTTCGACAGGATCCAGGGTCAGCTCGCTGCTTTCTTAGCAGCAATCAGCTTTCCCCCGGGTGCATTGCTTTGGTTCGGAATAGACTCAGGGGCGGTCTGGGCCATCGTCGCCGGTTCCCTCTTGGTCAGCCCTGGTCTGTTGGGCTGGCTGATATTCGCGCTTGCGTGCCTTGCAAACCAAGCCAAGAAAGAGGATTGCGGACATCTGGGTTCATGAGAATCGTCATCGATGAAGACGATAAAATGATTGAGGGATCCGGCCCACTTATTTTAGAGATGAGAGAAGCGATCGCCGCGACCGAGGGCCATCTTCTCCCGAGCACGTCCGTGGCCTACCGGATATTTAGGTGTCCTCAATGCGAGATGCTCGTTGAGGGACATGCCGGTGAGGTGACCGTTCACGAGTGCGATGCCAATTAGCATCACAGAATGATAGAGACGAGGGTCACGCGACACGTACGGTGTCCCGCTCTACGGAAGGTCTCATCCGCGGCTTGACCGCTTTCGACGTCACTAGATCGACGCGACAGCCGAGAAGGTCTTCCAGGAACATCTTCAACCCGATGTAGCGGTCGTACGTGGCCGTTCCGTCGAAGTCAACGATCAGGTCTAGGTCGCTGTCCGGCCCAGCTTCGTTTCTCGCTACCGAGCCGAAAAGCGCCAGAGACTTGAGGCCGAAGCGTTTGATGTCTGTCTTACGCCTGCGCAGGCGGTTGAGCGCCTCTTCGCGATTCACGGTTAATCTCTCCTCCGTTTAGCTCCTAATGACATTATATCGCTCGCAGCGAGACTGCTCGCGTCAGTCCTATCCGCAATCGGAGGGCTGAGATTCTTCGCCCTTCGCACCCATCTTCCACCCCCCTCTCAGCTCAGAATGACAGATCAGGCGCTAGCCTGCCTTCGCGACGGTTAGATTGCGAGAGGGGGCCAAGAGTTCGGCTGCCTCTTCGCTCGGCAGCGGTACGCCGTCGCGGTAGACGACGGATTTTGTGTGGACGGCGGTGGTGCGCGGGCCGGGCGTCAGGATGCCGACGAGGTTGAGGGGATCTACGGCGCTGACGCGGACGAGCTCGCCGCGCTTCTCGATGCGGCGGACCTTGCGCAGTGATTCGACGGCTTCTGGGCGGGCGTACTGCTCTCCGTAGAAGCCGGCGACGAAGCGGCCGCCGCGGACGAGGCCCTGGGCCTCCATGCGGCGCAGGACGCGGAGGATTTCGCGCCACGGGATCCCGATGTTCTCACGCTGAAGGAGGTCGCGGAAGACTACGCCGTAGCGGAAAAGGAGCTGCTCGGCCCAGGCCTCGGCAAGGTCGTCGTGGGCGGGCGAGGGCGCGGCGAGCGGCGCCCCTACGAGCAAGGCGCCTGCGTGCGGCAGGAGGGACCAGCGGCCGGAGGGGAGGCCGGCGGCGAGGGTGCGGAAGAGGCGGGCGCGCTGCGGACGGCGGAAGTGGCGGCGGCGGGACTCCGCCATCAGGGAGCGCAGCGCCTGGTAGCCGTCGGCGGTGACCAGGCCTCGGGCGACGAGGTCCCAAAGGCCGCGCTCAACGTCGGTGGCAAGGCGACCGCTGCCGGCGACGATGTCGTCGTAGAAGAGGGCGCCGCGCGAGGCGAGGAGGTCGAGGATGTCGCGGCTCGCCCCGCGGTCGTGGGGCTCAGAGCCGGCCCCGTTGCGGATACCCCCGAGCAGCCACGGGAGGTCGATCCTGCGGGTGAGCGAGACGGGTGTGGCGGACGATGTGGACGCCAGGCGCGCCGGTTCGCCGTTGCTGCGCACGCTGAGACGCGCCCAGGCAACGTCTCCAGCGAGGCATAGCTCATCAAGCCAGGAACCCCGGTAGGAGGCGACCCGGGACGGCAGGATGTGGCGTTCCCAGGCGAGCGCCGGGACGTCGAAGCCCTGAAGCTGGGCGACCGCCTCCAGCAGGCCTCGCTTGCCTTCAAGCTGCGTCCCGGGCGCGATGTGTTGCCAGCGCAACAGGAAGCGGATGAGATCGGCCGCGCTCACCGGCTCGATCTCGCGGCGCAGGCGGTCAAGCGTGTAGCGGTGGATGCGAGCGAGCAGGCGGCGGTCGCAAAATTCCTCTTCATCGACGCCCGGCCGGAAGCGCCCACGCAGCACGACGCCTTCGCCTTCGAGCCGGGCGAGACCGGACGTCGCAGTGCCCGAAGAGACCCCTGTACGTCGCGCGAGCTCGACTGCGGTCACGGGGCCCAGGCATTCTACATGGCCGCGGAGGAGGGTCAGGCGCGCCTGGTCTTCGTCGACGTCCTGCGTAGCCAGGGCGGGCGGCAGGCGCAGTTCGGGCCGGATGTCGGCGCCCGGATAGAGCTTCCACACGGCGGCGAGATGCTCCACAGCGAACCAGAACGGTCCGTCGGAGGTATCCGCCAGCGCGGCGCGGCCCGCGGCGACCAGTTCGTCGAACCACTCTTCCCAACCGCGCGCGTCGCCGGGGCGGACGGCGATCAGGGACAGCAGCACGTCATGTAATTCGTCCGCGTCTCGGGGCTGCGGCGTCGCCTCTTCCACTACTCGCTGGATGGCTTCGGGGTCGAGCACGCCGAGGTCGCGGGAGTGCTCCGGCAGCGTACGGCGGAGAGTGACGGCGCGGGCACGACGCTCTTCCAGAGGAGCGTCGTCGAGGTAGGTATACGGTTTGGAGGTGAGCATTTCGTGCGCGAAGACGGAGGGCTCCGTGGTGTCGCGAGAGTGGAGCCGGATGTCTCCCGATTCGATGCGATTAAGCACGTCGATAAGGCCGTCGAGGTCCATTGCTTCGTGCAGGCAGTCGTGCATCGTCTGGCGAATCAGCGGGTGGTCCGGCAGCTCGATGGCGCCGGTGACGTTCTCCTGGCAGGCGACGAGGCGCGGGAAGACGGCGGCCATCAGGTCATCCGCCTTCATGCGCTGGATGGGAGGCGGCGTCTTCTTGCCCTGACGCTGACGCAGGATGGCGAGGGCGCGGGTGGCGTTCCAGCGCCAGCGGGCGCCCCACATCGGGGCGTTGGCGACGAGAAGCGACTGTTCCACAGATTCCTGCGCCCACTGCGGCTTGACGAGCGCGAACATGTCGTCGAGCGGAAAGCTGTTCTGGGGGCCGATGGAGAGGAGCATCGCGTCGTCACTGGCCGCAGCCTGCAGCTCGAAATCGAAGCTCACGCAGAAACGCTTGCGCAGCGCGAGGCCCCAGGCGCGGTTGATACGCGCGCCGAAGGGAGCATGGACAACGAGCTGCATGCCGCCCGCTTCATCGAAGAAGCGTTCGAAGACGATGTCCCGCTGGGTGGGGACGATGCCAAGGCCGTCCTTCTGGGCGCGGATGTAGCGGACGAGTTGTTCGGCGGCTTCGGGGGAGAGGCCGCATTCGGCGGCGAGGGAGGCTATCAGGGCAGTTGGGGGATCGGAAGGGTGTTGCCCCGCTTGTCCTACGAGAGCCTCAGGCCCTTCGACTCGGGCCTCCGCTGCGCGGCGGACCGGCTCAGGATGAGCGGCATCTTCGCGTGGGCGCCCCGCAGGCTCAGGGCGAGCGGCATCTTCGCGTGGGCGCTCCGCGGGGTCAAGGTGAGCGGCACCGATGTCCGGCGGGAGAGGCGAGCGACCGGATGGGAGGCCGGCGGCGATTTCTTCACGGAGCTTCGAGACCTCCTCCGAAAGCTCCAGCGTGCGGCCGGGGGCTTCGCCGAGCCAGAAGGGGATGCTGGGCGGCGCACCGTGAGCGTCCTCCACGCGCACGACGCCCTGCTCTATGCGGCGGATGCGCCAGGAGGTGGTGCCGAGGAGGATGATGTCGCCGGCCATGCTCTCTACAGAGAAGTCCTCGTCTAACGTGCCGACGAAGGTTCCGTCGGGCTCCGCCAGCACGCGATAGTCGGCGACCTCCGGTATCGCGCCGCCGCACTGGATGGCGACGGAGCGGGCGCCGCGGCGGCCGCGCACGACACCGTTGATGCGGTCGCGGTGGAGATACGCCGCGACGGTTCCGGTGCCGACAGCGATGCCTTCGCTCATTAGCTCGACGATCTCGTCGAAGTCGGCGCGGGAGAGCTCGGAATAGGGGGTTGCGCGACGCACCAGAGCGTAGAGATCGTCCTCGTTCCAGGGCTCGCAGGCGGTCTCGGCGACGAGCTGCTGGGCTAGGATGTCCAGCGGCGCGACGGGCGGCCAGACGCGGTCGAGGCGTCCAGAGCGGACGGCGCGGACGAGGGCGGCGCACTCCACGAGCTCGTCGCGAGTGAGAGGGAAGAGGGCGCCCTTGGGGGTGCGGCCCAGCGCATGGCCGGACCGGCCTACGCGCTGGAGGAAGGTGGTGATGCTGCGCGGCGACTGGAGCTGGCAGACGAGGTCGACTGTGCCGATGTCGATCCCCAGCTCGAGAGACGCGGTTGCCACCAGCGCTTTCATCTCGCCGGCCTTGAGGCGGCGCTCCAGCGTCAGGCGCTTCTCCTTCGAGAGGCTGCCGTGGTGCGAGCCGATATGCTCCTCACCCAGGCGTTCGGCAAGCTGGTAGGCGACCTTCTCACACATGCGGCGCGCGTTGACGAAGATGATCGTGGTGCGGTGTTGCTTGATCAGCGCCGCGAGGCGGTCGTAGACGTCTCGCCACTGTTCGCCCGAGGCCACGGCCTCAAGATCCGTCGGCGGGAGTTCGATGGACAGCTCCAGGTCTCGCTGGTGGCCGGTGTCCACGATCTCGCAGTCCGGTCCGCCCGTTCGGTTCGTACGGTCGGACCCCACGAGGAACTGCGCCGCCTCCTCGATGGGGCGGACGGTGGCGGAGAGGCCGACACGGGACGGACGGGCCCTCACCCCCAACCCCTCTCCCGCTTTGCGGGCGAGGGGAGCGGAACAGAGGTGATCGAGGCGGGCGAGCGTCAGCGCCAGGTGGCTGCCGCGCTTGTCACGGATCAGGGCGTGGATCTCGTCGACGATGACGATCTTCACGCTGCGGAGGACCTCACGGCTGCGCTCCGCGGTGATCATCAGGTAGAGGGATTCGGGCGTGGTGATCAAGATGTGCGGCGGGCGCTTCACAATCTGTTGGCGGTCGTATTGTGTCGTGTCGCCGGTGCGCAGAGCGACGCGGATGCCGGGGTCGGGGTAGCCCATCTCCAATGCCAGGTCGCGGATCTCCGCGAGGGGGTCCTCGAGATTTCGCTTGATGTCGTTGCTGAGCGCCTTGAGCGGGGATATGTAGATGACCTCGATTTGGTCCTCCAGCCCGCCGGCGGTGGACTCAGAGCGTCGCAGCAGGCGGTCGAGGCTTACGAGGAAGGCGGCGAGCGTCTTGCCGGAGCCGGTGGGTGCGGTGATTAGGGTGTCGCGATCCGCGAAGATGTGCGGCCAGCCGAGTAGCTGGGCGTCAGTTGGCGCGGCGAAGTGTCGTGAGAACCACTCGCGGACGACAGGGTGGAAGAGGTCGAGGACGTTCATGCCATGAAGAATAATGCCACGCCGGGACACGGGTGTGTCAGCAGCGCAATGCGAACGTTTGTGCGGTCAGTCTACGACGACGCGGCTAGGCTGTCAACAGCCGGCCTGACAACTTCAGGGGATGGACCAGCGCGGCCCAGGAAGCGGCGGATCGTGGCATGGCACTCCTCCGGGCGCTCCTCCAGCAGGAGGTGTCCCGCGCGCTCGATCATGACGACTTCAGCGTGCGGCAGCCGCCGGCGGAGGCGTCGCAAGATCAGGCCGGGCAGCACCCTTTCGCCGGCCGCCCAGAGGATGAGCACCGGCTGGGCTATGCGCTCGAAATCGATCAGCCGGTCGCGGCGGGAGTGGCGCATCATCTGAAGGAGGCCGTCCAACGAGCCGCGGATGCGCGCCGGCTTCTGGTACTCTTCGCGGACGGCGTCGGTCGCAAGGGCCCGGTCGTAGTAGGAGCGGCGGAAAAGCCGACGGCCGAGGAGCCGGGCAAAGATGGGAAGCAGCGCCCTCGTCACGAACGGGATCACGAAGACGGGAAGGCGATCACCGGAGACGCTGCCGGCAAGGACAACGCTCTCGACTCGCTGCGGCCAGGTGGAGGCAACGCGCATCGCGACGCCGCCGCCCATGGAGTGGCCGACCAGCGAGGCCTTCTCGACGCCAAGGGCGTCCATTAGGCCAACGACGAGTCGGGCTTGCGCCGTCTGGGAATAATCGGTGTCGACGCGCTCGGTATAGCCGAAGCCTTTGAGGTCGAGCGCGATAACACGATGTTCCCGCGCGAGCGCGGGTATCAGATAGCGGAAACTGAAGGTGTGGCCGCCAAAGCCATGGATCAGGATCACTGCCGGGCCGCGCCCTGCCTCGACGACGTGCACGCCCAGGCCATCAACGTCGACGATCCGGCCGGGCTTATCCGCATCTTCCCAGTCGATGACTTCGCGTCGCCCGAATATTCGGTCCAGGGCGAACAGCGCGGCAACTGCGCCGGCGAGGACGACGATGACCTTCCTAAGATTCATGACAGACTCTCTACTCGTCGAATGATACGACAAGGGGTAAGGGGGTGCGTCTCGCGAACCGGTAGAATGGACATGCCATGACCACGGCCCCGAAGAAGCGGTTCGAAACGCAGTTGAAGGCGATGCCTGCGAAGCCCGGCGTGTACATTTTCCGCAACGCGAAGGGAAACGTAGTCTACGTGGGGAAGGCGGCCTTGCTGCGAAATCGCGTCCGGTCGTACTTCGGGTCGATGCACGGCTTCGAGGCGAAGACGCGACGGCTGGTGGAGCAAGTGGCGGAGATCGAGTTCATCCTGACAGGAACGGTGCAGGAGGCGCTGCTGCTGGAGGCGACGATGGTGAAGCGCCACCAGCCGTTTTTCAACGTGCGGTTGAAGGACGACAAGCACTACCCGTACCTGAAGATCGACGTCAAGGAGCAGTGGCCACGCGTGGAGATCACGCGGCGTGTGAGGAACGACGGCTCGCGCTACTTCGGGCCATTCGCCTCCGCGGGGTCGGTGCGGCGCACGCTGGACGTGGTCAAAAAGCTGTTTCCCTGGCGGTCCTGCACGAAGGTGATTACCGGCGACGACCCGCGGCCCTGCCTGGAGTACTACATTCACCGCTGCATCGGGCCGTGCGCATCGCTCTGCACGAAGGAGGAGTACGACACAGTCATCGGGCAGACGATCATGTTCCTGGAGGGGCGAACGGACGAGATCGCGAGGGACCTACGGCGCGAGATGCAGGCCGCCTCCGAGGCGCTGCAGTACGAGCGCGCTGCGCGGTTGCGCGACCAGGTGCAGGCGATTGAGCGGACGACCGAGCGGCAGGTGATGGAGGTGCGCGACAGGACAGATATGGACGTCTTCGGGCTGGCGCGGGAGGAGCAGGAGGCGTACGTGCAGGTCTGGTTCGTGCGTAAGGGGAAGGTGATCGGGCGGGACAATTTTCAGCTCGACGGGACGGCGGAGGAACCAGACCGGCAGGTGCTGGCGAGCTTCGTCGAGCAGTTCTACGAGTCGGCGGCGTACGTGCCGCGGCGAGTGCTGCTCCCATCAAAGGTGGAGGACCAGGAGCTGATCGAAAGCTGGCTCTCCGACCGTCGGGGCGGTCCGGTGCAACTGCTGACGCCGGAGCGGGGCGAGAAGCGAGCGCTGGTGCAGCGGGCGGTGGACAATGCCCTGGAGGCGCTCCAGCAGGCGCGAGCTAGCTGGCTGGCGGACAGCGGCAAGAAGCGGGAGGCGCTGGAGCAGCTCCAGGAGGAGCTGAACCTGCCGGCGCTGCCGCAGCGCATCGAGTGCTACGACATCTCGAACATCCAGGGGACTTCGGCGGTGGGTTCGATGGTGGTGTTCAGCGACGGGCACCCGCGAACGGCGGAGTACCGGCGCTTCCGGATCAAGGGCGTCAGCGGGGCGAACGACTTCGCGATGATGCAGGAGGTGCTGAAGCGGCGGTTCGCGCGTGCAGGGAAGGCGATAGAGGCGAGGCTTGCCCTGGGCGATGACGAACCGGAGGCCGACGAGTCCTTCGCGTCGATGCCAGACCTCGTCATAGTGGACGGCGGCAAGGGGCAGGTCTCCGCTGCGCACGACGCGATGCGGAACCTGGGCGTGGGCGGCATTCCACTGGCGGGGTTGGCGAAGCGGTTTGAGGAGCTGTACGTCGTGGACGTGAGTGAGCCGATCGTGCTGGAGCGCACGTCGCAGGCGCTTTACCTGGTACAGCGGATACGCGACGAGGCGCACCGCTTCGCGATCACGTACCACCGGGGCGTGCGGCAAAAGAGCGGCATGCAGTCGGCGCTGGACACGATCCCGGGCGTGGGGCCGAAACGCAAGAAGGCGCTGCTGCGGAAGTTCGGCTCACTGAAGGCGGTGCGGGAGGCGACGGTGGAGGAGGTGGCAGCGACGCCGGGGTTCACGCGGTCGCTGGCGGAGAAGGTGCTGGGGGGGTTGTGAGGCGGCCGGTTGTTGATTCTGGATCGAGAGAATAGCGGTCGTTTCTACCCGGTTACCGCCAGAGATGCGACCAACAACGAGAGGCAGCGATATCGAAATTGGAGAGGGGATTGACATGGTGACGGCGGGAAGAACCAAGAGCAGGATACCTCGTTTCAAAAGTCGCGAGGAAGAGGCGGAGTTCTGGGATACTCATGACACCACGGAGTTCGAGGATGAGTTCGTTGAGGTCAAGCTTCAGGTGTCGCGTCCGCTGATCCACACCCTGGCGGTGCGCATGGACGCCCGCACGATCGGCCAGCTTGCGGTGGTGGGCCGGAAGAAGGGAATCGGACCGAGCACGCTGGCGCGGATGTGGCTGCTGGAGCGGCTGGAGGTGGAGGGGAAGGGATAGGGAACACGCGGTCGAAAGTGGACACGGCGAGCGGCGGATTGGGCGCAGCGAGCAGCGGATTGGGCGCGGCGAGCAGCGCCCCTACTGGACGGTGATGACTCCCGTCATCACGGCGGGGTGGAAGTCGCAACGGAAGTCGATCTCAGCGGCGTCACCGGGGACTTGCCAGGTGAGGGCGCCGGTCTGGCCGGCCCTGATTGCGTCCGAATCGGATACGGCGTCGTCTTCTGAGTCGTAGTCGCCATCGGCGCCGGCGACGCGCATGTTGTGGATCGAGCCGCCGTCGTTCGTGATGTCGAACGTCACTGTGGAGCCTGGCGAGACGGTGACCTCCTCCGGGTCGAAGAAGTTATCTCCCATGCTCATGGCGATCGTCTCTCCGTCACCCGGCGTGCCGTCAGGGGTGGCGGTTGCTGACGAGGTGGGGGATGCGGCCGCGTCGCCCCCGTCATTGTCGGTCGCGATGAAGGCGCCGACGAAGGTGAGCGCCAGCGCGAGCAGTAAGAATCCGACGACGGCCTCGGCAACGGGCAGGCGGGTGATGTCAAACTTCATTCAGATCCTCCGCCAGACATTATTAGCGGAAGCCGGGGGTTACGCGCCACAGTGGGGCGGAGCGCAGTGCTACACTCGTAAACGGGAGTCGAGATGACAAACACAACGGCGGACCCGCTGGACCGGGCGCGAGAGGCGCTCTTCCGAGACCTGCGACGCGAGGTGCACGACCAGAGAGTGCTGGAGGCGATGCGCGGCGTCCCGCGCGAACGCTTTGTGCCGCAGGCGCTGCGGCCAGCCGCCTATGCGAACCTGCCGCTCCCCATCGGGTACGGGCAGACGATCTCGCAGCCGCTGATTGTCGCGATGATGACGGAGGCGCTGCTGCTAAACGGCGACGAGAAGGTGCTGGAGATCGGGACCGGCTCCGGCTACCAGAGCGCGATCCTCTCGCTGCTGGCACGCGAGGTAGTGAGCATCGAGCGGGTCGCGTCGCTGGCCGATCGGGCGACGAAGTTACTTGCCGAGCTGGGGTGCGCGAATGTAGTAGTGCACGTGTCAGGCAAGCGAGTCGGCTGGCCCGAAGGTGGGCCGTATGACGGGATTCTGGTGACGGCGGGGGCGCCGGAGGTGCCTTTCGAGCTGCTGGAGCAGCTGGGCATGGGCGGCCGGCTGGTGATCCCGGTGGGGAGCCGCGGGCTACAAGAGCTGGTGCGGATCGTGAAGACGCCGCAAGGGGCGAGGCGGCACAACCTGGGGCCGTGCCGGTTCGTGCCCCTGCTGGGGAGCACCGCCTGGCCGGAGAACTGAGCCTCCTCGAAAAAACATAAGCACCCCGGAGGCTCCCCGTAACGCCGAAACATAAGCGGAGCCGAGCGCGGAGAGGCGCCGATCCGAACGCATGGCGCCTTCGTACAAGTTAACCGGAACAGGTGTAAGGCGTTCTCTTGCATGAGACAGAAATATTTGACACAATAATCAGGCAACTATTTTATGTTTATCAACAAAATCCGAGCGAATCAGCTAGACAGCGAAAGGAGGTGAAAATAGAATATGGCCATTAGCACACCGGACCGGCTCAGTAGACCGGAGGTTCTTTCCTCGATGCGTAAGCTTCTGGATGCCTTCCTGGATTTTCTCTCGGTCGAAAAGGGCGCGTCGGCTAACACCGTAGCTGCCTACCGGAACGATCTCCGGCAGCTCGCCGACTTCATTGGCACCAGGCCAGGTGCGAAGGGCTGGGAGGCGCTTGATCGCGCAACCCTGCAGGACTTCATTCTGGACCTGAAGCAGCGAGGATATTCCGAGACCTCCGTTGCCCGCAAGGTGGCAGCGGTGCGATCTTGCTTCGCTTTTCTCAGCGCGGAGGGCGCGATTGCGTCCAACCCCACCGAAGGGATCAGCTCGCCCCGCGTGGGCAAGTCACTCCCGAGGGCGATCACCCCCAATGAGGTCGACGAGCTTCTGGAGCAACCGACACGCCGTTCGACGCCGGAGGCGAAACGCGACCGGGCGATGCTGGAACTTCTCTACGCCACGGGCATGCGAGTCACGGAGCTTGTATCGCTGGACATGGCGAACCTGAACCTGGACCCGCGGGCGCCGTACGTGCGCTGCCTGGGGAAGGGCGCAAAGGAACGCACGATCCCAATCCACGATCAGGCGGTGGAAGCGCTCGTGGATTACCTGGAGGAAGGCCGGCCGATCGTGGTCCACAACCGGGATGAGGTAGCGCTCTTCGTCAACCGGCGAGGAGACAGGCTGACCAGGCAAGGGTTCTGGCTGATCCTGAAGGGATACGCGAGGGCCGCAAACCTGAGCCCGGACATCACACCACACACGCTGAGACACTCCTTCGCGACGCATATGCTGCGCGGAGGCATGCCGCTACGAAATGTGCAGGAGATGCTGGGTCACGCGAACATCTCGACCACTCAGGTCTACACGCACTTGACGAGCGACCACGTGCGAGAGGTGTACGAACGGGCGCATCCGCGCGCCTGAGCAAGCGCGTAACTGAAGTGTGTTAACCCGGAGGGCGGCGACAGGCGCAATCGCCGCCCTCCTCGCTTTTGTGGCGTTCGGCTGTGGCGGTGGCAGCGAGCCTTCAGCGACGCCATCGCCGCCTGCGAGCGCCAGCCCCACGTCGGCCCCAGCCGCCACTCCCGTACCAACGCCCGAAGCCGTGAGCGAGCCGCCGTCCCGCGACCTGATTGACCTGGCGCGGCGGTTCCGCGGGCTGGCTGCGGGCACGGCGTCTCTCGCGCGAGAGACGCCGTACGGATACGCCATGGGAGACCGCGAGGAGTTCGCCGTGCTGGACCTTGGCGAGCCGTCAGTAACGAGAATCGGTGCGACCGTTCGATCCGTGACAGAGCACGCCTACTTCTTCGTACAAGAAGGGAGGCCGGTCTCCGCGGGAACGATGGACCGTATCGGCCGGGACTTCGAGGAGATGGTGTACCCGAAGGTCACCGCCGCGTTCGGCAGTGAGTGGACGCCCGGGGTGGACTCCGACCCACGAATCACGATCTTGCACGCGGACTTGACCGGGGCGGCGGGCTACTACAACGGAGCCGACGAGCATCCGCGCGCGGTGGAGAGCGACAGCAATGAACGCGAGATGGTGTACCTGTCCGCCAGCTACCTCGACTTCTCCGCCGTGGCATACAACTCGCTACTGGCGCATGAGTTTCAGCACATGATCCACTGGAGAGCCGACTCCGACGAGGACTCCTGGGTCAACGAGGGGCTGGCACAAGTGGCAGCGACGCTTGTGGGCGGGGGAGGCAACTGGCGAGAGTCCTTTCTGGGCACACCGGACACTCAGTTGACGTTCTGGCCGGAGCTGGAGGACTCAAAGGTTCACTACGCGGCGGCGGAGTCGTTCCTCGGGTACCTGCTCGACCACTACGGGGGACGAGGTAACGCATCCCTTCTCGCGCAGCAGGCTGGCGACAGCATCGCGGGAGTGGAGGCTTATCTGGACGGGTTCGGCGCGCGGTTCATCGACGTGTTCGCGGACTGGACAGCCGCCAACCTTCTCGACGAGCCGGACGGGCCGTACTCTCACGCCGGGATCGACGCGCGAACCGATGCGAAGACTGCGGTGCGCTCCGGAACGGGCGAGGGGGCGGTTAACCAGTTCGCGGCGGACTACCTGGAGGTGGAACCGGAGGCAGGAAGCGGCACGCTGATCTTCGACGGCGCCGATGTCGTGTCGATCGGGATCCCGGAACTGCGCGGCCCGTTCTGGTGGTCTAACCGTGGGGACGCCATTGACTCGCGACTCACTCGCGAGTTCGACCTGAAAGGGCTCACCTCGACCACCCTGCGATTTTCCGCCTGGTATGAGATAGAGCGTGGATGGGACTACGCGTACGTGGCCGCATCCACAGATGGCGGGGCGACGTGGGAGGCGCTGCCGGGCGGCGCCACGACGGCGTACGACCCCGTCCATGCTTCCTACGGCCCCGGGTACACGGGGACGAGTGACGGCTGGGTCCAGGAGGAGATCGACCTCGGGCGGTTCGCCGGTGGGAAAGTGTTGCTGCGGTTCGAGCTTGTGAACGACGACGCGACGAGCCTCACGGGTTTCGCGGTGGACGACATCGAGATCCCAGAGCTTGGTTTCGGCGACGGCGCGGACGGCACGAGCGGGTGGAATGCGGAGGGATTCCGGCGTATCGAGGGCCCGCTGGCGCAGGAGTTCCTTCTGCAGCTCGTGGAGCCGGGCCAGCGGGCGACGGTAACGCGAATACCGCTGGGTCCGGGGAATCGCGCTGAGATCGCCGTGGACAGGCGGGTTACGATTATCGTGGCCGGGGTTACGAGATCAACGGCTGAGGACGCGACGTACAGCTGGTCGCTAACGTCCCCCTAACAGCGGAGTGAACGGCGTGACCACGAATCGCGACCCCTGCTATCATTCACTCCCGTGATGATTTCCGTAATCGGTGGCGAGTCCGCCGCCGCGCCTGCCCTGGCGCTGGCGGAGGAGGTGGGCCGTCAGCTGGGCCAGAGGCGCGTGACGGTGGTCTGCGGGGGAGGCGGAGGAGTGATGGAGGCGGTGTGCCGGGGTGCGCGCGACGCGGGCGGCCATACCGTCGGCATACTACCGGGGCGAGACTCGCGCCAGTCGCCGCCCAATCAGTACGTGGAATTTCCCTTGTTCACGGGCGTCGGCTATGCCCGCAACTCCATGGTAGTGCTCAGCGGGCGCGCCGTTATTGCGATCGATGGCTCTTACGGGACGCTCAGCGAAATGGCGTTTGCGCTAATCCACGATGTGCCGATCGTCGGGCTCGACACCTGGGACTTCGACTATCACGGGCACGACGGAGGCAGAATCGTGCGGGCGGCGACGCCAACAGAGGCTGTGGAACGGGCGATCGCGCTGGCCGAGGCGAGAGACGCGTGACAGGCTCGGCGATTTCGTCGATCCGGGCACGGGAGGTGCTGGACTCCCGCGGCAATCCGACGATTGAGGTCGAGGTAACGTTGAGCGGCGGAGCGGCGGGCATCGCCAAGGTCCCATCCGGAGCGTCAACGGGCATCCACGAGGCGCTGGAGTTACGAGACGGGGACATGTCCAGGTACGGCGGAAGAGGCGTGCTCAAGGCCGTAGCGAACGTTAATGAGGTGATCGCACTGAAGTTGGTAGGTATGCGCGCCGACGACCAGATGAGCCTGGACAAGGCGCTGATCGATCTGGACGGGACTCCAAACAAGGCTAAGCTAGGCGCCAACGCGATTCTGGGTGTCTCGCTCGCCGCCGCGCATGCAGCCGCGGCGCAGGCAGGAGAACCGCTGTACCGGTATCTCGGCGACGAGACGACGCACCTTCTGCCCGTACCGTTGTTCAACATCCTGAACGGCGGCAGGCACGCAGAGGGATCGACGGATTTCCAGGAGTTCATGGTCGCGCCAGTGGGCGCGCCGACGTTCGCGGAGGCCGTGCGGATGGGCGTGGAGGTCTACGACTCACTTTCGAAACTGCTGCACGACCGTGGACTGCCAACGACAGTGGGCGATGAAGGCGGCTTCGCGCCGCCGCTGCCGCGCAATGAGGCGGCGATGGAGCTGGTAGTGGCGGCGATCGAGAAGGCCGGGTTCAAGCCGGGCGACGACGTGGCGTTCGCGCTCGACCCGGCGACATCGGAGCTGGAGGTGGACGGCCGCTATGTGCTTGGGCGGGAGGGACGAACCCTGGAACGGGACGAGCTGGTGGACTTGTGGGCGGACTGGAGCCGTCGCTTCCCGATCATCTCGATTGAGGACGGGATGGCGCAGGAGGACTGGGACGGATGGCGTTCGCTCACGGCACGGCTGGGAAATCGTGTACAACTGGTGGGTGACGACCTGTTCGTGACAAATGTCGAGCGGATCAGGCGCGGTGTTCGGGAGGAGGCGGCGAACTCGGTGTTGATTAAGCTGAACCAGGTCGGAACGCTCACGGAGACGTTGGCCGCGATCGATGAAGCGCGCCGGGCCGGGTGGACGTGCGTCATCTCGCACCGCAGCGGGGAGACGGAGGACACAACGATAGCCGACCTGGCGGTCGCGGCGGGAACGGGCCAGATCAAGACGGGGGCGCCGGCGAGAGGCGAGCGGACCGCCAAATACAACCGGCTCCTGCGAATCGAGGAGGAGCTCGGAGGCCGGGCGCGCTACGCCGGGCGAGGGGCATTCAAGTAGTAGTCACAATGGAGGTGTCATGTGAGCATCAATTCGGTGGGCGTTATCGGCGGGGGCGTGATGGGATCGGGGATCGCTCAGGCGCTGGCGGTCGGTGGTTGTACGGTGACAGTGCGCGATCTGAACGAACAGTTGATCGAGAAATCACGCTCGACGATCGTGGACGGGCGTTACGGCCTCAACCGGGCGGTGGAGCGGGGCAAGACAACTCAGGCGGAGGCTGGCGGGGCGCTCTCGCGGTTGTCATGGACCACCAGCCTGGCGGACCTCGGCGGACTGGACCTCGTGATCGAAGCGGTGCCGGAGGACATGGCGCTTAAGAAGAAGGTGTTCACGGAGTTAGAAGGCAGCCTGAAAGCGGAGACGTTGATCGCTTCAAACACATCCGGCCTTGCGATTTCGGAGTTGAATAAGGCGGTGCCTGAGGCACGCCGGGCGCGGTTCATCGGCATGCACTGGTTCAGCCCGGCGCCGATCATGAAGCTGGTTGAGATCGTGCACGCCCCGGAGACGGCGGACGAGACCATCCAGGCGCTGGAGGAGCTGTGCGCTCGCGCCGGCAAGGCATCCATCCGCGTGAAGGACGCGCCCGGCAGGTACGGCTTCGTCGCGAACCGCATCTACTTCACGGCGGTGCGGGAGGCACAGAAGGTGCTGGAGGAGGAGATCGCCAGCGTGGAGGACATCAACAAGGCGATGGTCTTCGGCTTCAACTGGCCCGTCGGGCCACTGGCGATGATTGAGGGGGCGACCAAGGGCTGGCAGTGAGAGTTTGTCGGTAATCAATAGCCAGCCTCTTACCAAGTTGATCAGATGAAGATATGGTCGTTGCTGCCGAGCGCGACCGAGATACTGTTCGCGCTGGGGCTCGGGGACAGTGTGACGGGCGTGACGCACGAGTGCGACTATCCGGCAGAGGCGAATACCAAACCGCGGGTCACGGTGAGTGAAATCGATTCCACCCGGAGCAGCCGAGAGATAGACGAGCAGGTCACGGATCATTTCAGGCACGGCAGAGAGCTCTACGGCATCGATGAGGAGCGACTAACGGCCGACCCGCCGGACCTGGTAGTTACGCAGGACCTGTGTCCTGTGTGCGCGGTCTCACCGTCGGACTTCGCGGGCCACATGGAGAAGGCGGGCTGCGAGGCGCGAATCCTCACGCTGAACCCGAAGCGGTTGGACGACGTCCTCAGGAGTGTGTTGGAAGTTGGTGAAGCGACGGGCCGGGAGGGCGAGGCAGCACGGTATGTGACGTCGCTACGACGGCGCACCGAGGCCGTGAAGACGGCGGTTGCGGGCGCGGGACGGCCACGGGTGCTCTGTCTCGAGTGGCTGGATCCGCTGATGCCAGCGGGCCACTGGATACCGGAGATGGTGAAGCTAGCGGGCGGCGAGAGCCAGCCGATCGAGGCGGGGGCGCCCTCGCGCAAGATTCCGTGGGAGGAGCTGCGGGCGCTGGATCCCGAGGTCCTCGTCATTATGCCCTGTGGCTTCGGGCCGGAAAGGGCGGCGCGAGAGTCTGACGTGCTCCAGCGCCTGGACGGCTGGTCGGAGTTGCCAGCCGTTCGCAGAGGTGAGGTCTACGTGGTCGATGCCAACGCTTGCTTCAGCCGACCAGGGCCGAGGCTGGTGGAGGGGATCGAGACCCTGGCGTGCATCCTGCATGCGGATCTCTCGCCGCAGACACCGACGGTTGGGAGCGTGCTCAAGTTGATCTCGCCGCCGGCAGGTGCATCGAGCGTGGAGAATTGGGCGCCACGATTCGAGCCCTGGACGTCCAGCGGGGCGCACGGCGCACGACGTTGAAGTTCGGGCTGGCCGCGTTTCCGGAGCGTTACGTTTTACCGGCGCGACCCGGCGGCGGTCCGGCGGCATCTCAGGATGCCTACCGGCAGACATCCTTTCTCCTGAGCGGTGACCTTCAACTGTTCGAGACGACCCTGAACCTGCAGCTACGCCTGGTCGCGGCGAACGCGAAGATGCGCAGTCCGGAGGCGGCCGCCATCTTCGGGCTGTGGTCGCGCGCGTTCTCACACCTCGCGGACGCTTGTTTGCTGATGGGGCGCGGATCATACGTCTCGTGCCCGCCGCTACTGCGGACGGCGTGCGACTGCGTGGCCGCACAACGCTCGCTTGTCCGCGACGGCTTCGAGGACTTCCGAGCATGGATGCCCGACGCCGTTCGGCTGGCGACGGAGCACCAAGCGATCGCCTTCGCGCTCGGTCGCTTCCGCGGCGGCTCGGTCCTGGCGGAGGACGAGAAGCTGGGAACCGTGTATCGTGTGCTAACGGACCTCTCAATGCCGCATTTCGGCGCGACGGCCCTGCAGACCGCGCCGGACTCCGGCCTGCAGAAGCTGGCGATCGGCTTCGCGGACGGAGCGTTCCATTTGGGGTGGGCAGAGTTGATCGCGGGCTGGCTTCTAACGCTGGCCGCAGCGCAGACGGACCTGGTGATCGCGAGCAAGGTGCTGACAGTGCCCGAAGAATGCGGCGAGGAGTGGCGTTCGCTCGCAGCCGCGATCGTGTCGTCTCTCGCCAACACCAGGCGCTGCCGGGTGGAAGACGTGGACGGCCGATTCCTCTTTCACAACTTCCGACGCACGGCATCGGGCGTGCCCAAGCGCGTGATGCTCTGAGTCGACAGGGCATCCGGATGCCGCTTAGGATATTCGTGTGACCAGCGTAGACGTCGTCGTGCCCGTCTACAATGAGGAGCGCGCGCTCCCAGAGTCGATCCCCACATTGCGGGAATTCCTGTCAGGCGCTTCATTCCCGCATGAGTGGCGCATCGTCATTGCGGACAACGCCTCCATAGATGACACGCCGGCCGTGGGCAGGCGCCTCGCGGAGGAGAATAGCGGACGGGTGGAGTACGTTCGCATCGAGCGCAAGGGGCGTGGCTACGCACTCAAGCAGACGTGGCTGGGCAGCCCGATGGACATCGTCAGCTACATGGACGTAGACCTGTCTACGGGGCTTGAGGCGTTTCCACCGTTGATCCGGGCGATCGCGGAGGACGGGTACGACGTCGCGATCGGCTCGCGGTTGGCCTCGCAGTCGGAGATCACCCGGTCGATCAAGCGGCGGGTGCTGACGCGCGGGTACAACACGATCATCAAGGCGATGTTCTTGACGCGCTTCAGCGACGCGCAGTGCGGGTTCAAGGCAGTGAGCCGCGCGGCTGCGCAAAGGATCGTCCCGCTCATCGAAGACAACAACTGGTTCTTCGACACGGAGCTACTGATCCTGGCGGAGAAAGCCGGCTACCGCGTGAAGGACGTGCCGGTGCAATGGGTAGAGGACACGGACACACGGGTGAAGATCGCCGCGACGGTGTTGGAAGACCTGCGAGGCCTGCTGCGCCTGCGGCTGGGCCGTCCCTGGCGGAAAGCGGGCAAGGAGACGGCCTGACGGCGGGACACGACCGGAAGAAGATCGCAATTGTAGGGGCGGGCGCGACCGGCCTCACGGCTGCCTACCGGCTGCTGCAACAGGGACACGAAGTCCGCGTGTTCGAGGCCGGCACTGAATCAGCGGGTCTGCTGAAGACGTTCGAGGTGGGGGGCGAGCCGGTGGAGTGCTTCTACCATCACGCGTTCCGCTCGGACACGGCTCTCATACGGCTGCTCGGCGAACTCGGGCTCGGCAGTACTCTTACCTGGAAAGCGTCGCGGATCGGCGTGTTTCACGAAGGCAGGGTGCATCCGTTCACGACGGCCCTGGACCTGCTGCGCTTCGCTCCTCTGGGCGCAGGAGACCGGGTGAGGCTGGGACTGATGGGGCTGGGGCTCCGCCGCGAAAGAGACGGCTCCAAATTCGAACAGGTCACTGCGGCAGACTGGGTCCGTAGTCACGCAGGAGAACGAGCGCTGGAGGTCGTCTGGCGTCCACTTCTGCGCGGCAAGTTCGGGGAGATGGCGGACGAAGTGGTGATGTCGTGGTTGTGGAGCAAGGTGCACCTGCGTTTCGGGTCGCGACGGGGGATGCTAAGCCAGAGGGAGGTCCTAGGCTACCAGAGCGGATCCTTCAAGCGGTGGATAGAAGCGCTGATCACACGCATCACCGAGCTCGGCGGGACGATCGCCCTGGGCTGCGCCGTCTCGCGAATCGATCCAAGCGGTGGGACGCTTCAGATCGAAGGGGAAGGGTTCGACGCCGCGATCGCGACGGTTGCCAACACTGCATTTCTACGAATCGCCCCGGCGCTGCCGGACGATTACGCGCGAAAGCTGGAAAGGGTACGGTACCAGGATGCGCACTGCCTGGTCCTGACGCTGAAGCGCCCGCTCACGGACAGATACTGGATCAACATCAGCGATCCAGACGTACCGTTCGTCGCCGTGATCGAGCATACGAACCTCGTCGGGAGCGAGCGCTACGGCGGGCAGCACATCGTCTACCTGGCGAACTACGCCGCACCCGGGGCAGCGCCGGCCGAGAAGAACGTTGAAGAGGTGTGGGAGCTGTACCGGCCACACGTAGCGCGTCTCAATCCTAGCTTCGATGAGTCCTGGATCAGCGAGCGCCGCCTGTTCCATGCAGCAAACGCCCAGCCGGTGTTTACGGTCGGAGCGGGGTCGCGAATCCCCGCGATGCGGACGCCGATTTCGGGTCTATACCTGGCGAATATGGCGCAGATTTACCCGCAGGACCGGGGCCAAAATTACTCGATCGTCCTGGGAGAGAAGGCGGCGGCGATGGTGGCCGCGGACCTGGCGCGCGCGGGCGTGCCTCAGTACCAGGTCTAGGACGCAGGGCCACGAGTTCGTTCACGAAAGGTTTACTAGAGCACCATGATACGGAGGCGAACGCTCGGCTATAATGATTGCTACTTCACAAGCGGGGAATTCGATGCAGCCGGAACTGGCGAGCCAAGTTGATGATGGGCTATACGGAGCGGTAAGGGCGCTTGCCCACCGGCTGCGTCTCCCGACGACGTTTGTGAAGTTCGTAATCGTCGGCGGGATGGCATTTCTGGTCAGCCAGATGGCGCTGTTCCTGCTGTACGATGCGCACGTACTCTGGTTTCTCCCCGCGAAAAAGGCCGACGCAGACCTACTCCTTTTCACGCACCCGGACATCCTGCTGCTGATTTCGTCGATCCTAGCGGTGGAGGCGGCGATCGTCTTCCAGTTCAACGCGCACGAGAGGTGGACGTTCCGCTGGCGGCCCAGGGACGGCTTGATCCTGGTCCGGTTCGTGAAGTTCAACCTGAGCGCCATCGTGAGCCCGATCATAATGGTGGTGACGATCAACGTGCTGACGCCCGTGGCAGGCCTGAGCCCTTACATTTCCAGCGTCATCGGCGTTTTGCTGGGCTTCACCTGGAACTGGGTGCTGAACACCTTCGTGATCTGGCCTAACCTCAAGGCTGAGGCAGAGGCGCTAGGTCACTCGCAGGAACTGTAGCCGCGACCGCGGTCCGCTAATCTAGGGCCCGCGTGGCTTAACGCCCACGCAGGCGATCGAAGAGCCGATCGGCAAACTCACCGTGCGGAGGAGGCGCGCCTCGTACTCGACGACGCGAGACAAGAGGCGGTTGATGGGCGGGGGCACCAGGGCATAGTCCATGCTGATGCTGGGCGCGCGCCTGGAGGAGAGCTGCCCGGCTTTCACCATCATCGCCAGCGGGAAGAAAAGCGGCATGTTGATGTACGTGGACTTCAGGATCCTGAAGCCGCCCTGCTCCACCTTGTGGCGGACTTCGTTCAACCGGTAGCGCCGCTTGTGGTGGCACTGCTCGTCGCGACGGCTCCAGAGGAACTGGAACGCGGGCACGGTAACGATCACCTTGGCGCCCGGCTTGCAGACCCGGCGCATCTCGTGCAGGGCGGCGACATCGTCATCGACGTGCTCGAGGACGTCGATCGCGATAAGGACGTCGAATTGCTCGTCGCGAAACGGCAGGGCGATCGTGTCGGCGAGTGAAACCGTTTCCAGTCCACGGGCGCGCCAGTAAGGCACGGCCGCTTCGGCCACATCAAGCCCATACGGACTGCCGAACTGCCGCAGGTCCTCCAGCATCGAACCACTGCCGCAGCCAATCTCGAGGATCTTCGGCTTCCGAGAGTGGGCGCCGGCGCCATTGACACCGTTGCCGCCATAGCGAGCGAGCAGGTTGCGCACAAGGGCGCGGCGGCCTACCTCCCACCACCAGTCGTCGTTATTGAGGACGTCGTATACGAAGGTTTCCATGTTTCTCCCGCATCAGGCACTCCCACCCGGATGCGTAGGTGAGCGCAGTATCCATGTTAACGCGAGGGCGCCCGCGGCGGCGGTTGAGGTTCGGTTGATTCAAGCAATCAGATCGGGCCATTTGTCACCAGCCCAGGCGCGTGCCCCAGTAACGCCCCCAGAAGCCGATCACGATCGAGACGGCCACCAACGCCACTTTCCACCAGAATGCCTTCCGAGATTGATTGTCGTCGAAGCCCAGAGCTACCAGGATCATGATGAAAGGGAGGTAATCCATCAGGTAGCGATAGCCGAACTGCACCCAGCCCTGACTGTAGTACATCAGGGTGGGAATGGCGACGAGTGGTATCGCAATCCAGGAAGCGATTCTGAGCGGATTGCTACGGCGGGTTAGCGCCGCGAAGATGAACGGAGAAGACGTCAGCAGAGCGCTCATGCCGTACTCGGAGGGCCGGAACATCGAGCCATCGCCGATGAACTTCGGCGGGAGGGCGAAGATGGTGTACAGGTGCAGGGGGATGTTGCGCAGATCGAACTCCGCGAAGCGTTTCGCGTCGGCGACCTGCTCCAGGTAGATGGTGTAGAGCACACCGGCACGCTCGCGGTCACCGTACTGCAGGTAGACTTCATCGAGGCCGGTGTCGAAGATGCCGCCGAAACGGGCGGCGTTGTACCAGAGCGAGATGAGGCCGAATGGAACGAGAGTGCCGACGAAGAGGCTCAGTTTGAAGAGCGTCTGTCTATCGCGGCTCGCGGAACCGAGGGGCTCCCACAAAAGCGCGAGGAGGCGGCGGATCTCGAGCTGCCTGAGCGCCCGCCACAGTTCGCTGAAGTCGTACGTCATGTTGTGCTGCTGCGCGGCCATCCAGTAAAGGAAGAAGGGGACGGCAAGCGCTGTGGGCTGGCGGCTCAAGGCGGCAGCGCCCAGGCAGATCGCCGGCACGAATGGGGACGTCCGCCGCAACATGAAGGTGATGGCGAGCAAGACGAACATTACCGCCACGACGTGGTTGTAAAACCACAGCGTGCCGGTGCTGGCGGAGTAGAAGTTGGCCGTCCCGAAGGCGAAGAACGGTATGAGCAGCAGCTTGGTGGTGCGGCTGACACCCATGAGCCGGAGGATGTACCAGAAGAGCACGACGTTGACGGCACCGACGATCATACTCAGCAGCCACTCATGCATGGCGGTTCCCCAGATGGCCACGAAGGGCATCGCCAAGACGCCGGGCATCGGCTGATAGGGCAGGTAGATGTCCCCGTCCTGCTCGCGCACTACATCCTGGTAGAAGTCCGGCAGGCCGGTGTCTTTCAGGTTCAGAGTGCCGTGAAGCATAGCTTCCGCGAGGTAGATGTAGTGCTTGTACCAGTCTGCCGGGGCGCGAAGGTCGAAGTCACCGTTCGTCAGCGGGTTGAGAAGGTGCATCGACAGGTAGTAGCCGCTGAACGCCAGGAGGAAGATGCCTGCGGGGACAAGGGCGTTCCAGAGCGCCACCGGCACGCGGAACGCCGTCTTTCCGAACGTCACGTCAACGGTTGTCACTGCGCCTCACTTACCTCCAGTTGAATGGACCCGTGGGTAGAGCATCCCAGTAGTACGTATCCTCCAGCCAGCCGGGAACGTCCACGGCCGCCAGGTGCGGGTAGAAGTACGCAAACATGAGGCCTACCGACCCGAGGAACGCGATGGCGACACCCCTAGCCAAAGGTTCTTCGCGTTGCCAAAGCCAGTGTACAGCGTAAGCGAGGGCAAGGATCGCAAACGATAATGCAGGGAGATAATGGTATATGAACAGCACGCGGGACTGGAACGCAAACGGAAGCCACAGCCCCAGGTAGGCCAGTACCACGAGCAACAGTGCGGCCTCCTGTGGTGGAAGTGATCCGCGGACCGAGAGGAACGCGGTGGCCGACTCGAAGCGAGCACGCACGAGGCGGAAAGCCCGCCAGAGGGCGAACGCCAGCGCGGGCAAGGCAAACCAGAAGATCAGGGGATTGCCGAGCGAATATATCTTCTCGCCGCCCTGGCCGACGTAGAAATAGATCGGTCTGGTCATTATCGGCCAGAGGTTCCAGGGCGAGGAGGACGAGTGCGGTTGGTCCAGGCTGGAGTGGAAGTCGAAGGCGAAGCGATTGAGGTCGACGGCGTGGTTGATGCGGTCCAAGAGGCTGGGATGGGGGGTCTCCACGGAGCTCCAGTTGGCGAGCAGGGGAACATAGGTTAGCGCGTAGATGCAGGCGGGCACAATTACGAAGAATACCGCGAACGCCACGGCGAGATCCGTCCAGTGTCTTCCGCGTGTCGTGAGCGCGCGCGCCCCGGCTGTGCCGAAAAAGAGCATCGCGAACCCGAGGCAGAACCAGACCGCGCCGAACACAAGCGTGGCCATGCCGAGCTTGCCGGAAAGCCCGGTCAGGACCGACCACCCTTCGCTGGGATGCGTGCTGATGAAGCTGTAAAGCTGGAGCACTCCACCGAGGTAGATGAGCATCATCCCGACGGGCACGAGAATGTCCGCGGGGCGCAGGCGTTCGCTGTCCGCGCGGGGCGGGCGGCTGAATAACAACCAGGCGAAGTAGAGCACTATTGGGACGCCGGTCAGCGCGGCGTTCCACTTGCAGGCGACAGCGGCACCGAACATGATGCCGGAAAGAGGGAAGCGGTTGGTCACGAGGAAGTAGACCGCACCAAGCGTGAAGAACAGGACGTATGTATCAGGAGTGGCGATCCGCGACTGTGCGAAGGCCAGCCCGTCAAGCGTGAGCAGGAACCCGGCTGCCAGCCCCGCGACCTCGCTATTGAAGAGCCTTCGCGCAAGCAGGTAAATGAAGATAACGGCGCCAACGGAGGCGAGGGCACCCGGGAATCGCCAGGCCCACGAATTATCCACGCCCCCACTTCCCGGCACCAGGGGCGGGGCAACGCTGTCGGCGATCTCGAACGTCAGTATGCCGCCAGCCATGAACAGCTTCGAGAGCGGAGGGTGTGTGTTTTCATGGCCGAAGAACTCCCAGGCCGCCGGGTCGCCCCTGTAGATCTCCTGAGCGGTGCGCGGGAAGTACGTTTCGTCGAAGTAGAACACGTCGGGTGTACCCAGCCGGACGAAGCGGGTCAGGATCACCAGGGCCACAACGGCGACAAGGGCGATCCGCGCCAGAGGAAGCCGGTCAGGTATCGCGATCTGTAGTTGGTGTGCGGCCGGGGAGACGCGTTGTTCTACGCTCACGTCACCTCAGGGGACCTGCGGGCGCCGATGACGAAGCTGGCGCCGACGAGCAGCGGAACGGTGAGGAACGTCAGGACCGAAAGCACCTGCACCGTTTCGAAGCCGGTAGACAGCATGTCGCTGTCGGCAAACCAGTCGTAGAACCACCCAACATGCAGATTGGTCTGATTCTCGTAGAAGAATTTCGTGTAGTAGTCGTATACGTGGTACAGATTGAGGAAGTGGAGGGCGCATAGTCCGGCAAACGCTGCCCACAGGATCCGGCTTTGCAAGAGTACACAGGCGGCGAGGCACGGGAGGAAGAAGGCGAAGAGATATCGTTCGTGCATGCGGGTGAGGAAGACGTAGAAGGCCAACATGCCCAACGCCGTGCCCAGCGCCAGGGCGCCGACGCCCTGAGACTTGCGCATGGCGATGATGCTGGCGAATACCGTCGTGGCGAAGAGCACCATCCCCCAAATGCGGTGGCTGATCCCGAGGAACGCCTGACTGTCAGGCTTGAAGCCGTCCTGGAAGCCATCGATCATCCAGAAGTTGTAGGCCCAGAAGGAGTTCACGCGGTAGTTCTCGACGTTCGTCGCGTCGTACAACTCTGACACGAGACGCCAGGGTTCGTATGTGAAGAAGGGCGTGACGAGAATGACAGCGAGCAGCAGCGAAGCGCCCGTGATCTTGAGCCAGACTACGGGCGGGTGGCGGCGCATGATCCAAAAGGCAAGGAAGGGAAGAGCGGCGATCGCTTGAGGCTTCACGAGGAAACCGACAGTGAAGGCGAGGGCGCCGGGGAGCGGCCGTTCGCGGCCGATGAAGTAGACGCTGAGCAAGAGGAATAGGGCGAGAATGCTGTCCACCTGCCCCCAGATTGGCCCGATCAGCAGCGACGCAGGCAACATTAGATACAACGCGCTGGCCGCGAGGCGCGCCGCGGGCCGTAGCCCCTCCAGGACGCGGTACAGAAGGTAGGCAGAGGCGAGATCAGCGGCGATGGCCGGGAGCTTCAGGAGGTACTCGAAGGTGCCGTTACTGAAGTGCAGCGCCTTGTTCAGCCATCCAAGGGTCCAGAGAACGTACATGTATCCTGGAGCGTAGTCAGTGAAGAAGTCCGGGTCGTAGAAGTTCCAGGGCCCGTCATTCGCCAGAGTATTGCTCCAACTCTGAAACGTGCCGATATCCCCATCAAACCCGGGTATCGCCGCGAGTGCGAGCCGCAACACGAGTCCGCTGAAAAGGATCGCTCCGAGGATGGGCGCGGCAGAGATCTCAGCTTGTGATGACAGAACGGACGGGGAGCCTGCGGACGGTGCCGGTTGGACAGACGGGCCGGACCGGGTAACAGCAGACCAGATGGCTCCTGGGTTGATGCTGAAGGAAAACTCGATGGCCCCCGCTTCACGGGAGTGGGGAAGTGGAGCGGGCGCTTCTTCTTCAGTCATCAGGGCCGACTGGTGGATCCGCTGGCAATCTATCCCACATGGCAAGTGCGCGACTTCAGTGTAAGTTAGGCACTCGTGGCGAGCAATCTGAAGCCGTGTGCGAATGTGGGAGTATCTCATCTCCACAGCAGGCCTTAGACTAGGTTCCCAAGATGACCGAATCTTCTGCCTTCGCCGGTTGGGTGCGGCTGCCGGCGGCCGCGCGACGGTTCCGGATCAGCGGTCAATCTCAACGCTTCCTCGTTCGGGCTGTCATCGCAGTGCTTGCGGTGCGAATCGCGCTGATCGTCGCCGGTTACATCACGGGTTACGTGATCATCGGCCGGGAGAACGCGCCCGCCGGTGACCTGCTGCTGGAAACGTTCAACCGCTGGGACGCGCCGCATTACCTGGATATAGCGGAGGGCGGGTACACGTCGGAAGGGCCGGACCGCGTGTTCATCGTTTTCTTCCCGCTCTACCCCGTCGCTATCTTCCTCGCGAACCTGTTCATCCAGAGCTACTTCGTGTCCGCGCTGGTGGTTTCCGCGGTGGCATCGGTTGTGGCCGGATATCTGATGCAGATGCTGATCGCCAAGGACGGTGGAGACGACGGCGAATCGAGCCGGGGGCTGTGGTATATGTCACTCTTCCCGACTGCGTTCTTTTACGCAATGCCCTATGCAGAGTCACTCTACCTTGCGCTGGTGCTGGGGGCAGTCGTGTCGGCGCGGAACGGACGTTGGGCCTGGTCGGGGGCGTTGGGGGCGCTGGCCTGCGCCACGCGATTGCAGGGCATCGTCCTGCTGCCGGCGCTGGCGGTGGAGGCGTTCACCCAGGAGAGATCGGATGCTACGCGGAAGGCGATCTGGCTGGCGCTTGTCCCTCTCGGGCTTGCGCTATACCTGGGGATCAACCTGGTAGTGTTCAGCGACCTGTTCGCGTTTCTGGACATCCAGCGGGACCACTGGCATCACGAGGCGATCTGGCCGTGGGAGTCGTTCCGGGAGAGCTTCAACGCGGTGACAGACTTTCCGTCAGGATCGGCACGCACTCAGGTCCACGAGCTCCGCCTGGCAGGGATCGTCATAGGGGGCGCACTCCTGCTGGCGGGCGCGCGCTGGCTGCGGCCGTCCTACCAGGTCTTCGGGTGGGTGACGCTACTGCTACTCATGTCCGTCTCGTTTCAGACAAGCATGCCGCGTTACCTACTGGGTCTGTTCCCGATCTTCCTGGTTTTGGCGCGCCTTCGATATTCCAGTTCCGTGCACCAGGGATTGCTGACGGGCTCGGCAGTCCTGATGGGATTGCTCTTCGTGGTCTACGCGACCCGCTGGGGCTTCTAGCGGCAAGGGGCAAGGCTCCGGCGCGTCAACCGATCAACCGCCTGGTACGTTTCATATGGAGACGATCATGCGTGTGAGAATCATTGGCGCCCTGCTTACGCCGCCTTCTATCATGGCGCCTGCCTGCGGACCGACGGCGCGAACCGTAACTTCCGAGCGCGTGGGCTACGCTTGAGTACGTCATCCCAAGAGACGCACGGGGTCTTGCGACGGCGAGACCTGGCGATTGCAACCGTGCTTGCGGCTGCCGTCGCCACGACTCTCATAGGCGTCGCCATCTTCGGGAAGGGGCAGCCGCAGCCGAGGCAATCCGACGCCGAAGCACCGATTGGGGAACTGGCGCGCCGCTCGGTTGAAGTGTTGCCCGCGGGAGAATGGCCGTCGCTCTACGACTCGTTCACGATGGAGTACCAACAGCGCTGCCCCCGCGCAGAGTTCGAACAAGCAGGGATCGCCTCCGCAGAGCAGCTTGGAGCGAGTCTTTCGTTATTGCAGTTCCTACGCCTGGAGGAGCTGAGCGTGACCGCGGACGTCGCGGGCGCGACGATCGTGGGGCAGATCGAGGGGCAGAACGAATATCGTGTCCGCGCTGCCTTCAAGATTGAAGAGGGGGAATGGAAGCTGGCGCCGGCAGCGAATACCACCGGCTGCAACGCCTTCGACAGGATTGAGGGCTAAGCCAGAAGGGATGACGCGAAATGAGAAACCGGCTGGCGGCCTCTCGGCTACCAGCCGGCTCACGCTCACGGGCGGGAGGGGGTGCTGCCGCGCCGTTTCCTGCTTAACGATAACAGGCACCGGAGTGACCTGCCTAGATTCACGGAGTTAAGAGCTGGTTAGGATGTGGTAAGAGTTCTGTCAACTGTGACCCCACAGCTGCGCACAATCACAGAGCCGGCCGAAAATCCGGCCGGCCCGTGCTTCTCAGCAGAGCGAGAGGGGGATCAGTCGCTCCACTACAAAACAGCACGCTACACCGTGGCTTGCACGGGCTCGTTAAAGGCAGGTAACGGGCCGGTAAGAAGTCGGTCAGAATCCGCTACGGATAGAACCCGGACTTCGTCCAGTCGCACCCACCAAAGACTCGCGGCCGGTCTGGTGGCCAGGATTGTCCTGCTGCTCGTGATCGTAAGCGGAGTCGGGGCATGCTCTGGCAGTAGCGATGACGGGACTCGCTCCGCGTCGCCTAGCGGACCGGCGGACCAGCCGGCTGAACTGGACGTATTGGAGACCGTGACGCTCTACGCGCCGGACGCGGGCGACCGGGCGAGCGCGCTGGCGACCGGAGACTTCAATGGAGACGGCTCAGTCGATGTGCTGTTGGCGGCCGCGTTCGCGGACGGACCGGAGAACTCCCGGGAGGGCGCGGGCGAAGCGTACGTCTTCCTGGGACCGTTCGAGGCAGGTGAGACGCGGGATGCGGGCCACGGTCAACAAGGCTTCACGCTCTTCGGGGCCGACGCCGGGGACCAGACCGGCCGCAGCGCCGGAGCGGGCGATTTCAACGGCGATGGGCTTGACGACATCGTAATCGGCGCGCCGTTCGGGGACGGCCCGGCCAACGACCGGCCGGACGCAGGCGAGGTGCGCATTGTGTTGGGATCCGCCGACCTGGGTGCACAACTGAAACAGGTCGACCTCAGAGAGGGTGCTTACTTCTCGCTTTACGGTGCGTCTCCGCAGGACTTCGCTGGGTTCGATGTAACCACAGCCGACCTGAACGGCGACGCGTCTGCAGACATCGTGGTCGGTGCGTTCTGGGCAGAGGGCGCCGACGGAGGCAAGCCAATGGCCGGGCAGGTGTATGGGGTTTTCGGAGGGCAGCCCGGGATCATTGACGTGTCGCAGGCTGCACCCGACCTGCTGGTATACGGCGCGGCCTCCGGGGACCGTCTTGGAGAGGGCGTCGCGGCGGGGGACGTAAATGGGGACGGACTTGACGATCTGGTGTTGCCAGCCCCGTTCGCATCCGGAAGGAACGGCCAGGGCGCCGCGGGGCGGACTTACCTGATCCACTCCCCGCTTCCGAGGCGCACTGATCTCGCGGTGGATTCCGTGGGGGCGGTGGTCTACGGAATAGACGATGGCGACCAGCTTGGGCATGTCACAGTGACCGGCGATGTTGACGGAGACGGCCTGGCGGATGTGCTGCTCACCGCAGTCAGCGCGGATGGGCGGGGAAATGCGGCCGATCTCTCCGGCGAGGTGCTGTTGATCGCGGGGGCATCACTTACGGGCGAGATCGATGCGTCCTCAGACAGCGCCGGGATTGTGCTATACGGAGCGGACGCGGAGGACCGACTGGGACGCAGCGCCGCTCTGGGAGACGTTAACGGCGATGGCCTGGCGGACTTACTTCTAGGGGCGCCCGGCGGCGACGGAGACGGCGACACAATCAGCAGCGCGGGCGAGATTTACGTGCTAAGCGATGTCCAGGGATTGCGAGCGGAGCAACTGCCTGACGGAGGCAGGGTGCGCTACGGCGGGGCGCCGAATGACGAGCTGGCTACCGAGGTATTCGGCCGGCGGCCGTTGACCGCGGCGGATATGAACGGAGATGGGTTGCACGAAATTCTGGTGGCAACGCCGGGGTCGGATGGCCCGGATGGTACCCGCGGCGACTGCGGCAGCGCCCAAATCCTGTTCGTCGGACCATGACGACCATCGATCTTCGCTGGACGCGCCGAACACCTCGTTCTAAGCTGGCGATATGACGGCCGTCGTGAGAGGCAAGCTGCTATTCGCTTTAGCTATGTTGGCCGTGGCGTTGGCGCCTGCCTGCGGAGGCGATAGTGAGGACGGCGACGGCACGGATGCCGGGTTTGCTGACGCGGAAGAGAGCTACGCTGAGGGGAAGGTCCGGATTGACATTCAGATGCTCGACGTTGGGCTGCTGAAAGGCCACGCCTACGCTGACGCCGCGGAGGGGTGGCACGCAGCTTCGATCAAGGTTAAGGCGATTGATCCGAAGGAGATCCGATGGCTGGTGATAGATGCCAACACCGTCGGAGTCCCCGGCTCCAACGGCGACCAGTTCTTCGAGGTGGTCCTGCAGGAGCTGCCACGCGGCGACCAGATAGCGGTCACCGCGACGGTTGAGTTCGAGAGTGACGGAGGAGAACGCGTAGAGCGCACGGCCAGCGACGCGTGGCCGCCGTAAGGCGGCGCAGGCTCTTCCAGCGACACCCCTGATCTCGTTCAGATAGATCCTGTACACCTGCGTTATAGCAGGTATGAGAGTA
>CAZLDI010000026.1:0-27319 GCA_964558415.1 uncultured Dehalococcoidia bacterium
TCGGCCACTCCAACGGCAACCCCGTCAACAAGGTCTGGGTCAACGCCAAGATCAGTCTCTCACCCGCCACCGACACCAACCCCGTGGGCACCACCCACGACATCACCTGCCACATCGAAGTCAACCTGGGCGCCGGCGCAGGATTCGTCAACGCGCCTGCCGGCACTCTTTGTGACGCGGACATCGATTCCGGTCCCGGCGGATTCGTCGGCGACGACGATGACTGTCTGACCGTTGGGGCCACTGGTTCCTGCATAGTTACCATCACCTCCAGCATGCCGGGTACAACGATCGTGTCTGCCTGCACCGAAGAGTCCGCTCCTCCGGGCGGCCTGACAGTCAGCGGTGTCGTGCTCTCCCGCTGCACCAACGGCGCACTCGTCGAGACCGGTCACTCCAACGGCAACCCCGTCCAGAAGATATGGGTCCTGGGCAGCCTCGAGTGGGAGAAGCGTGACCACAACGGCGTCCTTCAGGGCGGCGCTACCTTCACGGTCGGTGGCGCCTTGGGGCCGTTTGCCTGTGACGGCGACGCCACCAACCCGCTGACAGTCGTCGACAACGGCGCCAACGACGGCGACCCGACGCCGGGCCAGCTACTGGTGAACAACATCTGCCCCGGGACCTACACGGTTACTGAGACGGTCTCTCCGGCCGGATTCGCCCTCGACAACGACACGACACGCGAAGTGGTCATTGCCCCGGGTGATGTCATGGTCGTGATCGGCGTTCAGGGACAGGACGACCCGGGCGACACGAACGAGTCCGACTTCCACAACCGTCTCGGCTCCCTTCGCTGGGAGAAGCGCGACCACAACGGCGCCCTCCAGGGTGGCGCGACCTTCACTATCGACGCTAACCCGCTCACCTGCCACACGGCAGGCGCCAGCCCCTTGACCGTCGTCGACAACGGTGCCAACGACGCTGACCCAACGGCCGGTGAGATCCAGGTGAATAACGTCTGCCTCGGCACCTACACCGTCTGCGAGACGATCGCCCCGCCGGGCTTCGCCCTCGACGACGACCCCTGCCGCGAGAACATCGTGGTCGGCGCTGGCAACCTCAACGTCGAGATCCTCGATGACTTCATCAACCGCCTCGGCTCCCTGCGCTGGGAGAAGCGCGACCACAACGGCGCTCTCCAGGGTGGCGCGACCTTCACGGTAGACCCGAATCCGCTCACCTGCCACACCGCAGGCGCCAGCCCGCTGACGGTCGTCGACAACGGCGCCAACGACTCAGACGCCACAGCCGGCGAGATCCAGGTCAACAACGTCTGCCTCGGCACCTACAGCGTCTGCGAGACGATCGCCCCGCCGGGCTTCGCCCTCGACGACGACCCCTGCCGCGAGAACGTGGTAGTCAGCGCAGGCAACTTGAATGTCGAGATCCTCGACGACTTCATCAACCGCCTCGGCATGCTCCTCTGGGAGAAGCGCGACGACCAGGGCAACCTGCAGGGCGGCGCGACGTTCACCGTCAACCCGAACCCTCTGACCTGCCACACCGCAGGGGCGAGCCCCCTGACCGTCGTCGATAACGGCGCCAACGACGCCGACGCCGACAACGGCCAGTTCAAGGTCAACAACGTCTGCCTGGGCACCTACACGATCTGTGAGACGGTCGCCCCTCCGGGCTTCGAGCTCCCTACTGACCCGTGCCGCGAGAACGTCGTCGTGGACGCCAACAACCTGGTCGTTGAGATCACGGACGACTTCATGAACCGCATCGGCTCGCTGCGCTGGGAGAAGCGCGATCACCTCGGAGCCCTCCAGGGCGGCGCGACCTTCACCGTCGACCCCAACCCCCTGACCTGCCACACAGCAGGCGCCAGCCCGCTGACCGTCGTCGACAACGGCGCTAACGACGACGATCCCGACGCCGGTCAGATACTGGTCGAGCGCGTCTGCAGCGGCACCTACACCGTCTGCGAGACCGTCGCCCCGCCGGGCTTCGCCCTCGACGACGACCCCTGCCGTGAGAACATCACGGTGCCCGACAACGGCAACCTGGACGTCGAGATCCTGGACGACTTCATCAACCGCCTCGGCTCCCTCCGTTGGGAGAAGCGCGACCACGCCGGCGCCCTCCAGGGCGGTGCCACGTTCACGATCGACCCGAACCCGCTCACCTGCCACACCGCAGGCGCCAGCCCGCTGACCGTCGTCGACAACGGCGCCAACGACGCCGACGCCACGGCCGGTGAGATCCAGGTCAACAACGTCTGCCTCGGCACCTACACCGTCTGCGAGACCGTCGCCCCGCCGGGCTACGCCCTCGACGACGACCCCTGCCGCGAGAACGTCGTGGTCAGCGCTGGCAACCTCAACGTCGAGATCCTCGACGACTTCATCAACCGCCTCGGCTCCCTGCGCTGGGAGAAGCGCGACCACAACGGCGCCCTCCAGGGCGGCGCGACCTTCACGGTCGACCCGAACCCGCTCACCTGCCACACTGCAGGGGCCAGCCCCTTGACCGTCGTCGACAACGGCGCCAACGACGCCGACGCCACAGCCGGTGAGATCCAGGTCAACAACGTCTGCCTGGGCACCTACACCGTCTGCGAGACGATCGCTCCGCCGGGCTTCGCCCTCGACGACGACCCCTGTCGCGAGAATATCGTGGTCAGCGCCGGGAACCTGAACGTCGAAATCCTCGACGACTTCATCAACCGCCTGGGCTCGATCGAATGGGAGAAGCGCCTGGAGAGCGGCGCCGCGCCGCACGCGCTCCAGGGTGGCGCAACGTTCACGCTGGGCGGCGCCTCAGGGCCGTTCGCCTGCTACGGCGACGCTACCAACCCGGTCACCGTCGTCGACAACGGCGCCAACGACGCCGATCCCGACGCCGGCCAGATCAAGGTCAACAACGTCTGCCTCGGTGACTACGTCGTCACCGAGACCGTCGCACCCGCAGGCAGCGAGCTTGACGACGATGTAACGCGCAACGTCTCCGTCACCGCGGGCGACCTCAACGCAGTCATCGGCACGTCTCCGCTCGGCGCGCCTCCGGGCACGGACGACGAAGGCGACACGGAAGAGTCGGATTTCCACAACCGCCAGCCGGCGGCCGCCACCCGCACACCGGGCTTCTGGCAGACCCACACCATATTCACCATCCTGACGTTCGACAAGATCCGCTTCGGCCCCGGCTGTGGCAGCGGCACGATGGCCGCGCCGGTGTTGACTGTGGATCCGGCGGGCGCGCCGGGCAGCGGCTGCATCGATCTCGGCTTCACCGTGATCGATAGCAACGCGGATCTCTTCGGGATGTTCTACGACGTGCCGGACGGCCACACGAAGCTGTGCGCCGCAAGGATCATCGGGTCGTTCCAGTTCCTGGCGGCCCTGCTCAACTCCGCCGGCGCGCAGCTCGGGTACGGCACGGCTTCGCTCACCGCGCAGCAGATGACGGACATGTACTTGGCCCTGAAGAACGGCCCGCGGGGACTAATCCTGAGCCTGTCCACAACTCTAGCCGCCTTCAACATGTCCGGCGACCCGATCCCCTTCGCGCCGGGGGTCGTTCCGGGTAATGCGACGCCGCAGTTCTCGCAGATGATCGCGGTGAGCCCTGTCCCAGGGAGTGGCTGCTAGGTACTCGGTCTCGCGCGAAACAGGTGAGGGGGGCGGCCTTCGGGCCGCCCCCCTCGGCATCATGGCTTCGCCACGCTCTTCATGTCTCCTTCATTTCGCGTTACCTATACTGGGAGAGGATCTGCCGAGCCATCGCCATGCGAGTTCTCCTCGTCGAAGACGAACGCCAAATAGCCGACTTCGTCGCGCGCGGCCTGACGGAGCATGGCTACAGCGTTGACGTCGCCTACGACGGCGATGAAGCCGTCTACTGGCCGGACGTCGCTCAGTTCGACATCATCATCCTGGACGTAATGCTTCCTGTCAGGGACGGCGTCGAGGTGTGCCGGGTACTACGAGCGAAGGGCGTCCGCTCACCCATCTTGATGCTCACCGCGCGCGACGCCATCGAGGACCGCGTGACGGGCTTGGACAGCGGCGCCGATGACTACCTGGTGAAGCCGTTCGCCTTCGCTGAGCTGCTCGCGCGCATTCGAGCCCTGAGTCGCCGAGAGCCGGCACTGACGGGCACGGTCCTTGAGATCGGCGACCTCCGGCTCGATACGGCGGCGCGGGCCGTCCAGCGCGCGGAAGTCCTGCTTGAACTGACCGCTAAGGAGTTCAGCCTGCTGGAGTACCTGCTGCGGCACCCGAACCAGGTCTTATCGCGGACGATGATCGCGGAGCACGTCTGGAACTACGACTTCGACAGCGCCACGAACGTCATCGACGTCCACATCAAGAACCTGCGCCGCAAGATCGACGACGGCTCCCCGCTCAAGCTGATCCAGACGGTTCGCGGCGCGGGGTACCGGGTCTCGGACCGGCCGTAGCATGGTCTTCTCGCGTTCACTCCGCGTCCGGCTCACGTTCTGGTACGTCCTGCTCGTCGCCCTCATCCTCGCCGCCTTCAGCGCCGGTGTGTACCTCGCCCTCCGCCAGACGCTCAACGAAAGCCTGAAAGACTCCCTGGAGAACCGCAGCGAGGTGCTCCTCGGCTTCGTTTCCTACGAAGGGTCGCGACCAACGCTGGACAGCGCGAGCGTCCCAGGCGATCCCGCCGAAGGCGAGCACTTCGCCCGGGTCTTCGACGCCTCCGGCGAGATCACCTTCGACAATTCTGCGCCGGATGCCGGAATATCCGTGGACCAGGCGGACGTTCAGCAGGCGCTCAACGGCAGTGGCGCCACGCGGCACGCCACGGTAGGGGGCAGACCTCTGCGCGTTCTCACTACCCCAATCACGGCTCAGGGTCGCGTCGTGGGCGCGCTGGAAGTCGGTCTCTCCGAGGATGACGTGCGTGAGCCGCTGCGCCTCCTGCTCCTGATCATCACTCTCGCCTACCCACTCACCCTCGCCGCGGCCGGCGCCGGTGGCATCTTCCTGGCCGGCCGCGCCCTCGCGCCCATCGACTCCCTGACGGGACTGGCGCGCCGAATCTCGGCCGAGGACCTCAGCGAGCGACTGGACCTCGACCTCCCTGACGACGAATTGGGCCGGCTTGCGCGCACTTTCGATGAGATGATCACTCGCCTGGACGACTCCTTCCGGCGTCAGCGCCAGTTCACCGCCGATGCCTCGCACGAGCTCCGCACTCCCCTGACCGTGATCAAGGGCCAGTCCGAAGTCGCCCTGCAGCGGGAGCGCGACCCGGAAGACTACCGGGCCGTCCTCCGTTCCATCAACGACGAGGTCGATCGCATGATCCGGCTCGTCGGCAGCCTGCTCACGCTCGCCCGCGCGGACGCCGGAGAGATTCCCCTGACCCGCGACAAGGTGAGCGTGGAGAGCATCGTAACCGCCGCCACGGAACACGTCCGCGCCGTGGCTGACGCCAAAGGGCTTTCGCTCACCGTCGAGGCCGGCCCCGGAGTGACCCTGGAAGGGGACGAGGACTTGCTCCTGCAGCTTCTGCTCAACCTCCTTGACAACGCCGTCAAGTTTACGCCGGCAGGTGGCCACATCCGTTCCGGCTGGCAAGCCGACGGATCGTATGTCGCCGTTTGGGTGTGTGACTCCGGCCCGGGCATCGACGCCGAGCACACCCAGCGCATCTTCGACCGCTTCTACCGCGTAGACAAAGCGCGCAGCCGTGCGGCGGGCGGCGCGGGCCTCGGTCTCTCGATCAGCCGCTGGATCGCGGAGGCCCACGGTGGCTCTATCTCAGTCGAGAGTAAACTCGGCAGCGGATCGACCTTCACGGCGCGAGTCCCGCTCGCCCACTGAGCCTGCCACACGGCCTTCATCTGCGCTTCATCTCTGCTCGCTACATTCCAGATAGCAGATACCCGTCACGGGAGGTTACCGATGAACAAGATAGCTCGCACGCTGACACTGCTGGCCCTACCGGCAGCCCTTGCTGTCATCGCCGCCTGTAGCGACGAAGAGTCCGGCGCCCCCGCGGCAACCCTCAACCCTGCAGACTTCCGGTCCGTTGTGGACAATCCATTCCTGCCGCTATCGTCCCTCGGCCCCCAGGTATTCGAAGGGGAAGAGACGGATCCGGACACGGGAGAGACCATCGCAATCCGCGTCGAGTCCAGGACCCTGCCCGGCACGGACACGGTCGCCGGCGTGGAGGTGCTGGTGGCAGAGGTCAAGGATTACGAAGACGGCGAGCTCGTCGAGCTCACACTCGATTACTACGCGCAGCACAGCGACGGCACTGTTTACTACTTCGGCGAACGCGTCGACGAGTATGAAGACGGCAAGGTAGTCGGTCACACCGGAGCATGGCTCGCCGGCAAAGACGGCGCCGAGCCGGGAGTCTTCATGCCGGCTGATCCTCAAGTGGGCGATAAATTCGAGCAAGAGAAGGCGCCCGGTATCGCCGAGGACAGGTCCGAGGTCCTTGCGGTCGGCCAGGCGATCACAACGGCGGCCGGCTCGTTCGACGGCTGCATCAAGACCGAGGACTACGCGCCAATAGACGATGTCACCGAATTCAAGTTCTATTGCCCGGACGCCGGGCTGGTGCGCGAAGAGTTCGAAGACGGCCGGCTCGACCTGATCAGCTACTGACCGGTCTCGTTCTTCATCCCTCCTTCATCCGCCGTTCACGGCCACTTCACCGGCGCCTCCTAGTCTGACCCTATTGGACAAACCACAGCACGGAGGAGAAATCTCATGAACAGACGAAGCAGACTCAACTGGGCCCTGGCGTCGGTAGTGCTTCTGGCCCTGGCCGTCGCCGCGGTGACCGCCACTTCGCTCACCTCGGCCGGAGGACCGGACCGCGTGGCCAGGAAGGTGTCGGACCCGACGCCGCAGGTCTGCGGCACCTTCGATGGTCTGGGTTGCGCGCCGGAGAGCCAGCGCGTCGATCTGGAAACACCAACGTTCTCGGACCCGACCAACGTCACGAATCCGCTCTTCCCCATCAGCGACCTGCACTCGGCCCTGCTTATGGGTACCGTTGACGGCCTGCCGTTTCGTACCGAGACCACCCTTCTCCCCGAGACTCGCACCATCAAGTGGAACGGCGAGGAGATCGAGACGCTCGTCTCGCAATACGCAGCCTACCTCGATGGGCGCATCCACGAGGTCGCTCTCGACTTCTACGCACAGGCCGACGACGGCTCGGTCTGGTACTTCGGCGAAGACGTCTTCAACTACGAAGAAGGCGTCGTCGCAGACACAGACGGCACCTGGCTCGCCGGCAGAGACGGCCCCGCCGCCATGATCATGCCCGCTGACCCCCAGGTCGGCGACGTCTACCGGCCCGAGAATGCCCCGGGCTTCGTCTTCGAAGAGGTCACGGTCACGTCCGTTGGCGTAACAGTCGACGGCCCGCAGGGTCCTGTCGCGGGCGCAATCCTCGTCGAAGAGCTCCACATGGACGGCAGCCGCGAGGACAAGACCTTCGCCCCCGGCTACGGCGAGTTCTCCACCGGCAGCGTCGGCGCCGATCTAGAGGCTATCGCCCTTGCCGTGCCCACCGACGCGTTGGCCGGTCCTACGCCGGCGGAGCTCGAGGCCCTGTCGAGCGGCGCAAACGCCATCTTTGAGGCGGCCGCAGAAGAGGACTGGGCCGCCGCTTCCACGAGCCTCGGTGCAATCACGACCGCGTGGACAACCTACCAGGCAGGCGGCGTCCCCCCATTCCTCGATGCCCGGATGAACGACGCCCTCGACGCGCTCACAGCGGCGACCGGCGCCCAGGACGCCCCCACGGCCCAAACAGCCGCCATCGCCGTCGCTCGCGCCGCGTTCGATTTCAGGCTGCGCTACCAGCCAGTCGTCGAGATCGACCTCGCGCGTTTCGACCTGTGGGCGATGCAGGCCGTTGTCGACGCCGGCGCGGAGGACGCCGCCGCGATCAACGGCGACGCTGCCACGCTGGAGTGGGTGGCAGACCGCTTCGAGCACACCCTCGAGCGTGACGACTCCAGGAGCATGGACAAGACTCTCGGCGCCCTCGAGAAAGAAGCGCGCAAGGAGAACTTCGCTGCCTTCGCCGAAGCGGCCGAGGCGCTCCGTGATCTGCTCGCAGGTCTCGCGCCGGGCGGTTGAAGCTCTTCATCCCCGCTTCCCGAGCTCTTCATCTACGCGCGGTAATCTAAGTACGGAACGTGTAAAATACAACCAACCGAGGAGGAATCCTGATGTTCGCAAGCAAGCGGAAGCCATGGATCATCGCCGGGGCGGCGCTCACCGTCGCCATCGTCGCCGGCGGTGGCGGAGCAGTGCTGGCTACCGGCGGCGACGACAACGAGCTGCCCATCACCGGCTCGGCGCTGGAGCAGGCCAGCAAGGCCGCGCTCGGTCACACCGGTGGCGGACGCGTGACCGAGACCGAAGTCGGCGACGAGGAGAGCTATTACGAGGTCGAAGTGACCCTGGACGACGGCAGCCAGGTGGACGTCCAGCTCGACGAAGCCTTCAACGTCGTCGGTGATGAGGCCGACGACGAGAGCGAAGGCGAGGATGGACCCGACGACCAGAGCGAAGGCGAGGATGGACCCGACGACGACTGAGTCCTGAGCAACGAGACCGCGGCGATCAAAGGAGGCGGCCAATTGGCCGCCTCCTTTCTGTCATTCGCGCCGATCCGTCTACGCGCGCCGCATCCGCTCCCTGTCGCGCTCCTTGTCCATCAGCAGCTGCACCGCCACCGGGTTGGGCACGCCGCCGATCCAAGTTGGCCCGCCACAAGCGCCAGACAGGCGTAACAGCCGTCACTGAGGGTAAATTGAAATGCGATCTAGCGCCTGGCTGGTCGGCTCGGGGGAGAACCACAACACCCGCGTTATCTACTACGGGATCAAAATCTCATCGCCCGGCTGCAGCAACGCCCATTCTTCCTCCGTCAGATTGTTGAACGCGAGTAGGTCCTCCACCGTAACTCCCAAAACTCCGGCAATACCGAACAACGTGTCGCCCTCCTGAAGAGTGTATCGCATCGGCGCTCCGCCTTCCGGCCCGCCCGGCTGCTCGCCGACGGGCCGCACGTCGCCTGCAGGAACGTACCGCGCCTCCTCGTTGGCCGGGAAACCGCGGGCCAGGTAGTACCATCTCATCGCGCCAGTTGCGACTTCGCCAATGACTTCCACTGTCACATCGGAGGTATTGATACCGGAACTACCCAGGCTTGGCTCACTGCGCAGGCGTAGTTCACGTATCGATCTCGCAAAGAAGGGCGTGATAGGCGTGACACCCTCGGGAAGATTACCCGAGTAAGGGGTTGGTGGTGGTGTTGGAGTCGGCTCCACGACTGCGGCCGGGCAGCCGTCTGTAGCGCAGCTACCGGCCCAGGCGGCGAAGCTGACCCCGCGAGACACGAGGGGCGCGTTTTCGCCGGTTGTGAGGTCGTAGACATTTAGCGCTCCACCGTTAACTTGCAGCGCGAACCTGAAATCCGCCGATGTTACACAGTCGGCGACGTCGCCAGTGGTTCTCTGCTCAAACCGCAGCGGACCTATTCCCGGATGATTTTCCTCTTCCAGTGCCACGGCCTGGCCCCGGGGAGTACGACAGAATCGCACGTCCGCCGGACTGACTTTCTGCCCCCCGCTACCGTCGGCGTTTGCCCGGAACATGTTGCCGAAGTAAACATGTCGGCTATCGTCGGACCATACGAACGGTCCGGACAAACGCGCCGCAGACGGCTGTGTAAGACGAACCGCTTCGGCAGTGGCCACATTGACGGCGAATAACGCGTAGCTGGTGCCTTGCTGGGATTCGATGGGCTGTTCAGCCACAACGAATTGCGAGTCAGGGGACCACGAGTCTAATGCAACATTTCCCACCGGAAAAGGTCTCGATGTGCCGTCTTGGATGGATATGAGCTGCGAGTCCTTGATCTCCCATCGCCCATCCGGTGATCGAGTACCTTGCGGAGGCGACCCTGGGTACGTCGTTTCGTTGCCCAAGGCGAAGTTGTAGATATGCGTCGTGGTGCCGGATGTATACATGAGATGATCGTCCTGAGTGAAAGCAAGAGTCGATCTTCCCGGAAGCGGCGCGGCGGGAATAGACTCTGTCCCAATACGTAGAGTGCCGAAGACATCTCGTGTCCCACTCGTCCACTCCGCCACTGTTTCTGGCGCTACCCCTTCGGCGAAGCGGATCCAGACGCTGGACGTCACCATGACACTTCTAACGTCTATCTGTAGGATACTGCCGCCCGGGGACCACGAGAGCCTGAACGCCTCTCCGTCGAAGACACCCTGCGGCTCACCGCCAGCAACTGGAACGACATACACCATTGCAGCTTTGAACGGATCGCCGGGCTCAATGTAAGCGAGTCTCGTCCCGTCTGGCGAAAGGGCCCACTGATTGGGACCGGCGTCGAAAAGCTTCCGCTTGTCCGAGCCGTCGGCACGGATCACATACACGCTGCCGCCAATCGCGTACACGATCAGCGCCTCGGACTGCGACGCCGGTGTCGGAGTGCCAACGTCTTCGCCCCGGGGAAGGGGAGAACTCGTCGGTATGGGAGTTCCCTGAACAACGTTGTCATCACCCCCGTCGCCTTCGAACAGTCCCACAACTGCCAGGATGCCCACAACCCCGGCAACGACGATGACCAGAGCGGCGCCACGCGCGACCAGCGGAACTCGTCGGCTGATCCCACTGGACACTTCGCCCCCCGCCGTCGGCGGGGTCAAGGAAGCACCGCAGGTGTGACAGAACGTGCTGTCGCCAGGAACTTCACTTCCGCAGTTAGGACAGTTCATTTCTCGGGCACCTCCTGCACTCTTGGGAGCGGGATCCATGGATCAGGCCGGCCACGACAAGCACATCACTCACGGCACGGTCGTGAATGCGAAGTCCGAATTACAGCACCGGCCGTTGCTGACCCGAACCGCGATGACGTTGGTCCCCTTGTGCAGGTGAGAATTGATCTCGACCGGGCCTGCCATCGTGCCGCCGAAACAGAGGCCGCGCGGGTCGTTCACGCATCCTGCTTCTCGCCATTCTGCGCCCCAGCGCCCCACGATTTCACTGTTCACATACATCAAGAGCCCATCGTCGCTGGCAAATAACACACGTGGGAACGAGTCCGGGTCGTCTAGTTCAAAGGTCGTTCGGTAGAAGCGATCGGTCCCATCAGGGAAAGAGTCCTCGTCAGGCAGTGGGATCGGTTCCCACGCCGAGTCGTCGAACTCCGAATCCCACCAAAGGTGCCCATCGTCGTCACTCAACCCCTCGATATCTCCGTGCCACACGGGCGACACTCGCCACTGCAGCTTCTGCCGGGCCAGTTCTTCGCAGGCCAGAAGTATCTGCTCCCGCAGTGCAGCTTTGTCCTGCTGGAGAAGATAGTTGGCGTGGGCCAGATTCCATGCGTCCTTGGTGATCCATTTCACGAAAGTCGCGGTGAACCTGTCCGGGTTGGCGGGATGCGCCACGTTCAAGTAACTCGGCCAAGTCAGGTAGTCCTGACCCCCGAAGGGGGATTCGGTCTGCTCAGTCCATATTTCTTCGTGAATGAACTCGTCGAAAGGCTTGACCATGACAAAGTCGTCTTGCTTATATACGGCCGGATCACGCACACTCACGTGGTACATGTAGATCGCGGTCTGATTGGCGAGAAACATCTTATCCTGAGCCACTTCGAGGATCGCCGCGAAAAGTTTTGCGAGACCGCCCGCCACTTGCAGGGTTTCGAGCCGCTGTAACGACTCTTTAATTTCCCATAATGCCTTCACAGCCTGTGTACCGTATGCGTCAATAACGCCACCGGTAATCAGATCCCTGGGTATTGGTATGGCGTCCCAGAACAAGTCGAGCAATTCATCGTAGATCGGAAGGGCGTCAACGTACCGGTCCGTTGCCTTCGCCTTCTTCAACTCCTCGAAAGTCAGTTGCTGAGTCCGCGCAATGTCTCGAAACGTAAGTCCCCGTTCAGTTGCCTGATCGAGAACTCCAGCGCAATCCCTAAGATCGACGAAGCTCAGATCTAGGTATTCCAGCAGAGGCCTGTCTGCCGGTTGAAATCCCGCAGGCGCTTCATCTCCGCCAATGCCAAAGATGAAACAGCCTCCCGAGAAGACGCTCAGGAAGAACGCACCGACAAGAACCAGCGCATGTTTGGCGATGGCACTCAAGACGTTTCGCAAATCCCTGCCGCCAGCCAATTTCCGGCGCCTGTCGTCCTGTTCGTGGAATCCCGGCATAATCCCTACTCGAAGGATCTGAACGCGCTCGCAACGTCAACCAACGCGTCCTTTGTCGCATCAAACCACAGAATCCCAGGTCCCAGGACGTTGTCAGCGGTCACGATAAGGGGAAGCACGAGCGCCCAAACCGCGAATCCGGCGAGGTTGGCCGCTATGGACTGCTGGGGCGTGATCTCAAACGCCGTTTGTAGCGCAAAAACGGAGGTGATTACCCAAAGGACGACCGCCACCAACGCCACGCCGAAGCTTACGCCCGGGATGAACATGAAGAAGCCTGCGGCCAACGGCGCCGATGCTGCCCCGAGCACTCGCAGCGCCTCGTCGAGACGGACAGTCTGGCGGAACCCAAAGGTGAGCACTCCGATGGCCACGAAGACCCAAATGACCCAGAAACCGAGCCCCAGGAGGCTGCCGATCAAGACGGATTTCCAGAAGGCCTCCCAACTGCTCTCGATCGCGATGGCGGCCCACAGGTAGCCCCCCAGGCCAAAGGCGAGCATGCTTACGGCCGCGATCACCAAGGACAGCGCAGTCGACTTGGTGTCGGTCCTAAGCTCTGAGTACACCGAGAGGTCGAACGTGAACACCCGCTGTAGAACCTTCGCCACCTGTGCGAACCAGTCAACCCGAATGATGATTGCCGGGGCTTCACCGCCCCCACCCGTGGCGGCGGGCTGCGCGAGCGCGGAAGGTGGCGGAGGAGATACTCGCGTCGCGATGGTCGGCGCCTCCGACGCCGACCGACTCGTAGGTCTGGGCTCCGGGTCGGGAGGTGGGGCCGCCGTCTCAGCAGTTGGCTGCGGAGCACCCGACACGCCCGGAGCAGCGACCGTCGCGCCACATTTTCTGCAGAACTTGGCGTTGGGCTGCAACTCCCCGCCACACTCGGAACAGAGGTTGCCTTGGGTGGGGGAAACTCCGACTCGCGCAGGGTTGACTTGAATGGATGTGCGGCACTTGTTGCAAAACTTGACGGTGTCCTCGATCATTGCGCCGCAGTTTGCGCATTGCATGGTTAATCCTCCTTCAACTCTCGCTTACACGCGTCTTAGCGTCGTCACCTCCCCCGATAGAGGGAACATCCAGAACGCTAAAGCCATTACGTGCTAACCCGGTGGGATCCCGATGATGGTCAGGAGCAACAAAGTGCCACGGCGTCAAGGATCCGCACGGATCCATCAGCACGAGGCGTCCTCATCGACGTCGTACCACCGACCATCTTCTTTCACGTACACGTCACCATCCTCATGGTCGTAGTATTCACCTCCTACGTAGAGGTCGTATGAGGCGACAGCCCGATCACCGTCCACTTCGACGCGGACGTTCTGCCCGGAGAGCTCCTGGCCCCCCGTAAATGAGAAAACAAACGCCGCATACTGCTGGAACTCTTCGAACGAACAGCCGGCCCTTTCTGACGGGCTGTAGAGGTTGTACAGCTCCCGCCAGTCGCGGTCGTTGAACGCCTCCCCGCTCCGCTTGACCAAGTCGGTCACCTGACCTTCATCGGAACCCCCTCCCAGCCCTCCACCACCGCCGAATGTCCCGGCCACGAAGAGAACCAGTGCAACCAGTCCAGCGGCGGCCGCTAGGCCAACGCCGAGCACCACCGGGCTCAACCCGCGCTGTCTTGTCTCTGTCGCGGGAATCGGGGCGTCCAGATGGTGCGGCTCCGGCATGGGCACCATGGCCGTGCCGCACTCCTGGCAGAACATACTGTCCTCTGGGACTTGAGTTCCGCACGTTGAACAGAACATCGGTGAACGCTCCCTTCTCTTCTGACCGTCTACGCGCGCCGCATCCGCTCCCTGTCGCGCTCCCTGTCCACCAGCAGCTGCACCGCCACCGGGTTGGGGACGCCGCCCATGCGAAACTGCTCACCCGCTCCGCCGGCAGTCTCGCAGATCACGTCGCCGAAATTCAAGATCGTCGGGATGATCCCCTTCTTCTCCACCGTCATGTCCTGGATGTTCACCAGGTCCGCCGACGAGACGCGCAGCTCGAACGGGTGCGGCTTGAAGCTATCGATCACCCGCTGGTCCGTGATCACCCAGTAGTCATTGTGGTAGCGGTACCAGTTCAGCAGCAGCCGTATCACCCAGTACCCCAGCCACAGAGCCGCCACGATCCAGAAGTAAATGCCCAGGTCGTCCAGCACGTCGATCGCCGATAGCAGCCACGCCACCGCCGCGACCGGCACGACGGCGAACAACACCCAGAGTATCGTCCGCGGCCACAGATGCCACCAGTGCCGCCGGCATAGCTGCAGCACCTGCTCGCCCTGCTGCAGGGGAAACGGGAACTTCGGCGCGGGCGCCGCACCTTCGCCGGTCATCGCCTGCCTCTTACCCGATCCGGGCGCTCTGCCCGCCGTCGACCGGCAGCACCACGCCCGTGATGAATTTCGCCTCGTCAGAGGCCAGAAACAGCGCGGCATGGGCGATGTCCCACGCGGTCCCCATCTTCGCGCCCAGCGGCACCTGCGCATCTCGCTCCCGCACCAGCTGCTCCCGCTCGACCCCCCTCACCTGCGAGATCGTCTCGATCGCCATCGGCGTGTTCATCAGACCCGGCATGATCGCGTTCACGCGGATCCCGTAGCGCGCGTTCCCGAGCGCGAGCGAATGCGTGAGCGCGTTCACGCCTGCCTTCGACGTCTTGTACGCCAGCATGCCGACCGCGCAGACGGCCGCTATCGACGAGATGTTGGTGATGACGCCGCTGCCCTGCTCCCGCATGACCGGAAGCGCGTGCTTGCACGTGAGGAAGACGCTCTTCAGGTTCACATCCATGATCCGCTGCCAGTTCTCTTCGCTGAGGTGCGTGGGCCCCGCGTCCCCCGCGCCGATACCCACGTTGTTGTGCAGGATGTCGATCCTTCCGTAGGCATCGCGGCAGGCCTCCACCAGGGAGATGCAATCGCCCTCGCGAGTCACGTCCGCTTCGAACGCTGTCGCCGTGCCGCCTTCGTCCTCGATCATCGCCTGCGTCTCCCGCGCAGAGCCCAGATTACGGTCGACAAGGAGCACCTTCGCACCCTCGCGGGCGAACAGAATCGCCGTCGCGCGACCGTTCCCGATCGTCTCGCCCGGCGTCTGCCCGGCGCCGGCGACGATCGCGCTCTTCCCCTCAAGCCTCTTCACTCGAAGCCGCGGACCCCCTCGTCGAGCTGCACGCCGAGCGTATTCAGCGCCATCGAGACCGTGTGGTACTGCCCCACCGTGAACACCAGATCGATCAGTTGCTGCCTGTCGAACCGCTCCGACAGCGCCCGCCACGTCGCGTCGCTAATGAAGGAATCATCGTGCAGCTCGTCCGCGGCACGCAGCACGTTGGCGTCTGCCGCGTCCCACCCCTCCGCGTCGGGCCCATCCTTCACCCGCTTTATCTCCTCCTCTGTGACGCCGCATCCACTCGCGATGACAACGTGCTGTCCCCATTCATACTCGGAGCGGCACAGCCAGCCTGTGCGCAGGATCAGCAGCTCCCTTTCGCGCGCCGGAAGTGTGTTCTTATAGAGCACGTGGGTACCGAAGACACCCCATCGCTTCAGCAGCTTCGGGTGCGCCGCCAGGGTGCGGTAGATATTCAGCACCCGGCCTTCACGCGCTACCTGCTGCAGGAACTCGCGCGCCTCTTCATCCAGATCCGCATCAGCCATCGGCGGGACGCGAGGTTGTGACAGTCGCATACTGACCTCCTGAGATTTGGCGCGTTGTAGCTTAACACAGCGCACAACCGAGCCGGGATGCTACACACGCCGCCGATCTGACGCGGACCTGCTGGACTACGATCCCACCACCCATCTATACTCGCCCTCGCCATGGCGAGAGATACTCCGGCTCCAGGTCGCATCATCCTGGTAGCCACCGACCTTATCCGCGAATCGCGCATCGCCGAGAGCGCACGCGCGCTCGGTTACCAGGTCCAGACCGCCGGCACGATCGCCGCTCTTGGCGACGCGCTTGCCTCCGCTCGCCCCGATCTCCTGATTCTCGACCTCCAGGCGGAAGGCGCCTCCTGGCAAGAAGCCGTCGAGCTTGCAAGGCGCGTTGGCGGCAGCGCACTCCCCATCCTCGCCTACGGGCAGCATACCGAGCCGAAGGTACTGCGGGCTGCCCGTCTCGCCGGCTGCAACCTCGTCGTGCCACGTTCCAAACTCGTGGACGAGCTCCCGCAGGTCATCGAGCGCGCAATGCGCGCGGCCTCGCGCCGATCGCCTTCCTGATTCGCCCTGCCGCCGCGCTGACCGCTACCCGAACTGCAAGAGCTGCACGTAGTTCCCTTCCGGGTCCTTCAACGTCGCGACGGTGACCTGGTCGAACTTCTCCGGCTCGCTGACGAACTCCACGCCCTTCGCCTTCAGCCGCCGGCACTCGGCCTCGATGTCATCCGTCGCCAGGCCGACCATGTGGCGCGCCGGGTCCGCGTTCTTCCCCTTCACCTCGCTGTGCGTTCCCAGCGCGAGAGCCGGCGCGTTCGCATCACCGAAAACGACGAAGCCCGGCGTCTCGACTCGCGTCTTGAGGCCCAGGGTGTCCCGGTAGAACGACAGAAGGTTGTTCAGGTCCTCGCTCCAGATCGTGGAGCCGCTTAGTCCTGTGATCACGACGATCTCCTTTCACTATGCGTGCCTCGCTGTGCAGATCTGAGGCTCGCATCTGATCCCGTCTTGGTCCTGCCATTGTAGCGCCCTCCTCCGTCAACGCCGACCACGCCGCCGCCTTCATTCTCCTGCTGGGTCCGCCCTAGCACGCTCGCAGCAGCTCCTCCGCCATCTCCACGTGCTTCGGCATCCCGATCTTCGTGTACATCGCGACGGCCTCCGTCAGCAGCCGGAACGCCTTGTCGCGGTCGCCGAGGGCGTCGCCCGGACGGGCGCCCGTCTGGGCGCGGTCGATGAGCATGCGGGCGTACCAGCGCCGCACCTCCGGCTGCTCAATCTTAAGCGGGAGCTCGTGGGCCTGTCGCAAAGCCGTCTGGTAGTGCTCTTCCGCCTTCTCCCACAGCGAGCCGGCCGCCGCGGCAATGCCGGCTACGGTCTGAACTAGCCTCTGGTCGAACACACGAGTGAGGCCACCGGTATCGATCGCTTCCAACACAAGCGGGAGGAGATTCGCCGCCTCGTCGCGGTCGTCAATGACAGCCAGCCCTTCGACCATAGCCACCAGCACGGCCCATTGGCCCCCTGTGTTCACGCTACCGGGACGAGGAAGCTCACCTCTCTTCTCTGCGAACATCGCGCGGGCCAGATCGTGCTGTCCGGCATAGGCCCTGACCAGGAAAAGCACCCCCCAGTCCCACCCAGCGAGGGCGCCGGGCGGCTCCAACCTGGCCGCCCCCTCGGCAGCGTCGAGCGCCTCTGGCCAGCGGCCCTTCCAGAGGTGGATGCACGCGAGCAGCGCGTAAAAGCTGGAAACCCAACCATAGCCAGTGATCCGATCCAGCTCAATTTCCTCTTGGACGTATCGGTAAAACCTGTCGATGTCCGCTGTAAGCGCCAATTCCCGATCCTCGCGGCTGTACCGGGCCTGCCTAGCGGCGCCGACGTGGCCGAGGCGGGCGGCCAGGGGCTCCACTTCTTCGCCGATTTGATGGGCCCGGTCAAGCTCACCAACGACTAGAGCGGAGGACTGCGCCACCCACAGCGCGTCAGCAAGCTGCCAGAGAGCACCCTCGTCGCGCAGCAGTTCCGCAGCGCGAAGGGCGGTCTCCAACGCTTCTGGGAACTGTATGTACGCCCAATGGCCCAAGGCCTTGTACGCCAGGACCTCCCCCAGCAATCGCCGGTCGCCCAAATTCTCCGCCATTAGCAGGGCTTGACTGATCATCCCTTCGCCCGCCGCATAGTTTCCGCCAAAGCTGAATGTGGCACCCCCATACGCTAGGAGGCGGCAGCGGTCGGCGTTCACCCGCTCGCCCAGGGCGATGAGGCCGCGGCGGACGATCTCGACGGCCTCGAGAAAACGGGCGCCCCAAAGCAGCTGCACTACCATCTCCGCGGAGAGGGCGCCCACCGCCTGTCCGTCGGCCAGCCCTTCGTAGGCATCCAGCGCCTGCCGCCAGTCGGCCAGGGCATCATCCCAGCGGCCCAGACTGCGCCGGGCGAGGCCTCGCTTGAAGAAGAGACCTGCCAGCCCTCGCAACTCACCGGAAGGTTGCAGGGGTATCGCGTTCTCGTAATGACGCAGGGCCTCCTCGAAGGCCCCCGCCGCCAGGGCCCGCTCCCCGGCGAGCGTCAGGTAGCGCACGGTCTTCTCGGGGTCGGCGGCAGATCCCGCCTGGTGGAAGTGATAGGCCAGATCCGCCGCGTGCGGCTCCAGGTCGGCCGCGTAGACGCGCTCAATCGCCTCGGCGACGCGCAGGTGGAGGCGCTGGCGCCGGGGCAGGGAGACACCACTGACCAGCGTCTGGCGGATCAGCTCATGGGCGAAGCTGAACCGGGCTTCAGGCCCGCCGACGGAACCAACGATCAGATGCGCCCGCTCGGCCTCGTCGACGGCGTCGAGCAGGGCGTCGGCCTCCACCTCGCCCAGGGCCTCCAGCAGCTCGAAACTGAAGCCGCGGCCGATGACAGCAGCGGTGGTGAGCACGCGGCGGCAGTCCTCGCTCACTCGCTCCAGCCGCTTGCCGATGACAAGCCGCACACCCCGAGGGACTTCCAGCTCCCCTATGCGGAACTCGGACAGAAAGCCCTTCCCCGAAGGACCGAACAGCCGCCCCTCTTCGGCCAGGTACTTGAACACCTCTTCCACAAAGAAGGCGTTCCCTTCGGTCTCGTTGTATATCGCCTCCACCAGTGGGGCAGGCGGCTTCTGGCCGCTGAGGGATCGTAGCATAGCCGCGACGACGTCCTCGGGCAGTCGCTTGATGATGATGTCATGGGCCAGGCGCTGGCGGACAAGCTCATCAAGAGCTCTCGCCAGGGGTCGTGCCACGTCCAGCTCCACATCGCGGTAGGTGCCGATTATGAGGACAGGCATTTCCTGCACCTGCTGGGCGATGTGCTCGACCAGCAGCATCGTGGAGTCGTCGGCCCAGTGCAGGTCGTCCAGGATGAGGAGCAATGCCTGCACCCTCCCGGATCGCGCGATGAACTCCCGCATCCCGTTGAACAGGTAACGCCGCTCCTGTTCCGGCGGCATCTCCGGGGGAGGCGGAATCTCGGGGAACAGCCGGCGCAGCTCGGGGATGAGCTTGGCCACCTCCGGCGCCGAGTCGCCGAGGGCGGTACGAAGGGTATCCGACGGGAACATTCGGGCCGCGGCCTCCACCATCTCAACGAAGGGGATATAGGGTGGCGCCCCCTCCATCTCGTAGCAGCGGCCAAGAAGAGCGGTCATGTCCCTCTGGCGCGCCTCAACCATCAGCTCCTCACATAGCCGCGTCTTGCCGACGCCGGGCTCGCCGCCGATCATCACGAGCGAACCCCGCCCACTGCTCGCCTCCACCAGTAGACGCCTTAGCTCGGCCCGCTCTGCCTCCCGTCCCACGAACGGTGTTCGTTCAACGAGTGCAGGCCCAACAGCCGCGGCCTGTTCCTGCCAGACGACCTCGAACAGCCGCCAGCGTTCGGGGAAGCCCTTGAGGCGGAAGCGGCCCCGGTCGGCGAGCTTGACGTCCGTTGCGCGGCCCAGCACCGCTTTGACAGTCTCGGATACTAAGACCTGACCGCCCGCGGCCTTGGCCGCGATGCGGGCCGCTGCGTTCACGGTCTCGCCGAAGAGATCCCCCTCTTCTTGAATAACCTCGCCCGTGTTCAGGCCCATCCTGACACGAAGCTGCTCGTCGGCCGGCTGGCCGCTGTCGTGCTCGCCCAGGGCTTGCTGGATGCCGACGGCGCAGGCGACCGCCCCGCGAGCGGAGGTGAAGGCGACCATGAAGCCGTCCCCCATCGCCTTGATTTCGTGGCCGCCGTGCGCCTTAACCTGCTGCCGCACGAGGTCTTCGTGGACACGCAGCAGCACGCGCGCCCGCTCGTCCCCCTCGCGTCTGGTCAGCGCGGTTGACCCTTCGACATCCGTGAAGAGGATAGTGACAGTGCCTTCGGGGAGCTGTAGGGACATGCTGCGCCCCTCCTGTACGCCCGATTGTTGGTCAGGAGCCGCGATTAGTCAAGCGGACGGACGCTCACCACTGGACGAACATCGGCCCACCTTACTCACCCTCGCCTACGCCGTGATCCGCTGGCGCTTCCGAACCCGTTGCGAAGTAGCGGCGCTAGGCCTGTGCGCCACCCTCGGCCGCAAGGAAGGCGCGCAGAACGCGCGCGAGCTCGGCCGGCTGGTCTTCGGGAATTAGCGTGTAGCTGTCGGCGATCTCGACGAGCTCGCCGCGCGGAAGCAGTTCGGCCAGACGTCGCCCATGGTCCGGCGGCATGACACGGTCTTCTGCGGCCCACACGACGAGGGCCGGTCGGTCGAAGGCGCGCAGCCCCTCGGCGGCCTCGAGCATCTCGCTCTTCTGAACGGCACGTAGGTACTTGCGCAGGTCGCGCCGGATCTCTCCCTGCGTGAGCAGCGGCCGCAGCCAGGCGTCCATGACGTCGTTAGGCACCGGTCGCTTGGACATCCAACCGAAGGCGATTGGCAGGCGCCGCAAGAAGCGAAGGCGAAGCGGCTGCGCCAGCGCGTTGAGCCCGCCCGGTAGCTTGGCGGCGAGCCAGACCGCGCGTCCGGGAAGGCCGGGCGGGAAGTTGTCGAACGCCTCGCATGAGGCGAGCACGAGTCGACCGACTCGCTCGGCGCGTCCTTCGGAGATGAGCAACTGCGCTCCGCCCCAGTCGTTGCCGACGAGGGTCACATCGCGCAGGTCAAGGCGCTCCAGGAACTCCCCCACCAGCCGGGCGATCCCGCGCAGGGAGAGGTCGGCGTCCGGGCGCATCGGGCGGCGATGCCCACCCAGGGGTAGAGTAGGCACTACGCAGCGATAATCGGAGCTCAGGTCGGCGACGACGTGGCGCCACAGTGAGCCGTCCATGACCAGCCCATGAAGCAGCACGACGACTGGGCCGCCGCCCCCGGTGTCCTCATACTCGATGGTCCCCGCCGACAGCTCTACTTCCGGCACGGCACCCCTCGTTCGGCTCGTCGAAGTCTCCAACCTGTCTTCCGTATCATATCCGAACCATTCGGGCAGAGTTTGGTTCAGGCCTTGGATTCAGATTCTTGCTCGATCGCGAAAATCGCTCACCCTGCACGAACATCGGCATATGCGTCCAGGCAGCACTTAAACCTGTCGCGCTGAAGGATATGCAGGCACAAGGCGGGCCAATCGCCGGAAGGCGTGCCGATCGATAGGGCTACTGCGGCGAGATGTTCTGGTTGAGCCGGAAGAAATTGTCCGGGTCGTACTTGCGTTTGAGAGACTTCAGGCGCGCGTACTTCTCTGCTCCGTACGCCTGGCGTACCCGATCCTCGCCTTCATCCATCAGGAAGTTCACGTAAACACTTGTGTGATACGGCTCCAGCGCCTTCCAGAAGTTCCGCGACCATTCGCGCTCTTCGTCGAAGCCCTCGGCCGTTGCAGTCGTAGCGTTGACGTTGATGGTATGCCCCGCGCTCCGACCACCAAATGCCGTCTCGTCATTCCCCACTCGTGCGACCGCGCCCCCGAGCTGGAAGATTGGGAATGCGGTGAGCGGTGAGGTCATCCTCTGAGCGTTGTCGGCCACGATGTCGATGACGTCGTCCGTCAGTTCGGCCACGTCGCAGCTGCGGAAGTAGTACCACCAGCCGCGTGGGAACGATGGATCGAACATGGACTGGAGCGCGGTGAACGGTTTCGGAAAGCACAAGTCCAGGATAGGCGACCCGAACTCCTTTAGCGGCTGCAGCACCTTCTCTCCGTCTTCGACCGGCCCCGCGTAGCAGCAAGCTACGACGACGACAGGCTTGCCATGCAATTCCTGCGGGATCACGGGAAGCGGAGGGGCCCTGCGGTGCACGACGATCGTCGTCAGTTCGTCCGGCGCCTCCTTGATCCACTCACGGTAGAAGCGCAAGACTTTGGGCGAATCGACCATCGGCCAGAAGATCGGCCCGGCCATGACGATCGGGCCGAGCGGGTTCAGACGGAACTCGAACTCGGTGACGATGCCGAAGTTGCCCCCGGCGCCGCGCACACCCCACAAGAGGTCCGCGTTCTCGCTTTCGCTCGCCTTCACGAACTCGCCGGTAGCAGTCACCATGTCCACCGAGAGCAGTTGATCGATCGTGAGCCCGAACTTGCGCATGAGCCAGCCGATCCCACCGCCGAGCGTCAGCCCTGCGACACCTGTGTGCGTCACGATTCCAGCCGGCACGGCCAGCCCGAGGGCCTGTGTTTCGCGATCGAGCTCACCCAGGAGGACGCCGGCCTGGACGCGAGCCGTGCGCGCTTCTGGATCGACGCGGATGCCTTTCATCAGCGACAGGTCGATGACGAGGCCGTCATCACATACCGAGAGGCCGGGGAAGCTGTGCCCGCCGCTGCGCACTGCGACGGGGATGTCTGACAGGCGCGCATACTTGACTGCGGCGATGACGTCGGCGACACCGGCGCAGCGGGCGATCAGACCTGGGTGGCGGTCAATCGAGCCGTTCCAGACCGCGCGGTGCTCGTCGTAGGAAGGTTCGTCCGGACGAACCAGCTCCCCGCGAAACCCTGTGGCCAGCTCGGTCGCGTCCACGGTGGCGCGTTCACGGATGGTCGTCATTCCTGCCTCCTTACTCCGGCCCCCTGTACTGAACGCCGAGATTAGAGGGTTGAAGCCACCCGACTACCACTGCACGAACATCGGCATCACCACGTGCACGTAGCTGTCGTCCCCCACCGGCCGGATTACCCCTGGGCTCGACGGGCTCGTCGTCTCCAGCGCCACCTGGCTCACATCGTCCAGCGCCGCCAGGACGTCCTGCAGATACTTGCTGTTGAACGCAACCTTACCCGCCTCCCCCTCCAGCGCCACGTCCAGGTCGCCCCGGTGCTCCCCGATCTCCTCCGCGCGAGCCGAGATCGTCAGCTTCCCCGGCCCGCCCTCGTTCGGCTCAAACTCCAGGCGCACGATCCCCGCACCGTCGCGGGCGAAGATCGCCGCGATCCGCGTCTCCTGCAGGAACTGGTGCATGTCAACGACCGCCCGCGTCGTGAACGATTGCGGGATGAGCTGGCTGTAGTTCGGAAACGTTCCCTGGATCAACGTGGCCACCAGCTCCACCGACTTCAGCTTGAACAAGACCTGTGTGCGCCCGGCGTTGAACGACACGTCCACCGGTTCTGATTCGTCGCCGATCAGCCTCTCGATCTCGCGCAGCGCCCGCGCCGGTATGATCACTTCCACGCGTTCCGCGATCTCCTGGTCCAGCGGCAGCTTGTGCACCGCCAGCCGGAACCCGTCCGCGGCCGCCAGCGTCAACTGCCGGTCCTCTGCCAGGATGTGCACGCCCGTCAGCACAGGTCGCGTGTCGTCGATCGCCGCCGCGAACTGCACCTGCGATATCGCCTTCTTCAACGCGCCCGCGTCCAGCTTTAGCTGCAGACCTTCGGCCACCTGCGGCACCGGTGGAAAGTCCGCCGCGTCCATTCCCGCCATCGTCGCCTGGTTGCGCGCGCAGCTCAGGTGCAGCTGCCGCTGCCGTTCCGCCACCGACAGGTCGATGCGATCGCTCGGCAGCGACGCCACGAGGTCCGAGAGCAGGCGAGCCGGTATCGTTACCGCGCCCTCCTCCTCCACCTGCGCCCCCAGCCAGCAGCTGATCGCGATCTGAAGGTCCGTTGCCACCAGCTTCAACTGGCCTTGATCGGTCTCCAGCTTCACGTGCGACGCCTGCGGCAGCGTACTGCGCGCCGGCACCGCTCGACCGACCGTTGACAATCCCTTGTTCAAATTCTCCTGGAGTACGGATACTTTCATAGCGTTCACCTACATAGACGGCTAAACAAATGGGGCGCGGAACCGCACAGTAGTATACCCCCACGCCATCCACACAGACAACGCCCGAACGCCCAGCGCCACCCCGTAGGGGCACCCGATACGGGCCCGTCCGGGCCGCATTCGCCGCAACGTTCGCGCGCCAGCATCATCCCTCATGCCCGTCGCTGCTACTCCAAGCACGCACCCCCCGGTGCTGCGCCCTCCCCCGCTCGCGAACATCGCGACGCATCCCTCGACCAGCAGCCGTGCGCCGTGGGACACGACACGTAGGGGCGCAGCGAGCGGCGCCCCGCGCGCCAGCATCATCCCTCATGCCCGTCGCTGCTACCCCAAGCACGCACCCCCGCTGCTGCGCCCTCCCCCGCTCGCGAACATCGCGCGCATCCCTCGACCAACAGCCGCGCGCCGCGGCCACCCCGTAGGGGCGCCGCACCCGCCACAACATGTCGCGCGCCAGCATCATCCCTCATGCCCGTCGCTGCTACTCCAAGCACGCACCCCCCGGTGCTGCGCCCTCCCCCGCTCGCGAACATCGCGACGCATCCCTCGACCAGCAGCCGTGCGCCGTGGGACACGACACGTAGGGGCGCAGCGAGCGGCGCCCCGCGCGCCAGCATCATCCCTCATGCCCGTCGCTGCTACCCCAAGCACGCACCCCCGCTGCTGCGCCCTTGCCCCGCATTGCGACACACACTCGCGCATCCCACTACACCCAACCTCACCGCACCAACCCCAGCGCCTCGCGCGCCACCTCGATCGTCTGCGCGATCTCCTCGCTGGAATGCGCCGCCGAAAGGAACATCGCCTCGAACTGCGAAGGCGCCAGCAACACCCCCCGCGCGCGCATGTCCCGAAAGAACGCGGCATACCGTTCCGTCTTCGAACCCTTCGCCGAAGCGAAATCCGTCACCGCCTCGCTCGCGAAGAACATCGTCAACAGCGACCCCGCGCGGTTCACTCGAACGGGCACTTCCGCCTCTTCCGCCGCGCGGCGAAGGCCGTCCTCCAGGTGTATCGCATTGACTTCCAGAGTTGTGTACACGACGGGGTCCTGCAGTGCCTGCAGCGTGACGATCCCCGCCGCCATCGCCAGCGGGTTACCGGACAGCGTCCCCGCCTGGTACACATCGCCTATCGGCGCGACCATCTCCATGATCTCCCGTCGCCCCCCGTACGCACCCACCGGCAACCCCCCGCCGATGATCTTGCCCAGGCACGTGATGTCCGGCTCCACTCCCAGCAACGTCTGCACGCCACCGTAATGCAACCGGAAGCCGGTGATCACCTCGTCGAACACCAGCAGCGCCCCGTGCCTCAGCGTGATCTCCCGCAACCCCGTCAGAAACCCCGGCGCGGGCGGCACTACCCCCATATTTCCCCCGACGGGCTCCACGATCACCGCCGCGATCTCCGCCCCGTGCCGCTCGAACAACCGGGCGACCGCGTCGGCGTCGTTGTAAGGGGCCACCAGCGTCTCCGCCGCGTACGAGGCTGGTACGCCAGGGCTGTCCGGCAGGCTCAGCGTCGCCTGCCCCGACCCGGCCTGCACGAGCAGCCCATCGACGTGACCGTGGTAGCCCCCCTCAAACTTCACGATCTTGTCGCGCCCGGTGTACGCCCGCGCCAGCCGCAGGGCGGACATCGTCGCCTCGGTGCCGGAGTTGACGAATCGCAGCATCTCCACCGAGGGAACCGCCTCCGTGATCATTCGCGCGAGGTCGATCTCCAGCTCACTCGTCGCTCCATACGCCGTGCCTCGCTCCGCCGCCGCGGCGAGTACCGCTACCAGCGGCGGGTAAGCGTGCCCCAGGATCAGCGGACCGTAAGCGCACACGTAGTCCACGTACTCCCGCCCATCCACATCCACCACCCGCGAGCCCCTGCCGTACGCGATCACCGGCGGGTTGCCCCCCACAGCACCGTAGGCCCGCACCGGGCTCGAAACCCCGCCGGGCATCAATCGCCGCGCCAGCTCCAGCAGCTCGCGCGACCGAGACTCTCCCGCCGTTTCCTCCATAGCGACGGCGATTATATGCGATTCTCAGCCGTGGCTGCTAGGTTTGCCTACCTCAACAGTCGTCCCGAATCGCCCGCCTACTGCGCGCGATCCTCTCCGCCACCCGCTGACCCGAGGCTACTACCTGCTCCTACCTCCTGGCCCCCGGCTCCTTGCTCCCGGCTCCTTGCTCCCAGCTCCTACCTCCCGGCTCCTTGCTCCCAGCTCCTTCCTCCTGCCCCCGTCTGCTACAATACCGCGCGGCTAATGTCCCGCTTCACCGTCGTCGAAGTCTGGAACGAGACCGAACCCCCGTGGGACCGCGATGTCCCGTGGATCCTCCGCATCCTCGTCCGCTGGGGGATCACGATGGTCGCCCTCCTCGCCGCGGACCTCCTCCTCGGCGACGACATCAGCATCGACTCCTGGCAGTCCCTGCTTGCAGCGGGTGGCCTCTTCGTCGTCGCCAGGGCCATCGCCAGGCCCATCCTCATCTTCCTCACCTGCCCCCTCCAGCTCATCACCCTCGGGCTCTTCATGCTCATCGTCAACGGCCTCGTCCTCTCGCTCGTCGACTGGCTATGCGAGGAGTGGGGCATCCGCTTCGTCGTCCACGGCTTCATCGCCGCCGTCCTCGGCGCGCTCGTGATCTCCCTCGTCTCCTTCGCCCTCTCCCGCGTCCTCCGCCGCAACCCCATCACCCCGCGCCGCCGCCACTAGCGACCCCATCCCGGCTCGCCCCGTACCCCTGGCCCGCGTCGCCAACAGGCGTATGGGCGGCCCTGCGTGGCTGCCCTCCCCGCCAGCCCGCCCTTGTCATGCTGAGCGTCAACCCCAATCCTTCACGGCCACACTGACCCGTGGCGAAGGAATCTGGGAACCGGCAGGGAGGTGGCTCAGGTCATCGCGCAGCACGCTCTGCGCCTGCACGCAAATCTCGTCCGCTCATCCTGAGGCTCTCGTAGGACGAGCGGGGCCACAAACATACGCCCACACGACCCTTTGCCCCTTGCCCCTTGCCCTACCGCCTCAAAGCCACCCCCGTCTGCGAAGCCCCCCACGTCCCCTCATCCAGCCGCAGCCCGAACCCATCCGCCAAGGCTCCCACCTCGTGTCATTCTGAGCGGCGACCCAATCCTTCACGGCCACACTGTCCCGTCGCGAAGGAATCTGGGGGCCGGCAGGGAGGTGGGTCAGGTCATCGCGCAGCACG
>CAZLDI010000027.1:0-24848 GCA_964558415.1 uncultured Dehalococcoidia bacterium
CCTCATCGTGATCGCGGTGCACATGTTGGGGCGGCATCGCCGGGCCCGGCGGCACCGACGCTTCGACGAGGCCCAGGCGGTGCCCGGTCCGGGACCCGTCCTCGATAATCCGGACTCTGATTGGACCGCCCCCCGACTGCTCGCCCTCGTTCGGCCCTACGACATGGATGCTCAACTGGCGGTCCTCTCGTTCCGTCCGCTCCCAACTGTCATCTAACGGCTCCCACTACCCTCGCGGCATCCCCAGCCCGCGCTGGGCGATGATGTTCTTCTGTATCTCCGTAGTCCCACCACCCACGGCCAGTCCCGTCTGCCACATGAACTGCCGCTCGAACTTGCCCTTAAGTGGCACCCACTTGCTCGCCGGTTCGAGCTGCCCGTACAGCCCCATGATCTGCATCCCCGCCCGCGCCATGTGCAGTTGCATATCAGTATTGAACAGCTTGGCCGCCGATGCTTCGTGGTTCGGCACCATCCCGCGCGCCTGCAGCGTCGCCACGCGGTACGAAAGCAGCTGCCCCAGCTCCACGTCCACCGCCGCGTCCGCCAGCCGGTACTTCACTCCCGGCTCATCGGCCAGGCGGTGCCCGTTGGATTTCGTCTCCACGGCGTACCGCACAAGGTCCTCCAGCAGCCGTCGTCCGCCCACCGCCCCGCCGATCGACGAGCGCTCGAAGTCCAGCGTCGTCGTCGCCATGTACCAGCCGCGGTTCTCCTCACCCAGCAGGCAATCCGCCGGGACACGCACGTTCTCGAAGAACACTTCGTTGAAGCCGTGATTGTTCATCATGTCTATCAGCGGCCGCGTGCTGATCCCGGGCGTCTTCATGTCCAGCAGGAAGTAGCTGATCCCCTTGTGCTTCGGCGCATCCTGATCCGTCCGCGCGATCAGGATCATCCAGTCCGCGTAGTGCGCCCCGGACGTCCAGATCTTCTGGCCGTTCACGACGTAGTCATCGCCGTCGCGCACCGCCCGCGTCGCCAGGTTCGCCAGGTCGCTCCCCGCGTTCGGCTCCGAGAACCCCTGGCACCACATCGTCTCCGCATTGGTGATCGCTCCCAGGTGCCTTTTCTTCTGCGCCTCTGTCCCGTAGACGATCACAGTCGGCCCGGCCCAGCCCACCCCGATCGAGCTGTAGCCTATCGGCGCGTTCGCGTACGCCATCTCCTCGTTGAAGATCAGCTGCTCGATCACGGAGAGCCCCAGCCCGCCGTACTCCACCGGCCAGTGCGGCGCCACCCACTTCTTCTTCGCCAGCCGCTTCGCAAACAGCGCGTATACGTTACGGCTCGCCGGGTCCTGGCCACGAGAGAACCGGTCTCCCGACCAGTTCTCCGGCAGATTATCCTTCAGCCAGTCGACAACCTCCTGGCGGAACGCCTCTTCCTGAGGCGAAAAGCGAAAGTCCACGCGCAAACCTCCGGCTCGCGGCCTATCGGACTGTATCAGCCGCTGGCTCCGGCCCGAGCCGACGCACACGTTACCATGACGCGTACGTAAAGTGCAATGTTTGCGATGGTTCGGTGGTGGCTCGAAGGCTAAGGGGAGAGCTGAGACATCCACGGGTGGCCGACGAGGGCAATCGCGCTCCGGAGCCAGTCGCGCTGGTTGCGGGTGAGGCCGGGGAGAAGAGCGAGGAAGTCGAGCTTGTCGCGGCGGCGGAGCTCGCTGGCCTTGAAGAAAAGCAGGACTTCCGGGACCACCGTGGGCAGGCCCCACGAGGACTCGCGAACGGCCTTGCGCATCGCCAGGCTGATTAAGGGCTCCCGATGGAGGACCCAATCGCCGCGGGCGCGGTCGTTCAGCTGGATGTCGAGAATGAAGCCGTCGCTTGGCAGGGCGATACCGTCCTCAGGCAGCCTTTCGCCGGCGTCCAGGCGACAATGGAGGTGCCCCGGCAGCCCGAGGGGCCGCCCGTCCCACGGCGCTGAGGTGTCGTCAGGGACGTGCGGGTCGTGCGCGATCATCTGCCAGCCGGCCATGTGCTCGAACAGCGCCCGCTGGTCCTGGATGAACACGGAGATATCGACATCGCCGTGATCGCGGGTCTGGCCGCCGAGCCAGGCGTCGACCGCCCAGCCCCCGCAGAGCGCCCACGGGGCGCGAAACGCGGACATGAGCTCCGCGATGGGAACGACTGCTTCGGGTACGTGGTTCGTCGTTTGACGTGAGACAGAATTAGACAAGAGGTGCTCCTTGTGGTGCGGTGCCGCCTCCACGGCCGAAGCCGGCAGGCGATGGCGCTATGCAGAATGACAGTCGGGCAGGAGCGCACCCGATGTCGAGCGGAGGTTACCCTGGCTAGGCCGCTCGGACCCCGGGGCGCATCACAAGCGCTGTTGTTCTCATTTGATGGCCCTCCCTTGTCCGGATGAACGTTGTGCGGAGTTTAGCACGGCGCAGGCCTGTGTGCGTAGTGGCTGTGCTGGCCCCGCTACCGAGGGCCGCCGCCCCGCCCGTTGAGGCACGGTGAGCCGCGAACGACACTCGCTCCCGGCCCACCGTGCCTCGAGCGCTATGGAGGATCGAAGCAGTCCGGCCCGCCGAACGCTTTTATGACACCGCCGAAAGGCGGCATCGGCGGATATCCCGTCGGAGTGACAGCAATCAGCGTACTGAGGTCAACGATGTTAATCCACGTAGCGCCGAACGTCGTCCCGGGTGCTATGTCCCAACGCGGATGGAACCCCGGCGCCCCCGGAGCTGTGGCAAAATGATACACCGGCGCTATAAAGCTGGAAAGGTCCTGGACGCTGATATTGTCCTCGCTCAGGATCCCGCCGAACAGGTCAGAAGGCCAGCCCGGGCTCGGCGAAGGCGGCCCCGCTTCGCAGCGCACCAGCCTTCCGGTCATCGTGTTGTTCGCGTTCTCGCTCAGCGGCGGCACCACTGGGCAGCCGTCGTTGATAATCCCGTCGCCGTCGTCATCCACAGCGCCGGCGCACGCCAACTCTGCTGCGGCCAGCGCCGGACAGCCATCGTTTACGGCGCCATCGATCGGGGCATCGTCGTTCACGCCGTTGCTGCACTGCGCCCCCTCCGCGTACACCCCCACGATCGGGCAGCCGTCGTTCGGGGCGCCGTCAAAGTCGTCGTCTGCCACCCCGGCGCACAGCGGTAGCGCTTCCGCCATTCCGACCGCCGGGCAGCCGTCGTTCACAACCAGATCATCGAATGCGTCGTTGTTGAGCATCCCCAGGCACAATGGCGATCCGCTCTCTGACACATCCGTGTAACCATCGCCGTCATCTTCGGGATCGTCCGGGTCTGATATACCATCGAGATCGAAGTCGTCCAGCGCGTCCGGAACGCCGTCCAGGTCGTCGTCCAGGTCGTGACAGATCAGCGCGTCAAGCTCGTCTGTCGGCAGCAACCCCAGGGACGCCCCCGGCGCCAGGATGGCCACTCCCGCGAAAGTAGTGGCCATAACATCTGCAGGGCTGTAGAACGGCGGCCCCGCCACCGACGCGGAGCCGGCTGTCAGCGAAAACATGTACAGGTCCATCGGCGGCGGTGACGGCACCATGTCCCCATCCACGTCCCACCAGCACAGAGCGTCCAAGTCATCGCCCGGGAGCAGTCCCAGAAGCGCCGAGTGCACCGCCACGCACGGCAGGGGTCCGATGCACGGTGCCATGCAGGCGCCTCCCGGCGCCCCCGGCGGCACGAGAATCGATGCGGCATCTGCGATCGCGCCCACGCAAAAGTCCGGCGCCGCGAACGGCAGCGTCACCGACCCCGGGGTCAGCGAAAACGCCGGGCAGGTCATCAAAGTGCCACCGCCGTCAAGAGTGCAGGGTCCGATCAGCGCCCCCGGCTCCGCCAACGCATCAACGTTGTCCAGCGGCGGCACGGCCGGTGCGCCCGGGTTCGGGGCTATCAGCCCCAGCATCGCCTCGTCACAGGGAGCGAGCGCAGGACACCCAGTAGGCGACTGAGTGTTGCAACCCGGAGGCGCGCCCGCTGTAGTGAACACATCACCCTGCGCCTCCAGCGCCGCCGATTCAGACGTCACGTTCGGCGCTGTTAAGACGCAGCCCGGCACTCCCACCGTGGTCCCCCCGTTCACCGGTGCCGGCCCGACGGAGAAGTCGAAGTCCGCCACCGGCGTCACACCCAGCGCCTCCCCAAACGACAGCGCATCAAGGTCGTCCGTGAACGGGCCGCCTACGAAGTTGAGTCCCAGGTCGACCGGCGCCATTGTGACGGACCCGGGCACGGGCCCAGGCGGCGCGGGTGGCAACCGCGGAGGGCACAGTAGTGCGGGCAGGGCCACGGCTATCAAAATGTCGGCGGGCGTGCACGTGTCGCCGGCGCCCGTTACGCCCGGTGAGATGTCGTGAACCGGACCAATCCCCTCCACGGAATAGAACAGGGCGCCGCCAGCGCCGGGTGTCGCCTGAGTTCCCCCCGCTGGCCAGAGCAGCAACGCCAGGGCAACGATGAACAGCACGAAGAGCGCGCAGTGTGGACGATTCATGATTCCCTCCCAATGGGCTCAATCTTTCGCCAGCGGGTTCGCTAACTCGCGATTATATTCCCCTCACATCCCTTGTCAAGCCATTCAGACTCTATCGAACAATATCTAGCGAGCGCTCGCCAGAACCCCCATTTCCTTGAGGCTGGCCGGCCGTCTCCTCCCGATCACCACGTGGTCCACCAGCTCTATGGCCAGCAACTGCCCGGCCTGTTCGATCTGCCTCGTCAGCGCCACGTCTTCCGCGCTCGGCGTCGGATCTCCAGAGGGATGGTTGTGCACTACGATCACGCCGGAGCAACCCTCCCGTACGGCCTCGCGAAACAGCTCCGCTATTCTCACGACGGCGCTGTGGACGCTGCCCTTGTATATCTCCTTCACGCCCAGCACCTGGTTGCGGGTGTTCAACAGGATCACCCGCAAGTGCTCCTGCGGCAGCAACGCCATCTCCGCGCCCAGCAGCGCAAACACATCCTCAGGCGACCGCACCACAGCCCGGTCCGGCTCCATCGACATGATCCGCTTCCCTAGCTCCAGCGCCGCGATGACCTGCGCCGCCTTCGCCTCGCCCACCCCTTTAACACCGCAAAGATCAGCCATCGACGCGCGGCCCAGTCCGTCCAGCCCGCCGAACCGCTGAAGCAGGCGCTGCGCCTGAGATAGCACGTTCTCTCCCGTTCCGCCTGTCCGCAGCAGGATTGCCAGCAGTTCCGCGTTTGCTAGAGCTTCCGCACCGCGCAACCGCAGCCGCTCTCGCGGCCGCTCCGCGACCGGCAGGTCGCGGATCATCGGGCCGCATACAGTGGTGGTGTCCGGCACTCCGCGCGCTCCTTCCCGACAAGAAGGCTACGTGCCACCATGGCCCGCTGTAAACGGGCTCCTGTCACTCCCCGGCTTGCGCCCCGACGGCCTCCACTCGCCCCAGCGCCGCCTCCACACGTGACCACGCACCCGCCGCGAACTCCGCGTGCAAGCGCGGGCTTTCGGCGACCTCGTCGGCTTCCCGCCAGAGCTCCGCCTCCAGGGGCCCGAACTCAGCCCGTATCTCGCGCAGGAACCCCGTGTCCGCCTGTACCCGGTCCCGAAGCGCCGCGAAACGTCGCCACACCGCGGCGTCCCCGAGCGCGGCAGGCACCGTCTTAGGCGGGAAGACTGGAAGGAACACGCTCGCGCAGGGGCTCCCCAACGCTACCCACGCGCGCAGAGGCTTTTCGGGGTCGGCAGGCAGCTCCGCTACCATCGATGACGTCGTGTTCTGCCTCCCCTTAATGTGCATACAAACGGTGACGCCCGTCCCGTCCGGCAGCGCCTTCGCCGGCGGCGCGCTCACACGCCCGTCACTCGCTCCCGGCGCGCCCCACGGGCCTTCGCCGTGGTCCCGCAGGTGCGCCGCCATGTCCGCAGCCGTCAGCCCCGCAGCGCCGCGCGCCAGACAAGCGCGGCTCGCCGCCAGCCTTCTATCCGCGTGGCCAACGGGCGCGTCCGGATCCCGCCACCGGTCAAAGTCCGCGCCCGTCGCCACGTCCTCTGACGCGCGCGTCCAGTTCTGGCGCAACGTCAGCCGGTTCGTGATCGCTTCGCTCTCCGTCACCGGCGCCGCCGCCCAGGTGCGCCCACTCGTTTCCAGCACCCAGCTGGACCGAGGGTCCGTTATCAGGAACGAAGAGAAGTAGGGTTCACGCGCCGCCTCGTTCGCAATACCGCCCTGCCCGTGCGTCTCCAGCAGGGACGTCATCACGTCCAGCGCATCCTCCGCCGTCCGCGCCCGCTCGAGGCCCAGGCGCACAAGGTCCATCCCGATCAGCGCCGGTGGTTCCTTCGCCGGGTCGTCCACCGTAAACACCTTCTCGTTCCCGATCGCCACCCTGTGCTCGTTGACGCCGTGCTCGAACCCCCACAACCAGTCCGGCCGGGAGCATAGCAGTGGCGCCGCGGCGTCATCGGAGATCGTCAGGTATTGGGTGAGTAGAACCCGTCTGGCGCGCCGCCGGGGGTAGGTCTCGATGAGCTGCGCCTCACCGGGCGGCCTGTCAGAGTTCTTGGCGAAAAGCGCGCCGCCCGGCCGCAACGCGCAGAGCGTGTCACACACTACTGCGGGATCACCAGCACGTCGCCCGGCCGCAGGAAATCCTCCAGAGTCAACCCGTTCACCGCCGCCAGGTTCTCTGCATCCACGCCAAAAGCATCCGCGATGCCGAACCACGTGTCACCCTCAACCACCGTGTACTCGATCGAACCGTCAGACGTGGGCGCCGGCGTCGGCTCCGCGCTCGGCACAGGCGTCCCGGTGTCCGGAGACGCGGCGGGCGTTGGCGTGCTCGTTCCTGCGGCGTCCGTCGGCGCGACCGTCGGCAGTGGCCTGATCGCGTCCGTCGATTCACCCGGGAGCGACGGCGGCTGCACGATCAGCCAAAGCGCGATCACGCTCGCGACGAGGAGGCCGAACAGCGCCGTACGAAAGACAGTGCTTGACGGCGCCGCCGCTACAGGGTCAAGGCATTCGGCGCAGAGCGTATCGCCGTGCTCGGCGCAATACGCGTTGCCGCAGCGGGGGCAGCGCTGCGTCGCCTCCTGGTCACAGGCGTAGCAATCCATTCGTGAAAGCGGGCCGGGGTCTGCACGCGGGGCGACCCGGCCCGCCCATTGTAACTGCTATTGCAGCTCGACGGTAGCGCCGGCCTCCTGGAGCTTCTTGACCACCGCCTCAGCGTCCGCCTTGGTGATTCCCTCTTTGACCGCCGTCGGTGCCGCCTCCACCAGGTCCTTCGCCTCCTTGAGCCCCAGCGTCGTTACCTCGCGGACCGCCTTGATGACGTTGATCTTGTTCGCGCCCACGTCCTTCAGCACCACGTTGAACTCCGTCTTCTCTTCCTCCGCCGCGGGCGCCGCACCGTCTCCGCCGAGGCCGGGACCGCCGGCTGCGACCGGCGCAACGGCCATTGCTACCGGGGCCGCCGCCGTAATGCCGAACTCGTCCTGGATACGCTGGTTCAGGTCCCTCAGCTCCAGGATCGTCATCTCTTTGATCACGTCCAGGACCCGATCAACCTTGTTATCACCCTTGGCCATGCTCTTTCCTCCTTACAATCGATAGGGGAGCGCTTCGCCCCGAATTCCGATAACTATCACTGATCACTGGCGGACGCTACCCCGCCCCTTCCAGTTGCTTAGCCCGCGCCTCAACCAGCCCCGGCAACTCGCTCAGCAGGGCGTTCACCAGTCCTGAAAGCTCCCTGAGCGGCGCGTCCAGCAGGCCGATGAAGCCGGCCAGCGGCGATTGCATCTGCCCCATGAACTGTGCCAGCAGCACCGGTCTCGGCGGAATACGCACTATATCTCGCAGGTCGGCCGCGCTCAGCACGCGACCGTCCATGTAGCCCCCCCGCAGCGCGAACGCCTGCGGCGCTCCCTGCGCATACCCCGCCAGCGCCTTCGCTGCCTCAATCGCGTCTCCGTAGCCGATCGCCAGCGCCGTCGGGCCCTCGATGATCTGGCTCAGGTCTTCCTGCTCCGCCTGTTTCGCAGCCAGCAGAAGCAGAGAGTTCTTCACCACCCTTACCTCGATGCCGCCTTCGCGCAGCTTCCGCCGCAGGTCCTGCATCTCCTGCACGCGCAGACCGCGGTACTCCGTGCTGGCGATCAGCGTAGCCCGTTCTATACGGCCCTTCAGGTCGGCTACCGCATCCATCTTCTTCTGTGTCGGCATAAGCGCCTCCGCTACCTATCCTTTTCTCGTCCTTGATCGTCGGCGGTCCACAACAAAATATCCCTTGCCACAGCAGGCAAGGGACAAACCATCTCAGGCCGAAGCCTGACCCCGAAGGGCGCTCTGTCCTCTCTTACCTCGGCTGGCCTCTCGCTTAGCCCCGCTCTCGGGGAACCGGCTGTCTGCGGCGTTTGGACGCTATTCGATTACGCGAGTCGATTATACGTTGCTGGCCGCGCTCAGTGAAAGCGTCGCCGTAATGTCCAGCTTGATCGCCGGGCCCATCGTCGTCGTCAGCGTCAGGCTGCGGATGTACTGCCCTTTCGCCCCCGACGGCCTCTCGCGCACCACGGCGTCTATCAGCGACGAAAGGTTGTCTATCAGCGCTTCCTCGCTGAAGCTGACTTTGCCCAGCGGCACATGCACCAGGTTTGTGCGGTCCGTGCGAAACTCCACTCGGCCTTGCTTGGAATCGCGGATCGCCTTCGGTAGGTCTTCCGCTTCAACCACCGTGTTCGTGCGGGGGTTCGGCATCAACCCGCGCGGGCCCAGGACGCGGCCCAGCCGGCCCACCTTGCCCATCAGTTCCTTCACCGCCAGCGCCACCTCGAAGTCCACCCATCCCCCTTCCACCTTCTTGATCAGGTCATCAGCGCCCACGAAGTCGGCTCCGGCCTGCTCCGCCAACCGCGCGCCCTCGCCCTCGGCGAACACCAGCACTCGCTGGCCTTTGCCCAGGCCGTGCGGCAACACTATCGTCCCGCGCAACTGCTGGTCCGCGTGCCGCGTGTCCAGCCCGGTCCGGATGTGCAGCTCCACGGACTCGTCGAACTTCGCGTAGGCGATCTCCTTAACCAGCGTAATCGCCTCCTTCGGCTCATACGCCTTCGCTTCCTCAATCTTCTCGACCGCCGCCGTATATTTCTTGCCTCGCTTCACCATCTTCATCAGGCCGCGCACCGGTACCAGCTTCTGCCGCACGGGATCAGGAGCCACCAGGAATTGCTCCATCGTGACGGCGCCCAGAAGCGCCTCCGTACCCGGCTCGCCGAACGTGCACGTGGTTGTGAGCGTCAGCCCGTCCAATTCAAGTGGCACCTCGCCGACATCCAGGTCCACCTCTGTCCCGTCGGCCAATTCGAAGGTCTGGCGTCTCAGCGGCTCGTGCCCCAGTTCCCGCAGGATCTCCTGCGATACGAGGCTGAACACCGCGCCCGTGTCTACCAAAGCATCCATCTCCCGAAACGTCTTCCGGTCGGCGCTTCCTACACCTATCTTCACAGTGAAAGTGCCCACGTCACGCCCCTTGCCTCTGGACTCCATCTTCTCGCGGACCATCCCTACTGACCCACCTCCACGCCCATGCTCCTGGCCGTGCCTTCCACCATCTTCATCGCCATCTCCATGTCGTTCGCGTTCAGGTCCCGCATCTTCGCCTCAGCGATCTGGCGCACCTGCGCGCGGGTCAACGTTCCCACCTTCTCCCGCTTCTGGGTCGCACTGCCTTTTTCGATCCCCAGCGCCTTGCGGATCATATCGGACGCCGGCGGCGTCTTCAGGACAAACACGAACGAGCGGTCCTCGTACACCGTTATCTCCACCGGGATAATGCTCCCGGCCTGACTCGCCGTCCGCTCGTTGTACTCCTTGCAGAACGCCATGATGTTGGCCCCGTGCTGGCCCAGCGCCGGCCCCACAGGCGGCGCCGGCGTGGCCTGCCCCGCCTGGAGCTGAAGCTTAATGATCGCGCGAATCTTCTTGGCCATCTGACTCTGTCTCTACTCCCGGCCCTACAGGCGCTCTACCTGCAGAAAGTCCAGCTCCACGGGCGTCTCACGTCCGAAGAACGACACCATCACCCGGACCTTTCCCTTCTCTACGTTGATCTCGTCCACAGATCCCACGAAGTCAGCGAACGGTCCGTCCGTCACGCGCACGCTTTGCCCCTGCGTAAAGCCCACCTTCACCCGCGGCTCGTCCGCCCGCATCTGCTTGATGATCGACCGCACTTCCGTCTCTTCCAGGGGCGTGGGCGCAGTGCCCGAACCGACGAACCCCGTGACGCCCGGAGAGTTGCGCACCACCATCCAACCCTTGTTGGACGCGGCCTTGTCCTGCTCCGAGGCGGCGGTATCATCCTGGCGCAGCGTGATCATCTGCACCAGCACGTACCCCGGGAATATCTTTCGGGGCACCGTGCGCCGCTGTCCTTCCCGTATCTCAATCTCATCAACCGAAGGCACGACGACTCGGAAGACGAGGTCTGCCGCGTCCATGGACTTGATTCGCTGCTCAAGGTTCGTCTTCACCTTGTCCTCGTACCCGGAATAGGTGTGCACTACGTACCAGGAACGACCCGCCGCGAACAGTTCGTCTTCAGGGAACCCCTCTCTTTGGGAGCCGTTCGTAGACTCAACGGCCGTTTCGTCCGGGGGCTTCGTCGCAGTGCGCTTCTTCTTTGCCAATTTCGCCCCCTACCGCCGCAGCAGCGTTTCGTCTATCAGCCGTCCGAAGCCGATATCTATCCCGCCCAGGATGGCGCCGGTGATGATCGTCACGATGATCACGACGACCGTTAGATACGTCGTGTCCTCCCGCGACGGCCAGACAACCTTCCGCAGTTCACTGACGATGTCCGCCAGAAACCGCGGTGGTCGCAGGAAGCCTCTGCGTTCACCGCCACGGCTCCCCCCCGCTGGTGCTGCGGTAGCTGTGCGCGGAATCACGCGCGGCGGTGCGCCCCCGGCAGCGGTTGCGCCCCGCGCCTGCCGTCGCTGCGCCCGTCTCATCGCGCGGCTCAATTCATCGCCTCCGGCATGAAACCGCTATCTCGCTTCGCGCTGCACCCGGTGCATACGGCAGCGCGGGCAGAACTTGCGCAGCTCAATCCGGTCAGGATCGTTGCGGCGGTTCTTCTGAGTCGTGTACGTCCTCTGCTTGCACTCCGTGCAGGCCAGGTCGATCACCATCCGGTCTTCCTTCTTTGCCAAGTTACTCCAGCACCTTGGTCAGAACGCCCGCGCCCACCGTCCGGCCGCCCTCGCGCATGGCGAAGCGCACGCCTTCCTCCAGCGCCACCGGCATGATCAGTTCTGACGTCATCTTGATGTTGTCGCCCGGCATCACCATCTCCACACCCTCCGGCAGCGCGATGGAGCCCGTTACGTCCGTCGTGCGGATGTAGAACTGCGGCCGGTAGCCGTTGAAGAACGGCGTGTGGCGGCCGCCCTCCTCCTTGCTCAGACAGTACACCTCCGCCTCAAACTTCGTGTGCGGCTTGATCGAACCCGGCTTCGCCAGCACCTGGCCGCGCTCGATGTCCTCGCGCTCCACGCCGCGCAGCAGGCAGCCGACGTTATCGCCGGCCTCGCCTTCGTCCAGCGTCTTGCGGAACATCTCGACCCCCGTGCAAGTCGTCTTTCGCGTCTCCGTAAAGCCGATGATCTCCACCTCTTCGCCCGTCTTGACGATTCCGCGCTCGATGCGGCCGGTTACCACCGTGCCGCGGCCCTTGATGCCGAACACGTCCTCGATCGGCATCAGGAACGGCTGGTCCTTCGCGCGCACCGGCTCCGGGATGTAGGTGTCGATAGCCGTCATCAGCTCCCAGATCGGCTGGTACTCGGCCGCGTCCGCGTCCCCGGACGTGCTCTCCAGCGCCTTCAGCGCGCTCCCCCGGACGATCGGAATGTCGTCTCCGGGGAAGTCAAACCGGTTCAGTAGATCGCGCACTTCCAGCTCCACCAGGTCCAGCAGCTCCGGGTCTTCCATCATGTCCACCTTATTCAGGAAGACCACCATCGCCGGCACTTCCACCTGGCGCGCCAGCAGCACGTGCTCTCGCGTCTGCGGCATCGGCCCGTCGTTCGCCGCCACCACCAGGATCGCGCCGTCCATCTGCGCGGCGCCCGTAATCATGTTCTTGATGTAGTCCGCGTGCCCGGGACAGTCGATGTGCGCGTAATGTCGCTTGTCCGTCTCGTACTCAACGTGCGCGATCGCGATCGTGATCCCGCGCTGCCTCTCCTCCGGCGCCTTGTCGATGCTGAAGAAGTCCCGGTATTCCGCCTGCTTCTTCAGCGCCAGGACCTTCGTAATCGCCGCCGTCAGCGTCGTCTTCCCGTGGTCGATGTGGCCGATCGTGCCCACGTTGACGTGCGGCTTCGTGCGCACAAATTTCTGCTTCGCCATATGGAACTTCCTCCTGTGGTCCTATTCTCGCGTATCAGGGGGGTCAGGGTCTGTCCCTCAACCACCCAATCATAGCCTGCCCGCGGGAAACAGGGAACGCCACCCGATTTCCCATAGCCTCTTTCTGATTTCTCCTGGAGCCCACGAGCGGACTCGAACCGCTGACCCCGTTCTTACCAAGAACGTGCTCTACCAACTGAGCTACGTGGGCCTGCTATCAGCTCCCAACTCTCCCTCACTATCCACTGTCAACTGTCAACTACCTATCTAGCTCTGGTGGCGGGGGCAGGATTCGAACCTGCGTAGCCCGTCAGGGCGCCGAGTTTACAGCCCGGTGGTATTAACCGCTCACCCACCCCGCCAGTATCAGGAGCCGGATCCAGGAGCCGTCCTGCTCCTTGCTCCTCTGCTCCTTGCTCCTTTCACTCTGGAGCCGAAGGGGGGATTCGAACCCCCAACCTGACGATTACAAATCGCCTGCGCTACCATTGCGCCACTTCGGCCAGGGTTGATCCGCCTCCGGCGAACCTTGGTCCGCCATCGGCAAACCAAAAAAAGGACGCCCCAACGGAGCGACCATCCGTTAGTATAACACCCCTCACCCCTGAGTCAATGCACACAGCCCCCCGATGCCCGCCGAGTGCGCTGCCTGTCTACGCTTTCCTTGTCTCCACTAACTGTCTGCCAGCAGCTAAGGGTCCGTGCAGACGGCTCCGCCGAACGCCCGAGTACCGTTGTAGGGCGGCATCGGCGGGGCCAGGAAGGCGACGTTGCTGAGGTCGACGATGTTGATCCAGGGCATCCCGAACGTCGTGCCGGGTACAACGTCGTAGCGAGCGCTGAAGAGGGCGTCGCCGGGCTTGGTGCCGATACGCCGAAACGGCGCTACAAATACCGCGAGATCAGAAATGTTGATCTTATCCTCGGAGAACCCCGCGGCCGCCGCGAGGTCTGCCGGCCAGTGCGCGCTCGGAGTCGCCGTGCCTCCCGCCTCGCAGCGGCCGAGTGAGCTCGTGCCGGTATTGAACTCCGCCTCGGAGTACGTGCCGACCAACGCCGGACCCCCCGGACAACCGTCATCCACGGCGGTGTCCATTCCGCCCGCATCGAAGGGGTCGTTGTTCACGCCGTTACAGAGGGGAGTCCCCGCCTCCATCGCGTCCGTGTAGCCGTCGCCGTCGTCCTCGTCTTCGCAGGCGTCGCCCAGTGCATCGCCGTCGTAATTCTCCTGGTTGGCGTTGACGACCGAGATGCAGTTGTCGTGACCGTCGTGCCAGCCGTCGACGTCGCTGTCCGGGGGCGGTACGTGGCCCGGGTCGCCCGGCGGCACGGCCCCCGGCAGACCGTCCGCGTAGCCGGCCGTGACCTTGATGTCGTAAAGGAGGTGCAGCCAGTCGTTGTAACCGATGAGTGTCTGGAGCGGCGGGTTGACGGCGCAGCGCACCAGGCCGATGCCGGGCTGCACGCCGAGCGGATCGTTGATCGGCGCCTTCACCGTCGGCGGGTCAAACGGCGGGAAGGAGCTGCTGTTCCAGTTAATGCCGCCGTCCGCCGAGACCGCCAGGAAGCGGCACTGTACCTGCGGGTCTGCCGGCAGGCTGGGGCTCGGGTCGCCGGGCCCGGTCCCATCATCATCCGCCAGGGTGTTCCCGTCGTTATCCACGCCGTCGTTGCCGTTCGAGCAGTCCGGATCGGCGAGGTCGATATACGACTGAACGCCGAGCAGCACCGGATCGTCGTCCTGGGCGGGGACATCGCTGATGTTGTTATAGCAGGTGATACCGCCGGCGCCGTCCTCGCCCGTGTTGGTTACGCCTTCGTACGGGAAGCGCGTGTAGGCCGTATTCCGCACCACGAGGGGCGCGAACCGGCAATCCGGGTCCCCGAGGTCGATCAGCACGTCGCCGGTCGCGTCGTCGACAGCGTTGCTGCACGTTCCCGCGGCCTGGCCGTCCTCGGACGTGAGAAAGGCGGTTAGCCCGCCGTCGATCCCGGCCGCTTCGGCGAGCGCGGTCTCGACAAGGCGGCAGTCGCCGTTGTCCTTGTTGTCGGCGCCGTCCCCGCCACCGTTGTCGACGCCGTCGTCGCACGTCCCGAGGCCGTTGTTGCCGGCCACAGAGCCGTCCTCTCTGGGCGGCAGCGCCCAGCGGGAGAAGTCCAGCGGGCGCCCGGTGAGCCAGGGGAACGAGAAAGTATAGTTCATGACGCTGAGGTAGTTCGGTTTGTGGTTGATGTCGCACTGCGAGTCAGGAGCGGCGAGCTTGGCCGGCCCGCCGTGGCAAAGGTTGAGGTTGTGCCCCAGCTCGTGCATGAAGACGCTCTCGTATTCGATTGCCGTCAGGTGGTCCCAGGCCGGCGAGCCCAGCGCGATGTAAAAGTCATTGCCGGGCAGCTCACCGCAGCCTGAGACGTTGTCGCCGGCGTCCGCCATATGACTGGCGATGGCGTAGTGGAAGATCTTCTGTGGCGAATTGAAGTGAACGGCTTTCGCCAGCTCGAAGCTATGGTTGCCCGGCTCGTAGCCCACCTGGCCAGTCGTGCACGCTTGACCCGCAGGACAACTGGGATCCGCAGGAATGTCCTCCGGGCCGGCACCGGGTGGCGCAATGTCGATGCCTGAGTCGATCTTGCCGTTGTTGTCGTCGTCGTTGCCGTTGTCGCAGTGCTCGCTGGAAAAGTCCAGGTAGTCGGCATGCGCGACCGCCTCGCTGACGAATACGTGGAGGTTGATCCCGCTACAGTCTGGATCAAGGATGTCCAGTTTCTTGTCGTTAAAGTTATCGAGTCCGTCGTTGCACGTGCCCCGCTTAAAGCCCTCGTTGCGGCTGGCGTCGTAAGTCGGGTTCAACGGGTTCCCATCCGTATGGCAGTCGCCGTCAGCCGCGTCGATGTTGATGTCCTGGGCGGGATCGTTGTTGACGCCGTCCGCGCAGGTGCTGATCGCGTCTTCGTTGTCGGTGGCGTTGAGGTTGGCGCCGTCTTTGAAAGCCTTGACGACGCTGCAATCGGGATCGGCCAGGTCGATCAGTCCGTCGGGGGGAATGTCGTTGTCGATCTCATCCTCGCAGGAGTAGATACCCAGCGCCCCGCCCTCGATGAAGCCGCCCAGCGGCTTGTGGTTGTGGCAGTCGGGGTCGGCGCCGTCGATCAGCGCGTCGCCACCGGCCTGATCGAGGCCGTCGTTGCACGCCTGCACCCCGTCCTCCAGGTTCATCGTCGCGTCGTAGGCCCCTGTGTGGTGGTTAGTGCAATCGGAATCGGCCGCGTCCACCAGCGCGTCGCCTCCTGCCTGGTCAATGCCGTCGTTGCACGTGGTCACACCGTCCTCGGCGCAGTCCGACGGCAGGTCGTCGTCGGGGATGTGGTCCGGCTCGGCCAGGTCGGCCGGCCCGTTCGCCGGGTCGTGGTCCAGGTCCTTCGGGTCATTTGCGTCCGCGGAGCCCGACGTCACGGTGCAGCTCATATAATCGACTTCCACGAAGACGTCGGGGATGTCCGGGTCGACGTCGCAACCCGGGTTGCCGTCGATATTGAAGCTGAAGTCGATGCCGGCGACGCCGTTCGTATCGATGCCGCAGGTGGCCGCCAACTCGGACGCGTTGCTGATCCCGTCCTTGTCGCTGTCGGCGGCAACGAGGCTGCCGCCGTTGCCTCCACCTTTGCCGGTGTTGCCCGTATATATGCCGCCGCAAGTCGTGGCGACGCATGGCCCCGCGGGGCCACCCGATTTGCCTCCGACAGATACGAAGCTGTCGCGGCTGACGGCGTGGGCATCCAGACTGGTGAACGTCCCCCCGGCCGGCGACGCATCGCCCAGGCGCACGAGCACCTCACCCCCCGGCTGCGTGATCAGCATCTGGTCCGGGCCGGGCACAGTGCCCAGCAGCACGGCCTGGCCTTCGTTGAGGCCGTAATCGGGGCCCGGAGCAATTCCACCGCTCAGGCTGGTCCAGGTGCCGCCCGCCGGCGTGGGGTCGGCAACAAGCGCAAGTTTCTCGGGGGACGGGCTCGGGTTGGCCGGCTCCGCTCCGGGGGCGATGAAATAGCCGTCGCCGTACGGAGCGTCTGCCGTGGCGCGGAACATCACCGGCGGGCGAGTCTGCGTCGGTTGCAGGTCCAGCAGGCGCGGCTGGCTCAGCGCGCTGTACGTGATTGTGCCGGCGGGCGGCCCGCTATACCAGGTGTCGCCCGAGGCGAGGATCTTGCCCGCCGCCGTCGCTCCCGCACCGTCCGGATCTAGCCAGACCGCCCCGCCTGACCCCGCGCCGCCGCCTCCGCCGCTCACGGTGCCCGAAAACGCCACCGCGCCGTCGTCGTTCATCGAAGCAAGATCAAGCGTGGCCAGGGTGCCGCCCGTGCCCGGCATAGCGTCACCGACCGCTGCGATCTTCACAGCAGGGGAGGCGCCGGGCCCGTCCGGGTCTGCGAAGAGCGCGGAGGTAGTTGGGCCGCCTGTCACCGCTGCCTGGAAGAGGACCGACCCGCCGTCGTTGTAGTCGTAGGCCTGCGGGACGCCGTAGATGCCCCCGATCGGCGTCGCCTCACCTTCCAGCGCCACCAGCGCCAGCGTCGCCCCGGCCTTCTCGAAGATCCCGAAGCGGTGCACGCCGGCGCCGAACGCGTTCGTCACGCGCGCCGTCAGCAGGACCTCGCCGCCCCCGTTCACGAGCGGCGGACGCGCGGCGACGACCGGCAAGAGAGTCCCAGCCGGATCGCAAAGTGCCAGCGGCTTCGCCGCTCCGTATGGTCCGGGCGGCGCTTCGTCCCCGTCGATCACCAGCGGCGCCGGTGCGGCGGAGCCGTCGCCACCGGCGACGAAGCAGGGGATCGGGGCCGCCCCGCTGGTGGTAGCCGTGAATACAGCGAGGCCCGCCTCGTTCACGCCGGGCGCGCCGAAAGCCAGCATGCTCCGGGTGACCGGCGGGCGACCAAGCGGGCTGCCCGGCAGCGAAATAGACTCGCCCTGGAAGGCGATCTTGGTCAGCGAGACGAGGTGTGTGGCCAGCACTGACTCCTTGTCCAACGCGCTGGGCAGGAGTGCGAGAACCGAAACGGCCAGTAGCAGCAGAGCACGGGCAGGTCTCATGGCAGACCCCCTACGAGGCTCGCATTCGAGTAACAGCGCGGCGCCGCAACTCCACACAAGCTGCCCCAGCCGTCACAGCTGTCCGGCGAGCTCCCGCGAAGGATTATAGACCTCTTACGCCGATTGTCAACCCGCCGCCGTCGGTCTGCCCCTTTTCCCCGTTTGCCGTTTGCCGTTTGCCGTTTGCCCCTTGCCGTTTGCCCCTTCCCCCCTACCCGTCCGTACACGCCCCCCCACCGAACGCCCGCGTCCCGCCATATGGCGGCATCCCCGGTGCCAGCATGCTGACGTTCGCCAGGTCAACGATGTTTATCCAGTCCTCCCCGAACGTTGTCCCCGGCACGACATCATGCCGCGCACTGAAGTCCGCGTCGCCCGGCCTGGTGCCGATGTGGCGTGTCGGTGCGACAAAGCTCGCGAGGTCCGAGACGTTGACCTTGTCCCCGCTGAACGACCCGCCCATCAGGTCCGCCGGCCAGTGCCCGCTCGGCCCGCTGCCCCCGCCGGCCTCGCAGCGGCCCCCGGCGTTCGTGCCTGCCCGGAACTCCGCCTCCGAGAACGTCCCCGCCTGCGGCGGCCCGTTCGCGCAGCCGTCGTTTACTACTGCGTCGTCCGTCGCGTCATCGTTCACCCCGTTGTCGCAGAGCGGATGCCCGAACTCCACGGCATCCGCGTAGCCGTCGTCGTCGTCGTCCGCATCCGCCGCGTCCGCCTGACCGTCGCCGTCCGAATCGTAGCTATCGATAGTGGCTTGTGCAGACGCCTGTGCGAAGGCGACCGGAATGTAGACGTTCGTCAGTTGCTCCAGCACCAGAAAGACGCCGAAGTAGCGGCGCTCGCGGTCCAGCCACGGTGAGAAGCCGAACGCCCCCTGGCTGCTGACCTGCACCGGCACGTCTTGCGCGCCCACGATGTCCCGCCAGAGGCCGAGACCATAGCGCCTTGCGTCCGGGTGCGGCGTGTAGGCGATCGCCGCGCCGAACGTCTGGTCTCGCTGCATCTCGGTGATCGCGTCCTGCGACAGTACCTGCACGCCGTTGTAGACGCCGTTGTTGAGGTGCATCTCCAGCAGCGTCGCATACTCGTGCAGCCGGCTCCATACGCCTCCCCCGATGCGCGGGTTAGCGTGGGTGCCGTACGTGGTCACGGTCAGCCCCAGAGGAGTCTTTATGCGGTCAGCGAACAGCGAATTCCACGTCTGTCCGGTCGCCACTTCTGCTACGCGCCCTGCCACCTGCATTGACGCCCCGCCGTAGTAGAACTGCGCGCCCGGCGCCGCGATCAGCCCGCCTTGCCTTATCAGCTCCACACAGGCGTCCAGCGTCGTCGTCGTATCCCCCAGGCACGCGTGGTCGCCGGTCAGCCCGGAGGTGAACGACCAGAGCTGCCGCAGCGTGATCGTCCCCATCTGCCCGGTCCAGTTCGGCAGGTACATCGACACAGGGTCGTCGAGCGTTACGATGCCATCGTCCACCAGCGTCATGAAGACCGAGGAACTGACCCACTTCGTCGCCGAGGCGATCGGGACCGCGGTGTTCGCGTTGTAGGCGCCGAAGTATTGCTCGTAGATGATCTGGTCATCCTTGAACATGAGCAGCGATGCTCCGTTCAGAGGCACGCTGTCCACCGTGTTCTGCACGATCGTCGTCACAGCGCTGAAGTCGTAGTCCGCCTCCGCGGCGGGAGCGCCCGGCCGAAACGCGAGCATCAGCAGCGCCAGGACGGCGATCACAGCAGGTATTCGTCGCATCATCCTACGGGTCCGTGCACGCTGGCCCGCCGAACGCGCGCGTGCCGCTGAACGGAGGCATCGGCGGGGCAAGCATGCTCACATTGGCCAGGTCCGTGATGGTTATCCAGGCCTCTCCGAACGTCGTACCAGGCACAAGGTCGTGTCTGCCACTGAAGTCCGCGTCCCCCGGCTTCGTGCCGAGGCGGCGGATGGGCCCCACAAAGCTCGCCAGGTCCGACACGTTGATCCTATCCTGCGAGAACCCGGCGGCGGCGGACAGGTCTGCCGGCCAGTACGCGCTGGGAGTCCCGCTGCCACCAACCCCGCACCGGCCAAGCGAGTTCGTGCCTGTGTTGAACTGCGCCTCCGAATGGGCGCCCGCCGCGGCCGGCCCGCCCGGACAACCGTCATCAATGACAGCATCCTCGAACGCGTCGCTGTTCACACCATCACAGAGCGGAGAGCCGGACTCCGCAACGTCGCTGTACCCATCGTTGTCGTCATCGCCATCCACCACATCTTCGCTGCCGTCGCCATCCCAGTCGAATGGGGCAGGGTGGATGCCGGTGGCGCGCAGAGAGAAGCCAAGGTCGAAGGGGCTGGCCGTGAACGTATGCGACACCATCATTACGCCCGTCTGACTATCGCGGTCGTAACTACAGGCGCCGGGCCCGATGCTGCTCGTGTCGTCGCCGGTGATTCGGGCCAGCTGCACGGCATCGCCCGCGCCGTCCCGCAGCACCTGCGCAGCGGGGAGGTGGCTCACCTGGAACACGACGCATCCGAGGTGCTCCGGACTACCCCCGGTCAGAATCGGCGTCCCCACCAGGATCACGACGCCGCTCTGCGAGAACGCCAGCTCCGTCTGCTCAATCCTCGTCGCGCTCAGATCGAGCGCGTCGGCGTAGCTCAGTAGCGCCCCCACATAGCTGTATCCCGATACTTCCTGCCGCAGCAACACAAGCCGCTCGAGGTCGTCGCGCCGAACACTGCCGTCAAACACGGCGCAGTTCGTCGCCAGATACGTCGAGCCGCCGTGCGAGAACAGGGACGGTTCCGTGAATACATCGCAGTCGGACAGCTGTGGCAGCGCGCTCAAGTTATGCACCGCCCCGAACGACGGCGAGGTCCCGCCGCCCCGGATCCACGCCTGACTGCTGTTCCCCAGGTCGGACGGCGAGCTCCCGAGGGAGCGGGTGTAGTAGAAGTCCGACCGGTCTTCCGATCCCGGAGGCTCCCCCAACGGCTCAAAGTACGTGAGCCAGAGCGACTGCCAGCCGCCGGACGCCTCCTTCACCAGGGTCGGTACCTCGTGGAACGCCCACCCCTGCACGCTGCTATCCGGGTGCGCCAGCATCATGGTCGCGTTGAGCGCCTTCACGAATGCAAAAGACGCGCCGCCGTCTGTGCTCTGTGCCAGATGCGTGCGCACGCCAAAGTTCAGCTGCGGCGGCGGGCCCGGAGCCGTTACGAGTACATCCAGCCACGAGTACTCGAGCCACAGCGTCCCCGTCGACGCATCATACTCAAGCGACGGGTCGCCGTACCCCCGGAACGGCGCCGCGCCAGCGCCCAACGTGGCCAGCGGGTCGCCCGCGACCGTCACTTCAGGACACGTCGCGTTCAGCTGGCAGTGGAACATCACGGGGCCCGTCGCGGACGCGGAAGGCGCATCGCTCGTCCGGCCGTTCACCAGAAGACCGCCCGCAAGGAGAACCGCCACGAACACAACGCGCGTCATCCGGATGGCGCCGGACCGCCCGCTCATCCTGACCCGCCCGCTCATCCTGAGCCCGTCGAAGGACGAGCGCGTTTATTCGAAAAAGGCATCCGCCCGGCTTCCTTCTCGACCCCTCAAGTTAGACTGATTATAGCAGCCCATCATTGGCGCCGCGGCCCCATCTGAGAAGGGACGATCGCGCGCCCCGCGCTGTCTCCACCGCTCATGGTGAGGCACTCGTACCATGAGCGGGGCACGTAAGCCTCGGACAGGATGACCGCGTCCTCCGCCCACGGACATGCTCCATGGCGCGCGAACTATACCGGCCACCCTTACGACGCCATGCTCCCATGTCTCCACCGCTCATGGTGAGGCACTCGTACCATGAGCGGGGCACGGTCGGCCCCGCAGTCAAGAGACGTCCCCTACGGCGCCCACGGGCACTGCGGCCCGCCGAACGCGCGCAGACCGAAGAACATCGGCGGATACGCCGCCTCGCCACCGATCATCGCCGCCATGTCCTGGATGTTGATATCCGTCCCGAACGTCGTTCCCGGCACGATGTCCAGCCGCACATCAGCCGGATAGGTGCCCACGTCCTCCCCGAAGTAGCGCACAGGAGCGATGTACGAAGCCATGTCCGCCACGTTGACCCTGTTCTCGCTGAACGGCCCCGCCATCAGGTCCATCGGCCAGCGCAGGCTCGGCGTCATCGCCGGGTTCGAGTTCGGGAACGCCCCATCGAACTCCTGGCACGTCTTCTGGTCTCCACCTGCTTGCGGGAAGTACGAGTACACGTGGTCCTCAGCCGTTCCCGTAAAACCGTCGGCGTCGCAATCCAACGCCGCTGCCGCAGCTGGCAGGCCTTCGTCCACCGCCGTATCGCCGTCGTCGTCCACTCCCGCGAAAACGCCGTCCACTCGCTCCGGCCGCAGGTTCACATCGTCCGCCGGCGACCCACAATAGTACTCTGCTTGGTCGGAAAGCGAGTCGCCATCGAAGTCGCCGCTGTCGCACGGATCGGAAACGCCGTCGCCGTCTACGTCTACCAGGAACCAGCAGACGCTGTACGCCGACGTCTTGAAGAAGTCCCGCAGCATCGTTCCCACCTTCTCCTCGCCTGTCTGCGCGGGATGCGTCCCGTCCCCCGGATCGAGGTCGCCCTGCTCCCAGATCAGCCCGTCGGAGCGCGGTATCAGCCCGTCCGCCCACAGGTACGGGCCCCAGGAGACCCACGGCGCGACCGTATTGTAATTCAGGTCCCCCGCCAGCGGGTCCACGATCACACCGCCGTTCCGCATCTGGTCTATCTGCGCCTGGATCAGCCACTTCGCGGAGAAGGCCGACTCGTAAGCGTACGGCTCCGGGTTCAGCAGCGTTGTGGCGTACCCGGCGTAGATGCGGCTCGAAAGGAAGACCAGCTGCACGTTCGGATAGCGCGTCCGGAGAGCGCGCATGATCCCGCCGGAGCGGGACTCCAGCACGTAAGCGTCTGCGAGCGTGTTCGGCAGTGAGGCCGTGGGCCCGGGGTTCGCGACCTTCACCCACACGGCCTGCACTTGCGCCTCCGTCAGCCCTTGCGGCGCCAGCCTCGTGTCGCGCACCCGGTCATAGTTCGGATCGCTCGCCTGGTCCCACGTCGCCGCCGCCTGACCTCCCGCCGCGCCGTTGACGATGCTCAGGCTCGTGTGGTTCACGCCGGCGTCCACCGCCGACTGCCCCATGAACGTCCACGAGTCGCACGGCAGCGCCGAACTCGCCGAGCAGAACTCCTGCGTCGTGTTCGACATCCCGACCGAAAGCAGGACGATCCGCCCCTGCCCGCTCGGCGCTCCGAACACATCCAGCGGCTGCACCGCCGCCGCGCGGGCCGCCCCAACGGCAGCGTGGTCAGGCGGCACGACATTCGTGCCGCTCTCGTACAGTCCGCCCTCATAGACCCCCAGGTACGTCCCCGCACCCAGGTCGTTCAGCGGAACAGCGGCCAAGCCGTGGTCCGCCAGGCCGGCCGGCGCGTTCTGTAGCCCCGAGCCAGCGAGCGCAGCAAGCACCAGCATGACCGCGAAGCGCATCGTTCGCATATCTGCCTTCCCCTCACGCCCCCCTCCGTGTACGCGCGATAGTACCGCCGAATGCGTCGGGCGCGGGTTATCGCGTGGTTACAGACAGGTTAGAGATCAGTCACAGAGCCACCGCCCGGCCACGGAGCGCTCTGCTGAAACGCCTCCTGTGTCACCCCCTGCCGCTGCCGCTCGCCGCGCGACAACGTCCCGCCCCGCTCATCCTGAGCCCGTCGAAGGACGAGCGGAGCTATTCTGCCCCGTGCGCTTCATCGTCCCCGGGGGTCGGGCTCTCAGCCCGACTCACCCATCCCCTCGCTCATTCACCCCGCAGTGTCTCCACCGCTGATCGTGAGGTACTCGCACCATGAGCGAGCCATGCTGCCCCCGCACTTCAGACAGTCCGAGGGTCGGGCCCTTAGCCCGACTCGACCATCTCCCCTACTCCCGCCAAGATCCTACCGTATACTGCTGCTATCACAAAGGGTCAGGGCAACCCAAAACTGCATGCGATTAGCCGCGGCCATCCTCATCGTTACTCTTGGCATCCTCGGCGCCTACGCCGCTCTTGCATCGCCGTGGCGTGACGGCGCCGACACACCCAGCACCACCGTGAGCGCTGGCCCGGACGACGATGACGACGGATTCACAGACGAGGGCGAGCTTCTCGCTGGTTCGGACCCGCTCAATCCCGACAGCACTCCCGAGTTGGTAGATTTTCGTCGCACGTGCTTCGATGAAGAAGATAACGATCTCGATGGGTTGACTGATCGCGACGACGATGGGTGCATTGATTCCGATGGGGATTCCATACCCGATGTTTTGGACAACTGCCCGCGCTTCCCAAGTCGACCACTTTATGACCAAGATGGAGACGGACTGGGAAACGAATGCGATGACGATGACGACGGGGACGGCGTTCTCGATGGCCCTGATATCTGTTTCGAGACGCTCGCTGGTGCTGCGGTAGACGCCAGCGGTTGTTCTGATGCCGAGGTCGACGGGGATGGTGACGGCTTCTGCAGCCCACCGCGGTCCCAGGGGCCATCAAACTGTGTTGGACTTGACAACTGTCCTGACGAACCGAATCCGTCCCAAGCCGACGGGGACACCGACGATTTCGGTGACGCCTGCGACAACTGTCCTGGACTCAGCAACGTTCAGGATGATGCTGACTCAGACGGTGCCGGCGATGAGTGCGACAACGACCGGGACGGAGATGGCCTGGATAATTCCGTCGACAATTGTCTTGTACTCCCTAACCCAGTGCAGGAGGACGGCGACAACGACGGCCGGGGTGATGACTGTGATAACTGCCCCACCGTTTCAAATACTGGGCAAGAGAACAGCGACCGTGACATCCCTGGTGACGCCTGCGATGTCTGTCCGAGCGAGCGTGACCCTGGTCAGGCAAACAGCGACACGGACAGCCTAGGTGACATGTGCGACAACTGCGATTCAACCGACAACCAAGACCAAGCGAACACTGACGGCGACGGTGTAGGCAACGCTTGCGACAACTGCCCGCTGGAGAAGAACACTGGCCAGTCAGACACCGACAACGACGGAATCGGGAACGCCTGCGACTCTACACCGGAAGGCGTCTTTTGGCTTCCTGCGTCACCTCCAGCGATCCGCGGTGAAGCGGCACGCTTCTGGGCCGCCTCCCTACCGTGGCCAAAGACATGGCGGCGCGCTTGGCGCATTAGCGAGTGTCGGGCTCTTGACCCGACTCACCCATCCCCTCGCTCATTCACCCCGCGCCGTGTCTCCACCGCTCATGGTGAGGCACTCGTACCATGAGCGGAGCCATCCCGCCGCCCGCATTTCAGACAGTCCGGGGGTCGGCCTCTTAGCCCGACTCACCCACCCCCT
>CAZLDI010000028.1:0-24021 GCA_964558415.1 uncultured Dehalococcoidia bacterium
GCTCCTACTTCGCCTACCCGCCCAGCCCGATTACGATCCGCGAGACGCTCAAGGAAGTCAAGCGCTGCACCCGCAAGGACATCGTGATCAACACCTTCATGCTGGATCGCAACTACTACCTCAAAGAGTTCGTCAACCAGATCGCCAAAATGAACAAAGGCCGCGTCTTCTACACCACGCCGGAGCGGTTGGGCCAGTACATCCTCGTCGACTACGTCGCGCAGAAGCGAAAGCGTTTCGGCCAGCGCGCCGCCTGACCGGCGTGTTCCAGCAGGTCCGCGCCACCTTCTCTTCGCTGCCCCCTAACCTTCCCCGCGCGGCTCTGCTCGTCCTCCTGCTGCCGGCCTTCGGTACAGCGGGGTACATGCTCCTGGAGGGCTGGACCTTCCTCGATGCCCTCTACATGACCGTGATTGTCATCACGACTATCGGCTTCCGCGAAGTCCAACCGCTTGATACCTCAGGGCGCATTTTCACGATGGTCCTGGCTGCATCGGGCGTGGGCGCGCTGTTTTACGCCCTGCTAAGCCTCTTCCAGTTCCTCCTGGAAGGGGAGCTTGGGTTACTCTTAGGAGTACAGCGAATGAAAGGCCGTATAGACGCCCTCACAGACCACTACATCCTCTGCGGCTTCGGCCGCGTCGGCGAGGAGATAGCGCGCGAGTTCGCCTCCCGCGGCACCCCCTTCGTCGTCATCGAGTCGAACCAGGAGGCGATTGAGCGCTGCCGCCAGCGCGGGCATCTCCTCCTGATGGGCGACGCCACCACCGACGCAATCCTCAAGGACGCCGGCATAGACCGCGCCCGCGTCCTCCTCGCCGCCTCCGACTCCGATGCCGGCAACACCTTCATCACCCTCACCGCCAAGGCGATGAAGCCAGACCTCTTCGTCGTCGCGCGCGCCGCCCACCCTGAGAGCGAGCCGCGGCTGGTGCGCGCCGGCGCAGACCGCGTCTTCTCCCCCTACCTCATCGCCGGCCGCCAGATGGCGCTCTCCGCGCTGCACCCGGTCGTCGTGGAGTTCATCGATACGCTGGCCAGGCGGGACGGCGGAGCGCCTGTACTCGCGGAGATTGAAGTCTCAACCGACTCCGGCCTTCACGGACGTACGATCCACAACATCCTGCACCAGTGCCACACCGTCAGCGTCCTCGGCCTGCTCAGGGCCGGTGGCGTCCTGGCCGTGGCGCCCGACAGCGATACCATACTGGAGTCGGGCGACCGCGTGATCGTCATGGGCCAGGAAGAAGAGCTGGAACGGATACGGCCGACCCGAGGCCGCAAGTGAAGTCCATCGAGGACCTCGTCGGCCGTACGGGCGATGGCCTCGCCGTCATCGATGGACACCTCAACGTCGTCTACTGGAACGAGGGCGCCGCCGACCTGCTCGGCTACTCGCCTTCGGAAGCCTTGGGCCGGCCCTGCCACGAGGTGTTTCAGGGACTGGACGAGCGCGGCGGAGTCCTCTGCGGACCGGAGTGCTCCATGATGACCTGCGCCCGGCGGGGCGAGCCGGTCCACAACTACACCATGCTCTCCAGGCGCAAGGACGGCAAGCCAATCTGGATCGACGTCAGCACCTTGTATCTGCCCGCCTTGGGTGAGTATACCGGCGTAATCGTTCATCTGTTCCGCAACATCGATAGGGTCAAGCGAGAGCAGGCATTGATGGGCGAAATCATCGCGCTCGCCGTTGCGGACCGGCCCGCGTCGGCGCCGGCGGCCATTGACGGAGGGCCCGCGGCGGAACTGACGCAGAGGGAACTCGAGGTCTTGCGCCTGCTCGCCCGCGGCCTGACCGCCGGCGGTATCGCAAAGAACCTCACGATCTCCAATACCACAGCGCGGAATCACATTCAGAGCATCCTGAACAAGCTCGACGTACACTCTCAGCTGGAAGCCGTCGTCTACGCCCAGCGGCACGGGCTCGTCTAGCCAGCACCTCGCCACAGCTTCCGGCGTCCGGATACCGTGCAATTTCATCACTCGAAATGGTGCATTCGCATCATTCGCCCCAAATCGTGGCTTTGTACTCTTTTGGTGTGAACGGTGAGAAAGAGATCAGCCAGAACAGATTCATGACTGCCAGGGACGTGGCGCGACTCTTCGAAGTCTCCCCAAACACGATCGCCCGCTGGGCTCGCAGAGGCAAAGTGCCATCTGTAGTCACGCCGGGCGGTCGGCGCAAGTTCCCGCGCGAAGGAATACAGCAGTACGTTGATGCCATGCACGTCCACCAGACTACGAGGAGGTAACGACGTGTCAGAATCTACCTACACGGCACGCATCGGTGGCTGGGAGTTCGAGTACCGGCTGGTGCACTGGGTCATCCCGTTCTTTACGGTGTTGCTCCGAGTCACTTTCGGCTTCTATTTCCTGTGGACCGGGATGGACAAGCTCTTCAGCGACTTCACCGCGAAGGGATTCCTCCTGAACGCGACCCAGGGGCCGCTGAAGGACATCTTTCGTGACATCGGAGAAAGTTCCACCGCGGTCAATATCGTCGACCCGCTCGTTGTTTACGGTCAGATCTTGATCGGCGTCGCGTTGATTCTCGGCCTGTTCACGCGCTTCGCTCTCTTCATGGCCGCGCTTCAGATGTTCCTCTTCTACCTCGCGGCCCTCTGGCCGGAGTTCAACCCGTTCCTGGATGAGCACATCTTCTACTTGCTGATCTTTGCGCTGCTGGGCGCGCTGGGCTCAGGCCGGATGCTCGGCGTGGACGCCATTGTCGAGCAGTGGGAGCCGGTCAGCCGCGTGCCGGCTCTGCAATACGCCCTGGGATGAGACAGTGCGGAGCAGCGGGAGGGAGTTTGCGTTATGACGTGGGGTGCACACGACTGGATGGGCTGGTCTATGCTATTCGCCGGGGCGGCACTCGCGGTGCTCTCGGCCCTTGTGGCCAGCGGCATCGCCTGGCTGCTCTTCCGGATCACCGAGACGGCTAGCGAGGTACAGCGCCACGCGGCTATGGCCCCGCAGCACCAGCATCACCGGAGGATGACAAATGTACGAACCACGACCGAAGCAGATGGGCAGGAGGAACTTCTTGAGCGGCGCAGCCGCGACGCTGACGATCGCGGCGGGCGGCGCGATGGGCTATGTGATCGCTAAACAGGAGGGAGACGGTACAGCCGCTCCCGCACACGACGGCAGTCCGACTCCGCCAGCCGGATTCGCCCCCGGACCGGAGCCACAGGGCGAAGTTGCGACCGCCAGGGACGCGACGTTGCCGCCACTCGGCCCTTCGCTGCTGCCCCTGACCTATCGAATGAGGGACGCGTCTCTCGAGATCGCCGCCGGCGTCACGTACAACGCGTGGACGTTTGATGGCCTGCTCCCGGGTCCGGTCCTCCATATCAAGCAGGGGGACAAAGTCCAATTCACACTCATCAATGACGCTACCAGCGGACATTCCATCGACTTCCATTCCGCTCGCACGCCCTGGGAAAAGAACTACGTGACGATCGTCCCCGGCAAGTCCTTGAGCTTCGACTGGACGGCCGACTTCCCCGGCGTCTACATGTACCACTGTGGCACGCCGCCTGTGCTTCACCACATCAGCAACGGCTTGTACGGCGCCGTCGTCGTGGACCCCGACCCTCCTCTGGCGCCCGCGCGCGAATACGTGCTGGTCCAGAGCGAATTCTATGCCAAACGCGGGGAGAACGGCGCGTGGGATGGCGACTTCGATAAGATGAAGGCCGCCCGGCCCGACCTCCTCGCCTTCAACGGCGTCGCATTTCAGTATCGAGATCACCCGCTACCGGCGAACGTCGGTGAAACCATACGGCTCCACGTGATGAACGCCGGCCCCACGCTGTTCTCCGCCTTCCACGTCATAGGCGCCATATTCGATAGGGTCTACGTCGACGGCAACCCCAAAAATGTCCTCGAAGGCATCTCAACATACACCGTTGCGCCCGGACAGGGTTGCACCTTCGAACTGACCGTGCCGGAACCAGGATTGTATCCGTTCGTCACGCACTCCTTCGCCTACACGGAGCTCGGCGCCGTGGGCATTTTGGAAGTCGCGTAACAGAGGAGGCACACTGATGATCAAGCGCATTCTCGTCCCGCTAGACGGATCGGAGCTCTCCCGCGCGGTCCTGCCCACAATCGAAGAGCTCGCGCTAAAGCTGGGCGCCTCCCTCGTACTGTTCCACGCGATCAGTCCGATCATCGCCACCTACCCCGGCGTTGAGATGATCGCGGTTGATAACAGCTACCTGGAAGATCAGCAACGGGCCGCCGGCCAGTTCCTCTCAAAAGTCGCCGCCGAGCAGAGCGCCAGGGGGCTCCAGGTAACCCGGGTGATCGCGACCGGGTCGGTTGTTGACGAGATCGTGCGCGCCGCCGGCAACAGCGGCGCCGACATGATCGCCATGAGCACCCACGGCCACTCCGGAATCGGCCGCTGGGTCCTCGGGAGCGTGGCAGACGCCGTCGTCCGCCGGACCCACCTGCCCTGTCTGCTCCTCAGGCCTGCGCAGGTGACCACCGTTGAGCATGATCCAACGTCCCAGCGGAAACAGAAGGAGTAGCAACGTGGCCTTTCCAAATGAGATGCCGGCGCAGCAGCAAAGAAGGTTGGCTCTGCTCGCGTTTCTGGTTGTTGCCACCGTAGCTGCCAGCGGATCGCTTCTGGCCGTATTAGCGATAGGCGGCGGCGGGTCCGCAGAGGCGCAGATCGTGCGGGAGTACAACCTTGAAATCGTCACCGCGGACATCGATTACGGCGGCGGCAACGTCTGGCACGCCTGGACGTACAAGCTCGCGGACAGCCCCGCCGGAACTGTGCCGGGACCCACCCTCACTGGAACAGTGGGCGAGAAGCTCAAGATAAACGTTAAGAACAACCTTCCTCACGTACACAGCGTACACACGCATCTCAGCAACTACCCGGTCGAAATGGACGGCAGCCAGATCAACACCATCACGGGCAAGGGGGCAGGCGCGATGATCCCGCCCGGAGGAAGCTACTCCTATGAATTCGAGCTGACGGATGCCGGCCTCTTCTTCTATCACGATCACTCCGCGGATGGCGGGCACAGTATCGCCGCCAACATCGCGCAGGGCCTTTACGGCGCAATCATTGTGAAGGCGCCCGACGAGCCCGCCGTTCGTGACGAGGTCATCTTCATGGGAGAGATCGGCTTCGACACGGAGGGCGACAACATACCTCCCTACATCATGAACGGTCGGGGCATTCCGGGGGGCGAACACACGCTCGAGAAGATCTTCATCGAGCAGGGGTTCGACGCCGTCGCGGCTCAGCTGGGCAAGACGGTGCCGACGATCTCCGCGCAGGTCGGCGAGGTCATGCGCGTGCATGTCATTAACATCGGCGACGCCGTGCACAGCTTCCACGCCCACAGCGTCTCCCACATCTCCGTCGGCGAGCTCCAGGGCCGGAAATGGACGGCGAACACACTTCCGCTGCTTCCAGGAACGGCTGACACACTACAGTTCACGTTTACCAATCCGGGGCTCTGGCTCTTCCATTGCCACGTGGTTAGTCACGCGGATGCCGGCATGATTGGTATATTCAACATTGACGAAGCAGCCCCTCCCCCGTGAGGGTTCTTCTGGTGCACGACACGGGCGCTTGATGCGAGATTCCGTCGGCTATGAGTAAGACTCGGAAAAAGCGGGACAGGAAACGTGCGCACGGCGACGGCCGCCTGAGCAAACGCACGCTCCAGACCCTCGGCTGGATAGCAGCGGGAGTCATCGCGGCTGGCGTGGTCGTCGCGTTCGTCATCGCAGTCTTGAGCAGCTCTTCTTCAGGTGGGTCGAGCGTCTCCGAAAGTACCCCCACGCCGGACCCGCGCGTGGCGGGTGCCACGCCGAACGCCAGGTTCATCGTAGAAGCGGACGACGACGGTCAGCAGGTGAACACGCGCTTCACGCCCAACACGATCACCGGCAGGGCAGGCGACGTCATCGAGATCACCGTCAACAACGTCGGCTCGGTTGCCCACAACCTGCGAATTTCAGGCGTTGACAGGGAGTACGACACGGACGACGACTTCGCGACCATGGTCTTCGGCTCCATCCAGCCCGGCAAGAGCGCGAAGGTACTGCTCAAGATCGAGCCGCCTGGGACCTACCCGTTCCGCTGCGATCTACATCCCACTCAACAGACTGGGACGCTGGCCCTACGTTAGAGAGGAGCCTCCCGTTCGCCCACCGGTCGTGCCCGCCCGCCTACTTCGGCGACTCGTACTCGTGGCTATGGCTGACCTGACCGTCGTCGTGCGGGTGATCGTGCGGCTCTTCCTCAACGTAGAACTGGAACAGCACGCCGCCGGAGTCCTTCGGGTGGATGAACGTCTCCGCCCATCCGTGACTGCGCCGCACCCCGCCGAACGGTGCGATCCCGTACCCTTCGATCGCTTTCCCCGCTTGCTCGGCGTCCTCCACCTCGAACGTCACATGGTGTAGGCCGGGCCCCCGCTCCTGCAGGAACTTGTGCAGATAACTGTCCTCGCCCAGCGGCTCCAGCAGCTCAAAATGCCCGGTGCCTCCGGGTACCCGCAACCCTACGCCGCGGAATCCCACTTCCCGGTTCTCAAACCGTCCCTCCACGGTCATCCCCATTAGTTCTGTCAGCAACGGCAGCGCGTCCTCAAGCCGGTTCACCGCCCAGCACACGTGGTCCAACCTCTTGATTCCCATCTTGTCCGCCATCAATCCCTCACTCTCGATACCACCGCCCGCGATCAGCGCAGCCAGCGACTAATCATACGCGGGCGTTCGGCGCTGCGTCATCGCGCTGGCCCGCCACGAGCCACCCGGTTAGCATTGCCCGTGATATGCTGCGCGAACTCTGGCCGGACCGCAGAGAAGCGCTCGTCGTCGTCAACCCGGCCGCGCACAACCTCCCGAAACAGAAGCACCTGGACGAAGCCGGACGCTGGCTGGCCGAGAACGGCTGGAGCGTGCGCTGGCAGCAGACCGCTAAACGCGGCCACGCCGCTTCGCTCGCCTCGGGCGCCGCCGACAGCAGGACGCCCCTCCTCATTGTTTGCGGCGGCGATGGCACGCTTAGCGAAGCCGCCAACGGTCTGGCCGGCAGCGAGACGACACTCGCCGTCATCCCGGCTGGCACAGTCAACCTCTGGGCGCGCGAAGTCGGCCTGATGAAGAAGCCGCTGGAGGCGGTCCGTGCCGCCGTTGAGGGCGATCGTCGTCAGATGGACCTTGGACTCGCGGGCAACCGGTACTTCATGATGGTCGCCGGGTTCGGAATTGACGCCTTCGCCACTCACATCGTTTCCGCCGGCGTCAAGGGTAGGGTCGGCGCTGCGGCGTACGCTCTGGCATCGCTCCGGGCGGCGCTTCAGTATCGCGGCGCTCGGGTGAGCGTCACCCTGGACGGTGAGACCCTCTCGGATTCCGTCCTGATGCTCGTCGCCGGCAACACGCGCAACTACGCCGGCCTCACCCAGATAACGCCGGAAGCGATCGCTGACGACGGCTACCTGGACATCTGCATCTATCGCGGCGGTGGCAAGCTGGACATCGCCTTCCACGCCGTGCGCACCCTGCTGCGTCGCCACCGGCGGTCGAAGAAGGTGCTCTACCGCCGCACGCGGCGCCTCCACATCGCTGCGGATGAGCCATTGCCGTTGCAACTGGACGGCGACCCCTGCGCAGAATCCGCCACCGACGTCTCGGTAGCACCGAAGGCACTCTGGGTTGCCATCCCAACCGGCCTCAAGAGTCCGCTGTTTTCGACCAGGCCGGTTTGAGCGACAGAGGACGTACCCCACCCTCCTCCACCGCGAACACCTCCGCGCCGTCCAGGAATGTCGATGGAAAGCGGTCCCTGTCCGCGCTCGTGACGATGACCTGGTCGATCGCCGCCAGCGCCGCGAGCACGGTCCCCCGCCGTTGCGCGTCCATCTCCGACAGGACATCATCCAGCAGCAATATCGGTGCCTCGTCCCGGCGCGACGCGAGAAGCCGCACTTCCGCCAGCCGCAGGGAGAGCGCAACCGTTCGCTGCTGAGCGCGCGACGCGTAATGCGCGGCCGCAGCGCCGTCCAGCAGGTACGCCACGTCGTCGCGGTGGGGCCCGGAAAGTGTCATTCCCGCCGCAATGTCTCGCCGCAATCCTCGTCCCAGCGACTCACGGAACAGCCCCGCAATCGCGGGCTCATCAGCTGCTGTCAGGGCCCCAGCGCCCTCGTCCAGCCGGGGCTCGTATCGCAATTCCAACGACTCTCCCGGCGCCAGCTCCGGGTGGAACCGGGCGGCGGATCTCGCCAGTTCCGCCAGCGCGTCCGCGCGCCGCCGCATGATCACCGCGCCGTTCTGGCACAACTGCTCGTCCCAGAACTCCAGTTCCTCCGGCCGCGCGCCGCCTTCACGAATTCGCTTCAGAAGATGGTTCCGCTGCTGGAGCACGCGGTCATACTTCTGACGCGACGCGGTGTACTGCCGGTCCACTTGCATCAGCGCCGTGTCCAGATGGCGCCGGCGCGCCGAGGGTGATCCCGTCACGATCTCCAGGTCGTCCGCGCTGAACAGGACAGAGGCGAGCACGCCGATCGCTTCGGTCGATCGCTTGGGTACGCCGTTCACGCGGACCGTCTTGCTTGCAATCGGCCCCTGCGGACCTGCGCGAGCGGTTATCACGACCTCCACCTGGACCACCCCGCCGGACATCTCCGCCTGCGCGGATACACTCGCGGCCGGTATCACTTCCTGTAGCACCGCGCGGCGGATCAGTTGGGCATCGGCCTCCGCCCTGGGCGCGCGCATGGTGGATAGCAGGCTGATCGCCTCCAGCAGGTTGCTTTTCCCCCGCGCGTTGTCGCCAACGAATAAGATCGCATCCCCGGCAAGGTCGAGGTCGAGTCGCTCGAAGTTCCGGTAATCACGCAACCGCAGGCGCAGAAGTCGCATCTGGGGTTATTGTATCGGCTTGCCAACGCTCTCTGAAGCCGCGCCTCCTGTCACCCCGCAGCGGAGCGGTGCGCGCCCCCGAGCAGACGGCGCTTGCGTGAACCCACGAGCGCGTCGGCGCTTGGGCTATCGAACGTATATCCGTACGATGTCAACCCGGCATCTGGATATATACAGGTAGTCAATCTGCCATCTGCATGCTGAACAATAGGCATTGACTCTTTACACAGAGGCCACTACAATCCCAGCGTGACCCGCTCAACTCGCATTGTGCTGGTCCTCCCGGAAGAGTTACTGAGCAGCCTGAACACGCTGGCACGGGCCAAGGGCCTGTCGAGAGCTGCTTACATCCGCATGGCCCTTACGGAGCGCGTCGGCGCAGAGACGGAGCCAACGCTAGCGGAAGCTCTGCGCAGTCCCCGCCGCCTGGCAGAGTACCTTCGCGCTTCGGCTCAGCAGGAGGCGCGCTGATCGGCCTGCCCCGGTGGACGTCGCGAACTGATCCGGGCAACGATTAGACGGCAGTCGCGGGAGACGGGATCTTCGCCGCCGCCGCCACCGGTAACGCCACGCTGAACCGGCTCCCCTGACCGTCGTCGCTCTCCACCCAGATCCGTCCGTTGTGCAGTTCGACGAGTGACTTGGCAATGGCGAGACCCAGACCGAGACCGGAGCGGTCGCCGCGATAGAACGGCTCGAAGATGAACTCGCGGTCCTCTGGCGCCACCCCGGGCCCGGAGTCTGTCACACTGATTATCGCCTCCGCGCCCTCTGTCCGGTTACTCACAACAATGTGCCCACCAGGGGGGCTGTACCTCTGAGCGTTCGAGAGCAGGTTGATCAACACCTGCTCGAAGCGTAGCCGGTCCACTCGCACTATCGGGTCGTCGTCGGACAGTTGCACATCCATGCTCTGGCGCTTGGCGGCCAGTAGGGGTTGTATGATCCCGACCACGTTAGCGACGATATCAGTCAGCGGCATGGTGTCCAGCTCGAGCCTCGGCTTGAACTCATCATCCCGCGACACGTTAACCAGGTCAGCCACAAGGCTGCTAAGGCGGGACGCTCCCTTGACGATATTCCGGACGAGCTTTCCCCTCGGGCTGCCCGGATCATGCGCCTCCTCCTCCTCAAGCAGCATCTCCGCGGCCATCATGATAGATGTCAAAGGTGTGCGCAGTTCGTGAGACACCGTAGTCAGGAAATCGCTTTTCATGCGGTTCAGCTCCTGTAAGTGCTCCGTGTGCGCGCGCTGCCCCTCGTACAGCCGGCAGTTCTCCAGCGCCAGCGCCATGACCATGCCCAGAGCACTCAACAGCCGCTCGTCCATCGCCCCCACGTTTGTGCGCGGCGCCGCGATCGCGAGCACCCCCTCGGGCCGGTCGCGCCTGCCCAGAGGGACGTAGATCGCGCGGTCACGCCAGAGGTTCTTGCCGAACCACGGGTCATCTTTGGCCTTGGCCCGCGAAATGCTGCCCTCCCGCAGCCCTTCTGCGAGAGCCCCGGATTCAGCGGAGACGCTGGGCGCGTACTCGGTCCACGCCGCCGGGAAACCGACGGCGGCGACGGGGTCAAGGGTCTCTCCATCGGCGCTCAACCAGGCTATCACCACCGCCCGTGCATTCAGCCACCGGCCGACAAGCTCAGCTCCCCGCTCACAGGCGCGTGGGAACTCATGAATGGATGCCAGCGCAAGGCCCAGGTGGTGCGGGAAGGCATAGCGCCGCCGCATCCGGTACTCCCAGCGGGAGGCCAGCTCGATACCTCCCACGGCCACCAGGCCGCCGGGTGCAAGCACCAGCGCCATCTCCTTCAGCGTCAGGCCAAGCGCAACGCCGTAGAAAGGCACCAGCGTGAGTATCGCGGTCAGGATGCCGAGAAGCGCCCAGCGCTTCGCCACTCTCAGTTCCCGAAGCGGGTCAAGATGTACGTCGCCCATATGAATTTCAGATAGCTCCGCAAATCAAGATGGGAGACGGCGGGGGGAAGTTACAAACTGGGGAGTCAGTCACAAAAAAGCGCTCTCGAGTCAAAGTGCTCGCGGGGGTGCGGCGATGAGACCCAAAGAGCGCTAGAACCCCGACAGTTGCGGCCCTGCCGGAGCGATTTAATTATGCAGAAGTATTGCTGTAGTTGTCAAGAGTTTTACGGCGTCCTACCTTCAGAACCACTGAATATTGAAGGACGTATCCAAACACAAGAGCTCCGGTGCGGCCTTGACTCCGAGGTTGTGGTGCCACGAGCAATGAGCGGCCGGGAGCCCTCCCCAGAACTCCCGACCGCCTAAGGGCGATCTATGCGTCTCTTGACTAGCGGCGCTTCGCTCCCACGAGAGTCAGGCCCAAACCTGTAGCCGCCGCTACAGCGGCCCCCGCGGCCAGCAGCGCGATCCACAGGCCGCTCGCTCCTGACCCTGATCCATCACCGAGCGGTGGCAGCGCCACTATTAGGGCTGTAGGCGTCGGTGAAGGTGTCGGAGTCGCAGGCGGAGAGGCCGTGGCAGTAGGGCTAGGCGTCGGCGAAGGTGTCGGGCTCGGCGTCGGACTCGGCGTCGGACTCGGTGTCGGCGACGGTGTCGGACTCGGTGTCGGACTCGGTGTCGGACTCGGTGTCGGACTCGGTGTCGGCGACGGTGTCGGGCTCGGCGTCGGCGATGGTGTCGGACTCGGCGTCGGCGATGGCGTCGGGCTCGGCGTCGGCGATGGTGTCGGGCTCGGCGTCGGCGACGGTGTCGGGCTCGGCGTCGGCGATGGCGTCGGCGACGGTGTCGGACTCGGCGTAGGCGATGGCGTCGGCGACGGTGTCGGACTCGGCGTCGGCGATGGCGTCGGGCTCGGCGTCGGCGACGGTGTCGGGCTTGGCGTCGGCGACGGTGTCGGAGTGGCCTGGTCTCCTATGCCCAGCATCGGCACGTCCTGCTGACCAACGGGAATCGTGTCGTCTGTGCCCTGGCCGTTCCCGGGCTCGTACACGCCGTCGCCGTCGTCCAGCTTGGCGGAATCGAGCGCCGCGTGCAGGTTCCCGGTCGGGTCCGGCGCGAAGCAAGAGAAGCGCACGTCAACGCGCACAATCAGGTGCTCGCCGGCGTCAAGGTCTGTGATCTTCACGACGCCGTTCAGGTGCTGCGCGCCGGCTCCGAAGGTTCCGTCAAGGCTCTCGCTCACCAGCGTCGCGGTCTCGGTCCCGTCAAGGCCGACGTTGCCATCGTCCCCACCACCCTGTCCCGCGAAGTCCACGCCGCTCACGCCCACGTCCAGGATGTCGGAGTAGCCAACGCCATGCTGGCCGTTGTTTTCCGCGTCGAAGTCGTACGCGATGAAGACAGTCTGGTCGTTATCTCCACCTTCGTCAACGACGACCTGCGTGAAGAAGACGATCCGATCGCCGCAGGCAAAGTCCTCCGCTTCTAGCTGCTCTACGGTGTCGGTGTTGATCGTGCGGTCGTCGTAGCCCAGGTCCTGGCCCTCTGTCGCGCCGATCTCATCGCCTTCGTTCGGACCGTTCTTGTGGTAGGTCGTGTCTTCAGCGGCGATGAAGTCCAGCGAAAAATCGCCGGATGCCGCGGACGCGAACGGCGACGGCCAGCCGATCAGCGACCACGCAAGCAGCGCGGCCGCCAGGATCGCGCCAAGGGCGATCAAGGCCGGCAATCCCAGCAGCCTCCCCCTTGGCCGCTCCACGGCGAGCGCCACTGGCAATGGGCGTCTGCCGCTCCGAGCCAGATACCGGTCGTCTGAGTCTCCCCCAAACCCTCTCATTTGAAACCTCCCCCGTTGATTTGTTCCGGCAGCTTGGCGTTGCGGGGCGGCGCTGGCGCTGCTGAAGTTGCAGGTTGACGATAAATTAATAAACCGATTGTGCGATTGCCCCTATACTACTGCCGAAGCCGGTGAATGGACTGCATGAATCGGTACAGAACTTTGTTAGAATTTTCGTAGGCTCCATCTCACGCCCCATCTCGGCCCGGTCCACCGAAGTCCATCCCTCCGCGCAGGTGCTCCTCATCTGAGCGGCCGTTCCTTGGATAACGGCCTGGGTCACGCTCGTAAGTGCAAACACAGGGCCCGCCCTCGGCGCATCCGTGACAGCAGAACGCATTGCCGTCCACAGATACTCGGGTGCCCGTTAGTTCGATTTCGCACGATGCGCAAGTCACCATCTCTGCCCTCTTACCGGGGCGCGTTCACCGCATCCCAGGTGAACACATTCTCCCAGAACCACAGAGGCTAGGTAACCGCTTTCGCCTGTTACAACGGTTAAGAAACGGTAAACATCGCCGGACGCAAAGATTCGCGACAGCTACGAACCGAGGTTGTGCGCCGCCTTGGCCGCGCGAGGCAGAGGGCTGGGCCGCGCCGACTAGCGACCCGCGCTAACGAGCGCTATCGGTGAACCGGCGCGCCTCAAAACCAAGCGCAAAGCCGCATACCAGCACCACCAGCGCCGCCAGCCCCAGCACCCACAATGGCGGCGCCTGCCCGCCCGGAGTCGCCACACCACTGGGCGGCAGCGCCTCCGGGAGCGCCGTCGGGCTCGCCGCGGCCGTCGGACTGGGCGTCCCACCTACCGTAGGCACAGGTGAAGGCGTAGGCGTTGGCGTCGGTGTAGGCGTGGGCGTGGGCGTAGGTGTGGGTGTGGGTGTAGGCGTAGGTGTGGGCATAGGGGTTGGAGTCGGCGTCGGTGTGGGTGTTGACGTTGGTTGTGCAGGCGTTGGCGTGGGCGTGCCTGTCGTCCCGGGAGTGGGACTCGCGCTCGCAACCGGTGTCGGGCTGGGAGTCGTAGTAGTCACCGGCGTCGCCGATCCGCTTGCGGCGGGTGTGGGCGTTGGCGTCGCTGATCCGCTTGCGGAGGGCGTCGGGGTGGGGGTGGGTGTAGGCGTTGGCGTCGGTGTAGGCGTTGGCGTAGGCGTAGGCGTTGGTGTGGGCGTAGGCGTCGGTGTCGGCGTCGGCGTCGGCGTCGGCGTTGGTGTTGGTGTGGGTGTGGGCGTTGGCGTGGGCGTAGGTGTGGGTGTCGGCGTCGGTGTTGGTGCCGGTGTGGGCGTGGGCGTGGGCGTGGGCGTGGGCGTCGGTGTAGGCGTGGGCGTGGGCGTCGGTGTAGGCGTGGGCGTGGGCGTCGGTGTGGGTGTAGGCGTAGGCGTAGGCGTAGGCGTAGGCGTAGGTGTAGGTGTAGGCGTAGGCGTGCATGTCGGCAGGGGCGCCGGCGTTGGCGTAGGCGTAGGCGTTGGCGTGGGCGTCGAGTCGGGCGTTGGGGTCGGAGTGGTGTCCGGCGGCGGCGGGCCGACGTTGATGTTCTGGCTTTCCGTCACCGAGTCGTTCGCAGGAGTGCCGTCGTCAGTGCAGTCGCCCGGGTTGAGATGATCGATCCTTACAGTAACGGATATGGGTATCACGGCTTGCACCGCTGGAGCATGGCATTCGAACCTGGTGCGGTAGAGGATCATCTTCTGCTCGCTCGCCATGAGAACGAAGTCGACGCGTCCCGGAATGAGCAGCTCGGTCACCGCAGTGCAGCCATCGGGCGGCGTCCATTGGAGCAGATCCGGGGGAGAGGTAATGATGACGAAGTCGTCATGTGTGGAGAAGTTGCCTATCTCGCACTGGACGTGCATGTAGGCGCCGCCATAGTCCGAGAGGTTAACGGGAGGCGGTCCTTGCTTAACGCAATATTTCACTCCAACGTCGTGAGGGCCTTGTGCCGGAGTCGCAGTGGGCGTCGCTGTTGGTGTTGGGGTCGGCGTAGGTGTCGGTGTCGGGGTTGGCGTTGGGGTTGGGGTTGGCGTTGGAGTCGGAGTGGGAGTGGGGGTGGGAGTTGGCGTTGGCGTTGGGGTCGGTGTCGGGGTTGGCGTAGGCGTAGGCGTCTCAGGTGAACCCGAAGGTGTAGGTGTAGGTGTAGGTGTAGGCGTGGGCGTGGGCGTGGGCGTGGGCGTTGGTGTCGGTGTGGGAGTGGGAGTGGGAGTGGGAGTGGGCGTAGGCGTCGGTGTGGGTGTAGGTGTAGGTGTCGGCGTCGGCGTGGGCGTCTCCCCGCCTGGGCACGCCTCGTTCACCGCGATGATGCCACCGTTAGTCACGTGGGGATCGCGCGCCTGTCCGCTCGCGTCCAGGTGGACGTTGTCGGAGAGCACCAGGTTGTACTGGCCCATGGCCGCGCTCTGAAGGGTGGAGAACGTCAGCTTAGCCAGTGGCCCGGAACCGGACTCGCCGGCGCCCGCGCCGCTGTCGAGCAGGGCCACGTCGTAGTCGCCCGGGGGACTGCCTGGAGGCGGCTCGCCCGCGGGGAACAGGGAGCTCCCGGCGTTCGCCCGCAGCAGCAGGCCAGAGGAGTCGAACAGTTCGGCGTCCAGGTTCAGGTCCGTCGCCGCGTAGGTCAGCTTGAAGGAGAGGGCGATTATCCCGCCTGTGTCGTTAGTGGGGTCGCCGTTGCCACCGATGTCGAGGGCGGGGATGCCCCTGGCCAGGACGTGGATGTCCACGCTGTCGGGTGTCACATCCTCATCGGCGTCCAGCGTGTCGTTTTCGTTGATGCGCGCGCAGAGCTGCGTCGTGCCGACCACTCCCTGAGCGGGGCAGCCGTCGTTGACCGCGGTCTCGGCGGTGTTGTTGGCGTTCAGCGGGTCGTCGTTCGTGGCGTTGGCGCACTGCGCGCCGGTCTCCGGGGTGAAGCTGTTGGCGGAGGAGACGACCGGGCAGCCGTCGTTGACGAACCCGTCGGCATCGTTGTCGGTCACGTCCGTCCCGCACGCCGTCTCACGATCGACGTTGCTCACCACATTGGCTGCGGGGTCCATGTCCAGCTGCATGGCGTCCATGCCGTCCGCGGAGCCCAGATGGCTGGCCTGAGCGAGCGGATTAGTGCCGCCAAGGCTAAAGAGGACTGCCAGGATTACCGCTGCGAGGGCTCCGACGAGCGGAGCAACGTCAACCCGACCCATTAATACTCCCGTCGCCGGGGTCGATACAGCCCCGGCTCACCACCATTGTCTGGCGACCGGGTGAACGTCCCGGTTAACCGGGACTCAACGAAGGTTTAGATACGGTAAACTCCTCAACCCATCAACTGGTGAGGCAACCAATGGGACTGAGATGTCCCGACCGAAGAACTGAGTGGGACCGGTAGGGGAGCTAGGCCGCGACGAACTTGTAGCCGACGCCGCGCTCGCTGACGATCTGGCCGATGCTCCCCGGGTCGCCTTCAAGCTTCTGACGCAGGCGCCTGATGTACACCTTGAGGTAGTCTATCTCGTCCGTGTACTCGCGGCCCCACACCTTTGCCAGCAGCGTGTGGTGAGGCAGCACGCGGCCGGCGTTGCGCGTCAAATGAAACAAGAGCGAGTACTCCGTCGGTGTCAGCCTTACCGAACGCGATTGCACCGACACTTCCCGGCTGGCGTAGTCGATTCGCATGTCTCCCGACTCGAACACCTCACCGACTGCGGGGAGCTGGCTCTGGTAGCGGCGTAGCACCGCCCTCACTCTGGCCAGGAGCTCCAGGTGGCTGAATGGCTTCGTGATGTAGTCATCCGCCCCCATCTCGAGCCCGCGCACCTTGTCCACTTCCCCGTCCCGGGCGCTCAGCATGATCACGGGAACGTCGGAGAATCGCCGCACTTCCTGGCAGAACGCGAATCCGTCCATCCCCGGCAACACGATGTCCAGAAGGATCAGGTCGGGCGTCTCCTTCTCGATGAGGCCCAGGCCGTCCTCTGCCGTGTTCGCGCAGATCACCTCAGCATCGGGCCAGCGCAGGCTGAAGCAGAGGTTCACGACCTCCATCACGTCCTGCGCATCGTCTATTACAAGTACTTTCATCGCGGCTCGCACGCGGGAGCCCGCGCCCCGTAGAGGGCTACGGCTTGCGACCCCCGTCCTGAAAGTAAGATTGTGGACAGCCGCTCGTGTTACAACGGCGCAGACGAATTCGGCGGTTAATTGGGAATTAGAACCTGGGTAACGCGGATCGGCGAGAGGTGGCTAACCGCCGAAAGCGGTTCCGAGAGTGTGCCCGTTCAATGCGAACCAGTAGAAGCTATGCGGCCCAAGGATCATGAAGTACGGCGATTCCGTGACACGCGGGAACTCCGTGCTGCCGAACAGCTCCACTGGCACTTTGCCCGCATAGCCGGACAAGTCCAGCTCCGCATATTGCACGAACCGGGACAGGTTGGAAACCACCAGTATGGTTTCGTCTCGGTAACTCCGGACGAATGCCAGCACCCTGCGGTTATCCGGGTGGAGGAAGCGAGTATCGCCGCGACCGAACGCTTCGTAGCGCTTCCTTAACGCGATCAACCTCCGCATCCACCAGAGCAGGGACTGCCTGTTGCCGTCCAGCGTCTCTACGTTGACAGTGCTGTAGTTGTATTCGGGGTCCACCACCACCGGCAGGTACAGGCGCTCGCTATTTGCCTGTGAGAACCCTGCGTTGCGCTCCCCGCTCCATTGCATCGGCGTCCGCACGCCATTGCGGTCTCCTACATATATATTGTCGCCCATCCCAATCTCATCGCCGTAGTACATGATGGGCGTGCCCGGCAGCGAGAACAGGAGCCCGTTCAGCAGCTCTATCCTCCGCCGGTTGTTGCTCACAAGGGGCGCCAGCCTCCGGCGTATGCCCTCGTTGACTCGCATCTGCGTATCCGTCGCGTAAACCCGGTACATATAGTCGCGGTCCGCTTCGCTCACCATCTCCAGCGTCAGCTCGTCATGATTGCGCAGGAACAACACCCACTGGCAGCCGTCCGGAATCGGCAGCGTTTTCTCCAGTGACTCCACCACGGGCCGCCTGTCCTCCTGATGGACGGACATGAACAGCCGCGGCATGAGCGGGAAGTGGAAGGCGCAGTGACACTCGTCACCCTCTCCGAAGTACGCGCCCGCTTCCTCGGGCCACTGGTTGGCCTCGGCCAGTAGCATCCGGCACGCGAACCTCTCGTCGATGTGCCGGCGTAGGCCTTTCAGAAACGCGTGCGTTTCCGGAAGGTTCTCGCAGCTCGTGCCCTCTCGCTCGTACAAGTACGGAGCGGCGTCCAGACGAAGCCCGTCCACCCCCATCCCCAGCCAGAAATCGACGACGCGAAAGAGCGCGCGGTGCACCTCCGGATTGTCGAAGTTGAGGTCCGGCTGATGCGCGTAGAATCGATGCCAGTAGTAAGCCCCGGCCACGGGGTCCCACGCCCAGTTGGACGACTCGAAGTCCTTGAAGATGACCCGCGCTTCCTCGTATCTTTCAAGCGTGTCGCTCCAGACGTAAAAGTCGCGCCAGCGGCTGCCGGACGGCGCCCGGCGCGCCCGCTGAAACCAGGGATGCTCGTCCGATGTGTGGTTCAAGACAAGCTCCGTGATTACGCGCATGCCGCGCCCATGCGCGTCCTTCAGGAAATCCTGGAAGTCTTGCATCGACCCGTACGCCGGATGCACGGCCATGTGGTCCGCGATGTCGTACCCGTCATCCTTCAGCGGCGACGGATAGAACGGAAGTAGCCAGACCGCATTGACTCCGAGCTCTTCCAGATAGTCCAACTTCTCTCGCAGGCCACGGAAGTCACCCACCCCGTCACCGTCGCTGTCGTAGAACGCCCGGACGTGCACCTGGTAGACAATGGCGTCCTTGTACCAGGTTGGGTCATCCCCCGCGATGCGAGGGGCGGGCCGGGGGTTCGCCTGGCGGACCATGGCGCTAACGGTCGATCTGGGCTTTCTGTAGCCGGCCGGAGTAGTCGATGTAGACACTTTTCCACTCGCTGTACGAATCGAGCGCGGCCTGCCCGGCCTCGCGGTGCCCGTTGCCGGTGCCGCGCGTCCCTCCGAACGGGAGCTGGACCTCTGCGCCGATCGTTCCTGCATTGATGTAGACGATACCCGTCGTAATACCTTCCATAGCCATAAACGCTTTGCTCATGTCAGAGGTATAAATGGAGGCCACCAGGCCGTACGGCACGCCGTTCGTGATCGCCACCGCCTCCGCCAGGTCCCTGCACCCGATCACGTCCGTCACCGGACCAAAGATCTCTTCCTGCGCTATCCGCATATCCGGTCCTACGTCAGTAAACACCGTCGGCTGAAAGAAGTGACCCCGCGCGAGCGATGGACCGGTCCCGCGCGACCCACCGCAGGCCACCACCGCCCCCTCGTCCCGCCCGATCTCCACGTAGCCGCTGATCTTCTCGATCGACTCACGGTTGACCACGGGCCCCACGTCGGTCTGCTCGTCCAGGCCGTCCCCCAAACGTAGCGCACTGGCTCTGGCGACCAGACGGTCCGTGAACGCTGTCACCAGCCGCTGTTGCACAATCATTCTGCTGGCCGCCGTGCAACGTTGTCCGCTTGTGCCGAACGCGCTCCACACTGCCCCTTCGATAGCGAGCTCGACATCTGCGTCGTCCAGCACGATGATCGCGTTCTTCCCGCCCAGCTCCAGGTGCACGCGCTTGCTGTTGCGCCCGCAGTACGACGCGATCTCCCGCCCTACCTCCAGCGAGCCCGTAAAGGAGACCATGGCGATTCGCGGGTCCTCCACCAGCGCCGCGCCGGCCTCATCGCCGCCGAACACCAGGTTCACCACCCCCGGCGGCAGCCCCGCCTCCTCCAGCACCGCTACCAGACTACCGGCGCTCAGCGGCGAATATGGTGAGGGCTTCAGGACCACTGTATTGCCCATCACCAGCGCCGGCATCAGCTTCCAGCTCGGGATCGCCATCGGAAAGTTCCAGGGAGTGATCGCAGCCACGACCCCATGAGGCTGTCGGAACGTAAGGCAAAGCTTGTCGCGCAGCTCCGACGGTATCGTTTGACCCCACTGACGGCGCCCCTCGCCGGCCGCGTAGTAGGTCATGTCGATCGCTTCCTGCACGTCTCCCCGTGCCTCGCTCAGCACCTTCCCCATCTCCACCGTCACGTCGCGCGACAGCTGCTCCTTGCGCGCGAGCATCAGCTCCGCCGCGCGGAACAGTATCTCCGCGCGGCGCGGCGCCGGCGTCGCGCGCCATCCGTCGAAGGCTTCGCCCGCCGCTTTCACGGCCGCCGCGACGTCGCTGCCGCCGGAGTCCGGAAACGCGCCGATGATCTCCCCCGTCGCCGGGTTCTCGCGCTCAAAGTACTTATCGCTCGCGGGCTCCAGCCAACGCCCGCTGATGTAGTTCAGCCGGCTCGTGGTCACTCCACCCCTTCAGATTTATTTTCGCTCGCTATTATGTTAGGGCCGACAGATGATTGCGGATAGGGGTTCCCGCCCGAATCCAGCCAACTGCCACCGCTAAGAAATGAGAAGAGGCGGCTTCCCGCCGCCCCTTCTTTGATTCGTATTCGGTTGTTTATTGCGCGACGACCGAGAACGTCCTGGTCGCCATCAACCCGAGCTGGTGCCCGCTGTACTGGTACGCGTCGTACCTGCACGTTCCCGGGTAGCCGCTTGTTCGCGCCATGAGTACCTTGCCGGACGAGTCCGCGTAGCGATTGAAAGACCCAGCACACGTCGTCGAAAAGTATACCCACTCGTCAGGCTGGAATCCGGAGCCCAGCACGTAGTATATGCGCCCGTATGCCAGAACCGGGTTGGGCAGCACCGTTAGCGAGGCGGATGTGGACGTTGGGCCGGGTTTGTCCGCCGACGCCGGCGTCACGGCGACTGCCAGGGAAACTACTAGGCCCACTAGTAGCAACGAAAGCGGGGGTAACAGCGCCGCCCTGCACTTGCGCATTGGCGACATATTACATGGCTTATGACTTAGGCGCCACCTTCCGCTGCCGCGAAGCTACTCGACAGCGAAGCTGAGCGACGCCTGCTTCACGAACTTCTTGCCCTCCCATTGGAAGGCGTCGAAGACGTATGTGCCCGGGCCCGCGGTGCTCTTCACCATTGAGAAGTTGCCGCCGCTGTCAGACCAGCGATTGAACGAGCCGCAGCAGTTCGTCGAGAAGTAGATCCAGGCGTTCGGGTTGAAGCCCGTGCCGCTGATCGTGTACTGCTGACCCCAGGCGTCCAGCGGGTTATGGGGTGTCAGCGTCAGCGTCGCCGGCTCGGAGTTTCCATTGCCGCCACCGCGGCCTCCCGCCAGGGCAGGCGTCACCGCCAGGCTCGCGACAACGATCAGAGCGAGGACCAGGGGCAAGAAATTAGTCCAGCGCATAACCTAACCTCCTTACTGTTGTTGATTAAGGGACGCGGTGCTTCCAGACGCGTTACAGCAACAACCGCCCGGAAGCGTCCGGCCGGCGCGCGTTTACCCACTGTTCACCAACCGCAATGCGGAAATATATCCGTCGTTGAATCTGCGGCTACGTGGATTGACACTGAACGGCGGATGTGCTGTTATAAACCGTAAACAATTGGTAAACAAGAATAAGAGACTGTAGGGACGGTTCGCGGGGGTGCTTACGCTCCTGCTGAATCGCGCCAGAAGCTTTCGGTCGTCGCATATGGGGAGGTTGTCATGACTGTCTTGAGGTCACGGGTCCTGAGACTCATACCGTTCATAGCCGTTGCCGTGTTTGTGGCCGTTGCCCTGACACGCTCCAACGCCGTCAACAACGGCGGATTCGAAATCGACGCAAACCAGACGCCGGGCGTGACGCCGGGCCTCTACTCCGGCACTGATTTCCCCGCCGGAGACGATTGGGCGCAGGGCGCCAGCCAGAACGGCGTCTTCCTCGCCAGCGCCGGCGCCCCCCACACCGCTGCCGCCGACTGCTACGGGTCCAACATCGACTTGAACCCCGCCATCAACGGCACGCCCTTCTTCGTCTGTGACGGCAACAGTGACCCCACCTTCCCGCTGGAGCCGGAGCTCAGCATCGTCAGTCCCTCGGGCAAGACCCAGGACCAGGTCTGGCCCATCACGCCCGGTAACGTGCCGGGCAAGGACGACTTCTCCCACGCCTACTTCCTCTTCCGCTTCGCCGACTCCATCTGCGATGCCGACACCGACCCCGACGACCCCTTCGTCTACATGGCCGCCCACCGCGGCGGCAACGAAGGCGACGCCTTCTGGGGCTTCGAGTTCAACCAGGTCCCGCCCGCCGGCCTCGACGCCCTCCAGACGCCGGGCACCGACCCTGACAACATGTTCGACCTCGTCTTCAAGCACGCCGACGGCCCCGACCCGGACTCCCTCCCGGACGACGGCCGCAGCCTCAACGACCTCCTTGTCTCCTTCACCCTGGAGGGCGGCGGCGATGAGGTCATCCTCGAGCTCTTCAGCTGGGACCCCACGAACACCTCGGCGACGACCTTTGGCACCTACGAGCCGATCACTGTATTCGACTGCCCAGGAGACCCCGGTAGCCAGGGCAACTCCCTGCTCGACACCAACCGCGAGCTGGCCGACGGCTCAGACAACGGCCCGCAGGACGACCAGCACTCCATTGAGGCGCCGCCCTGGAACGTCCCGGCCTGCGACCCGACCCCCGGCGCCAGCGTTGAGTACGGCATCACTGGAGACGGCTTCGGTAACAGCTGCCGCCTGGCGCGCAGCGGACAGGCCGCGCACCTGCTGCCGACGCTGGACTTCGCGGAAGCCTCCATCGACCTCCAGGTCTTCGGCATCGACCAGTTCTGCTTCAACAGCCTGATCTTCACCAGCCGCAGCTCCCAGACGCTCGGCGACACCGGCTCCGACCTGAAGGACGTCGGTGGCGGTAGGATCCCGCTCTGCGGCGCCAACATCAGCATCGCCCAGGACGACACCAACGAAGTCAACGAGTGCCACACCTTCACGGTCACCGCCAACAAGATCGTCGGCGGCGTCACCAGCCCGGCGGACAACGGCAGCATCGTTGACGTCGACTTCACCGCAAACAACGGCGCGGTGGTGGGCGCCTGTGGCGGCCCCGCTGGCAACACCTGCGGCACCACCGGCACAGTTGCCGGCACCTGCACGGCCTCAGCCGTGTCCGCCAGCGCCGGAACTATCACTGCGCACGCCTCCGCTGACCTCCTCGTGTTCGGGGAGAACTTCCATGTCGAAACGAACGGCACCGCCGGCAACTCCGGCGACGCCGTCAAGGTATTCGTCAACGCCCGGATCACCTTGACTCCCAGCACTGACACCAACGAAGTCGGGACTAACCACGTCCTCACCTGCACCATACAGATAAACAAGGGCGACGGCGCCGGCTTCGTCAACGCCCCCAACGGCACTCTGTGCGACGCGGACATCGACTCCGGTCCCGGCTCCTTCGTCGGTGGCGACGACGACTGCACCGTAGACGGAGGCGACGGCAACTGCACCATCACCATAACTTCGGCCGTCTCTGGCACCACTACCGTCTCCGCCTGCACTGAGGAGACCGCCCCGCCTAACGGTCTCGCGATCACCGTCAACAGCATCACTGTCAACCTCACGCGCTGCACGAACGGCGCCCAGGTGCAAACGGGCGTCTTCAACGGCAGCCCCGTTACCAAGGTCTGGGTCAACGCCAAGATCTCCCTCTCACCGACCACCGACACCAACGCGGTCGGCACCAACCACGTCATCACCTGCACCATCGAGGTAAACACCGGCTCCGGCTTCGTCCCGGCGCCCAACGGCACCCTCTGCGACGCGGACATCTCCGGCGTCGGCGGCTTCCTCGGCGGCGACGACGACTGCCTCACCGACGGCGGCGACGGCAACTGTACGATCACAATTACCTCCGCCGTCTCCGGCACATCCACAGTCTCCGCCTGCACGGAAGAGTCCGCCCCTCCGGGAGGACTTACGGTCAGCGGCGTCGTCCTGTCCCGCTGCACCGACGGCGCGACAGTTGAAGTCGGTCACTCCAACGGCAACCCGGTTACCAAGGTCTGGGTCAACGCCAAGATCAGTCTCTCACCGGCCACCGACACCAACGCGGTCGGCACCAACCACCAGATCACCTGCACCATCCAGGTCAACCCCGGCTCCGGCTTCGTCAACGCCCCGAACGGCACGATCTGCGACGGCAACATCGACTCCGGCCCCGGCGCCTTCGTCGGCGGCGACACCTGCGCAGTCGACGGCGGTGACGGCAACTGCATCCTCACCATCACCTCCGCAGTCTCCGGTACCACCGTCGTCTCCGCCTGCACCTCCGGCCTGACGGTCGGCGGCGTGGCGCTTACACGCTGCACTGACGGCGCAGTCGTTGAAGTCGG
>CAZLDI010000029.1:0-23584 GCA_964558415.1 uncultured Dehalococcoidia bacterium
TCGCCTCCCGCATCAGCGGCCTCTCCGCGCCGGGCGAAGTGCTCGTCTCGGACACCGTGAGAGGGCTCGCCCGCACCAGCGCGGGGGTGCCGTTCGAGGACCGCGGTGAGCAATCGCTGAAGGGGGTGGGGGAGGCAGTGCGCGTGTGGGCTGTGCGGCCTAATGCCTGAGATCCCTGACCTCGAAGGTTACCGCGCCTACTTCAACAAACGCCTGCGCGGCGTCGCCGTCGAATCCGTCGAATCGCTGATCCCGTGGATGGTGCGCGCCGGCCGCGAGGAGTTCGAGCAGCGCCTGGCGGGCCAGGTGTTCCAGCCGGTCCAGCGCCGAGCCAAGTACCTGCTGTTCCCGTTCGAAGGCGGCGACTACCTGGTGGTGCACGCGATGCTCACCGGCCGCTTCCAATACTGCGAGCCGAAGCAGCGGCGCCGCGCCAAGACGGCGTTTATCTTCCATCTCAACAACGGTATGGACTTCCGCTACCACGACGACCGCCGCATGGGCCGCGCCTACCTCGTCCGCGAGGAGGAGTTCGACGAGAAGGTGCCACGCTGGGCGGAGATGGGCCCGGACGTGCTCGATCCGGAGCTGACCGAAGACGCCTTCGTGGAGCGCCTGAAGACGTCGCGCGCCCAGATCAAGACCGTCCTCACTAACGAACGCTGCGTCGCCGGCCTCGGCAACGCCTACTCGGACGAAGTCCTCTGGGAGGCGAAGATTCACCCGTATCGCAAACGCACGGACATTTCGGAAGACGAGCTGCGCGAGCTCTTCCGGGCGATACGCCGCGTGATGGACTGGGCGGTCCCCATCGTCGCGGGCCAGATGGAAGAGAAGGGGTTGCCGGCCAACCACTACCGCGACCACCTGCGCGTGCACCGCAAGGCCGACGAGGCCTGTCCGCGCTGCGGCGGCCACATCACCGCGATCACCAGTGGCCAGCGGGAAACCAACTTCTGCCGCCACTGCCAGAAGTGAGCGCCTTCCTTGCTCCCTGCTCCCCTTCCTCCTTCCTCCAACGCGAGTTGACTTCTTACATAGACGGGTCTATACTCATCCTTTGCCGTGATGAACTCCGGCCTGCAGCGATCCCCCGACGACGAACGTGGCCAGGCGCTGATGATGTGGCTCCTGGCGTTCACCGCTATCATCGGCATCGGCGCCATTGCCATCGACTTCGGGCTCTGGCTGAGCGAGCGCTACGGGGCGCAGAACGACAGCGACTTCTCCGTCCTCGCCGGAGCGCAGCCGTACCTGGATAACCTCACAGACACAGGGACAGCATTCGACGACGCCGTCCAGTGGGCGGTGCAGAACGGCGTCGACCCGGCGAAGATCGATGGCGTTCCCACCTCCGATTGCTCACCCGGTAACAGCTGCATCGATGTCGGTACAAGCGGCTGTCGCGAACCGGGCGATAACATGCCGTGGGTCGAGGCCCGCGTCCGGCACCCGAGCCGCGCCCTGTTCGCCTCACTCTTCGGCCTCGTAGCGCCGGACATCGGCGCGGTGGCCCGCGCCTGCGTCGGCTCGCCGATCACCCGCTACGACCTGAGCCCGTTCGGGGTCCAGACGAACTTCTCCCCCGCCGTCGGCAACTCCGAGACCGGAGCGCAGTGCGGGGACCTCGATGATGACGACGGTGACGGCGAGGATGACGACGGCTGCCCGCTGTCCGGCTGCTTGGAGCCCAACCCATCGATCCCGGGCCAGACCCGGCCTGTGTACGGGGCCGTCTGCATCCTGAAAACGAGCGGGCAGGGAGGCGTCAGCGGCCAGCGCGGCCAGCTTACGATCGGCTCAACTGACTGCGGCCAGACCTCCGCCAACAACTTGCGTCATGATTTCCACTACGGGGCGGGCGCTCCCTGCACTATCGGCTATGAGGTGAACACCGGCACCGGGACGATCAACGGCTTGCTTCAAGGCCTGGAAGACCGTCTCGGCGAAGAGGGGCGCTGCGACTCGCTGTTCGGCACTGGTCACACCAGCTGGGACGACTTCGACGAGGTGTTCAGCCTCGCTGGCGCCGACCCGGGCGAGCCGATCGTGCCTTCTGCTGCGAACGTCTTCTCGGAGAACCCCTGTCACGCCACCACTGGCCAAAACGGCGTTCCAATGGACCAGTATAACGCGTCTCACACTCACAGCTATCTCCCCAGGGCCGTCCATCTCTTGCTGATAGATGAGCTCGTGCAGAGCGACCAAACAGCGACGATAACGGGTTTCGCCGGCTTCTACATCATCGGCTGCTTCCGCGACGATGACTCCGCCCAGATAAAGCAGCAGATAGAGCAGGACCTGACCAACCTCGACCCCTATCTGAACCGCTGCCCGCGGCCGACCGGCCAGGACGATATTCTCGGCATCTTCGTCCAAACCCTCGCGCCGCCCGAAGGCGTTGGCGATCCACACGCGAACCTTCCGCTGAGCATCGTGCTGGTGAAGTAGGTCCTGGTCTTCAGACCCGGACGTCTCCCCGGCAAACGAAGTACTCCCGCTCGGCACAGCCCGCAGTCAGCAACCGCCTCCGTACATCAGTACAGGTTGGGTTAAGCCTCCATAACCCGTAACAACCGCCCGTAACTTTTCCTCTTATCAGCAGGATGTACCCGTTGACGGAGGAGATGTTACTTGATGAGCGTACCTGACGCGCTGGGCGTCGCAAGCGAGAAGGAGATGGAAGCGCTGCTCATCGCGCGCGCCCAGGAGTCCGACCGCGCTGCCTGGGACGAGATCTTCAATCGGCACTACCAGCGCGTCTACGTCTTCGTCTTCTGCCGCATCGGCGACGCCGCCGCCGCGGAGGACGTGACGGCGGACGTCTTCGTCGAGGCGTGGAAGGGCATCCGGCGCTTCAACTACCGCGGCGTGCCGCTGATCTCCTGGCTCTACCGCATCGCGCACAACCTGCTGGCTGACTTCTTCCAGAAGCGCAGCCGCTCTCGCACACAGCCACTGGCGGAAGGTAGCCACGAGGTCGCCGACCCGCGCGACGCTACCGAGACCGTGGCCCTCTGGGACGAAGTTTCGACGGCCTTCCGCAAACTGACGCTCGACCAACAGCAAGTTCTGATCAGCCGGTTCATCGAAGGGCTCAGCCTGGCGGAGACGGCGGCCCTGATGGGAAAGAAGGAGAACGCGATCAAAGCGCTGGAGTTCCGCGCCCTGAGATCCGTAAGGAACATTCTGGGCCGGGAAGGCGCCTTCGCGTAGGAGAGGTGGTGGGGAAGATGAACGAGAAAAACTTTCGCACGATTCTGGAGCAGTGCCTGGACCTAATCCGCCAGGGCAGCTCCGTGGAGGCCGTGCTGGCGGCGAACCCGCAGCACGCCGGCGCTCTCGCGCCGTTCCTCCGGTCGGCGGATTCGCTGCGGCGCATGAGTCCGCCGCAATCAACATCACAAGCAATGGCAAGGGCCCGTAACAGATTGCTGGAGCGGGTGGAGGCAGGAACGGGAAAGGAGTCAATCATGCAGGGCATCTGGAAGTTCGCCAACGTGGCGGCGGTGGCCGTAGCGGCGCTCTTTGTAGCGTCCATGGGCATCGTCGCGGCGTCCGGCGGGGACATTCTTGGCATCGGCGGCGACGACGACGGCGTGCGCTTCAACGCGCGGGTCGTTTCGATGGCGCCAACACTGTTCTACGTGCAGCGGGAGGACGACAGCAGCTTCGTCTACCTGAACATCGGGAACGGTACGCGGTTCCAGGACGCCTCCGGGCACGACATGGACCGCGGTGGCGTCCACCGCAACGACGGCGTCTGCGTAGACGCTACGCCGGACCGGCCGCGCTTCTTCAACGCCCGCGGGATCCGCCTGGGCGCCTGCCCGGGACCGGAGCCGATGCACGAGGCGACGCCGAAGCCCGAGCCAACCGATGAGGCGACCCCGAAGCCCGAGCCGACGCCGGCCGACGAGACCCCGAAGGCCGAGCCGACGCACGAGCCGACCCCGAAGCCGACGCCGGCGACGACTCCGAAGCCGGAGCCGACAGCCGCGCCGAAGGCCGAGGAATGGTGGGGCGTGGTCACGGCGATCACAGAGCAGAACATGACGATCAACAAAGAAGCCGCTGTCCCGACAACTGTCTGGACGAGCGGCGAGACCGAGTTCCCTAACGGCTTCCCGCTCGTCGGAGCGAAGGTCTGGGTGCTCGGCACGAAGAACGCTGACGGGTCCTACAACGCACAGCGCATCACCGTGAAGCTGTTCGAGTTCTGCGGCACGCTGCAGGCGCACGACGGCACGTGGTTCGTCGTAAGCGTGGACGGGTTCGAGAAGAGCGTGAACTCTAACGAGCAGACCGCCTTCCCGAACGGCATGCCAGAGCCCGGCGACCTGGTCTGCGTCACCGCCTACAAGATGGGCGACGGCAGCTACCTGGCGAAGACGATCTCGATCAAGCCGTCGCAGCCCACAGTGTTCACGGGCGTCATTGTGGCCCACATGCCCGGCGAGTTCACGATTCACGTCCAGGTGGGCGACTTCACGAAGGTAGTCTGCTACGAGTTCGCGGATGTGGTGGGCACGCTGGAAGTGGGCGCAACGGTAGAGGTCCAGGTGGACCATACAGATGGGTCGACTTACTTCGCGTCGCTGGTGAAGGTGCTGGTGTGAGGCGAGGAAGGCGCGAATAGAGCCGAAGGAGAGGCCCCCCGTACAGTGGGGGGCCTCTCGGTTTGTAGCCAAGGCGCTGGGACACGACACGTAGGGGCGAGGCGTGCGGACCACGATGCGCGTTTCAGGCGCGGCAACCAGTCGTCTGCGAACATCCGCCCGCCCTCCTCGGAGCCTCACCCTCGGTCGACCGTCGAGGTGCTGAACCCGCACCTACGCCACACACCTGCTGGCGTGCTAGACTCCCCAGCACCAACACCCCAGCGCAGGAGAGGAGACGATGGTGCAGCCCGAGTTCGTGCGGCCCGCAACCCACACCATGCCCGGCGGCACCCTCCGCGAGTTCGCCGACGACTGGACCCCGATCTTCGTTGACCCGCGGCGCGAGTACTCTCACGTCGCGGAGGTGACGTCGGCCGTCGAGGCGGACGGCGGAGCGGAGTTCGAGCTGCGCGCGAACACGGGCGAGGAACTGCGGGCCGCCATCCGCCTCGTGACGCCGGAGGTGTTCCGGCTGCGGATGTGGCCTGCGGACGCAGAGCCGCCGCCCGTGGATTCCGTGATGCTGGTAATGAGCGCGCACCGGAAGGCAGAAGGAAGCTGGAAGGCGGAAGAAGGCGGGTGGATGCTGGAAAGCGGGGTTTTGCGGGTCCGCATGTCGTCGCCGTGGAACCTGCGGGTGGAGGACGCGAGCGGGGGCGCGGTGCTCGAGCAGCGCGGCGACGACCGCAATCTCGTCGGCGCGGCCACGTACCCCACCGGGTTCTCCCACGAGGCGCAGGGCCGGGCTCAGTTCCACGAGGTGTGGTCACTGAACCCGCACGAGCACCTCTACGGGCTGGGCGAGCACTACGGGTCCTTCGATCGGCGCGGGCAGCGCCTGGTGTCGTGGAGCCGCGACCCCGTCGGCGCGCTGACCTCCACGGCCTGCTACATCAACATCCCCTTCCTGCTCAGCAGCCGCGGCTACGGGCTTTTCTTTCATCACAGCAGCAAGATCACGTACGAGCTCGGGAACCCGGCGCTGCAGACGGCGGCAGTGCGCGTGGACGATCCGTACCTGGACTACTTCTTCATCTACGGGCCCTCGCCCAGAGAGATCATCTCGCGCTACGGCGAGCTCACCGGCCGCCCGGCGGTGCCGCCGCGCTGGTCGTTCGGGAACTGGTTCTCACGCTGCATGTACCGCAGCCGGGAGCAGGTAGAGGCGGTCGTCGAGCGCTTGCGGGAGCTGGACATCCCGGCCGATGTCGTACATCTGGACCCGATGTGGCTGAAGGTGCGGCGGCAGAAGGCCCTGGATGGCATCGACTTCGTCTGGAACGACGAAGCCTTCCCGGACCCGGAGGGGTTCGTGAAGTGGCTCGACGAGCGTGGGTTGAAGCTGAGCCTCTGGGAGATCCCCTACGTCTACGCCGGCACCGATATGCACGCGGAAGGCGTCGCGAACGACTACTTCGCGAAGGGGCCGGACGGACAGCCTGCGAAACCGCTCGATAACCCCGCGGAAACCTCCCTGGTGGACTTCACTAACCCGGGCGCGGTCGCCTGGTGGAAGGACAAGCACCGCCCGTATCTGCGAATGGGGGTAGCGGCCTTCAAGCCGGACTACGGCGAGGCCGTGCCCCCGGACGCGACGTTCCACGACGGCCGCACTGGTGAGCAGCTGCACAACCTGTACCCCCTGCTCTACAACAAGGCGGTGTACGAGGTGATACAAGAGGAGCGCGGAGAGGCGATGCTGTTCAGCCGCTCCGGCTACGCCGGGTCCCAGCGCTACCCGATCAACTGGACGGGCGACGCGCCGAGCACCTGGGAGGGGATGGCGGCGACACTGCGCAGCGGCCTGAGCCTGAGCATGTCCGGGATCACGATGTGGAGCCACGACATCGGCGGCTTCTGGAACCCGGACCAGATGAAGCCGCCTGACCCCGAACTCTACATCCGCTGGGCCCAGTTCGGGCTCCTGTCGTCGCATGCGCGTTTCCATGGCATCCGCGGCCGCGAGCCGTGGTACTTCGGCGAGAAGGCAGTGGAGGTGGTGCGCGAGTTCTCGAAGCTGCGCTACCGGTTGCTGCCGTACATCTACGCCTTGGCTGATGAGGCGGCCGCGACCGGCATCCCCGTCGTCCGCCCGCTCGCGCTGGAGTATCCGGACGACCCGATAGCGGCGACGGTGGACTACGAATATCTACTCGGGGCGGACCTTCTGGTCGCGCCCGTAGTGGAGCAGGGCGGAAGAGCGCTCGTATACCTGCCTCCGGGCGACTGGCTGGACTGGTGGAGCAGGGAGCCCGTCACCAACCCGCGCGCGTTCTATCAGGACTGCCCGCTCGACCAGCTTCCGCTCTTCGTACGGGCCGGCGCACAGATCGCCCGCACTATCACCGCGTAGCGTTCTGGAATTATCGCGAATGGGCAGACTAGAAATTCTCCCGGCGTCATAATCGCTTGACAGTAAAGTGCCCGCAGGCGCTAAATGTTGCGCAGGCGAAGTAAGGGGGTGCGGTTCCGCGGGCGCCTTGTGCGGCAAGGGCGGCGGAGAAGCAACTGCCAAGCCAAGGGCCCATCTGTGGGGGTGCAGGTGGGCCTCGCCATTTCCCGGCACCATACGTTACCCCTGCAGAAGATCGAGGCGCGCCGCGACTACGCGAAGCCGAATTCGCCGTCGTAGCCCGGGATGAACTTGCGCCATCCCTCTTGCGACTCCAGGTACGGGTAGAAGCTGCGCAGGAAGCTGTAGCCCGGACGAAACGGCTGGCGCCGAAGGTGCATGTGTGCCTCAGTCGGCGTCCGTCCTGCCTTACGGTGATTGCACTGTTTGCAGGCAGCAACCACGTTCAACCAATCGTGCCCTCCTCCGCGATGTCGCGGCAGGACGTGGTCCAGGGTCAGGTCCTTCGTTTGCTTCTCGCAATACTGGCAGGTGAAATAGTCTCGAAGGAAGACATCGCGGCGGGTCAGCCGCCCGTTCGGCCGCGGTCGACGGATCAGATAGACCAGGCGAATGACGGACGGAATCTCGAAAACGGCCGTGGCGCTGTGCAGGTAACCACGTCCGTTCTCGATGGTCTCGGCTTTGCCGCGGTCAATCAATACGAAAGCGCGCCGGACGTTGCAAACGTTCAGCGGCTCGTAGTTTTGGTTCAGGACTAATACAGGTAAGGTTTGCCCCAAGTACAGTCACCACCGAAACGAATACTAGCAGAGCGTTATAAGCCTTGCAATCCTACCAGTTTTCCTCCACGCCACTGTCCGCAAGAAACGGGGCGGCGGCGGTCAGCCCGCCGGTAGCGGCGGCGCCAGGAACTGGTCGATCCGCTCTTCGAAATCGCCCGGCAGGATGACCAGGAGCACCGAAGCGTCGTCGATGAAGTAAGAGGCGAGCTCCGACCCGGCGATCGCTTTTTCCAGCCCAAGGCTCGGATAAGCTGCGAAGACGATGAGCAGGATCTGGACAAGAATCAGGCTCTTTAGCAGTCCGAAAAACGCGCCGCCCATCCGGTCCGCCCAGCCAAGCATCAATAGTGAAGCAAACTTCTTAAGCACGTACGCCACGATCTGCCCGAAGAGATAGACCGCCCCCGCCAGGATCAGGAACGAGAGGGCGAGTGACACATCTCTGTCGTCGATGAACACCAGCACTTCCTCTGCGAAATCGTCGTAGAGGAGCCCCGCTACGACGATGCCCACCAGCGCGGCGACCATGGTGACAACCTCGCGGATCAGCCCGGCGGAATATGCGGCGGCTACGAAGCTCACGACAGTGAGGACGATGACGATATCGAGCCAGTTCATGCGGGGCCGTTAATTAAGAACGGGGGGCGCTGCGCGTAGGTTACTGTGTTCTCGGCGCGCCAACAAGCCGGTGCGCCGCAATTTGCAGCGCGAGGACCAGCGCGCCCAGGTAGTAGCCGCCGAGGACATCGCTGGGCCAATGGTGCCCCGCGTAGACTCGCTCTATGCCTGTCACGATCACGATCCAGATGCAAGCGAGCTGGATAGTGTTCCTCAGCCAGCCGGCGGGCGCGTATACTGCGGCCAGGTAGACGGCGAAGCCGTACAGCACCAGCGCCTCCTCGGCGTGGCCGCTGGGGAACGAGTACGAGCCCGGCCGCTCCGTCACGTCGACCAGGTCCGGCGAGGGCCGCGGCCGCGCGATAGCCTCCTTCAGCACCAGGTTGCTGAACACGTTGCCGCTCGCCCCGGCCAGCATCAACGCCCCGCTCACTCTGCCCGCGGCGAAGAACGCGGCGGCCGTGAACGCCAGCCAGACCGGCGCTACCCAGGGCAGGCCGGCCAGGTCCTCCGTCCAGTCCAGCACCCGCGCGAACGCGGCCGCATCGATGTCCCGCAGGCGCGAAGTGGTCCACACGTCGCCCGCGAACCGGTCCGCGCCGGCCGCGAGCACACACACAGCAGCAAATCCCGACAGCGCCGCCAGCCATGTCAGGAAGAACCATCCGGCGGGAGTGAGCGCAGGGAATGGACGCATCCGGCGCCATTATCGTTCCGCCCCCGATCGAGAACAAACCCTCAATCCCTATGCTCGTCGCGCATGGACGGCGGCACACGGCGCGCCATATCCTGACCGGAAGAGATGGAAGACGTCCTGCACGCGATTGTCCTGGGCATCGTCCAGGGCCTGACCGAATTTCTGCCCATCTCGTCGTCCGGTCACCTCATCGTCGTGCGCGATCTCTTCGGCTGGGAGTTCACGGACGACCTCACCTTCGACGTCGCCCTGCACCTCGGTACCACTGCCGCCGTCATCGCCTATTTCTGGAGCGAGTGGTTGCAGATGGGCCGCAGCCTCCTCGCCCGCCTTCTCCCGGGCGCGACGCGGCACAAGGCGGATGGCGAGTACGACGACCGCCTGCTCTTCATGATCGCACTCGGTTCGGTCCCGGTCGCGATAGTTGGGTTGGTTCTGAACGACTTCGTGGAAGACGAAGTCCGCGACCCGCTCATCGTCGGGGCGATGTTGGTGGCCTTCGGCGGCGTCCTCCTTGTCTGCGAGCGGATCGCGTCGGGCGATCGCGGGATAGCAAGCACCGGGTGGCGCGACGCGCTGAGCATCGGCTCCGCCCAGGCGATCTCGCTGGTGCCGGGCGTTTCCCGCTCCGGCATCACGATCTCTGCCGGCCTCCTTCGTGGCTACGGACGCGCCGACGCCGCGCGCCTGTCGTTCCTCCTGGCGACGCCCGCGATCCTCGGCGCCGGCCTCTTGAAGTCGGTCGAAGCCGTCACCGACGGCATCCCATCAGAGGATCTCGACGTGATAGCAGTGGGAGCCCTGGTCTCCGCAATCGTCGGCTGGGTCAGCATCGGCGGTCTGCTGCGGCTTATCCGCACCAGCAGCTACCTGCCTTTCGTGGTCTACCGCGTCATTGCCGGTGTGTTCATCATCGGATACTTCATCTAGGAGCCACTTGTCACCCCGACCGCGGCGGAGGAGTCTGTCCCAGCAAAACACCGCGAGCGTGGACACGGGCTGAGACACTGCCCTCCATCGGCGAATGCCTCATCCAACCCTCGTTTACGTATAATAAGCCGGTGATCCCCATCGCTTGACCGCATTGGAGAATCGAAATAGACGACGAAAAGCTGAGAGCCCTGCTGGATGCCGTGCAGGACGGCGCGATGCCGGTTGACGAGGCGCTGTCGCGGCTACGTGACCTACCCTACGAGGATCTGGGGTTCGCATCGCTCGATCATCACCGCACGCTACGTACGGGCTTCCCGGAAGTCGTCCTCGGCGACGGCAAGACGCCCGACCAGATCGCCTCGATCGCGCAGAGCCTCGCCGCGCGCAGCGACAGGCTCCTCATCACGCGCGCGTCAGTAGAAGCTTACACAAGCGTAAAGGAGCGCATCCCCGACGCCGAGTACAACCCCACCGCCCGCGCGATCACGCTGGAACGAACGCGCGCGCCGCGCCACGCGGGCGTCACGGTCTGCTGCGCTGGCACCTCCGATATCCCGGTTGCGGAGGAGGCGGCAGTCACGGCGGACCTCATGGGCAACGCCGTGGAGCGTATGTTCGACGTCGGCGTCGCGGGCCTGCACCGCCTGCTCGGTAGGCTAGACGCGCTTCGTACCGCGCGCGCCATCGTCGTCGTCGCCGGCATGGAGGGGGCTCTGCCCAGTGTGGTGGCCGGCCTCGTTTCCGCCCCGGTCATCGCTGTACCCACCTCCATAGGCTATGGGGCGAGCTTTCGGGGCCTCGCGCCGCTCCTGGCCATGCTGAACGCCTGCGCGGCCGGCGTGGCTGTCGTCAACATCGACAACGGCTTCGGCGCAGGCTATCTGGCAGCAGTAATAAACAGGCAGTCCTGGGAGGGAGCGAAGGAATGAGGCTTCTGGCGGCGGCGCTGCTCTTCGGCGTGACATTCTCCCTCGCAGCAGCCTGCAGCGGCAAGAGCGACGAAGCGAAGGCGCGGGACGCGCTCCCACTGATGACGCTCCAGGCGGACCAGGTGCCGGAAGGTCTGGTACGCGCGGAGCAGAAGTTCAGCACGAACGAGGAGCTGGCACAGAGCCAGCTCGGCGCTCCGCCGGAGGAGCGGGAGCTGGAGGCCTGGGGCCGCATCCTGGGCTACGAGACCGACTTTCAGGCCGCACAGATCGGTGCGGGGCCCGTCGTCAGTGGCGTAGATTCGGCGGTCAGTCTCTACAAGACAGCGGACGGGACGTCCCTCTCCTTCGCGGATATCTCTGCCGATGCCCGTGAGGCCAACTGGCAGTCGGCCCTGTACTCTGACCTGTCTAAGTTCCAGCAGGATGAAATCCAGAGTGAGGTCCCCGCGGACGAGATCTTCTGGCTCCGACTGAGTGGCATGCGCCAGGGTGTGCTTGTAGTGGACTATCAAATCGTCGTTCGCGTCGACCGCGTCCGCTCATACCTGCGTGTGCTTATCAGTGAGGACGGCGGCCAGGACCGCACGGCTTCCGACGCCGCCGTGGAGGCGCTCTTGCGGCAGCAGATCACCAACATCCGCAACACGCTGGACTCCGGCGTACTGGATTAGCGCCATGGTCCATCTCGCCTACCTGGACTGCTTCTCCGGCGTCAGTGGCGACATGCTGCTGGGTGCCGTGCTGGATGCAGGCCTGCCCTTGGAGGCGCTGCGCGCAGAGCTGGACCGCCTGCCCCTGGACGGCTACCGCCTGACCTCGAGTCGCGTGAGCCGCGCGGGCATTGCCGCCACCCACGCCGAAGTCGAGGTAGACGGAGCGCAGCCGCCGCGCACACTTGGCGCTGTACTGGAGATCATCCACTCATCGCGCCTCCCGGACAGTGACCGTCAGCGCGGGGCGGCGGTCTTCACGCGCCTGGCGGAAGCGGAGGCGAAAGTACACGGCGAGACGGTTGAGACCGTCCACCTGCACGACGTCAGTGCGGTCGACGCGATGGTCGACGTGATGGGCACGGTCGCCGGCCTGCGTCTTCTCGGCGTCGACACGCTCTACTGCTCGGCGTTGCCAGTTGGCGAAGGCGAAACACGGGGGCCGCACGGGACGCTCCCGGTACCAGCCCCCGCCACCCTGGGGCTGCTCGCCCGCGCCGGCGCCCCGCTCCGATCCGGCTACGCTGCACGCGGCGAGCTCGTCACCCCCACGGGCGCGGCGATAATAACCACGCTCGCGAAGTTCGAGCGTCCTGAGATGACCATTGAGCAAGTAGGGTACGGCGCGGGCACTCGCGACCCGGCAGACCGGCCCAACGTGCTCCGACTGTGGCTCGGCCAAGGCGCGGCTGCCGGGGCCAGACCGATGCTCCTGATCGAGACGAATATCGACGACATGACCGGTGAGATGCTGGCCTACACCCGCGACCTGCTCCTGCAGAACGGGGCGGCCGATGCCTGGTTCACGTCGATTCAGATGAAGAAGGGCCGTCCCGGGGTGCTGCTGTCCGTCATCTGCTCGGAAGCCACCGAGGAGAAGATCGCACGCCTGCTCCTGCGCGAGACATCGACGCTCGGCGTGCGCGTGCGCCCGGTGCACCGCTGGGAGGCGGAGCGCGAGGTGATTGGGTTCGAGTCGTCTCTGGGGCCGGCAACCGTCAAAGTCAAGCGCCTGCCCGGCGAGCCGCCGCGCGTGGCGCCGGAGTACGAGGCATGTAAGGCGTTGGCGGAGGCGCGCGGACTGCCACTGCCAGATGTGTACCGCATTGTGCAAGAGGAAGCGGAGCGGCATATCGCCGGCGGGGGCTGAATACGCGTCGGGCCACGGCGCGTATAATCGCACCAGTGATTAGGCTCGGCTGGCCCGCAACAGTCCTGGCCCTCGCGCTCTCCGTTTCCGCGTGCGGCGGTGGCGGCGACAGTGAGTTCGCTGACGGCGGCGAAGGCGGAACGGAGACGCCTGCTCGAGGGGATCTCGGTGAGATCGTCAGCTACAAGGCCGAGGATGGCGCTGAGATCGTCGCCGAGCTCGCCGTCAGCAGCGTCGTCCAGCGCCCTCCCGTAGTCGTCCTCTTCCACGAGCTGAACCGAAGCCGCCTCGACTGGCTCCCATTGGTGCAGCCCCTCCTCGAAGCCGGATACGCCGTCCTCGCGCCCGACTTGAGGACGTTCGGCGAGAGCACCGGCTGCGAGGGTGGCCCCTGCACGCTGGAGAACGTCGACGACCTCGTGAAGGACATCACTGCTGCGATCGCGTTCATCCAGTCGCGTCCGGAGGTGGATGGTGGTCGTATCGCCATCGCCGGGGCGGGCATCGGCGCGAACCTCGCCTACTACGCCGTCGGAGCGTTTCCGGAAGCCGACACCGCAGTCGCGCTGTCGGTGGATTCAGGTCCGCGACGCGGCGAGCTGCTGGGGCGCAACAACCCCAACCTCGATATCGACTTCGTGATGTTCATGTCCGACCAGCGAGACGCGCTGCACGGCAACGACCTATCACGCTACGTGGAGGGGGTGTTCCGCGTGAATATCTACCCGGAGACCGTCGCGCACGGCGTGGAGTTGCTCGCGGACCCGCAGGTGATAACGGACATCATTGCCTGGCTGAAGGAGACGTTGTGAGTCGATTTGGCGGTGGCCAGGATTACGGCAGGCTTCGCTCGCCGGCGCCGCCGCGCACAGTCCGAGTGCCCGCACGTACCTGCTGCGGAACGCGGATCACGATCGTCCCCGCGATGTAGTCGTGCAGGCCGCGCTTCTCCGGACTGAACGGAATCACGAGATAACAGAGCCCCAGCGTAAAGCCGGTCACCAGGTAGCGGACGATCGCATGTGAGAAGGTGATCGGGTCACGGTCCGTGGTGACGATACGCAGTCCGAACGCCATCTTGCCCGGCGTCGCCCCTTGCGACAGCCAGAAGCCTAGCGTGTAAGCGGCGGGGATCACCCAGCTCAGGAACAGTCCGCCGAAGCCGTTGAAGACAAATATGCTGACGGCGAACTGTATCGCCCCAATGATCAAGCCGTCAATGAACGTCGCCGCGAAACGGATCCAGAACCCGCCGTAGTCCACCTGACGGAACTCCAGCGGCACATCATCTCGCAGTTGCTTGCGGCACCAGAGGCAGAAGTTCGCTCCGCTCGATATGAAGTTGCCGCAAGAGGGGCAGGCCGCGTTCGAGGCGGGGGTATTTTCAGACCGCGCGGCAACGTTCTCCGCGGCCAACCGGGAGCGCTCTTCCTCGGCCGCTCGCTTCTCCGCTATGCAGTTCGGACAGAGCTGGGCATCTTCGGTCGGTTCGCCGCAGCGCATGCATCGAGTCGCCATCTCACAAAGTGAGACGCGGGAACGCCACCCGAGTTACAGCCGCTCGGGGAGGTTACTTGCGGACTACGATCGTGCCAGCCGCCAAGTCGCCCAGCCGTTGCCTCTTTTCGGTGACGGCGATACATATGATCGCAGGCAGGTAGAAGAATATCGCGTCGATTGGTCGAATCACGTTGCGCAGCAGCGCAGCGCCGATATCGTACGGTTTCCCGTTTAACTTAACGACCTCAAGGCCCAGCGCCAACTTGCCGACAGTGGCTCCTGACACCGTCTCGAACGACACATAGTATGCGTAGAGTACAAGGAGAAACAGTAGGAATTCTGCATTACTCAATCGAACCTCGAAACGATTCGTTTCCGTTTCGCCGAAAGTTCCAAACGAGGCCGCCATCAATAGGAAGATGATCCAGAGGATGATGATGTCAACGAGGCCAGCGATCAGCCGCTGACCGGTGACGTTGTAGTTGTGGGAAGTGCTAATTGGCGCATGCTCACCTGGCACCGCTCCGAGTTGCTGCTGGCACGACGGACAGAAGTTCGCCTCCGCCGGGACGGAGCTGCCGCAGGAAGGGCAGTAGCGTACGCCCGTCGCGCCGGCCGTGGATTGTGTGCTCGCCGCCGGAACCTCCTGGCGTTGGGCGCGTTCTGCCTCCTCGGTGCGCATCTGCTCCGTGCACACCTCACAGAACTGCGCGGCATCGCCCTGGATCGGGTTGCCACAACGTACGCAGCGGGTCATCATAAGCCTGCCCTCCGGAAGTGAAACGCGGCGCCGGCTATTGCGGTTACAGCACGAACCGGCGGAGCGCCCAGGCGACGCCGTCGTCGTCGTTCGTGGGGGCGATGTGCAGCGCCTCCCGCTTGACCTCGTCCGGCGAGTTACCCATCGCGATCCCCAGTCCGGCCAGCTTCAGCATCGCCAGATCAGATTCGGAGTCCCCCATCGCGATACACTCGCCCGCGTCAACGCCGAGCTCGCCCAGCACCATCTGCAACGCGCTCGCCTTGTCGGCGTCCGGATGCGTGAGGATGACGTAGTGTGGGGAGTTCACCGGCCGGTTGATCGAGAAGCGTGCGCGTTCGGCGTAGGACGGCATGAAGCGCGCGGTTACCTCGTTCACCGCATCCTCCCCATAGAGCAGCACGCAGGTCGGCTGCGCCTCGCCCAGGTGGTCGGACTGTCGCTCGGCGACCTTCAAGCCGCCGGGCAGCTTCTCCGGGATGATCCCCGCACGCATCTGCATGTAGGTGGTGTCGCCGATTGTCGTGAACATCTCCCAGCCGCGGTCATCGCCCATCGTCGTCACCTCGCGCGCCAGCTCCGGGTCCACGTACAGGTGCAGCAGCTCGTCCCCGTCGCGCGGGCGCTTGACCAGCGCGCCGTTGGAGCAGATGAGCGGCGTTTCGATCTCCAGGTGCACCGCGGTGCGCAGCGCGAGCCCGTAGAAGCGCGCCGTCGCGAGCACCACTTGCACGCCGCGCTCCATAGCGCTGCGCAGAGCTTCCGCGTTCACGTCGGACAGGCGCATGCCGCTGTTCAGCAGCGTGCCGTCGAGGTCCAGCGCGACCAGTTTATACATATGCGGAGCACTCCGATGCCCCGCATTATAGCGCGCCCACCGGAGTTGGCGACCGGGTGATTTTAGACGTTCAGTACAGGGTTCAACCAGTAGGTTGACATGTGGATAACTGTCTTGACGGCCTTTATTTGGGCGGGTGTACGCTGGTTCTCGGGGTGTGGCGCAATCCGTCCAACGGAGGTCGCCTTATGCGTAAGGGAACCCGCAGCCCTTCGCTCGCCAAGGATCTCGGCATGCTGGCCGGCCTGTACCGGAACGTGTTCTGGATGATGGGGCATCGCCAAAACGCGCCCATCGTTCGCTACGAGCCCGACGATGGCAGCCAGGCGCTCAGGGAGAACGAGCGGGACAAAGAGCCGGCGGTCCGGTCGTAGGGATTGTTGGCCCTACGGGTTGAAGCCCGCGGCCAACTTACCCCCGCAGCTTCGGCACTATCTCCTTCGCGTACGCCTCCACCTGCGGCATGAAGTCCGCGCCGGTGGAGACGATTGGCACCAGGATGAAGTGTTCCACCCCGGCGTCCGCGAAGTCGCCGATCCGCTTCACGCAGCTGTCGACGTTGCCCATCACGACGTAGCGGTCGACGATGCTCTCGAACGGCTGGTTGTAGCGGCGCGAGAGGTCCATCGCCGACAGCTTCTTCGCCTCGTCGTAAGTGTCCGCCAGGCAGATGAACTGGTAGATGGCTCCTGTGATCGCGCCGGGGTCTCGGCCCGCTCGCTCCGCGTGCTCACGCACCTTCGCCAGCCCCTCGCGGAAGCGTTCCGGCGAAAAGAGATACGGCAGATAGCCGTCCGCCAGCGTCCCGGCGCGACGGATCGCGGCCTCCGAGCGTCCGGCGACCCAGACCGGCACGCCGCCCGCCTGCGCCGGCTTCGGCATCAGCGTCACGTTATCCAGCTTCGTGAACCGCCCGTCGAACGAGACGTTGTCCTGCGTGAAGAGCTGCTTCAGCACGCGCAGAGACTCATCCGTGCGCGCGCCGCGCTCCTTCACCGGCACGCCGACCGCCTCAAACTCCTTCGGGAACTCGCCGCCGACGCCCACGCCCAAGATCAGCCGCCCGCCGGAGATCACATCCACGGAGGCGATCTCCTTCGCCGCCAGCGCCGGCGGCCGCAGCGGCAGCAGAAAGACGGCCGTGCCCAACTTGATGCGCGTGCTCCGCGCCGCCATCGCTGCTAGCGACGTTAGAGCGTCGAACGTGGGGAAGTAGAAGAAGATATGCTCGCTGGTCCAGGCGGAGTCGTAACCCACCTCCTCGATCCTGGCGATGTCCTGCCACTGGTGCGGGTAAAGGTTGACGCCGAACTGGATCGCGGTCATGGGGCACAGGGTAGCACAGCGCACCTTGACGTGCGCGTGAGGGTGGTATAGCGTGACACCCGCACGCCATGCCGAGGAGGTCCCCATGCCCATCGCACAACTCAACGACGCCGCAATAGAGTACTACGTGGAGGGTGAGGGCCCGCCGCTGCTGATGATCATGGGCCTCGGCGGCCAGGCTTCCTCCTGGGGCCAGCCTTTCCTCACTGTGCTCCAGAAGCATTTTACGACCATCCGCCTGTCCAACCGCGGCACGGGGCGCAGTAGCGGCCCGGCGGCCACCTCCATCCGCTTGATGGCGGACGACGCGGCGGCGCTGACGCGACATGCGGGCTACCAGAGCGTTCACGTCCTCGGAATCTCTATGGGCGGGATGATCGCGCAGGAGTTCGTGCTCAACCACCCGCGACTGGTGCAGGGCCTCGTGCTCGGCTGCACCAACTGCGGGCCGGCGCACAGCGTACGACCGGAAGCCTCCCTTCTCGCCGCCTTCGCGGGATTGCTGAGCCTCCCGATGGAGCAACGGCTCGCCGGATACTGGGAGGCAGCGGTGACACCGGAGTTCGTCCAGCGCGCGCCGGAGTTCCTCGCTGGAATCGTCGCGTCCGGCCTCGAGAACCCTACGTCGCCGGAGACGTTCTTCACGCAGACCATGGCGATCCAGATGTTCGACAGCTTCGAACGCCTGCCACAGATCTCGGTGCCCGTCCTGATCATCCAGGGCGACCGGGACGTGCTGGTGCCAGCCCAGAACGCCCAGATCCTGCACGAACGCATCTCCGGTTCGCGCGTGCGCGTCATCCCGGGAGTGGGACACTGCTTCTTCTGGGAGAACGTTCCGGACTCCGCGGGCGGGATCATAGAGTTCCTAGCCGGCGTCCCGGCTGCGGCGTAACGATAAAGAAGGAGCAGACAAATGCGACTCAAAGACAAAATCTCCATCATCACCGGCGCGGCCTCCGGCATCGGCAAGGCCAGCGCCCTCGTCTTCGCCCGCGAAGGCGCGAAGGTGATGTGCGCCGACGTGAACGCCGAAGGCGCGGAGGCAACTGCGCGGCAGATCGTGGATACGGGCGGCGAGGCCGCGTCCATGCGCGTAGACGTCTCCCGCGAAGCCGATGTGCGGGAAATGGTGTCTCAGACCGCGGCGCGCTGGGGCCGGCTGGACGTGCTTTACAACAACGCGGGCATCGGCTTCGGCATGCCTGTGACCCAGGTGGCGGAGAGCGACTGGGACCGCCTGATGGATATCAACCTCAAGGGCGTCTTCCTGGGCTGCAAGCACGCGATCCCGGAGATGTTGAAGACGGGAGGCGGGGCGATCGTCAGCACGGCCTCGGACGCCGGCTTACGCGGAGCCCCGATGCTGTCGACGTATTGCGCCTCCAAGGGCGGCGTCGTCCTCCTCACAAAGTCGCTGGCCGCGGAGTGGGCCGGGCAGGGCATTCGTATCAACTGTGTCTGCCCCGGCGTAATCCGCACCCCCATCCTGGATCCGTTCATCGCGCAGGCGCAGGCCATCCAGGGGATCAGTCCGGAAGACCAGTGGCGGCGCATGGCGTCGATGCACCCGATGAACCGGGTTGGCGACCCCGAAGAAGTGGGTAAGGCCGTGGCCTTCCTGGCATCCGAAGACGCCTCCTTCATCACGGGGGTGGCGCTCCCAGTGGACGGCGGGCTGGAAGCCGGTACGCCGCTGACCGGACGGCAGTGGGAGAGCCAGCTCGGATAACGAACGATGGCAGCCGTGGAGCGGGTACCCGTGATAGTTGTGGGTGGGGGCCCGGTGGGTCTGGCCGCGTCCCTGGAGCTTTCGCGGCATGGCGTACGTTCGCTGCTGTTGGAACGCCACGACTCGACCACCTGGCACCCCAAGGCCAGAAACCTGAACACGCGAACGATGGAGATAGCCCGCCTATGGGGACGGGAGGTGCACGACGAACTGGCATCGGTGAACCTGCCCCCCGGCTGGACGAGCCAGATCATCTACACGCGCACTCTGGCCGGCGAGGAGCTGGGGCGCATGCCGACCGCCGGCTTTTCGGGCCGCGGACCGGACGTGAGTCCGGAAATACCGCTACTGTCGTCGCAGGACGTTTTTGAGCCGATCCTTCGCCGCGGCGCTGAGGCTACCGGTCTTGCCGAGCTCCGCTTCGGACACGAAGCCTGCCGTATCGAGCGTGGCGCTTCGCCGGATGACGACCGCGTCGTCCTCACCGTGATCGAACGCAGCACCAATCGGACGTACCAGGTCGAAGGCGAGTACTTGATCGCGGCGGATGGCGCCGAGAGCGCCGTCCGGAACCAGCTCGAGATCCAGCTCGACGGACCTCAGGGCCTCGGCCACTTCGTCAATGTGTACTTCTACGCGGACCTCGATAAGTGGGTGGCGCACCGGCCGGCCATTCTGTACTGGGTCGCGCACGCCTCAGCGCGCGGTGTCTTTCAACCGCTTGACGCCCGCGGTCGCTGGCTCTGTCAGATCGCCTATGACGGGACGCCTGAAGCCTCGCAGGAGTACACGCCGGAGCGCTGCGCTCAATGGATCCGCACCGCTATAGGCAATCCCTCCTGCCGGCCGGAGGTCCGATCGATCGGTACATGGACCATGAACGCGGCGGTGGCCGGTCGCCTGATCCAGGGGCGCGTGATTTTGGCCGGGGATGCCGCCCACCAGCTACCTCCCACAGGCGGATTCGGCGTCAACACCGGCATCCAGGGCGTCCACAACCTCATCTGGAAGCTGGCTCTCGTTCGCGCCGGGCTGGCGGGCCAGGCGCTGCTCGACACCTACGAAGTCGAACGGCGCGCCGTCGGCCGGTTCAACGCCGACCGCTCGCTGGAGAACTCGCTCATGGTGCAGCGCATCACCGAGGCGGCGATGGGCGCTCGCAAGACGGGTTCATCGCCGGAAGAAGCGGTCGCCGCGTCCCGCCGCTACGGGAACTTCCTCGGCATGGAACTCGGCTTCTCTTACCAGTCCGCCGCCGTCGTGGACGACGGGACGGCGCCACCCGAAGTCCCCGATCAAGTTATCGACTACGTGCCTTGCGGGCGGCCCGGGCATCGCGCGCCACACGTTTGGCTCGAACGGGGCGGAACAAGATACTCTAGCCTGGACCTGTTTGGCCGTGGTTTCACGCTCCTCGCCGCCGCGGCTGGACGCCCCTGGTCGGACGCCTCCGGGGAAGCCGGCGCGCGATTGGGGATCGAAATCGAAGCTCATACTGTGGGTACCGAGGGTGACTTTTGCGATGTGGACGGCGCATGGGCGAAGCAATACGGCGTCGCCGATGATGGCGCCGTCCTGATCCGTCCCGATGGCCATGTCGCCTGGCGCGCCGTCACCCACGGCCGCGAACCGGTGGGAACTCTCTCTATTGCGCTGGGGCAATTGCTGGCCCGGGACGCTGGATGACTCCACGAGCGGGGAGCGAGAAAATGCCCTGGCAGACCGCAGCCCACCGGGACGTCACCGCGGCAGTCTCCGCCCTCAGGCCGCTCATCGCTGAACACGCGGACGAAGCTGAGCGCAGCCGCCGCGTGGCGACTCCGGTCGTGGACGCGATGGCCTCTGCCGGCGTGTTCCACATGCTAGTCCCGCACAAGTTCGGCGGCGGCGAGGTCGATATCCCGACCGCGGTGCGCACGCTCGAACAGATCTCGCACGCGGATGGGTCAACGGGCTGGGTAGCGATGATCGGAGCAACGACCGGAACCGTCGCCGCCTACCTGGCCGAGGACGTCTCGCGGGAGATATTCCGGCCCGGCGTCGTGACCGGTGGGGTGGTCGCTCCCAGAGGAAGGGCGATGGTCACGGCCGACGGCTACCGCGTGACCGGGCGCTGGCCCTTCGGCAGTGGCTGCCAGCATAGCCAGTGGCTCGGCGGCGGTTGTTTCGTGGAAGCCAACGGCCGGCTGGAGACACTACACGGTGGGGAGCCGGACCCCCGGTTCGTCCTGTTCCCGGCGGCGGATGTCGAGATCATCGACACCTGGCACGTCTCCGGCCTACGCGGCACCGGTAGCCACGATATCGCCGTCAACGACCTGCTTGTACCTCGGGAGCACAGCTTCTCGTTCGTGACGGACCGGCCCGTCCAGCCCGGGCCCCTCTACGGCTTCTCGATGATGGGCCTGCTCGCCGTCTGCGTGGCAGCGGTCGGTCTGGGGATCGGTAGAGCGGCGATCGACGAGGTGCTGGGCTTCGCAGCTCAGAAGACGCCCGTAGGGAGGCGAAAACCCCTCGCCGAGTGGAACGTCGCGCAGGTGGAACTTGCTCAGGCGGAGGCCGCTCTGCGTTCCGGGCGGGCATTCCTGCTGGACGCCGCCGGCGACATGTGGCAGACCCTTGAGACCGGAGACAGGCCGTCCACGCAGCAGCGTGCGTTAGTGCGCCTGGCAGCCTCACAGGCCGTGCAGGGCGCCGTGCGGGCCGTCGACATCGCCTACAACCTCGGCGGCGGCACTTCAATCTACGAAAGCAGCCGGCTGCAGCGCCAGTTCCGCGATATCCACGCGCTGACGCAGCACGTGATGGTGGGCCCATCCAGCGTGGAAGCCGCCGGGCGCGCCCTGCTGGGGCTCGACGTGCCGCCCGGCTTCCTCTAAGCTCCGACAGGCCGAGGAGAACGGAGACAACAGATGGAATTGATGGACGCGATCATGACGACTCGGGCGATCCGCAGGTATACGGCCGCGCCGGTGACCGAGGAAGAGATCACGGTCTGCCTGCGCGCGGCGCAGCAGGCGCCCAGCGGCGGCAATATACAACCCTGGCAGTTCCTGGTGATCACAGACGCCGCTACCAAACGCTCCCTCGGCGAGGTCTATCTCAAAGCGTGGAACCGCTACGAGCCCGCCGTTCTCAAGGCCATGCCCCCACCGCGCTCCGAGGACGCGGCCGCGCGGCAGGAGCGAACGCTCAACTCGTCGCGACACCTGGCGCGACACATCGGCGAGGCGCCTGCCCTGGTCGCCTTCCTGATGCCCAACATCTCAATGACGCTACAGGACGACCAAGGGCCCCTGGAAGTCGGTACGCCTTTTGCGTCCGTCTATCCCGCGGTGCAGAACTTCATGCTGGCGGCCCGAGACCTGGGGATAGGAACCACGCTGACGACCGTCTATCGAATCTATCAGGACGAAGTCCGCGCGCTCTGCCAGGTCCCGCCGCAGTACGAGGTTGTCGCTCTCGTGCCGATGGGGCGCCCGAAGGGCAAGTTCGACGTCGCTTACCGTCGACCGGCAGAAACCGTCACACACTGGGAGCGGTTCGGGAACAAGCGAACCACCTCCTCGTAAGGAGGCCGAGAATGTCCATATCGCCGGCGCTGGGTGACGCGAAGACAGTCGACCTTGACCAGGGTACAGTCCACTATCGGGAGACAGGCTCGGGTCAGACCATCGTCTTCGTGCACGGCCTGCTCGTTAACGGCGACTTGTGGCGAAAGGTCGTCCCTCGCTTGTCTGGCGACTTTCGCTGCATCGTCCCGGACTGGCCGCTGGGCGCCCACGAGTCCGCGATGAAGGAGACGGCAGACGTCAGCCCGCCAGCCGTAGCTCGGATCATTCGAGACTTCCTCGCCGCCCTCGATCTCAGCGAGATCACACTCGTCGGTCACGACACCGGCGGCGGCATCTGTCAGCTCTTGATTGCGGACGATCCGCAGCGTGTCGGGCGTCTTGTGCTTACCAACTGCGACGCCTACGAAAACTTCCTGCCCGCCATCATCCGCCCCCTTCAGTGGTCAGCTCGGCTGCCGGGCTTCGGGAAGACGCTGGCCTACGTGATGCGCTGGCGTCCGACGCGCTGGGCCGTCTTCAAGACGCTGATGAAGTCGCCCCCGGAGAGGGAGGTCAGCGACGCCCTCACTCGCCCGCTCCTGGAGAATGCTGGGGTCAGACGCGACACGCTGAAGTTCCTGCGCGGCATCTCCAATCGCCAGACGCTCGCGGCCGCAGCTAGCTTCGCCGCGTTCACCAGGCCCGTCCTCATCGCCTGGGCGCCTGGAGACCGGCTGGTGTTCTCCTGGAAGTACGCGCAGCGCCTGAAGGACGACTTCCCCAACGCTCGTCTCGAGCGCATTGAGCACTCTCTCACGTTCACACCGGAGGACCAACCGGAGCGGTTGGCGGCGCTGATCGCGGATTTCATTCGAGACACCGACCTTAATCTAGCAGGTGCTTGACTGTACGCCTCCAGCCTGATACAAACTGACCAGTCGGTATGTCAGAGAAGGGACCGGCATAGCATGAAATTTGGGATCATCTACGAACTCCAGATGCAGAAGCCCTGGGCCGAGAACCAGGAGCACAAGA
>CAZLDI010000030.1:0-17374 GCA_964558415.1 uncultured Dehalococcoidia bacterium
GCTCTCGCCTATCTCACCCCACAAGCGTTCCACCGTCAAAATGCAGCCTAGAAAGAAGAGCGGTGTACAGGATGTACCGAACGAGTACACCCCCTTCCGCCTGACGCCACCAACTATCATTACGCCATGACCACAGAGGCCCGGCTGGCGTTCATCGCCTTCTTCGTCCTGGTCTGGTGCTTCTTCGCGCTACTACCATGGGCCATCGCAGCCGTAATCACACAGGGTCGCGGCGCTCTGCTTGCGCTGCCACTGGCGGTCGCCGCGGGCGCAGCCTTCGGCGTCGCCGTCCCGCTCGCCGGCCTGCGAGACGCCACCGGCTTCTTCCTCAGCCTTCCGGCGGCGGCGCTGGGCGGTGTGGTCGGGTCATGCGCAGGGGTCTGGCTGGGGCGAAGGATGACGGTGGAGGCGGAGTCCGAGGCGGCCCCGCGCCCGTCCACAGAGGCCTGAAGGCGCTGCGCTACATTCGACCCTTCCCTCATGCTCGCATACACTCCATCTATGAACGACACGCTTTCGCCTGTTTACGCCCTCTCCACCATGTGGTCACAGGGCCGCTTCAAGCGCGACGGCGACGATCACGACGATATGGCTGCCTTCGCGGAAACTGCCGCCGGCCTCGGCTTTCCGCACATCGAGATCAACTACGTGATCCCACCGCAGGGAGTCGAGACCTTGCTGGCGTCGAACCACGTCGCGGTCTCCTCTGTGCACTCGCCCTGTCCGCGGGTGAAGGCGCCTGACGGGCGTCTGTCCGACGCCCTCAACCTCGCGGCTCTGGACGAGGACGAGCGCGCGCTGGCCGTGGAGCTTGCGCAGGCGTCGGTTGACATCGCCAGGCGGGCCGGCGCGCCGTCCATCGTCGTGCATCTCGGGGGCATCGGCTCTGCCATCTTCCAGGAGGAGCGCGAATTGCGCCGTGCGTACGACGCCGGCGAGCGAAGCGGCGAGCGGATCGAGACGCTCCGGAAGACAGCCGTCGAGCGGCGGGCTACAGAAGGCCCGCGGTGGCTCGCGCAGGCTAAGCGCTCGCTCGCCGAAATCGCTGAATACGCTGCCGTAAACGGCGTCTCCATCGGGCTTGAGAACCGCTTCCACTACCACGAGTTCCCGAGCGTAGACGAGATACCCGAGCTGCTGGCCGACTATCCCGAGAATGTCGCCGGCTTCTGGCTGGACGTCGGCCACGCGGAGGTCCTGGACCGGCTCGGCCTCGTGCCGCGCCGCCGCTGGTTGGACGAACTCGGCCGCCGCTGCATCGGCTCGCACGTCCACGATGTTGACGGCCTCGCGGACCACCGCGCGCCGGGGTTGGGCACGGCGGACTGGGACCATTACTCCGCGAAGTTGCCTCCCCACATCCCACGCATCTTCGAGATCAATCAGAAGACCTCCGAAGAGCACGTGAGGGCAGCGATCCCATATCTGCGCGAGCGGGGCGTTCTGCCGGCAGGTTGAAGGGCGATGTGACCTCTTGTGATACGATGTAGTCACAATGATAGAAGTCAGTATTCGTGAGCTGAAGGCGCATCTGTCCGAATACGTGAGGCGAACTGGAGGAGGTGAAAGCGTCACCATCACACGTCGCGGGAAGCCGGTCGCGGTCTTGACCGCCGCCGAGCCCGAGAGTGAGCTGGACCGCAAGCTGCAGGGGCTTGTCGCGGGCGGTGTGCTCCTCTGGGCGGGCAGCAAACCGAGGTTCCCAAAACGGCGCGTGAAGCTGCGCGGTGAAGGGCCGACGATTTCGCAAATGGTCGTCGAAGACCGGCGTTGATCGTCTACCTTGACACGAGCAGCCTGCTGAAGATCTTCGTGAACGAGCCGGGTTCGCCCGAAGTTGCCGAGCTAGTTGCACGCTCTGAGCGCGTCGCAACATCCCTGGTGACGTACGCCGAGGGCCGCGCCGCGCTGGCCCGGGCGCGGAGGGGGTCCAGACTTACTGACCCCGAGTTCGCTACAGCCCTCGCAGCGTTCGAAGGCGAGTGGCCGACCTACAGCGTTCAGGGGGTATCGCATGTTCTCGTCCGGGAGGCTGGGGAGCTCGCTGACAGACACTTCCTCACGGTCATCGACGCCATTCACCTCGCCTCAGCTATCGTCATTCAGCGGGCCGCGCGTGAGCCAGTAACGTTTTCCGCCGCGGATTCGCGCCTCGTGGATGCCGCGGAAGCCGAGGGCCTCACACCTGCGCGCTTGACCCCCTGACCGACTGACCCTATGCTCCGCATCACCAGTGCAGGAGGCAGCGTGTCATGCCCGGAACCGTAGCACCAAGATTCGAACGCGTACGCGAGGCTTTCGAGCAACAGCTCGCCGACGGCAAGCACATCGGCGCGGCCTTCGCGCTCTACCACAACGGTGAACTCGTCGCCGATTTCTGGGGTGGCGCCGTCAATGAAGACACGGGCGCCGCGTGGGAGCAGCACTCGAAAGCGGTAGTCTTCTCGACTACCAAGGGCCTGGCGGCCACCTGCCTACACATGCTTGTCGATCGGGGCAAGCTCTCTTATGGCGATCCGGTCTCGAAGCACTGGCCGGAGTTCGCGCGCAACGGCAAGCAGGAGATCACGGTCTATCACGTGCTCACGCACCAGGCCGGCATTCCGCAGCAGCCGGAAGGGCTGGGCATCCAGGCGATGCTGGATTGGGAGGCGATGGTGCGCGGCATGGAGGAGCTGGCCCCTCTCTGGAAGCCCGGCGAGATGTCCGGCTATCACGCGATAAACTTCGGGTGGCTCGTCGGCGAGATCGTCCGCCGCGTGGACGGCCGCACGATCGGCACCTTCCTGCGCGACGAGGTCGCCGGGCCGCTGGGCCTGCGCGACTTGCATATCGGTCTGCCCGCGGCTGAAGAGCCGAAGGTCGCGAGGCTGCGGCCGCCGCCGGATCAAACGGAAAGCTTACCCGCCGAGATGCGAGAGTTGCTGGAGCGCTGGCGCGACCCGGCGACGATCCCGGGTAAGGTGGTCCCGCCGGACCTCACCGATCTGACGGAGTTCATGAACACGCCGGAGGCGCACCGCGCGGAGATCCCCGCAGCCGGCGGCATAGCGACCGCTCGCGACCTCGCCCGCCTGTATGCCTGCCTGGGGAACGGTGGTTCGCTTGGTGGCGTCACGTTGATGCGGCCGGAGACGATAGCGGCAGCGAGCACACGGCAGACGTTCCGGCCCGATGCCGTGCTGATGGTGCCGGTGGGATGGGCGATGGGCTACGGCACTGGCGGCACGCCAATCAGCGTCGCGGGCCCGCGTGTCACCTCCTATGGCCACGCCGGCTTCGGCGGCTCCATCGGCTTCGCGGACCCGGAGATCGGGATGGCGTTTGGATACGTCCCCAATGCGCTGGTGATGGACCTGATCGGCGACGCCCGCGCGATGGAGCTCGCCGACACCGCGCGCACCTGCGCTGCGAGCCAGCCGGCGGGGCTCGCCCGCTGAAGCGGTCGTTGTCTGAATTCGAGGCCGCCCATGGCTTGGACATAGGCCCGTAGAGGAGCACGACCAATGATCGAAGGTGAGCTGATCCGCCTGCGAGCCATTGAGCCAGCTGACGCTGAGCGCGCCCATGCCTGGATAAACGACCGCGAAGTCACCCGTTTCATACTCGGCGGGCGCTACCCCGTTTCGCTTGCCGACGAGCAGGCGTGGGCGACGGAAGCGGCGCGCGGCAACGCCTTCCAGGACTCACGCCTCGCGATCGAGACGAAAGACGGCGTTCACATCGGCAACTGCGGCCTGCACCGGGCGGTGCCTGAGGATCGCAGCGCGGAGTTGGGCATCATGATCGGCGACAAGGATTACTGGTCGAAGGGCTACGGCACTGATACTGTGCGCACTCTCTGCCGCTTCGGCTTTCAGCAGATGAACCTGCACCGGATAGCGCTGGGCGTACTGGAGTTCAACGACAGGGGCATCGCCTGCTACAAGAAGTGCGGATTCGTCGAGGAAGGCCGCTTCCGCCAGAACTTCTACATTGACGGGCGCTACTGGGACACGATCCGCATGAGCGTCCTTCGGGAAGAGTTCGAGGCGCTGCACCCCGCTTGACCCGCCACTGCCTATCTGCGAACGTGGCGATGAAGACATCGTGAGGAGGAGACCATGAACGATATCGCCCTTCTGGACGCCACGGCGCAGGCCGAGCTGGTGCGCACGAAACAGGTCAAGCCGATCGAGCTCGTAGAGTCCACGATCGAGCGCATCGGGCGTGTGAACCCGCAGATCAACGCCGTTGTCACACCGATGTACGATAACGCCCGCAAGGCCGCCGAAGGCCCGCTGCCAGACGGCCCCTTCACGGGCGTGCCGTTCCTGCTGAAGGACCTCGGGCCCATGTACGCGGGCGTCCGCCAGACGATGGGCACGGCGCTCCTGAAGTTCATGGTGGCGCCAATCGACAGCGAGCTCACGAAGCGCTACAAGGCGGCCGGACTGGTCGTGACCGGCAAGACGAACACGCCGGAGTTCGGGCTGGTACCCACTACGGAGTCGAAGCTCTTAGGCCCCTGCCGCAACCCCTGGGACACCACGCGGACGACCGGCGGTTCCAGCGGAGGCTCGGCGGCCGCGGTGGCGGTGGGGATCGTGCCGATAGCGCACGCGAACGACGGCGGCGGCAGCATCCGCATCCCTGCCTCTTGCTGCGGGGTGTTCGGGCTGAAGCCGACCCGCGCGCGGACGCCGCTGGGCCCGCTGTTCGGGGACCAGTTGAGCGGCCTGACGATTGACCACGCCGTCAGCCGCACGGTGCGCGACAGCGCGGCCCTGCTCGATGCTTCCGCAGGCCCGGACCTCGGCGACCCGTACTGCGCGCCTCCGCAGGAACGCCCTTACGTACAAGAGTTGGGCGCGGACCCGGGCCGCCTGCGCATCGCCTTCACGACCAAGCGGCTGTACGGCGACGGCGTCCTGCACCCGGATTGCATTGCCGCCGTCGATGATGCCGCGAAACTATGCGAGGACCTGGGCCACGAGGTCGTCGAGGATGCGCCGGCGCTCAACGCTCAGCAGCTCCTCGAAGCCTTCACGAACATGTGGCAGGCCGGCGTTGCCCACTCCATCGATGCCGTCGCCCAGGTACTGGGGCGGCTGCCGAACGACGACGAAATCGAGCCGCTGACCCGCACGCTCTACGAAGCGGGCAAGCAGGTGGACGCCTCGGCTTACTTGATCGCGGTGTCTCAGATGCAGCTGATGACGCGGCTGGTCGCGGCATTCCACCAGCGGTACGACCTCTGGCTGACGCCGACGCTGGCCGAACCGCCCGTACCCCTGGGCACCTTCGTGTCGACGCCGGACAACCCCCTGGCCGGCTTCGAGCGCGCCGGGGAGTTCGTGCCGTTCACGCCGCTTCAGAACGCCACCGGCCAGCCCGCGATGAGCGTGCCGCTTTCCTGGAACGCCGCAGGCCTGCCCATCGGCGTTCACTTCGTCGCCCGCTTCGGCGACGAGGCCACCCTCTTCCGTGTCGCAGCGCAGCTGGAAGAGGCGCGCCCCTGGGCGCACAAGCGCCCGCCGGTCAGCGCGGTGTAGGGGCGAAGGCCCGCTTCGCCCCCGGTCTGGGCGTTACGAGCCCGCAACCATAAGGAGAAGACGCCATGACCTCAACCGAACGACTGAACCGCCGGGTCCTCCTCGCCGAGCGGCCCACGGGCAAGCTCGAAGAACACCACTTCCGCCTCGTCGAATCGACCATCGGCGAGCCGGCGCCGGGCGAGGCCCTGTGCCGGACCATCCTGATCTCCATAGACGCCGCAAACCGCGCCTGGATGCAAGGGCGCACCTATCGCGAACAGCTCAGCGCCGGCGACGTCATGGCCGGCGGCACCCTCTCCGAAGTAGTCGCGGTGAACGGAGCGGACATCCCGCTGGGGACGATCGTGATGACTGAGGCAGGCTGGCAGGAGTACGCGCTTCTCCCGGCCGGTCGCCTGATCCCGGTCAGCGTCCGCGGCGAGCTCACGCACCACCTCAGCGTGCTGGGCATCACCGGACTCACCGCCTACTTCGGGCTGCTCAAGATCGGTGAGCCAAAGACCGGTCAGACGGTCGTCGTCTCTGCGGCCGCCGGGGCGACGGGCAACGTCGTCGGCCAGATCGCGCGGATTCAGGGCGCGCGCGCCGTCGGCATCACCAGCTCCGACGAGAAGAACCGCATGCTGGAGGCCGACCTCGGCTTCGACGGCACGGTCAACCACCGCCGCGACACCCTCTTCGACGACCTGCGCGCCGCCTGCCCCAACGGCATCGACATCTACTTCGACAACGTCGGCGGGCGCGTACTGGAGACCGTGCTGCCGTTGATGAAGACCCGCGGCCGCATCGTCTGCTGCGGTGTGGTCTCGCAGTACGATACCGCGACGCCGGCGCCGGGCCCAGCAGGCGTCCCCGGCCAGCTCGTCGTCAAGCGCCTGCGCATGGAAGGGTTTCTCGTCAGCGATTTCCTGGCGGAATGGCCCGCCGCCACGCAGCAGCTCGCCGACTGGGTCGCGAGCGGCGAGCTCAAGGTGCTGGAAGACGTGTACGACGGCCTCGCATCCGCGCCGGCCGCGCTCATCGGGCTGCTCAACGGCAACAACACCGGCAAGTGGATGGTGCGGGTGGGGCCGGACTCGACGTAGAGCACCACCCAGAACTGGGACTTCAACCACCTCTGTCTCATATGTACTGAATGAGTACAGCTGCTTGTCTTCCGCTCAACCCGCTGCTATACTGCCGTCGCCACTTGCCAAGGTGTAGGAAAGGAGCGATGCATCGTGCGAATCCTGATCGCGACCGGTGTGATTCTGACCGGGGTCTTATGGGCCGCCTGCGGGGACGACGACGAAGATGGTGGTGCGACCGCGACGCCGGCTGGAACGCCGGCGGCCGCCGGCGACGGTACCGAGATCAACGTCACGCTACAGGAATTCTCGGTCGTTCTGGAGACCGATTCGGCTGATGCGGGTGAGATTACGTTCAACGTCGAAAACATCGGGCCAGACGATGTTCACGAGTTTGTGATCGTCAAGACCGAACTTGAGCCCGATAGCCTCCCAACCGTGGCCGACGGGTCCGCGGACGAGGAAGGCGAGGGCCAGGAGGTGATCGACGAGATAGAGGATATCCCTGTGGGCGAAACCCAGAGCCTGACGGTGGACCTGGATGCGGGCGCCTACGTCCTTATCTGCAACATCTACGACGAAACCGAAGCGGAGGCCCACTACGCGGAAGGAATGCGCACCGCATTCACAGTAGAGTAGAGGGGGGTGGGCCTGGGTCGAGAAGCGTAAGGGTCTGTCAGGTTCTGGCCTCGACCGCCGGGCCGCTTCTTTGACGGAGTGTTGTGGCCGTCCTAAGTGGATCTGAACGATGTGTTTCAGGTCCGCGACGGCTGATCAGATCGTCGTTGCGGCGACGCCCTCACGCATGGCCGCCGCGGATCTCCCGCCAGTAGATTCGATGATCCGCACGGTCGCTCGCGTGAGCGGTACGAGGCTCTCTCGATGGATCTTGTCCAGCGTATCCTGTGAGTCGAACAGGTAGAACGGCGCCGTCAGGAAGTTCACGAGCGGTACGGCCTCCGTGTGGAACGGCCCGCCGTCCGTCGTCGGGTGCGTCCCGAAGAACGTCGGAGGCAGGATCAGCGAACGGCGGAGGTCCTCGGCCTCAATCGCCTCGCGCACCGCCGCTTCCAGCGCAGGGATGCGGCTGGTGAACCACCAGCGGGCCTCCGGCTGTCCTGTTGGCACCAGCCGCCCGTCCAGTTCGACGCATTCGTTGGCCGCGTGCTCGAGGTGCACTTCCAGTACCACGCGCGCCAGCTCCGCGCGGTGCCGCTCGATGAACGACCAGACGCCGGCGCCGGCAGCCATGTGGCCCGCGTTGAGCAGGAACAGAAGGCGGTGCGGCCGCTCCTGTATCGTGACTTGCGACCAGTACGCCGCCTGCGCCAGCACGAGAGCGATGCCGGAGGCGTCCTCCACCGCAGACGCCCAGGGGCCATCGTGGTGCGAGCCGATGATCACGATATCCTCGTCCGCGCCGGGAAGCTCGGCCACCACGTTGTAGCAGGTCACCGGTTCGCGCACGGAGTCGACGGTCAGGCGCGCGAACACGCGTCCGGCGGACAGCATCCCGCGCAACCGCTCGCCCTCACTGCCGCTGATCCACACTCCCGGGATAGGCCGCTCAACGGCATCGTAGGGCACATAGTACTCGTGCGAGTCGGACGGATAGCCCGCGAGCGCGCCGACGAAGGCGACGGCCCCGGCCTCGATAGCGGGCTCCATCACGCGCTGCACATCCGGACCGAACGGCAGCACGTGCTGTGTGCTCGCGAACGAGGCGTCGGGGTCGAAGCTCCAGGTAGCGCGTGACGCCAGCAAAGCGTGCGGCGGGCGGTTCAGGCGCACGTCGTAGAGCGCGATCCGGCCGCGGACCTGGCCCGGGTCCGCGGCGTCGTACGGTGTCAGTTCGGCCTCCAGGCCGTCTACCGGGGCGGCGTGCGGCAGCGGGAAGCAGGGCAGGTCCGGTGATTGCCCTTCGTGACCGTCAGGCCACACGGTCAGCGACCAGCGGCGCGGCTCCCAGTACGGAAGCTCCACCGTCTCCAGCCGCGCGTTCTCCAACCCGAATTCGCGAAACCGTTCGAGGCAAGACTGCTCGGCCCAGCGGTCCGCGGGGTAGCCGGGGCGGCGAACGCCCTGGCTGAAGATCTCCTCAATCCAGCCGAATATCCGGGATTCAGACGGGATCAGCTCTTCGCGAAGCATCAATCTACAGGGCGCAGTTGCCAGCAGGCCAGGCTTCTGACCCACTACAACGAAAAGCGCTCTCCTACCAGCTCTTCGCTTCGCGCCCAGAGCGCCTCGGCGTGCTGCGGATCGACGGCGTAGGCACGCACGCCGGTGCGGGCAACTGGATCGTCCGTTGGTGCTGCCACGCCGCAGTCCTCGCAGTAGCGGCCGCCCATCTCCTCCGCGTCCGCTACGATCGCTGCCCACACCGAGGTAGCGGCGCCTTCGGGCACTGACTTGAAGCTGATGGGCCCGCTGGAGGGGCTGCGCTGAATCAGCAGCTGTACCGTCTCCCCCGTCAGGTGGCGGCCCAGCTCGGTCTGGATGCCGCCGGGGTGCACGGCGCAGGCACGGACGCCGCGGTCGCGCAGTCTGCGGTCCAGCGCCACGGCGAACAGCGAGTTGGCCGTCTTCGCGCGACCGTAAGCCACCCACGGATCGTAGGGTGTACGTTCGAAGCCGGGGTCGTCGAGGTCTACGTCAGACATGCGGTGCCCCGAAGAAGATAGCACCACCACGCGGCCGGGGGCGCCCGCTATCAGGAGCGGGATCAACCGGTTGACGAGGACAAAATGCCCGAGGTGGTTGGTCCCGAACTGAGTCTCGAATCCATCCTCAGTCGTGCCCTGAGGACAGGCCATCACCCCGGCGTTGGCGATCACGACGTTCAGAGGCTTCCCTTCGGCAAGCAACCGGCCGGCGCAGGCGCGCACGCTGGCCAGCGACGCCAGGTCCAGCTCACACAGCTCCACACTGGCGCTCGGAGCGGCATCGGCCCTGACAGCGCCTGCGGCTCGCTCGCCCTTGGCGAGGTCGCGAACGGCCATGACGACGCCGGCTCCGCGCGCGGCGAGCGCCCGCGCCGTCTCGGCGCCGAGCCCGGCAGAGGCACCGGTGACAAGAACGCGCTTTCCGGCCAGGTCGTGGCCCTCGAGCAGTTCGTCGGTCGTCGTCTGGGGCCCGTATCTCACCTGGTTGCTCATGCCACCTCCTGGCGCACAACGGGCTGATCCAGCGCACACACCCCAGCCAGACTGCTGATCGCCGTGATCCGCCGCCCGATCGTCATCCAGTCGTTGAAGCCGTTGGTGCAGTAGCCCAGCGAGATCCCCGTGTCCGGGTCTCCCCAGGCGATCTGACCGCCCGCGCCGGCGTGTCCAAACGCCCGGCCGGAGACCGTCCGCCCAAAGCCGCGCATGTAGGCGTTGCCGTCGTCGCCGGCCACACCGACGCTCAGCGCGCGGTGGATGGGCATTCCCAGGTTCGGCTCCTTGTGGTGCTCCCTGGTCCGCACCTTTGTGGCGAACTCGATCGTCTCCGGCTTGATCACCCGCTTGCCGTCGAGCGTCTCGCCGCCGTTCAGCAGCGGTTGGTAGAACAGCGCCAGCTCCGCCGCTGACGCGACGCCTCCGGCGCCGGGAACCCCAACCCGCCGTCCCACCGCGTCGTTGAAGCGCAGGATCGCCTCCGGCGTCACCTCTCCCCAGCCGCCCGGTGGCGGCACGATCTCCCCGACGTGACAGACTGCCGCGACGCGCCCGTCATACTCCTTCGGTTGTCCCACGAACAGCTCGTTCAGCCCCATCGGCCCCGTAACCCGCTCGCGGATGAACTTGCGGAAGTCCTCGCCGGTCCGCTGGTAGATGATTTCCGAAAGCACCCAGTGCGCGGACGTCGGGTGGTACTCCCAGCGGCTGTCCGGCTCCCAATTCAGCCGCCAGCGCGAGAACGCCTCCAGCAGCTGTTCGCGGCCGTCGCGCCAGCGGTCCGGCGCGAACGGCGCCTGCGGGAAGCCCGATGTGTGCAGCAGCACCTGCTCTACCGTCACGACGTCCTTGCCGTTGGTCCCGAACTCCGGGATGATATCCGACACTCTCTCGTCCAATCGCAGCAGGCCGTCTTCCAGGAGTAGCCAGACCGCCACACCGACGATCGCCTTCGTGGACGAGAAGATGCCGTACAGCGTCTCCTCGGTGGCCGGCTTCTCCTCGCCGCCCTGCACGGCGCGACCGAACGTCCGCATGCCCGCAATCTTCCCGTTGCGCGCGACGGCGACCTGCGCGCTCGGCAGCTTTCCCTCATCGACGTCGCGTTTGGCTCGCGCGAACACGGCCTCCAGCCTCTCCGGATCGATGCCCATATCCTCGGGCTTGGCGGCGACGAACTTCTTGTTGATCACTGGCACACCTCCTGTTGACCGGCGCTTATTATACGGTAGCGCGAGCCGTTTACTGTCGCGGCGGTGTGGTCTAAGCTAAACTTCCCACGCAAGCGAGAGGAGCAGAAACATGAAGGCTGCCGTCTTCCGAGGAATCAACGAACCGCTTAGCATCGAAGAGATCGACGTCGGGAAACCGATGGCGCGCGAGGTGCTGGTGCGCACGGTGGCCAGCGGCGTCTGCCACAGCGACCTGCACTTCGTTGAGGGGCTCTGGCCGTTTCCCGTCCCCGGCGTGCTCGGCCACGAGGCTGCCGGCATCGTGGAGGAAGTGGGGGAGCAGGTCACCTACGTCAAGGCGGGCGACCACGTCATTGCCTGCCTCTCGGTATTCTGCGGGCACTGCGACTGGTGCCTGACCGGCCACCCCAACCTCTGCGCCAATCCGGAAACCCGCCGCGGCCCTTCCGATCCGCCGCGGCTATCTCAGAACGGCAGCCCCATTAATCAGTTCGCCAACGTCTCCGGGTACGCTGAAAAGATGCTGCTGCACGAGAACGCGCTCGTCAAGATCCGTGAGGACATGCCGCTGGAGGCCGCGGCGCTGATCGGCTGCGGCGTCACCACCGGCGTCGGCGCCGCGCTCAACACCGCGAAAGTCGCGCCCGGCTCTACGGTCGCGGTCTTTGGCGCCGGCGGCGTCGGCCTGGCGGTGATCCAGGGCGCGCGCATCGCCGGCGCGCGCATGATCATCGCGGTGGATATGCTCGAAAACAAGCTGGCCACGGCTCGCGAACTCGGAGCGACCCACATCGTCGACGCCTCTTCCCGCGATCCCGTGGATGCGATCAGGGAGATGACGAACGGCGGCGCGGACTACGCGTTCGAGGCGATCGGCCTGAAAACAGCGGCCGAGCAAGCCTTCAACTGCCTCAACACCGGCGGCACGGCAACCATCATCGGCATGATCCCGATCGGCCAGAGGGTGGAGATTGAGGCGCGTATGCTCCTGAGCGAGCGCAAGATGCAGGGCAGCATCATGGGCTCCAACCGCTTCCGCGTGGACATGCCGAAATACATCGACTTTTACCTGCAGGGCCGCCTCAAGCTGGACGAGATGATCACGCGCACGGGCCGCCTGGAAGACGTGAACGACGCCTTCCGCGCGATGAAGGAGGGTGAGGTCGCCCGTACGGTGTTGACGTTCGGCTGATGTAGACCTAGCGGCGGCGCACCAGCATGACCCCGTCTCGAACGGTCAGCACCACCTGCGTCACCCGCTGGTCGCGTGAGACGTGTTCGTTAAACGCCACGATCGCGCGATCGCGTTCGTCCTTGGGATCCAGCACGCGCCCGCTCCAGAGCACGTTGTCGACAACGACGGTCCCGCGCGGCGAGAGCAGCCGTAGCGCCTCCTCGTAGTAGTTGATGTAGTTCTCCTTGTCCGCGTCGATGAACACCAAGTCGAAGCCCGGTTCCAACGCCTTCATCGACTCCAGGGCCGGCCCCTCAGCGATCCGGATCTTGTCTCCGTGCGGGCTTCGAGCAAAGAAACCACGCGCGATTTCGACCGCCTTCGGGTCGATCTCGCAGGTGACCAGCTCCCCATCGTCAGGCAGTGCCGCCGCCATCATCTGAGCGCTGAACCCTGTAAACATTCCCACCTCAAGCACGCGCTGGGCGCCCGTCGCCGCGATCAGCATCTGAAGAAGCGTGCCCTCAAGCTGCCCGGACAGCATCCGTGCCAGCGGCCCCAGCTTCTCCTGCGTAACCGCAGTCAACTCCTCCAGTAACGGCGGCAACGGTGTCGAATGCGCCATCGCGTAGCGCTCAATCTCTTCTGGTACAAGCGTAAGCATCGCAACCTCCTTCGGGTTATGTCATCTTGAACGGAGCGGGGAGTGTAGAGGAAGGGGAGGGGGTAGGCGACTCCCGATCCCGCTGAGCCTCATCCTTCCGACGCTCCCAGGCCCGGCCATTATATCTAAACCAGATAGCAACTTTACTCCAGTGTGCCACCATGGGCTCGAACCGATGTACAGGTTGGAGGATATGAAGATGGAAGCTTATGAACTGCGAAGGCTGCGCATCGCGCACGGCCTGATGCCCAACGAACTGGCCCGTCTCGTCGGAGTTGCCGCCGAAGACGTCTACGCCTGGGAAGCGCCCCCGTCCAGTCCGCACGCAGCGCCTATCACCCCGGACGCGCGCCGCGTCATTCTGCGCGAGCTCACCCTCTGGCGAGACGCCCGTCACCGGACCGACCCGCCGCTGACTCCCGCTTTCGTCGCCCGGCTTCAGCTGGCCGCCGCCTACTCATAAGGGCAGGGCTAGCCCTGCCCTGTGCGGTGAGCGGACCCCCATCGGGCCCTACCCGCCTCCTAACTCCCGCTCCAGCATCTCCAGCCCCATCGGCCCCAGGCCCAGCGCCTCTGTGTGAAACGTCTTCAGGTCAAACGACGCGCCCATGCGCCGGCGGGCCGCTTCCCGCGCCTCCAGCCACTTCCTTTCGCCCACCTTATAGCTGATTGCCTGCGCAGGCCAGCCCAGGTAGCGCACTATCTCGCTTTCGAGGAACTCCCTCGGCTGATGCGCGCGCGCTACCGCGAACTCCAGCATCAGGTCGTGGTCCCACATCTCACCCGGGTGGAAGCTCTCACCCGCCGGTATCGGGAGCTCCAGGTGAGCGCCGATGTCGATGATCACTCGCACGCAGCGCATCGCCTGGGCCGAGAGCATCCCGAGGTAGTAGTCCGGGCGCTCCAGGAAACCCAGCTCCCCCATCAGACGCTCCGAGTAGAGCGCCCAGCCTTCGCCGTGCCCCGAGACGAAGCAGAGCACCCGCTGATAGCGCGATAGCTGATCGCCCAGGCACATCGTCGCCCCAATCTGAAGGTGATGGCCCGGCACGCCTTCGTGATACGCGATCGATACCTCGCGCCACACTGGAAACCGTGTACGCTCGCCGATCGGCCACCACGTGCGCCCGGCCCGCGAAAAGTCCTCCGAGGGCCCCGTGTAGTACGGGATCAGCGCCCCGCCGGGCGGTGGGATCATAACCTCGATGCGCCGCACCTGCTCGGGGATGTCGAAGTGCGTCCCGTGCATCGCCGCCAGTGCTTCGTCATGCAGCTCCTGCAGCCAGCGCTGATACGCCTCCGCGCCAGCGACCGCGCGCGAGTCGTCTGACTCCAGGAAGTCTTTGGCTTCGGCCACACTCGCGCCCGGCAGGACCTGCTCCGCCGTCTCACGCATCTCGCGCTCCACGCGGTGCAGCTCATCCCAGCCCCACTGGTAAGTCCCCTTAGCGTCGAGCGAGCACCCGCTGAACACCCGGTTGCGCATCTGGTACCGCTCCTCGCCACACCCCTCGCGCTCTTTCGCCGCCGGCAGATACACCTCGCGCAGCCAGCGCGCCATCGCGGCGTACCCCTCCTTCGCCGCGCGCACGCCTTCCTCCAGGTCACGGCGCCCGCCCCTTCCTCCTTCCTCCTTCCTCGATCCTTCGAGAAGCATGTCGAAGAAGCCTGCCTGGCCCTCCACCAGCCCCGCCCACGTCTCCGCTTGCCGCACGCCCTCCAGCGTCTGCCGCTTCGAGGCGGTTGCACCTCGCCGCATCCCAGTTTCCAGCGTCGTTCGGTACCCCGCCAACCCCAGCGGCACGAGACGTAGGCGCACGGCGACGTCCGCCCAGTCCTCCGGCGTCTCCTTCGCCATCTGGTCGAACACCTGGCGCACGTCCTGGAGCGGGCTGGCGATGTTGTTCAGATCGCTGAAGTGTTCGCCTGCCTCGAAAAGGTCCGCGTAGACAGCCAGGCGCTCCAGCATCACAGCGCGGGCGATCCGGTCCTGCTCCGACTCAACCGGTGTCGATCCCAGCTTTGTGGCGGTACGCCGGTTCAGAGCGGCGACCGCCGCCTGCCCGTCCGGCGAATAGTCCGTCATCTCGCGCTCGTGACCGGGGATGCCGAGCGCCGTCGCGAGGTTCGGATCGAGCGCAGCCAGCTTGTCGACGTATGCGTGCGCGAGGTCAAAGACTGTGGTCATAAACTGCTCCCCGGTGAAGTCTACCCAGGATCAGCCGCGTTATCGCTACCCGCCGGCGCGAGGTCCGACCGTCCATCCCCGGACCAGATGAGTTCATGTATCGGATGAGATCCGCTCAACCCCTTTAGCTTCACCTCGCGGGCCTCACTGAAGACGACGTCGCCGCCACTCTCCACCAGCGCCTTAAGCAGTCCGGATACGAGTATCTCACCGCCCTTCGCCTGCGCGGCGATGCGCGCCGCCAGGATCACGTTCTTGCCGAAGAAGTCCTCCCCTTCCTTTATCGTTTCCCCCGTGTGCAACCCCATGCGCACCATCACCGGCTGATCCGCGCTCTTGTTGCGCTCCGCCAGCGCCTTCTGGACGGCGCTCGCGCACTCCAGTGCCTTCGCGGCCGACTGAAATGCCACCATGAACCCGTCGCCCTCGCTCTTCACCTCGAAGCCGCCGTGGGCCTTCACCTGCTCCCGCACGATCGCGTTGTGCTCTTTCAGCACGGCGACCCAAGCCTTGTCGCCCAGCCGTTCCGTCAACATTGTTGAGCCCTCGATGTCGCTGAACATGATCGTGACGGTGCCGTCGGGGGCCGCGTGCACGCTGATTTCGGGGCGTTCGCGCTGCACCGATGCGGCCACCATATCGATCGAGGTGCGGATGTCGCCGGACGAGATCCCCTGCAGCTCCAGCTTCCGGGCGATGACGCGGTCCAGGTAGAGCCTGGCGCCGTGCTGCTGGAAGAGCGCCGCCGCGCGGTCGAGCAGTTGCAGCGTCTCCGCCCGCTCGCCGCGGCGAGCGGCCACCTCCGCGAGGCCCTGCAGGCACCGCCCCACCTCGATCGGCAAACCTTCACGCTCGCACCAGGCCAGGGTTCTCTGATAGGACTCCTCCGCCTCGTCGACCGACCCTCGATGCAGCACGATGTCCGCGAAGATCCGGCTCCAACAGCGCCCTGCGATCGAGTCGTAGAACGGGAACGATAGCGCTTCCTGCCAGCCGCGCACGTGCTTCTCCGCCGCTTCCATAAACACATCGTCGGCCAGATGCGGTAAGGCCTCGTCAAGTTGAGCGAGCGCACCACCGTGTATCGCCACGCCGTCGTGGATCGTCGCCGACGGGATGGCCTTTATGGCCTCGCGCAGTCGCGTGAACTCCTGCTGTGCCTGGTCGATGCGGCCGGCGTTGAACATCACACGCGCGTGCGCCGCCAGGATGTGAGAGAGGTACATGGGAAAGCCGCCGGCGATGGCAGGGTCAGGCAGCAGGTTCAGCGCTCGTTCGTGCTCCCCCTGCATCTCGGCCCGCCAAGCCTTCAACAGCGGGATAGGATAGCCGACGTCACCGGAGCGCTCTTCCGCCAGTGTCTCGAATCCGGCGAAGTCGCAGCGCGCGAAGGTCAGCGTGGCGCGGATGGCGGCGCTGTTGTTCTCGAACCAGCGGATATGGTGGCCGTGCGCGTAATTGAACGCCCCCTCCAGGGCCGCCTTTCCCTCATCGAGGCGCCCGGGAATGAGGATGGCATTGGCGCGTTGGAAAAGCGATTGTGCTGCCTCGGTCGGCCTGCCCAGCCGGGCAAAAAGCTCGTATGCCTGATCGTTCAGCGACGCAGCCCGCTCGAAATCTGAATCAAAGAACGCCCTCGAAGCATCGCTAGCCAGGAGTAGCGCCTGCACGTCCTCGAACCCGTGTGCACCGGCCAGCGCCGCTGCGCGCTGCCGGACGCGCCCGGATTCCTCGGCGCCGAGCGAAGGGTCCCAGTCGGGGAAGGTGAGGCGACCCAACAATCTAGCCTCCAGGTACGGGTCGCTGTCCCCCAAGACAGAGAGCGCGTCCTGGATCAGCGCGAGCTGGCGCGCGGGAGGGGCGTCGATCAGCAGCGCCTCCAGCGTCACGCGTGCCATATTGGCCGCGTCGCCATGGTCCTTGTAGAGGCTGACCGAGCGCATCAGCGAGCGCCACCCGGCGCGCCACTCGCCGTCGTTGCGGGAACAGATTCCCAGGGTTGTGAGCAACGCCGCTTCGTCCTCGCCAAGCGCGTCGTCGGCCTCGCTGACGAGGGCGAGGCAGTGCTCATAGTGGCGCGCCGCGACCTCCCAGGCGAACTGCGCCTCTGCCTGCTGCGCCGCCAGCTTCGCGTAGTGCACGGCACTGGCGGTGTGGCGCGGCGATAGCATCGCCGCTTCGACGAAGTGCACCGCAAGCCGCGTGGCGCGCTCATCGGCGCGCGCGCCCCAGCGCCGCTCCAGCGCCTCGCCCACCTGCCCGTGTATGCGCACGCGGCGCGTCGTCGAGAGCTCGTCGAGCAGCGTCTCCTGCATCAGCGCATGCGTGAAGCGGTAGCGGCCGGGCTGGCCCATCTCCTCGATGACACGCGCTTCGAGCGCCTCCTCGAT
>CAZLDI010000031.1:0-15223 GCA_964558415.1 uncultured Dehalococcoidia bacterium
GCGTAAAGCGCGCCGCCAGCGTTCGTCCTGAGCCAGGATCAAACCCTCATCAAAAAGATTCAGATTCAATGTCCAAGCTCGTAATGCTTGAGAGCCTCGCACTTCCTTCCACTATGCAGTTGTTAAGGTGCCCCGGACAACGCAAATCGAGAGCCCAACGGCTGGTTTCACACCGCCCGGCAGGCCCTCGTCTTGGCTATCGCGATTGGGAATCTACCAAGGGGGAAGTGTACCGGCTCCGGCTGGGCGTGTCAATGGCTATCCGGGCTTCTTCGCATGCGGATGCGCAGATATTTTGTCGTCGCGGGGGTGAGCGCCGCCCGTTCGTCGATGCAGTGTCCGACGACCCAGGCGATGCCCCAGGGCGCGCAGAGGAGCGGCACGCCATCTCGCTCCTCGCGCGGGACTTTGGCGTCGACGAGAATGTCCTGAAGCTTCTTCTCGCCGCCAAGTCCGAGCGGCCGAAGGCGGTCACCGGGGCGGCGAGAGCGAACGGTCAGTTGGTCTCCGATCTTGCTGGCGTCCAGCAGCGCCACGCCGGGTGACGAACACGGTGGCCCCTTCGGAGCCGGCAAGTGCTCCACACTGACAATCCACCCGTTTGAGCGGGTCCGTCCGGGAACAGATAATTTCGTTTCCCCAATGGTCTTTGGAAGTGTATCGTCCCCTGCTATCAGACGTATGTTGGAGGTTCCGGCGAGAAGCCGCAGCCCACCGGGCAAGGACATTCGCCAATTGCGTTTGGGGGTGAGCGATAACGCGCGGTCGATGTGAACGCCCCCGATCTCGCCCGACTCGCCTGCCAGACGCCGGAACGCGAGGATGAGAAGTCGTGACCGCAGGCTGCTCTCCAGACGGTCGAAATCGTTCCGGCGAAAGCTGATCTGGTTGGGTGTTTCGGTAGCGACAAGGGGCCACACCCCACTAGCCTGCCGATCCACGTAGGATGCGTAGCCCTCGGCGTACCGGGCGAGGCGTACCAGCGCCTCGTCGACGCGGGGGTTCAATTCCCGAAGCAACGGAAGCACCTGGTGGCGAACCCGATTCCTCGTGGCATCGAGAAGGCGATTGCTATGGTCATCCCTTGGCGAGATGCCCAGCCCCCGACAGTAGAACTCGGTATCGGCTCGGTCCACGGAGAGAAGGGGCCGGACAAGGTCTGGTCCAAGACCTTCGAATGGCCACGCCGCCCGCGGCACCATCGCTTTCAGCCCATCCAGCCCGGTGCCCCGGATGATGCGCATAAGAACCGTTTCCGCCTGATCGCTCGCCGTGTGCCCGGTGGCGATGACGGTCGCCCCGATGAGCCGCGCCTGATCCCGCAAGAATGCATAACGCAACCGCCGGCCTGCATCTTCGATCGAGAGCCGATGCTCTTTAGCGTACGCGCGGACGTCGCCGCCGGCCGCGGCAAAGGGGTACCCCACTTGCTTTGCCAGGCTTTGCACGAAGGTGAGGTCGCCAGCCGTCTCTTTCCTTCCCCGCAGCTGATGATCGAAATATGCCAGGCTGAGCTGGATGTCTAGCGTGGGACGCAGGAAGGACAGGATGGCGATGAGCGCAACGGAATCCTGGCCGCCAGAGACAGCGACGATCACCCTCTCGCCCCGACGAATACACCCTGATCTCAGCATTTCATCCGAGACGCGGTTGTAGATTTGGGCGTGACGCCCGGGCCCAGGCGTGTATACGTTGCGATCCATGATTGCAGGGCGCGTTGGCCGCGCCTCTGCGATTGTAGCGCGCTGGCGCTCCGGCGGTCAGCGCGGTGATGCTACCGGATCAGGACGTCCCACCAGAGGTCGGGCTGGTTTTCCCCCGGAGCCGGCGTGGGCGTCGGCTGGGTGGAGATAGCGACGAAGCTGATCTCTCCTTCGCGAACGAGGCCGAGCTGCTCTCGAGCGACAGCCTCGATGTATTCGTCAGAGTTCATGTACTCTTTCAGGGCTTCCAACCGCTGGTAACGGGTCTGCAGGTCCTGTATCTCCGTGCGGAGCTGTCCTGCCTGCTGGCGCAACTGATAGGAGCGAACCGCGTTGAGCGCCCCGGTGACGAGGAAGTAGACAACTACCAAGACGGTGACCGCGACAATGACTCTGGCGGTCGAAATTTCGGGTAAGCGCTTAAACACTTGTACCTTTCGCTGAATCCTAGCACGCCCGTATTTGGCGGGCAACAGTGTAGAACGCGGCGCGCCGCTACTGGTTAGCGCGTGGGATCCAGATGGCACGCGTCGTTGAGGCGGAGCACGCGCGTGCGACGCGGGGTTATTTCGAGGACGGAGACTGCTGCGACGCCGTGCCGCAGGCGCCGGAAGTTGGCGAGTTCTATCTGCAGGACGCTTGAAAGCAAAGAAAGGATGACGAAGTTGTGAGTCACGGCGCATATGGCCTCGTTCGGGTGGCGGAGCACTAAGGCCTGGGTAGTCCGCGAAACTCGATGCTGTACGTCGACAAGCCGCTCACCACCAGGCATCGGTCGCTGGGGCCCATCTGCCCCCACCCACGCTTCCAGCAGACCCGGCCAGCGGGAGCGCACCTCAGCGAAAGTGAGTCCGTCCGCCTCGCCAATGTCCATTTCGATCAGGCCGGGCTCAATCTGCACCTCAAGGGAATGCCTGCCTGCCAGGGCGCGCGCGGTGTCAAGCGTGCGCGCAAGGGGGCTGCTGTAGACGGCGGCCAGCGGCTCCGCGGCGAGAGCGTTTGCGACGCGTTGGGCCTGCTCGCGGCCTGTGTCGTTGAGGGGGACGTCTGCCCGTCCCAGCGCCAGCCCTTTACGATTAGATTCAGTCTCGCCGTGACGGACCAGGTATAGCCGCATCGGCTACTCCCAGCCACTGACCGGGCCGCGGCGATACGCGCTGACGGCGGCCTGAATCTCTTCTAGTTGGAGCCTTGTACGGCGAATTCGCCAAGGCTGCGGCAGGGCAAGCGCCAAGGCAACCTGGTCGGCGCGTCCGGTGGCGTCCGGTTCTGCACGGAGCCGCATGCTGAGATGATGCACGGCATCGCCAGCCGGCTCGTTTCCAATCCATATACCGAGTACGAGCGGTCGCAAATCGTATGCCCGTACTTTGCTCTCTCGCCGATATTCGGATGGCAGCGAATGGGCGGCGAGGAGGCGGCGGACGCCGACCGTAAGATCCTCGGCGCTCAGATCGCCCCAGGGACACTGCAGTTCGTACTCGGCCCAGCGCAATAGCGATGGGAGCGAGGGACTGTCCAGGCCCACCTCCTCTGCGGCCAACAGGCACATACCATCGGGCAGATGAGCTGCTAGGCGCTCACGGAACTCGTTGGGTTGTAGCCGTGCCTCCAGGTAGAGATCGGCAAGCTCGCAATCGGAGGTGACACCCAGAGGGAGCGGCGCCGCCAGGGTGATCTGCGGTGACGGACGCTTTCCCTGGGAGTAAGCGAGGGGCGCCCCGCCGGTGCGGCAAGCGCCCTCCAGAGCAGCGACCAGTTCGCGATGCGCCAGTTCGGCAGCTTCACCGTTGAGCTTGTAGTGGATGCGGAGGCGCTGAGTTTTCAAGACTGGAGGCGGGTGACGGTCACTTCTTCGACCTTGCGGCCAATGACGCGCGTAACGGCGATGCGCAGACCGTTGTATGTGAGCTGCTCCCCCTGTTCCGGGATGCGGCCCAGCTGGCTAAGGACGAAACCCGCCACGGTCTCATAGTCCCCCGCCGGCAGTTCGAGATCGAGCTCTTCATTGGCGTCGTGAATCGTCATGCCGGCGTCGATCTGGACGGTCCTTTCGTCCACGGCGACGAACTCGGTTTCGTGGCGGCGCAGCTCATCGCTCATGTAGCCGACGAGCTCCTCAAGCAGCATCTCCAGGGTGACCAGTCCGGCTGTTCCGCCGTACTCGTCGACGACGATGGCCATTTGATGGCCCGCCCTTTGCATTTCGAAGAAGAGCGTGCCAACAAACTTCGTTTCGGGCACGAACATGGCGGGACGCATGGCGAGGTCTATCGGTGAATCTGTCTGGAGTTGCCCCTCTGAGATGCCGCGCAGCACATCCTTGATGCCCACGAGGCCGATGACGTTGTCCGGCGATTGTTCGTATACGGGGAAGCGGGAATGGGGATTCGCCGCGAACGCCTGATAGAAATCCGAGATAGCAGCGCCCTTTGAGAGCCAGACGACCTCCGTACGCGGAACCATGACCTCGTTTACGCGACGGTCGCCGAAGTGGAAGACACGCTCGAGCAGCGCCGCCTCCGACTCCTCCACCGCGCCCTCCTCCGCACCGATGTCAATCAACATGCGCAGCTCGGCCTCCGTGACGGTCTGCGTGAGGCCCTCCCGGGAGCCAAAGATAACGCGCGAAAAGAGGCCGGGCGCGGCGGCCATTATCGTAACGAGCGGGCGCGATACCCACATGAGCATCTCCACGGGCCGGGCGACAAGCAACGGGTAGCGCGCGCCGGCATGGGCAGCCAGCACCTTCGGAGTGACCTCCCCGAGCAGGGCTATGGCCAGCGTCATCGCTATCGTGCCGAGGATGAGGCCCGCGGGGCCGCCCACGATCTCGGCCGCGAGGATGCTGCCCATTGACGCCGCGAGCACGACCGACAAGTTCTGAAGGATGACGATGAAGGCAAAGAAGCGCTCCTGGTTGGCTTGAAGCCGTTCGAGGGCTCTCGCCGAGGAGCTTCCCTGCTCCACCAGGTGCCTCACGCGGATCCGGCTGACCGCAATGATCGCGATTTCCACGCTGTTGACAAGGGCATACAAGAGAACGCTCAGAACGAGAATCACGGCCGCGAGTTCGGGGCCGACGCCGGTGATCTGCGTCGCGTCTTCCTGCAAGGGCAGGGGCAACGCCGGACCGTGCTGGAGTATTTGCATTTAGTTAACGGCCTCGTAAATCGAGGCCGCGTACATTATATCGCGTGATGCGAGGTCAAGACTCTGTGGCCTCAATCAACCGATCAACGGCGGTGTGTGGGTCGAGTTCGCGGGAGGCTACGGCGGCGACCAGCTCCTCCAACCCAGCCGCTTCGCTCTCGAGTACCCGGCGCAGGAGCATCGATTGGGTGATCGAGAGAAGTTGACGGCGAGCACGGTGAAGTCGCATCTCTTCGAGGCGCCCGGACTCGCTGAGATAGGCGCGATGGGCGCTGATCGCGTCCAAGAGCTCGCTGGTGCCTTGATCCTTGTGGGCGACAGTCTTAACGATGGGCACGTGCCAGCCTTCGTTCCTATCCAGGCTCATGAAGATGTGAAGTTGCTTGTAGACGCTCTCCGCACCGGGCAGGTCTGCCTTGTTGACGACGAGGATATCCGCGATCTCCAGGATGCCAGCCTTGATCGCCTGCATGTCGTCGCCGGCGCCCGGGATGTTGATGACGATAGCGGTGTGCGCAGTATCTGCGATCTCCAGATCATCCTGACCGGCCCCGACGGTCTCCACGATGATCACGTCCTTCCCGGCGGCGTCGAGTACCGTGACGACGTCGTTGGTCGCCGCAGCGAGGCCACCCAGCGCACCGCGCGTAGCCATGCTGCGGATAAACACCTCCGGGTCAGCCGTGAGGTCCTGCATGCGGATGCGGTCGCCCAGGAGGGCGCCATGTGAGAACGGGCTCGTGGGGTCAACGGCGACGATACCGATGCTGAAGCCCTGCTTGCGGTAGGCGCGGGCGAGCGTTCCCGTGAGGGTGCTCTTGCCGCAGCCGGTGGGCCCGGTGATGCCCACGATATGCGCCCGCCCGGCGTGGGAGTACAGGGCTCGGATGGCGTCCCGGCCCTGCGCGTACCCGTTCTCCACGAACGTCAAGACGCGGGTCAGGGCCCTCTTATCGCCCTTAAGGAGGCTTTCAACGAGATCGGAGGTCACGTTGGGCGGCGGCTAAGCGCCGCGGGGGCGGGCGTTGTCGCGCACCCAGGCGATGATATCCAGCGTGGAGGAGCCCGGGCCGAAGATGCCTTTGAACCCGAGTTTCTCGAGTATCGGGATATCCTCCCGAGGGATGATGCCACCGCCGAAGAGGACGACGTCATCCATACGCCGCTTCTTGAGCTCTTCGACGATGCGCGGAAAGAGCTCCAGGTGGGCGCCGGAGAGGATCGATAGGCCAATCACATCAGCGTCCTCCTGAAGGGCGGTTTCGGCGATCATTTCGGGCGTCTGGCGGATGCCTGTGTAGACGACCTCGAAGCCAGCGTCGCGCAGCGCTCTGGCGACTACTTTTGCGCCCCGGTCATGCCCGTCGAGGCCCGGCTTGGCGATGATGATCTTCAGCTTGGCTTCCTGAGTCATGTTTGAAGGGCGACCTCCTGGGGGGGATTATAGCAAGAGGGAGGCGTCAGGCGTCAGGGCATGGGCAGTCAAGCGAAAGCGACGGGCAATCAAAGGGGGTTTCCCGTACGAATTTTGATTGGTTGGTGTGATTTCCCGTTTGGTGTTGATTGGGTGTTGTGCGATTTTTCTTTTTTCGGCGCGGGTCGTGTGTGGAGTTGGCGTGTTATGGGTGCTTTCGGTTGATTGGGCGTCATGCAAAGCCGTGGGGGTGCGTGCAATCAAGTGAGCGGCTACGGGAGCTATGGGACTGCAGTTTGGCGTGAACATTGGAGAGCCTCCGGCCTGAGGATAGCACGAATGGGCGGGAGGTCTAAGGGGGAAGTGGCACGGGGTCAGCGAGGAGCAACCCACGGTACCGGCGTCGGCACCCCCCTACCGCCGTTCTATGAGCTGGATGGAGACGCCGTGAGTGGACGACTGGTTGATACGGGCGACTCGGGCACCGGGCCAGATGCTGGGCTCCGGGTCTGAGACCTTCGCGCCGTTGCCGCGCAGATAGGAGACCGCCTCATCGAGGTCTTCCACCTGCAGGCTGATGGAGAAGAGGCCTTCGCCGCGCAACTGGAACTGCTCGTAGAAGCGGCCTTCCGTGGCGACGGGCTGAACGAGCTCCAGGAACGAGTCGCCGATGGGCAGGCGCGCCACTTTGAAGCCTGCCCCCAGGGGCCTGTCGAGTGAGGCGTCTGCCTTGAGGCCGATGTTACGCGCCCAGACGCTCGTTGCGTCTTCGAGGTCTTCGGTGGCGATGACTACGTGGTCGAGCTTCTTGATCTTCAAGGGTCCTCCTCCTGTGTCGACGGGGATGAACGGCGTGTCGTACTGGCAAAGGAACGTGTTGACTCCTGCCGTCGAGCGGCGGCTGATGAAGGCGTTGGTGAAGCCGCGCTGGTCCGCGCGCATCTCCGCGTTCTGGACGCGACTGGCGACGGGATCGGTGACGGTGGCGCCGCGCGATCGCAAGTCAGCGATCGCCTCGTCTATGGGTGCAGGCTCGAAGGCCAGCATGAACAGGCCCTCATCGTGCTTGTCCAGCGCGTTCTGGAAGAACGAGCCGAAAGGACCTTCGGCGCTCTCTGGGGCCGGCTGAAGCAGCTCGAGGCTGGCGTTTCCGAGCCAGACCGCGTTGCTCTGCCAGCCAGCGCCCGCGCTGAGCGTCCAGCTCAGCGGGAAGCCAAGGCGCCGCGTGTAGTCGTCGATGGCCAGCGGCGCGTCTCGCACCAGGGCAACGATGTGGTCGATGCGCCGGACCGGGAGCATCAGTGTGTCAGCCTGCGGAGGAGGGCGCCAGCGGCGGCCAGAAAGGCGAGTCCGACGATGATGGAGCCCCACTCGTTCTTGATGATGGGTATGTCTTCAGCGGCGCGCTCTACGCCTACGATGAACAGCGCCAGGCCGATGGTGGCGACGATCGCGGTCGCCACCTGGCTGCCACGGAGGGCGCGCACGGGGTGACTGCTCTCGATGAGGCCGATCAGCTTCTGCGCCGTCTCCTCGCTGATGTCGCGCATACCGGCGATGGCTTCCTTGCCCGGCAGTTCTCTGCGCTCACGGGACTCTGCCGGAGGGTTATCGGACATCGATCATTCGATGGGGGTGGCGAGCTCGACGAGGACGCCGCGACTCGCTTTAGGGTGGAGGAAGCAGATCATGCCGGCGATGCCCCGACGGGGCTTCTGGTCCACCAGCGGGACTTCCTTCCGCTTCAGGTCCTCGAGTTCCGCGTCGACGTCCGGCGTCTGGAAGCAGATGTGGTGAAGCCCCTCGCCTTTCCTCTCGAGGAACTTGCCCACCGGGGAATCGGCTGACAGCGGCTGCAGCAGCTCGATCTCGCTCTGACCGATGGTGAGCAGGGCGGCCCTGACGCCCTGGTCCGCTACTTCGGCTGACGCGTGCACGTGGAGGCCGAGGGTGTCGCGGTAGAACTTGAGGGCTTCGTCGAGGCTGTGGACGGCGATGCCGATGTGGTGGATCTTGTCGATCATGCGTGAGCTCCGACGTCTTCGTGCGCACGGAGATGGTCGCGGCAGGGTCCCGGAACACGTGCTATGGCAGCGCCGCGTGCACGGACAGATTCCTTCACGTAGGGACTCTCTTCCGCGCACGAGATTGGTTGCCGCTCAGAATGACAAGCGCGGAGGCTGTGGACGGCGATGTCTTCGCGCGCACGGAGATTGTCGCGGCAGAGTCCCGGAACACGTGCTATGGCAGCGCCGCGTGCACGGACAGATTCCTTCGCGTCGGGACGGTCTTCCGCGCACGAGATTGGTTGCCGCTCAGAATGACAGGCGCGGGAGTTGTGGACGGCGACGTCTTCGCGCGCACGGATATGGTCGCGGCAGGGTCCCGGGACACGTTCTAGGACAGCGCTGCGTGCACGGACAGATTCCTTCGCGTAGGGACGGTCTTCCACGCGCGAATTTGATTGCCGCTCAGAATGACAGGCGCGCAGGGTGTGGACGACGATGCCTTCGTGCGCACGGATATGGTCGCGGCAGGGTCCCGGGACACGTGCTATGGCAGCGCCGCGTGCACGGACAGATTCCTTCGCGTAGGGACGGTCTTCCGCGCACGTAATTGGTTGCCGCTCAGAATGACAGGCGCGGAGGGTGTGGACGGCGACGTCTTCGTGCGCACGGAGATTGTCGCGGCAGGGTCCCGGAACACATGCTGTAACGGCGCTGCGGGCACGGACAGATTCCTTCGCGTAGGGACGGTCTTCCGCGCACAAGATTGGTTGCCGCTCAGAATGACAGGCGCGGAGGGTGTGGACGGCGATGCCGATGTGGTGGATCTTCTCGATCATATCCCTTCCTTCTTGCGCCAGTCCCGGATCGCGGGGGCATGCTCACGGTAGTGCTCCGCGCCGGTGCCGACCAGGATGCGATGGGCGGCGCGGCCCTCGGCGAAGCGATCCTCCGGCACGTCGCGCGCGGCGGCGGCGAAAAGGTCTTTGCTCACGCGCAGTTCTTCCAGGATCGCCTGGGGGCTCGCGGACTGCCAGGTCTGGACGAAGCGCGCATTGTGGGCGTCCGAGTCGTCGTAGTTCACGCCCTCAGGGACCGGGCGCTCGCCGCGCGAAATACGCTCCAGCGCGTCGTCCATCTCGTGATGCCAGCCAATGATGTGGCCGAGGATGTCGCGTACGCTCCAACCGTCGTACCAGGTGCGCAGGATCTGCTCATCCGTGAGGCCTTCGAGGGCGGATAAGAGCTCCCCAAACGCTTCGTCGAGTTCCGCCAGTAGTTGCTCTTTGGTGGCCAAGTTAGATCCCCTCCCGCTCGCGCCAGGCCATGATAGCGGCGGCGTGTTCGGCATCATGGGCTATGCTGCCGTCGACCGCGGGGTCCCCGTAATGCTCCTCGTCCAGCGCACGTTCTGGGGCCGCGGCAATCGCTTCCAGCACGCGTGATCGCGCGAATTCCAGGTCGGCCATCACCTGGCCAACGCTCAGGCCACGCCGGAGAGTCGCGATGAGGCCGTTGAGAGCGTCCGTTTGATCCGCATCCATGGCCGCAAAGCCTGGCCCGCCGCCGCGAGAGACGCGGCCTATCTCCCAGTAGCGAATTTCGTCCCAGAAGGTGACGTGAGTGAGGTGGTCCTTAATGGACCAGCCGTCAGGCCCAGGTTGGGACATGTGCTCCTCGGCCAGACCGGACACCGCCTTCAGCAGGGTGGAGCGCGCCGCGCCCAGGTCGGTGAGGAGCCGGGCTCGCGAGCGGGTCGCCGTCATATGCCCTCGCGTTCACGCCACTCGCGAATCGGGGCGGCGTGTTCGGGGTAGTGGTCAAGGCTGATGATGTGCAGGACTCGATGCGCGGTGCGTCCTTCCTCAAACTTGTCTTCGGCGACTTTACGTACGGCCTCCACGAAGGCGTTCTTGCTGGACTTCAACTCCGCGACAACTTGCGCTCCGCTCTTACCACGAAGTTGGCCGGCAAAGCGCTCGTTCCAGAAGTGCGGATTGGTGCTGTAGTCGGCGTCCTCGGGGATGGGCCGCTCGCCGCGAACGATGCGGTCGAACACGCCGATCATTTCGTGATGCCAGCCGGCGCAGTGAGACAGGATGTCTTTGGCGGACCACTCACCGTACCAAACCTGGCTCAGCTGGTCCTCGGTTAGGCCGTCTACCGCCTGAAGGAGAGCGTCGAATTCGGCGTCGAGGGCTTTGAGGAGGTCTTCCTTGCCCATCGCTGAGACTTAGAAGACGTGGAACTCGCGCTGCTCGCCGAAGACGCCGCGGAGGACCTGGCAGATCTCGCCTATGGTCACGTAACTCTCGACGCACTCAATCAAGACGGGCATCAGGTTCACGTCCGAGCGAGCGGCGCCTTCGAGTACGTTCAGCAGGTTCTGGGCCGTGGCGTCATCGCGTTCGGCGCGGACGCGGTTCAGACGCTCGACCTGGCGCTTCACTACCTCCTGACGGACACGCAGGATGTCCGGACGCTGTTCTTCTTCGGTGCGGAACTGGTTCACGCCCACGACGGTGCGATGGCCGTTGTCGACCGACATCTGATAGCGGAAGGAAGCCTCCTGGATCTCGCGCTGCTGATAGCCCATTTCGATCGCCCGCATGGCGCCGCCGATGTCCTCGATGCGGTCGATGTACTTCATCGCCTCGGCTTCGATGCGGTCGGTGAGGGTTTCCACGTAGTAGGACCCGCCCAGAGGGTCTATCACGTCGGCGACTCCGGACTCGTAGCCAATCACCTGCTGCGTCCGCAGCGCGATTTGCACGGCCTTCTCAGTCGGTAGGGCTAGCGCCTCGTCCATGGAGTTGGTGTGCAGTGACTGGGTCCCGCCGAACACCGCGGCGAGGGCCTGGATCGCTGTCCGCACGATGTTATTCTCCGGCTGCTGGGCGGTAAGCGTAGAGCCACCGGTTTGGGTGTGAAAGCGCAGCATCATGGAGCGGGCATCCTGCGCGCCGAACCGCTCCTTCGCCAGACGCGCCCACATCCGGCGGGCGGCGCGGAACTTGGCGACTTCCTCCATCAGATTGGTGAAGGAGGCGAAGAAGAACGAGAGCCTCGGGGCGAACTCGTCGAATTCGAGCCCCGCCTTGAGCGCCGCTTCGCAGTAGGCGATGGCGTTGGCGAAGGTGAACGCGACCTCCTGGATGGCGGTGCAGCCGGCTTCCCGCATGTGGTAACCGCTGATGCTGATGGTGTTCCAGGCCGGGAGGCTGTCCTTGCACCAAGCGAAGACGTCGGTGATCAGGCGCATGGAGCCTTCAGGCGGGAAGATGTAGGTGCCGCGCGCGATGTACTCCTTGAGGATGTCGTTCTGGGTGGTGCCGCCGAGCTTCGAAAGGTCGGCGCCCTGCTTCTTCGCCAACGCGACGTAGAAGGCGAGAAGGATCGCGCCGGTGGCGTTGATGGTCATGGAGGTTGTGACCTTCTCCAGCGGAATGTCCTTCATCAGGAGCTCCATGTCGGCTAGAGAGGCGATGGCGACGCCGACTTTGCCGACCTCGCCTTCAGCCATGGGGTGGTCGGAGTCGTAGCCGATCTGTGTGGGCAGGTCGAAAGCAACGGAAAGGCCGGTCTGGCCCTGCTCTAGCAGGTAGCGATAGCGGCGGTTGGACTCCTCAGCGTCGCCGAAGCCGGCGTACTGGCGCATAGTCCAGAGCCGGCCGCGGTACATCGTCGGTTGAACTCCGCGCGTGTACGGGAATTCGCCCGGGAAGCCCAACTGGCTGTTGTAGTCCCAGCCGTTCAGGCTGTCGGGGCCGTATAGCGGCTCAACGATAGCCCCGTCAGAGGTGTCGAACGGGTAGTCCCGCTCGGGCGCCTTCGCCGTGGAGCGGGCGTAGGCGCCTTGTAACCACTCTTGCCTTCCGGTACCGTCGTTCGATTGAGCCAACGATAGCCCTTTCTCCCGTCGCGACGCGTTTCGGCTTCGCTTACGATGACGTGATTCGCCCTTGGCTGTAGCGGCACGAGTGTATCGTTCCCAAACGAAGGGTGTCAAACGAGCAGCCTCGCGGTTATACTGCGTCCTGATTATGCTCCAAGCGTCCACGGCGCCCAGCGCCGGAAACCATCCCGCTCGCGCGTGGGCGATCATCGCGATTGCCGTGCTGGCGGCGCTCCCGGCACCGATATTGCGGTTGCTGGAAGAGACAGGCACCGACCTCGGACTGCCACCGCTCGCCGAGTCGGCAGTGTTCGGGCTGGGGATATTCGCGGCGGCGACCCTGCTTGTATGGGCGTCGGAGGTAGCGGAGACAGAGGTCTCTGCGGCACTGGCACTGGTTGTGCTGGCGCTGATCGCGGTGCTACCTGAGTATGCGGTAGACCTGTACTTCGCCTGGACGGCGCCGGACAATCCGGAGAACGCCCACCTGGCGATTGCCAATATGACAGGGGCGAACAGGCTGCTGGTGGGGATGGCGTGGCCGGCGATCTTCCTGATCTTCTACTTGAAACAGCGCAAGACTGACATGGCCATCGAGCCATCGAACTCCCTGGGCATACTGTTCCTCGGCGCGGCAACGCTGTACAGCTTCTCGATCCCGCTGCGGGGGCACCTCTCGCTCGTGGACACGGCGGTCATGTTCAGCCTGTTCGCCGCCTACCTGTATCTATCGTCCCGCGCGCCGCCTGAGGAGGAGCGGGTGTTCGTTGGACCTGCGGCCGCGATCGCCGCGCTGGGAAGGGGGCAAAGGCGGATCGCCATCCTCGCAATGTTCGGGTACGCGGCAGCAGTCATCTTGGCGGCGGCGGAGCCGTTCGCGGAAGGGCTGGTGGAGACGGGCGAGAACGCCGGCGTGGATGAGTTCCTTCTGGTGCAATGGGTTGCGCCGCTTGCGTCCGAGACACCCGAGTTCGTGCTGGCCGGGTTGCTGGCGATGCGGGGCCGGCACCATGCGGCCATGACGATTCTGATCTCGTCCAAGGTCAATCAGTGGACGCTCCTCATTGGGAGCCTGCCGCTTGCCTATAGCATCTCCGGCGGCACGCTGGACCCGCTGGACTTCGATGCACGGCAGTCGGAAGAGGTATTCCTGACCGCAGGTCAATCGCTTTTCGCCGTGGCGATTCTGATAAGCCTCAGTATGAACCGATGGGAGGCGGGCATTCTAGCGGGGCTCTTCCTGACGCAGTTCTTCTTCACCGACCCCAGCATCAGAATCGGTTATGGCGCGTTTTACACTGCGCTGGCAGTCCTGGTGTTGCTGCGCGACGTGCCTGGCGTGCCCCGTTTCCTCCGCGCGGCGAAGCGAACGGCGTTCGAGCAACCGAACGACCGGGACAGGCAGCCCGACCGCCACCGCGGGGAGCGGGACGGTGGCAAAGAGGTGGACGACGGGTGAACGGGCCGGCTTGCTGGTGGGCGATGGAGGACTCGAACCTCCGACCTTCTCGGTGTAAGCGAGACGCTCTGACCAACTGAGCTAATCGCCCGCGCGTAATCGATTTTAGCAGTTATTTGCGGCAGAGAAAGAGGCTCGGCGTGCAAGGGTGGAAACTGAGGATCGCAGCTTCGGCGGCGATTGGGACGTCGGTGTTGCTTCTTGCGTGTGGGGGGGGCTCGCCGCCTGAAGCAACACCAACCCCGCACCTGCCCTTGACTGCCGAGAACCTGGCGGAGCAGCTACGAGACGCCGGGGCGCCGGTGGGCGAGACGGCCAGCTACAACGAGAGCACGGATCCTGACGGGTTGCTCGGGCGCCCGGGCCAATATCTGAGCCGCATAAACTTCGCGGACCTGCGGATACGCCCGCTGGCCTCCGACGTCATCGAGGTCAAGGACGGCGGCGCGATCGAGGTGTTCGCGAGCCCAGCAGATGCGGCACGCAGGCTCGACAGTCTTGAGGGTATCGCAGGGGACCTGGCGACTCGCAGGCACGTTGAGGGAAGAGTGCTGCTGCGCCTGTCGGACGCGTTGACTGTTGAAGAGGCGTCGGTGTACGAAGGGGCCTTCAGGACGGTCGTGCGCGGTGATTAGCGTCGCAGCGCATCAGGCCGACGGCTCAAGCACCTCGGTTTCGCGATCGCGAGGCCGGAGCACACCATAGCGCACGACCAGACCGCCTATGATGACGCAACCGCCGATGACCGTGGCAACCGAGGGGTTCTCACCGTAGAAGAGCGCGACCCAGACCGGGTTGAGGGCCGGCTCGATGAGGGCGATCAGGCTGGCTTCCGCGCCCGACACATCACGGATGCCGCGAGTGAACAAGACGTAGGGGATCGCGAACTGGACGGCGCCCATGACGAAAAGCAGGAGCAGCGCCTCGGCGTCTACATCGAGGGCGCCGGGGATGGCCAGGAACACGAGGCTAACGCCGAGGCAATTGAGGAACGTGACGACGATCGGGTCGCCAGTGCGAAGTCGTCGCAGCGCAAGCAGAAAGAGCCCGTAGAAGAGGCCGCTCCCCGCGCCCATCAGCAGGCCGCCGGTATCGCCGGACCCAGCGTTCCCGGCGAAGAGCACGGCGATGCCGCCGAGGCAGATGACGAACGCCGGGAGGTCGCGGCCGCGCAAGCGCTCGCCCAGCAGCATTGGGGCGAGCGCGATCACGTAGAGCGGCGCGGTGTACTGCAGGAAGACGGCGTTGGCCGCCGTGGTGGCCTTGGCGGAGGCGACGTAGAGGCCCAGGTTGGCTGACATCAGCGCAGCGAGAAGGACCATGGCACCGGCTGGCGGAAGCCGTCGGCCGGGCAGCAGGGGAGCGAGGATAGCCGCCCCGAACAGGCAGCGGAACATGACGATGGCGGTGGCGCCAGCATCGATCTCTTTGATGAAGAAGCCGCCGGTACTCCAGAGGACTGCGCCTGCGACAAGGTAGAGGCGCGCGCGAGTGGCGGGGGAAGCTGGCGTGAGACCCGGCATGGGAAAGGGCTGGAATGGTGGCAGGGGCGGGATTCGAACCCGCGACACAGGGCTTATGAAGCCCCTGCTC
>CAZLDI010000032.1:0-15156 GCA_964558415.1 uncultured Dehalococcoidia bacterium
TTGGGCGTGAAGTCGCCGGTGTTGAGGGCGGCTTCCGGATTCATGGTGTGCCCGTAGGTGTACAGCCAGTACTGGAGGTCCACGACGAAAAAGACCGGGAGCAACCAGAACCCGGCGATGGTCAGCGCCCGGAACCACTTTCGCTTCCAGGCGATGAACGATGCGGCGATTCCGGCGGCCGCGGTAGCCAGCACGCCCGGGATGAACAGCTTCATCTCCGTGACCGGGCCGATCGGCTTCATGCCAATGTAGTGGTTCAGGCCGTTGATTTCCCGGAGGTCGTCGTAGTAGGAATCGGGGTCGTCCGCGAACTTGTACCCGTAGGCGTAGGCCTTGAGGCCCGCCGGGTATTGAGGCGCGACCAGCTCCATCTTCCAGAGCGGGACGAAGATCGTGGCGATCAGCAAGACAGCGGCGATGGCCGCGCTGATGAGCCATGCCGGGTCCGGCCTTCCGAGTAACCTGATATTCATTGCGCCGACACCTTTCGTTCCTGCTTCCCCTCCCGCCCGTTGGGAGGGGAAGCCATCTTTCACCTATTTCGGTTCAACCAGGAACCAGCCAGCCATCTCCAGGTGCAACGCGGAGCAGAACTCCGTGCAGTAGAAGTTGTAGGAGCCCGGCTTGTCCGCGACGAACTCGAAGTTCACCACTTCGCCGGGGTCCAGGCTGGCCTGAATGTTGTAGTCCGCTATCGCGAACCCGTGGGTTGCGTCCTTGGTTTGTTCCGTGTTCGTGATGTGAAGGGTGACGTTATCGCCTTCCTTCACACGGACGATGTCCGGGGTGAAGTGGCTGCGAATCGCGCTCATCCAGATCTCGACGTTGTCGCCGTTGCGCTGGACCTTCTCCTGGCCGGGTTCGATGGCGAATTGGCTCTTCCCCATCGTGATGACGTCGGTCCCGGGTTCGTAGAAGTCGATCGCGTGCAGCTTGTCCGCCTTCATGATCTGGGCGTAGTGGGGCTCCGCGTTGGGGATAGGCATGTCCGCGATCAGCTCCATCGGCGCTCCTGTCCCGCCCTTCAGGTCTATCAGCTGCAGGTTCTGCGGGTGAAGGGGGCCCACGGTCAGGAAGCGGTCGATGCTCCACTTGTTCAGGGCGACCATGTACTTGTCGTCCGGGCTGACGGTGTCGCCCTCGGTGATCGATAGGTGACCGATGTTGTAGTTGGTCGCGATTGTCTCGATGAGCGTGAACGGTTCTTCGCCTGTCTTGACGACATCCTCACCAAGCGTGAACTTGGCGATGGCGTTTGCGAGGAACATGCTGGTGTAGCCGTGGCCCTGACTGTCGAACTGCGTGTGCAGCGGGCCGGCACCGACCTCAACCTGCCCGGCGACGACGGAGTCGAAGTTGAGGATCGGGACACCGAACGGGTCGTTACCTTCGAAGTCACCGGCTTCGGCGGCGGCCTTGACCTTCTCGAAGTCGAAGATGGTCACGTGCGGGTCGAGCTTGCCACCGACAACCAGGTAGCGGCCGGACGGGTCGACGTCGATGCCGTGCGGGCTCTTGGGCTCGGGGATCAAGTAGAGAACACCCTCAGCCGCAGCGGTCTCGAGATCGATGATGCGCATGCCGTTGCGCTCTTCGAACTTCCCGGCGGCGATGACTTCTTCCGCTTTCTTCCAGTTGATCGCGTGGAGGAAGTCGAAGTTGTTTTTGGAGGCGCCCGCCTCAAGGGGCTCGCCGCCTTCCATCACGCCGCCCGTAGCCATCTCGGTGTTGAAGGAGCCGATGAAGCCCCAACCATCGCTGACCTTCTTGCCGGAGTCGGCGAGGTCCTGGCTGTAGGGAGGAAGCTCCACCTGGAAGCTCTGTTCCATGTCCAGGTGCCCTGTCGCCTGGTCGATCTTGAGCCAGGTCGACGCGCCGCGGAACTTCTCCTGGTACTCCTTCACGTCCGCGTAGCTGCCCTCTGGCTGCGGTACGGGGAACTTGGACGCGACGTGGACGTACTCCGAGTTGGGGGTGACGAACATGCCGCCGTGGGAGGTCTGGATATTAGGAACCGGGACGATCTGCTTGGTTCGCAGGTCTCGCAGGTCAACGAACGCCACCCGGCCGTTCGCGCGGTCCTGGATGTACAGGTAGCGGCCGTCGTACTCGCCGCCGGTCTCGCTGATCGCCGGGTGGTGCGTGTCGCCCCAGCTCAGGTCCACGTTGTCAGGAATTTCCGGATTTCCGCCCTCAAGGACGCCTTCTCCCCAGTCTGCGCCGTAGCCGTATCCCTGCCACGGCTCAGGGGTGAAGACGGCAATGGTCTTGAGGATGCGCATGGACGGCAGGCCTATTACCAGCACCTGTCCGGAGTGGCCGCCGGACGCGAACATGACAAACTCGTCGTATTCGCCGGGTGGTACGTATTGCTGAAGCGCGTGGCGCATGTCCTCCGGCGTCAGACCGCGCTCGGCTGCTATGTCGTCGAGTTCCCCGCCCCCGTTTGTCGCTGGACCGCCTTTATTATCGCCACCGCAAGCGGCAGCCACGAGCAATACGCCAACGGTTCCCAGAATTGCAAAGTAGACGCGCCGGTTCATATAGGCCTCCTTTATCGCTGCCTCAGCTAAGCAAGAGTGTCGCCTATAGCGAAGGAATCTGGGATGTGCCATGTGGCCTGTTCCCAAACTGCCATTCGTCGCGCGAGCAGAACGGGGTTGCAACCAGAAGGAAGAGCCCGGGGCACACGTGCCCCGGGCTACGGTTGTGAGAGGTGCGCCCGATGCTACTTGACGGTGATGGTCCCGGCCATGTCGGGCAGATGATAGTCGCACTGGAAGCCGTAGGCTCCGGAATCCACAGGCGCCGTCCAGGTCACGGAGCTTTCCGCGCCCGCTGCGATGATCTGGTCGGACACCTCGTCGTCGTTTGTGTTGAACTCGTTATCCACCCCGGCTACTCGCATGTTGTGGACGGCCGATCCTTCGTTGGTGATGTTAAACGTTACCTCTGCGCCTTCGTTGACGGTGAACTCCTTTGGCTCGAAGAGGTTGTCTTTCAGCGAGATATCGAAACTCACGGCTCCACCATCTTCGCCGTTGTCCTCAGCAGGCGTTGTGGCTGGTGCCGTGGCGCTGGGCCCTCCATCGCCGCCGTTGTCGTCGGTTTCTTCGCCTCCCCCACAGGCAGCGGCGGTGAGCGTTAGAGCCGCCACGGCGACCAAAGTGAGTAGTAGTGGTCTTAACATCAGTCCTCCTTATCGAAATGCTCTGCTGACAGGTTCATCTGGCGGCACCCCGCAGCATAAGGGGCCAAACGGCCTATAGCTGCTAGCCGCTCGTCCCTTTGATTGGCGCGTCTGGGGGTCGGTGTTGTGGAGGAACCATGTCTCGGCGGGACGTTGCGCTCAGTACTTGGACCACTCGTACCATTTTCCGAGCGGCATCGCCATCAGGGCTACGTCGTGTAGGTGGCCTTGCTGGTCCCTAGCGCCGCCCTCGAGTGTGCCGACGCGAATAAAGCCCAGCCACTGGGCGGCCTTCAGCGCCTCATCTTCTCGCCGCTCAACCGCTTCGAACAACACCTTTTCCAGTCCTTCCTCGTCCGCGATATCACAGAGTTCCCTGAAAAGCATGCTGCCAAGGCCACGGCTGCGGTACGCGGGAACCACTACAACGCGGACCTCACCAATGTGACCGCGGGCGTTCCCGCGCTTGCGGATCAGGACTGCCTCCGCAACGATACCTCCCTCCGCCAGGGCGACGAGCGGCAGAGCGCGCCGGTAGTCCATATCCTGAGTCCACCGCTCAATCAAACGTGGCGAGGTGACCTCGTCCTTCAGGAAATAGCGGTCATCCTCTGGAATATTGAGGAAGAACGCCAACAGGGCCTCTCGGTCCTCCGCTAACAGGAGACGAATTGTCACCGCGGAACCGTCGCGAAGCGCTACCTCCTTCGGATAGGCGCCGATCTTATATGTCGTGCTTATTTCCTGCTCCTCACGCTGCCACGAAGCCTCCGTTGACGATGAACGGTGCTCCCGTGCAAAACGCACTGCCATCGCTCGCCAGGAACAGGGCCAGCTGCGCAACCTCTTCCGCGACCAGGCGCCCGGGAATATGCTCGTTCTGGGCGACGCGCTGCGCCGTGTGCGCCAGCGGGTGGTGGTGGACCACGAAGTCCACCTTGTTGTCCCGCATCAGGCCCGCAACGGTATCAACGCCGCTCATGGCCACCTCCTTCGTTCAGTCGGGCTCCGCCGACTGCGCCGGGCGGACCAACAACACCGGCAGGTCAGATCGGCGGACAACCGCGTCCGCCACGCTGCCCATGATCCAGCGGCCTACGCCGGAGCGGCCGTGCGTACTCATCGCTATGAGATCGGCCTGCTCGCCCTTCGCTGCCTGGACGATTTCGTCTACAGTCGGGCCGAACTTCACTGCTGTCGACACCTTCAATCCCGCCTTGCCAAGCTCCTCTGACAACTCGCCGAGTTGCCTTTCCGCGAGCTCTCGCAGGTCTGTCCACAGACGGTCATTGGCGATGGGAGCTTCGAATCCAGGGTCACTCGAGGCGGGCGGGAAGAGCGCGCGAAACAAAACGATAGGCGCCTCGAAAGCCCTCGCGAACTCCTGGATGAATGGTAGCGCTGACTCCGATAGCCTCGACCCGTCGTACGGGACGAAGATCTTCCGGAACGCCGGCGGCAGGGTCGCGGCTGGCTTGTGCGAGCGCACGAGCAGTAGCGGGGTATGGCTGCCGTGGATAACCTGGTCGGCCACGCTGCCGAACGCCCAGCGTATAGCTCCAGAGCGCCCGTGCGTGCTCATCGTCACCAGATCCGCCGGTCGTGCGACGCCGTAATCTATGACCGCCTGCGCCGGCGGCCCACTCACCGCCAGAGCCTCAACGATCAGCCCATCTCGCTCAAGTTCGACTTTGCGCGCGTCCAGGTACTGCTGAGCGAGACGCGCTTCCCTCTCGAGGTCGACCGTGAACTGGAATTCACCCCACCCGCCTGGCTGATAGACGGACGTCAGCAAGACAAGGGTCGAGCCGGTGCGGTGGGCCACTTCGGACGCCACAGGCAAAACAGCTTCTGATTCTGGAGAGCCGTCGAGCGGAACCAGGATCGTCTCTATCACTGCATCCTCCCTCAATCGGAGGGCGGGTGACCCGGCACTGCAGCGGACTGCAGGGGTTAAACCGCCTCCTGGTGCTGCCTGCCCATTCGGGCCCAGCGGCCTCACAGAGCGCAGCCCGCTGATCTACCCAACCACCCTACCCTCCGTATCAACCGTATGGCCCGCCGCCCGTTTGGAGGCAGTGCCGTTCAGACCAAACTCGGCCGACAAACGGCATGCGAGCCACGCGCGGCTGACAACGGGATAAGCGCAGTCGAAGACGGTGTTACGGACTGAGTGGCAATCCCAGACAGGAGTTAGTCTGATTGAAGATTCCGGGGACGGACCAGCAACACAGGGGCAACCCGGCATTTCAGAACGTCGAGAGCGACGCTGCCGAGAATGATCCGGGCGAGCCCCGTCTGCCCGTGCGTGGCCATCGCGACCAAGTCAACGCCCTCCGCCGCAGCGAAACGCACGATTTCATTCGCCGGGCTGCCGAAGCGGACCACCGTCCTGACCTCAACGTTGCCGCCGCGCAGGTCCCCGACCGTGCTTTCGAGATATTGGTGAATCTCCTCCGTCAGCCGGTCTATCGCCTGGTCCTTTGATTCCACCAGTTTCGGGGCCGGAACCTGCGCCGTGGCTCCCGGGGCAGGACCAGCGACGAAGAGCCGTTCCCGCGGGCTCTCGACAGACGTCGTTCCGGGCACAGGGGCAACCCGAAGCAGGGACACCGTGGCGTCGCAGCCCTCCACAAGCCGGGAGACTTCCGCGAGCACTTCTTCGGAGTACGAGGAACCATCCAGTGTCACGAGGATGCTCTTATACAAGCCCGTCCCCCTTCCCATCAGTACTATTCAAGTCCCGCAGCTCTCGAACGAGATCGCGCACGGCGAGTCCCTTTAAGAGGCAGGCCGCCGCGCCGGCCCCCAGGTAGAGCTGTTCGTCGCCCTCGTTCATGTACGAAGTGAGGACGACGAGCGAAGAGCGCGGACTCGCCTTCTTGATCCAGGCGTACATCTCGGCACCGTACCGTCCGCGCTTCTTGAAGTCGGCCAGGATGATGTCAGGTGTCCAGGTGTGCGCCAGTTCAGCCGCGACGAGCGGGTTCGCCGTCTGCGCCACGACCTTGAAGCCGCGGGCGGCGCCCAAACGGTCAGCAAGAAGCGATCCCACTTCCTGGTTCTCGTCGATGATAAGCACAGTCTTCTCAGTCATTCCTCGTCCCTGGTTACAGGGTAGGCGGCGTGGCTCGAGGGTGGCATGATGCAGAAGTCACATTGACCGGGGGCCGTCTGGACTATGACACTGTCAGTCCGGCAGAGCTGGTGGTCGTATAATCCAGGTGCGATGCCCGGCGCAGACAGCCACTACTCAACAGCAGAGATGCAGGCGCTCGCCGAGGCGAGCGCCAACCTGGCATCAGAGCTCGATCCGGACATTGTCTTCCAGCGGTTGGCGGACCTTTCGAGAAGTCTCATCGGCGCCCGGTACGCGGCCATGAGTGTCCTGGGGCCATCCGGCGAGATCCAGCAGTTCATCACCAGCGGCGTCAGTGACGCGCAGCGAGAGCGCATCGGTCACATACCCACGGGGACGGGTCTCCTCGGCGTCCTCCTGCGCGAGGGGTCGAGCCTGCGGCTGGACGATTTTGCCGGGGACAGCCGCGCCGCGGGCCTCCCGGCGAATCACCCGAAGATGAAATCGTTGCTTGGCGTGCCTGTCCTCGCATCCGGCCGCATCGTCGGAAACCTGTATCTAACGGACCGCGAAGATGGGCAGCCGTTCAGCGAGCGCGACGAGGAACTCCTGCGCCTCCTGTCGATTCAGGCTGCGGCCGCGATCAGAAACGCGGAACTTTACGACGCTGCGCGGCGGCGCACCGAAGAGTGGAAGACCTTGTTCGAACTCGGACGCCAAGTCACCGCCTCCCCGGACCTTCAGCAGTTGCTCGACTCCACAGTCCAGCGTGCCCGCTCCCTTCTCAGCGCCGATGTCGCCGTACTGATGATGCATCAGGGCGCGGACAAGCTGATCATCGCCTCAGAGGAAGGCCTGCGCTCCTCTCGAGTAAACAAGCTCCGTTGGCTCTCTGAACTCGCACTGCAGCAAATGGCCCTGACGGGGCGCCGACCGGTGGTCGCTGCGGACACCGCCAATGATGACCGGCTAAAGGGCAAGCAGACGTCGCTCGTGGTTGAGGAGGGCCTCGCTTCGGTCGTCTGCGTGCCGTTGATCGGCAAAGACGGGCCTCTTGGCACTCTGACCGTCGGCAATCGCAGCCCAACCGGGTTCGACGAGCGGGAGGCCGAACTCCTGGAGGCGTTCGCTAACTGGACAGCAGTTGCCATCGAGACGAGCAGGCTGTACGACAGGCTGGAAGGTGTGGCAAGGCTTGAGGAGCGCGAACGGATAGCGATGGACCTGCACGATGGCGTCATCCAGTCTATCTACGCCGTGGGGTTGCAGCTTGAAGACTGCCAGGACCGGCTCCGGACGGCGCCTGAAGAGATAGCTGCCGTGTTGGAGAAGACCATGGAAGCTTTGCACCAGGTGATCAAGGATATCCGGAGCTATATCTTTGACCTGCGTCCGAAGATGTCGCAAATAGAGGACCTGCCCGACGCGATCCGGCAGCTCGTTGAGGACCTGCGCGTTAACACCCTGATGACCGCTGAGGTAGAGTCGCTGGAGCAGGTCGCCGGGCTGGTCAACGAACCACAGGCGCTGGCGTTCTTCCACATAGCGCAGGAAGCGTTGAACAACGTGTCAAAACACTCGAAGGCGACGCGCGTCGGCGTCAAGTTGACCGGTAGCAGGGAACACGTGACCCTTGAAGTGCGCGATAACGGCGTGGGCTTCGACGGGGAGACCGCCAGTGGCGAGAAGCATGGGCTCCGCAACATGAGGGACCGCGCCCGTAGCGTGGGAGCCACGCTCGCATGCGAGAGCGCTCCCGGGCAGGGCACCCTAATACGGGTCGAGTTGGCCCTCACCCGAAGGGAAGTCGCGAATGGCTGAGCAACAGATACGCGTGATGCTGGTGGACGACCATGAAGTCGTCCGCATGGGTATCAGGACCCTGCTCGAACGAAGGGCGGGCTTTGTAGTTGTGGCCGAAGCGGGCAGTGTGCAGGAAGCCGTATCTCAGGCCCGGCGGTCGCAACCGGATGTCATTGTGATGGACATCCGCCTGCCGGACGGCAACGGCGTGGAAGCGACGCGCGAGATCAAAGATGAGCGACCGGAAACGCGGGTCATCATGCTAACCTCGTACGCCGACGACGAGGCGATCTACGGGTCAATAATGGCAGGCGCCTCCGGCTACCTCCTGAAGCAGACGCGCGGTCAGAGCCTGGCCGAGGCCATCGAACGCGTCGCCGCTGGCGAATCGCTTCTGGACCCTTCCGTCACCAATAAGGTTCTCGAGCGAATGCGCTCGCTGGCGCGCGGGGAATCAGACGAACTCGCGGTGCTCACCGACCAGGAGCGGAAGATCCTCGGCCTGATCGCAGAGGGGAAGACTAACAAAGAAATCGCTGCGGAGATCTTCCTCAGCGACAAGACAGTGAAAAACTACGTTTCCAGCATTCTCAGCAAGCTCAACCTGCGGCGCCGTTCGGAGGCCGCCGCCTTCATCGCCGAACGCCGGGCGAAGCAACAGGAGCCCAACTAGCGGTCACCCTCTACCTGACACAAGAGGTACTCGTTAGACACGTATGTTGGGTTGATACGTTTCGGCGGGGTACTTGTCGATGATCTTGCGGGCCGCGGCAAGGGACAACACGTCGTTGGTGCCGTCTTCGATGAGGGCTGCGCGCGCATCGCGGAGTAGCTTCTCAACGAGCATCCCCTTGGCCAGTCCGATGCCGCCGTGGAGCTGGAGCGCGTTGCTGGCCACTTCAAACGAGGCCTGTGTACAAAACACTTTCGCTGCCATTGAGTGCTCGGTGGACGGTGGGCTGGTAACCGTGTTGTAGGTCATGGCCGCGCGCGAAAGAGAGCGGGCGCATTCCACCTTGATGAACATGTCCATGAGCCTGAGCTGCACCGCCTGGTGGTCAGTGATCGGCCGGCCCCCCTGGATGCGCAGGCGCGCGTAGGCCAGGCCCTCCTCGAACGCCGCCCGGGCCACGCCGGTGAACGTGGCGCTCATGTCGGCGTTGGCGCCGGCGAGGACCGAGTCCAGGACGTAGGTGTAGGCCGGCTGAGGGACGACCACGTAATCGGCGCTGAGGCGCACATTATCGAAGAAGATCTCGCCCTGGTTCAGCGCGCGCTGGCCGAGTTTGTTTAGCGGTTTGCCTTTGCTTACCCCAGGGGAGTTAAGCGGTATGAAAGCGACGACGCCGCCGGATGGTCCCTCTTCCGGCGCCGTCGTGAGAAACGCGAGAGCATGAGTGGCCACGGTGCCATTCGAGACCCACGCGGACTTCTGGCCGCTGATGACCCAGTCGTCGCCGTCTCTCTTCGCCCGGGCTTCGCCCGCCGTCGCCGGATCGCGAAATTGAGGCGTCCCGACCATCAGAAGGTCTGAGCCGTGGCCCGGCTCCGTGATCGCCCAGCAGCCGATCTGGGTAGCTTTGGTGTCCTCCACGAAGGCGGAGACTTGCTTTAGCAGCTCAGGCTTGCCGCTCATGACCGCGAAGGAGTATGGGAACGAGGCGACGCCGAGGCCGATCGCGAAGTCCGCGGAGCCCCAGGCCATCTCCTCGGTGACAATATGCCGGGACAGCGGGGACAGCGGCGTTCCGCCAACCGCCTCCGGCAGCGAGGACCGGTGATAGCCGAGTTCGTAGTACTTACGGAAGACGTCCCAGTAAACCGAGTCCCCGGCGATTACCTGCTCGGGATCCGGGAGAGCATCTAGTTCCAGGCTCGCCGGCCGCAAGACCTCTGCGGCGAACCGATGCACCTCCGTCTTCAGTGCGGCCTCTTCGTCGGTCAGTTGCGTGTTAAGTTCGGTGTACATGTCCCTCCCGTATAACGCTGTCTTCATTTCAACGCCATCAGGCCGCGACCGTGATGTTGCGTTGGGCACTTCTTCAACGGGCCGTTTGGCCTATCCATGCCCCGCGAGCCGGCTCTGAGTAATCGCCGCTGCGGATCCTGCTGCCGCCAACGCCAGCCCGAGAAGTATGGCGTGCGGGTCAAGGTTGGCGATCATGAAGCCGATAGCCGCCAACGCCATTACCGGCAGTAAGGGGATACCTCGGACCGCGCCCGGCAGGCGGAAGGGCCGGTCGAGCGCCGGCTGTCGCAGCCGCAAGATGATCAGGGAGATGTTGACCGCGGTAAACCCGAGGAGTATCGCGAAGTTCGCGGACTCGGCCAGGAACCCTATGTCTCCCACGATCGCCACGCCACAGGCCAGCGCCGCCGCGCCGGCAATCGCCAAAGACGGGGTGCGGAACCTTCGATGCACCCGTCCGGCCAATTGCGGCAGTGATCCAGTCGCCGCCATCCCATACGCCAGCCGGGATGCGGCGACCAACAGCAATAGCACCGTGTTGAACGTCGCAAACAGGGCTATCAGGCTCAAGACGTCCGAAGCGCGTCCGCCGATGGCTACGGACGCGACATCGGCGAGCGGCGCCTCCGAGTCCCTGAGCGCGCGCCAGCCGACTACGCTCACCGCCGCTACCGCCACCGCTACGTAAATCAGCGTCGTGATCACGATCGATAGAAGCAGCGCTGTGGGCACGGTCCGCCTCGCTGCCCGCGTCTCCTCCGACAGAGTGGCGATGTGCTCGAACCCGATGAACGCGAAGACTACCAGGGCCGCGCCTGAGAAGACACTCGAAACGCCGGATTTCGCCTCCAGCAAGGGCGCGTCACCCAGATGTGGCACTCCGACACCGATTATCAACACCAGCCCGCCCACCTCGACGAACGTCAGGGCGATTGACGTCCACATGGACTCCTTGATGCCGAAGACTGCGATCACCGCGGCCACAATGATCGCTGCGATGGCGGCCGCTACCTTCGGCGAGTCAACGAATTCACCGAAGTAGCCGCCGAATCCCAGTGCCACGGCAGCCGCCGCGACGAGATTGCCGCTGAGGATCACCCACCCCACCACCGCCGCCGCCGGCCGCCCCATCGCCTGCCTGGAGTACTCGTAGTCCGCCCCCGCGGCGGGATACATCGACGCCAGTTCCGCATAACTCAGGCCCGTCAGCGCCGCCATCGCCGCGGCGATGGCGAATGATGCCCAAACGGCATCACCGGCCCTGCCCGCGGCCTCGCCCACGAGCGCGTAGATGCCGGCGCCCAGGATGATTCCCACGCCGCCGAGCGTGGTCTCCAGGAGCCCTAGGCTGCGACGAAGGGCGGGCTGCTCACCTCTTTCCACCCGCGCTGCCCGCACCAACGCCAGGCTATCCGACGATCATGGATGAGATGCCGAGATAGATGACAATAGACAGCAGGTCCTGAACCACGGTCGCCAGCGGACCGCTGCCGAACGCCGGATCCCGCCCGAGGCTGTGAAACAGCGCCGGCAGGGCCATCGCGACGATCGTCGCCACCGAGCAGGCCGCGAGCAATGACAGAGAGACAGCCAGCGCCACATCGCTCTCACCCCACCGCCAGATGCCCACCGGCAGGAACGCAAGTGCCAGGATGGCGCCGACAAGCACGCCGGTGATGGTCTCCCGGCGGACCACCTGCTGGACACCGACGTTGACAGACAGACCCCGAATCACCAGCGCCTCCGTCTGCGTGCCAACAGCGTCCGCCATGTAAACGATTCCGGGAATGAAGAACGCTAGCGTGACGTTCTCTTCCAGCCGCCCTTCGAAGGCGCCGACGATGTCCGCCGAGAGCACGGCCCCGGCGAGCCCCACTAGAAGCCATGGTAGCTTGTGCCACAGGCGCATTCCGACTCCCTCATGACTGGCGGAGATGGCCGCTGATGCGCCGCGGACGAAACCGCCGATCCGGGCCATGTCCTCCTCATGCTCGCGCAGGAACACGGCAAGCAGGCGCCGTGGAGGGACGAGACCGACGAACCGCCCGTCGCCATCGACGACGGCCAGGCTGCTATCTCCGTGCGCCACGGCCTTCCAGGCGGCCACCTCCTGATCCACCTCGTGCGCAACAATGGGCGGGTCCGCGTCCATGATCTCCTGCGCTTGTGCTTCCACGGGCGCGGCGAAGAGCGCTTCGATGCTGATCAGGCCGACGAGTCTTCCGCTCTCGCAGACGGCGATGTCCGTTGCGGAATCGAATTGCCGTCCCGCGAGGCCGGCCCGAATTTCGCCAGCCGTGTCAGAAGGCCCAACGATCGGCACGCTCGCAGTAGCGTGCTCAGCCGCCGTCTCGGTGGCAGGTTCATACGGTAATCTGAGCACTCCTGGCGTGGCCACAGATGAGCCTCCTTCCGTTCAGATCGCTGCCGGTTCGTCTGAACCATGGCTTAGCGCGGGCTCTCCGCCACTCGAAATTCTGCCGTCAAGCGCCACTACCGTCGAGATGCCGATGCTTATCCCCAGCACCGTGAGGGCGGTCCGGGCGCGTTGGCGGACCAGGTTCTTCAGGATCAGGGCGAAGAAGGACATAGTTGCTCCTCGCTGGCAGTGTCTCGTGTCTGAGGACCGCCTCCCCAGAGCCCTACGGGCTAACTCGTGGGGGCCATTGGGCCCAGACGCGAGCGCGGGTTCGAGAGGACGTGGCGTACGACATTAGGGCCACACGGCGTGCCACAGAGAGTCCATTATGCACCTCCGGACACGAAGCAAGCCACGGTACATTAGGGTCAACGAGAGGTACCAGAGCACTTCAGCGAAAGGGAGGTATGACATGAGGTACTTGAATCTGGCAAGGCACTGGTTCTGGCTGGCGCCCATCGCCTTCGGCATCGTCTTCATCGGCGGCGGCGTTTACATGATCAGCGAGGGCCGCAGCGCGCACAACGAGGTTCGGGACGCCATCCTGCGTGAGAACATCACGACGGCCGAGGACGCGGCGATCCCCAACGTGGTTATCGACAGTCCCGCTGAGGCCAAGGCCCAGGCGGACGTGATCGAGAAGCACTACCTGGGGATCACCGAAGGCAAGACGTACTCGGAGCTTGACCGTGAGGACCCAAACCGCGAGACGGCCTTCCGCGCGGCGTCGCTGAGGACAAGCCTCAACCTGGCGGTCATGGGCTTTAAGGTCTCCGACCTGGTCGTCGGAATGGGCGCTTTCATGATCGTCATCGGTGTCACCAACGCGCTTTTCCTGGCACCGGCTGTCTACTGGGCCGCTGAAGTTGCGAGCCAGCGCGAACGGACAGAGTCAGGGAAGACGTCCCCCGCGACACCAGCACCACAGGCATAACGCCTCTCGTCCGCGGATTGCCGGGAGCCTCGCGTTCTGGCGGGGCTCCCGGTTCTTTCATGGCCTGTAGCAAGCAGCCGTCCTGTAGTGCCGAATGGCCTTAACTTTCCAGACATCAAGAAAATGATGCAAATTCCCCATGCGCCGGTATTCTAGCAAGGACTAAGTTGAACCGAGATAAGAACAGGAGGGACCTGGCCATGACTCAAGCTCCAGAGGCTCCGCACACGCCTGTATTCCCGGCATCCACGAACGGCAACTCCTTCAGCTACACGCAGGAGCAGTCCGAGTACATCGACAAGCTGCGCAAGGGGAGCTACGACTTCCAGTGGCTGAACGACCCGCGGCCTAACTGGGGCATCCGCTCGAAGATGAGGAACCCCGACCGCGGTCTGACGTTGCAGGACATCAACGACACGTACGCCGGCATCCCTGAAGACGCGCCGGAGTACCGCACAATGGCGCCCCGCGGCGCAGTGCACGATCCGGATGTGCCCGATATGGGGTACCAGTACAACGAGAAGTACCAGGTCTGGTCCGACAACGTTGTCGCCCTGTACGAGGAGGCCTGTGCGCGCCAATGGAGCGCTACTCGCGACATCCCCTGGGACGGCCTGAAGACGCTTCCGAACGACGTGGAGCGCGCGGTCTGTCAGATCGCCACCCTGCTGACAGAGGTCGAGATGATCGCCTCCGACTTCCCGGCTAAGTGGCTGTGGCAGATGAACCAGCACTTCCACGAGGTGAAGATGTTCCTCTGCACGCAGGCGATGGACGAGGCACGGCACCTGGAGGTATTCCGCAAGCGCGCCCTGGCCAACGGCGGCGGCCTGATGCGCTGCCTGACGGGCACCGAGATGTTCCTGAAGACGATCCTGCACGCGCCCACATACATCCAGGGCTCGTTCTTGATGCACGTTCTAGGCGAGGGGCTGGTGCTGGATATCTTCCGTAGCGGCGAGTTCCTGGCGCGAACGAAGACGGACCAGGAGATATTCCGGCTTTGCATGCAGGACGAAGCGCGGCACGTCTCCTACGGGACGATGCACCTGAAGTACTTCCTGGAGCACCACCCCGACCGGGAGAAGGCGATCGCCGAGATGCACCAACTTGCAGAACTGGCGGAGATGGGCATCCCCGGATTCCTCACTAATCCCTTCATCATCGAGCCGCTCGCCGTGCTAATGGGCAACGGCGTCGACGGTATCGACAAAGGGATGGAGGCCGTCCGCCTGGTCTGGGTGAGGATGCGCGAGGAGTACCTGAACCGCTGCGAGCTGGCCGGCTTCGACCGCCGGTCGGTCACGAAGGTGCCCATCGAGGCGCCGTTCTAGGAGGTAAAGAGATGCCACAGTTCCCATCCGTTGAGTGGTTCCAGGCGGTGAGCCGCCGCACCGAGGAGGACAAGGAGAAGTTCAAGCTCCTGGGATACGTCGACGCCGACGTTGGGATCAAGATCAATGGCAATGGAGCCGGCACGCGGAGCTATGTGCTCAGGTTCCGGGACTACGGGGTGAAGTCAGTAGAAGAGGCGAAGGACCTGGAGGGCACGGACTTCAGTATTGAGGGCGGACTGGACGCCTGGTTAGAGATGGTGCAAAACATCAAGGCGAATGGCGAGGCGGACATCGAGCACAGCCTCAACCGCCTGACAATGGCTGACGTTCCACTCAAGCTGGTCGCTCGCGACCAGCTCCAGGCCGACATCTTCTACCGCTTCAACCAGTCGTTCCAGGCCTTCTTCAACGAGGCTGCCCACGTG
>CAZLDI010000033.1:0-11208 GCA_964558415.1 uncultured Dehalococcoidia bacterium
CTCAGTGGTAGAGCATCTGCCTTCCAAGCAGAGGGTCGCGGGTTCGATCCCCGTCCCCCGCTCCAAAATACGAAAAATAGCCCGATCACCAACCGATCCCCTGTTTGAATGGAGGGGCCCATGGTACTCACCCAGATCAACGGCGCCGATTTGGACGTCCGGGACAGAGGCTCGGGGGAGCCCGTCGTGTTTGTCCACGGCGGAATGGGCGACGAATGCGCCGCCGTGGTCAAGGAGCCGGCCCTCACCAACCACTATCGTGTGATCGATTATCATCGCCGGGGCTGGGGGAACAGCTCCTGCCCGGAGGTCCCGGTCAGCATGCAACAACAGACCGCGGACTGCAGGGCGATTCTGCGACACCTGGGCATTGAACGCGCCCACTTCGTGGGTCAGTCCAGCGGCGGCAACATCATCCTGCAGCTCGCGCTGGACGCCCCTGATGCCGTGCACTCTCTCGCCCTTCTGGAGCCGGCGTTGCCATCTGCGCTATCCAACTCGCCTGAGATCGGTGCGATGTTCGAGAAGATCGGAACGCTGTATGAGTCCGGCGACAAGGCGGGCGCCGTCGAGGTCTTTGCCAAGGAAGTCGGCGGCCCTGACTTCGCGGCGGCCCTCGCGGCCTTCGATAAGACGCTCCCGCCGGGGCACTTTGAACGCTGGGTGGCCGCCGCCGACACGCTGGTCCAGAGTGAATTTCAGGCCGAATGGTCGTTCACGAGTGACGATGCGGCACGGATCAAGCAGCCCGTGCTGAACCTGGTGGGTGTCGGTACCAGGCCCTATTTCCGCGAGGTTTACGAAACGGTGCGGACGTGGCTGCCGCAGGCCGAGAACTTTGAACTGCCTGACGCGAACCATGCCATGCTCCAGATGAACCCAAAGGGTGCAGCCGAGCGTTTAGCGGGATTCTTGGCGCGCCACCCGCTCCGGGGTGACTGACACAAAGCGATTCGGGGCTCGCCGGGTTGGTGGCCCTCGACTCCTAAGCGTATCTGTAGCGCGCCGCGAGGAGGCCGGTGGCCGCGGTGATGTCGATGTCCGCGATGAGCAACCCCTCTTTGCCGTAGGGTTGATAGCTGAGTAGCGTTCCGTCCGGCCGCACCACCGCCGACGTGGTCGGCGACCCGGCGCTCGCGAAGTTTACAGTTGCGAAATAGCACGTGTTCTCGGCGGCGCGACACAAGGCTGCTTTCTCATGGAATGAGTTTGCAGGATCGGCGAAACTCGAGGGACGGTAGCTGCCGGGTTCGGCTTCGTGGAAATGCGGGTGGAACACGATGTGCGCGCCGTGTTGCACTGCCCAGCGGACGGTTTCCGGATAGCGCCAACCCTCGTGGCAGATCGCGATACCAAATGTCAGCGGACCGGTTTGGAATACTCGTCTCCCGGAACCGAACGAATAGGTACCTTCCTCGGATGGGTCGAGTTGGACTTTGTCTTGGAAACCGGCGATCGTTCCGTCTCGATCGATGACCAGTGCCGTCGCTAGCAGGGCACCATCGACGACGCGTTCGGTGCCGAGAACAACCGCGGCGTTTGCTTTCGCGGCGGTGGCTGCAATGGCGGCCCAGCCGCGCTCGAGGAACGCAGGGTCGGGGGGCGGCACCTTCTTCCCCGGTCCTCGGTAGCCGGGAATGAAGCACTCGGGAAAGCAGATGATGCCCGCGCGCTCGATGGACGCTTGAGCGATGGCTTGCTCGGCCAGCGTGACCGACTCCTCGGAAGTCGCCGGGAACCGAATGTTGGCGAGTGCGATTCGAAACGTGTTCATTTGGTGATCCCAATTTTACTTAGTCTGGGTTTCCGGACAAGACAGAAACCTTGGCCAGTCGTCCACGAATTGCGGATGTACACGGCAGCGTTTCCGTCCGGTGCCACAATTAGCTTCGAATTTCCGCGAATTAGGCTATAATTCCACTCGATAGCATTGTGACGGCCATCTGCCTGTCCTCACAAATGTGCGCGCGTCAGATGCGAAAATGTGCCTTAGGAGGCCAATTCAGCCGGACTTACTTCCAATCGGAGGGTCGCGGGTTCGGGCGACGCCCGCCCATCGGGCGAACCCCGTCCCCCGCTCCAACGTCGGTCACATTCGTACTGGCGCCTCTTTCGCCCATGCTTCATGCTGAGCGTGGCATGTCCATCGATCTCGGCCTCGCGCGCGCCGTCGATGCGCAGTCCTTCGGTCAACCCGGCGAGCGTACCTTTCGCCTGCGCGTGGTAGGCGCTCAAGGTGAGACCGCCTCGCTCTGGATGGAGAAACAGCAGTTCCAGGCGCTCAGCCTCGCGATTCAGCAGATGCTCGCCCAGCTCGACTACCGGCAGGAGCCGGCCACGCCGGTCGAAGCCTTCCCGCAGTACCCCCAGCACGACCTCCGCGTCGGACGCATGTCCATGGGCTACGATCACGCCCCGCGGAACATAGTCCTGTACGCCCACGCGCTGGGCGAAGAAGAAAGCGAGCCGGCCGCGCTCGGCTTCCGCCTCACGCCGGAGCAATGCGCCGTCCTGGACGCCCAACTCCGCCAGATCATCGATAAGGGACGCCCGGTCTGCCCTCTCTGTGGCGCATCGATTGATGCTTCCGGTCACATGTGCATCCGCGCCAACGGCCATTCCACGCAACCGCTCCCCGAAGAGCGCAACGACGAAGAATTGGCCTAGCCGCAGTCTTTACTGCTATCATTGTCCCCGGAGACCAACAATGACCCCTAAGACGCTGTTCGATAAGATCTGGGACTCCCATGCTGTTCGTGAGGAGCCCGGCAAGCCCGCGCTTCTGTACGTCGACCTCCACCTGGTGCACGAAGTGACCTCGCCCCAGGCCTTTGAGGGCCTGCGGCTATCTGGACGCCGCGTTCGCCGCCCGGACCTCACCGTCGCGACTGCCGATCATAACGTTCCGACGATCGATCGCCTGCTGATCAAGGACGAAATATCGCGCAAGCAAGTCGAGACGCTGAAGCAGAACTGCGAGGAGTTCGACATACGCTACTACGGAATCGATTCGGACAAACAGGGCATCGTCCACGTCATCGGCCCCGAGCTCGGCCTTACCAGACCCGGACTTGTGATCGTCTGCGGCGACAGCCACACCTCTACCCACGGAGCATTCGGCTCCTTCGCGCTGGGCATCGGGACGTCGGAGGTGGAGCACGTCCTTGCCACCCAGTGCCTCGTGCAGAAGCGCCCGAAGACCATGGAAGTCCGCGTCGATGGCGAGCTCCCGAAGGGCGTCACCGCCAAAGACGTCATCCTCGGCATAATCGGCCGCATCGGCGTCGACGGCGCTGTCGGTCACGTCATCGAATACTCCGGCGAGGCGATACGCGCGCTCTCTATGGAAGGCCGCATGACCGTCTGCAACATGTCGATCGAAGGCGGCGCGCGCGCGGGCTTGATCGCTCCGGATGAGAAGACATTCGCCTACCTCGAAGGCCGCGAGTTCGCGCCGAAAAACGCTGATTGGGATGCAGCGATCGAGTCGTGGCGAGCTCTCTGCACGGACGAAGGCGCGGCGTTCGACGCGACAGTCGTCATCGTGGCTTCGGAGCTGGTGCCGTTCGTCACCTGGGGCACTAACCCGGGCATGGTCGTCCCCGTCACCGGCCGTGTCCCCGATCCCGCCTCCTTCGAGGCGGCGGCGGATCGACAGGCCGCAGAGCAAGCGCTATCCTACATGGGCCTCGAGCCGGACATCGCGATCCAGGAGATCCACCTCGACCGCGTCTTCATCGGCTCCTGCACGAACGCTCGCATCGAGGACCTGCGCGCTGCCGCCGAGGTGGCGAAGGGCCGCCGCGTGGCCGACAGTGTCTACGCGATGGTCGTCCCCGGCTCCACGCAGGTTAAGCGCCAGGCGGAGGAAGAGGGTCTCGATCGCGTCTTTACGGAGGCCGGATTCGACTGGCGGGATGCCGGTTGCTCGATGTGTCTCGGTATGAATCCGGACATCCTGCAGCCCGGCGAGCGCTGCGCCTCCAGCTCCAACCGCAACTTCGAGGGCCGCCAGGGCAAGGGCGGCCGCACCCACCTCGTCAGCCCGCAGATGGCCGCTGCCGCCGCCATCGCCGGCCACTTCGTCGACATTAGGGACTGGTGACCGTGGAGCCCTTCACTCGCCTCGCCGGCGTCGTCGCCCCGCTGCCACGCGTCAACGTTGACACCGATCAGATCATTCCCAAGCAGTTCCTGAAGCGCATCGAGCGCACGGGCTTCGGCGAGTTCGCGTTCTACGACTGGCGTTACCTAGCTGACGGCAGCCCCGACCCGGACTTCGAGCTGAACCACCCGGGGTACGAGGGCGCCAGCATCCTCGTCACCGGCCGCAATTTCGGCTGCGGCTCCTCCCGCGAGCACGCCCCCTGGGCCCTGCGCGAGTACGGCATCCGCGCGATCATCGCCTCGTCCTTCGCGGACATCTTCTACAACAACTGCATCCAGAACGGCATGTTGCCAGTGGTCCTTCCGGAGGACCGTGTCCAGGAGATCATCAAGCGCGCCCAGCGCAAACCCGGCTACAGACTCTCGATCAACCTTGACAATCAGACGGTCTACGACTCAGAGGGTTTCGAAGACGCCTTCGAAATCGACCCCTTTGTCCGCGAACGGCTGCTGGGGGGCCTCGACGATATCGGCCTCACTTTGGCGGCCGAAGGCGATATCGCCGCATTCGAGACGCAACGCCCCCGCTGGTTAGAACCCGCCCGGTAGGGGCGAACCTATGTGTTCGCCCGGTCCACTCACTCCCTACTCTCCTCCAGCCGCCCCAACACCCGCTCCAAATACGGATTGCTGAACACCCCTTTCGGGTCCAACCGCGCGCGCACCTTCTGGAAAGCCTCCCACTCCGGATAGCGTGGCGCCAGCGTCTCCGCCGTCTGAAAGTGCAGCTTCCCCCAGTGCGGCCGCCCGCCGTAGTCGTCCATGATGTCCTCCACCGCCTCGAAGTACTGCTGATAGTGCGTCCCCTCGAACACGTGGATCGCGATGTAGCACGTGTCGCGACCGCTCGCCGTGCTCAGCGGGATGTCGTCGCCTGCGGTGAAACGCACTTCTACAGGAAAGCTCAGGATGAGCCCGCTGCGCTTCACATAATCCCGCACCCGATTGAACGCCTCCGTCGCCGCCTCTATCGGCACGGCGTACTCCATCTCATAGAAGCGGATCATGCGGGGCGATGCGAAGACGCGGTAGCTCTTCTCCGTGTACTCTGTCCTTCCGGTGTTCGGCATCGCCTTCGCGACGCGCGGAATCAGGGAAGGCCGCAGGCGCCCCACGCGACAGACGATCCCGAACGCGACGTTGCTGAGCAGAATGTCGTCGCGAAACTCCTTCCAGCGCCCACGCGGCGCCGTCGGCTCGTCAGTACGGCGGTTGCGCTTGGTTAGGGCCCACCCGGTTCCCGGCACCCAGAAGAACTCGAAGTGGTCGTTCCTGTTCACGTGTTCGTCCAGCGCCTCCAGCACCTCATCCACCCGCATCGGCATCTCGATCGCGTACAGATTGAACGCTGGCACGCAGCGCAGCGTCACTGTCGAGACGATGCCAAGCGCTCCCAGCCCGACCCTGGCGGCGCGGAAGACTTCCGGCTCCACGTCCTCGGAGCATTCGATGACCGTGCCGTCAGCGGCGATGACACGCATCCCTGCGACCTGTGTCGCTATCCCCCCCAGACGGCGGCCGGTCCCGTGCGTCGCTGTCGAGATCGCGCCCGCGATCGTCTGATACGCGATGTCGCCCAGGTTTTCCAGCGCCAGCCCGCGCGCGTCAAGCTCCTCGTTGAGCCTATCAAGCGTAATTCCGGCCTGCACTGTCACCGTCCCGTTCGCGCGGTCCTCCGACAGCACGCGATTGTAGCGGTCCGGCCGCACCAACCGGCCGTCCGTCAGCGCGATGCCCGTGAACGAATGCCCGGACCCGACGACCTTCACCCGCTCCCCGTCGGTGGTGGCCGCCTGAACAATCCGTACAAGCTCCTCCTCGCTGCTCGGTGTGTGTATCCGCAGCGGGCTGCAGAGCTGATTGCGCGCCCAGTTCCGCCAGGCAGCGGGACTGTTTCGGCTCATGCGCCCCAATTTACATCATGACCGGCGCTGTCGCGACTCCTGCACCGTCCGCCACAACTCCCGGTCCGCCTTCAGAAATCCCAGTAGCTGACTCGTGGTGACGCCGATCCCTCTGGCGGCCGCGGCATAGCTTCCCTGCGCCGCCCACAGGGCGTCCAGTGCGAAAGCGATAACCAGTGGGTAATCCGGATTCCGCTCGTTGATCGCCAGCGAGCCACCATCGCCCAAATAGCGTTCGAGTTCTGCTGGCAACGTCGGCCTTTTCAGATTGAGCGGCGCTCGCACTTCCAGCGCGATTCGCTCGCGCAGGCGTCGAAGAGCCTTCCTCCGGTTCTCGGCCAGCGAACGCGACTCCTCCGCCTTCACCGAGACGCCGGATGGTAGGTGGCGCAGCTTGATCGCTGTCTCCACCTTGTTCCGGCGCTGCCCGCCCGGGCCGCTTGCGCGGTGCCGCTCCTCGCGGCACTGCCTAAGCAACGCAGTCGCGCTCAGCCGCAACCACGTGTCCCTTTGTTCCGCTGGACTATGGTCTTCGGCCACTACTTCCCGATCTCGCCGGTCGGTGCCATACTACGGAGCAAGGGAACGCCATTGTCCATTGACAAGCGCGAACAGCAGGCCGTCGCGCGGTGGATGCCGCCGGCTAACACGCTCTTCAATCGCGCCCTGACGTTTCTCGTCGTCCAGACCTCTCGGCTCATTCTGCGCCGCCTCAACTCCATCACCATCGATGGCGCCGACACGTTTCAGTCGGCGTTGGACCGCGGCGACAGGGGCTTGCTCACCTTCTGTAACCACGTTTCGATATTCGACGATCCGTTGCTGCTCTGCAACCTGCCTCTGCCGCGATACCCGCAGATCCGTTGGGTGGCCGCAGACGCCATTAACTTCTTCGGCTCTCGATGGAAGGCCTTCATCTTCCGCGCCGGCAAGGCGGTGCCCATCGTGCGGGGCGCCGGCATGGGGCAAACCGGGTTCGATTTTCTGCGGGACCGCCTGAACGAGGGCGGTTGGGTGCAGATATTCCCCGAGGGCGGCCGCACGCGCGATCCGGACGCGTTGCTGAGCCGCGACTTCAAGGCCGGCATCGGCCGCCTGATGGCCGAGACCCAACCGCTGGCGCTCCCCTTCTACCACCACGGCATGCGACAAGTGCTTCCCATAGGCGCGAAATTACCGCGCTCGCGGCAGCGCGTGCGACTCCGGTTCGGCCAGCCGCTCGATTGTGCAGACCTCGTCCGCGAAGCCGGTGGGGCCGCCTCGGGCCCGCAGTTGTGGGAGGCGCTCACCGAGCGCGCGCATGACGAACTGAGGCGACTGGAGCTGTCGATCAACCCGGCCGCGCGCGAGCCACTGGAGGTGCACTCCTGATCCTTGTCGCGGGAGGCACGGGCTTCGTTGGGAGCGCCATCGTCCGCGAGCTTGCCTGCCGTGGCAAGCCGGTCGCGGTGCTCAGCCGCGACCCCGAAGCTAACGCGGCTCGCTTTGCCGGCTTGGGCATCGATCTCCGCCGAGGGGACGTTCGCGACGCAGACTCGCTCCGACCTGCGTCGCGGGGCGTCGACACCGTTATCGGTTGCCAGCAGTTCCCCAACTCACCGATTGAGAACCCGGCGAAGGGTCACACGTTCGATGTGATTGATGCTCAGGGCACCGAGAATCTCGTTTCTGCGGCCAAAGAGGCAGGCGTTCACCGGTATATCTATCTCAGCGGCGCAGGGGCCGCACAGGATGCTGAGCGCCACTGGTTCCGCGCTAAATGGCGTGCCGAGAACGCCGTAAGGGAGAGCGGGATGACCCACGTAATCTTCCGTCCGTCCTGGATATACGGTCCGGAAGACCGTGCGCTCAACCGCTTCCTGGGGATGGCGCGCTTCCTCCCCTTCGTCCCGCTGATTGGCGCCGCCGGCAAACAGCGGCTGCGGCCAGTCTTTGTTGACGACGTCGCCCGCGCGGTCGCTGACGCGGTAGACAATCCGAATGCCGCCGCCCAGACGTTCGAGATCGGCGGGCCGCAGGTGCTGACGATGAAGGAGATCGTCGGTACGGCTCTAAGCGTGGTCGGCAAGCGTCGCCTGCTCCTGGCCGTGCCGAAGGGCATGATGAAGCTAGCGGCGTCGGTGCTGCAGTTCGCGCCCGGCCGGCCTCTCACGCCGGACGCGGTGGACTTCATCACTGCGGACGCGCTCGGCGACCCCGGCGAAGTGGAGCGAGTGCTCGGCTTGAAGATGACGCCACTGCAGGAGGCGCTTCGGACGTACCTGATGCCGCCCCGAACATGATCCACGTCTTTGAGTGCGAACAGGTCGTGATCGCCCGCCGCGACGACGTCTTTCGCTTCTTCGAAGACCCGCGGAATCTTTCGAAGATCTCGCCGCCGTCCCTGGTGGTCGATGAGCAAACAGCCGACTACCCGCCGATGTCGGTGGGCCTGGAGATAGCCCACCCGATCAGATGGTTTGGCCTGAGCGTCCAGTGGCGCTCGCGAATCACTGAGTACGATCCGCCACGACGCTTCGTCGATGAGCAGATCAGGGGGCCGTATCGCTCCTGGCGGCATGAGCATTCCTTCGAGGACGCGGGTAATCGGACGCTCATGCGAGATCGCGTGCAGTACGAGCTTCCGTTCGGTATTCTTGGGGAGATAACGCGTCGGCTCGTTGTCGCGCGCCAACTGCGATCGATCTTCGACTATCGCGCTCGCCGCGTCGCTGAGGTGTTCCTGCCCAAAACGACAGATGCGCCGACCTGTTAAACGGCGGCGATCACCACCCCGGAGGACTCATGACCACCCAACAGACCGAGACTGAATCGCTAGCAGCCGCCCGTACGCTCACAGACCTCGCCGCTGACGTCGCTACCGCCGCGATCGCCTCCGGCTCCCGCCTGACGGACGCCGGCCGCGCTATCGACAACCACCAGGTTCACGCGGAGCGGATCGCCTTGCTCGCCACCGAGGCGCGCGCCGCCCGGGAGCTGACTGCTTACGCTGAGCAGCTGGCCGCGTCAGGCAAGCGAAGCCCGCTCGCCGAAGACCAGGCACTCGTCTTCGCTGCGGAGGTCGTGCATCGCGCTCGCGGCGCTGCCGAGATCCACGCCCAGGAGTTCGCGCTTGATCGCGGCGTCGACGCGCGCCTGCATGATTCCGGCGTCAGTGCCCTTGTCCGCGGCGGCCTGGGAGACGCCTTCGTGCGCTCTATCGGCGCACGCGTCATCGACTCGCGCGGCGCATTCACAGTGGAGCTGGACGATCCGGTCGCCAATATGACCCGGGACACCGCTCGCTCGTTCGCCCGCACGGAATGGGCGCCGGTGGCCCACGAGATGCACCGGCAGGACTTCCTGGTACCCGAACCGATCATTGCGAAGATGGCCGGCCTCGGCCTTTTCGGCTGCTCAGTCCCCGAATCCTATGGCGGCACCGAGATGGGCTATCTCACTATGGTCGTGCTGACAGAAGAGCTCTCCGCCGTCTCGCTTGTTGCCGGCAGCCTAATCACCCGCTCGGAGATACTTACTCGCGCTCTCCTGCAGGGTGGCACCGAAGAACAGCGAGAGCGCTGGCTCCCGCGCATCGCCTCCGGTGAGCTGCTGGTCGGCGTCTCCGTGACGGAACCTGACATCGGCTCCGATGTCGCCTCCGTGAGCTGTCGCGCGTCACCGGGCGAACACGACGGCCGGAAGGGCTGGTTCATCGAAGGCGCCAAGGCCTGGTCAACCTTCGCCGGCCGCGCCAACATCCTCGCGCTCCTCGCGCGCACTGACCCGGATCCGGCGTTAGGCAATCGCGGCCTCTCCCTGTTCATCGTGCCGAAGGACCCCTACGACGGCCACCACTTCGAGCACCGGCAGCCGGAGGGCGGAACCATCACCGGCACGGCCAACCCGACCCCCGGCTACCGCGGCATGCACTCCTTTACCCTCGCGATCGACGGGTACTTCGTGCCGGAGGAGAACCTCGTGGGTGGTGAAGCTGGTCTGGGCAAAGGGTTTTACCTCCAGATGGGCGGCTTCGCGGCGGGCCGCCTCCAGACCGGCGGCCGAGCCACCGGTCTGGGCCAAGCCGCGCTGGAGAAGGCCTGCAACTACGCCAGCGACCGTAAGCAGTTCGGGCGGCCGATCGCGGACTATCAGCTAACGCAGCACAAGATCGGGCGCATGGCCACGCACGTCGCCGCCGGCCGCCACCTCACCTATGCCGCCGCCCGAGCGATGGAGGGTGATGAAAGCGCCAGCATGGAAGCAGCGATGTGCAAGCTCTTCGCGAGCGACGTCGCCGTCTGGGTCTCGCAGGAGGCCCAGCTCATTCACGGCGGCTGGGGCTACTCCGAAGAAGACCCCGTCGCTCGCTACGTTGTGGATGCCCTCGTCCTCCCCATCTTCGAAGGTGTCAAGCCGATCCTCGAGCTGAAGGTGATCGCGCGGCAGTTGCTGGCGGGACAGGGGTAAGAGATGCAAAGCGACCCCGACAAGGACTTGGATACTCTGATGCGTCTACTGATCAACCTGGGCGGCCTTGCCGTTACCGGGGCGCTGGTCGCTCTGGTAGTGGCGACTATCGTGGCTTGGTCGGACTAAGCTCGTCGTCCGGACGGCGGGTGAATGCATCGCTCAGCGGCCCGCCCGCCCGTCGAACTCCAAGAATCGTCGTGGGTGCAGTCGGATCGTGATCGCGTCCTCGCCAGCCGTCATCTCGATGTAGCGACGGGCGATGTCTTCGCCAAGGTAACGGGCGGCGAGGCGAAGCCGGTCGGCGTTGGAAAGGGGCTGACCGATCTCGGCCCGGCCGCGGGCCGTCACGGCGTAATACGGTAGAGTCCGCCGGTCGACTACCAGTGAGATCTCCGGGTTCGCCTCCACGTTCCGGTGCTTCTGAGACCCACGGCCCGTGCTGATCACGAAGGCGCCGTCGTCGTACAGGTACCAGACGGGTGCGGCGTGCGCGCGGCCCTTCGCATCCACCGTCGCCAGGACGGCCACATTGGCCTCTTTCAGGAATGCATCTCGCTTTTCGCTCATGCGACTATTCTATCCGTGTCCCGTGCTAAAATCGACGCTGCGAGCCCAGACGGGCTCCAGGGCGCGGGAGTAGCTCAGTGGTAGAGCATCTGCTTCCCAAGCAGAGGGTCGCGGGTTC
>CAZLDI010000034.1:0-10536 GCA_964558415.1 uncultured Dehalococcoidia bacterium
CGCATACGGGATTCGAACCCGTGATCTCCGCCTTGAGAGGGCGGCGTCCTGGGCCGCTAGACGAATGCGCCAGACTGGCTGCGGGACTAGGATTCGAACCTAGACTAACTGATCCAGAGTCAGCCGTGCTACCGTTACACAATCCCGCAGAGCCAGGCTGATTGTATCAGACACCGTTCGGACCCACCAAGCCTCGCGGCGCCTCCGGCGATGCGTTCTGCGCCCTTGACATCAGCTAAGGAAGCAATATAATGACGATACTATAGCGAGCGAGCGCTCGCTATCCAAAGGGGCAAAGGGGGGGACCAGGTGCCTAAGCTCAAGCCAGAGGAGCTGGAGACTCGCCGGCAGGAGATCATTGAAGCTGCGCGGATCTGCTTCTTGCGCAACGGGTTCCACAAGACGACGACCGACGAGATCTGCCGGGAGGCCAGCATCACCCCTGGCGGCCTCTACCACTACTTCGGTGGCAAAGAGGAGATCATCAGCGCGGTAATCGCGGGCTCCTCCCGCCAAGTGGTCGATCGTCTCAAAGGTCTGCTGGACGAATCAGGCGACTTCGCGAGCGCCTTCCGCGAACTAGCCTCCTTCTTCGTTGAATCGATGTCCGATCCCGACCTGGATAAGGCGGCGAGGCTCGATATCGAGATCTGGGCCGAAGCCTTGAAGAACCAGAATCTCGCGGAAATCAGCAGGGAAGGCTGGTCGCTCCGGCGCCAGTTTATGGAGAGGTTCATACGCCTGGGCCTGGACGAGGGAATGTACAACAACCCGGGCGTTGTGGATCCGAAAGGGCTTTCCTGTCTGCTGATGGCGATTCTCGTCGGCCTCCGAATCGGCAAGGTCGTTTGGGGCGAAGAGTTTGACCTCCCCGGTGCTACCCGCTCCCTCTTCTTGATGAACTCCGGGCAGCTCACGTCGCAGCTAGCGATTCAGATCCAGCCGCCGGTGCCCGCCGCACCCGTGCGATGATCGTAGTTTAGCGAGGCGACGCCCCGCCAAGCTAAAGGCCGCCCTTCCCCTCGAGGAAGGACGGCCCCTCCCAGTTCAGAGACCGCCGTGGAGCCCATGACACGGCGGTCCTGTGCGTCCTACGGGGGTGGCGAGCCCCCCGGGGGTGCGGCGTTCCCCACTCTTGCCAGACGCCTGATTTCGGCGCCCCGACGCTTCGGGGCCGGGGCCTGCGAGCCCCCTCGATCCGACAGGTCAAACCCGTCTGCGACCCTGCTCCCGCTCTTCCCTTGGCCTGCCGCGTTCATCCTCTTGCTCATCGCTCCATCGATTTGGCGTTATCGATCACCCGTATTAGAAGCCCATTTCAACCCCTAGTCAATAGGTTTGGAGGGAAATGCGAGTATTATCGAGCGAGCGCTCATTTTACAGAGAAAGCGCTCGGTTTACCGAGCAAGCGCTCGCTATAGCATTCTGACCAGTCAGTCAGAGGCTAGGCGCCGGACCGAACCATTCCGAGCGCCGCCCTGAGTCTTCCGAGCGTCTTCTCCCTCCCAAGCACCTCCATCGTCTCGAACAAAGGAGGCGCCGCTGTTTTCCCCGTCACCGCAACCCGGATCACCCCGAATAGCTCACCCGTCTTCACGCCGATCTGCTCGGCCAGGGGCCGGATCGCTCCCTCGAGCCTCGCGTGGCGCCAGTCCGTGACGCCCTCCGCGTGCGCCAGCGTTAGCTCCAAAGCTTCTGCCGCTTCCTCGGGCTGACCCGCGAACCTCTTCCCGAGAAGCGCCGCCGTCTCGTAGTCCGGATCGACGAAGAAGAAATCCGCCATATCGGCTATCTCGGTGAGCTGTTTGATTCGCTCCCTTACCAACGGGACGATGCGCACCAGGACGTCGGTCTCTACCGCTTGACCGATCGCACGCTCGAGGAACGGCCGCACCCGAATTGCCAGCTCTTCCACTGGCAGCTCCCGTATGTACGTGCCGTTCAGCCACTGCAATTTCTCGGCATTGAACACAGCGGGGTTCGGCAGGAGGCGCTCGAGGCTGAAGTTCCTGACCAGCGTCTGTCGATCAATGACCTCTGTGCGGTCGTCGAGGGACCAGCCGAGTAACGCCAGGAAGTTCACGACAGTCTCCGGCAAGTAACCGTTGTCACGATACTCCAGCGCCGCATGAGCGCCGTGTCTTTTGGATAGCTTCGCCCTGTCCGATCCGAGTATTCGCGATAGGTGCGCAAACAACGGGGGCTCCCAGCCAAACGCCCGGTGCACCAGGAGGTGCCGCGGTGCGCTGGGCAGCCATTCCTCGCCACGCAGGACGTGCGTGATCTCCATCAAGTGGTCGTCGACCTGCGCTGCCAAATGGTATGTCGGGTATCCATCCGATTTGAGAAGGACGAAATCATCCAGCGTCTCGTTCCGGAACGTCACCTCTCCGCGAAGCTCGTCGCGCGCGATCGTGGCCCCGCTGAGTGGCGTCTTGAACCGCACCACCGGCGTCACACCAGTCGCATCCGCCGCGTGGCGCTGTGCCGGAGTAAGATCGCGGCAGTGCCTGTCGTAACGCGGCGGCTCCTTGCGTGCCTGCTGCTCTCGTCGCACCTGCTCCAGGCGCTCAGGTGAGCAGTAGCACTGATAGGCCGAGCCCGTCCCCAGCAGCCGGCTGGAGTGCTCCCGGTATGTGTCCAGCCGCTGCGACTGCGTATATGGGGCGTGTGGGCCGCCGACATCCGGCCCCTCATCCCACTCCAGACCCAACCAGCGGAGCGCTGCCATCTGCGACTCCACCCCGCCCTCGACATAGCGCGCCTGATCCGTGTCCTCTATTCTCAGGAGAAACTGCCCACCATGGCGCCGTGCCAGGAGCCAGTTGAAGAGGGCCGTACGCATATTCCCCAGGTGCGGCTCCCCGGTTGGGCTTGGTGCGTACCGCGTGCGGACTCTCATGGCATTTCGAACAATAGAGCAGCCGCTCATTAGGGCAAAGCTCGACCTGCCGTTGAACCAACAGCCTGCACCGGCTATCGTTTGAGCTTGATGCAAGGTGTAATCGAGGTCCGGCCGGATAGCGTCGAGTCGTTGTTCACCCAGGGCAAGGAGCTCCCCTACGTGGAGTTTGGACAGCACGAGCCGGGCGTGAAGCTGGTATACCAGGGCAGCGACTACTGGTATCATCGCACGCTCCCGCTGAAAGGTTACGGCGCAGTCCTTGGTCGCTATATCACGAATCTGGAGGCCGAAGGGCACAAGGCAATCCTCGCCCGCTTCGGCACCCGCATCTATATCTACGCCACCGGTGTCACGCCCATCGGCGCCGGCAAGGCGCCCGGCGTCTAGGCACTTCCATCCCGGCCAGCCTCTTCGGTCACGTTCGTCCCCTCAGCGTTTCCAGCGCCTCTTGCAGGTCCGTCGGCAGAGGCGATTCAAACTCGATCATGCGCCGGCCGGGCGGCAGCGCGAACCCCAGCCGCCAGGCGTGCAGAAACTGCCGGCCCACCAGCTCAGACCGCCGCCCATACGTCGCGTCGCCCACTATCGCGTGACCCAACGCCGACATGTGGACGCGGATCTGGTGGGTTCGGCCAGTGACCGGCTCTACCTCCAGCAGCGCGTATCGCCCCCGCTCCATCTCCTCACGCACGCGGTACTTCGTGATCGCCTCGCGGCCGCCGGCCACCACCGCCATCTTCTTCCGGTTCTTCGGGTGGCGCGCGATCGGCGCCTCGATCACTCCCTCCCGCGGACTTGGAATGCCGTGCACGAGGGCGAGATAGGTCTTGTGCACTTCCCGTTCCTGGAGCTGTGTCTGCAACGCCCGCTGTGCGCGGTCGTCCTTCGCCACAACCATCAGCCCTGAGGTGTCTTTGTCCAGCCGGTGCACGATTCCCGGGCGCAGCGTGCCGGATATTCCGCGAAGGTCCGGCACCAGAGCCAGCAGCGCGTTCACCAGCGTGCCGCTTGGGTGACCCGGCGCCGGGTGCACGGTCAGCCCGGCCGGCTTGTCCAGTACGATAACGCTCGCGTCCTGGAAGAGGATGGTGATCGGTATCTCTTCGGCCGTTAGGTCCGTCGTTGCTGGTGGTGGTATCGACACAGCGACACTGACGCCGGACGCGACGATATCAGATGGCTTCGCCGCCCGCTTGTCGAGCGTCACCAGACCCTCGTCTATCAGGCGCCGCGCCCTGCTGCGTGACAGCTCTGGACACCGCCGAGCCACGAATGCGTCAAGCCTTTCACCGGAACGGTCCGCCGTCAGGTCACGTGTCTTCATCCGCGGCCGCCTGACGCCGGTACTCGAATAACAAGTATCCGCCGATGATCGCTGCGATGCCCACCGATATCGCCGAGTCGGCGACGTTGAACGCCGGCCACCACCCCACGTCCACGAAGTCCGTGACCCTGCCAAGGCGCACCCGATCCACAAGATTCCCGATAGCCCCGCCAAGCATCATCCCGATCGCGACCGGAACCACCCAGTGGTTGAATGGTGGGTTCCGGTAGTACAGGTAAAGCGCGCCGAGCCCCAGCAGCGCCATGAGCACCAGGAATACAGTCTGGTCTTCAAGGATCCCGAACGCCGCGCCAGTATTCGTGACATAACGTATCCGCAGCGGCCAGTCCGCGTCCGGCCACGCTTCCCCACGCTCCAGAGACGCCCGGACCACTGTCTTCGTCGCCTGATCTGCAGCGGCCACCACCAGCGCCGTGCCCCAGAAGAGCGCGCGCCTCGCCCACACTGCGCGGTCAGGTCGCGCCGTTGGCGCGCTTGCCGCCTCAATCCTCTGCATCGAGAGGGATGATAGCACGCGAAGGAGCCGCCGCACTGCCTGGGGCAGCGTCCTTCTTTGACGACCGTCACCAGGATTGCTATCCTCGCATTCACGGAAGGAGCGCGCGCTGGTGTTCGATATCGTCAAACGGCGTGAGAAGGACCGCGAAATGTACGGGGACCGGCTCCCGGCTGGGCAAAAGCTGGTTCAGGACTGGCCGGTCCTCACCTACGGCGGGGCGCCTCGTGTGGAAACGAAGGACTGGGAGCTGCGCTTCTTCGGGCTGGTGGACAACGAGGTTAAGCTTAACTGGGAGCAGTTCAATGCGCTCCCCGCAACCAGGGTCCGCGCGGACATCCATTGCGTTACTACCTGGAGTCGCTTCGACAACGACTTCGAAGGTGTCAGCGTCGCTGAGTTGATGAAGCTTGTGAAACCAAGTCCTTCCGCAGCCGCGGTCATGGCGCACTGTTACGGTGGCTACACTACCAACTTGCTCTTCTCGGACTTCATACGCGACGAGAACCTCCTTGCGGTCAAGCACGATGGCAAGCCGCTCGATGCTCAGCACGGCGGCCCCTGCCGGCTTGTCGTTCCCCATCTTTATTTCTGGAAGAGCGCCAAGTGGATCCGCGGCATCGAATTCATCTCCAAAGACCAGCCCGGCTTCTGGGAGATGTACGGTTACCATATTCGTGGCGACCCATGGAAAGAGGAGCGCTACTCTTGAGGCTATGGTTCTTGCTGAGATTTCAGGACTATCGGTTGAGATCTGAGTACGGTTGAGATGACCACATCCTCCATCCCGCTCGCCCTCAGTGACCCCACAAATGCCGCTATCCTGACCGTCTCCGAAGACCGCCTGGAGGGCTTCCAGCGCGACCCCTTCGGCGAGATCGCCCGTCGGTGCGGCGTCCCACTAGAGACGGTCCTCGAGCGCATCCGGGCGCTGCTGGAAGCAGGCACCATCCGGCGGGTGCGCCAGACGTTACTCGCCAATAACCTGGCGGAGGGCGCGCTGGTCGCCTGGGAGGTGCCGCACGAGCGCCTGTACGATGCCTTCGATTTCATGTTCCAGCACGACCCCTTCAGCGGCCATGTAGTCATCCGCACCACCGACACAGTTACCGCTGGCTCGAAGTACAGACTTTGGACGACTCTCAAGGTGCCGCAGGGTTTCTCGTTTGAGAAGCATTGCCATTTCTTGGTCGCTAAGACCGGTGCTCTCGGGTACCGCATCATGCCCGCGAAGGCGCTGTTCGTCCTGGGCGTCGGCCACGTCCGGCGTCGAGGCATGGAGCCGGGAAGCCGCTCGGACGAGCTCGCCCATGTAATGTACCCGCACGTCGCCGAGCTTTCGGAGCTCGAGTGGCGCGTGCTCGTGGCCCTCAAACGAGAGTTCGCGCCGCAGGAGATCGTGCCGGATGTCTGGCAGCGTAGGGCGCGAGAGGCCGGAGTGCCTCTTGAACGGTTCTTCGAGGTCGCGCAGTCGCTTGCCGAACGCAAGCTCATCGGTCGCTTCTCGACGTTCCTGGAGCACGTGAAGGAGACGGCGAGCGGCGAGCGAGTCACGCGCTATAACGCGCTCTTTCACTGGGCCGTCCCGCCCGGCCGCGAGGTCGAGGCGGGCCGTGAGGTCGGCCGCCACCACATCCTCACTCACGCCTACTGGCGCGAGGGCGGCCCCGAGTTCAATAACGTGAACGTCATGGCCGTCGCCCACGGCACCGACAAGGATCTCGTCCTCGCCCACAAAGCTGCCATCGATTCCCACCTCACCGAAATCGGCATCCCCATCGCCTACACCAACGTCTTCTGGGGCGGCCGCAGCGAGATCAAGCCGAGCGAGATCGCACCATTCGCGTACAAGGAGTGGTGCGCCGAGATCGGCCTGGAGATCTGACCGGACGTTCTCGAGTTGCCCGCAGTGCAGCGCGCTCTCGAACTGCTTCCGAAACTGTAACCTCATGAAGGACGGTGAGGACCCCTCCGCCCGTTTCCGCCTCTACTTGCGCGAGATCGGCCAGGGGCCCCGAGCCGGTCGCAACCTCACGCGCGAAGAGGCGCGCGACGCGATGTCGCTCATCATCTCCGGCGTCGCCACTCCTGCACAAGCTGGAGGCTTCCTCCTCGTCCAGCGCTACAAGGGAGAATCGCCTGAAGAACTCGCTGGCTTCACCGACGCCGTCCGTGCCTCCGCCCGCACCATTGCTCCGAACGTCGAGGGTCTGCTCGACATCGGCAGCCCTTACGACGGCCGCAAGCGCAGCATCGTCGTCAGCCCCACCTCGGCAATCGTCGCCGCGGCGGCCGGCGTGCCCGTTGTTATGCATGGCGAAAAAGGCATCGGTCCCAAGTTCGGCGTCCCCATCGGCGACGTGCTCGAGGCGCTCGGCGTAAACATTGACAGCGAGCCGGCGGAAGTCGAGCAGAGTATTGAGGAGACGGGCGTGGGCTTCATGCGCCAGAGCCGTTTCGTTCCGCACGTCTTCGCTCTGCGAGATCTGCGCACGCAGATCGCCCTCCGTAGCTGCTTGAGCACCGTCGAGAAGATATACAACCTCGCGGGAGCGCCATATAGCCTGCTCGGCCTCACTCACCTCCCATACATGGAGAAGATGATGGTCGCTGTCCAGTCCGCCTCGGGCGGAGGCTTCCGCCGTGCCATGATCGTCCAGGGCATCGAAGGAAACGAAGATGCTCCGACATCTCGTCCCTGCCGCGCCTTCCTCTGGGACGGCGCCCGCACCGTCGAACTCCGCATAGACGCCGCGGAATACGGACTTCAGCCTGCGACAAAGGAAGAGATGGCCGGCGGTGACGCTGGCCACAACGCCGCCATCGCCGAGCGCATCCTGGGTGGCGAACACGGCGCCTACTGCGACCTCGTGCTCCTCAACGCCGGGCTGAGAATCTATCTGGCCGAGCGTGCCGCGACGATCGCGGAAGGCATCGAGCGCGCCCGCGGCGCGATCGACTCCGGCGCCGCCGCTGCCAAACTGCAGCAGTTGCGTGATCGGAACAAGTCGCGCACGCCACGCTGAGCGCGATCGCCGTGTCCGCTCGTACGGAGGCTCTCAAGGCGTGAGCGCGGCGAGCGGTAGCCCGTTTTCCGTTTCCTTGTCCCTTCCTACTCACACGGGTACAATTCATCTGTAATGGATGACTACGGAATTGATCTGGACGAAGTAACCAAAGTCATCGATGCCGCCGAAGTCCTCGTCGTGCGCTTCGCCATCCTCGACAAGCGCCTCCTTGTTGATACCCGCACAAGTGACAAAGACGGCCCGTTCATCGCCGTTGTCCCCAAGGCCGGTTCGATCGAGGAGCGGTTCAAGAGTCTGAAGCGCCTGCGCCCGCTCTTTCCCCTTCCCGAAAAGATCATGTCCTTTACGTGGCCTCGGCACGTGGACACGTTCCGTAACTGTGGACTCTGGGACAAGATCGAGTCGCGACTGACGAGCCTGGGCGGTGAACCGATGTCCGAACGCTGCTCCGAGGTCTTCAAGGAGCTCGCCACGGAGGAGCGCACAGAGGTCATGGCGGCGATCCGCGGCGAAGGTTACCAGTCGCTCTGGGAACGGCCTGCCTGAGTCGACCATCTGATCTCCCTGGAGCCCTTGGGCGGGGCGTTTTCGTTTAATGCGAACCATCGACTTGCGCAGCGATACGGTCACTCTCCCCTCACCCGAAATGCGGCAGGCGATGGCCCAGGCTGAGCTCGGCGATGACGTCTTCGGTGAGGACCCATCGGTCAATCGCCTTCAGCAGATGGCTGCGGAGCGTCTCGGCAAGGAAGCGGCCTTGTTCACGCCCAGCGGCACTCAGAGCAACTTGTGCGCCGTCCTCTCGCACTGCCGGCGCGGCCAGGAGGTGATCCTCGGCGAAGGGGCGCACATCCTCATCCATGAATCTGGAGGTGCTTGGGCGATCGGTGGCTTCGGCATGCGCACCGTTCGTAACACGGACCGGGGCGCGCTCGACCTCGACGGGCTGGAGGTAGCCATCCGCCCTGGCTGGCATGGCGTCACAACCGGCCTCATCTGCCTCGAGAACACCCACAATCGCTGCGGCGGCGCGGTGCTGAACGAGGAGGACCTCGGCGCAGTGCGCGAGATCGCGGACAAGCACGAACTGCCTGTGCACATGGACGGCGCGCGCATCTTCAACGCCGCTGTCGCCCTGGGGGTGCCGGTATCACGGCTGGCTTCGTACGCGGACTCAGTCTGCTTCAGTCTGTCGAAGGGGCTGGGTTGTCCGGTCGGCTCTGTACTCTGCGGGACTAGCGACTTCATCAGACGCGCCCGCCGCATCCGCGGGATGCTGGGCGGCGGCATGCGCCAGGCTGGCGTCTTGGCCGCAGCCGGCATCTACGCCCTCGATAATATGATTGAGCGCTTGGCGGAAGACCACGAGAACGCGCTCGCCTGCGCCGCGGCGCTCGCCGCGATTCCCGGGGTCAACCTCACGCCGCCGCCGCGGACCAACATGGTTTACTTCACGGTCGAAGGCCGGGATTCGACGGACCTTGAACGGCGCCTTGGTGAAGCCGGGGTACTCTGCTTCGACGAGGACGGGCGCCTCCGCTGGGTCACCCACTACGGCATCGAGCGGGCGGATGTAGAAGAAGCCGCGGCCAAGCTACGCAACGTCGTCGCGGCCGGAGCCTAGTGCGCACGCTTCGCTGGCCGGCGCTGGCGTTTGCACTAATCGCGCTGACCTCCGCCTGCTCCACGTCGGATATCCGCGTGTCGCAGGATATTCTCTCCTCCATCCCCTGGACCGGCCCGGAGACCGCCCGCTACCGTACCCTCCAGGATGATGAAGTCAACGGCAACGGGGAGCTCACGCTCGAAGAACGTGACGGCGTGCTCTACTTATCGCAGATGTTCGAGTTTTCTGATGAGGAAGTCACTGATGCCGTATCGGTAGAGGTCGACCCTCGGACGCTGCGGCCCGCCGCTGTCCAGCGCCTGATTGTCGGACCCGAGGGCGAGCGGCGCTGGGACGCCACTTATCAGGGGAACTCGCTGACGGTCGAACAGAGCTCAGAGGAAGACGAGCGGACGGACGTCCTGGCGGTACCGGCCAGCCACTACGAGCAGTGGGCCGACCTCTTCCTCTGGCGCACCATCGACTTCTCGGAGGGTTTCGAAATCGAGTACACGGACGTCCTCTCGTGTTCGCTCGCCAAGCCGGATCTGCTTGGCGTCAGATTGCGGGTCAGGGAGATCGAGACGGTGACCGTGCCGGCAGGAACGTTCCAGGCCTGGCGGCTTGACATCCGCTCCGGCGGACGCAATCAGCGAGCTTGGTACACGGACGACGAGACGCGCACACTCGTCCGCTACGACAACGGCGACTTGGTCTTCGAGCTAGAGTCCGTCGAGTAGGGACAGCCCCTATGGGCTGCCCCCCACGGCGCGCACATTCAGAAGTCTGGCTGTCTGTCCAAATGCGGAGACTCTCGAACCTCGAACGGAGCATCTTGCCAGTCTGGAGGCACGATCTCCACCACCGGCGACGGCGCCGGAGTTGACGTCGGCGGCGGCGGATAGGGCTTCGGGATCGGCTGTGCATTCCCCCCGACGTCGGCGACGAACTGTATGAAGAACACGAATCCCGCGAGTGCAAGCAGCACCAGCCAGAGTAGCTTCGATCGTATGGCGTGCAGCAAAGCGTCTCAATTGTAGCGCAGCCTTCAGCCACGCCACTCGTCACCCGGCTATAATGTGCTGCGGGAGCGGGGGTAGCTCAGTGGTAGAGCATCTGCCTTCCAAGCAGAGGGTCGCGGGTTCGATCCCCGTC
>CAZLDI010000035.1:0-10464 GCA_964558415.1 uncultured Dehalococcoidia bacterium
ACGGAGTACCGCGCGCGGTGTGTGGTCGCCGCTCAGAATGACAATCGGAGCACCAGTTCATGCACGAGGGGAAGCAGCCGCTGGGGGTGATGGCTGTGCTGGTGGGCGCAGCGCCGAAGGGGATGAAGGACCTGGAATAGCCGCGGATTGGCGCGGATAGAACCCGGATACACCCCGATCCGCGCGGCGGAGCACGGGGATGCGGGACGTGCGGTAACGCGTGGGCGCTGTTCACGCCCCGCACCCCGCCAGATTCCTTCGCGTGGAGACGGAGTACCGCGCACGGGGTGTGGTCGCCGCTCAGAATGACAATCGGAGCACCAACTGATGTGCGCGCGCGGCACTGCTCACACCCCGGACCCCGCCAGATTCCTTCGCGTAGAGACGGGGTGCCGCGCACGGTGTGGTGGTCGCCGCTCAGAATGACGATCGGGGTGGACGGGATGTGGGCATGACCACTCCTGCGGGGAATGATCGGTGTCACATCTGTGATAATCTGGGGCTGAAATCGGGGGCGCAGCGAGCAAGCGCCCCTACGAATGCAGGAGACGCCCGATGGACTACAGATTCGCGCCGGAGGAAGAAGCTTTTCGGACGGAGGTGCGGGAGTTCCTGCGCGCGGAGATGCCGCCGGACTGGGACTACGAGCCGTTCGAGCTGACGGAGGAGACGTGGCCGGAGGCGCGCACCTTCACGAAGAAGCTGGCGGCGAAGGGGTGGGTGGCGCCGGCCTGGCCGGTGGAGTACGGGGGGCTGGCGCTCGGCTTCATGAAGCAGGTGGTGCTGTCGGAGGAGTTGGCGTACCACCGCGTGCCGAACACGAGCCTGATCGGCGTGACGTATGCGGGGCCGACGCTGATCGTCTACGGGAACGAGGAGCAGAAGAAGCAGTTCATCCCGGGCATAACATCCGGCGACATCATCTGGTGCCAGGGGTACTCGGAGCCCAATGCGGGGTCGGACCTGGCGTCGCTGGAGACGCGGGCGGTGAAGGACGGCGACGACTACGTGATCAACGGCACGAAGGTGTGGTCGTCGAATGCGCACAAGGCGAACTGGTGCTTCTTCCTGGCGCGCACGGACCAGGACGCTCCGAAGCACAAGGGGATCAGCTACTTCATCTGCCCGATGGACCTGCCGGGGATCAGCGTGCGCCCGCTGGTGAACATGGCGAACGAGCACAGTTTCAACGAGATCATCTTCGAGGACGTGCGAGTGCCGCGAAAGTGGCTGGTGGGCGAGGAGAACCGGGGTTGGTACATTGGGATGACGACGCTGGACTTCGAGCGGTCGAACATCTCGTCGGCTTCGAGCTACCGGCGCACGTTCGACCAGCTGGTGGGATATGTGAGGGAGCAGGGAGCAGGGGGAGGGTCTTTGAACGGGAAGGATGGCACTGTCAAGATGAAGCTGGCGGACCTGGCGGTGGAGAACCAGGTGGGGCGCTATCTTTCGTACCGGGTCGCCGATATGCAGTCGCGGGGGCAGATCCCGAACTATGAGTCGAGCGCGGCGAAGGTGTACCACAGTGAGTACGGGCAGCGTCTGTCGCGGGCGGGGATTAACATCATGGGGATGTACGGGACGCTGGAGGAGGAGTCGAAGCACGCGCGTCTGCGCGGGCGGTTCGCGCGGAACTACGTGACGAGCATCGGGGTGACGATCGCGGCGGGGACGAGCGAGATCCAGCGGGGGATCATCGCGCAGCGGGGGTTGGGGCTGAGCCGGATTTAGGGGAGGTGGGGGCGACAGGGGTCGCCCCTGCCTGAGTGGGTGGCGCGGGCGGGTCAGGGCGAGGCACCCGGAGGGATGTATCGAGACGGAGACCTGTATGTGCAGCGCTATGCCGTTGGACGAGGGAGGATCACCCGAGTGCATCTCCCCTACGCATCCCGCAGGTTCGCGGGGTTGTTTGGGTCATCCGCCCATTTCGCTGGATTGTCGCGGATGTATTGGCGGATGGCGTTCAGTTCCTCGTCGTTGCGGATGATCCGTTCGTAGTAATTGCGTTGCCAGAGGGGTTGTCCCGTCGTTCGTCGGGCGCGGTTGACGCGGCGGGTCGAGGCGGATTTGAATGTCCCCACAATCGCACCGAGGGAGCCGGACAGCGGGGCGTGGGGCAGGCGCGGGGTGTAGGGGCGAGGCACCCAGAGGGATGCATCGAAGCGAAGACCGGTACGTGCGGCGCGATGCAATTTCGGCGACGGAAGGTCAACCGAGTGCCTCGCCCCTACGGCGGACGCGCGATCAATCCAGACGACCCCGTGTATGTGATTGGGCATCACAACGTAGTCGTCAATGTCGTCGCAGCGCCCTCCCGCGACCATTTCCCAGATGCGTTGGATCATGGTCCTTAGGCTCGGATCGTCGAAGACGAGTTCGCGCCTGTGGGTGCAGACCGTGACGAAATACGCCCCGGCCTGCGCGTAATCGTAGCCGCGGAGTCGGATGGAACGGCGGTGATTGACATGGGGGTTGTAGGTCATGGCGGGAATGAGGGTAGAGGCTCGGGGTGAGGGGAGGGAAGGGGGTGATGGCACTGGGGCGCGAAGAGTTGGTGATGCGCCGGGCGGCTGTATAATGGCGCTAGTTTGACCGGGAATAACCCGGAAAGGGGGCGCGGCATGAGGTGGCAACTGGGCCTTCTGCTTGGGGTGGCGGCAGTGCTGCTAGTCAGCACGCTCCCATCTGGTCGCGCACGAGCCAGTGGCACGTGGTCACCCACCCTTGACATGGCGACTGCCCGGCGCGCGTTCACCGCAACGCTGTTGGACAACGGCAAGGTCATTGTAGCTGGCGGAGCCGGACCCCCGTCAACGGCAGAGCTGTATGACCCCGGGCTGAATTCCTGGTCGAGTGGAGGGTCCATGACGGAGGGACGGGGTGATCACGGCGCGGTTCGACTGACTGACGGGCGAGTGTTGGTTGCCGGAGGGAGCTATTTTTCGACCACGGAGCGGTATGATCCCGTCTCCAACACGTGGTCGCCAGCTGCGAGCATGTCTATCGAGAGACGTTCACCGGGGGCTGTCCTTCTACCTAACGGCACGGTCCTGGTCGCTGGTGGTGCGCAGAGCAACGAAGTTTATCTGGCGAGCGCAGAGATCTACGATCCCGTGCTCAACAGCTGGTCATCAGCGGCAAGCATGGCCTCACAGCGGTACCGTCCGACCGCGACGCTTCTGCCGAGTGGGCTTGTCCTGCTTGCCGGTGGATCTAATGCTACAGGTGTCTTGAAATCGGCTGAGCTATACGATCCGGTGGCGAATATGTGGTCGTCGGTCAACAATATGTCTTCCCCGCGTATCATGCACACTTCAACCTTGCTACTTACTGGCAAGGTTGTCGTGACCGGTGGAAGTGTGACGGGTCAGTCCTTTGGGGGTACGGCGTTAGCAACTGCTGAGGTGTACGACCCAACGACGAATTCCTGGTCTACAGGATGCGCGATGGCTGACGCCAGATATCTGCACACGGCCAGCCTCCTGGCGTCGGGCTTCGTGCTGATTGCCGGGGGGTCCGCTGGGATCAGCTCGCTCGCTACCGCAGAGCTGTACGATCCTCTGACGAACGTCTGCTTCCCCACGGCCGGCATGGCCAATGTGCGGAACACTCACGTCGCCGCTGCTCTCGGTGACAGCAGGGTGCTTGTCTCGGGTGGATACGACTATGTTACTTCGCTGGATACAGCGGAGACGTACGAATGCGGCTTGCCCGCGGATACAGATTGCGACCGGGTGAGCGACTCCGCCGAACCGCCTTGCCAAAGCGATCCAGACGATGTGACTATTCGCCCCGAGCGAATCGACGGTATCTTCGATAACGTCGATGACGACGGTGACACGCAGGTCGACGAGGCGCTGCCCGCGGGCGCCTCCGACTTCGACTGCGACGGGGATGGGTTTACGGGCGCGGCGGAGGATCACGTGTACTCGTACGTGCTTCAGACGGACGGCGATCAGAAGACGTGCCAGGAGTACGATCTCGCGCACCCGAACACGACGCAGAAGCCGAGCAAGCGCTGGCCGGCGGACCTCTCGGGCCACGTGCCGGGGTCGTTTAGCCACAACAAGATCAACGTGTCGGACCTTGCGTCGTTCGTCGCGCCGTGGCGGTACATCGGAACGAACGTAGGCGACCTGCCGGGGAACGTGCGCTGGGACCTGGTGCCGTACTCTATTTTCAGCACGGACATTAACGTTCAAGACCTGGCGGCGATAAGCAATACCTTATACCCGCCGATGCTGAATGGAGCGCGAGCGTTCGGGGGGCCGGTGTGCCCGTGGCCGGAGTAGAGGGGATGGGTGAGTCGGGCTAACAGCCCGACCGCCGGACTGTCTGAAGTGCGGGGGCGCCGTGGCTCCGCTCGTCCTTCGACGGGCTCAGGATGAGCGGGGCGCGGCGTTTGTCGCGCGGGGAAGCGGCAGGATGAGCGGGACGCGGCGAGCAGGCGAGACGGACGAGATGGGCGGGGGTTGTCGCGGGGCGCTGTGGTTGGGGGAAGTGTTGCAGCGACAGGTCCCCTCCGCTTCTCTGCGCTTCGGTCGGGATGACGGTGGGCAGCGCTGGGCCGGTGGTAGCAGGCGGGATGAGCGGGCCGGGTGTTTGTCAGGGGCTACGGTTCGGCGCGCGTGAGGCCGGGGATGCGGTCGAAGTCCGTGTCGTAGCTGTAGATGCGGTCGAGTCCGTGCTTGCGCATCACGGCGGCGTTGTAGGCGTCCGCGTAATCGACGCCAGTGTGAGCATACAGCCGCAGGGCATCGGCCAAGAGCGCCTTGTCCGGCAAGCGCAGGTGTTCGAGCGCGACTATCGGAATCAGTCGGTCTCGTATCTCGGAAGGTTCAAGTTTATATGGTCTGCCGGCAAGCACCCAGGCCGCCTCGGCGATTGTCAAATGCGTAGTCTCCAGATCTTCCTCGCCGTTTTCGCAGCGCTTCAGGAGGCGCAGCGAACGTTGGTATTTCTGTTCATCGTCACGTAGCAGGAAGCGCAGGATGACGTTCGTGTCCAGGAAGGATGTCACGAGCCGGACCGGAGATACCGCTCCAGCCGCCCTTCCGCAGCCGCCTCTCGAAGCTTCTTGAAGTCCACGGGACCGCTCGTGTGCTGCACCGACCCTGCGATAGCGTCCAGCTCGCTCGCGACCTTCGCGACGGTGGCGACGCCGTCCTCAAGCGTGAATGCCACCCGGTCCCGCGGCTTGATGCCGAGGGCGCGGCGAATCTCGACGGGGATTGTGACCTGGCCTTTACTTGTTACCCTGGTAATGGCATTTCTCATGGTATTACCTCACTTGGTGGTAATACTATCTTAGCACGACGGAACCTGCGCTCGCTGGAGGGGGGTGGCTCTGCTCGTCCTTCGACGGGCTCAGGATGAGGGAGGTGGGGCGTTTGTCACGCGGGAGGCGGCGAGTACGCGAGATGGCGGGAGTTGTCGCGGGGTGGTGTGGTTGGGGAGGGAGTGTTGCAGCGACGGGTCCCTCCACTGCGCTGCGCTTCGGTCGGGATGACGGTGGGCGCTGTGCTTCGGTCGGGATGACGGGTGGGCGCTGCGCTTCGGTCGGGATGACGGTGGGCAGCGCTGGGGTGGGGGATGGGCGAGATGAGCGTCCTTCGACGGGCTCAGGATGAGTGGGGCGGGGCGTTGGCGCGCGGTGGCGGACGGCGGGCCGGGGTGCCGGAGTAGGGGGATGGGTGAGTCGGGCTAAGAGCCCGACCCCCGGACTGCATGACCCCCGGACTGTCTGAAGTGGGGGGCAGCATGGCTCCGCTGGTCCTTCGAAGGGCTCAGGATGAGCGGGGCGGGGCGTTTGTCACGCGGGAGGCGGCGAGTACGCGAGATGGCGGGAGTTGTCGCGGGGTGGTGTGGTTGGGGAGGGAGTGTTGCAGCGACGGGTCCCTCCACTGCGCTGCGCTTCGGTCGGGATGACGGTGGGCGCTGTGCTTCGGTCGGGATGACGGTGGGCGCTGTGCTTCGGTCGGGATAACGGTGGGCGGCGCTGGGGTGGGGGATGGGCGAGATGAGCGTCCTTCGACGGGCTCAGGATGAGCGGGGCGGGGCGTTGGCGTGCGGTGGCGCGCGGTGGCGGACGGGGTGAGCCGGACTGGGCCTCCTCGCGGGGCTCATCCCTGCTATAATCCGTTGAGGTTGGGGGGGACTGAAGGGGAGCCGCGGATATTCGCTACTTTCGATACGCGATACTTATCGCGCTGACGCTGGGTGTGGGTGTTGCGGGCGTTCCGGCGCGGGAGTCGACGGCAAATCACACGTCGCCGCCTGCGCCACCGGCGGAGTACCAGGCGCTTTACGACGAGCTTGAGCAGAAGCTGACGGAGTTCGAGGGTCAGCTTGACGCCGAGTGGAGCGGCGGAGTGGGCACAGGCCGCTTCGCGGCGGCGCTGTCGTCGGCGAACGGGAACAAGAGCGCGGGGCTGCTGCACCCGTTCAACTGGGCGCGGATGATCGAGCAGCTTGACGCGTACCAGGCGATGGGCGTGGAGCTGGTGAAGATCGATACCCACTACCCGGTGTTCACGCCGGCGTTCCACACGTTCCTGGCCGCGAGCCCGCCGGTGTATTACCCGAACTACGCATACACGCTGGCGGACTTCATCGGCACGCCGACAAGCTTTTACAATCGGCTGGTGGACGAGATCCGCGCGCGCGGGTTTGGGCTCTGGATAGAGCACTCGACGCTGTTCAACGACTTCTCGCCGACGCCGCCGGGAGCGTACTTCGCGGACATGCGGACGGCGGGCCTGGCTGCGACGCAGGCGCGCTATGCGAGCGAGCGGAGCGCGGAGGCGGTGCTCATCACATCGGAGCTGGCGCCGGACTACTACACGCTGGTGGACGAGCCGACGACGCAGAACGCTAACTTCGGCTACTTTGCGGGACAGGTCCCGATTTACAGCGCCACCGGCTGGCGGGACTACACAGAGAGCGTGGCGCAGCAGATCATCGCCGCGGTGCCGGGCTCGCCGGCGCTGCTGGGCGCGGGCAGCGGCACGTGGGAGGGGCGCACTTACACGGAGCTGTTCGCGGCGCTGCCCGAGCTCGACTACATCGACTTTCACATATATCCGATTGAGACGCCGTTCGAGGACTTCTGGCAGAACGCTCTGGACTGGGCCGACTATGTGCGAGCGGTCGCTCCGGAGAAGCTGCTGACGATCGGCGAGACGTGGCTCTACAAGGTCAGCGAGGCCGAGCTGGTGTCAGGGCTTCCGGCGAATGACATCTTCGGGCGCGATGTCTACAGTTTCTGGGAGCCTCTGGACAGTCAGCACCTGGAGGTCATGTTCAAGCTGCTGCACTACAAGGGTTTCGAGGCGGTGATGCCGTTCTGGGCGACGTACTACTTCGCGTACCTCACCCACGGGGACCCGGACCTGGTAGGGCTCACGGTGGTTGAGCTGCTGTCCCTGGCGGGGCAGGAGGCGATCCCGAATATCCAGACGGTGACGCTGACCGGGACCGGCGAGAAGTTCCAGGAGATCATCGACCGTCTGCCCGATGCCGATGGCGACGGCACACCGGACAGCGCGGACGCCGGGGATGCCGACGGCGACGGCGTCACCGACCAAGCGGAACACTACTGCGGCGGCGTCGCTATTTCGGGGGCGCGGCGGCCGGAGCGCGTTGACGGGCCATTCGCGGGCGCGGACGACGACGGCGATGGCAGCATGAACGAGGCGCTACCGGTGGGGTCGGCCGCTTACGACTGCGACGGCGATGGGTTCTCGGGCGCGGCGGAAGACCACGTGTACTCGTATCTGTCGCAGTTGGCCGGCGACCAGAAGACGTGCCAGGAGTACGATGTCTCGCACCCGAACCCGAGCAATAAGCCGAGCAGGCGGTGGCCGGCCGATCTGTCGGGTCACGTGCCGGCCTCGTTCAGCAACAACAAGGTCAACGTCTCTGACCTGGGGTCGTTCATCGCGCCAGTGCGCTATTTCGGCACCGATGTGGGCACGAACGCGGGGGATGTGCGGTGGGACCTGGTGCCGGGTTCGACGTTTGGGCCGGAGATCAACGTGCAGGACCTGGCGGCGCTGACGGCCGGGACGGCGGCGTACCCGGCGATGCTGGGCGGGGTGCGGGCGTTTGGCGGACCGGCGTGCCCGTGGGCGCCGTAGGGGGACGGTCGAGTCGGGCTAAGAGCCCGACCCCCGGACTGTCTGAAATGCGGGGGCGGGATGGCTCCGCCCGTCCTTCGACGGGCTCAGGATGAGCGGGGCGGGGCGTTGGCGCGCGGTGGCGTTCGGGGGGCCGATGTGCCGGTGGCCCGAGTAGGGGGATGGGTGAGTCGGGCTGAGAGCCGGACCCCCGGACTGTCTGAAATGCGGGGGCGGGATGGCTCCGCTCGTCCTTCGACGGGCTCAGGATGAGCGGGGCGGGGCGTTGGCGCGCGGGCGTTCGGCGGGCGGGTGTGCCGGTGGCCGGAGTAGGGGGATGGGTGAGTCGGGCTAAGAGCCCGACCCCCGGACTGTCTGAAATGCGGGGGCGGGATGGCTCCGCTCATGGTACGAGCGCCTCACCATGAGCGGTGGAGACATGGGAGCGCGGGGTCGTAGGAGTCGCCGGTATCGTTCGCGCACTATGAGACGTTGGGTTTTCGGGGCGGTCGTTGTCCTGGCGGTTGGGATGGTATTCGGTGGGGGCGGGGCGGCGCCGGCGGAGGCGTCGGCGTCGCAGTACGTGCGGACGGGGATGGTGGAGGTGGCGGAAGGCGGGCTGCTGGACTGGGCTGCCGACGGGACGGCGATCTACTACGACCACCTGGAGGCGGACGGCTTCTATGACGTCTGGCGGATGGACCCGGGCGGCTCCGGCCAGGTCTGCCTGACCTGCGCCCATCCTGATCTGCCCAATCGCAACCAGGGGAACCCGGTGCTTCATCCGGGCGGGCGCTACCTGGTGTTCCAGGCGCAGAAGGCGGTGCACGAGGCGGTCCCGCAGAGCTTCACGGAGCCGGGGTTCGGGCGATTCAATGACCTCTGGGCGCTCGACCTGCAGACGAACGATGCCACGCAGCTGACCAACGTCGGGACGAGTGGGTGGGCGGGCACGCTGCAGCCGCAGTTCAGCAACGACGGCGCGAAGTTGCTCTGGGGCCAACTCGAGGGTCAGGGGTCGAACGGGCTGAACGACTGGGCCTTGATGGTCGCGGACTGGTCGGCGTCGCCGTCGCCGGGTCTGGCAAATACGCAGGTGCTCAACCCGGGGCCCGCACCCGGCTGGCTGGAGGTGCACGGCTGGAGCGCCGACGACTCATGGATCTACTTCACCTGCACGCCGGTCGCCGGCATGAGCGACAGCTACATGGACACCTGCCGAATGGACTTCGACACGCCGACGGAGGTGGCGCGCCTCAACTTCACATCGGGCACTGGGGGCGAGCCGGCGGAGTGGGACGACCACTCGCAGCTCTCGCCGGCAGGCGACGTCTACGCCTACATCTCGACGGAGCCGTACAGCGTCTCCAGTAACGTTGTGACGGCGTTGTTGACGCTTAAGACAGACGTCTGGCTGATGAACGCGGACGGCTCGGGCCGCACGCGCATCACGTATTTCAACGAGCCCGGGCAACCGGACTACCTGGGGGTACGGGTCGTTGCGTCGGAGCTGCGCTGGAGCCCGGACGGCACGAAACTGGCCGCGCGTATTCAGACGCCGTCGCTGCCGGTGCGGAATCACATCTACATCATCGACATCGCGCGGGACGTCGATGCAGACCAGACGCCGGACCACCTGGACGGCGGTGATACGGACGCCGACGGGATGAGCGATCAGTCCGAACATTACTGCGGATCTGACCCGGGGTCCGTGACGGGACGGCCGGAGCGCGTTGACGGGCCGTTCACGGGCATCGACGACGACGGCGACGACTCCGTGGACGAGCCGCTACCCTTCGGATCGAGCGTGTACGACTGCGACGGGGACGGATATAGCGGGGCGGCGGAGGATCACGTGTATTCGTACCTTCCCCAACTCAACGGCGACCAGAAGACGTGCCAGGAGTACGATGTCTCGCACCCGAACCCGAGCAACAAGCCGAGCAGGCGGTGGCCGGCCGATCTGTCGGGTCACGTGCCGGGGTCGTTCAGCAACAACAAGGTCAACGTCTCTGACCTGGGGTCGTTCATCGCGCCAGTGCGCTATTTCGGCACCGATGTGGGCACGAACGCGGGGGATGTGCGGTGGGACCTGGTGCCGGGGTCGACGTTTGGGTTCGAGATCAATGTGCAGGACCTGGCGGCGCTAACGGCCGGGGCGGCGGCGTATCCGGCGATGCTGGGCGGGGTGCGGGCGTTTGGGGGGCCGGCGTGCCCGTGGGCGGAGTAAGGGGGTGGGTGAGTCGGGCTAAGAGGCCGACCCCCGGACTGTCTGAAATGCGGGGGCGTGATGGCTCCGCTCGTCCTTCGACGGGCTCAGGATGAGCGGGGCGGGGCGTTGGCG
>CAZLDI010000036.1:0-9987 GCA_964558415.1 uncultured Dehalococcoidia bacterium
CGCACCGGCTCCTCGAACCCCTTGGCCGTGAACTCCCCACGGTCCGCGAACACAAACCCCTTCCCGCTGCACAACCCCCGCACAGTATCCGCCACCAGTATCTCCCCGCCCTCCGCCCTCCCCGCGATCCGCGACGCCAGGATCACCGTCGCCCCAAACAGGTCCCCCTCCTCCTCAATCGGCTCCCCCGCGTTCAACCCGCAACGTATCTGAATCCGCTCACTCCCCTCGCCCGCCGTTGCGGGAGAGGGACCAGCGGCGCCGACCCCCTCGGCTCGCCCCGCGCCCCGGTTGTGCGAATCAAACGCCTTCTGCAACCCCACCGCGCACTCCACCGCCCGCGTCACGCTCCCGAACGATGCCATGAACCCGTCTCCCATCGTCTTCACCTCCGTCCCCCCGTGCGCCGCGAGCACCTCCCGCGTGATCCGCTCGTGCTCCCGCAGCACCTCCCGCCCCCGCTCGTCCCCCAGCCGCGACATCATCTCCGTGTGCCCGACGATGTCCGTGAACAGAACCGTCCGGAAGGGCGAAGCGGCGGGCGCTTCCTGTGCCGGCGGAGGTGGAGATTGCCCCACGAACGCGCGTATCAGCTCTACCTGCTGCACGAAGGTTGGGTCCGAGTACTGAAGAAACTGCGCCCCCGGGATCTTCGCCGCGACGCGCTGACAGCAGCGGGCAGGGACGAAGAACGGCTCATGTCTCAGGACGAGCGTCGGCTGGCTAACTTGAGCGAGGAGGTTGCCCACATCCATCCCCTCCATCTCTCTCACGTACTGGAGACCGACAGACGGGTCAACCCAGCCTGGGATCAGCTTGGCCAACGGGTCGACGAAGTCGCTGGACGCCGCGTCCCAGCCCATCAGAACACGCATAAGAGTCTGTACGTACACGGCCCAGTCCAACTCGGCGAGCGCCGCAGTCGTCCGGGCGATAGGCGTATCTGCCAGCTCTCGCATGTTCTGATACGGACACTCGAGAACGACGTGTGTCACGCGCTCTGGAACCGCCGTTGCGAGGTGAAGGCACGTTGAGAGAGTCAATATGCTTCCGCCACCTGCTCCACCTGCATACGCGATGAAGAGGTCGAGCTTGGCAGCATCGATCACCGCCCGGGCATCCAGCAGCAGCGTCTCGGCCGACACGACTGCAACATCACGTTCCGACAGGCCGGTGCCACGCGCATCGAAAGTAACAAGGCGAAACGACTGGGTGAACGCCTCGAACACAGCCCGATACGCTGCGTACATTTCCCGCACGTGGGAGAACGGGACAGAACACAGGAGCAGTGCGGGCCCCTGACCCGCTTCGGCCCAGGCGATGCTGACGCCGTCGCTCGTGGTGGTGTACTGGACGGGTGGTGCTTCCATCACGCGTCCTCCGTCCACCTCACCTCATACACCCGCACCGCCTCCTCGAACCGAGGAGCAATGTCATTCTGAGCGAGACGCCAACCGCTCGACAGCATACCGCCCCTTCGCGAAGGAATCTGGCGGCGCGGGGGGTGCGAACCCCACTCGCAACGGGTATCACCCCGCATCACTCCTGCCACCTCACCTCATACACCCGCACCGGCTCCTCGAACCCCTTGGCCGTGAACTCCCCACGGTCCGCAAACACAAACCCCTTCCCGCTGCACAGCCCGCGCACCGTATCCGCCACCAGTATCTCCCCACCCTCCGCCCGCCCCGCGATCCGCGACGCCAGGATCACCGTCGCCCCGAACAGATCGCTCCGCCCGTCTGGGCCCTCCTCCTCAATCGGCTCCCCCGCGTTCAACCCGCAACGTATCTGAATCCGCTCACTCCCCTCGCCCGCCGCTGCGGGAGAGGGGTCGGGGGTGAGGGCAGCATCAAACGCCCTCTGCAACGCCACCGCGCACTCCACCGCCCGCGTCACACTCCCGAACGACGCCATAAACCCGTCCCCCATCGTCTTCACCTCCGTCCCTCCGTGCGCCCTCAGCACCTCCCGTGTAATCCGCTCGTGCTCGCGCAGCACCTCCCGCCCCCGCTCATCCCCCAGCCGCGACATCATCTCCGTGTGCCCGACGATGTCCGTAAAGAGTACCGTACGGACGGGGGGTTGGGGCTCTGGTCCAGCGTCCGGGCCGGTGGGCGGCTCAGTGGAGAGGAACGCTGCCACTGGTTCGCGAATAGGTTCAAGGCGTTGCGGACCAGAATCTGCAAGGGTGACCAGGCGCGCACCCGGAACCGAGGCTGCCATTGTTTGCGCGACTGCGAGCGGAACGAATTCATCCTGTAACCAATGGATCACAAGAGTTTTCGCTTTGATGCCCGGCAGCAGCGGAGTAACGTCCGTCCCAGCATTGCTCTGGATCAGTCTGGCCGCCATCTCGCCCGACATGGAGCGTCTGAAAACCTCCCCCGTTCGCACGTTCCACTCGGGCGCCTGCCGTCGGTCGCGCAGGTCGACCAGCGCTTGGGCCGCAACGGGCCAATTAGTACGGGCAAGGTCGGCGAACGCCCGTAGAGCCGGTTCCGGCATGATGTCCGCAACGCGCGGATACCCCTCGTATAAGATCAAGTGCGTGACCTGTCGGGGATGCCGTACGGAGTACTCTATCGCGCGAAGCGCCCCGAAAGTCTGGCCAAAAAGGGCAAAGCGCTTTAGGCCAGCCGCCGCGACGACCGCCTCCAGGTCTCTCAGAAGTGCCTGATGTGACACGTCGTCCACTTCGCGCTGGGAGAGTCCGGTACCGCGAATGTCGTAATGAACAAGTTGCCTCCCGAGTCCCAGGACGGGCATGAAAGCAAAGAATTCAGGCACGAGATGGTAAAGGGAAAACGATTCAACAAACACCTGAAGGACCACCAGCGGCGGACCCTCCCCCTCCACGCAGTAGGCGATACGGACACCGTCCGCCGTCGTGCAGTAACGTACCTCGCGCTCAGGCATCCCTCCACCTCACCTCATACACCCGCACCGGCTCCTCAAACCCCTTCGCCGCAAACTCACCGCGATCCGCGAACACAAAGCCCTTCCCCGAACACAGCCCGCGCACCGTATCCGCCACCAGTATCTCCCCACCCTCCGCCCGCCCCGCGATCCGCGACGCCAGGATCACCGTCGCCCCAAACAGATCGCTGCGCCCGTCTGGGCCCTCCTCTTCAATCGGCTCCCCCGCGTTTAATCCGATCCTGATCTGAATCCGTTCCTCCCCTCTCCCGCGCACGGGAGAGGGGTCAGGGGTGAGGGCAAACGCCCGCTGCAACCCCACCGCGCACTCCACCGCCCGCGTCACACTCCCGAACGACGCCATGAACCCGTCCCCCATCGTCTTCACCTCCGTCCCCCCGTGCGCCGCGAGCACCTCTCGCGTGATCCGCTCGTGCTCCCGCAGCACCTCCCGCCCCCGCCCGTCCCCCAGCCGCGACATCATCTCCGTGTGCCCGACAATGTCAGTGAAGAGAACTGTGCGGAGAGGACCCTGCACCTCGGCTTGTGGCTCCGCAGGCAGGCGCCGCGTCTCCGGGTCCTCGTCGAGGAAAGCGTTGACGGAATCAATGATCGCCTTCACATCGCCCCAATAGAAACCGGCGATCGCGCCCGGGGGTGTAACCAATCTCGCCCCGGGGATTCCAGCCGCCAAGGCCTGGCCGAGCGCAACGGGGTAAATCGAGTGCGCGATCCTGTGAACCACCAGGGTGCGCGCGGATATCGCAGCTAAACAGGGTGTCACATCAACGTCTACGTTTTGACGAATGAATCGCGCCATAGCCTGACCGTCCGCCGACTGGCTGCTATGTTTCGCCGCGCGGAGCGGTGCATCGCCGGCCTCGACCCTTGCCGCGCCCATGTCGCTGGTCGTTCTGCAGAAGAGTTCCCAGTCCGAGAGCGCGAGCGCCTCGAAGGCTTGGAGCGCTTCAGGAGTAAACGCATCGAGGGCGCGAGCGAACGTTCCGCACAAAACGAGCGCGCTTACGCGGCCCGAGTGCTCTGCGGCGTACTTAATCGCCTTTGGTCCGCTGTTGCTCGGTGCCCATATGGCGAACCGGGCGAGTCCCGCCGCGTCTGCCACAGCCTCCATATCGAGGACAGTTGCACCCAGAGAAAAGTCCTCGACGTGCCTTTCCGACAGCCCGGTGTTCCGGCAGTCGTAGTGAACGAGCCTTCGACCGGCGCCAATCCGACGGTAGAAGTCCTCCAGTTCCGGCATCAGGTGATTCAGCGAGAAGGACTCCAACAGCACCGGGCACACCACCAACGGCGGCCCCTCCCCCTCCACGCAGTACGCAATGCGGACACCGTCCTCGGTGGTGCAGTACCGGACCTCGCGCTCCACGATGCCGCGATTATAGCGCGTGCGGGAACGGGCTGTGCGCCCTACGGCTCCCGCAAGATATCGTGCGTCCCGATGCGCCTCAGGATAACCCTCCCGTCCTTCACTTCGAGGTTATCCGGTAGTTCATCGTCACACTCAGCTCCCAGAGCCGCACAGTCCCCTTGATCCGCTTGACGCGAAGAGACGGACGGCTGAGGGGGCGATCCCATAGCGCCAGCCAGTGTATCAGGCGAGCGCCGCCCGCGCGGGCCGCGTTTTGCATTAAGCGGTATTGCGGATGGTAGTCTGGCCTGTCAGGAGGTGCGTAATAAAATGCCTGAATACATTGTGGACTTCGAAGGGGAAACGAGATACAGCGCCGGTGCGGCGAGGCCCGGCGCAGAGCCACACACACATTACTTCAAGAAGCCACTTGCGGAGCGACTAGCAATCATTTGTAACAGCCGCGCCACCGAAGGGTGGCGGTTACTCCATGTGGCGAGCGACGCGCGAAGCACTAGTGTCGCCTCCACGCCGACCGCGTTCTATCTATTCTTCGAGCGGTAGGAGCCGGGCGGGACGCTTGACCAACGGTGGACACGAACCTAGAACCGTTGCACGCAATGTTTTGCAGCGATTGCGGAACCGAATTACGCGAAGAGGCGAGCTTCTGCTGGAAGTGCGTGCGTCGGATGGACAGAGGGGAAATGCCAGTGGCGCAGCACGAGCCACAGTGGGAAACGTGTGAGATTGAGTTTGAAAGAAAGTTGTCACCGTGAGAGATTGGCGCAAGTAGTCGGACTCGTCGTCGTCGTTGCAACCCTCAACGGTCTTGCGGTGCCACCGAGCCACCGAAAAGCACCTGCCAGCTCTGGGCACCCGATGCTTCTTCTAGCCTTTGGACGCGCTGAGAGCCCTGTTCGACCCACCAAACCACATCGCCCTCGCTATCCACATCAGTGTCGTAATCGAAGCACATCCAAGCAAGCCAAATCCGCCCATAGGCATCTCCGTATCGGGCCACGAACCCCAAAGTGTAGCCAGGCTCAGCATTCAATCCGAACCGTTCAAGACAGTCGGAGAGGCCGCGCCCAGTCGGGGGGTAAATGCTCTCAGTCGCATCGAATGGCCAGGATTCGTCCTTAAGTAGGTATCCCTTCGGCGCACTTCTCCAGTAGTGGGCCTTGGGATGCAGCGCTGTCATCTCGACTTCGATAGCGGCGCCCGGCCCTAGATTCGTGACCCTGAAGCTCATGCTGTCGGGGTAACAATCATCAGCCTTCGTCCCACTGGGGAGCTTGCCGTTTCCCTTGTAGTCCAGCAGGTCAATGAGCAGGAGCGGCCTGTCGCCAGACAGTCTCTGCTCCCGCATCTCTTCCACCGTCCGCTCAGTCGCGTCGGCTTGCTTGCGCGTCTGCCACGCCTGATAGACCACCGCTATCAAGGTAAACACAAGCACGGCTGCGGCACCGGCCTGGACAGCGCCTGAGTTGTCGTTCAACCAATCAACAACCATGCTTGCCGTGCCTACTCAAGCCGCCAGATGCGCGTGACTAACTGTTGGGAGACAGGAGCGCCCGCATTAAGTACCTCGTATTGCCACAGCTCGACCGGTCGCTCGTCTGGGCGCATCGAGAACCCCGCCTGCGTGTCCTTGGTCTCCTCGGGGGCAAAATCGCAGACGTGGAACAAGGCACCCGACTCGTATAGATTGCCACGGTCAGTCTTGACAGCAAACAGACCCCCAACCGACACAGCATACTGACATCGGTTTTCGTGGGCCAGATTCCTAAAGGTCACGAGCACTTGCACGACCTGATTGGTCTCGCCGAAGTCGTTTGTCCTATCACCTAGACTTACAACGTCGGTCACGGTTATCTCGATGTCCTCTTCCGTCCACGTGTAGGGGAATGTGGCTGCTTCGGGTGACGGCGTAGGCGTGTCCGGCGCGGGTGTACCTGTGGTCCCCGGCGCTTCGTCCGAACCGCAGGCAACGACCAGCACGGCAAGAACCAACAGCGCCCAAAGTCTCATCAGCGGCAGGCCGCGTTAATCGCTGACGATTAGCTTTTGCATCTTCCGGTTCGGATGCAGCTTGACGCCAGCCTCGATGAGAACAGTCTCGATTTTCGCCCCTAGCTCTCCCATCGAGTTGAACGGGCGTGGGTTGCTAGGCTTGGTGCCGTGAACGTCATTAGGCGCAATACGCACAACCCCGTTCGTCCACGCGTGTTTCGGCCTGATCCTTCCCTCCCTTGGGACGATCCCGTCAGTCCAGAAACGAACCCTGACCTCTATCATTCGCTTCCCGACTTGGGCTTCTCTACTTTCTATGTCCTCCGGCATAGCAGCGCTCCTTCGGCGTCAGTATAGGGGCCCGACGGACGGGGTAATCAAGCGGTAACGTCACCCCGGCGTGGCCAGTGTGACTGCACAATACTCCGCGGTAGCGACGCGCGGCCGCCTATACCGCGACCCCGACTCGTGGCCCCCGATGCGCGGCGCTACCTTTCTTGCGGTTGGTTCGTGATCGTTTCTCATCAAGAATAAACCGCGCGCAAACGTTGACTGCCTCGTCAAGTTCCGGTAAACTGCGTAGCGTCGGCTCGAAGCCACGGTAGGCATCAGGGGGACGTAAAGACTGCGCTAGGTGCCTCTTGGTGGCGCGGGAGTTAACTAACGGCCCTCAGTTCGCTCCTCGTTTTCTACCTAGCCGGCTACACAAATCGGGTCCGCGACGCTGCGGAAAGAGCGAGGCGAAGTCATCGCGTGGGAGGGCCGACAGGTGATTTCGTATGTCTCTAGCTGGGCAGCAGCGGAATACGGCGAAGACCAGGTCCCGAGAGATCCCATTCGCCAACGCACGAACCTTCGTGCTCCTCCTATTCGCAGCGGGCCCCGCGCTGTTGTTGTCGCGCGAGGTCGGCGTCACGCCCGCACTCCCCCTCACGACCTATGTCGCAACCGCTTTAACGATCCCAATCTCGCTGCTGATCTGCCTGAACTACGGCCTGGAGTTGCTCATCGAAAGCCTGCAGAGATTTCGGCGGCTCCGCGACGAGTGGCGACTCACGTTTCGTCGGTAACCTATCTGCCTTCTCGACTTACGGCTCCCGCAAGATATCGTGCGTCCCGATGCGCCTCAGGATAACCCTCTCGTCCTCGACCTCGAAGGTTATCCGATAGCTCATCGTCACACTCAGCTCCCAGAGCCGCTCCGTCCCTTTGATCCGCTTCACGCGAAGAGAAGGATGCGCCGCGTCCTCAAGGAACAGCCCCAGCTTATCGTAAGCCTGATCGCGGATTCTCTTCGGCAGCCGTCTGAACAGACGCTCGAATGTGCGCGTGAAGACGAGTTCACGCATCGCCGAAGTGCTTCTTTATCTCCTCAACACTCTTGAACGGCCCGCTCAGGCGCCCGGCCCGCACGTCCTCCTCCGCCTGTCGCTCGCCCTCCTGCCACTCGCGGCTCCAGAACCACGCCTGGTCTGCATCAACCAGCCGCTGTGGCGCCATCACTATGCGCCCGTCGCGTTCCTCCACCTCCAGCAGATCGCCTTCTTCCAGCCGCAACCGCTCCCTGATCGCCTTCGGGATCGAAACCTGAAAATTGCGCGTTATCTTCGTCGTCGCCATTCCTGTTCTCCTTTATCACTAGATTACCATCGTAGCAAACGCCTGCATAGACCCCCCGAAAATGCCAAACAAACTCCCCCGCCTAATGCCCACCGTGCCCCACCCACTACTCCGCTCTCCCACCTCCCACCTCCCACCTCCTGGCTCCCTGCTCCAGGCTCCCTGCTCCCTTCCTCCCCCACATACCGTATAATGACCCCACATGGTCTTCCGCTTTCGCTACTCCCAATGGGACGGCACCCAGGAGATACCGCCCCTTGACCCCGACGACATCCTCGCCGGGCTCACCGACGACCTCCTGAACTTCGGCGACCTCCAGCACGCCCTCCGCAACCTCCTTCAGCGCGGCATGCGCAACCCCATGGGCCAGCGCCTCCAGGGCATGCGCGACCTCCTCCAGCAGCTCCGCCAGCGCCGCCGCCAGACCCTCGACAAGTACAACCTCGGCTCCGTCTTCGAAGACATCGAGAAGCGCCTGGACGAAGTGCTCACAATGGAGAAGGAGACGCTGGGCCGCCGGCTGGACGAAGCGACCAACCAGCTCGAGGGCGGCGAAGACCCGCTGAAGGCGTTCCAGGAAGCGCTGCAGCCGTCCGCGCAGGAAACGACCGCGGAGGAACAGCAGCGTCTCGCGCAGATGCTGAAGTCCGTCGTCGAGAAGAAGCAGGGAACCCTGGAGGCCCTTCCGGAGGACGTCGGCGGCAAGATCAAAGAGCTCCAGAACTACGAGTTCATGGACCCGGAGGCCGCCGCGAAGTTCCAGGAGCTCATGGCGATGCTGAAACAGGCGCTCCAGGAGACGTTCTTCAAGGACCTCCAGACGCAGATCGCCAACATGAGCCCGGAAGACATGGCCCGCATGAAAGAGATGCTGAAGGACCTCAACCGGATGCTCTCCGAGAAGATGGCCGGCGGCGAGCCGGACTTCAACGGCTTCATGCAGAAGTACGGCGACCTCTTCGGCAACGACCCTCCTCAGAACCTCGAAGAGCTGATCGACCGCATGCAGCAGGGCATCGCCGCGATGCAGAGCCTGCTGGAGAGCATGCCGCCGGAGATGCGCCGCCAGCTCTACGACCTGATGATGGACAAGGTCACCGACGACGCCGAGCTCCAGCGCCAGCTACAGGAGCTCGCGATCAACCTGGAGATCGTCTCGCCGATGGACGAGATGCAGCAGTACCCGTTCCGCGGCGAAGAGGACCTTGATCTCCTCCAGGCGATGCGCCTGATGGGCGACCTGCAGGGCCTCGACGACCTGGAGAAGCAGCTCGAGAAGACGCAGTACGGCGGCTCCCTCGACGACATCGACGAAGAGAAGCTGAAGGAGTTGCTCGGCGAAGAAGCGGCGCAGACGTTGAACCAGCTCAAGGACTTCCTCCAGGCGCTGGAGGACGCCGGCTACATCCGCCGCAAGGGCAACGATTGGGAGCTCACCCCGCGCGGCCTGCGCAAGTTGGGCGAGAAGGCGTTGGGCGAGATCTACGCTCAGCTAAAGAAGTCCGCCTACGGCAAGCACGCCCAGAAGGACAAGGGCACCGGCGGGGAGCGCGCCGACGAGACCAAAGGCTACGAGTTCGGCGATCCCTTCCACCTGCACATGGGCGAGACGATCATGAACGGCATCTTCCGCGAAGGCCCGCAGGTGCCCGTCCAGCTCCACAAGGACGACTTCTCCATCTACCGCTCGGAGCAGCTCACCACGACAGCCACCGTCCTGATGCTCGACCTCTCCTGGTCGATGGCCCTGCGCGGCAGCTTCCAGGCGGCCAAGAAGGTTGCCCTAGCGTTGCACAACCTGATAAAGAGCCAGTTCCCCAAGGACAGCCTCTACCTCATCGGCTTCTCCGCCTACGCCCGCGAGCTGAAGGCCGACGAGCTGCCTTACGTGCGCTGGGATGAGTCCGTGCTCGGCACCAACATGCACCACGCCCTGATGCTGGCGCAGAAACTCCTCGCCCGGCACAGCGCCGGTACTCGTCAGATCATCATGATCTCCGACGGCGAGCCCACGGCGCACCTGGAGCACGGCCGCTCCTACTTCGCCTACCCGCCCAGCCCGATCA
>CAZLDI010000037.1:0-7888 GCA_964558415.1 uncultured Dehalococcoidia bacterium
GTTCCAGCCCACGTGCATACTGGGAATGGGTGCGAAGGGGTTCACTAAACCCGACTGCTCGGAGTTCATGACGTACGAAGTCGTCAGGGTATAGACGACGTTGTCCTCTATAAAGTGCCGGGGCACGACGGGGAACAGCGCATAAACCAGCAGGGCGATGGCGCCGGAGGCCAGGAAACTGTTCCGGGTCAGGGTGTAGATCTGAGGGTGCTTAACGAAGAGCCAGACGCCGCAAACGATGATGACGGGCCAGTGGCCGTAGAACCAGACGATATTAAAGAGGTGCAGGAGCACGTCGTGGGAGAGGGAGGTGGCATTCTGAAACTCCAGTTCCTTGAATACCCCTAGCCACCTCTCCAGACGGATCACATGGTTGGCGTTGGCGAACGCCTCGGTGGTGTGTCCCACTGCCTGCGCCCGGACTGCGAAGTAGAGAAGGTAGACCAGGGGCATCGCGACCAACTCTCGGGCATACCGAGACGTCAAGGCGGCTCTGGCTGCGATCATGGTGTGTTGCCGATAACTTATCTGACGACGAGCAAACCGTCAAGGCCGGGCGCGGAGCGGTGGCGTATAAGGCGAGGTGGCGGGAGTGATGCGCGCACTGCCGTTGCGGGGGGTGTTCGCGCCAAGCCGCACCGCCAGATTCCCGCCGGAGGACGGGCAAGCGCTTCGCGAAGGAGCGGCACGCTGTCGAGCGGTTGGCGGCCCGCTCAGAATGACATTGCTAACGGTTCGGGGAGCCGATGCTGGAGCATGAGGTGAGCTGGTCCTTCTTACGGGCTCAGGATGAACGCACGGGCGGTGCCAGCGCCAAGAATCCGGCGGAACTACTGACACGCCGTTGACGCGGCTTCCGCGACGCATGTGAGATACTGGCGGCATGGAACTGCGAATGCAGTACGCGACGACGCGGGACGGCGTGCGGATCGCGTATGGGACGGCGGGGTCCGGGCCGTGGATCATCCGGGCGCCGAGCCTGCCGTTCAGCCATGCAGAGCGGGAGTGGAGCCAGGGGAGCGAGTTCTTCGACCAGCTGGCGGCGAACTGGAGCGTGGCGCAGTACGACCCGCGTGGCACAGGGCTATCGACTCGCGATGTGAGCGACTTTTCGATCGAGGCGCGAGTGCTGGACCTGGAGGCGGTGATCGAGAAGCTGGGGGTGGAGAGGCTGGCGCTGCACGGGATCGGCTGGGGCGGTCCGACGGTGATCCGGTATTCCCTGGAACAACCGGAGCGGGTGAGTCACTTGATCCTGGACGATACCCAAGCGCGGACGAGGGATTTCTTCGATGACCCGAGGATTCGGGCGCTCGATCAGTTGACGGGCGATTGGGATTCGTTCCTGGAGTTCACGGCGTTCGCGATTTACGGACTGGGAAGGCAGGAGGCGGCACCCTACATCGAGCAGATGAAGGCGTGCGTCAGCCCGGACGTGGCTCGCAAGGTCTTTGAGGCGGTGCGCGAGGACGACGTGACGGACCTGCTTCCGCAGGTATCCGTACCAACGCTCATAGTGCAGCACGTGGGTTTCACGAGAACAAACGTGGAGTCGGCGAAGGAGATGGCGGCATTGATTCCGGACGCCCGGCTGGTCTTGCTTGACGGCGGGGCGCTGGGGGACACGGAGAAGATCGTACGGGCGATCGGGGACCTGCTGGGCACCAAGGCGACCGTGGAGACGCGGGCGACTGCGCAGGCGGCGGCGGCCGCGCAGCCGGCTGCGGGAGGAGTGCGGACGATCCTGTTCACAGATATCGTCGGGCACACGGAGATGATGCGGCGGCTAGGGGACAAGGCCGGGCGCGACGTCCTGCGACAGCATGAAGTGCTGACCCGCGAGGTGTTGAAGGCTCACGGTGGTGATGAGGTGAAGACGATGGGGGATGGGTTCATGGCCTCGTTCTCGTCCGTGACGGGGGCAGTGGAGTGCGCGGTGGCGTTGCAGCGGGCGTTCGATGAACGGAATCGGGGTGGTGGACGAGCGGGTCGGGGCGAGGATGCGCCAGCGGAGCCGTTGTCCGTCCGTGTGGGGTTGAATGCGGGGGAGCCGATTGAGGAAGCGGGCCCGGATGGGCGCAGCGATCTGTTCGGGGCGACGGTGATAATGGCCTCGCGGATAGCGGCGCAGGCGGGCGGTGGCGAGATCCTGGCGTCGGACGTGGTGCGCGGTCTGTGCTCGGGGAAGGGCTTTCTGTTCGCGGACCGAGGCGAGAACGTGCTGCGAGGGTTTGAGGACCCGGTGCGACTGTACGAGGTGAGGTGGGGAGAGTAGGCCAGCGTTAGCCGTTGCGAGCGGCGTTCGCGGCCTTCCTCCAGTATTACCCGTTGCGGGGGCTGTTCGCACCCTGCCGCCCCGCCAGATTCTTCGCGACGGGCGACAGTGCTGTCGGGCGACTGTCGACTCGCTCAGAATGACATTTGTGCGTGGCCGTATCAGTGTATGAGATGGCGGGATTGATGGTAGTATTGGCCGTTGCGAGCCGCGCTCGTACCCCTCCGCCAGATTCCTTCGCGGAGAGGCGACGAACTGTCCAACGACTGTCATCTCGCTCAGAATGACAGACGCCTTTGGGGTTCGAGAAGCCGGTGCGCTCGTTCGAGGCGAGGGAGTAGAATCGGTACACGCAAATATAAGGAGGCGTCACGATGTCGAAGATTCGTGGTCTGGCAGAGGTAGTGATCTGGGTGCATGACATGGAGAAGTCGCTGGGTTTCTACCGCGATATGCTAGGGCTGACCCAGATGTCCACGCCGGACATGAGGGGAGCGATCTTCCTGCAGGCTGGGCCGGAGGTAGTCGATTGTCCGCAACAGCTGGTGCTGGCGCCGTTGCCCGCCGGGGCGCCAGCCTTCCCCGCGGAGCGCAGCGAACGCACGTTGCACCACTTCGGGCTCGAAGTCAGTCAAGAGGATTTCGACACCGAACGCAAGCGGTTGGAGGGCATGGGCATAGATGTCCGGTTCGGCGAGCACCCGTTCCTGCAACTTAGGGGGATGTATCTCGACGATCCCGACGGCAACGAGGTGGAGATCATCTCCCGCAGGCCGTGAACTTCTACGGGGAACTCTCGCAGCCCCGCTATCGGCCAACGCCAACTACCCTCTGCTTCAAAAGGCGAGAGCGCTCGCTTCGTCGGCGGCGATAATACTTTTCAGGGTCGCCGTTGGCACAGCGAGACGCCGATCACCGCCTACGAGTTCACCCAGCGCTTCCATGGCAGGGGCGTCGCCGGCGCTGGACAAGCCGGCTAGGTGGTCGACCAGGTCGGCTTCCGAATCCATCGCCCTTTCGTCCTTGGCGAGCCCGTACCACCCCCAGGGCAGGAGCTCGATCTTCTGCAGCGCGGCCAGGTCCTGAAACACCTCGCCGAATACTTCGACGAGGCCCCACATCGGCGTCCCACCCACGCCGAAACTCATCGGGTCTGCCCCGTTTCTGCAAGTGCGCCAGGCAGCACCCGCTACGAGAAATCGATCGCGCGGGACGTCCTGTGTGTCGAAATTCGGCCGCACCAGGTTCTTTTGCAGGGAATCGATCTGGGCGTCGATGAGCACCCAGCGGCGCTGATCCGCGCGCCAGTACTCGCCGACCCAGTGTTCGCCGTGCTTGGCCGGCTCGTCGGTCTTCCTAGGCTCAAAGTAGTCCGCAAACCCGGCGCGGACGCGAGCAGCAATACCCTTCCTTCTGGCAAACGCAACAAACAGCGTGGCGAAGTGTCGGCAGACGCCCACAACGCGATGCTCGGGCGGCCGGGCCTCGCTAATCGGTCTGCCGCCCAGGCGTGCGGCACGCGTCAGCATTGCGACTGCACTGTGGAGCTCTTTCTCAGCCGACCGTTCTGGTGACAGAGTGACTCTATATAGAGGTGCCCATCCCTCATGGAGGAGGAGCCCCTGCACGGCTCCGGCGATCGCCCCAACATCGCTTGGCAGAGCATCGATGTCGTCCTCGAAGCCATCGACGCTCGTAAAGATCCCGGGCGCCCTGTAGTAGTCCAGCAGCGCATTGTGCGTCAGGGCCATAGCCGAAGTATAGACCGTGAAGGGGCGTGATCTCCCGCAGACCGTGAACGTCCACGAGGAGGGTTGCCTATGACTACGGGGCGCGGATCAGGTCGCCGATCTTGACGGCGGCGCCGGTCGCGATTGAGCGATTGGCGGCGATGCCGGTGAGGATGGACATCGCGCCGGCGCGGGAGTCCGCCTGGAGGCCTAGCGGGTCCGACTCGAAGCCGCGGAACAGGTGGTCGCGCAGGAGGCGGTCGCCGCCGTAGTGCTCGCCCGTGCCGGTCTCGGGCTCGATGCGCCGCGCCGGCTGGCGGAGGGGCGCGAGGGTGATCTCGATGCCGGGGTCTCTGCCGGGCGCTCGTTCGACGAACTCGACCTCGAGGCGACCTAAGGTGCCGTTGAAGGCGAGCGTGTATCCCTCCCAGGGGGAGTACGCTGTCATCGAATAGCTCATCACAGCGCCGTTTTTGTAGCGGACCGTCGCGGCCATCGTGTCGAAGATGTCGATCTCGTCGGCGAAGACGCAACGGTCGCGGTAGTAGCCGTCCTCTGATTCGGCGTTCAGGTAGAGCGTCTGCATGTAGTCGACGGCGCGCATGTCCATGAAGAACTCACAGGTCGAGGCGTGCGCGCAACCGTAACAGCGTTCGCCGCGCTCGTCCCGTGTGGGGCCGTAGAAGGCGCGACGGCCCTGGGCGAAGACCTCTTCCGGCTCTGAGTCCAACCACCAGTTGATGAGGTCGAAGTGGTGGGTTGCTTTGTGGACGAGGAGGCCGCCGGAGTTCTCCATACGGCGGTGCCAGCGGCGGAAGAAGTCCGCGCCGTGGATGTAGTCGAGCGGCCAGTGGAAGTCGACGGAGAGCACGCGTCCGATCGCGCCGTCCAGGATCAGGCGCTTGATCTGCTGGTGCATCGGCGAGTAGCGGTAGTTGAAGGTGACGATCACCTGCTTACCGGTGCGCCGTTCGGCGTCCAGGATGGCGCGGCACTTTTCCGCGTCGATCGTCATCGGCTTCTCGGTGATGGCATCACAGCCGGACTCGAGGGCGCGGATGATGAGGTCGTGGTGGGTCCAGTCGGGAGTGGTCACGATGACGGCGTCCGGCCGGGTCTGGCGGAGCATCTCGTCGAAATCTGTGAAAGTGGGAACCTCGGTCTCACAGGCCGCCCGGCAGGCCGCCATGCGCGTTTGGTTAGTGTCGCAGATGGCGGCGAGCTCAGCGGCGTCGCCATAGTACTTCGCGATCGGGCGCGCGTACATGCTGATGCCGCGGACGCCGCAGCCGGCGAGGGCGTAGCGCTTCATGGGGGGATTATGGCCGCGCGCTAGTGGAAGCGCCAGCGGGTGGCGGCGGAGGCGAACTGGTCCGGGTGCTCGATAAAGGCGAAGGCGAGCTTCGGGCGCAGGACGAACATGCTCTGGCCTTCAAGGGATCAGTCGTACTTGGTCTTGTAGGCGGCCCAGACCGGCGTCAGGACTGCCGGGTCTTCTTCAACCGCAGCTACGCCTTCGACGATGACGGCTTCGTTGCCGTGCTCCGTGCTTACCGAGCAGTTGGGGTTGGCGTACAGGTTGCGGGCCTTGCGCGAGGTGCGGGCGGTGCTGAAGTAGAGGACGCCGTCCAGCCAGACGGCCCAGACCGGCATCAGGTGGGGTCGTCCGTCCGGCCGGACGCTGGCGACCCAGTAGTTGCGGGAGGTCTCCAGGCGCTCGCGGGCCCAGGACCAGGGGAGGATGCCCTCGGCGCTTTCGGAGATGCCGTAACCGGGCATGTGCGGGCGTGACGGTGTGGGGTCAGGCATGAGGATTGACGCGCACACGGCGGCGGGTGACGTTCGCTAGAATGCGGCGCGGCAGGTGGCGTGGTCGGTTGGTGATGGTGTGACGGCGGCGATCACGGCGGAGCATCAGGCGATCATTATATTATGGACACGTCGCGCGGTATGACGCGTGCACACGCAGGCCTGAACGGCGCTCCTCCTCCGGCGGACGCGAGCCGGTAACGGGTGGTTATCAACGGATCGACCCTTACTGGACGCGTATACTGTACTTCCGCCGCCGCAACCTCGACGCAGGTGGGAGAAGGGCGAATGACAGAGCCTCTCATAATAGAAGCTGCCATTAACGGCGCCACGTCCAAAGCCGTCAATCCGCATGTTCCTCGCACTGTGGCGGAGATCGTGGCATCTGCGCGGGCCTGCCTCGAAGCGGGTGCAGCGATCATCCACAACCACAACGACGAGGGCATCATTCACGGCCGCCACGCCAGTGAACCGTACCGTGAGGCCTGGACGCAGGTCTACGACTACTGCCCGGACGCCGTGCTCTACCCGACCATGGGCGGAGGCGGACCTCACACGAACATCCGAGAGCGCTATGCGCACGTCGAAGAGCTCGCCGATGCCGGGGTGCTCCGCGTGGCGCTGATCGATCCGGGCTCGGTGAATATCGGGCCGGTCGGCTCCGATGGGTTGCCCGTCGCTATAGATTTCGCCTACCAGAACACGTTCGCCGATGTGCGCTACGTGGTTGACGTTTGCAAACGCCGGAACCTCGCAGCGAGCGTATCCATCTTCGAGCCCGGCTTCCTTCGGCTGGCACTTGCATATCACGCCGCGGGTGAGCTGCCGCCGGCCAAGATACAGCTATACTTTGGCGGCCCTGCCCTGATGTTCGGCCTCCCACCAACGGCGCCGAGCCTCGACGCGTACACTGAGATGCTTGCCGAGAGCGGCCTGCCGTGGATGGTAGCGGTTATAGGTGGCAACGTAGCGAAGACGCTGGCCGAGCTTGCGATCGAGCGGGGCGGCCACGTCCGGGTCGGTCTGGAGGACTACGCCGGGCCCGGTGCCCCGCGGAACGAGTTGCTCGTGAAGGAGATTGCGGAGATGGCGCGCCGACAGGGCCGCGCGTTGGCTACACCTGCAGAAGCGGCCGCGATCCTTGGCGTTCCGGAAGCCCGCTAGCCCCTCTCACCCGAAGCGCGCTAGCTTGTCATCCCGCCGAGCCGGACCAGTGCGTGGGCCGTGCCCTTGCCACGCCCCGCTCGGCTCATAGTGACGGTGAGGGCATTTAGCCCCGGTACTGGTAGCGGCCGGCGACCTTGTCCTTGTTCAGGCGCTTGTTGAGGTGCAGCCCTTCCAGCACGAATTCGACGGCGGAGGCTGTGACGGGCTGCGTGGCCTTGGCGGCGAGCTTCTCGATGGCGACGCTGAGGCCTTCGACGTCCCTGGCGAGCTTCACGTAATCGGCTGACGGGGTCGAGTCGGAGACCTCCACCATGTAGCCGGCCTTGAATCGGGCGACGATCGGCTCCAGTTCGCCGAGGCTGAAATACTGGTTGAAGACGGCGAGGACCGCGCCCTGGACGAGGCGCTCGACGATCTGCTCTTCGCGGCCGTCGTCGACGGTCTCGAACTCGATCTTGCCGGTAAGGGCAGGCAGTACGAAAGGCAGGTCGCTGACGCGCGGGACGACTTCCTTCTCCGAGAGGCGGATAGCGCGTCGCATGGCGTTGGCGAGCAGGGCCTCGTAGTCGGCGATGGAGGCGCGGACGGAGACGCCAGAGCGCTGGTTGATGTCCGGGCTGCGGCGCGCGAGGCGAGTGATCTCCGCGACGATCTCCTTCATGTACTGCGGCACGGTGACCTTGCGGTCGGTGTCATCGGCCTCGCTGTGGGAGCGCTCTTGCTCCATGATCTCGATCTCGGATTCCACGTTGCGGGGATAGTGGGTGCGGATCTGCGCGCCGTAGCGGTCCTTGAGCGGCGTGATGATGCGGCCGCGGTTGGTGTAGTCCTCCGGATTGGCGGAGGCGACGACGAAGACGTCCAGCGGCAGGCGGATGCGGTAGCCGCGGATCTGCACGTCGCGCTC
>CAZLDI010000038.1:0-6909 GCA_964558415.1 uncultured Dehalococcoidia bacterium
ACCCGCGGCTGGTGACGCCGCCGGGGGACCCGGACTTTGACGGGATGCCGAGCGGGTGTGACCCGGCGCCGCTGGTATACGGTGTGACGTCCTGCGTGACGGCGACGGACTGCGACGGGGACGGCATCGGCAACCAGGCGGACAACTGCTTCCTGATCGAGAATGCGGATCAGACGGACACGGACGGGGACAGGATCGGGAACGTCTGCGACCCGGAGAGCGCGCTGCCGAACGGGCAGCAGGGGCGCAGCGAGATCGGGACGCCGATGTGCATCGCCGGGACGAACCTTGACGGTGACAAATACTGCGGGGACATCGACCCGAACGACCTGGACAGTCAGTCGGTGCCGGAGTCGTCAGCGTTCGACCCGCTGATCTGTCAGGACGGGGAGGACAACGACGGGGACAGCCTGATAGACGTGTTGGACCCGGGCTGCGGGGACGTCGACGCAGACGGGGTGTTGAACGAAGCGGACAACTGTCCGGGCTTCCCGCCGGCGACGGCGGCGTTCAACTACAACCCGGGCCAGGAGGACAACGACGCCGCCAGCGACCCGGCCCATGCTCCGAACGAGCAGGCGTTCTCGCGTAGCACGACTACGTTCCTGCCGGACGGGCGCGGGGTGCCGAACGGCGACACGCAGAACCTGGTGGAGCAGCCGTTCTCGCGAAGCGACACCTGGGGTGGGAACGTCTGCGACCCGGACGACGACGGCGATGGCTGGCTGGACGCGTTGGAGTGCGACGCGTCGGACAACGACTTTGATGGCTTCTGGAACGACGGCTGTCCGAAGGTGGGGCTGTTCAGCGAGGCCAACATCACGGGCGCCTGCGCGGACATGATCGATGCGCCGGACGAGGACCCGGGTGCGGGTACGGCCAACGACGATTCGGTGGTCAACGACGGCTGCGCGGCGATGGGGCCGGACGGTGCGGAGGACCCGGATACGCTGCCCGACCCTGACGATTGCCAGCTGGACCCGGACTGCGACAACGACTTCATGTTTGACCTTGTGGAGTGGACGTATAGCAGTCTGAACCCGTCGCCGCCGGCGGTGTGCCTGCATCACCGGAACGTGAACGTGTCGGGAGGCAGCGCGGCGGACTACAAGGAGAACGCGGACGGCGACTCGCTGTTCACGTACGGTGAGGCGGTGATCGGGACGAACCCGTGCACCAACACGGACGGTGTGGGCGACTTCGCCAAGGACGCGCTGCCGTGCAACACGGGCGGCGGCGAGCAGTGCGACGGAGACGGATACAAGTCGGCGGTGGAGCGCTACGTTGGGACGAACCCGGCGGACCGCTGCGGCCTCAACGACTGGACGGCGGACCTTTCTCCGCAGATCGCCGTGAACCGGATCAACGTGAGCGACCTGGCGCAGTTCGTCGCGCCGATACGGCGGATCGGGACCAGTCTGGGGCATCCGAACTACGGGCGCAGGTGGGACCTGACGCCGGGGAGCACGTTCGGTGAGATGATCAACGTGAGCGACCTGTCGAACATGGTGACGCTGTACCCGCCGATGGCGCCGTTCAACGGCACGGTCAGGGCGTTCGGCGGACCCGCCTGCACGGAGTAGCGGGCGGGTCCGCCGACAAATGTGTTGGAGATCACGGATGATGTGTGACAGCGGTCACTGGCGATGACGCCGCATTCACGATTTGATGTTCGTGAATCAAAGCGTGGAGCGGAGATGAACCAAGGTCGTGCGATGGGTATTTGTGCGGATGCGAGGCGTAATGAGCGCGGGTAGTCTCTAGCACAGACCCCCGCCAGGCGGGGGTTGCGGTGAACCTGCGAGGGAGCAGGGGGAGGGACGCCATGGGAACGAAGGACATACTGATCACGGAGCGCGGAGTGCCGAGGCCGGGGCCGCTGGGCGCGCTGCTGGCGACGGTGGCCCTCGTGCTCTTCCTGGCGCTGGGCGCGCAGCCCTCCTACGCCGTTGGGGCGACTGTGACCGTAAACGACCCGGGAGACACGGACACCAGAGACGGCGTGATGACCCTGCGCGAGGCGATGCTACTGGCCAACGATTCGCTCTCGATCGGCTTCCTGACGGCGGGGGAATGCGCGCAGGTCAGCAACAGCGCGTTCTCCGTCACGTGCAGTTCGACGGACACGCTTGGAGCAAGTTCGGGAGACATCATCGCGTTCTCGGCGGGGTTCGTGAGCGTGTCGCCGACGACGATACCGGTCGGGAGCGGGCTACCGACCATGTCAGACAATGGTGACATGGTGAGCGCGGAGACGCGCGGCGTGATCGTCAGCGGCGGCGGCGGTTCAGTCTGCTTCAAGATCACCGGCAACTCAAACGTTATACGCGGCATCGACGGGATCGCCGGTTGCACCACCGGCGTCGAAGTCAGCGGCGCCGGTAACCAGATCGGCGGGACTAACGCGGCTGAGGTCGCGTGCGCGGATTCGATCGACCAGGACAGCGACGGTTACGTGAACGACGGCTGTGCGCCAACGGGCGCGACGGCGGAGACCGGGGCGCAGTGCACGCTGGCCGACATTACGAACGACGACTCGCCCGACGACTCGGACGTGAACGACGGGTGCCCGGCGCGGGGGCAGGGCAACGTGATCCGGGGGAACACTTCTTACGGCGTCTGGATATTGGGAGAGGCGGCTGACACTAATACGGTCGACGGCAACTACATCGGGACGAATGCGGATGGGACGGGGGCGGGGGCGGCGGCGAACGGGACGGGCGTGCAGATCGAAGGGGGCGCCGACAACAGCATCGTCGGCGGCACAACCGCTGGTAAACGGAACATCGTGTCCGGGAACACGAACAACGGAGTTTACGTCGCCGACAGCGGCACCACAGGGACCGTCGTCGAGGGCAACTACATCGGCACCAATGCCGCTGGCACGAGTGCCATCGCCAACTCGGGCTCGGGCGTTCGTATCAAGGGTGGTGCGACCGGCAACACGGTGGGCGGCAGCACGGCGGGCGAGCGAAACGTCATCTCCGGGAACACGGCCAATGGCGTTCAGATCCTCGGCACGGGCACCAGTGGTAACACGGTCAAGGGCAACTTCATCGGACTCAACGGGGCCGGCACTGTCGCTGTCGCGAACACCGTGGGCATCCTCATCACCAGCGGCGCTCAGAGTAATACTGTGGGCGGCACAGCGGCGGGCGACCGCAACGTGATCTCCGGCAACACAGGCGCCGGCGTCCGGATCGAAGGCGCCGACGAAGAGAACTGCGCCGATACGATCGACAGCGACGACGACGGCTTCATCGACGACGGCTGCCCGCAGGTGGGCGCCACGGCCGAGAGCGGCGCCGAGTGCAGTAACGCGATCAACGACGACTCCGGCGATGACAGCGTGGTAAACGACGGCTGCCCAATCGTGGGGTCCACGAGCGGCACTCTCATCGGCAACTACATCGGTCTAAACACAACCGGCACCGCGGCGCTGGCCAATGGCGGGGATGGCATCCGGATCGTCGGGCCGGGCGTCTCCGGCAGCACCATCGGCGGCACCAACGCGGCGGAGTCCGCGTGCTCCGGCGCTGTCGACGAGGACGGCGACGGCTATGTGAACGACGGGTGCGCGGTACTTGTCAGCCCCGAGGGCGGCATCCTCGCCGGAGGTTACGGCGCCAATTGCAGCGACCCGGTTGACGACGACGGCGATACAGTCGTCAACGACGGCTGCCCCGCTCGCGGATCGGGCAACGTAATCTCCGGAAACACGGCTTACGGCGTGCGCATAGACGGCGCTGGAGCGAGCTCCAACGTGGTGAAGGGCAACATTATCGGGTCCAACGCCGACGCGAACCTTGAGGCGCTGGGCAACGGTACCGGGCACGTTCTCATTATCAACGGCGCTCAGAGCAACACGATCGGCGGCTCCCTCCCGGGGGATACCAACCTGATTTCTGGCAGCGACGGCGTTGGCGGCGATAACGGGATAACCGTCGTGGGAGCTACGACCTCCGGCAATGCGATCAAGGGCAACATGATCGGCCTGGACTACACCGGCGGCGTCGAGATGAACAACAGCGGCAACGGCGTCTACATCGGCGCGCCGTCGACGACCGTGGGAGGGACGACCGTAGGGGAGCGCAATATCATCGCGGCGAACACGCTGCAACAGCTTCGGATCTCTGGGACGACGGGGACCGTGGTAACCGGAAATCTGATTGGGACCAGCTGTTGTGGCACCTGGGGCGGCGGCGACGGCGTCCACATCTCAGACGGCGCGACCGGGAACACGATCGGTGGCAGTGCAGCGGTAGAGCGAAACATCATCTCCGGGAGCGGCGGCGACGGGGTGCGCATCACCGGGACCGGCACGACCGCGAACACGGTGATTGGCAATTACATTGGCACGAACGTTGTGGGCGACGCCGCGATCCCGAACGCTTTGCATGGCGTCCGCATAGATACTAGCGCCAGCGGCAACACCGTGGGTGGCAGCACAGCGGGGCACCGCAACGTCATCGCGGGAAACGGCGGCAGCGGCGTGCAGATCACCGGCAGTAACAGCAATTCGGTGAGCGGAAACCACATCGGCACGAACGTTGCCGGCACGAGCGCGATCCCCAACGCCGGGGGCGGCATCGACATCATCGAGGCATTCGGCAACACCATAGGTGGAGCAACGGCGGCAAGCGGCCAGCCACCGGGGAACGTCATCTCCGGGAACAGTGGCCCCGGAATCTCAATGTCTGGGCCGTCCGTGTCACTCAACGTAATCAGAGGCAACATAATTGGCCTCGATGCCCCGGGCACCGCAGATCTGGGCAACCTGACGAGCGGGGTAAGCATCGCCGGCGAAGCAACAAGCAACGTGGTGGGCGGTTCTGCAGCCGGCCAGGGAAACATAATCGCAGGTAATGACCTGTATGGAATCCGGCTACTGGGAATTGGCGGCGGTGGCGGCAGCAACGCAGTCCAGGGTAACTACATTGGCACGAACACCGCCGGTGCAGCGCTCGGCAATACCTCGGATGGCGTGCGCATCGAAGGCGACTCTACGGGGAATGCTATCGGGGGGTTCGGACCGGGCGAGGGGAATCGCATAGCCTTCAACACCGGCAACGGTGTTTGCATCCTCGATACGGGTCCCGTACCCATTGGCGAGAGCCTCCGTGCCAACTCCATCTACTCGAACGGACTCCTGGGCCTCGATCTCGTGCCGAGCGGCAGTGCCTGTGGCACCGGGGCTGTCACTGCTAACGACACCGCCGACGGCGACGCGGGGCCGAACAACCTGATGAACTTTCCGGTGGTCCTGAGCGCGACGTACAACCAGATGACGCGGACGTTGACCGTGACGGGGACGCTGGAGAATCCAGCGGCCATGAGCGCGCCGGCGACCATTGACGTGTATGCGACGGACGTAGCGGACGGGAGCGGGAACGGGGAGGGGCGCGCGTACGTGGGGTCGGCGACGCCGACCAACAACGTGCCGGGCAACTGGACGATGACCTCGACGGGCGTGCCGCCGTACGGCTACATCAGCGCGACGGCGACGATAACGGCAGACGGGACATCTGAGTTCTCCGTGACGGAAGACGGGGATGTGGATGGGGACGGGTTCGACGCGGGCGGGGACAACTGCGACGTTGTTTACAACCCGCAACAGATGGACCACGACGCCGATGGTGTAGGGGACGTGTGCGACAGCGTCGTGCGCAACCGCTACACGGCGGTGAGCGGCAGCTTGATCACGGAGTTCGCGACCGCGCCCGGGCAGCCGCTGCCTTCGGGCGAGCAGTTCTACGATGCCTGGGACTACGAGCCGGGCAGCGGGATAGATGTTGGGGCGATCGTCGGCTCGATAGATCTGACGGTGCACCTGGGCGGGGCGACGTACCCGTGCGACGTGGGCGTGGAGTACACGCCCAGCCTGCTGAACGCGAGCCTGGACACGAGCGCGGGGAACCTGATCGATACGCCGGAGGTGCTGGCGGACATCAGTCCGGCCAACGGCGTGCCGGATGGCGTGGACCACTTCCCGCGCTTCCTGCTGACGCTGATGGACCCCAACCGCCAGGCGAACGTGGATGAGGATGGCGATGGTGTGGTGGACGAGGACCCGGCGGGGGGCGGAAACAGCGACCTGGACGCAAGGCTGGATGAGGACGGAGCGGGGACGCCACAGGCGCTGCACGCGCGCTACTTCGCGACGACGGGTGGGGGCGTCGGCGGCGGCTTCATGCAGGTGCTGATCTTCGAAGTAACGCCGAACACGCTGTACCGTCGGGTCGTGGTCTCGAACGACCCGACGGGTCCGTCCTTCTACAGCACGACGATGTGCTCACCGCTGGAGTACCAGCAGGCGATCAACAACATGAGCACGATGAACGGCTCGATACCGGGCGGCGACCCGGTGCTGGGGAGCAGCATTGCGGCGGGGACGCACCTGTTCCGCTACGAGACGGTAGACCCGCCGGACACGGATAACGACGGCATAATCAACTACCTGGACGTCTGCCCGCTGATCGCGAACGCGGCGCAGACGGACACCGACGGCGACCAGATCGGGAACGCCTGCGACCCGTTGCCGGCCGTGAACACCGGGCCGAACAACCACGACGGCGACAGTTACGCGAACAACGTGGACAACTGCCCGACGGTGGGTGACCCGGTTCAGGCGGACTCCGAGAAGCGGACGCCGCAACCGTTCGGGCTGATGTACTTCAACGATGGGATCGGCGACGCCTGCGACAGCAACCCGACGCTGGTGGACGACCCGGGGCTCGTCTCTGTCCGGAAGTACGCGGATGGGATCTGCGTGACGGGCGGGGGCGTGCTGGACGGAGACGGGGACGGCTGGTGCGGGGGCACGGCGACCGAGGACCCGCACGACGGTTTCGCGTCGCGAACGCCGGAGAGCGACGCGGTGGCGCCGGGCTCGTGCGGGAACGGCGTTGA
>CAZLDI010000039.1:0-5803 GCA_964558415.1 uncultured Dehalococcoidia bacterium
AATACTCTCATACCTGCTATAACGCAGGTGTACAGGATCTATCTGAACGAGATCACACTGTGACATCAAAAGCGGGATTCCACCGCTAAGCAGACTTAGCGTGGCCTGCGAGAGCGGCACCACATCTGGATAAGGCCTGGATCAGAAACGGGCGTAAGACCAGAGGCGACGGGACTCGCATCATGCGTGGTACACAGAATTGGGGCAGGTGAAGTTCTGAAGCGTTAGATGATTTCCTGGAATCCCCCGATTACCAGTGCCAACCCAACCACCAGCAGAAAAATCGGTATTGCAACCCGTGCCACCTTCTGCGACCACTGCTCATGCCAATCGGCCTTCGGCCAATGAAGAGCCCTCAAAGCCGCCCAATAACGGCGCTGAAACCTTTGATCATACTTGCCGATCACCCCCGGAATCAGAGCGACAAGGCCAAGACCGAATAAGAGTAGCCCAAGAACCAGCTCTACCACCGTATGACTTCAGCAAAAATATAGAAGCACGTGGGACTGAGCGCTACTGTGACATTCGCCTCTTTACACTTCGCACAGACGTTCTGATAGTATGCGCGCAGCAATGTTAGCGAAGGTCAACAGCTGCGCGGTGGTCGGACTCGACGGGGAGATTGTTGAAGTCGAAGTCGACATAAGCCAGGGCATCCCACGATTCGATGTCGTCGGACTGCCCGAAAGGCCTGTCCAGGAGGCCAAGGACCGCGTCCGTTCGGCCGTACGCAACTCCGGACACAGCTTCACCAACCAGCGCATCACTGTTAATCTCGCGCCCGCGGACCTGCGCAAAGAGGGTCCCGCCTACGATCTGCCCATCGCCGTCGGCATCCTGATCGCCTCTGGACAGGTGCCGGAGCCGTTTACACCCTCCGTCTTTCTGGGCGAACTATCGCTGGATGGACACGTCCGGCACACTCAGGGTGTCCTGCCGATGGTAGGCCTGGCACGGGAGCGAGGTATCGCGACGGCATACGTGCCGGCCGTGGATGCGCCGGAGGCGTCGCTCGTCGACGGCGTTGAGGTCATTCCGGTCGCCTCCCTCAGCGTCCTCGCTGCGCACCTGAAGGGCCTTGAGCCGATACCGCGGCACGACGCTGCCACGAATCAATTGCCCCGTCCGGCTGAATCTGAGGGGGTCGACTTCCGGGATGTGCGTGGCCAGGAGCACGTCAAACGCGCTCTTGAGGTCGCGGCGTCCGGCGGCCATAACGTGATTCTGGTCGGGCCGCCGGGCTCTGGTAAGACGCTGCTCTCTCGCGCCACTCCCACCATTCTCCCCCCGATGACGATGGATGAGTCGCTGGAGGTCACGAAGATCTACAGCGTCGCCGGAATGCTTCCTCCACAAACCCCTCTGCTCCGGGCGCGGCCGTTTCGCGCACCGCACCATACCGTCTCTCATGCCGGCCTTGTCGGCGGGGGCAGAACGCCGAGGCCCGGAGAGATTACGCTCAGTCACCGTGGTGTGTTGTTTCTCGACGAACTGCCGGAGTTCGCCCATTCGGTGCTGGAGTCCATCCGCCAGCCGCTGGAGGATCGCGTGGTCACGGTCAGCCGCGCTCAGGGCAACGTGACGTTCCCGGCCAACTTCATGCTCATGGCCGCCATGAATCCCTGTCCCTGTGGTTACTACGGCGACCCCACCCGACACTGTTCCTGTTCCGAGCCCGTAGTCACTCGCTACCGCCACCGCATCTCCGGCCCCCTGCTAGACCGAGTAGATATTTTCGTGGACGTGCCCCGCGTCGACTATGAGAAATTGGTGGACGGGCCGTCAAACGAGGGATCGACCGAAATACGGGCGCGTGTGGAGCAGTGCCGCGATGGCCAGCGCCTTCGCTTCTCCGAATCGCGCCTCTCGTCAAACGCCGAGATGGGCCCGGTGGAGGTGCGAGAGTTCTGCCAGCACTTCCTCGACGACCCCGCCAGGTCCCTCATGCGGACTGCCGTCAACCAGCTCGCCCTGTCCGCCCGCGCCTTCCACCGCGTCCTGAAGGTGTCGCGCACGATCGCCGATCTGGCCGGATCGCAGGAGATCACCGCCACACACGTTGCCGAGGCCCTGCAGTACCGCCAGCGCGGCGCCAGTTAGCCCGCTGGCCCACTCGACGTGGGTGCTACACTCGGCCTGACATGGCCGAGGATATAGGCTCCATCGAGCCGCTGCTGCCGCTGCTGAGCCTTCGCCCGCTCGCGTTGTTCAGCGATATCGACGGAACGCTCGCCCCGATTGTCTCGCGTCCGGAGGATGCGCATGTCTCCTCAGTCAATCGCCGCCTGCTCCGCGATCTCGTTTCGATAGGCGTGCGCGTTGCCCTGATCACGGGCCGCCCCGCTGAGACGGCCCGCAGGATGACCCGAGTTGATGGGCTGGTTTACGCGGCCAACCACGGCATGACGCTCTGGATCGACGGTCGGGAGGAGATCTCGGACAATGTTCGCCCTTACGTCCAGAAGGCGGAGGATGCAGCCCGCGAGCTGGCGTTGCTGAGCGTGCCGGGAGTTATGGTCGAGCTAACGGGCCCTAACATCGCGATACACTACCGTCGCGCCGCGAACGAAGAATCGGCGCGCTGCAGTATCCTCGAGGCGATCTCTGCGTCTCCGGCCGCGAATACCTTGCGTCTCACCGAGGGACGCAAGGTATTCGAGCTGCGCCCGCCGGTCGATATCGATAAAGGGACGGCGCTTCGTGATCTGGCAAACCGGTTCGGGGCCGCCGCCATCATCTGCATCGGCGACGACACAACGGACCTTGACATGTTTCGCGCCGTCGCGGACTTGCGGCGCTCGGGGACCCCTGGCGCCTGCATCGCCGTTGCCAGTGACGAGGCCCCAATGGATCTCCTCGCCGCAGCCGACTATCAGGTGTCCGGTGTGCCGGGGGTAGAGTGGGTTCTCGGCGAGCTGCTCAAGGTGCTTCGCGAGAGATGGTCATGAGGTCCCGCAGTTGGCGTTCGAGCCACAGCACGATGTCCTCCTCCTGGATCAGCCGGCGCAGCCCCTCCGCGCGGCGGTGCCGTTCGCTCGCGGGCATCACTAGCGCCGCGTGAAGCGCTCGGACAGTCCCCTCGAGGTCCGTCGGAGCGACGGGCAGGACGAACTCCCGGAGCTGTTCATAGGAGCCGGTCATCTCCGACAGGACCAGCACCGAATCACGCTCGCTCACAAGCGGACCTTCCTTCGAGACCAGGTTCATCCCGTCCACTATCGGATTGACCAGCAGGATGTCGCACAGAGCCATGCCGGCGATCGCCTGCGCGTAGTTCTCCTCGTAGAAGACACGGATCGGCTGCCACTCGACGTCCCCGAAGTGGTCGTTGATCGAATCGATGAGCTCAAAGATCTCGTCGGTGTACGTCTGGTACACGCCCAGCTCGCTGCGGGACGGCACGAGGAACTGGAGGAAATTGACCTTCCCTCGGAACTCCGAGTGCCGTTCCAGCAGCAATTCCCAGGCCCGCAGACCGCGAATGATATTCTTGCTCGGCTCAGAGCGGTCAACCCGGACCACTGTCTGCTCCCCCAGTAGTGGTCGCAGGCGATCCTTGTACTGTTCGACCTCCGGTGAGTTCGCGTACATGTGGAGCCCTGCCGCGTCCACCGAAATCGGATGATGGCGCACGTGCGTGACGTGATCTAGGCGCCTCACGAGGTTGTTCTGATAGTCCACCTGCGCGTCCGGTAGCATTGCCTCGCAACAGTGGAGGAAGTTCCGTACGTCGCTGTTGGTCTGTAGCCCGACGATGTCGGACGCGCACATGTCCTCGTGGATGCGCCGGCGCATGAACTCGGGGAGCAGGCCCCAATAGCGCGGCGGCGTCCACGGGATGTGCGTGAAGTGCAGGATCGTGGCCCCTGGGACCTGCCGCCGGACGGCCGCGGGCGCCAGATACAGGTGATAGTCCTGCAACAGCACGAACGGCGGCTCTGCCTGTCGCTTCGCTTCGTCGGCGATTCCCTGGGCGATCGCCTCATTCACGGGGATATACCCCGTCTCCCACGCCTCGTAAACGGCGCGCCCGATATTGGGCGTCCGCGGCGTGTTCCACATGAAGTGCTGGATGAACCAGAGTAGCGGATTGCAGAAGACGTAGTAGTGGCGCTGATAAACGGACGGCGGCACGGTCACGAACCGGACGTAAATTTCGTGGTCGGGCACCTTCAGGAGCGCGTCGCCGGCGTCGTCAGCTGCGCGGCGGTCGCCTTCCGTCATCGCGGACGCCACCCACGTCACGGGAACGAAGCGGCTCGCTGCCATGAGCGCCGTCACCATCCCGCCGCTGCCTCTGTGCGCCAGCAGCGAGCCGTCAGCTTCCACATGATACTCCAGCGGCCCTCGGTTGCTGGCGATGATCAGACGGCGGCGGGCGAGCATCTCCTGGCAGAGCGCCTCCAGCCGAGCGAGTTTGTCTTCCATGTGTGGTGCGAGCTTCAGAATGTGCCAACCCGCAGCCACGCGTCAATTCGACATCGCTGCTTGATAGCCTGCGCGCCAGCCACTAACATGAAGCCTGGCGCGCCCCCGTAGCTCAGTCGGATAGAGCGCCGGCCTCCGGAGCCGGGTGCACAGGTTCGAGTCCTGTCGGGGGCGCCAGTTTGTATCTGGCGCAGAGGCGCGCTGACTAGCTCAGTCTGGAAGGCCGCGAAGGAACTCCAGTAGCGGTGGGTTCACCAGGTCCGGGTGGGTGAGGTTGGCGGCATGGGCGGCGCCGGGAATGCGGACGACCCCGGCGCCGCCGGGTAACCCGGCGGCCATGACCTCGGCCCGGCCGATGGTGAGCGCGGTGTCCGCTTCCCCGTGAATCACGATGGCGGGGCAGGCGATCTCGCCGAGGCGCGAAGAGACGTCGTCGCGGCTGTTGAGACAGCGGCCTGGTTCGGCGAGGAGCTCCTTAGGGCGCTGGCGCCATTTTGCGATCCAGCGGGCGTTCTCAACCGGCTCGTTGATGATGAGGGCGGCGATGGCCTCAGCAAGCTCGTCGACCGGGCCGACCGCGGCCCAGGTATCGAGCATGCCCTGGTTGGCGGCCTTCGTTTCCAGGGTGTCGACGTCGGCGGAGGTGTCGAGCAGGACGAGAGCGCGAACTCGTTCAGGCGCGGTGAGCGCGGCGCGAAGCGAGACGAACCCTCCCTGGGACATACCCCCGACGATGGCGCGGTCGATACCGAGGTGGTCGAGCAGGGCGAGGCAGTCTCGGGCGGAGTCCCAGTACGTGAAGGGCTCACCGTCGAACTCAGTGAGGCCGAAACCGCGCTCGTCCCAGGTGATGACGCGGAACTCCGGGGCGAGAGCGGTGACCTGGGGTGCGAACATCTCATGGTCCATCAGGAAGCCGTGGGCAAGAATGACGGGTGCGCCGCCGCCGCCACTGTCTTCGAAGTAGATGCGCTGGCCGCTAACGTTCGCGTAGGGCAATCCAGAAACCTCCTGGCAACGCCTTGCGAAATGCGTAGCGCTTAACCATTCGTGAGCTGGTAGACGCGGTACTCGACCCAGCCCGTGCCGCCGAGACCTTCGGCAACGGCAACGATGCGGTTTAGCCAGGCATAGCGCGCGTCGCCCGTCTCGAATCGTGGGGTGGTCATGAAGTATGCTTCGCCGAACTCGGTGTCCTCTCCCTTTGCGAGCTTTTCCACGATAGCCGCGAAGTCGAGCACGCCGAAGTACTGCATGTAGATGTGGGCGCCGTCGTCGGTTGCGAAAGTCGCACGGACGTCCAGCCGGCCGACGCCGTCAGAGCCGATCTGGAGCCAGTCGGCGCCGCTCGGCAGGATTGTCCCGCGCAGCTTCG
>CAZLDI010000040.1:0-5683 GCA_964558415.1 uncultured Dehalococcoidia bacterium
TGGTGGCAGGGGCGGGATTCGAACCCGCGACACAGGGCTTATGAAGCCCCTGCTCTGCCGCTGAGCTACCCTGCCTCGCGAAGCGAGTGTATCAGCGGCTCTTCGGGGGGGTCAACGAAAATGGCGCCGTCAGGAAGCGCGCCGGAGGTGGTGGGCGGTGCCGGGCTTGAACCTGCGACCTCTCGCGTGTGAAGCGAGCGCTCTACCGCTGACGGGTTGGATGGCGACCTCTATCTAACGTCAAACCCACAAGCGGTATGGTAGCGCCACCGCAAAAGCCGCATATAGCAGAGGGGCTCTAGATTGCCGCTCCGCCCCGCGTTCTCGCTGCTTGAACGAGAACGCGGGGCGGCAAGATCGTATTGCTAACCTCTGGACGGCTACCGCAACCAGCGCCTGCGAGCGAACCAGGCGCCCACCATCAGGGCGGCCACTGCCGCCAGGCCGCTAGCGAGGTACGGGATCGACCCGCCGGAGCCGTCAGCAGCTGCGCTTGAGGACTTGGAGTCATCAACTAGCAGCTCAGCGATGCCGCCGACAACCGGAGGCCCACTTTGGGGCAGCTCTGTTATGCAGGCGGATATCAGCCCCGTCATGTCACTGTAGTTGTAGGGGCCAGCCCCTGCACCTATAGAAATCGCCGGGTCTTTAGCTCCTATTGGGTATCCGCCGCCGCCGATGGCCCCGCCGCTTGGGTCAATTCGGCTGGCGCTGTTGCCGCTGATTTCGGAAGCCCAAACGTAGCCGTTCACGTCCACTGCCACTCCGGTAGTGCCGGCGAAACCGCCCACCGTCCCCACTACAACATGTCCGAGGAGAGGAAGGCCCGGGGTTATTGGCGCGAGGTGCAGAACCTCATCGCCGAATATTTCCGCCACCCACACGTGGCTATTGCGGTCCACCACCACCCCCTGCGCGCCGAACCCCTGCGGGTACGAGTTGAGCACGGAGCCATCGGCCGGATCAAGCTCGTAGACTTCATTGGTGCCGCCAAGGCTGGAGTACCAGATGTGGCCGGTGTTGCAGTCGACGCCCAGCCCGTAGTTGCCGATGCCTGCGTCGCCCAAACATACAGGAGCCAATGGACTCGTTTCGGCCCGCACCAGTGACCGCGCAGACCACAGTACATCTTGACCACCATACGGCCAGACTAGTCCACCGTAGCCACCGCAGCCCACGTTGAACTGAGTGCCTGCGATCGGCTGGCCGCTAGTGGCGCTTGTGGGAGTGCCTGCTGACCCTAATGGGTAATCCCCGTCAAGCTTCTCGTGGTCCAGATCTCCTAACCCTCCGACCCACACATCGTTGATGCTGTCAATCGCCACCGTACGTGTCCCGGTCCCGGTGACCCGCGTGTAGTTGATGATGCATTCATCCTCGGCTGTCGCAACCCCGCCGTTGGTATCAACGCTGCCAGCGTTGGTCCAGGGCAAGATATTGGCGAGGCCGGTGGAGGTCTTGATCAGGCCGTCGCTGTCGCGGTCCCAACAGTTGTTGGTGGTCGCGTTCGGCAGCGTGGGGTCGATGTACTGGCCGCCGACAGTAGGAACCCCGAGCGAATTCGTCCGCGTCCCTCCGACGATCAGGCCAATTCGGGTGACGGACCCTTTAGGCGTCCCGCCGGAGCTGCCGAACTCGGCACGGTTGGCAACCCATACGGCACCGTTCTGGTCCACCGTCGTCCGGGAGGGGTCTTTCCCCATCCCGTCCGGGGCCGTGCTGTACTCGCCCACTATTGGGAACGGGGAGTTCACGCTGATTCTGACTACCGTCCCGCGGGCGGAAGCCGCGATGTTCACGAAGGGGAACTGACCCGCCGCTTCGACGTTCCCTCGGTCAGAGGCGGTCACCGCCGCCAAAACTGCAACCGTCAGAGCCAGCGCGGCCCAAGTCACGTATTTCATCGTGCACCCCCTGATATTAGGAAGGTGCGAATCCTGGCGTCGGATAGGATCACGCTACGTAGCGTAGTCAACGCTCTCGCCACACCCCCTATTCCCGGTCAGTATGGTCAAGGCGGAAGAAGCTGTCAAGTACTAGGGCGACAAGCTTCATATCTAGGTTTGCGGAAAGTTTCATCTAGAAATAAATCTGTAGTGTTCCGCTCCCGACGCTAGCCGGGTCAACGATGCGGGCCGATTTCAACTGCAGCCGCACAGGCGTCGCCATTACGGTTAAGGATCCGAAGGTCTGGCAGACACCGATTGTTCTTGAAGAACTAAGACGGATGATCCCGGGGTTCCACCCCCCCCGCGCTCGTACATTTTCGTTGCGAACAGCGTTGATCTGTGGGAACTTCACAAACAGTCCCGGACTCGGTCACAAATGCGTGATACCAGGACAACGTGCAACATGATCGGTACTAAAGGAGTATTCATGGGGCGCCAGTAACCGACGTCGCCGAGGCCAAAGACCTCGCCAACGTGATCCAGCGCCTTCGTGACGCCGCTAACGACGTTGACCGCGGCTGATCGAGGGCTCACGTTGACGCGTTTACGGGCGCGCAATACAATCGGCTATGCCGTGGGCGGTTAGCTCAGCGGTAGAGCGCTCGCTTCACACGCGAGAGGTCGCAGGTTCAAGCCCTGCACCGCCCACCACCTTGCGGACAGAAGACAAATTGACACCGCTCCCGATTACGGCCACGCCCCGGTCAGCCGCTGACACAAAGCACGACCGTGTCTTCAATCGATTGGCGACCGGGGGCTAAGGTGACACGCCGTCGCTGGGACCGGGAGTTCGATGTGGTCGTCGCGGGCTCGGGAGGGGCCGGGCTGACGGCGGCGATCCTGGCGCACGATCACGGCGCCCGAGTTGCGGTGCTGGAGCGCTCTGACAAGATCGGCGGTACGACGGCGGTGTCCGGCGGGGTTCTGTGGGTGCCGCTGAACGATCACATGGGGGGGCTCGAGGCGGCCGATTCCCATGATGAGGCACTCGCCTACTGCAAGCGACTGAGCATGGGGACCAGCCCCGCCGATATGATCGAGACGTTCGTGGATACAGCGCACATGATGGTGCGGTACCTGGAAGAGCACACGCCGCTGCGTTTCTCGGTCTGGACGACACCGGACTACTACGCCGACATTGAGGGTGGCAAGGCAGTTGGCCGGGCGCTGGAGCCGGCGCTGTTCAGCAAGAGAGAGCTAGGCGAGTGGGCGAGCCACCTCCGCGGCGCACCAATTCTGATGCTTCCCTTGACGCTGGAGGAGATGCTGAAGAAGTACAACCTGCTGGGTGGCATGAGGAACTTCCCCAGCGAGTTGATCTCGCAGCGCCTTCGGGATGGGATCACCGGTTGCGGCAACGCTCTCAGCGGCGGGTTGCTCAAGGCATGCCTCGACAGAGGAATCGTGATGCTGCTCGAGACACGTGCACTTGAGTTGGTGCTCGACGGCGGCGCAGTGTCCGGGGTTCGCGCGGAACGCGATGGGCGGGATTTCACACTGGGCGCGCGCGGCGGGGTTGTGTTAGCAACCGGAGGATTCGAGTGGAATGACGAGCTGAAGGGGAAGTTTCTGATGGGTCCGTTGAGTCATCCGAACAGCCCGCCGTTCAATACCGGAGACGGTCTAATCATGGCGATGGAGGCCGGGGCTTCTCTGGGGAATATGCCCGGCGCATGGTGGCAACCGTCCGGCGTGGTCCCCGGTGAGCAGTACGAGGGGAGGCCGCTGGCGCGATTTATGGCATCCGAACGGGCGGCGCCTCACGCTATTCTGGTGAACAGATACGGAGAGCGGTTCGTGAACGAGGGGGCACCTTACAACGATCTTGGCCGCGTCCTCCACCACTTCGACCCGACAGATTGCGCCCTCCGTAACCTCCCAGCATGGGCGATCATGGACAGTCAGTACCGCCGGAGGTATCCGATCCTGAGCCTCGTGCCGGGCACACCCGATCCCGCGTGGCTAGACAAGGAAGAATCCCTGGTCGCACTGGCCGCCAGGGTCGGCATCGATGCCGACCGGCTGTGGGCAACGGTAGGTCGCTGGAACGCGTTCGTGCGGCAAGGAAGAGACGACGACTATCGCCGTGGAGAGAGCACTTTCGAGCGGGCGTCGGGAGATCCGCGGTATCCCAACCCCGGCATGGGCACGATAGAGGAGGCGCCGTTCTATGCGCTGCCGGTCCATGCGGGCGCTCTGGGTACGAGCGGAGGGCCGCAGACGAACGTTAATGGCGAAGTGCTGGACGTCCGAGGACGTGTGATCCCGGGACTCTATGCCGCCGGCAATGTCATGGCCAGCCCAACGGGCGCGGCATACTACAGCGGAGGCGGGACTATCGCTCCGGCGATGACCTGGGGGTACCTGTGCGGCATCAGCGCGGCACGGCGGGGAAAAGGGTACGTATCTAGCGAGCTCTAGCCGGGCAGCGCCTGGGGCACATCTTCATTGAACGACGGTGTTCGCGCTGCCGACGCCGGTGTTGTTGTCCGGGACCGGGTCCAGCGTGCTCTGGCTGACGTCGATGGCGGTGGCGGCGTTCACGGTGAAGGTGTGCGCACCCGCGGAGGTGCAGGTGACCAGCCAGGTCTTGCTGATCGCCACGGGGATGCTCACGGGCGCGTTCTTGTTCTGCACGATCACCGGCGACGTCGGAGTGAAGGTGCAACCGACTGTCGTGCCGAAGGAGAACGTGGTGTCTACGAGAACCGGGCCGATGGGCCCGTTGTTGTGGATGTTGGCAGTGGCCGAGACGGCGAATGTCACGCCAGCTGTCTGAGTCGCGGGAGCGCTTACGAACACGCTGACCATCTTGACGTCAGCACCGTCCGGCTGTGGCGTGGGCGTCGGGTCCGGCGTTGGGCTTGGTGTGGGTGAAGGCGTCGGCGTAGGAGTTGGGGTCGGAGACGGGGTTGGTGAAGGCGTCGGCGTGGGGGTGGGTGTAGGAGACGGAGTCGGACTCGGGGATGGCGTCGGTGTGGGTGTGGCGGATGGAGGCGGGGTCGGGGTGGGCGAGGGAGTTGGCGTCAGGTTGGGGTTACCGAGCCCCCCGCCGACGATGGCGAAGTGCAGATCGTGACGCGCCATCTGGCAGCGGCGATGCACCGGTACCTGCGAGCCGTGGTAGCGGCAAGAGTGCGACCTCGCGGCTTCTCCTGACTCGATGGTCATCACGACATCCCAGTTGAAGACGGTACCTACGTTGACGCGCGCGAGGCGGCGTTTGGCGTCGCACTTCAGCCCGAATGAGTTCCCGTCGATAGTTATCTCCGCGTAACCGTGCATGTCCGGCCTGGGAACGCAGAACAGCAAGACTATCGTGTTTTCGCCGGGCTTGGCGTCTGCCCCAGGAGCGAAAGCGATGACGCTCACCAATGCTACGAGGGCCGCTGCAATTACCACTGCGGGGTACAGTTTCATGCTCCACCACCTATAGTTATGTCACCTAGTAATGGCATCTTATCGAGGTTGGGCGGCGGGAAAACGCATACATTGGTTCAGATGTCGTTCAGGAATTCGCGGTTGAGACGCCGGACGACGGCGTGCTAAACTGCGGTAGCGAGTGCCGAAGTGGCGGAACGGCAGACGCGCTGCGTTCAGGGCGCAGTGCCCGTACGGGCGTGGGGGTTCAAATCCCCCCTTCGGCACCAAGTCCTCGCGCGCTCGTAGCTCAGTGGATTAGAGCGCAGCCCTGCGGAGGCTGAGGTCGTGGGTTCGAGTCCCACCGAGCGCGC
>CAZLDI010000041.1:0-5378 GCA_964558415.1 uncultured Dehalococcoidia bacterium
ATGAGCTTCGAGACCGGCCTCATCACCGCGACCCGGCTGGCGTAGTCGTCGGCCATAGCAACGAGCGCTCTCCAGACGTCGGTTCCGGCGTGCCGCTACGCCATTCATCTTCCGCCACTCCTTCGCGCAGCCGTCGGCGCTCCGCTTCGCTCTCGCGGCGGTCGTGCAGTTCGAGGATCGCGGCGAGCAGGCGATGAAGGGTGTGGGCGAGCCGGTGCGGGTTTACGCGGTAAGCTGGCGCGAATAGCGAGAGTCAGATGGCTTGACGGATCGGCAAGCCAAAATCCAAACTTCTATCAGATGCTCAGCACGTCCTGAGTCAGATGCTCAAAACGACCGTTTTTCAGGCGGAAATTGCCTGAGCGCGTCTGGGACGGCAAGAAAAGCGACCCATCCGATTCCCAAGCAGAGGGTCGCGGGTCCGATCCCCGTCTCCCGCTCCAGATACGATTTCGAATCTCGCGGATCACCTTGTGGCGGTTGACTTCCAGCAGGCAGATGGCCTCGCCCTTACGTTCCGTATCTAGCGTTCTGCACAGCTGACTACACGCAGACGCGATTTTGAGGGCACCTGACATGCAGGCAGAGGGCCGCGCGATAGTCGCGTACTCTGGTTGTACAATTCGCACGATGACTGAGCAAGACGATCAGCAAGCCCAGCAGGGCTATCTCCTCCTCGCCGACATCTCCGGCTACACGGCATTCCTCACCGGCACCGAGCTCGAGCACTCGCACGCCATCATCCGTGAGCTGACGAAGCTTATTCGAGAGCGGCTCGCGCCTCCGATGCGGTTCGTGAAGCTGGAAGGCGACGCCGTGTTCTGCTACGCCGATGCGGGCGCGTTCGCAGACGGGGAGCGGTTCGTCGAGTTGATCGAAGTCTGCTACTTCGATTTCTCCAACCGCCTGCTGGACATGACGCGTGCGACGACCTGCCGCTGCGACGCTTGCAAGGCGATCCCTACGCTCGGCCTCAAGTTCGTGACGCATTTCGGTACATTCATGGTGGAGCGTGACGACGGCCGGGAGGACCTCGCCGGGCCGGACGTTATCCTCGTCCATCGCCTGCTGAAGAACACGATCAGCGACGCCGGCGGCCCGCAGGCTTACGCCTTCTTCACGGAGGCTTGCATGAAGCGCCTGCCTCCGTCGTTCAACCTGCCACAGCACAGCGAAGTGTACGAGTCGTTCGGCGAGACGAGAGGCGGCGTGCACGACCTCAAGCCCGTCGTCGAGGAGATGCGCGAGGCCCGCCGCGAATACATCGGCCCGGATGACGCTGATCTTGATGTGAGCTTTGAGGTGCCGTTTCCGCCGTCCATCGTCTGGCAGTACTTCGTCGATCCCGACAAGCGACTTCGCTGGCAGACAATGCAGACCTCGGTCAAGAACCAACCAAACGAGCGTGGACGGCAAGGGGTGGGGGCGTCCAGTCACTGTGCGCACGGTGTCGGTGGCGATGTCCTGCGCGAATACCTCGATTGGCGTCCGTACAGGTATTACACCCATCGCTTCACGCCGCTCCCGAATGGATTCGAGCTGGCACCACCCGCGGTCGAAACCATTGAGTTTTCCCCCCTCGAGGACGGCGGCACATCGGTCCATTGGCGTTGGCGACTCCAGGATCGTGGCCCAGAGGTGCGGCAGCGGTTTGAGATGACGGCCGGCGCCATTCGGGCAGACACGCCGGCTGGAGGAGTGAGGCTCACGAAAGCCATAGAGGAAGACGCCGCCGCGCTCGCACTCGATGAACCGGGCCGTGCAGAGGACGGGCTGAATAGCTGGTTGCCAAGGGGTTGAGGAACCAATACGGGCCCAATGGAACCATCAGAAGTCCAGCGCGCAGTTGAGGCCGGGAGGCCGGCGGCCTCCACGCTAGGCCTTCGAGTCGAGGACGCGGTCGTTGTCCACAACTCGAACCGCATCGCCGTTCGCCTGACCCCTTGTGACGTTCTCGCTCGGGTCGCGCCGCTCTCGCATCAGACCGGCGCGGAGTTCGAAGTCGAGGTTGCTCACCGTCTCGCCGAAACCGGCAGCCTGGTGGCTGAGCTTGAGCCTCGGGTGGAGCCGCGTGTCTACGTGCGGGACGGCTTCGTCGTCACGTTATGGACCTACCACGAGCCTGTATCGCCTCGAGACGTCGCGCCAGCCGAGTACGCGCAGGCGCTCGTGCGGCTGCACGCTGGCATGCGGGAAATCGATCTCCCTGCGCCGCACTTTACGGATCGAATCGCGCAGGCGCAGTGGCTGGTTGGCAACCGCGCCCAGACGCCGGAGCTTGCTGACGCGGAGCGGGACCTTCTCACCAACACGTTGCGAAGCCTGAGGCGCGCTATCGACGACCGCGGCGCCGACGAGCAGCTGCTGCACGGCGAGCCGCATCCAGGCAACTTGCTCAGGACGAAGAAAGGGCTGCTGTTTGTAGACCTCGAGACGTGTTGCCGCGGACCTGTCGAGTTCGACATCGTCCATGCGCCCGAGGAAGTCAGCGAGCTCTATCCGGCTGCTAATCAAGACCTGCTTCGCGAGTGCCGGATCCTCATGCTTGCGATGATCGCAACGTGGCGCTGGGATCGAGACGACCAGTTCCCCAACGGGCGCTACTGGGCAATCGAGGGGGTCAACCAGCTTCGGGCAGCACTCGATCGCTACGGATTGGATGTCTAGAGGGTGGCCTAATGGCCATGTGGCCCGGGCTCATCAACGAACGCCGCTTGAAAATCTGAGCTGGTCAATACCGTGTCGAAGAGACCGACGTCTTCGCCCTCATGCCGATCGATCCCGGTGTCGCGATCACGGCTTCCAGACAAGCCTCCGGCAGCGCATTGCTCGAACTCACGCCTTTCTTCGCTGATCAGCAAAACCACGGCGCATTAGGGGACAAGTCGGCGAGACGAGGTTGTCTCTGTCAGTCAGATGGCTTGACGGACCGACAAGGCTCCAGGCAAGCTTCAATCAGATGCTCAGCACGTCCTGAGTCAGATGCTCAAAACGGCCCATTTTCAGGCGGAAATTGTCTGAGCGTTTCTGGACGGGCAAGGAAAGCGACCCATCTGTTTCCCAAGCAGAGGGTCGCGGGTTCGAGCCCCGTCTCCCGCTCCAGATACGATTTCCTTGACCGTGAGTCGTGAAACAGCGACCTCTTTCGTTGGAAGCTTAGGGCCATCTCCTATCTGGCTGACTGCTAAGTTCGTGATGTCAGATACGAATTCATGAGCATCTGCCATGCAAGCTGAGGGTCAGGGCCAGTAGACGCCATACGGTGTCAAAGGCTGCCATTTCGTTTCGCGAGCGAACCGCATCGGTCCGACAATCATGCAAGTGGAAAGAAGCGCTTGAGCTTGCCCGTCGCCTGGCGCTCGAACGCACCTTGAGTGATCTCGACACTCGCGCGCGGTTCGCGCACTCCTGCAGCCGACAAGCCGCTCTCCAGCACAGCCTGCAGCGCCTCGATGTTGACTGGGCCGTCGGTCCGCAGCGCGACATCTGCGCCACGCGCCGTCTGCCGCACCTGGTACTCCACTACATGTCGCTCGCGCCCTAGCGGCGACCGGAACGTCATCGGATGCACCGTGACGCCGCCGGCGTAAACGAACACATCGTCTGAGCGTCCGCCGTTGTCGATGACGGCGGCGTCCCGGCCAACGCCCGGCCCGACGATGACCCGCGGGTCGCGCGAGGAGACGCGGGGAAGCAACTGGGCGAGAATATCGTTGGGCAGCTTACCGGCGGGCAGGTGGCTCATCGCTGCGATGATACCGCCCTCGGCGGGCTACAGCTTCTTGTGGACGTGGATGTCCTCCTGCTCCAGCGCGAAGAGTTCGGGGAACGGCTCGGCCATCGGCTGGTAGCCGCGGCCCATGTAGAAACGCACGGTGTTCTGTGACGGCGTAGCGGAGACGACGATCTCGGTGTCGCCGCCTCCCCTGGCGATGTGGTCGAGGTCCTCGGACAGCCACTTGCCGATGCCGCTGGCCCGATAGCCGTTGCTCACGTGCAGGTAGGCGAGCTGCGCGACGCCGGGCCGCAGGTGAAAGCGCCGAGGGCAACAGCGCCTGACGCCAGCAACTCCTCGACGTGCGCTTGCTGGGCCGCGTGAGAGTGCTCGCCGTTGCCTTCCGTGAGCCAGTTGGGGGAGTCGAAGTCGCCGCGGCGTTCCTCTAGCTGCGTTCCGTGCTGGATATAGAGGACGCCGATGCGCTCGCTACGATCTATGTCGCGGATGCTCGGGAGGTCAGCGGCAACAAAGGGGCGATAGGTAATGGGTGCCAAGTCACGGGTATTGTAAGCGCCGCGCTAGTAGGCTGCCCAGCGGCAGGACCAGGGGTACTAACCCTGCTCGGAGTAGATCCCGTAGGCCCAATGGGCGTTCTTCGCGGGGTCCATCCAGTTGTCGTAGAAGTCAGGCCAGCGGTAGGCGTGGAACGTGAACTGCTTGAACTCGCGGCCGTGTCGCAGATGCACTAACCTCGACGTCCGAAGACGATCCCCTGCCCCCCCAACTCCACGAGCTCGCCAATGTTGTCGCGGTCGGAAGCGGACGATCACATCCCACGACCTCCCCTAAATGGTATGATTATCGTGAAGATGACTCTCGGGCGAACGCCCTGGAGTTTTAGGGTCATCGTCTCTGGAGACAGAGGGCCAAATCACTCAGAAATCGTGGAAATTAGGCGTCGCTAGATACGAATCGCGGAACCTAATCTTCCCAAGCAGAGGGTCGCGGGTTCAGTCCGGACGAGCGGCCGTAGGCCGAGCCTCGTCTCCCGCTCCAGATACGATTCCTGGCCCATGCTTCGCGTGTGTGCCGCCGGTTTGGAGAGGTCAGATGGCCTCGGTGTTCCGTCACGTATCTAGTGCGCCGCACACCTGACTTCGCCCAGGTACGAAATTTGGGGCCATCTGACACCAATCAGGTGGGGACGCTGCTGATCAGCGACTCCCAGTTGTTATAATTCGCGCCATGGAACGGCCATCCATCGAGTACGCAAAGGCGAGCGACGGCGTCAGCATCGCCTACCATAAAGATATGGGAAAATTCCTTTCAAAAACCTCAATTGACATTAAGGTCCACCCCGCGCGCTCCGTCGTGCCCGCCGCGAAGGCGTCAGACAAGAAGCCGGCCGCGGCGAGGGCGAAGACGTCCAACTCCTCGAGCGCAGGGAAAGGCTTGCCCCGAAGGGCCAAGCCCAGTACGGCCAAGCGCCCGTCGCGCGACGTCAACGAGAAACCCGCCGCGACCAAGCCCAAAGGGGCGGCCGCGAAGCCAGCCCTCCTCTCAGGCGGCAACCCTCAGATCGCGAAGGCCGACGGCGACGCCCCCGTGCAGGCCTACATCGCGGCCATGCCGGGCTGGAAAAGCGACGTCGGGCGCCGCC
>CAZLDI010000042.1:0-5249 GCA_964558415.1 uncultured Dehalococcoidia bacterium
CGGCGACCACACACCGCGCGCGGTACTCCGTCTCTACGCGAAGGAATCTGGCGGGGCCGGGCGTGTGAACAGCGTCCGCGCGTTACCGGACGTCCTTCATCCCCGTCCGCGCTGCGCCCACCAGCGCAGCCATCACCCCCAGCGGCTGCTTCCCCTCGTGCATGAACTGGTGCTCCGATTGTCATTCTGAGCGGCGACCACACCCCGTGCGCGGTACTCCGTCTCTACGCGAAGGAATCTGGCGGGTGCGGGGTGTGAACAGAGCCCGCGCGCGCACATCAGTTGGTGCTCCGATTGTCATTCTGAGCGACCACCACACCTGCTCGCGGCTATTCGCCTCGCCGCGAAGGAATCTGGCGGGGCCGGGCGTGTAAACAGCGTCCGCGTGTTACCGCACGTCCCGCAACCCCGTGCTCCGCCGCGCGCATCGCGGCATATCCGCGTTCTATCCGCGTTAATCCGCGCCAATCCGCGGCTATTCCAGGTCCTTCATCCCCGTCCGCGCAGCGCTCACCCGCGCCGCCATCACCCCCAGCGGCTGCTTCCCCTCATACATCAGCTGGTGGCACTGCCCGATCTCGTCGAACGTGTACGTCTCCCCCAGGCACGGATCGATCTTCCCGTCGATCACCATCTGGTTGAACGCCCCCGCCTGCTCGTCGTTCGCGAAGTGGCTCCCCTGCAGCCGCTTCTGCCGCATCCACAGATAGCGCAAGTCGACGCTGGCGTTGAAGCCGCTCGTCCCCGCGCAGATCACCACCATCCCACCGTTGTCGCAGACAAAGATCGAGGTCGGGATCGTGTCCTCCCCCGGGTGCTCGAACACGATGCGCGGCGCGCGACGCTCTCCCAGCGCCTCCCAGAACTTCGCCCCGAACGCCCGCGCGCCCTGCGCCCAGCGCCCGAACGCCTCGGTGTCCGTCCAGTGCGGCAGCATCCCCCAGTGGTCGAACTCCTTGCGGTTGATGCACCCCTTCGCGCCCAGCTTCATGCAGAACGCGAACTTGTCCTCGCTCGACACCACCGCCACCGGTATCCCGCCGAACTGCTTGACGATCTGAATCGCCATCGATCCCAGCCCGCCGGAGCCGCCCCAGACCAGCACCACGTCGCCCTTCTCCACCGTGTGCGGCGGCCACGCGCGCAGCATCCGGTACGCCGTCGCCCCGACGAGCGTCGGCGCGGCCGCCTCCTCCCACGTCAGCTGCGGCGCCTTCGGCAGGCACTGGTGCGCCTGCACCTTCGTGAACTGCGCGAACGACCCCCAGTTGCTCTCGTACCCCCAGATCTTGAACGACGGCGAGAACATCGGGTCGTTCCCCGCCTTCACGAACGGCTCGTCCTCGTCCCACATCCCGCAGTGGATGACAACACGGTCGCCCACCTTGATGTTCGAGACGCTGGCGCCCACCTTATACACGATCCCCGACGCGTCGCTCCCGCCAATGTGGAACCCCGTCGTGTCGCCCTCGCGCTCGCGCGCCTTGATCACGTTGACAGGGCTGCCCAGCGCCGCCCAGACGTTGTTGTAGTTAATCCCCGCCGCCATCACCAGAACCAGCGCCTCGCGCGGCTTCAGCTCCGCCGGCGTCTCCACCTTCTCCATCTGAAACGCCGTCTGCGGGTCCCCGAAGCGCTCCGGCCGGATCACCTGCGCATACATGTACGGCGGTACTTCCCCGACAGACGGTACCTCGCCGATCTCGTAGACGTCGTTCTTCGTCACCATCAGGCTCTCCTTGCGCGTGGACGGTCGCTCATCGTCACCTCGTAGCTGCAGCGGCTTCAGCCCTGCCCACCACGTCACTCCGTCCCTCCATCCCCGGTTGCCGCCTTTCCATCGCCAGTGAACAGCGCCCACCCCGCGCCTGTCAACCGAGGCCCGTCTGCCATCCCGGCCACAGCACAGCGCCCCCATCGTCATCCCGACCACAGCGCAGCGCCCCCATCGTCATCCCGACCGAAGCGCAGCGAAGTGGAGGGACCCGTCGCTGCAACACCTCCCCCCAACCACGGCGCCCCGCGACAACTCCCGCTCATCGCGCCTAACGGAGCCCCGGCCCAGCGTAGCCCATCGCCTTCCCGAACATAACAGCCCCCCTCCCCCCTCTCCTCAGGAGGAGAGGGGCCGGGGGTGAGGTCTCCCGCAAACCCGCCCGAGACACTGCCCCAACGTTCGATTCAATAGCCCGCAGAGACGCGCCCCCTCACGGCACGCGCGCCGGCACCGAACGCCCATGATCCATTGAAAGGCGCCATCTGCGGCCCGACCAAAGCGACCCTGGCTCCGCATTCTCCTCGCCCCCGCTCCCCTGCTCCCTGTCCCCTGTCCCCTGCCCCCCTACGGGCACACCGGCCCACCGAACGCCCGTGCCCCATCCAGCATCGGCGGGTACAGCAGCGTTATCGCCGTGAGGTCCTGCACGTTGATGTCCGCGCCAAACGTGCTCCCGGGCACAAGGTCCCAGCGCACATCCCCCGGGTTCGTCCCAACGTCTGTCCCGAGGTAACGGACCGGGCCGACGAAGCTCGCAAGGTCCGAGACATTGATCTTGTCGTAGCTGAACGCGCTCCCGTTCAGGTCAGCCGGCCAGCGCTTGCTCGGCTTGTTGCCCACGTTCGGGTGCGCCAGATCGTACTCCTGGCACGTCTTCTGGTTCCCGTCCGTCTGCCCCAGGTACGAGAACACGTGGTTCTCCGCCGAACCCTTGAACCCGTCACCGTCGCAGTCGTACGCCTCCGTCCCCGAGAGCAGCGCCTCATCCACCTGCCCGTCCCCATCGTCGTCCACGCCGTCGAACGGCACATCCACACGCTCCGGCCGCAACGCCGCCACCACCGGATCGCCTCCGCATGCCAGCTCGTCCACGTCGTAGACGCCGGCGTTGTCGTCGTCCGGCTCGCACGCGTTCCCCTTGCCATCGGCGTCGCTGTCCAGCTGGTCGGGGTTCGCAAGCGCCGGACAGTTGTCTCCTCCGTCGGCGATACCGTCGCCGTCAGCATCCGTGCATGGCGCCGGCTCTGTCACCGGCAGCACGACAATCGTCCCAGCCTTAACCACCCCTGCCAGCATCTCCGCCACGTTGTCGTCCACCAGGCCGGTCCACCCGCCCTGGATCAGCAGAGGGCTGTACCCCGGCGACAACGCCTCGAACGTCAGGCGGGTAAGCACCCCTGCACCCGTCTCGCCCGTCCCCAGTGTCGTATCGAGCGCCGCCGCCGTCCAGCTCCCGCTCACGTCCGGCAGCGCGTCCGAGACATCGAGCACGCTGCTGCCGGGCACGGCGGCCAGCATCATCTGTTGGTCCGCAGTGTTCAGGCGCAGCCGTCCCGCTGAATACACGATGTCGAACTGGAACCCGATTACCGGCCGCTCAGACGGCACGCCGTTCGGCCCCACGATCACGTCTACTTCAATCGTGTCCACGCCGTCCTCGTCGAAGTCGACAATGTCATTGTTGCTGGCGCGCGAGCACGCCTCCGTACTCCCGATAGACAGCGCGCTGTTCGCCGGTGTGCCGTCACCTTGAGTGTCGATCGCGATGCTGTCCAGGTAAGCGCAATTCATGTCCATTGATCCGCTGGCGCCCGCGGTGTCGCGCACGAACGCGTCGTACGCCTCATTCTGGTCCTCCACCACCAGGTTGCACGCGTCCGTGCTGAAACCAACATACTGTCCGTTCGAGCTGATGCCACCCGTAAAGCTAGCGCCAGCAGCCTTGATGCCGGCATCGTTCGCGCTCATCAGCTCCGTACTGCCAAGCTGCCTGTCCCGCCGGTATACGTCTCGATCGGCGTTGCTGTCCCCGAAGTCCACGAGGTTCGACGCCTCTGAATCGAACGCCACGTACCGCCCGCTATCGCTTATCGCAGGCCGGCTGCTACTAGGCCCGTTCGAAGCCGTCTCCCATTGCGTCAAACTAGCGATCGATGTGGTTCCGGTCCCCCGGTCTCGCACGAAGATGTCGGGGCAACTTGGCCCCTGAGGCCCATATCCTGCGCAGGTGTTGGTGTCACCCGCCACCAGATTGTCCGCTGCCGAAACAAACGCGACGTGTTGACCGTTGCCGCTTATCACCGCATCCCAACTGCTTCCGTTCGACTCTATCTCCGCAGAATCTACGCTCACTTGTTCAGTTGTGCCGGCCGAGCGGTCCCTGACGAAGATATCCCCGCGTGCGTTCGTATCGCCCGCTACCAAACCGGACGAGTCCGACTTGAACGCGACGGTCATGCCATCATCGCTTATCGTAACGGTAGAGTTGCAGGGCGACGACGCGCACGAGACCTGGTTCTCGCCGCTGTCCAGGCTTACCCGCTCGCTTGTTCCCATGAGCCGGTCGCGCACGAATATATCTCCCTGGAAGTTGGTATCGCCTGTGACCAGGTTCGAGGCCTCTGAGGAGAAAGCAATGAACCTCCCATCACCGTTGACGCTCGCCCACGCACTATCCTGGTTGCCGGAGATCTCGCTGCTGTCCACGCTGATGATCTCGGTTGTCCCCAGTATCCGGTCCCGCAAGTAAATATGGCTAACGCTGCTGCTCGGCGGCGGCATTACCAGGTTGGTCGCCCTTGATTCAAAAGCGACGAACCGGCCGTCGTCGCTGACGGAGGCGAACTGGCTCCAGTTGTTTGCTTGATCTTCCGAGCTGCTTACACTAATAAGCTCCGTCGTCCCTCCCTGCGTGTCTCGAACGAAGATGTCCCCGCAGTCCTCCGGCAACCCATCGAACGGCGACGTCGAATCACTGCACAGCAGGTTGTGATCGTTCGGCACGAGGTTCGACGCATAGGAGTGGAAGGCGATGTAGCGTCCGTCATCGCTCATGCCGCCCGGATACGCATAACTCCGCCCAATCCCCTCACCGCCAAAAGAATCGACGCTTATCCGCGTGGTCGTGCCGGCACTCGATACAGATGCCGGTTCGGCGAAGACGACGGCCACGGTGGCCACCAGAAAGACCAGGCATAAACTGCGCAACATTAGAGGCTCGCCTTCATGCGCTGCTATGCGCGCCTCGATTATACCCTCGACTCATATTGGGTCAAGCGGACCGCGCTCCCCTCCTCCCTGTCCCCTGTCCTTCGTCCCGACCGCAGCGCAGCGACCCCATCGTCATCCCGACCGAAGCGCAGCGGCCCCATCGTCATCCCGACCGTAGCGCAGCGGCCCCATCGTCATCCCGACCGAAGCGCAGCGAAGTGGAGGGACCCGTCGCTGCAACACTCCCCCCCAACCACGACGC
>CAZLDI010000043.1:0-4397 GCA_964558415.1 uncultured Dehalococcoidia bacterium
TGAACTCCGGCCGGAAGACGTTCTTCATGGCCGAGAGCACCTTCTCCTTCATTTTGTCGTGCTGGTATGCCTCCGTCTTGGCGCCCTCCGTCTTCACGGAGAAGCCCAGAGCCGATTCCTTGCGGATGAGGTCTGAGCCGACGTTGGAGGTCATTATGATGATGGTGTTGCGGAAGTCCACGCGACGGCCCTTGGCGTCAGTGAGGTGGCCGTCGTCGAAGATCTGAAGGAGCATGTTGAAGACTTCAGGGTGTGCCTTCTCGATCTCGTCCAGCAGTATGAGACAGTAGGACTTGCGGCGGACGGTGTCAGTCAGCTGCCCGGCGTCGTCGTAGCCGACGTAGCCGGGAGGCGCGCCGATGAGCCTGGAGACGTTGTGCTTCTCCATGAACTCCGACATGTCCAGCTTGATCATGGCCTCCTCGCTGCCGAACATGAAGTCCGAGAGGACGCGGGCCAGGTAGGTCTTGCCGACGCCGGTGGGCCCCAGGAACATGAACACACCGATGGGCCTGCGGGGATCCTTGAGTCCGGCGCGGGCGCGCCGGACGGCTTTGGAGATAATGTGGATGGCCTCGTCCTGACCGATGACCTTCTCGTGAAGGACCTCTTCCATGTGTAGCAGGCGCTGTGACTCTTCGGAGGCGATGCGAGTGACGGGGATGCCCGTCCACATGGCTACAACCTCGGAGATATCATCGGCTGTGACCTCTGCCTTAACCTCCTGACGCTCACTCTGCCAGCCGCTCTCGAGGCCTTCCAGCTTGTCCTGGAGTTTGACCTCCTGATCGCGCAGCTCAGCGGCGAGTTCGTAATCTTGAGAGGCGATCGCCGTTTCTTTCTCGCGGCGCAGGCTATCCAGACCGGCGCCCGCCTCCTGGACTGAGGGCGGTGCGTACGAGCGCTTGATCCTCACGCGGGACGCGGCCTCATCCACGAGGTCGATTGCCTTGTCGGGCAGGAAGCGGTCCGGCACGTAGCGAGACGCGAGTTCGGCCGCCGCTTCAAGCGCTTCGTCTGTGATCGTGAGGGAGTGGTGTTCCTCGTAGCGTCCCTTCACGCCTCGGAGGATAAGTATCGTCTCCTCAACCGTGGGCTCGTTGACCATGATCGGCTGGAGCCGACGCTCGAGGGCCGCGTCCTTCTCGATGTGCTTGCGGTAGTCGTCAAGAGTGGTGGCGCCTACACACTGGAGTTCGCCGCGGGCGAGCGAGGGTTTCAAGATGTTGGCGGCGTCCACGGCGCCTTCAGCGGCGCCCGCGCCGACGAGCATGTGCATCTCGTCTATGAAGAGGATGCAGTTGCCAGCGCTTTTCAGCTCTTCGATGACTTTTTTGAGGCGTTCTTCAAATTCGCCGCGGTACTTTGTTCCGGCGACGAGAGAGCCGATGTCCAGGGTGACAAGGCGACGGTTCACCAGCATCTCCGGGACTTCGCTCTTGATGATGCGCTGGGCGAGCGCCTCTACGATGGCTGTCTTGCCAACGCCGGGCTCCCCAATGAGCACCGGGTTGTTCTTGGTGCGACGGGACAGGATCTGAATGACGCGTTCGATCTCCTTTTCGCGACCGATCACGGGATCCAGCTTGCCGGCGCGAGCCGCGGTTGTCAGGTCGATACCAAGCTGATCTACAGTGGGGGTGCGAGTGCTGGAGCGCCCACCGGCGGCGGCGCCCTGCGGCATGCTCTGTGAGAGGATGCGCGTGACTTCGGCGCGGACTTTGTCCAGGCTGACGCCCAAGCTCTCCAGGACGCCGGCGGCGATCCCTTCTCCCTCGCGGACAAGGCCAAGGAGCAGGTGTTCCGTGCCGATGTAGTGATGGCCGAGACGGCGGGCTTCGTCGACGGCAAGTTCGATGACTTTCTTCGCGCGGGGCGTGAGGCCGATGTCGCCGGTGACGGCGCGGTCGCCGCGGCCGATGATGAATTCCACAGCCGAGCGCACTTTGTTGAGTTCGACGCCGAGGTTGGCAAGCACTTTGGCGGCGACGCCCTCGCCTTCACGAACGAGGCCGAGAAGGAGGTGCTCCGTGCCGATGTAGTTGTGGTTGAAGCGGAGCGCTTCCTCCTGCGCGAGTGTGAGTACGCGGCGGGCCCTCTCCGTGAACTTGTCGAATCTATCGGCCATATGGTCCTTCCGCCCTCTCTCGGCTCAATTCTCCTCTACAGTATTCAACGCTTCGGCGGGCTCGTCCGTTACACTCTCGCCGTCTTCTTCGGTCTCAATTGAGGATACGGTTTCGACTTCTGACAGGGATTCCACATCCTCAGCGGGAGAGTCTATGGCCTCCGCTACGTCCTCTATGACAGCTTCTGGCTCCAGTGGGACGTCTTCCTGAGCCTCCGATTCGGAGGCTGCCGATGGCTCCACGTCAGCCACGGGTTCAGGTTCAGGCTCCGATTCGGGCTCGGCTACGGGCTCATCTTCGGCTTCGGCTTCGGTCTCAATTGAGGATACGGTTTCGACTTCTGACGAGGACTCCATGTCCTCAGCGGGAGAGTCTACGACCTCCGCCACGTCTTCGATGGCTGGTTCCAGTTCCATTGGGACGTCTTCCTGAGTTTCTGACTCGGAGGCCGCCGGTGGCTCCACGTCAGGCGCGGGTTCAGGTTCCTCAACTTCGGTTTCAACCTCTGGTTCGGACTCGGCTTCGGCCTCAGGAGCCGGTTCGTCAACTTCGGGTTCCGGAATCTCTGCCGTCGCAATGCCAACAGAGGGCTCCGTCTGCACCTCAGTCGCGGCGTCGTCTTCCGCCGTTTGGGCAGGTTCCGCTACTACAACAGCTTCCACCTCCGCCACATCAGCGGCAGCGTCAGGTGCTGCGTCTACGTCGGGAGCTTCTCTCTCGACCACGACATCTTCGACCGACTGGCCTTCTGCCTCAGCGGCCACCTCGTCCCGCGCCTGCTCCTCGCCGGGCATGCCGTCGGGTTCAGGGGGGCGGACGGGTGCGGTCACGCCGAGCCTGTCGAGTGCGTCCTGGGGCGCGGTTGTGACGGCGCCCATCTCGCTGAAGGCCCAGCCATCGTTCTCGGCCGAGTCCCGCGCCTGGCGCAGGCTGAGTCCGAGGCGATGACGATCGTATTCGATGCGCACGATCTTGACGGGAACGACGTCGTTTTCCTGGACAACCTCTCGCGGGTGATTGATGCGGCGATCCACCAGCTCTGAGATGTGGATCAGGCCCTCGACTGGCCCCTCGAGGCGTACGAAGGCGCCGAAGGGAGCGAGCTTGGTGACCTGGCCGGGGACGACCTGCCCTTCGCGATAGCCGGAGACGATCTCTTCCCAGCGCTCCGGCTGGGCACGGCGAACGCTGAGGGCGATCTTCTTGGCTTCGTGATCGATCTTGAGGACGTGGACGGCAACCTCCTGGCCGACGCGGAACAGCTCATGCGGGGACTTGGGCGTACGCTCCCAAGAGAGCTCCGATAGATGGACGAGCCCATCGGCACCACCGATGTCCACAAAGATGCCGAAGTCGCGGATGCTGGTGATGACACCGTCGCGGATGTCACCTTCGGTAAGCTCTAGAAGGAGGCGCTCTTTCTCTGCGGCACGTCTTTCTTGGACTGCCGCACGCTCCGAGAGGATGGCGCGGTTACGCCGACGGTTCAGTTCGATGACCTTCAGGGTGATCGGTTTGCCCACCCACTCGGTGAGGGCGCGCTGGGTGTTTTCCGGGGAGCTTCTCTCCGGGCCGGCGACGAGTTGTGAGAGGGGGACGAAGGCGTTGACGCCTTCAACGTTGACGAGGAGGCCGCCTTTATTGCTTCCGGTGACGTGACCTTCAAACGCCTGGTTGGCGTCGAGGTAGTCCTGGAGGACCCGCCAGCCGCGTTCGCCCCGGGCCCGATCCAGAGAGAGGATGATCTGGCCCTCTGGAGACTCCGGTTGAACGATGAAGACGAGGACTTTGTCGCCATGTTGCAGTTTGGAGGCGCCCTCCGGCTGGAGGCAATGCATTTCTTGAGGGGGGATGACGCCTTCCGATTTTGCGCCAATGTCAACAAGAATTCCGTCCCGCTCACTGCCGACGACGATTCCCTCAATGATCTCCCCGCGGCGCATTTCAGGATAGGCCGCGGTCTCCTGTTCAAGAAGGTCTGCCATGGTCTGCTCTTCGATAGCAGCGCCTCCGCTAGTCTGATCCGATGTCAACAGTGAGTACCTCCGATCGGGATGGGCATAAGGAGCGCGAGGCTCCTCGCGGGTAATTATATCAGACGCCACGTTAGGGGACAGGAGAGTGACGGTGGCGGATGAAGGGTGCCCCGGGGATGGGGAAAGGAGAAAGCTCCTGGCAGCGGCCTATTTTCCACACCCAGTCGCCCGGGCAGTATCGTTGGCGCTGAGGCGTTTCACTTCCGTGTTCGGGATGGGAACGGGTGGGTCC
>CAZLDI010000044.1:0-4142 GCA_964558415.1 uncultured Dehalococcoidia bacterium
ACCGCAAGCTCGCCCACGAGCCGGCCGCTTGCCACATCGGCAGCACGTCGCTCGTGCATGAAGCCTACATCAAGCTGACCGATGGTCAGCCCGTCCAGTTCGCCAACCGCAAGCATTTTTTCGCTTCGGCGGCAAATGTGATGCGGCAGATCCTGGTGGATGACGCACGTAGACGAAATCGCGACAAGCGCGGCGGCGGCGAGTCCCCCATCAGCCTCAAGTACGATCCCGTGGGTCCTGCCGACAATGGTGGAGAGATACTGGCCGTCCACGAAGCCTTGAATCGTCTCGAGAAGATGGACAGCCGCAAGGCCGAGGTCGTGAAGTACCGCTACTTTGCTGGGATGACCGGCGAAGAGACGGCCGAGGCACTGGGCGTCTCGGCCCGGACGGTGGACAGCGAATGGTCGTTTGCCCGGGCGTGGCTGCATCGGGAGCTTTTGCGCGGCAACGGATCGCCGAAATAGGATCGCCGACCATGACCCTGGAGCAGAGGGAGAAGCAGATCAACGAACTCTTTGAGCGGGCTGTCCAATTGCCGCCGGACCAGCGATCGGACTTTCTCGTTCAGGCCTGCGGCGGGGAAGAGGCCCTGCAGGCGGAGCTGGAATCTCTCGTCCGCCATCACGAGCAGGCCCCGGTGGATTTTCTGAGACCGTCCGTGCGCCCGGCCCTTCGTGGCGTAGACCAACCGCGGCTGGACGTGGGGGCGACTCTCGCCAAGCCTCAACGGATTTCCGACTTGCCCACCGACTCCATCGAGGGTTTCGAGATCACCAGGGAGCTGCATCGCGGCGGCCAGGGCGTGGTCTATCAGGCGATTCAGAAGAGCACCAAGCGGAAAGTCGCCCTCAAAGTCATGCTCGAGGGGCCGTTCGCCTCGGAGAAGACCAAGCACCGCTTCGAGCGGGAGATCGAACTGGTCGCCAGCCTGCACCACCCCAACATCGTGGCCGTTTTTGACAGCGGTGTTTCGCATGGCAGGTACTGGTTCGCCATGGACTATCTCCGCGGCCGGCCGCTGGACCAATACGTCGCGGGCAAGGAACTCTCCATCGACGACACGCTCCAGCTCTTCCGAAAGATCTGCGAGGCGGTGAATTACGCCCACCAGCGCGGGGTGATCCACCGCGACCTAAAGCCCGGCAACATCTTGGTGGATGAGCAGGGCGAGCCGCATGTGCTGGACTTCGGCCTGGCCAAGGTGGCCGGGGCCGAGGCGTTCGGCGACACGCGGCCGATGCTGGTCTCGGTGACCGGGCAGGTCATCGGCACGCTGCCGTACATGAGCCCGGAGCAGGCCAAAGGCGACCCCAGCCAGATCGATATCCGCACGGACGTGTACTCGCTGGGCGTGATTCTCTACGAGATGCTGACGGGTAAATACCCGTACGAAGTGGTCGGGCAGATGGCGGACGTGCTTCGCAACATCGTCCAGGCCGAGCCAAGAAGGCCCAGCACCATCCGGCGACAGATCAACGACGAGGTCGAGACGATCGTCCTGAAGGCGCTGGCCAAGGAGCCGATCCGCCGCTACCAATCGGCCGGGCACCTCTCCGAAGACATCCACCACTTCCTCTCCGGCGAACCGATCGACGCGAAGAAGGATAGCGGGCTTTACTTGCTTGGCAAGGTGATCCGACGGTACAGGCGTCCAGTTGGGATTGCTGCGGCTTTGACAGTCTTCGCCGCTTGCGCTTTACTCGCATTGGTCCATGCGTGGAAGGTCCGTCAGGAGTTCCACAAAGCTCAATCGAGTGTATTACGCGAAGAGGCACAAAACCTGGTCGACGAGGGTAGATACAACGATGCGCTGGTGAGGGTCGGTGACTGCCGTACCCAGGACCCTAACGATCTTGAGGCCCAGGTACTGCATGCGGCGATACTAGTAAATCTGGAACGTCGACAGGAAGCAATCGCCCTATACGACGATATTCTGGCACGCGATCCCAACGTCCTCGATGCGCACGTGTACCTTGCCGAAGTGCTTAGCGAGAGTGATTCCGGAAAGGCTGTGAAGCATCGAGAGCAAGTGGAACGAATCGCCCCGGCTTCAGCCCGGGTTCCTTATTGCAAGGCTCTGCTCACCGAATGGAGCCCCGACGAACGCATCGCTCTTCTTACAGAGGCGATTGAACTAGACCCTTCGTATTCCGGTGCTCGCAGATTAAGAGCGACGGCATACAGGGCGAAGAGGCTTTATGATATGGCTTTGGTGGACGCGGACTGCCTCCGCGCACTTCGTCCTCAGGATGCATGGGCCTGGTACACATATGCGGTTGTCCAACAAGGTCTCGCGGATTCCTACAAGGATAGGCCGCGGCCCGACAAGGCGGCCCAAGCCTACGACAAGGCAATACGGGCATACGACAAGGCGGTCGGACTATCTCCGTCGATACTAGTAGCCCGGTATGGCCTAATCAGTGCCTATATCGAAGCGGGCAAACTGGACGAGGCCGGTGTTGCACTTAGTAGCGCTAAGCGTGCGCTCCCTGACAAGGCTCAGTTATTGGACGATTTCTTTCAAAGCTCAACGCTGCAAGAACTACGCAAAGAATTGAGCCGGGCCCGCGGTATGATAATGAGGCTCCGAACCAGTGCTTCAATGGACTAAGGCGGCCATTCGGTAAGAAGGAGTTGCTGAGCAGAAAGTTTAGGCCAACCCGTCGTTGCGACAATAGCAAGAGGCGCGGAGGAAGATGCGAGGAATGATAGCTGTCTGCTCGTTTTGCATCGGTCATCGCAGGCTGTTGGGAGAAGCGGTCCGAGCGCATCATTTCTGGCTGGGCTGGGGCCACAGCCACTATTGCGCCCATCGGCGAATCAGACTTCTCGCGATCTTGGCGCCTCTTGTAGTTTCATTTGCGGGATTTGCCTGCAACAGTGGGATGTCCGAAGGAGATCCCGACTGTAATCGAAACGGAGTTATTGATGACCTGGATCCAGATGGCGATGGTGACGGCATTCCTGATGATTGCGACAACTGTCGGAACACATACAACCCCGGTCAATATGACACCGATGGTGATGGAGTTGGAGACGCGTGTGACAACTGCACGAGCGTCCGCAATGAGTCTCAAAAGGACTTTGACGGTGACCGCTTTGGCAACCCCTGCGACAACTCAGCCAGTGTAGCTAACCCTGACCAAGTAGATTCTGATGGGGATGGCATCGGGGATGCAAGCGACAACTGTCAACTGGTATCCAACGCAGCCCAACACGATTCCGATGGAAATGGAATTGGAGACGCCTGCGAGCCTGGCGGGCTGTCAGCAGGACCACCAGTTACGGAAGATTCCGACCAGGACGACGTCAATAATGACGTCGATAATTGCGTTGCAGTGTTCAACCTTGATCAGGGGGATTCTGACGCAGACGGAGTCGGCGACGCCTGCGACAATTGCCCGACCATAGCGAATCCAGCGCAAGCCGACGGAGACCTCGATGGCATCGGTGACACATGCGATAACTGCCCCGCCGTGGCGAACGTGAGTCAGTCCGATGCAGACACCGACGGTGCGGGTAATGCCTGCGACACGTGCACCGACACGGACAACGACGGCTTCGGCAACTCCGGCTTCCACACGAACACGTGCGCCACGGACAACTGCCCGACGGTGGCCAACGTGAGTCAGTCCGATGCCGACGGTGACGGTGTGGGCGACGCATGCGACACCTGTACCGATACGGACGGCGACGGTTTCGGCAACCCGGGCTTCACGGCCAACGCCTGCGCGACCGACAACTGTCCATCTGTCCCTAATGACGATCAGGCGGATTCCGATGGCGATGGTATCGGCAACGCCTGTGACAACTGCATAATCGCACCCAATCCGGACCAATCGGATTGCGACTCTGATGGCTCCGGTGACGCGTGTGAGCCCGACGAAGATTGCGACGGTGACGGTGTTCCGAACGGGATCGACAATTGCTCGCTCGTTGCGAACCCGGGCCAAACGGATTTGGATGTTGACGGCGTCGGTGACGCCTGCGATCAATGCCCTGAAACGCCAGCCGGCCAGTCCGTGAACGACTCCGGTTGCTCGTGCAGCCAGCTTGACGACGACCATGACGGCGTGAACAACTGCAACGACCAGTGCCCCAACACGCCCGCCGGCGAGCCCGTGAACGCCGCCGGTTGT
>CAZLDI010000045.1:0-3274 GCA_964558415.1 uncultured Dehalococcoidia bacterium
GCGGCGTATTGATGTGCTGCGAGATGATCGCGACGTTGTCGTCGCCGAGGAACGGTGGCCGGCCCGTCAGCATCTCGTACAGCACGCAGCCCAGCGAATAAAGGTCGCTGCGGGCGTCCGGTTGCCTGCCCAGCGCCTGCTCCGGCGGCATATACGCCACCGTCCCCACCATCGTCCCCTCGAGCGTCAGTCGCGAGCGGTCGAGCGCCACCGCCAGCCCGAAGTCGCCCAGCTTCGCGGTGCCGTCCTGCGTCAGCCAGATGTTCGCCGGCTTCAGGTCACGGTGGATGATCCCCTTTCCGTGCGCGTGCTCAAGCGCCAGCCTGACCTCGTTTGATATCCGGAGCGCTTCGTTCAGGGACAGGCGGCGGTTCTCCGCCTCCTTCAACCGGTCCGTCAGCTCCCCGCCCGCCATGTACTGCGAGACGATGTAAGGCTGGCCGTTTTCTTCACCGATATCGTGAATCGTCACTATGTGCGGATGATCGCCCAGCCGCGCCATCGCCTGCGCCTCGCGCTTCACGCGCGCCAGGCCGTCTTCATCCAGACCCTCGGTTTTGATGATCGCGACTGCTACATCCCGGTCCAGCCGCGTATCCCGGGCGAGAAACACGCGCTTCCGCCCACCTTCGCCCAGGAACCGTTTCACTTCGTAACGCCCACCCCCGAACGCCACCGGAAGCTCGCTCAACGGCTGGCGCGGCGCCGCCGCCTTCGCCTGTGCCGCCGGTTCGCCCGGCTCAGGTGCGAGCTTGGCCCGGCACTTGCGACAGAAGCGGGCCCCTACCTGGTTCTCAGCACTGCAGGCGGGACAGACCGGCGCGAAGTCAGCAGCGCACTGATCGCAGAACTGGGCATCATCTACGTTTTCGTGACCGCAAGATGGGCAGCGCAACGGTATCCCCCTGTCGATCGGGCTAGGTGACCCAATGGTCACGTAACGGCGGCAAGGGTGTCAAGGAGCTAGGAAGCCGATCCCGTTGGCTGGCGTGGCGAAACGGCGGGCATTTATCCGCCAGCGGTGAAGGTGCGCGCCAAACTCCTCAGCTGACCGGCGAAAGCCGGCGCTTATGCCACCAGCGATCGAGTGCGGCGAACAGCCCGGTGCCGACAACCGTCAATGCGATGGCGCCCACCGCCATCTGTGTGATCTCGCTGTCGCTCAGCATCGATGGCGGAGGGAACGAATCGAACCGTACGTAGTACAGGACCTGACTAAGAGGCAGGATCACGCAGAAGGCCACGGCGTGGCGAAAGAAGAATTCTGCGGTCACCTCTGAACCCACGCGGCGCCAGCGCAACCACGCCGCGATGGCCATCCACACGATCACAGCAGGACCGAGGAACCATTTCTCACCCTCAATGATGCCGACGCCGCGCTCGATCCCATGGACCACGCCGAGGAACAGGGCGATGTACGGATGGGCCGTCCGTCCGGGCCGATCGTGGATGAGAAACCAGCCCATCACGAAGAACAGGGGGAAGAACTGGATGTAGTGGGAGAGCCCTTCGTCGAGGAAGTATATGAGGTCGTATACCGCACCGTCCGTGATGTGCTCGCGCTCCCGGGAGAGGACTTCGAGGGTGTCGGTGACGTGGACGCCGATGCCGTAGATGAGGATCGCGATGGCGAAAGTGGCCGCGAACTGTAAGCGGCGGTGCTTTCGCAGGGCCCCGGGTTCAGTGGGCACATCGCCGAACACGTCAGCGTTGACCTGGGTCAGCGCCAGCCAGATGATCGGGCCGTAGAAGATGATCTCAACCCACAAGTACGTGGGGATCCCGTGAATCCACGTGTACGAGATAAACTCCAATCCGAGGATTCGGCCGAGGAAGTCGTTCAGGAGCGCGGTGTAGAGCCGGGCGAACACGAACACGGTGAACCAGGCAATCGCTGGGGTCCGGATCCGGGTCGCTGTATCTACGTTGCTCATCGGTCGATCATAAGCTGACGCGGGCCCACACCGGCAGATGGTCCGACAAGCCTCCCCAGACCACGCGCGGTCCGACACCCGCTGCCGTGAAGCGTACGCCACGGCCGAATATCAGGTCGATCGCGACGCCGGAGTCCGTGGTGACGCGCTCGCCGACCGGAAGCGCCGCGTGCGCGTCCTCGTAGCCGGCTTCAACGAGGGCGTGGGTAGTCGGCTCCCGGGGTCCGTCTTCCCCGAGTGATCGAAGGTAGCGACCGACGTTCATGTCGCCACCGATCACTACACCCTGGCGTAGCCTGGAAGCGTCCTCAATCAGTTCCCTGGCCTGGGCCTCGCGATAGGCGTCCGCGCCCTGGGCTCCGTGGCCACGATGGCCCGAGTCGAAATGGACCGAGTACACGCGGAGCATCCGTTCGCCGATGCGCACGTCAGCGGCTAGCGCGACGCGGCCGCCAAGGCGCGGCTCGCCCGCGCGCAGGACGCGCTGCATCGTGCTATGCCAGCTCTGAGTGCGTTTGTGGCGGATCAACCTGACGTTCCCAAGTGGGAAGCGCGAGAGGATCGCGTTTCCGTGTTCACAGTGGCGCCGGACGCTACCGCCCGGCCCATAAAATCGCGGCAGCTCGATGAACTCGACGCCGTACGCATAGCAGAGGCCGAGCTCCCGGGCGTACTCTCTCGCGACGTTCCGATTGCCGCTGCGCGTGCAGCCGCGGTCAGCCTCGCTGATGAGGAGAACGTCTGGGGCCGGCATCCCGGCGTCGCCGCCGAAGGCACGCAGCTGATCGTCCAGCCGCAGACCGCGCTCCACGTTGTAGGCGCAGAGAACGACCTCGTCCTTCGGGACCGCGTGCCGGCGCGTGAAGTTCGCCCCTTCGATGCGGCAATCGAGGTGAGTGGGGACACCGCTCCCGGTGCAAAGCCGATCGCGGTTCGGATCGGGCTCTTCTTGTTGCCAGGGGAACTCGTGCCACGACATCATGGTGGGAGCAGGCTCGATGTTACTCCTCCGGCGTGCTCGTGTCGCCCTCGGGGCATGGTACCGATCAGGGGCTAGACTCGCCGCAAGGATATGGTTAGTGAGCGCGCGAACCCTCGACATGATACTCTTGGCTGCGCTGTCTCGCCCGGTCGTGCTAGCTCGGCGCTAACCGCAGGGAGGTGCCCATGAAGCTCGATTATTTGATGACCTATCGCGCGGAGTTAAAGCCGCCCGTTGACGTCGGGCCAGGCCCGCTCTCGACGCGGCAGGTCTACGACGTGACAGGCGGGACGTTCGAGGGTCCGAAGCTGCGCGGGACAATCCTGCCGAGCGGCGCCGACTGGCTCCAGATCGGCTC
>CAZLDI010000046.1:0-3243 GCA_964558415.1 uncultured Dehalococcoidia bacterium
CGGGGGAGGTGCTGGTGTCGGAGACAGTGCGGCCGCTGGCGCGCACGTCGGCGGGGGTTGCGTTTGAGGACCGGGGGGAGCAGGCGCTGAAGGGGGTGGGGGAGGCGGTGCGGGTGTGGGCGGCGGTGGAAGATGACAGATGACAGTGGACAGATGACAGTGATTCGAAGGCGGAATGTTGTCGCTCCGCCCGTCCTACGAGAGCCTCCCTCCACGGCGGGCAGGCAGGACGAGCGGGAAGAGGCGTCGTGCGAGGGCGGGGCGTGATGGAGCCGCAGATACGCTACGTGAGGAGCGCCGACGGGACGAAGATCGCCACGGCTTCGCTGGGTGCTGGCACGCCGCTCGTTATGATTCCGGCGACGCCGGGCCATATAGAATCGTACTTCTCTATACCCGAGGTACGCGCGACCATCGACTTTTTCGCGGAGCGGTACCGGTTCGTAACCTATGACCCGCGCGGACGTGGGCTTTCCGACCGCAATGTGAGCGACTGGTCACTCGACGCACGGGTGGCGGACGTTCGTGCCGTGTTCGACGGTCTGTCCCTACCCCCTTCGTACTTGCTCGGTCGTGCGTTCGGGAGCATCGTGGGCGTCGCGTTTGCCGCACAACAGCCTCAGCTGGTCCTGCGCCTGGGCCTCTACGCGGGGGTCGCGCGCGGGAGTGATGTCCACATCGTGGATGCGTTACTGATCCCCGACACGTTACGGGAACGTGACTGGACGCTGTACTGCAAGTTCATCGCGCTGACGTTCTACGACTGGACGGAATCAGGACGGGTATTCGCAGAACGGCTAAGCCAGGCGTTCACGCCGAAATCGTGGGCGGAGACGACTCGCGCGCCACTTGAGGACGATGTTAGCGGGTGTCTCGACCAGGTCGCGTGTCCGACACTTGTCATCCAGCCGCATGGGAGCGCGAGCGGCGTAACTGCTGAAGGGTGGCGCGAAATCGCCGCGCTGGTAAAGGATGCGCGCGTCCGTACGAGCACGTTGACCAATTGGGTGTCGCTGCTCCTCGAGGCAGAAGATGCGCGAGCATTCGCCGAGTTCTTCGACGAAGGTAGCGAGCCATCTCATCCGGAGCCCGAACTGCCCTCCGGCACAGCGATCATTCTCTTCGCAGACATCGCCGATTCCACGGCGCTCACGGAGCGCCTCGGCGATGCCGGCTTCCGCGCGAAGGCGCGCGAGCTCGACGGCGCGCTGCGCAAGATCATCGGCGAGAGCGGCGGCAGACCGATCGAGGGCCCCACGCTGGGCGACGGAATACTCGCGACGTTCGCGAGCGCCCGCCAGGCGATTGAGGCGGCGTTGGCCTGCGGGAAGGCGGGCGATGACGCCGGCTTGCCCCTACATTTGGGGTTACACGCTGGCGACGTGCTGCGCGAGGCGGACGCGGACGGACGCAGCAACGTCTATGGTGGGGCAGTCAACATCGCCTCGCGCATCAGCGGGTTGTCGGCGCCGGGGGAGGTGCTGGTGTCGGAGACGGTGCGGTCGCTGGCGCGCACCAGTGCCGGCGTCACGTTCGAGGACCGCGGCGAGCAGGTGCTGAAGGGCGTGGGGGAGAAGGTGCGGGTGTGGGCGGCGGTGGAAGATGACAGATGACAGTGGACAGATGACAGTGATTCGAAGGCGGAATGTTGTCGCTCCGCCCGTCCCACGAGAGCCTCAGGATGAGCGGGAAGAGGCATCGGACGAGGGCGGGGCGTGATGGAGCCGCGTATTCAGTACGCGAAGACGAGTGATGGGGTAGATATCGCCTTCGCCACTGTGGGCGATGGCCCTCCCCTGCTGCTGATGCAGCCTCCCATGCAAAGCCACGTGCAGGCGGCTTGGGAAATGTTCCCGCAATTTCACGCGCTCGCAGAGCGCTTCCATGTGGTGTGGTACGACAGCCGCGGCAGCGGTCTCTCTGATCGTGACGCCATCGATTTTTCGATGGACGCGATGTTGCGCGACCTCGAGGCGGTGGTTGATGGCGCGGGGCTGCAGCGCTTCGCGATGGCCGGCATCCTAGACGCGGCTCCGATCGCCGTAGCCTACGCTGCGACCCGCCGGGAGCAGGTTTCCTCGCTGGTCATTGCTGATGGCTGGGTGAAGTTCTCGGACTGGAGGAATCAGAGCCCTATCAACGTAGCCGAGGAGGCCCTCCGCAGTGGCGATTGGACGCTGTATACGGAAACCTTAGTGCGGGTCTTGATTGGAATCGAGAACCATCAGTTTGCTGCCAGATATGCCGCCTACATCCGGGAATGTGTCGAACCAGAGGCTTATCGTTCATCACAATCGCATATGGAGACCTGGGACGTCTCGGCCCTTCTACCGCAGATAACCGCCCGCACGCTCGTCGTGTCGAACCGCAACAACCGTTTCCTTTCGCCGCAAGTTGGGCAGCGCATGGCCGCGCGGATCCCGAACGCGCGATTCCAGCTGATAGACGATAGGTATCTCCTCGAACTGCCGGAGATCATAACCGGGTTCCTGGACGAAGGCCGAGAAGTAGAAACTACACCTGACCTCCCTTCCGGCACCGCCGTCATCCTCTTCGCAGACATCGTCGACTCCACGGTGCTCACGGAACGCCTCGGTGACGCGGCCTTCCGCGAGGAGGCTCGGGCGCTGGACGGCGCGCTGCGGGCCGTGATCCGCGAGAGCGCGGGGACGCCGATCGAGGGCAAGCTGCTGGGCGACGGCGTCCTCGCCGTCTTCACGAGCGCACGCCAGGCGATCGAAGCGGCGCTGGCGTGCGGGGCGGTGGGCAGCCACGCGGGGCTGCCCCTCCACCTGGGCCTCCACGCGGGGGATGTGATACGCGAGAAGGACTCGGACGGGCGCGGCAACGTCTACGGCGGCGCCGTCAACATCGCCTCGCGGATCAGCGGGCTGTCGGCGCCCGGGGAGGTGCTGGTGTCGGAGACGGTACGCTCGCTGGCGCGCACGTCGGCGGGGGTTGGGTTTGAGGATCGCGGGGAGCAGGCGCTGAAGGGGGTGGGGGAGGCGGTGCGGGTGTGGGCGGTGGTGGAAGATGACAGATGACAGTGGACAGATGACAGATGATAGATGATAGATGATAGTGGACAGATGACAGTGATTCGAGGGGGGAATGTTGTCGCTCCGGTCGTCCCTTCGTGCCTCAGGACAGGCCTGCGAGAGCCTCCCTCCACGGCGGGCAGGCAGGACGAGCGGGAAGAGGCATCGGACGAGGGCGGGGCGTGATGGAGCCGCGTATTCAGTA